>CAVUFD010000004.1:0-91273 GCA_963740825.1 uncultured Chloroflexia bacterium | reverse complement strand
CTGGCCTCGATCGCCGCCACGACGGCGTCGCTCGCCGCAGCCAGCGTGAACGGCTCTGCGGCCCGTTCCCCGTGACCGGGCAGGTCGACGGCGATGCACCGGTAGCGATCCGACAGCCGGCGGATCTGCGGCAACCACTGGGCGCGGGTCAGCCGGGTGCCGTGCACGAACACGATCGCCGGGGCGTCCTCGGGCCCGAGCGCGATCCAGGGTCGGGTGGCGGCGGCCGGCCCGGCCACGGAGTCGGCCACGATCAGGTGACGCGGTGCTCGATCGCCCACAGCGCCGCCTGCGTGCGGCTGGCCAGGTCGAGCTTGCCGAGGATGTTCGAGACGTGGGTGCGAGCGGTCCGCTCGGTGATGTCGAGGATGGCCGCGATCTCCTTGTTGGAGTGGCCCTTGGCGACCAGCGACAGCACCTCGCGCTCGCGATCGGTGAGGGGCTCGTGCGCGGGCGCCCCGTCCCGCCGGGTCCGGATCCGGTTCGCCAGCAGGCGCGCGACCTGCGGGTCGAGGTGCACCTCGCCTGCCTGCGCCCGGCGGACGGCGACCGCGACGTCGTCGGCGTCGGCGTCCTTGAGCAGGTAGCCGGTCGCGCCAGCCTCGAGGGCGGCGGTGACCCGGTCCTCCTCGATGAAGCTGGTCAGCGCGACGACCTCGACGTCCGGATAGCGGGCCTTGATCTCGGCCGTGGCGGCGATCCCGTCCATGACCGGCATCAGCAGGTCCATCAGCACGACGTCCGGCTCGAGGGTGCCCACGAGCTCGACCGCGCGCTGCCCGTCCTCGGCCTCGCCGACGACCTCGATGTCATCCAGCAGCTCGAAGAAGCCGTGCAGGCCGCGTCGAACGACGGCGTGGTCGTCGACCAGCAGCACCTTGATCCGTGCCGGCGCCTCGACAGGAACGCCATTCGGCCCGTCCATCGGCGAGAGCATAGCCGCAGCGGGCCGGATGCTGCGAAGGCCGTCCCGGCCGCGTCAGTGCCGCGAGGTCGCCTCGCCGCCCGGGTCGCGCCGCGGGGGCACGACCTCCGTGTCGCCTTCGCGGATCGCCGCGTCCCGCCGCCGCGCCCGCTCGCGCCTCGCCGTGCCGAGGCGGATCGGGGTGAACGGGATGCGGACCTCCCGGAACACCTCCACCGACACCAGGAACCCGGCGAACAGGAACAGCACGCCCAGGAACTTCCCCAGCTGGTAGAGGTCCGTCGAGCCCGCGCGGTTCAGCGAGTCGGTCAGGGTCGGGAAGAACGCGCCGATGGCGATCAGCAGCGTCGCCGGCACGCGCGAGTGGAGGCGGCCCGCCAGCAGCTCGCGCAGCGCGCCCGGCAGCGAGGCAACGAAGTTGACGGGGATGGCGACCACCGCGATGCACAGGTTGAACAGGAACTGCTCGCCGGGCTGACCGGGGTCGAGGGAGTAGCCGAGGACCCGCTTCTTGGGCATGAACACGTAGGCCGAGAACAGCGCGCCCAGCAGCAGCGCCCCGCCGCCGGTGATGTTGGGCAGCGGCGTCAGCAGCCGGATGTACCCCGGCATCGCCTCGCCCGTCGGCTGCCCCGTCACCGCGCTGACCGAGTAGCCCGGCGGCGGCAGCGGCGGCATGAGGAGCACCAGCGCCAGCGACAGCAGGGTCACGACGATCATCGCGCCGCCCGCGAACCAGGTCCAGCGGGGGTTGACGAAGTACGTCTCGATCCCGATCGCGATCGACAGGATGATGCCGCCGAACAGGTACAGGAACGGGAGCGCGCCCGCCCCCTGGTAGTTCGGGGAGTTGCGGATCATGAACGTGATGAACGCGCCGAACAGCAACAGGATCGCGTACGTGTAGCCGAACCGGGTCCGCCCCAGCAGGAACGCGGTGCCCAGGCCGAGCCAGCCCGCGGTCCAGATCGCTCCGGTCAGGTACCAGGCGCGGTAGATGACCTCGTTCCAGCCGTCGGCCGCCGCGACCGCTTCGGCTCCGGCCCCGATCGCGTAGCACACCATCCCGAACGCCCACACGAGCTGGAACCCGTGGCGCCGGTCGCGCCACTGGTCGAGCAGCATCACCGCGAACACGGCGGCGAGGATCGAGGTCAGCGCGGGCAGCAGCGCCGGGTTCATGCGTTCGCCTCGAGGATCGCGTCGTCGTCGGCCGCGACCGCATCGGCATAGGCCGCCACGAACACCAGGAGCAGCCGGTCCAGCAGCCCGGTCGACGCGTCGTACAGCTGGCCCACGGCCACGGCGTTCACGCCGCTCCGCCGGGCCACCAGGCGCAGCTCGGCGAGGAACGGCCGCCGGGCCGCCACGAACATCGAGACGCCGGCCTCGAGCGGGATCCCCTGCCGGCGCACGCGCTCGCCGAGAAGCGCGGCGAGGTCGACCGCCTCCACCTCGGCGTCGCCGCGCGCCTGGCCGGTGCCATCGAGGAAGCGCACCAGCGCGTCGGCGAGCCGTCGGCCGGTGTCGCGGAACGCGTCGCGCTCGGCCTCCGGGACGATCGACCGGAGGTCGGGTCCGTCGCCGTGGAGCTCGCCGTATCGCCGCCGATAGGCGGCGTTCAGGCGGTCGGTCGAGTCGCCGACGCCGCCCAGAGCGCCGATCGCGCCGGTCCGGCGGGTCGCCACGAGGCGCTCCAGCGCGCGGCGCTCGAACCGCCGGTGGCCGCCGAGCGTCGTGAACGCGGGGACGCGGCCCTCGTCCGCCCATCGACGGAGCGTGTCGGGGTCCACGCCGAGGAGCCTGCTCGCCTGGCCGAGCGGCAGCCGTTCCGCCGGGGGACGTTCGGGGCGCGACCGGGCGTCCGGCACGAGTCCTCCGTGTCCCGGGCGCCATCCGGCCCGGGCGGGGTGATCCAGAAACTGGGTAAAACTGGGTCGCTCGACGCGAACCCGGCGCGCGAGTGTAGGCACGCGGGGGTTGGCGCGTCAACTGCTCGGCCGGCGGTCCTTCGGGCCGGCGGTCCGAGGCCGGTCAGCGGTCAGGCGGGCACGAACTCGTGGTCGTCGCGATGGATGCCGTCGCACAGGCCCCAGGCGGGCGGGTCGAGCGGCAGCGCGATCGGCCGCATGATCTCGCGCATATCGCCACGCCGGCAGAAGAAGTAACCCTTGGCGGCCATCCAGCGCCGGACGCAGGCGGCGTCGGCGTGGAACTCGTGCGGGCCGGGGTTGATCGGCGTGCTCTCGGCCCAGCCGACCGCGACCTCGGGCGCCACCGTGTCGAGGATGTTCACCCGCCACGGCGTCCCGTCGATGACGTCGCGGCATCCGTCGCAGCGCACGGCGACGTTGTCCGAGACGATCGTGCGGATGGTCACGCCCATGATCTCCATCGCCCGCGAGGATAGCAGGGCGAGGGCCTCGGTCCGGTGGTACCCCCAGCCGGATTCGAACCGGCGATCTCCACCTTGAAAGGGTGGCGTCCTAGGCCTCTAGACGATGGGGGCCCGTGACCCGCGGCGGGGTCGGCCGAGCATACCAGAGGGGTCCCCCGGATCGGCCCTTCGGCGTGGCCTGGCGAGGCCCGCATTGCCGCCCGACCGCCGCTCAGGTCGACCGGGTCCCGCTCCAGATCATGCCCATGATCATCGCCGCCGAGAGGAACATCAGGGCGCCGATCGCCACGAGGCCGCCGACCACCGCGGACAGCACCGCCCGCCCGTCGCGGCCCTCGCGGCCCGCTCGCACGACGCCGACCACCGCGAGCACGGCGACCGCGGCGAAGACGAGCCCGCAGATCGCGAAGCCGGTCGCCATCATCGGCACCTGGAGCTGGTCGCGGACGAACGTCGCGTAGAGCAGGAACGCGATCCCGCCCACGAGCGCGATCAGCAGCGTGAACCGCGCCGGCGTGATGCGCACGGGTCCGAGGTGCGGGCCGCGGCGTCGCGACGCGTCGGAACGGTCGGATGCGGGCGCACCGGCCCGGTCGTCCGGGTAGGCGACCCTCGAGCGGCCGGCGTCGTCCGGATAGCGTTGGCTCATTCCGGCGAGCGTAACAGGACGAGCCGGACTACCCGGCGGCGGCCAGCTCCGGTCCCGGCTCCGGCACGAGGCCGCCTCGCCAGCGGTGATAGACCGCGACGTTCCAGGACAGCCGCGGACGCTTCAGCCGCGCAGCCACGGTTTCCCCTGCCTCGCCGAACGCGTCGGCCAGGAACGTCTGCGCCTCCTCGAGCGAGGCGAACGTCCAGAAGCAGTGGACGACGCGGATCTTGAACCCGGCGGAGGACAGGAACGGGCCCTCGCGACGGCTCCAGACCTGGTACTCGGGGGCCTGCGGGTCGCGCAGGCCGCTGACGTCGTCTCGCCCGTAGTCGTGGACGACCAGCAGGCGGCCGCCGGGCTTCAGGACGCGATCGGCCTCCTCGAGGTCGGGCGCCGCGACCCCGCGGAACGCCGTCCACAGCGTGACGACTGCATCCAGGCTCTCGTCGGGCGCGTCGAGCACGAGCGGGCTGGCGAGCGGCAGGTGCCGGCCCGAGACGCCGGCGACGTCGAGCCGGTCGCGGAGACAGCCATCGGGGAGGTCGACGAAGCCCACCTCGCGACCCGCCAGCGGGCCGAGCGCCTCGAGGGCACGGACGAGCTTCCCCTCGACGTCGGCTGCGGCTCTGAGACGCGGGACCAGCGGTGGTGCGAGTTCGAACGGGAGATCAGACACGGTTAGCGAGCATACGCCGGGGCTCCGCGGGCTCGTCCTGTCGTTCCGCTGACATCGGCCCCCCCATTCAGGGGGTGTCGTGCGGGCGAAGGCGCCCCGGCGACGCTACCCGGCGACCCGGAGCAGGCGCGCGCCGCGGGCCGGCAGGTCGACCGTGGCCCGGCCCTCGAGCACCGGCAGGGCCTCCGCGGCGGGCCACGGCCAGCCATCCGGCGCGACGGTCGCCAGCCGTCGGCCGTCGAGGTCCGGGAGGTGGAGGTCGAGCCTGGCAGGCTCCTCGCCGGCATTCAGGCACACGACGAACGTGTCGCCGTCGTCGGCCCACCGATAGGCGGCGGCCATGCCGTCGGCCCCGACCGGCGCGAACCACCCGCGCCGCAGCGCGGCGTGCTCGTGCCGGAGCCGGACCGCCGCCCGGACGAAGGCCCGCAGGTCCCGGTCCCCGGCGGCCGGGTCGGCCGGGAACGCGGCGCGCGACGCGGGCTCGTGGCCGCCGGCCATGCCGATCTCGTCGCCGTAGTAGATGCACGGGGCGCCCGGCAGCGTGAGCTGGGCGAGCGTGGCGAGCCGCACGGCGCCCAGGTCGTCGCCGCAGATCGTGCGGATCCGGGCGGTGTCGTGGCTCCCCAGCAGGTTCAGCTGGACGGCGACGACGTCGGGGTCGTAGGTGCGGAGCTGGTGCTCGACGCGGTGCAGGAACCCCGTGCCGTCGTCGTGACGCATCCCCGCCCGGACGTCCATGTGCGCGTCGATGGCCGACTGGTCGCGGTGGTCGCCGGCCGCGAACGACAGGATCGCGAACGCCAGCTGGTAGTTCATGTAGGCGTCGAACTGGTCTCCCTGGAGCCAGCGGTGGTCCTCGTTCCAGACCTCGGCCACGATGTAGGCGTCCGGGTTGATGCCCTTGACGCGCCGCCGGAACTCCCGCCAGAACTCGTCGTCGTCGATCTCGGCCGCGACGTCGAGGCGCCAGCCGTCGGACCCGAACCGGATCCAGTGCTCGGCGACGCGCATCAGGTACTCGCGCACCTGCGGGTTGTCGGTGTTGAGCTTGGGCAGGGCCGGCATGTTCCACCACGCGTCGTAGCCCAGCGAGAAGCTCGTCTCTGTCCCGAAGCCGTCGGGTCCGCCCTCGCCGCCGGTCGCATGGCGGAGCGTCTCGTCGGGGTAGGCGCGCAGCGGGCGGCCCCGGCCGAGCGCCTCGCGGTCGACCCGGAACCAGTCGAGGTAGGGCGAGGCGATGCCGCATTCGAGGATGTGGTTGAACGCCCAGAAGCCGCGGCTCGCGTGGTTGAACACGCCGTCGAGGATCACGCGCATCCGGCGCGCGTGTGCGGCGTCGAGGAGCTCGCGCAGCGCCGCGTCGCCGCCCAGCAAGGGGTCGACCGAGAAGTAGTCGTACGTGTGGTACCGATGGTTCGAGGCCGACGCGAACACCGGGGTGAGGTAGATCGCGGTGATCCCGAGATCGACGAGGTCGTCGAGCCGCTCGACCACGCCGTACAGGTCACCGCCCTTGAACCCGTGGATCGTCGGCGGTTCGTCCCAGCCCTCGAGCGGACCGGGCACGTCCACCCGCCCGCTGCGGGCGAAGCGATCGGGGAACACCTGGTAGAACACCGCGTCCCTGACCCAGTCCGGCGTGACGATCGACATCGCGCCTAGCCGAGGAAGACCCGCCCGCTCCGGGCGGGCACGGCGACGTCGAAGGCGGCCGACGGGGCATCGAGCGTGACCGGCCCGCCGTCGCCCGGGAGCGGCGCGGACCGGAGCGAGCGCCCGGCGAGCTCGGGCGCCTCGACCGCGAGGGTCGCCCGCGCGTCGCCGTTGTTCAAGACGATCAGCGCGACCGCGCCGGCCAGCGTCCGTGCCCACGCCACCGCCGACCCCTGCGCGCCCACGACGCGGAACGACCCGTCGCGCAGGACCGGATGCCGGTGCCGGAGCGCGAAGGCCGCGCTCAGGTACGACCGGATCGACTCGTCCCAGGCCTCCGGCCGGTCCCAGGGGAACGCGGCGCGGGCGTCGGGGTCGATCGAGCCCGTCATGCCGATCTCGTCGCCGTAGTACACGGCGGGCGCCCCCGGCAGCGTCGCCTGCACGAGGACGGCGAGGCGGATGGCATCCGCGTCGCCGCCGGCGATCGTCAGGACACGCGGCGTGTCGTGGCTGCCGAGCAGGTTGTACTGGACCGCGGTCACGTCGGGATCGAGCTGCGTCATCAGCGGCCCGAGCAGGTCGGCGAAGCCGGGCCCATCGAGCGGCCGCACCGCGGTCCCCAGCCATCCGTGCTGGGCGGCGACCGCCAGGTCGAGGTGGGCACCGGCGGCGAACGAGACGACCGCCGTCAGGAACGGGTAGTTCATCGTCGCGTCGTACTGGTCGCCTCGCAGCACCTCGGCCTTGGGAAACCAGATCTCGGCCAGGATGTAGGCCTCGGGATCGATCGCCCGGACGCGCCGCCGGAACTCGCGCCAGAAGTCGGGATCCTCGAGGTCCTCGGGGACGTCGAGCCGCCAGCCGTCCACCCCGAACCGCATCCAGTGCTCCCCGGCGGCGAGCAGGTACTCGCGAGCCTCGGGGTTCCGGACGTTCAGCTTGGGCAGCGCGGGCAGGTCCCACCAGGCCTGGTAACCGAGGTCGCGGAAGGTCGTCGACCCGTCGCGGTCGCCGAGGTCGACGGCCGACAGCTCGAGGACGGGCTCGGGGTCGTCGCTGTACGCCCGGATCGCCCGGCCCGCGTCGACGAACGCCGGGTTGAGGAAGAACCAGTCGCGGTACGGGGACGCGGCGCCGGCCTCGAGCACGTGCTGGAAGGGGAAGAAGCCGCGGCCGCAGTGGTTGAACACGCCGTCGATGACGACCCGGATGCCACGGGCGTGGGCGGCGTCCAGGAGGTGGCGGAGCGCCGCCTCGCCACCGAGCAGCGGATCGACCCGGAGGTAGTCGCAGGTGTGGTAGCGGTGATTGGCGGTCGAGCTGAAGATCGGGTTCAGGTAGATCGCGTTGGCTCCCAGGCCGGCGATGTGGTCGAGGTGATCCGCGACGCCGTACAGGTCGCCGCCCTTGAAGCCCGACCCCGTGGGCGGCGAGTCCCACGCCTCGAGCGGGCCGGGGCTGGGCACGCGTCCGCTGCGCGCGAAGCGATCCGGGAAGACCTGGTAGAACACGGCGTCGCGGACCCAGGCGGGCGTGTCGATGGGCATGGCGGACGGTCAGCGGCGCGTCGAGCGGGGATCAGCGCCGGGCACGATGGACGCCGTCGCGTGCCAAGGGCTGGACGTCCAGAGTCGGTCCCTCGATCTCCTCGAACCCCGGCGTCTCCGGCTCGGGCCGGGCGGGGCGAGGCGGGCGCATGGCGACGTGCTCGAGGGCGTCCTCGGGCTCGGCCACCTGGCTCGCATCGGACCGGCGCGTCCAACTGAACCGGGCGTCGTCGTCCTCCTGGACGCCCCGCGGCCAGGGGTCGCCGCGGTAGGGCCGGAACACGCTGACCCCGAGCCGATTGGCCGGGACCATGGCCAGCTTGCCGAGCACGAAGATCACGCCGACGGCGATCGCCCCGGCCAGCAGCTTGAGCACGTCCGCGCTCATGTGCCGGTCGCCCAGAAGGCCGCCCCCGGCGGCGTCGATGGCAGCGGCAGGCGACCGTCCGCGACCGTCGCGCGCTCGCCCGTGAGGAGCGAGGTGAACACCGAGCCGTCGGCGATCGCCCCCAGCGCGACCGGGAGGTCGCCGGTGCGGGATCCGGGTCCGCGGACGACGACCACGATCACCTGCTCGTCGTCCGTGTCGCGCAGGAAGGCCAGCCAGTCGGGGCCGGTGTCGAGGACCTGGAAGCCGCCCGCCTGGAGGGCCCGGGACCGGGCGCGGAACCTGACCAGCGATCGGGTGAACGCCAGGTGGTCGAGGTCCCACGACTCCTCGTTCCAGGGCATCGCGAGGCGGCTCGCGTTCCCCTCCTCGCCGAGCAGCCCGACCTCGTCGCCGTACAGGACCCCGGGTACGCCGACGTAGCCGAACAGCAGCCCGAACGCGGCCCGCAGCCGGCCCGGATCGCCGACGACGGACCGGACCCGGGGCGTGTCGTGGCTGCCGAGCAGGTCGTACTGGCAGCGGGCCACCGCCCACGGGATGGCGGCGCGAAAGGCCTCGAGCGAGCCCACGAGCTCGTCGGTCGATCGGGGACCGCCTGCGACCACGGTGCCGAAGCCCGCGCTGCGATGCTCGACCTTGCTCAGCCACTCGAGGACCGGGTTGGTGAACCCGGAGTAGTTCATGACGCCGTCCCACTGGTCGCCGTTGAGCGCGTCGGTGGCGTCGTAGAAGTGCTCGCCCATAAGGTACGCATCCGGGTTCGCGTCCTTGACGGCGGCACGCATGCCGCGGGCGACCTCGGGCCCGAGCTGGATCGGACCCTGGCGGCCGAGCATGTTCGCGACGTCGATGCGCCAGCCGTCCGCCGAGAACGGCGGCTCGAGCCAGCGCCGCAGGATCGCGCCCTCGCCAGCGTACATCGCCTCGCGCAGCCCGGCGTCCCGGTAGTCGAGCTTGGGCAGCGACTTGACGCCCAGCCACGACTCGTAGTCGTCGGGTCGCGAGCGGAACGTGTAGAAGCCGGCCGTGGCCGCCGACGGGTCGGCCTGCGCGGCGAGGAACCACGGATGCTCCGCGCCCGTGTGGTTGGGCGCGATGTCGAGGATCAGGCGGATGTCTCTTGCGCGCGTCGCGCGACGCAGCGAGACCAGCGCCTCGTCCCCGCCGAAGTGCACGGCCACGTGCCCGTAGTCGATCGTGTCGTAGCCGTGGTTCGAGCGCGACTCGAAGACCGGGTTCAGGTAGATCGCGTTGACGCCGAGGTCGACGAGGTGATCGAGGCGAGCCTCGAGGCCGGCGAGGTCGCCGCCGAAGAACTCGACCGAGCCACCCGCACCGTCCGAGGGCCGATCCTCCCAGGCCCGCCGACGCGTCGGCTGGCCGCGGTAGATCCAGGCGCGGTCGGGCACGTCGTTGCCGGCGTCCCCGTTCTCGAACCGGTCGGGAAAGACCTGGTAGAACACGCGATCGGACAGCCACGACGGCGGGTCGAACCCGACCACCAGCCGGAAGTCGTCCCGGTCGGTCTCGGTCGCACCGCGGAGGCCGCGACCGTTGAGCCAGAACGTCCCCGCCGGGCCGACGACGAGGAACCGGTAGTCGGTCACCGGCATGGTCAGGCGGGTGACGATCTCGAACCAGCGGCAGGCCGGTCCCGGGTCGACCTCGACCAGCCTGTCGAGGACCTGCTCGCCGTCCGGCGCGGTGCGCAGGAACACCCGGTCCACTGGCGCGTCGAGGCCCGTCCGGACGCGCAGCCGGACCTCGTCGCCCAGCCGCAGCCGGTCGGGGTCGGTGTCACCGACCGGCTGCACGTACCGGATCGAGCCGTCGTGGTGGACCGAGGCGAGGAGGTTCCCCGGCGTGTCCGCCATCGGGCGACCGGTCAACCCTTGACCGCACCGGAGGTGAGGCCGCCGACGATGTAGCGCTGGAGACTGTAGAACAGGACGACCGTCGGGATGGCCGTGAGCAGCGTGCCCGCGGCGAACATGCCGAAGTTCGCGTTGCGTTCGCCGGCGATCAGGCCGTAGAGGCCCACCGCGAGCGTCTTGCTTTCGCCCTGCGTGAGGAACACGCTGGCCATCAGGAACTCGTTGATCGCCCCGATGAACCCGAGCAGGCCGACGACGACCAGGATCGGGACCACCAGCGGCAGGATGATCTGGAAGAACGTCGTGGTGTGCGACGCGCCGTCGACCTTGGCCGACTCGTCCAGCTCCCTGGGCACGGTGTCGAAGAAGCCCTTGATGAGCCACGTGTTGACGCCCAGGGCGCCGCCCATATAGAGCAGCACGAGGCTCCACGGGGTGTTGAACCCGATGATCGGATACAGGTCCGTGATCTTGGTGAAGATGATGTAGATGGTCACGATCGCCAGGAACGCCGGGAACATCTGGACGATCAGCAGGAACAGCAGGCCCGGCCGGCGGCCCTTGAACCGGTAGCGCGAGAACGCGAACGCCGCGAACGTGGCGAGCGCGAGCGAGAAGAGCGTCGCGCATCCGGCGATCAGGATCGAGTTGAGGAACCACCACGCGAAATTTGTCCTCGAGAACAGGTTCTCGAAGTTGTCAAACCCGAACTGCTTGGGGATCAGGTCGGTCGAGCTCAGCGTGCCCAGGGGGTTGAACGCCGCCGACGCGACGAACAGGATCGGGATCAGCGCGAAGATGATCGCGCCGATGGCGACGAGATGGCGCCAGCCGAGAGCGAAGAACCAGTTCTGGCCGGTCATCGGTTGATCTCCTCGAGGGCGGCGGTGCGCCGGAACCCGATGATCGAGAACACGGCGACGATCACGAAGATCAGGACGGAGATCGCGGCGGCGAACCCGTATTGGGCGCCGCCCTCGGTGAACGCGAGCCGGTAGGTGTAGCTCACGAGCAGGTCGGTGCCGCCTGCCTTGACGTTGTCGGGCGGGAACGGCGCGCCGGCGGTCGTCAGCTGGATGACGTTGAAGTTGTTGAAGTTGAACGCGAACGACGCGATCAGGAGCGGCGCCACAGACACCAGGAGCAGCGGGAAGACGACCGCCCTGAACGCCTGGTACGGCCTGGCCCCGTCGACCGCGGCGGCCTCGGTCATGTCCGCCGGGATGGACTGGAGCGCGCCCAGGCAGACCAGGAACATGTACGGGTAGCCGAGCCAGAACTGGACGAGCAGCACGGCGAACCGCGCGGTCCACACGTTCCCGAACCAGTTGATGGTCTGGCCGGTCAGGTTGTTGATCAGCCCGAAGTCGGTGTTGAACATGTCCCGCCAGACCAGCAGCATCGCGAACGACGGCATGGCGTAGGGCAGGACGATGAGCAGCCGGTAGAACCGCAGCGCCCGGAGCCGCGGCGAGTTCAGCGCGATCGCCACCAGCAGGCCCGCCGTGAACGTCGTGACGACGGTGAGGATGGCGAACGCGAAGTTCCAGCCGAGGATGCCGAGAAACGGCCCCGAGACCGAGGAGTCGGTGAACGCCCGCGTGTAGTTGCTGAGGCCGACGTTGACCTGCCACCCCTGCGGCAGGGCCACGCCCGCCGCGTTGACGAAGCTGCCCCTGGAGTTGTCCGCGGTGTAAACCGTCCCGGCCGCGTCGGTGATGCAATCGCAGGCCGGGTCGTAGGTCGAGGTGGCGATGCCCTCGTAGGCCTTGCTCACCCCCGACGCCTTGATCGCGCCGTTGTCGGTGGGGACGCTGAACGCCTGGACGTCCGCGGTCCGGGACGCCGCCTGGCCGAGGTTGAGCAACGTCAGGTCGCCCGCGGACTTCACCTTGCCCGTGGCGCTCACGGTGCAGTCGGTGCACGGGGTCAGGCCATCTTCCGTGCCCTCCTGCACGGCCTTCGTCGTGGGGTCGTACAGCAGGAAGATCAGGTTGCCGGTCGCGACGTCGCCCTCGGTCGCGATCGTCAGGACGTACTCGGCCGAGCCCGGCACCTGCTTGACCGACGATCCTTCGATCGCCGTGATCGCATCGTCCTTCGAGCCCCGATGGCCGTCACCGAAGTTGGTGAACGACACGCCGAAGGTGGACACGACCGGGACCACCTGGAAGGCGACCAGGAAGATGGTCCCCGGGATGATGTATTTGAGCGGGATGTGCCACGGCTGCAGGTAGACGGCGAAGATGGCCAGGGTGACCAGGACCAGCACCCGTGAGCCAGAACCATTCCTGGTTGGCGACGAGCGGGATCGCGCCCGCGACGGCGATCGCGGCCACGATCGCGAGCAGCAGGATCTTCCCCAGCAGCCCTCGCGTGCTGCCGGCGGCCAGGCCGAAGCGCGGCGTGGTGGATATCGCAGTCACCGGATCGCTCCTCCTCCGTCACCCCGCACGGCGCGGGCAGGCACCGTGAACCCACATCGTCCGGCGGTCAGCTGACGCGGCCGGAGCGACCCTCGCGGATCGCCCGGCCGCGTCGCGCGGAACGTCGACTACTGGTTGGCGATCCCCTCGCGGATCGCCTTGGCGGCGGCCGTGAGGGCCGTCTTGGGGTCCGTGCCGCCGACGATGGCGGACTCGGCGATGCCGAACGGGCTCCAGACCTGGCCCATCTCCGGGATCGCGGGCAGGATCGTGCCGTCGGCTCCGGCGTCCGCGAACTTCGGGATGTTGGGGTCATCGGCCGCGGCCTTCGTGGCGGACTCGGTCAGCGCCGGGCGACGCGGATCGACCGCATACAGGCCCGACTGGAACTCGGGGGTCGGGACGACGCTCGTGAGGAACTCCTGGGCGAGCGTCTTGTTCTTGCCCTTGCTGGCGAGATAGAAGCCATTGACGCCGATGAACGGCGACGCCGGCTTGCCGTCCGCGAACGCGGGGATGGCGCAGACGTCGTAGGGGACCTTGGCCTTCTCGATGTCCGCGATGGCCCACGGGCCGGAGACGAGGAAGGCGGTCTTGCCGCCGGTGAACAGCGGGATGGCGTTCTTGTCGTCGACGGAGCGCTTGAGCGCGCCGACGCCCTTCTCGCCCAGGTCAGCGAGCTTCTGGCCGGCCGCGATGGATTCCGGGGAGTCGACGGTCACGTTGGTCCCGTCCGGGTCGCCGGTCGCGGTGGTGCCGAAGAACGAGCCGCCCCCCGACGTGAACAGCGGATAGATGTGGTAGGCGTCGCCCTTCTGGCCGACCTGGAGGGCCATGATGTTGGTGGCCTTCTTGTCCTTGACCAGCTGCTGGCCGGCCGAGACCAGGTCCTCCATCGTGGCGGGACACTCGGGGGCGAGGTCCGTGTTGCGGATCAGCGCGATGTTCTCGATCGAATAGGGCACGCCGTAGAGCTGGCCCTGGTAGGTCATGCCCTTGACCGCCAGCGGATCGAACATCGACGTGTCGGGCATCGTGACCGGGTCGATGGCGCTGTTCTGCACGAAGTCGGCTACGGCGTCATGCGCCCAGACGACGATGTCCGGGCCGGTGCCCTGCTGGCTGGCAGTCTTGAACTGCGTCGTCAGGTTCTCGGTGATGGCCTGGACCTCGACCGTGACGCCGTTGTCGGTGGCCCACTGCTGGGCGAGCGGCTTGATCGCGGCGGCCCGCTTGTCGTCGGCCCAGATGACCAGCTTCGCGCCGCTGGCGCCGGCCGACCCGGCCTCGGACGGCGCGGCCTCGGACGGCGCGGCCGCGGACGCGGCCCCACTCGCGGCGGCCGTCGCGGGGGCGGCGGTCGCACCCGACCCCCCGCTTGAACATGCGCCGACGATGATCGCCATCAGCGCCAGCAGGATTCCCAATCGCTTGATCACGTTGCTTGAACCTCCTCCAAAGTCAGTCAGTTGGGATTCGTCACGCTTCGTGCATCGACTCCTTTTCTGCGGTCGGTTCGCCGCCTCGTTGGTGCGGATTCGGGGTGCCCCGACGAACGTGGTGGTTGGCATGGACGACGCGGGTCATCGGCCGGGTCCCGCGGCGCGGGGAACCGGGCCGGTGGACTCGCGGATGATCAGACGCGTCTCCAGGCGCACCGGCGCCGGCCGCCGGTCGCGACCCTCGATCATCGCCAGCAGCAGCCGGACCGCCGTCTCGCCCTTCAGCCGGATCGGCTGGTGCACCGTGGTGAGCGGCGGGTTGGTGTGCTGACTGATGTCGATGTCGTCGAACCCAACGACGGACAGGTCCTGCGGCACGCGCAGGCCGAGCTCGCGGGCCGCGCGGATGACGCCGATCGCCATCGCGTCCGACATGACCAGCACGGCGGTCGGGCGGAGGCCATCCTCCCAGGCCCGGCGAAGGGCCGCGAGGCCACCCTCGATCGTGGCCGGCGCGGCGACCGAGGCAACGTCGGGCAGGGCGATGCCGGCCGCCTCGAACGCGCCGCGATAGCCGCGCATGCGCCGGGTGCCGACGCCGTCGAAGTCCATGCCCACGCCGGGGCTGAGGGGCTCGATGTCGACGACCAGCACCTCGCGATGCCCGAGGCCGATGAGGTGCTCGGCCGCCTGGCGGGCGCCGCCGACGTCGTCGATCTCGACAGTCGGCTGGTCGGGCAGCGCGCTCGAATCCACCGTGACGAGCGGCAGCCCGGCGGCGCGGAGCTGTTCGATCTCGGGGTGCCGGGCCGACAGGCCGATGATCACCGCCCCGTCGACCGTCGCGCGGTTCATCGCGTGGGCGAGCGAGCCGTGCAGGGGCGAGATGAAGTGGAGGGCGTAGCCCTCCTGCTCGGCCGCGAGGGCGACGCCTTCCGAAAGGGCCCCGAAGAAGGGGTTGGAGAAGATGACCGACAGCGCCTGGGGCGTGAGCACGCCGATGGTCCGCGTCGCGCGCTGGGTCAGCATCCGGGCGACCGGGTTGGGCCGGTAGCCGAGCGAGTCGGCGACGGTCCGGATGCGGGTGGCCGTCTCGGGCGCGAGGCGACCCGGGCTGTTGAACGCGAATGACACGGCCGTCTTCGAGACGCCGGCCTCGCGAGCGACGTCGGCGATGCGCGGACGGCGCCCGGTCCGCTCCTCCACGGCTACCTCGGGTGCGGCGGCCGGGCCCCGGTCGACGGCGGGCGATCCTGCTCCCGGGATCGTCCCGCGGTCGCCACGACAGGGCGCGCCATGCGTTCCGTCAAACCGGTTTAGCAAACCGGTTTAGTCACGGAAGATACAAGGATTCCCTTGGGTGTCAAGCACGTTTGTCCACGGGTTGCCGTGGGGTCGATGGCATGATCCACGGGTCATGCTCAGCCAGCTGCGGGCGATGCCGCCCGGCATCCGGATCTTCCTCGGCTACGCGTTCCTGATCCTGGGCGCGATCGGCCTGTCCATGCGCTGGGTCGTCGACCAGGCGATCAGCGTGCCGATCTCCCCGATCGGCGTGGTGGCGATGGTCCTGCTGGCGTACACGATCTTCACGACCACGCTCGTGCTGCAGCGCAAGGAGGCGTCGCGAGTGCTCGCGCTGGGCCTGGCGACGCTGACCGTGCCGGCGATCCCGCTGCTGTTGCTGGCCGCCCAGCCGCTGTTCGCGATCATCGTCGGGCTCCTCGCGGGACTGCTGTTCTTCGGGCTCACACGGCCTGAGATCCGCGACTGGCTGAACGAGCCCTGAGCACGACTCACGACGGTCGGTCCGGCGGCGCACATCCGGCGGGGACGCTACCCTTCGCGCAGCGCACCGCGGCCAGGGCCGGGGAGCGACGACGATCGACCCGAGGCGATCGCCGCTGCAGCACGTGGAGCACCTGACCGTGACCGAACCGAAACGAACGTCGACGTCCCCCGCGCCCCGGCCGGCCGGGTCCGGTGGCGCCAGCGGATCGAAGCGCCGGCAGTCGACGAGCCCCACCGGAACGCGCCGTGCCGGTCGCCGCGAGGTGCCTCGCCATCGCTACGACGAGCCGTCGCTCCTGCAGCGCTTCCGGACCCCGATCCTCGTCATCGGCGTGGCCGTGGTGGTCGTCGCGGTGAGCGTCTTCGTGTTCACGTCCGCCGCCTCGCCCGTCTACGCGTGCGGCACGATCGACACCGTCCAGCCGGCCGTCCAGGGCGAGCTCGGGCAGGTGCAGCCGGACATGGGCAACACGCCACGTCGCCCGCGGCGACAAGATCACCTATCCGGTGTGCCCGCCGGCGTCCGGAAAGCACGTCAACAATCCGCCCTACGGGCCGATCCCGCCCAAGGTCTACACGCCGGACAGCGGGACGGTGCCGAACGGCTGGGTGCACAACCTCGAGCACGGGGGCCTGGTCCTGCTGTACTCGTGCGACAAGGGCGCCTGCGACGACGCCTCCCTGCAGCAGCTGCAGGCCTTCTATGACGGCTTCCCGGCGAGCCCCGTCTGCGGGGTGGCGCCCGGGGCGATCAGCCCGGTCGTCGCACCGTTCGAGCAGATGCCGACCAAGTACGCCGCGCTGGTCTGGGACCGCGTGCTGTACCTTGACGAGCTGGACGTCGACCAGATCTACGAATTCTTCATCCGCTACGCCGAGCGGGTCGACGGCGACGGCAACTGGCTGGCGCCGCCCGAGCCGCAGTGCAATCCGCCGTCTCCGAGCCCGTCCGGCGGCGAAGGCTCGTCGCCCGGGGCGAGCCCGTCGGCCGGAGCGGTCCCGTCGGCCGCCCCGAGCCCGTCGGCGCCGGCGAGCCCGGCCGTCGAGCCCCAGCCGAGCCCAGCCGCGAGCTGACCATCGGCCGATGCGGATCTACGCCTACGAGGATCGGTTCGGCGACCCGCGCTTCGGCGTCCTGGTGGCCGACCGCCTGCTGACGGGCGCGCAGCTCGAGAAGCACGGCGGCCTGACCCTCGACACCCATCTCGGCCTGCTCATGGGTGTCCTCGAGCACGAGGACTGGAGGTCACGGCTGGATCGGGCGACGCGGCGTGCGCTGCGCCGCGGGGCGAAGCTCATCGATCCGGAGAAGCGCGGGCCGATCGGCGTCCTGGAACCGCCCACCTTGGTGGGCAAGATCGTGTGCGTCGGGCTCAACTACGGCGACCACGTGAAGGAGGGCGGTCGCACGGCGCCGGACCGGCCGATGCTGTTCGCCAAGTTCGCCAACGCCCTCATCGGGGATGGCGATGCGGTGGTGCGCCCGCCGGGCACGCATGCCCTCGATCTCGAGGTCGAGTTGGGTGTCGTCGTCGGCCGGCGGACGCGCCGCGTGACCGAGGAGGAGGCGATGGACCACGTCGCCGGCTACGTGGTCGTGAACGACGTCAGCGCGCGCGACTGGCAGGGCAACATCGCCGCCCTGCGCGAGGGCGAGAAGGGCGATGGCCAGTGGCTGCGCGCGAAGGGCAGCGACACGTTCCTGCCGGTCGGCCCGGTCTTCGTGACCCCCGACGACCTCGATCCCGCCGCCGGGCTGGCGCTGCGCTCGTGGCGCATCCCGGGCAGCGGCCCCGACGGCGGCACGCCGATCCTCATGCAGGACGGGAACACGTCCGACATGCTGTTCCCCGTCCCGGCCCTCGTGAGCTTCATCTCCCAACAGATCACCCTCGAGCCCGGCGACCTCATCGCCACCGGCACGCCAGCCGGCGTGGGCGTGTTCCGCGACCCGCCCATGTTCCTCGAGCCGGGCGATCGCGTCCGGTGCGAGATCGACGGGATCGGCGCGGTGGAGAATGCCATCGTCGACTGGACCGACGACCCGCGCGGCGACGCCTGAGCGCGTCGCGCGGCGTGCGCCGCCGTTCGAAGCAGGAGCACCGATGCTCGCCCTCGTGAAGACCGCCGCCGGGCCAGGCCTCAGCCTCGAGACCGTGCCGGATCCCGTGATCGGGATCAACGACGTGCTGATCCGGGTCCACCGGACGGGGATCTGCGGCACCGACCTGCACATCGAGGGCTGGGACGCGTGGGCCGCGAAGACGATCCACCCGCCGCTCGTCGTGGGCCACGAGTTCGTGGGCGAGATCGTCGAGGTCGGCTCGAACGTCTACGACTTCCACCCCGGCGACGTCGTCTCGGGCGAGGGCCACGTCACGTGCGGGCTATGCCGCCACTGCCTGGCGGGCCGCCGGCACCTGTGCGCGCACATGAGCGGCCTGGGCGTTGGCCGCGACGGGGCGTTCGCGGAGTACGTCGCGCTGCCGATGACCAACGTCTGGCACCACTGGCCGGGCATCGACCTGGACGTCGCGACGATCTTCGACCCGTTCGGCAACGCGGTGCACACGGCCCTCGCGTTCCCCGTGCTGGGCGAGGACGTGCTGGTCACGGGCGCTGGGCCGATCGGCCTGATGGCGACGGCGATCGTGCGCCACGCCGGCGCCCGCTTCGTCGCCGTCAGCGAGCCCAATCCGGCCCGCCGGGCGCTGGCGGCCCGCATGGGCGCGACGGTGGTGGTGGACCCGCGCGAGCGCGACCTGGCCGACGTCCAGCGGGAGCTGGGCATGGTCGAGGGCTTCGACGTCGCGCTCGAGATGTCCGGCAGCCCGGCAGCCCTCCGGACGGCCCTCGACAACATGGCCCACGGTGGCAACATCGCGATCCTCGGCATCCCCAGCGAGGAGATCTCGCTCGACGTCAACGAGATCGTGTTCAAGCTGCTGACGATCCGGGGGATCTATGGCCGGGAGATGTACGAGACCTGGTACAAGATGACCGTGATGCTCCAATCGGGGCTGGACATCACGCCGGCCATCACCGATCGGTTCGGGTTCCGCGACCACGAGGCGGCGTTCGCGGCGGCCCGTTCCGGCGGGTCCGGCAAGGTCATCCTCGACTGGGTCGCCAGGGACGCGAGCGAGGAGACCACGCCATGACCGGACTCAGGCCCAACCCCCTCGGGTTCCTCGACGACGAGCTGGCGGCGCTCCGTGAGCGGCACCTGTACCGCCCGCTGCGCGTGATGTCGTCCGCGCAGGGCCCGATCGCGTCGATCGACGACCGGCGGGTGATCAGCCTGTCGTCGAACGACTACCTGGGCCTGACCCACCACCCGCGGATGCGGCGGGCGGCGATCGAGGCCGTCAAGGAGCTGGGGGCCGGCTCCGGGGCCGTGCGCACGATCGCCGGCACGATGGCGATCCACGAGGCCCTCGAGGCCGAGCTGGCGACCTTCAAGCACACCGAGGCCGTGCTGACGTTCCAGTCGGGCTTCACGGCCAACACGGGCGTCATCCCGACGATCACCGGCGAGACCGACCTGATCGTCTCGGACGAGCTCAATCACGCCTCGATCATCGACGGCATGCGCCTGTCGAAGGCGCCGCGAAAGGTCTTTCCGCACGCCGACGTCGACGGGCTGCGCGAGGTGCTCCGGGAGGCGCGGGACCACGGACGCGACGGCCACGGGGAGCCGCACCGCCTCATCCTCGTCGTGACCGACGGCGTGTTCAGCATGGACGGCGACATCGCGCCGCTGCCCGGGATCGTCGAGGCGGCGGAGGCGTACGGGGCCGCGGTGATGGTCGACGACGCACACGCATCGGGGGTGCTCGGCACCGACGGCCGGGGGTCGGTCAACCACTTCGGGCTCGACGGCCGGGTCGCGGTCCAGGTGGGCACGCTGTCGAAGGCGGTCGGCGCGGTCGGCGGCTACGTCGCGGGCTCGCAGGCGCTGCGCGACGTGCTCATCCAGCGCGCCCGCCCGTTCCTGTTCTCGACGTCGCAGCCGCCCGCCGTGGTGGCCGCCTGCCGCGAGGCGATCCGGATCATGGTCGAGGAGCCCGAGCTGCTCGAGCGGCTGTGGGCCAACACGCGCCGGTTCAAGGCCGAGCTCGGCCGCCTCGGCTTCGACATCGGCCGGTCCGAGACCCCGATCACGCCGGTGATCCTGGGCGACGCCGAGACGACGATGCGCTTCTCCGGGCGGCTGTTCGAGGAGGGCGTGTTCGGGACCTCGGTGGTGTTCCCGACGGTGGCGCTCGACCGGGCCCGGATCCGGACGATCGTGACCGCCGCCCACACCGACGACATGCTCGACCAGGCGCTGGCGGCGTTCGACCGCGTGGGCCGCGAGCTGGGGGTGATCCGCGCGTGACGGTGTCCGGAGAGGACGTCGCGGCCGATACGCGTCCCCGGGCCGAGGTCGAGCGCGAGGTCTACCTCGCGGGGATCGCCGCGGGGCTGGGCGGCGGCCGCGACCTGCCGCTCGACGCGCACCTGCACACCGTCCGCTCCCCCGACGCCGACGCGCAGCTGGAGGTCTACTGCGCGCAGGCCGTCGAGCGCGGCATCGGCGAGCTCGCGATCACCGACCACGTCGACTTCGACCCGACGATGCCGGCCTACGGGTTCGCCTCGTTCACCGACCGGGAGCGCGACGTCCGGGGGGCCGCGGCGCGCTGGGCGGACCGCGGGCTCGCGATCCGGTTCGGGGTGGAGGTGACGTACGAGCGCCGGTACGAGGACGAGATCCGGGGCTGGCTCCGCCGCCACCCGCACGACTACGTGATCGGCAGCGTCCACGTCAGCGCCCGCTCGCCGTACAAGGCGGGCCGGGTCGCCGGGTTCGTGGCCGGGCGGTCGCTGTCGGCGATCGTCGAGCCCTACTTCGACGAGGTCATCGGGGCGGCCCGGTCGGGCCTGTTCGACACGCTCGGTCACCTCGACTTCGTGAAGCGCTACCTCGTCCCGCACGTGCAGCCGGCCGATCTCGCCGCGGCGCCCGAGCTGTACGAGCCCGTCCTGCGGGCACTGGTCGAGGGCGGGACGGCCCTGGAGGTGAACGCGTCGGGGCTGCGCCAGCTGCCGCGCGAGACGTATCCATCGGCCGCGATCGTCCGGCGCTATCGCGAGCTGGGTGGCCGCAACGTGACGATCGGCTCGGACGCCCACCGAACGGAGTGGTTCTCATACGGGCTGCGGCAGGCGTATCGTCACGCGACCGGCGCCGGGTTCGAGGCGCTGGCGTTCCGGCGTGGCGGCGAGCGCGTGCTCGTCCCGCTGCCAGCAAGCACCGCGACGTAGACGTCGGGCCTAACACGGGGGTTTGCGGATCGTTATGACGGTGGACGACGAGGCGGTCGAGCGCCTCGTGGACGCGGCTCGGGCCGGTGATCCGGAGGCCTTCGGATCCCTGTTCGACCGCTACCACGGGCGCGTCTACCGTTACGTCGCCGCCCGCGTCGGCCGCCCGAGCGACGCGGAGGACCTGGCGCAGCTCGTCTTCGTCAAGGCCCTGGAGGCGATCCCTCGGTACGAATCGCGGGGCGTCCCATTCGGGGGCTGGCTGTTCCGGCTGGCCAGGAACGTCGTGATCGATCACATCCGGACGCGCCGAGACCATACGACGCTCGACCTGGCCACCGAACGGCCAAGCGGCGACAACGGTCCGGACGAGCTGGCGGCCCTCCGCCAGGAACTGGACAGTGTCGCGGCGGCGCTGCGCCGGCTCACGCCGGACCAGCGCGAAGCAATTGAATTGCGCTTCTTCGCGGGACTGTCCGCGAGGGAAGCGGCGGTGGCGATGGACCGGCAGGAAGGCACCGTTCGGGGCCTCCAGTTCCGGGCCATCGCGGCACTCCGTCGGGACCTGGGCATCGAGCCGGGCCTCGACGAGGTCCAGGCCCGAGTCTCAGGGACGGACCGGTGAACGAGGATCCGATGCAGGCACTGGAACCGCGAGCGGGCGACGAGCTCGATCGAATGATCGAGCGCTACGGGCGGGTCCGGCTGGACCCCAGCCCGGCACAGTCCCGGCGTGCGCGCGCGGCCGTGATGGAGGAGGCCTGGCGTCGACGGCTGGCGCCGGAGCTGGCCGACGCGGCCTCCAGGACCGCTGCGGCGTCCGACGCCCATCGGCGTCGCGGGCTGTTCGCCTCGTGGGGAGGACGGCGCGTCGGCGGGGCCCTGGCCGCGGCCGTGATCGCCGGGCTGATGATCGGGTCGTCCGCATTCGCCGCATCCAGGGCCGGCGGGCCGTTGTACGACACGAGGCTGTCGCTCGAGGCGCTCTCGCTGCCCAGCGACCCAGAGACCCGTGTCGAGGCGGAGCTGGCGCGGGCCCAGACGCGGATCGCCGAGATCGCCGAAGCCGCCTCGCGCGGGGATGACGGGGCGGTCAACGCCGCGGTCCGTGCCTACGCCACGACACTGGCCGACCTCGATGCCGCGACCGGCGAGTCCGCGGGCCGCGCTCGTGACGCCGTGCTCCTCCACCAGGCGGTGCTGCGCGACCTCCTCCAGCGCGTGCCGGCCCAGGCACAGGGCGGGATCGAGCGCGCCATCTCCAACGGCACGGTCGCGATCGATCACCTCGACCAGGCCTCACACGCCCCCGGTCCGCCGGCCGGCGCCGGCGGCCCGCCCGACGCGGGCGGCGCCAACCCGAACGCCGGCGGCGGCAACCCGAACGCCGGCGGCGGCAACCCGAACGCCGGTGGCGGCAACCCGAACGCCGGCGGCGGCAACCCGAACGCCGGCGGCGGCAACGGGGGCGGCGGGAACCAGAACGGCGGCGGCGGCTCCAGCGGCGGCGGCAACGGCGGCAACGGCGGCGGCGGTGGTAACGGCGGGAACGGTGCGGGCGCCGGGAACGGTGGCGACAAGGGCAACGGTGGCGGCAAGCCCGACGCGACGCCCAAGCCGCAGCGTTCGCAGAAGGCGCCCAAGCACGAGCCGGCGCCGAGCGACTGAGCCGGCCCGGCCCGCTGGTCGGGCCGCCGGACCGACGCGCGAACCGCGGACATGCCGGTTCCCACGCGGCTACCCTCGTCCAATGACGGCTGACGCATGCGCCTGACTGTGCTCGGGGCGGGCCCGGCCTACACGGATCGCGAGGGAGCCTCGGGCGCCGCGTACCTCGTCACCGAAGGGTCGACGCGCATCCTGCTCGACCTCGGCCAGGGCTCGTTCCAGCGGATCTTCCGCGAGGTCCCGCCGGAGGACCTGGAGGCGATCGTGGTGAGCCATCTCCACCCAGACCACTTCATCGACCTCGTCCCGCTGCGTCACTACCTGCGGTACCACCTCGTGCCGCCGGGACGCATGCGCGTCCTCGGACCCGGCGCGCTCGGCGCCCGGCTCGATGCGCTGCACGACGATCCCTCGTTCACCTCGGGGGCGTTGGACGTGGAGGCGATCGGGCTGGCGGCGCACCGGATCGGCGATCTCGAGGTTCGCGCCGCCCGCGTTTCTCACACCGACGACAGCTACGGCGTCCGCGTTGGGCCCGCGGCCCACGCCGACCGGGATCCTCGATCGGCCGGCCTCGTCTACTCCGGCGACTGCGGACGGGCCGACGACCTGCGCGCGCTGATCGCCGAGGGCGACACGCTGCTGGCGGAGGTCTCGTTCGGACCCGGTCCCGTGCCGGGCGACGTGCTCCACCTCGACGGGCCGGCCGTCGGTCGCCTGGCAGCCTCGAGCGGCATCGCCCGGGTGCTGCTCACGCACCTCCAGATGGGGTTCGATCCCGACGAGACCGTGGCCTCGGTCAGGGCCGAGTTCGGCGGCCCGGTGGCGTTCGTGTGGCCGGGGTCGCAGGTCGAGCTCTGACCGCCCGCCTCCCGCGCCCGTTGCGGTCGCGGCCCGCGATCATCACGAGGGCGAGTGCCACGGCGGCTACACCCGAGAGGGTGGTCAACAGCAGCTGCCAGGCGCCGTCCACGACCGCCGATGCCGCCCGGGGGACCGCGTCGGTCGGCGGGGGTGTCAGGCGTGGCTCACCGACGGCGCCGAGGACGCTGCCCTCGGGAGTCGGCGTGACGAACGGGCCGTCGATGACGACCTCGCCCTGACCGTCGCCCGGATCGCCCGGCGCGGTCGAGGGAACCGGATCGGACGGCGGTTCCGGATCGGACGGCGGTTCCGGATCGTCGGACGTGGCGGCCTCGGTCGGGTCTGCTGACGGCGCGATCACGCCAGCCGACGAGCCGGGTACGGGGTCGGGACCGGCCGCGAGCGCTGGCACGGGGGCCGCCAGCGCGACAACGATGGCGGCCGCGGCGAGCAGGCGGCCGAGCGGGCGGGCGATAGACGGGTCGGTCACCGATGGTCCTCGACGTGGCTGGGCCTGGAGGACAGAGGACCGGGGCCTCGCGGCCCCGGTCCTCCGGGTGGCTCGGGGTTGGATCCCGCGGTGCGGGTCCGGGCGTGTCCCTTAGCGGCGGACCTTGCGGCTGGCCGGGGTCAGGATCAGCGCCGTGGCGATGAGGGCGGCCAGGGCGATGAGCACCAGCTGCCAGCCGTCATTGGACGGGGTGTTGTTGGTCGGGGTCAGGGCATCGGTGGACGGAGGCGTGACATCCTCCTTGGGCGTGCCCGTCTCGGCCTCGACCGAACCCACCGGCTCGGTCTGCACCGGGACGCTCTCGGTCTCGACCGGGACCGACTCGGTCTCCACCGGGACGGACTCCGTCTCAACGGGACGGCTCTCGGTCTCGACCGGGACGCTCTCGGTCTCCGACCGGGACGCTCTCGGTCTCCACCGGGACGCTCTCGGTCTCCACCGGGACGCTCTCGGTCTCGACCGGGACGCTCTCGGTCTCCACCGGGACGCTCTCGGTCTCCACCGGGACGCTCTCGGTCTCGACCGGCACCGACTCGGACTCCGTCTCGACGACGCAGCCGGCCCGGAGGATCGCCGCGCCCTCGTCGGTCCAGTTCTGGCCCGGGTACGAGAAGTCGCCATAGGTGTAGGGCGGGATGATGTCGCCCCACTCGATCTTCTGGTTCTTCAGCGACGGGTCCCAGATCGGGCCCTCGTGCTCGGTGTCGTGGCCACCCTGGAGATGGCCCGACGACGCGATGTCGACGGTGATCTCGTTGTACGGGTTGGTATTGCTATTGGTGCGATGACAGATCGTCACCTTGTGGTCGGGCGCCGGCTGCGTCGCCATCGCCGCGGAGGGCGCGAGGAGCGCGGCCCCGAGGAGCCCTCCGACTGCCAGCCAGCCCGCTAGCCTGAATTTGTTCATCTGGTCCCCTTGCCTCTGCGCGTGGGTTCGGCATGCCGCCGTCGTGCGAGATGCGGCGGTGGTCGTGACCTGCCTGTGGGTCCGCCCGGCCGGCTGCACGAGCGCCGAATCCGTGCCTTGATCCTGCGGAACGCGGTGGCCCGTGTCCAGTACTTTCGGGGTCCACCGGACATCACCAGACACCACCAGTCCCGAGCATCGGCTTGCGATCGCGGTGCGCGGCGTCACCGAGGGTCAGGGGTCGAGGGTACTGGGTCGCCGGGACAGCAGAGGACCGGGGCCTCGCGGCCCCGGTCCTCCGGGTGGCTCGGGGTTGGATCCCGCGGTGCGGGTCCGGGCGTGTCCCTTAGCGGCGGACCTTGCGGCTGGCCGGGGTCAGGATCAGCGCCGTGGCGATGAGGGCGGCCAGGGCGATGAGCACCAGCTGCCAGCCGTCATTGGACGGGGTGTTGTTGGTCGGGGTCAGGGCATCGGTGGACGGAGGCGTGACATCCTCCTTGGGCGTGCCCGTCTCGGCCTCGACCGAACCCACCGGCTCGGTCTGCACCGGGACGCTCTCGGTCTCGACCGGGACCGACTCGGTCTCCACCGGGACGGACTCCGTCTCAGACGCGGGACGCGTCTCGGTCTCCACCGGGACGCTCTCGGTCTCCACCGGGACGCTCTCGGTCTCCACCGGGACGCTCTCGGTCTCCACCGGGACGCTCTCGGTCTCCACCGGGACGCTCTCGGTCTCCACCGGGACGCTCTCGGTCTCGACCGGGACGCTCTCGGTCTCCACCGGGACGCTCTCGGTCTCGACCGGCACCGACTCGGTCTCCACTTCCTTGCCCGAGCAGATGTGGCTGAGGTTGAGGTTGTTGCCGTCGACGTCGGTGGTCTCGGCGTCGAGCAGCGTGTCGTGGCCGGTCCACACGTAGAAGTGGAGCACGGCCGCCGAGCTGTCGGCGTTCTCGACGGTGACGTCGCCGGCCTTCTCGAAGGTGGCGGTCAGGTGGCCCGAGTCGCCCTCGGGGCTGGTCAGCACGAAGTGCCAGACCACGTCACCCGGGCCGAGCTTGAGCCCGTCGCATTCCCGGGCGCTTCCCTGGAACTGCGGGTCGTTCCAGCTGGTCCCCTGCTGGGAGTCGTGGAGGTCGGTCGCGAGTGCCGCCGACGGCACCAGGAGCGCGGCCCCGAGGAGCCCTCCGACTGCCAGCCAGCCCGCAAGCCTGAATTTCTTCATCTGGTCCTGTGTTCTCCTCTTCACGGCCGCAACAATGGCCGCCATGGCTGATTGGTCACCGGAGTCGGCCATAGGTGCCGATCCGGGTTGGCCGCCGCCTGGTTGCGACCTGGTCTGACCGATAAGTGCTGTCGCGGCTTCCTCGGCACCGGCATCCCGGGTCGTCACCCCGCGATCCCGTCCAGGGCCCCGGGTGAACGGACGGGACGCACTCAGGCTTGTGCGTCCCGTCCGGGTCTCGGGGACCCAGAGTCAAATGCCCGCGCACCGTGATGCGCCGCGCTGCCGAACGTACCACGTCCGACCTTGCGAAAGTACTTGCCAAAACCCTGAATGACTAGTCCTAACCGACCAATTGTCACCAAATCGACAACGTCGCCCGGGGCATTCGGTGCGAGTGCGCAACGACCTCGCAACGGGCCGCGCCGCGTCGGCGACCGGCTACGATGGCCCTTCCCGCGCGACCGCCAGGAGACGACCCGTGCCCAGCCCCGGCCAGTCCAGCGCCGCCCCGGCCGCCATTCGCTCGCAGGCGCGCGACGCGGTGGCGCGGGCCTGGGACGCAGCCGTCCGGTCGGGCGTCCTGCCGGCGATCGACGACGGGGTCGAGCGGCCGGCGGTCGGCATCGAGCGGCCGGCGAACCCTGCGTTCGGCGACCTCGCCACGAACCTCGCGATGCAGCTCGCCCGGCCGCTGCGGCGGTCGCCGCTGGAGATCGCCGAGGCGCTCGCCGAGGCGATTCGGACGGGACCCGACGGCGGGCTGATCGCCTCCGCCGAGGTCGCACGGCCGGGCTTCCTGAACCTGCGGATCGCCGACGCCGCGTTCGAGTCGACCGTGGCGGGGATCCTCGCGGCGCCCGGCACGTGGGGCCGGTTCCGGCCTGAGCAGCGGCGCTCCGTCGATGTGGAGTTCGTGTCGGCCAACCCGACCGGCCCGCTCCACATCGGCAACGCGCGCGGCGCGTTCGTCGGCGACCTCCTCAGCCGCGTGCTCGAGGCGGGCGGCCAGCAGGTCACGCGCGAGTACTACTTCAACGACTTCGGCGCCCAGGTGCGCAAGCTCGGCGAGTCGGTGCTCGCGACCCGCAACGGCGATCCGGTCCCGGACGACGGCTATCACGGCGACTACGTGGCCGAGTTGGCGACGGCGGTGCCGGCCGACGTCGCCGCGGCCGCCGCCGCCCCCGGCGCCGACGGGGCAGACGTCCTCGGGCGCTGGGCCTCCGAGCGCGTGCGGGCCGGCATCGAGGCGTCGCTCGAGCGGCTCGGGGTGCACTTCGACGTCTGGAAGTCCGAAGGATCGCTGCATGGCGAGGGCTGGGTCGACCAGGCGATCGAGCGGTTGCGGGCCGGCGGGCACCTGTACGAGCAGGACGGCGCCCTGTGGTTCCGGTCGACGGCGTTCGGCGACGACAAGGATCGGGTGCTGATCCGGTCGAATGGCGCGCCAACGTACTTCGCGGCCGACGTCGGCTACATCGTCGAGAAGCTCAGCCGCGGCTTCGACCACCTCGTCTACATCTGGGGCGTCGACCACCACGGCTACATCGCGCGCACCCGGGGCGCGGCCGAGGCCATGGGCTTCGACCCCGCGCGGGTCGAGATCGTGCTCACCGGCTGGGTGTCGATCCTCCGGGGCGGTCAGGTCGTCGCGATGTCCAAGCGCGCCGGCGACATCTACCTGCTGGACACGCTGCTGGACGAGATCGGCAACGACGCCGCCCGCTGGTTCTTCGCATCACGCGGCACCCAGCTCGACATCGAGGTCGACGTCGACCTGGCGCGCCGCCAGTCGTCGGAGAACCCCGTGTACTACGTCCAGTACGCCCACGCGCGGATCGCGTCGATCCTGCGCAAGGCTGCCGATGCGGGCCTGTCGCCGGCGGCGGACGTCGCGGGCCTGCTCGACGGCGAGCCCGAGGCGCTGCTCGTCCGCGCGATCGCGCGGTACCCCGAGGTCGTCGAGGACGCAGTCGCGGCCCAGGAGACCCAGGCGATCACCGCCTACGCGACCGAGCTGGCGACCCAGTTCCACGCCTTCTACCGAGACGCGCGCGTCGTCGACGCGGAGCAGCCGGAGCGGTCGCGAAAACGGCTCGCGTTGGCACTGGCGGCGATGACGACGCTCGCCAATGCGCTCGCCCTGCTGGGGATCTCGGCTCCCGAGTCGATGTAGCGGCGGTACGGGCGGAACGGGCGGCGACGCCCGGGGGCCGGGGCCCGGTCAGCCGGCCAGGCCGAGGACGTTCGCGAGCCGGCCCATGGTGTCGGCCGAGTTCGCCGTCACGAGGACGACGCGATTGGGCTCGGGCGTCAGGATCGAGCCGACCCGGCCGGCGGCCTGCAGCTTGGGCATGATCCCGGCGAGCGCGGTCGCGAACTCGCCCGCGTCGGCATCGGTGTCCCAGCGGGTGTCGAGCACCACGCCGGTCGCGCCATCGGGACCGTCGATGAGCGCCACGCGATCGCCACCCCAGCCGCTCGCGGCCGTCACGGCAGACGCGCTGTCGGCGCCCGCCGCGTCGCCCAGCATGATCCGCACCTGCAGCTCGCCCATCGTGTCCTGGAGCGGCACGCACCAGCCGTCGCCCAGCCGCCCGGCCAGGTCGTCGGGAAACGACACCGACACCGGCGCCTCGCGCGGGTTGAGCTTCTCGGGATGGAGGACCTGCTCGGTCGAGTCCGGCGGGTTGGCGAACAGCGCGTCGACGCCCGAGTAGCCGCCGCCCGAGGTGAACGCGCCCAGCGACATCGAGAGCCCTTGCGTGTACGGGAACAGCAGCGTCTCGCGCAGGATGGCCGGCAGCCGGTCGAGGACCGCCTGCGACGCCGGGTCGGTGGCGCCCGCGACCTCGAGCAGCTGGGCCTGCGTGAGGTGCTGTTGGGCCCAGATCGACATCAGCAGCGTCGCGTCCCCCTCGATCAGCGTCGTGCGCGCGAGCGCCCGGTCGCTCTGGTCGGTCGCCTTGCCCTTGATGGCCCCGAGATCGAACGCCTGGTCCTGGAGCGCGTGGGTGTACTCGTGGGCATACGTGATCTCCTCGGCCGGCCCGATCTCGCCGGTCTCGGTCACGACGTACATCTTCTTGGTCGTGTCGTCGTACAGGCCCGCGACCGAGCTCGTGAGCATCTCGACGTACAGGTCGCGCAGCGAGGCGTCCTGGGGCATGAGGACCAGGCCCTTGAGCAGGCGCTCGTTGCTGTCCACGAGGGTCGCGGGGTTGTCGCGGTTGAACGACGACTCGATGAACTGGCCCAGCGCGGCCCGGTCGAAGGTCGCCCGCTGGACCGGGCTGCTGAGCGTCAGGCCCCGCAGCGCCGTCACCTGACTCTCGATCTCGGCGTACGTGGCGGCGTTCGGGTCGTTGGTGTCCGGGCTCGCCTGCTCCGCCGGGGCGGCAGACGGGGCGGGCGATGCGGCGACGTCGGTGCACGAGACCGTGGCCGCGGCCGACGACGAGGGCGCGGTCGTCGGCGGAACGCTCGGCGACGCGGTCGAGGCGGGCGTCGGCTGTGCGGTCGTGGCGGCGGTCGGGGCGGGCGACGGGCTGGGCGACGCCTGGCCGCAGGCCGCGACCAGTACGAGGACGACGGCGAGGAGGGCGAGCCGGCCCGTGGCGGCGCGGTGGAGGTTCGACGTCATGGCGCGGCATTCTGCCACGAGACGGCCGCGAGCCCCGTTCAAGCGGCCGGCCTCGGGGACCAGATGTGCGTTTCTTAATCGTTCGGTGTCTCGGCGCTGAACCGGGACCGGCCTATGGTTCGACTCGGAAACCCTCAACAGGTTCCATCCTCCCTCCCTCGGACCGGAGGCGCCGATTGGGCAGGCGCTTCCGGTCCTTTCGATTCCCGGGGCCGGTTTGTGGTCGCCGCGGTGATCGCGGGGCAGGCGCCCTGTGCAAGAATTGGGGGCATGGAGCTCACCTGGTACGGACGGACCTGCATCCGCCTGCGCGGCAAGGACGCCGTCGTCGTCAACGACCCCTATCCCGCGGTCGTCGGGCCGACCGGCCGCGGCATCACCGGCGACGTGATCACGTTCAGCCACCCCGACGACGCGCCGCCGCCCAGGAAGGCGACGAGGCTGTCTCGCGACGGCGGAACGGCGATCCCGTCGAGCCTCGAGCCGGCGTTCGTGCTCGATGGGCCCGGCGAGTACGAGGTCCACGACGTGCTGCTGACCGGCGTCCGCACGTATCGCGACGACGCCAAGGGCGCGGAGCGCGGCCGCCAGGTCGCGTTCGTGACCGAGCTCGACGGCATCCACACGATCCATCTCGGCGACATCGGCCACCAGCTGACCGAGGAGAAGCTGGCGGACATCGGGCGGGTCGAGGTCGCCTGCGTGCCGATCGGGGGGGCCCTCAGCGCGACGCGCGCGGCCGCGCTGGTCGCGCAGCTCGACCCCAAGATCGTGGTCCCGATGACGGTGTGCGAGGACGACGCCGACTGCGAGGAGGCGCTGAAGACGTTCCTCCACGAGATGGGCGCCGAGCCCACGATCCAGTCGAAGCTCGCCGTGACGACCTCCAGCCTGCCGCCCGAGACGACGACCGTCCTCCTCGAAGCGCGCGGCAAGGTCTAGTCCAGGCCGCCAGGCGGCTCAGCCGCGGTCAGCGCAAGGCGGAGCCGAGCACCGGAGCGAGCGCACACTGACGTGCGCGAGCGAGGAGCGCAGGCGACAACGCCGCGATGGCTGCGGATCAGCCGCCTGGCCTATGGACGACGTGGCCGCCCTTGACGACCGCTTCGACGAGGTTGGCGCCAACCCAGTAGGGCAGCTCGGTGACGCTGGCGGCCTTCCAGACGACGAGGTCGGCCTGCTTGCCGGGCTCGAGCGATCCGGCCTGGTCCGCGACGCCGACGGCGTGCGCCGCGTTGATCGTGACGGCGACGAGCGCCTCCTCGGGGCTGAGCTTCATCTCGAGGCAGCCGATGGTCATCACCAACGGCAGGTTCGGCGTGGGCGAGGTCCCGGGGTTGAAGTCCGTCCCGAGCGCGACGGGGACCCCTGCGTCGATGAACCGGCGCGCGGGTGCCGCCTCGTCGGCCATGAGGAACCACGTCGTGGCCGGCAGCAGGGTCGCCACCGTCGGGTGGTCGCCGCCGGCCGCCCCCGCCAGCGCGGCCACGCCCTCGTCGCTCGGCGTGTGGAGATGGTCGGCGGACAGCGCACCGAGCTCCGCCGCCAGCTCCGCCCCGCCCGACGGCGCCAGCTCGTCGGCGTGCAGGCGGAGCGCCATCCCGTAGCCGGCGGCCGCCTGGAGGATCCGGCGGCTCTGGTCCGCCGAGAACACGCCCTGCTCGCAGAACACGTCGCACGACGCCGCCCGCCCGTGGGCGGCGACGCCGGGCAGCTGCTCCTCGATGACGCTGCGCACGTACGCCTCGCTGCCATCGGGGTGGCCGCGGAACTCCGGTGGAACGGCGTGGGCGCCGAGGAACGTGGGCACGACGTCGACGGGGCCTTCCCGGCCGAGCTGCCACGCGATGTCGATCAGGCGCAGCTCCGTGGCGAGGTCGAGGCCGTAACCCGACTTCGCCTCGATCGTGGTCACGCCGTGGGCCAGCATCTCGTCGAGCCAGCGGCGGCCATGCCGGGCGAGGTCGGCCGGGTCGGCGGCACGGGTCAGCGCGACCGTCGACAGGATGCCGCCGCCCGCGGCGAGGATCTCGAGATATCCGGCCCCGCGCTGGCGAAGCACCAGCTCCTGCTCGCGCGTGCCGGCGAACACGAGGTGGGTATGCGGGTCCACCAGGCCCGGCGTGACCACGCCGCCGTCCGCGTCGAGCCGAGCGAACCTGGACAGCGAGTAGCCGCCGGCCTCGAGGCTGCGCTCGACGTCGGCGCGCGGGCCGACGCCCACGATCCGGCCCTCCCAGCACGCGACGACCGGCGCGTCCGGTGACCCGGGGCCGCCGACCATGGCGGCATCGAGGACCGCGGCGTCAGCCTGCTCCGCCCCCCGGCGCAGCCCGCCGGCGAGCGTCGCGACCTGCGCGGCGCCGTGGACCAGGAGCCCGGGTGCGTCCGTGTTGCCGCGTCCGCCCTCGATCAGGCGGAGGGTCATGCCTCGCCGCCGACGGCGTCGCGGGCGGCGGCCAGGCGGAGCTCGAGGGCCATCAGCGGGGAGTAGTCACGCAGCTTGATCGCCGACGCTGCCGCTTCGAGTCGTGCCTCGACCGTCGCGTCCGTCGGGGCGTCGACGTGGTCGGCGACCTCCGTCAGCGCCGCAATGGGGGCGAGGCCGATGAGCTCGGACTCCGCGAGCTCCACGCCGTCCTCGGCGGCCAGCTCGCCGACGACCTCCCACGCCCGCCACAACGGCGTCGTCCGGAAGTCGAGCAGGTTCATCGACACCTGGGCCCGGGCGGGATGGCCGCGTTCGGGCTCCTCGACGCGGAACCCGTTCGCCTGGACCCTGGGCAGGCCGCCGCCGGATTCGCGGACCCGGCGCGCGATCCGCTTGGCGAGCTCGACGTCGTCCGAGTCGAGGTTGATGTTCCAGGCGATCAGGAACGGCCGCGCACCCACGGCCACCGCCCCCGCTCGCGGGTGCATCCGCTCGGGGCCGAAGTCCGGCTGGCGGCCGTTGTGCGTGATCTCGACCTTGAGCCCCTCGTAGCCGCCGCGACGGACGTCGGCGAGCCTGACGCGGTCGGCGCGGGTGGCGGCCTGCGCATAGAGGTAGACCGGGAGGTCCCACCGCTTGGCGATCCGTCGCCCGAACGCCCGGGCCATCTCGACGCAGGCGTCCATCGGCGTGTCGGCGAGCGGGACGAACGGGACGACGTCGACGGCGCCGATCCGCGGGTGCTCGCCGGTGTGCGTCTCCATGTCGATCTCGTCGAGGGCCTGCCCGACCATCTCCTCGAGCGCCGCGGCGACCGGCTCGTGCTCTCCCGCGACCGTGAACACGGACCGGTTGTGGCTCGCATCGGACGTCCGGTCGAGGAGGTAGACGCCGGGCACCGACACGAGCGCCTCGGCCAGGCGGTCCACGATCTCGTGCCGCCGGCCCTCGGACACGTTGGGGACGCTCTCGACCAGCACGGGCCGATCCTACTCGCCCGAGTCCCCCGCATGGCGACGCTGTCGCGGCCCGACCTACACTCGCTGGTGGATGACCGAGCCGCGACGGAGCCTGCTCCACCACCCCGACTTCCTGAAGCTGTGGACAGCGGAGACCGTCTCGGTGTTCGGGACGGCGATCACCCAGCTGGCCCTGCCGCTGATCGCCGCGACGGTGCTCTCCGTCAGCGCGTTCGAGTTCGGGCTCCTGACCACGATCGAGTTCCTGCCGTTCATCCTGCTCAGCCTGCCGGCGGGCGTCTGGGTCGACCGCCTCCGTCGCCGCCCGATCCTGATCATCGGTGACCTCGGCCGGGCGGTCGCCATCGCCTCGATCCCGATCGCCTTCGCCTTCGATGCCCTGACGATCTGGCAGCTGTACATCGTCGGCTTCGTGAACGGCTGCCTGACGGTGTTCTTCGACGTCGCCTACCAGAGCTACCTGCCGTCGCTCGTCGAGCGCGACCAGCTCGTCGAGGGCAACTCCAAGCTCGAGATCACGCGATCGGCGGCGCAGATCCTGGGCCCCGGGATCGCCGGCGTGCTGATCGGCGTGCTGCGCGCGCCGTTCGCGATGGTGATCGACGCCCTCAGCTACCTGTGGTCGGCGTTCTTCGTGTTCCTGATCCGCCGCCAGGAGCCGCCGGTCGTGCCGCATGACCCGGCTGCCGACGGCCCCAAGCCGTCGATGCGCCAGGAGATCGCCGTCGGGCTGCGCTACGTGACCGGCCATCCCTGGTTGCGCTCGATCGCCGCCACGACCGGGACCTCGAACTTCTTCAGCAACGTGATGGGCGCGATCCTGATCCTGTACGTGAGCCGGGAGGGCCTTGCCGCCCAGGGCATCGGGTTCGCGTTCTCGATCGGCTCCGTGGGCGTCCTCGTCGCCGCCCTGATCACGGGGCGCCTGACGGCCCGCGTCGGCGTCGGGCGAATGCTGGTGCTGACGGCCGTGGGCTTCAGCCTGTCGGGCCTGCCCGTGGCCATCGCGTCCTCCTCCTACCTGTTCCCCGCGCTCGCCCTGTTCGGATTCATGGGCGGCTTCTTCGGGGTGGCCTGGAACATCAACCAGGTGTCGTTGCGGCAGGCGATCACGCCCCCGCGGATGCAGGGCCGGATGAACGCGACGATGCGGTTCATCGTGTGGGGCACGATCCCGCTGGGCGCGATCATCGGCGGGCTGCTGGGCGACCTGATCGGCCTCCACGCGACGATCTGGGTCGGCGCGATCGGCGGCCTGCTCGCGTTCCTGCCGGTCGCGCTGTCGTCGGTGCGGACGATCGTCAAGATGCCCGAGCCGGCCGAGGACGATCCCCACCCGGGCGACACGGCGCAGACCGCCGCCACCGCCTGAAGGCCTTCGCGCGGGGCCCTCGTCGCCCTCGCCGATGACACTCGCCTCAATATGTCGAGAGTGTCATCAGGATCGGGGATGCTGCCGCTGGGGGCGATTACGGGCGGGCGAGGCTCTCGGCGATGGAGCCAGAGCGGGCGTCCGTCGGGGAGCAGCGTGAACACGAGCACGGCCTGGCTCGGCGACCCGCCCACGGGGTTGGATGTCGCCTGGGCGCGCACTGCGTCGCCGTAGGGCAGGCGAACGGGTGCGAGCTCGAGGTCCGGGACCGCCGGCGCCGAGGCGATCGCGTCGCGGGCGCCGGCGTCGATCGCGTCGATGGCGTGCCGGCCGACGCCTGGCAGGCGCCAGCGACGATCGCGGTCGCGAGGAGGAGCGCCGCGCCGCGCCTCACGCGTCGCGCATCGGGATCCGAATGCCGCGCTCCCGGGCGACCTCGATCGCTCGCTCGTAGCCGGCGTCGACGTGGCGGACGACGCCCATGCCCGGGTCCGTCGTGAGCACGCGCTCGAGCTTGCGCGCGGCCAGCTCCGTCCCGTCGGCGACGACCACCATCCCGGCATGCTGGCTGTACCCGATGCCGACCCCGCCGCCGTGGTGGATCGAGACCCAGGTCGCGCCCGCGGCCGTATTGACCAGGGCGTTGAGCAGCGGCCAGTCCGCGACGGCGTCGGACCCGTCGAGCATCGCCTCGGTCTCGCGATTGGGCGAGGCCACCGAGCCGGCGTCGAGATGGTCGCGCCCGATGACGATCGGCGCGCGCAGCTCGCCGCTGGCGACGAGGCGGTTGAACTCGAGGCCGGCCCTCGCGCGCTCGCCGTAGCCCAGCCAGCAGATGCGCGCCGGCAGGCCCTGGAACGGGACGCGGGCCTGGGCCATCTCGATCCAGCGACGGAGGCCGGCGTCGTCGGGGAACAGCTCGAGCACGGCGCGATCGGTGCGGGCGATGTCCTCGGGGTCGCCGGACAGCGCCGCCCACCGGAACGGGCCGCGGCCCTCGCAGAACTGGGGCCGGATGAACGCCGGCACGAAGCCCGGGTAGTCGAAGGCCTCGGCGACGCCCGCCTCCTGGGCCTGGGCCCGGAGGTTGTTGCCGTAGTCGAACGCCACGGCGCCAGCCGCCTGGAACGCCAGGATCGCGCGCACGTGGTCGGCCATCGAGCGCCTCGCTCGGTCCTCGTAGACGTCGGGCTGGGTGCGGCGAAGCTCCGCCGCGTCGTCGAGCGAGATCTCCGCCGGGACGTACCCGCCCAGCGCGTCGTGCGCGGAGGTCTGGTCGGTGACGACGTCGAACCGCTCGCCCGCGCGGGCCCAGGCGGGCTCGATCTCCGCCGCGTTGCCGACCAGCGCGATCGAGATCGCCTGGCCCTCCGCCGCCGCGGCCCGCGCCATCGCCAGCGCCTCGTCCGGCGAGTGGGTGAGCCGGTCGACGTACCCGATCTCGTGCCGCCTGGCCGCCCGGGATTCGTCGACCTCGATCGCGATGCACACGCCGTCGTTCATCGTCACGGCGAGTGGCTGCGCCCCGCCCATCCCGCCCAGGCCTGCCGTGAGCGTCACGCGGCCCCGCAGCGTCCCGCCGAAGTGCTGGCGTGCGAGCTCGGCGAACGTCTCGAACGTCCCCTGGAGGATCCCCTGGGTCCCGATGTAGATCCAGGACCCGGCGGTCATCTGGCCGTACATCATCAGGCCCGCTCGCTCGAGCTCCCGGAAGTGCTCCCAGGTCGCCCAGCGCCCCACCAGGTTCGAGTTGGCGATCAGCACCCGCGGCGCCCATTCGTGGGTCCGGAAGACCGCGACCGGCTTGCCGGACTGGACGAGCAGCGTCTCGTCGTCGGCGAGGCGGCGCAGCTCGCGCACGATCGCGTCGAACGCCTCCCAGCTGCGGGCCGCGCGGCCGGTGCCGCCGTACACGACGAGCGCATCGGGGTTCTCCGCGACCTCGGGGTCGAGGTTGTTCATCAGCATCCGCAGGACGGCTTCCTGCTGCCAGCCGCGGGTGGACAGTTCGGTGCCGCGCGGGGCCCGGACGGGGCGCGGGCCCGAGCCGGTGGCGCCGGCGGTCTCGGTCGTCATGGCGGCCAGTCTAGGCCGCGTCGCGCCGCCATCGTGCGGGCGATCAGGACGGCCGGATGATCTCCTGGACGGCCCAGCGGTTGCCGTCCGGATCGTTGAAGAACGTGAACCGCCCCCACGGGAACGTCTCGACCTCGCTCGCGTCCACGCCGTGCGCGACCAGGTCCTCCCGGGCGGCCGCCGCGTCGTCGACGACCACCTGCATGCCGACCACGCTGCCCGGCTCCGCGGACGTCACGCCGACCCCGATGGCGATCGAGCAGGCCGAGCCGCGCGGCGTGAGCTGGACGAACCGCAGCTCGGGGCTGACCTTGTGGTCGTAGTCGAGGTTGAAGCCGACCTGATCCACGTAGAAGGCGATCGCACGATCGACATCCGAGACCGGCACCGCGATGAGCTCGAGCCTGCAGTCCATCCGTGGTGACCTCCGATATGACATGATGCTGTCATGACTACCTTACCCGATCGACAGCATGCTGTCAATCCCAACGCGCCGATCCCGACCCCGCGGACGCCCGCCGGGGACGCGTTCAGCGGCCTCGTGCTCCGGGTGTTCCGCCTGGGCGGCCTGCTCGCGGATGCGGGCGATGCGCTGGCCCGACCGGCCGGCCAGACGACGGCCCGCTGGCGGGTGCTGGCCGCCGCCGACGACGGTCCCCGCTCGGTCGCCGAGATCGCCCGGGCCCTCGGGCTGGCCCGCCAGAGCGTGCAGCGGATCGCCGACGCCCTCGAGGCCGGGGGCCTCGTGACCTACGCGGACAACCCGCGCCACCGTCGGGCGCGCCTGGTCGTCCCGACCCCGGCCGGCCTCGAGCGACTCCGCCAGATCCAGGACGGGCAGCGGCCCTGGGCAGACCGGCTCGGTGCCAGCGTCGGGGTGCGCGAGCTCGAGGCCCTGAACCGGCACCTGGACCGCGTGCTGGGGGTGGTGGAGGCCGCCGCGGCGGCACCGGTTACGGGCGAAGGTCGCCCAGCAGCTGCTCGCCGAACCGGCGGTCGCCCAGCGAGAACAGCGACACGATGACACCCCGCTCGGGCAGGTACGCGTGGTACACGTGCAGGCCGCCCGCGCAGGTGGCGATGTAGACGGTCCGGCCCCCGAGGTCGGCCTGCGCGTTGCCGGCGACCCCGCCCGCCTGGGCGCACGCCCCGGCGTTGTACGTGTCGCGCCAGTCGCGGAACAGCGCCTCCGTGAAGACCGCCGGCCGGAGCCTGGCCACGACGCCGGACGCCAGGTCCTCGCCATCGACGACGACGGCGAACGCGGCGGACTCGACGTTGCGGGCGAAGTCGGGGTCGGCGGCTGCCTGGGCGAAGGCGTCGGGCTCGGGTTGGACGATGGCGCCGCCGATGCCTGGGGGCAGGATGGCGAGCAACGAGTCGTCGAGGGCCACGGACGGGGGCGCGCTCTCGCCCGACGCCGCGGACGCCGAGCTCGAGGAGGCGGTCGTGGGGGCCGGCGCCGATGGGGTGGGCGTGGCCGCAACAGCCGGCGAGACGGGCGACGAGCCGCAGCCGGCGAGCGTCATGGCGATCGCCAGCAGGGCGATGAGCGAAACCGGCAGCGATCGCGGACTCGCCGCCCTCACGCCAGCTCCCGGCGCATGACCGGGTAGCGATCGTCCGGCGCCGCGACCACGAACCCGAGGCCCTCCCAGAACGCCGGCTGGGCGGCGCTCGTCGCGTTGGGCTTGGCGCCGACCTCGGGGTACGTCTCGACCGCCGCGAAGCCGCGCGACGCGAGGTCGTCGCAGACCGCGTCGACCAGGATGGCGGCGAGCCCGCGTCCGCGCGCCTCGGCGGTCGACGCGATGCAGGTGATGACCGCGGGCAGGGGCGAGTCCGGGAGGCGCGGGTAGAGCTCGCGGGCCCGCACCGCGCGCGGGTAGGCGGACAGCGGGCCGAACTGCGCGTACGCGGCGGGCTCGTCGTCGACCAGCAGCACCTTGGCGTAGCTCCCGAACACTGCGAGCCCGCGCGCCAGGAGCCGGAGCTTGGGCGAGGCGTCGCCAGCCACCGAGGGACGTGGCGCGGGCCGCGGCGCAAACGGGTTGTCGACGGGCTCGTCGTCGTCGTCCGCGAACGGGTTGAGGGCAGGCCCGCGGCTGGGCGGCGCGAACGGGTTGAACGCCGGCTCGTCGGCGTCGGGGGCGAACGGGTTCGGCGCCCTGGCCGTGCTCGCCGCGGCCGGCCGCGCGGACGGCGGCTCGAGCCACGACGACCGGATCGCCTTCGAGCCCCGATCGGCGTTCTCCCAGTAGTCGCACGAGCGGTGGTCGAACCCCGGGTCCGCGCACGCTGGCAGCAGGGCGTATGACGCCTCGTCGGTCACGTCCACGATCCGGATGGCCATCGCCCCGAGTCTACGGTCCGGCGAGGTCGACCAGCGCGCCGTCGTGGACCAGGGCAAGAGCCGCCGCGAGGTCGGGCCCGGGCTCGCGATCCTGGCCCAGCGGCCGAATGGCCGCACGGACCCGCCGGTGGGCCTCGGCGACGCCGTCACCGGGCAGCGGACCCGGGTCATCGCCGGCCAGCGACGAGAGCCGCAGGTCCAGCGCCTGGGCGGCGCACAGCAGCTCGATGCCCAGGATCTGCTCGACGTGCCCGAGGACGGTCCACGCATGCCGGGCGGCCGCGGCGCCCATCGAGACGTGGTCCTCCTGGTTGGCGGAGGTCGGGATCGAGTCGGCGGACGACGGATGGGCCAGCACCTTGTTCTCGGACGCCAGGGCCGCCGCTGTGTACTGGAGCAGCATCAGGCCGCTGTTGCGACCCGGATCGGGCGACAGGAAGGGCGGCAGGCCGCCGTTGAGGCGGGCGTCGAGCAGCAGCGCCGTCCGTCGCTCGGAGATCGAGCCGAGCTCGCTCAGCGCGAGCTTCGCGAAGTCGAGCGCGAGGGCGATCGGCTCGCCGTGGAAGTTGCCGCCCGAGATCACCAGGCCGCCCCCGGTGGCGAGCGCGTCCACGGGGACCGACCCGCCGCCCGGGAACACCAGCGGGTTGTCGGTGGCCGAGTTGAGCTCGATGTCGAGCACGCGCCGGAGGTGGTCCAATGCGTCCCGGACCGCGCCGTGGACCTGCGGCACGCAGCGCAGGGAGTAGGGGTCCTGGACCTTATGGGCCGAGTCGTGGTGGGCCTGCTGGAGGCCCGACCCGCGCAGCAGGTGGCGGAGCTCGGCGGCGACCGCGACCTGGCCTGGATGCGGGCGGGCCAGCTGGTACGGCGCGGCGAACGCCACCTCGGTTCCCAGCAGGGCCTCGACCGACATCGCGGCGGCGACCGACGCGGTGCGCAGGAGGCGGTCGGCGTCGGCGGCGATCAGGGCCCCCAGCGCGCTCATCAGCTGCGTGCCGTTGAGCAGCGCGAGGCCCTCCTTGGGCTGGAGCGTGAGCGGTTCCAGGCCGGCGTCGCGCAACGCGGTGGCCGCCGAAACCCGCCGGCCGTCCACCTCGACCTCGCCGCGGCCGATCAGCGCCAATGCGAGGTGCGCGAGCGGGGCCAGGTCGCCGGACGCGCCGACGCTCCCCTGCTCGGGCACGACCGGGTGGATCCCGCGCGCGAGGAGCTCGCAGATCCGGTCGACGAGCAGCGGCCGGCAGCCCGAGTGGCCGAGCGCGAGCGTGTTCGCCCGCAGCACCAGCATCGCGCGCACGACCTCGCGCGCGAACGGGCGCCCGACGCCGGCGGCGTGGGAGGCGATGAGGTTGGCCTGCAATCCGGCCTCGTCGCCGGGCGGGATGAACGTGGTCGCGAGGTCGCCGAAGCCGGTCGTGACCCCGTAGACGACCTCGCCCCGCGCGACCAGCGCCTCGATGACGTCGCGCGCTTCCTGCATCCGGTCGCGGGCGTGGGTGTCGAGCGCCGCGCCTGCGCCGCGCCGGGCGACCGCCTCGACGTCCGCGATCGTCAGGTCGGCGCCGGTGAGGACGACGAGGTCGCGACGGGCGTCGTCGGCGCGCTCGGGGACGAAGTGGGCCTCGGTCACCGTGCGGAGGATAGTCGGCTATCCTCCCGGTCGCACCGTCCGCCCGCCCCGACGAGGAGCCTCGACCGCCCGTGCTGTCCTTCATCGACCAGGTCGTGATCCCGTTCCTGACCAGCCTCTACGCGGCGGTCGGGTACGCGGGGCTCGGGGCCGCGATGGCGATCGAATCCGCGATGATCCCGCTGCCCTCGGAGCTGATCCTGCCGTTCGCGGGGTTCCTCATCTCCGACCCGACCTCGATCGAGCCGATCACCGGCCAGCCGTGGAGCTTCTGGATCGCGGTCATCGTGGCCACGATCGGCAACACGCTGGGGTCGCTGGTCGCGTACGGCATCGGCGCATACGGCGGGCGGCCGTTCCTCGAGCGCTACGGGCGCTACCTGCTGATCCGGCCGCACGAGATCGAGGTCGCCGACGAGTTCTTCCGCAAGTACGGGGCGGCGACGGTGTTCTTCGGCCGGCTGTTGCCGATCGTCCGGACGTTCATCTCGTTCCCGGCCGGCGTGACCCGGATGCCGATCGGCAAGTTCGTGCTGTTCTCGACGGCCGGCGCGCTGCCGTGGTCTATCGCCCTCGTCTACGCGGGGATGCAGCTGGGCGCGAGCTGGCAGCAGATCCGCGAGTTCCTGCGCCCGTTCGACCTCGCGATCCTGATCGGCGTGATCGTGCTGTTCGGGCTGCTCCTGTGGTGGCGGCTCGGCACCCCGGGCCTGCGGCGAAAGGCAACCCCGGCCGACTAGCCAGCCTGGGACCAGGGCGCCTCGTCGGGCCGCCGCAGGTGGGCGGTGTCGTTGAGGACGAGCATCCGTCCCTCGTGGGGCGCCGCCTCGACGTCCCACTGCAGGACGGTGACGTTCGCCTGGTCCTGGGTCAGGCGGCGACGGAACTCGCGCACCTCGATTCCCAGCGCGACGCACACGAGGATCCGGTTGGTCGTGGCGTGGGCGACGGCGAGGATCGGCCGCTCGACGCGCGGGGTCGTCGCGCCGAAGCCAGAGGTCGCCGCCCGGAACGACGCCTTCGCGTGCCACGCCCGGTGCTCGTCGAGCAGGTCGCCGAGGAAGCCGCGGACGCGCGCCGCGACGTCGTTCGCGGACTCGCCGCCCGGGCACGACAGGGTGTCGGGCTCCTGCTCCCAGGCCCGGCGGTACGCCCCGTCGGCCTCCTGGATCTGCTCGTACGTCCGGCCCTCCCAGGCGCCGTAGTCCATCTCGCGCAGGCGCGGATCGGCCTCGACCTCGACGCGGCGGGCGACGATGGCGGCGGTCTCGCGGGCACGGAACAGGGGGCTGGTGAAGGCGCGGTCGAAGGCCACCGGCGCGAGGCGCCTGGCCAGGGCCTCGGCCTGGCGACGGCCGGCCTCGTTGATCGAGACGTCGATCCGCTGGCCGAGGTGCTGCTCGGGGGTCGATCGATCGGTCAGGCCGTGACGGGTGAGCACGAGCGTCAGCATCGGCGCCAGTCTAGGGTTCGCGGGTGGGACAATGAACGGCACATGGAGGCAGCGACCCGCGATGACTGACGCACCGGACGATCACCCCGTCCACGATGAGCACGGCGCGTCCCATGCCGTCGAGGGCAGCCACGGGTCCGCGTCCGATCACGGGGACGACCACGGCCACGACGACCACGCGCACGCGAGCGAGGCGCTGGGGCCTGTCGACTGGCGGATGTGGGGCGTCGGCGTCCTGGGCGTGATCGTCGCGCTGATCGTGACGGCCGGGCTCGTCGCCGCCTCCGCGTACAGCACCGCGTCGGGGTTCAGGCTCGCGGGCTAGCCGTCGCCTCCAGGATCGGCTCGGCCGGCGCCGGCTCGGCGTCCGCCTCGAGCAGCGGCTCGTCGGTCTCCCACGCCGAATGCATCGGCCGGTCCCACCACGGGGTCGGCGCCATCGTCAGCTTCTCGAGGCCCCGCAGGACCGCGTCGTAGTTCACGCGCCAGCCGTTGAAGTCTCGCCACGCCTGGTCGCGGTCGTCGACCAGCGGCACGCCGGCCGCCTCGAGCACGGCGAGCGCCTCGTCGAACCGCGCACGGGAGATGCTGGTGGCATCCGTCGGCGCGGGATTCGGGTCGAAGGCGATCCGGAAGTAGCTGGCGATCCGGCGCAGGGCGATGTAGCCCGCGCGGATCGTGAGGTCGGCCTGGACGTCCCACGGCGCCGCCACCGCCGAGCGCATCAGCGCGGCGCCGTCCATGACCGCGCCCGCGGCGTTCACCCACGAGTGGTCGTGCTGCTGCGAGCGATAGAACACGAGGACGGGCAGCGAGCTGTGCGTCTCCTCGACCTCCGAGAACCACTGCTCCCAGCGCTCCCACAGGTCGTGCAGGGCGTCGAGGCCCGACAGCCGGTGCATGCGCGTGATCATCACGACCGGCGAGGGCGGCGAGTCGGCGCGCACCTCGAGCAGGTTCACCAGCAGCTCGCGCCGCGAGAACGAGCCGTAGATCGTGGGCAGGTACGAGATCAGGAGGGCGACGAGCGCGAGCCCGATGGCGGCCTCGACGAACGCGATGATCTCGCCGAACTGGGCCGGCGGCCGCAGGAAGCCCAGCGTGAGCAGCGACGACCCGCTGGTGATGATCGCGTCGCCCAGGGGCTCACCGAGCACCCAGAAGATCAGCGCGAAGCCCAGCGCGATCAGCACCAGCCACCAGGCCGGCAGCAGGACCAGGGCGATCGGGCCGTAGTAGGCCATGATCCGGTCCCGGAACTCGTACGGCCGGGACGGCGGGGCGGCGAGCCGGAACGCGGCGAACATCACGCGGAAGGCGAAGCGCGACAGTGGGTCGTTGTCGCCGCGCGGGACGACGAACGTGCGGACGGCGCTCAGGACCGTCCGGGCGATCACGTAGACGCCGATCAGCGCGACGACGACCTGGAGGACGATCACGGGGCGAGCATAGCCCCGCATCGGCGCGGGTCAGAAGAGCCCGACCACGTTCCCGTCGGCATCGATGTCGATCCGCTCGCCGCCCGGCTTCGAGTTCAGGCCCGGCATCGTCCGCATGTCGCCCGCGAGCGGGGTGATGAAGCCGGCACCGGCCGCGAGCCGGACCTCGCGGATCGGGACGCGGAAGCCCGCGGGGCGGCCGAGCAGCTTCGGGTCGTGACTGAGGCTGTACTGCGTCTTGGCCATGCAGATCGGCAGGTTGCCGAAGCCCATGGCCTCGTATTGCGCCAGCTGCTTCGCGGCGGCGGGGGCGATGTCGATGCCCTCGGCGCCGTAGACCCGCGTCGCGATCGCCTCGATCTTGAGCGACAGCGCCATGTCGTCCGGGTACAGGAGCTCGAAGTCCGGGGCGCCCTCCTCGGCGGCAGTCCACACGGCCGCGGCCAGATCCTCGGCACCCGCCCCGCCGTCGGTGAAGTGCCGGGCGACGACCGCGTCCCTCGCCCCGCCCGCCAGCGCGACCTCGCGGATCGCCGCGATCTCGGCCGGGGTGTCGGTCGGGAACGTGTTGATCGCCACGACGACGGGGACGCCGAACAGGCCGATGTTCTCGATCTGCGCGACGAGGTTGGCGCCGCCGCGCTGTACCGCCTCCGGGTTGTCCTCCAGCAGCGCGGGATCGAGCGGCTTGCCGGCGACGATCCGCCCGACGCCGCCATGCATCTTCAGCGCGCGGACTGTGGCCACGACGACCGCCGCGTCCGGGGTCAGCCCCGACGCACGGCACTTGATGTCGAAGAACTTCTCGGCGCCCATGTCGGCCCCGAACCCGGCCTCGGTGACCACGATGTCGTTGGTCGCGAGGGCGACCCGGTCGGCGAGCACCGAGCTGTTGCCGTGGGCGATGTTGCCGAACGGCCCGCAGTGGACGAACGCGGGCCCGCCCTCCAGCGTCTGGAGCAGGTTGGGCTTGAGCGCGTCGCGCAGGAGCACCGTCATCGCGCCGGCGACCTTCAGGTCCTCGGCGGTGATCGGGGTGCCGTCGCGGGTCGTGGCCAGCACCACCCGCGCGAGCCTCGCCCGCAGGTCCTGGAGGTCGGACGCGAGGGCGAGGATCGCCATGACCTCGGACGCGACGGTGATCACGAACTGGGTCTCACGCGGGTAGCCGTTCTCGCGCCCGCCGAGACCGACGACCACCTCGCGCAGGGCCCGGTCGCTGATGTCGATGGCCCGCGGCCACAGGATCGCGTGCTGGTCGATCGCGAGGGCGTTGCCGTGGTGGATGTGGTTGTCGATGAAGGCCGCCGCGAGGTTGTGCGCGGCGCCGATCGCGTGGACGTCGCCGGTCAGGTGGAGGTTGAAGTCCTCCATCGGGATGATCTGGCTGTACCCGCCGCCGGCGGCCCCGCCCTTGATCCCGAACACGGGTCCGAGGGACGGCTGGCGGATCGCGACCGCGGCCCGGCGGCCGATCCGGTTGAGGCCCTGGGCCAGCCCGACGGTGGTGGTCGACTTGCCCTCGCCGAGCGGCGTCGGGGTGATCGCGGACACGACCACGTACTTGCCGCGCGGGTTCGCGGCCTCGACCCGCCGGATGCCGTCGAGCGTGACCTTGGCCTTGGTCCCGCCGTACAGCTCGATCTCGTCGTCGTGCAGGCCGAGGTCCCGCGCCACGTCGACGATCGGTCTCGGCGTGGTCGTGCGACAGATGTCGAGGTCCGACGGGAACGGGGCGGTGGAGGTCATGGACGACTCCCGGCGAGCTGCAGGACGGGCTGGCCGCGGCCGTTGGTGGCCTGGGCCTGGGCCGCGCGGACGAGGTGGGTGAGCAGGAGCGCGTTGGTGACGGGCCCGACGCCGCCCGGGACCGGGGTGATCGCGGACACGACCTGGCTCGCCGACGCGAAGTCGACATCGCCGACGAGCTTGTCGCCGACGACGTTGATCCCCACGTCCACGACCACGGCTCCCGGGCTGAGCATCTCCCCGGTGATCAGGCCCGGGACGCCGGCCGCGACCACCACGACCTCGGCCTCCCGGGTATGGCGCGCGAGGTCGGTGGTCTTCGAGTGGCAGATGGTGACCGTGGCGTTCTCGCGGAGCAGCAGCAGGGCGGCGGGCTTGCCGACGACGTTGGATCGGCCGACGACCGTGACCCGGCGACCGGCGAGCGGGATGGCCGACCGCTTGAGGATCTCGACCGCGGCGTGCGCGGTCGTCGGCAGGAAGCCCTCGTAGCCGAGGCTGAGGAGCCCGGCGTTGCGCGGGTGGAGGCCGTCGATGTCCTTGGCCGGATCGAGGGTGTCGATGACGGTCGAGAGCGGGATCCGCCTGGGCAGCGGCATCTGGACGATGATCCCGGCCACCAGCGGGTCCCGGTTGAGGCGCTCGATCTCCGTCCGTAGCGCTGTCGCGGACGCGCGGCCCGGCATCTCGACCAGCCGGCCTTCGATGCCGACCTTGTCGCACGAGCGGAGGATCTGGTTGAGGTAGACGGCCGACGGTGCGTCGCTGCCGACGATGACCACCGCGAGCGCGGGCGCGTGACCGCGCCGACCGCGCATGGCATCGATGTCGCGGGCGACCGTCGCCCGGATCTCCGCGGCGATCGGCGCGCCGAGGAGGAGCCGCGGGCCGTCGGCGGTCATCGGGCGATCATCCGCGTCCCGCCTCGAGCGGCGGGCGGGCCTCCCCGCTACGGACGGTCTCCCTCGCCTGGGACGCCAATCGGTCGATGTCCACCACCAGGCGATCGGTGGCGTCGAGGAGCTCCGTGGACGCTTCCTCGTCCTCGATGGACGGCAGGTTCACGTAGACGTTGGCCGCGGCGGCTCGCGAAGCGGCGACCGCGAGCAGTGCCGCCACCTCGAGGTCGGACGATGCGTTCCGATTGCTGCGCCCGGCGAGAGCCTCGGCCAGCGCGACGACTTCGAGGCACGCCTCGACCGTCCGATACGGCACGTCCGACGCGGTCCGGGCCGCGTGGCGGATCGCCGCGCTCCGCGCCTCACGCTCGGAATCCGAGTCGCGCGGAAGGCGCATCGCCGCGCCGAACCCCGCGTACGCCTCGGCGTCCTCGTCCGCCAGGAACAGGAACTGGTCCGCGAGCGCCCTCGCGGAACCGGCGGCCTCGGCGTGAAGGGCCGCGTGCTCGGCGTACTTCGGACGTCCCTCGGACAGCGCCGCGACCATCGAGACGAGCGCCGCCGCGAGGCTGCCCGCGACCGCCGCGGCGCTGCCGCCCCCGGGCACCGGCTCGGCCGATGCGAGGCGATCGACGAACGCTCCAACCGTCAGATCGCGGAAGTGCGGGGTGGGTTCCACGCGCCGATTGTAGAAGCCGCCATGCTCGACCGGATCGGCCGATGCACCGCACGCGCCCGCGGGCCTGCACCCAGGATGGTGTGGCCCGCGGGGCGAGCGCTGCCGCGCCCGCCCCGCAGCCGACCCGGGGGCCGACGGGGAGGAGCCGCGGCCCCGTATGTGGTGGGCTCAGGCGGCCTTGCCGGCCTCGTCGAGCCCGTCGATCGTCCATCGCCGGGAGCGGTGGCGGTACGTCAGCGCGAGGCGGAACGACGGGGTGTCCACCTCGAACAGGGTGCGCGGCCCCGTGATCGCGGGATAGGCCGACCGCTCGTCGCGCACCGCGACGACACGGGTGATCGGAAGTCGGTCGGCGCCCCAGGTGATCTCCCTGGGCGTGCCACTGAACCAGTCCGTGCGGACCGCTACGTTGACTGGTGCGACGCGAACCATCGCCATCGGTGTCTCCTTTCCCTCGTCGGGAACGTCGTCACCCGTGGGCACGTCGGATGCGAACGCCTGTTCGTTTCTGTCCCGAACGCTAGTCGAACATGTGTTCGATGTCAAGCGTCCGTTGCCAGATCCTCGGGCACGTCCGTGTCACCTAGGCTGTCACGGTCGTCGGCCGGATCGAGGTCGCCCTCGGACCCGTCGTCTGCGGCCGTGACCGGCGTGGCAGCCGAACCGGGACGAGCCCGGCGCGACGCGTCGCCGGCCAGGTCCGGCCGCACCTCCGCGGCCGACATCGGGTCCCGCTCGAACGGGGCGGGCACGCCGGCCCGCACGAGGGTTGCCCGCGTGATGGACCGCTCGCCGTACTTGCGCCGGATGCGGTCGAACGCCTCGGCGGTCTGGTGGCGGCGCGGATCCTCGTCGCCGAACAGCGCGAGCTGCTCGCGGTCGCGGAAGTTCGACGCCGTCACGCCCACCAGTCGGATCCGCTGCCCGTGCAGCTCGCGGCGCAGCAGCGTCACCGCTGCCTCGTAGATCGGCTCGGTCAGGTCGGCGGGCACCTCGAGCCCGACCTGGCGCGTGATCGTCGTGAACGACGAGTCGCGCAGCTTGAGCGTCACCGTCACGGCCTTGAGGCCGGCCGCCCGCAGCCGCCACGCGACGCCGTCGGCCATGCCCAGCAGCGTGCGCTCGATCTTGTCGCGGCTCGCGGTGTCGACGTCGAACGTGTGCTCGTGCCCGATCGACTTCGCGGGGTCGCCCGTGGCGACGGGATCCGGGTCGCGGCCGACGGCGCGGTCGACGAGGGCGGCACCGTGCTTGCCGAACCGGCGCACGAGCACGTCCGGCGGCAGCGCGGCGAGGTCGCCGATCGTCACCACCCCGAAGTCCCGCAGCGCCTCCGCGGTCTTGCCGCCGACGCCCCACAGCCTCGAGATCGGCAGCGGCGCGAGGAACGCGGCCTCACCCCCCGGCGGCACCACCACGAGCCCGTCCGGCTTCCGGAGCTCCGACGCGACCTTCGCGATCAGCTTCGTCGACCCGACGCCCACCGAGGCGGTCAGCCCGACCTCGTCGCGGATGACCGCCTTGATCTGGCGGCCGATCTGCTCGCCGTCCCCGAACAGCGCCCGCGATCCCGTCACGTCCAGGAATGCCTCGTCGATCGAGATCGGCTGGACCTGGGGGGTGTAGCGCCGCAGGATCGCCATGATCTCGCGGCTGACCGCCTGGTACTTGCGGCCGTCGACGGGAAGGAACACGCCCTGCGGGCACAGCCGCCCGGCGGTCCGCAAGGGCATCGCCGAGTGGACGCCGAACACCCGCGCCTCGTAGGACGCCGCCGACACGACGCCCCGCTGGTTCGGCCCCCCGCCGCCGACGATGACCGGGCGGCCGCGCAGCCCCGGTCGGTCCCGCTGCTCGACCGCGGCGAAGAAGGCGTCGAGGTCGACGTGGAGGATGACGCGCTCGCTCACGCGCAGGATTCTCGCCCGCCGCCGTGACGACGTGGTGGCACGACGGCCGCGACCGTCGGAGATGGAGCGACCTCGTTGGTCGACCGCACGACGATCGCCGCCTTCGATGACAATGGCCGCCGTGCGCGAGGGATTGGCGAGTCAATGACGGGCGCGGCAGGCACCGGCGTCGCCGAGACGGATGGCGATTTGCTCGCCGCTTCCCCGGACCCGTCCTCGCCCGCCGAGACACACGCGGCGACGCGCGGCGGCGTCCCCGAAACGCCCAGCCTGTGGGCCCTCATCGGACCGTTTATCGCCGTCCTCTGCCTCGCGGCCGTGCTCCGGGGGTACGCGCTCACCTCCAACCCGCCCGGCTACTTCGAGGACGAGCTCTCGGGCGCGGTCTCGGCCTGGAGCGTCGTCACCACGGGCCACGACGTCGGCAAGACGCTGCTGCCGTTCGTCGTGACGCGCCTCGAGGTGAAGCAGCCGCTGTACTTCTACGCGACGGTCCCGTTCCAGGCCGTGCTCGGACCCGGCCCGCTCGCCGGACGCCTGCCGGCCGTGCTGTTCGGGATCGTCTCCACGGCCCTCGTGGTGTGGCTGGGCGCCCGACTGACGCGCAGCGCGTACGTCGGCCTGGTGGCGGGAGCCCTGTTCGCCGTGTCGCCCTGGGCCGTGCACTACGGTCGCGCGGGCTGGGAGCCGGCTTCGGTGCTGCCGTTCACCATCGGCGGCGTCGGCCTCCTGTGGGTCGGGCTCGAGGGCCACAGCCGGGCCCGGATCGTCGCCGGAGCGGCGGTGCTGGCGATCGGCGCCTACACATATCACCCGGCGCTCCTCATGAACGTCGTCCTCGCCGGCATCGTGGTCGCAATCCAGGTGCGTCGCCTGCAGCGACGCGACCTCGTTGCGCTCGTGGGCGGCGGCGTCCTGGCGCTGGTGATCCTCGTGCCCTACGGCCTCGCCGCCACGGATCCCCTGTTCCTCGGCCGCACGCGCAACATCTCGGTGTTCAAGGACGGCCTGACGGCCGAGGCGCTCCAGGAGGCGTGGCGCAACTTCTGGTCGACCTGGAACCCCGCCTTCCTGCTGGCGGGTGTGGGGCCCACGCCGCGGATCAACCCCGGGCCGCTGGTCATGATCACGACCGTGCCCCTGATGCTGGCCGGGCTGGATCGAGCGATCCACCGGCGCTCGCGGGCCGACTGGCTGCTGCTCGCCTGGCTGGTGGCCGGGGCGCTGCCCGCGGCCATCACCTCCGACCTCACCGTGCCGTCCGCGGCCCGGGCGCTGTTCATGGTGCCGCCGCTCATGATCCTGGGCGGCATCGGGGCGGTCCGGATCGCCGATCGGATCTCCCGGTCGCTGCCGCCGAACCGACGCGAGATCGTCATGCGCGTGCTTGCGGTCGGCGCGGCGTGGGTCCTGCTGTTCGACGTCTGGGCCTGGTCGCAGCCGTACTTCATGGACTATCCGGCCGAGTCCGCGTCCTCATGGAAATGCTGCACCGAGAGCGGCTTCACCCTTGCCCGGGAACGGGTACCCGACGGCGCGACCGTGTGCATCGGGGACATGCCACTGTTCACGTACCCGCAGCACGCGGTCCTGTACCTGCCGGATCCGCCGTTCACGGCGATCGAGGGCACGGACGACGACGCATGCCGGGTGCCCGGGACGTACGTTGTCGCGCGTGTCGCCCACGATCTGGGCGTGCCCGTCACCGAGATCGCCCGGGCCCGGGGCGTGGGGGTCCCGGGCAACGACTTCCACCTGGTGCGCGTCGACGGCGGTTGACCGCCCGCCCGGCACGAACATGTGCCGGATGCGACTCCGGGCCGCACGAACGGTCGGCGAATCGGCGATCCGAGGCTCACGCGACGCTCACCGGAGGCGGTTCTGGCACTGAGGAGTGCCAGGCGCCGTCAGCCCTTGGGCTCGACGACGATCGTCACCTCGGACGTCATGCCCGCCATGACCTTGATGGCGACCTTGTAGGTGCCCAGCGACTTGATCGGCTGCTCGAGGTCGATCTTGTGCTTGTCCACCACGATTCCGCGCCGGCCCAGGGCCTCGGCGACGTCCTGGCTGTTGATGGAGCCGTAGAGCTTGCCGCCCTCGCCCACCTTGACGCCCATGGTCAGCGTGGTGCTCGAGATCCGCGTTGCTGCGATCTCTGCGTCCTCGCGCTCGCGCTTGCGCTTGTCCTCGCGGCTCGCGATGTCGTGCTGGTACGCGCGATAGGCGCCGCCGGCAGCGGGCACCGCAAGCTGGCTCGGGATCAGGAAGTTGGTGGCGTATCCGTCGGCCACCGTCTTCATGTCGCCCGACTTGCCGAGCTTCGCGACGTCCTTGGTCAGGATCACCTTCACGCGATCGAATCCTCCTTGTTGATCCAGGTCCGGATCCTCGATCCGAGCCCGCTGTGGTCCAGCGTATCTCCGGCGAACGCGAAGGCGCGCGGCACGCCCCGGATCGCCCGCCGCAGCGGACCGGGCGTGAACCGCCGGATCCGTGCGACGTCCTCCATGAACGCCCGGCGGTCGATGCCCAGCAGGTCGAGCTTCTCGTCGAGCACGTCCGTCGGGACGCCGTCGAGGAAGAGGTCGACCGCGAGCACGACGACGACGAGGTCGTCGAGGCCCCCGACGATCGGGATGTCGTCGGGGATGATGTCCCGGCCGAGCACGAGGTACCCGAGCGCCCCGGCCAGCAGCGCCTTGCGGCCCGCCGGCGTCCGGTCGTCGAGGATGAGCTCCCAGAACAACCGCGCGTAGATCGGGGCTCGGCTCGCGAGGGGCAGGAACGCGGCCCACCCGACGAGGCGGCGGATGCCGATGCGCTGGGAGCGCGTGGACCTGGCCGAGCGGGCGGTCTGCTCCTGTCCGTCGTATGCCGCTTGCGCCACCGCGCTCGTCTCCTTGCTCCGCGTCTTCCGAACCGTGCTCGCGCCCGCACGGGCGGGCAGGGATGGCGAGTCTAGCAGCCGGTTCCAGCGGGCCCATCCAACGGCCGGCCGATGCGAGTTGACATCGAACGGACGTTCGGTATGATCACCGCGAAAGGAGGCGCCGATTGACCCGTCACGACGCCGAACGCAAGCGGAAGATCCTCGACGTGATCGCGGCGACGATCCGCGCGCGCGGCTATCCGCCGTCCGTTCGCGAGATCGCGAAGGCCGTCGGCCTCGCCTCCACGTCCGCCGTCCACCACCACCTGCAGATCCTCGAGCGCGAGGGCTATCTCGAGCGGGGCGTGTCCGACGAGGGCTCGCCACAGTCGAGGGCCATCCGCCTCACCCCGACGGCCGCCCTCCGGCTCGGCCTGGCCAGCGAGCTCACGCCGCAGGCCATCGCGAGCGAGTCGCACAGCCTGCCGATCATCGGCGAGATCGCCGCCGGCGGCCCGATCGAGGCCTACCAGGACGCGTCCGAGACGATGGCCGTCCCCGACATCCTCGCGCCGGCCGGCGACGCCTACGTCCTGCGGGTCCGCGGCGACTCGATGATCGAGGCCCACATCGCGGACGGTGACTTCGTCGTCATCCGGCCGCAGGAGACGGCCCGGGACGGGGACATCGTGGTCGCCCAGGTGGAAGAGAACGCCGTCACCCTCAAGCGGTTCTTCCGCGAGAAGGACCGGGTCCGCCTCCAGCCCGCCAACCCGAACTACCCGCCCCAGTTCTACCCGTCGGTCCGTATCCAAGGAAAGCTCATCGGCGTCATCCGTCGCCTCGACTGACGGTCGTCGATGCGGTCGATCCGGGCGTTGCCGGGTTGCGCTCCTCGCTCACGCACCCTGAGGTGCGCTCGCTGCGGTGCTCACCACGGCGCCTTCGGCTCGACGCGCTCGACAACCGTCAGGGCTTTGTCCACACAACCAACACCTGCTCCACTGGTCGTCAACACGAGATCGCCACTGCTCCACTGGTTTTGACTCGAACCTCGATTTCTGTTCATAAGCGTCTTTCGCCGGACGACCCCTCCGGGCGACCTTTCGGACCTTCCCGCGAGTCCGTGGAGTCCTGTCCCGCATGATCGATCGTCTGCCCCCGCAATCCGTCGAAGCCGAGCAGTCCGTCCTGGGATCGATCCTGATCGACCGCGACGCCGTCATCGAGGTCGCCGAGTTCCTCAAGCCCGAGGACTTCTACCGGCAGGCCCACGCGAAGGTCTACGCGGTCATGCTCGACCTGTTCGAGCGGCGCGAGCCCATCGACATCGTCACGGTCGCGGAGGCCCTCGAACGTTCCGAGGACCTCGAGACGATCGGCGGTCGCGCCTACCTGGGCACGCTCTCGAACGCGACCCCCACCGCCGTGCACGCCACCCAGTACGCCCGCATCGTCGAGCGCAAGGCCGTGCTGCGGAACCTGATCGGGGCAGCGGGACGGATCGCCGGCATCGGCTACGAGGACCCGGCCGAGGTCCAGGAAGCCATCGATCGAGCCGAGTCGGAGCTGTTCGCGGTCAGCCAGCGACGGGTCGCCGCCGGGTTCTCCCTGCTGCGCGGCCTGCTCCACGATGCCTACGACCGGCTCGACTACCTGCACGCCCATCGTGGCGAGATCAGCGGCATCCGGACCGGGTTCGGTGATCTCGACACGCTCACCACCGGCCTCCAGAAGAGCGACCTGGTGATCCTCGCCGCCCGGCCGTCGATCGGCAAGACGAGCTTCGCGCTCAACATCGCGGAGCACGCGGCCGTCCGCGACAAGAAGAGCGTCGGCATCTTCAGCCTCGAGATGAGCAAGGAGCAGCTGGTGCTGCGCCTGCTCTCAAGCGTGGCCAACATCGACAGCCAGCGATTGCGCAGCGGGTTCCTCGAGGAGCTCGACTTCGCGCGGATCGCCCCGGCGATGAACGCCCTCTCCGAGGCGCCGATCTACATCGACGACACGCCCAACATCACCACGATGGAGCTGCGGACCAAGGCGCGCCGGCTCCAGGCCGAGTCCGGGCTCGATCTCGTCATCGTCGACTATCTCCAGCTCATGCAGTCGTCGACCACGACCCGTGATGCGAACCGCGTGCAGGAGGTGTCCGAGATCTCGCGCGGGCTCAAGGCGCTCGCGCGCGAGCTCAAGGTGCCCGTCGTCGCGCTCAGCCAGCTGTCGCGCCAGCCGGAGATGCGCGAGTCGCGCGAGCCCCGGCTCTCCGACCTGCGCGAGTCGGGCAGCATCGAGCAGGACGCCGACCTCGTGATGTTCCTGTGGCGCGAGAAGGAGCGCGGGTCCGAGGACCAGTCCACGGACGGCGAGGTCGTCAAGCTGAAGCTCTCGAAGCACCGCAACGGCCCAACCGGCGAGATCGACCTGTGGTTCCGGAAGGCCCAGACGCGCTTCGTGAACTACGCCGGCGATCGCTTCGCCGACGTGGGCTCGGCCTAGGCGGTCTCGTCCGGCAGCAGCGGCCGGATGACCAGCGAGTACGGCTTGTCGTCGGGACCGGTGACGTAGATCCCGGACTGGACGCCGTTCTCCAGGCCGTCGATCCCGATCGCATCGAGCTCGCGCGACGTCATCACGCGCGTCCCCTGCCGGAGCGCGCTCGCGTCGGCCGGGAACGTGAACTCGTCCATCGCGATCGTCGGCCACGGCCACGGCCGCAGCGGGGCACCGGCGCCGCCGCTGGCGTCGGTCAGGACCGCCCGGTACGCCGCGGGCGCGAACGCCGCGCTCGACAGCGAGCCGCCACGATCGAAGTCGCGCAGCCGCTCACCGAGCTTCGCCAGCGATGTCTTGATCGCGGTGTCCGGGCCGGGCTGCTGATCGTCCATCCCCAGGGCGACGACCGACACCTTCTTGCTGGCGCCGTCGGCGTTGATCTCGAAGATGGCGGTCGGGGCGTCGGCCACCAGCGGGTTCTGGTAGTCGGCGCGGGCGATGGCGAGGCCGCCATCGGCGAGGGCGAACTCCAGCAGATCCTGGACCTGTGCCTCCGTCAGCTTGCCGGTCCGGAGCGGGTAGCCGCGGCCGATGCCGTCGTCCGACGGCTCGATCGACGCGGACGTCTGGACGAAGACCACCGTCCCGTCGCCGTACAGCGTGAAGTTGGGCACGTGCGCGGCGAGGAACTCGACGGGGACGAAGCCGCCCGCCTCGTCGAAGCGGAGGACCACGTCGGTCGCGCCGGTCGGATGGACGATGCCGGTCGGCGGCTGGTTTGGCGTGGCGGCGGGAGCGTTGGGGGTCCCTGAAGCGTCTCCCGCGGGCGGCGCGGAGGTGGTGCAGGCGAGGACGGTAGCGGCGACGAGGATGGCGGCGGCCGCGGGGCGAACGGAGATCGACATGGGCCAAGGGACGCGCCCAGGCGCAGGCGGGTTCCCGAACGTAGGCAAAACGACTTGACGACGCGCGTATCCTCCGCGCAAAGAGTTCCGGGCTCGCGTAGCCCGCCTGCCCGACGCCGACCCTCCTGACGACGCCGTGCCGGCCCCCCGACGCCGGACTGGAGCTTGCATATCGTCGGTTTGAGGGAGGCCACTGAGGGGTGTACGAGGACCGCACGTTGACTTGCCGTGATTGCGGCGAGTCGTTCGTCTTCTCTTCGGGCGAGCAGGCGTTCTTCGCCAGCAAGGGCCTGACGAATGACCCGCAGCGGTGCCCGACCTGCCGGGCGGCGGCGAAGCGGGCACGGAGCGCGAGTCCGGGGGGATCTCGCGAATACCACGCGGCGATCTGCAACAGCTGCGGCGGCCAGGCGGTCGTGCCGTTCCAGCCACGGAACGACCGTCCCGTCTACTGCAGCACCTGCTTCGACAAGGTCCGCGCCAGCGGCGAGAACGCTCCGACGCCTGCCTGAGCCGAGCGCTCCGGCAGCACAGCGTCACTGGGGCCCGAAGCCCGGGCGACGATCGCCGACGTCACGCGGCGAGCGGCCCGATCGCCGGCACCTCGCCCTATGCTGGGCTCCGTCCAACAGCAGGAGGAGTCCAGTGGGCGTGATCATCATCCGGGAGATGGTCGGGTCGAGCCCCCGATCGTGGAGCGACGCCGCTCGTCAGGCGGTCGCCACCGCGTCCAAGACCGTGCGCAACATCCGGACGATCGAGGTCGTGAAGTCGAGCGCCCGAATCGAGGACGGCGAGATCGTCGAGTACCAGGTCGTGCTCAAGATCGGCTTCGAGTACGAGGGCTGATAAGCCGCCGATGAGCGGCGCCCGGCAACATTCCGGGCATGCCCAGGACGGCCGGCGGCGACCAGCGCGACGCACCTGACCTCGACGGTCCGCCGACCGACCGACCGGCGACCCGCCCGCGGCCGGTCCGCGGGAAGAAGCACGTTGACGGGGGCGATCCGCCGTCCGTATCGTTCGCCGCCAACGGCGGCGACGGGCCTGGTGCGGAGGCACCGTCGAGCCGACGTCCAGGGCATGAGGACATTGGCCGTGACGCCGTCGGACCGGGGCTCCCGGGCGCGATGCTGCTCGGCGGCCGAGCGGGTCTCCTTGGCGTGAACCCGTTCCCGATCATCGGCGCGCGGATCCACCCGCCCTTGCTGCGTGCCGATACGCTTACGCGCCCTCGCCTGAACGCGTGGCTCGACGATGCCGCCACCGGTCGCGTCGCGCTCGTGGTCGCAGAGGCGGGGTTCGGCAAGACGACGCTCCTGGGCGACTGGGCCCGCAACAGCCAGCGCCTGACGGCCTGGTATCGGCTGGACCCGGACGACCAGGACTGGCTCACGTTCAGCCGGCATCTCGTCGCGAGTGCCCGTGAGATCGACCCGGCGTTCGCGCCGGACACGTACGCGCTCCTGCTCCGGCTCGGACCGGGCGGTCCGACCAGAGCGGACATCGAGGCCAGCCTCGTACGCGAGTACGCCGAGTTCGGCGCGAGCCAGCCCCAGGGCCTGACGCTGATCTTCGACGACTACCACGTGGTCGACGGCAGCGACGAGGTGGTGCCGATCGTCCGCGCGCTCATCGACCGGACCGGTCCGGGTTTCAGCATCGTGATCGCGGCCCGATCCGCCCCGCAGCTTCCGCTCGGCAGGCTGCGAGCTCGCGGCGCCGTCTCCCGCATCAGCGGCGAGGCCCTGTGCTTCGACGTCCCAGAGACGGACCGCCTGTTCCGCGACGCCTACGGCATGCCGATCGAACCCGACGTCGTCGATGAGCTCGTCCAGCGCACCGAAGGCTGGGCCGCGCTGTTGAGCCTCGTCCGAGCGAACGCCGATGGCGCGTCGAAGGTGCGCATTCCGGATCTCGTGTCAGGGCTATCTGGCGCGGCCGGAGACATGTATGACTATTTGGCGGAAGAAGTGCTCGATCACCTTGAACCTACCTTCGCCAATTTCCTGGTCCGAGCGTCATTGCTCGAGGACATCGAGCCAGATGCAGCCGCCGCCTTGACGTCGATCACTCGCGATGAGGCTGCTCAGCTTCTAGCGATGGCGGAGGATCTGGCCCTCGTCTCGCGCCGTGACGCGGCAACAGACTATCGGTTTGTGCCGCTCGTTCGAGAGTTCCTCCGCGCCCGTCTATCGGCTTTGGTCGGTGACGATGAGATCCAGAACATGCATTTGCGGTTGGCGCAGCAGTTTGAAGGCACGAACTGGCGGATCTCGGCGACGCACTATCAACGCGGCGGGGACCCGCGCAAAGCGAGCGATGTCGTCTGCGAGTCGCTGGACCGGATCCTTGGCGACGGACAATACAAGGCGGCCGACGATCTCTTGGCGGGCGAACAAGGTGACCCTATCGTCCGGGGCATCCTCCGCTCAAGACTAATGCTCCAAGTAGGTGCTACCGACGATGCGGTGCGCGAATCGGCGGCCACGCTTGAGGCAGCGGAAGCGCAGCATCACGCGTACCGCGCGCTCGCAGCTCAGAACGCGGCTTCGATTGCATACGGTGCCCGCACCTACGATCTCATGCCAGACCTTGCTCAGCGCGCCGTCGATCTGAGCGATGACCCGGCTCAGCGCGAGATGTCTTCGGCGTATGTCGCGATCTTGAGCGCTTCGGGAGCAGGCAGCCTGCCAGCCATTGTCCGGCAGTTGGAGCGACTGCTTGCAAGCCAAACCCGCAATGGTCAACTGCACTATGCGGCGATTACGAATTTGAATCTTGCGCAGTGCCTCGTCTGGCTAGACCAGCCTGACATGGCCATTCTTCGAGCAAACGAGGCTGAGCGGCTGCTCGCTGTTTCGTCGCGTGGCTACGAGGCCGTTTCGGTACGCCTTGCCGAAGCCCAGGCCTACGCACAAATCGGGCGGTGGGAGGAGGCTGTCCGTTCCTTGCGAGTCGCCCTCGACAGCCAGCATCCGGAAGGGGAGGTCGAAGCCACCCTTGAGGCCGCCGCACTAGTCGCTTGGTACGGCCCGCGAGGACTCGCGATGGAAATCCTGGCCAAGGTTGATCGATCGCGCTTACCAGCTGCTTGGGCCCAGCACTGGCGAGTCCTCGACCTATGGCTGGTCTCCGAGACCGAACTACCGGGAATCCTTGCGGACCTGCCCGCCGAACCGCCGCAATCTCTCGAGGTCGCAGCGACGTTCCGCTGGCACGTCTCCGTTGCACGCGCTCAGCTGGTTCTGGGGGACCTCGCCGGAGTCGATGCGAGCCTCGCTCGCCTTGATGCGGTCATTGCCACCCAGAAGTCGCCGGTACAGCGACGGCTCGCCGAGGTCCTGCACTCCCTCCGGAACGGCAACGACCAACTCGGACGGCTTCTGGCAGGCTGGCCTTCTGGGCGAGACACCATCCTTGGAGTGTTTGCGTCCGACGTCTTGCAGGGGATCGGCGCTCTGTCTGAGGTTGCGTTCGCGACGGTCGAGCGGGCCGCCCTCGCATCTCCACATCGGTGGCGTGACGCAACGCGAGATGCAATGGCGCGCGAATCGGGAGTTGGCCTTCAGCGCGCCGCGACGATCCTCGACGAAATCGGCGAGCGCGGCGATGTTGTGCCTCTTCGAGAAGTGAGTCGCCGTCTCAAACGAACCGGGCACGGCTGGGGTAACCGACTAATCAGACGACTGGCCCCTCCGGTGTTAGTACAGGATCTCGGGGCCATGTCGCTTGTGGTTGGCGATCGGCAGGTCGAGGGGCATCAGATCCGCAAGAAAGTTCTCGCGCTCCTGGCCTTTCTCGCATGTCAACCGGGAGGATCAGCCACACCGGATCAAATCCTGGATGCCCTCTGGCCGGAATTGCGACCCGACCAAGGGATCAACTCAGTCCACCAGACAATCTACTTCCTTCGCCGGATCATCGACCCCGACTATCGGGCCGGTCATTCCGCCGACTATCTCCACTTTGATGACGACATCGTCACGTTCGACCGTACGTTGGTCGACTGCGCAAGCTGGCGATGCCGACGATTGCTGGACTCGCGTCCAGAGACTCAACGCTCCATAGAGGACCTCCTCGACGAGTACCGAGGGCGGTTCTCCAGCGACTTCGCCTACGAAGATTGGGCGTCTCCATATCGAGACACTCTCCACGCGGCGTACCTAAGCATTGCTGAGAGGGCGGTCGCCGGCTCAGTCGGATCACCAGACCCACGATGGCGCTTGTGGGTCGGCCAGCGGGTCCTGGCGGTCGACGCGGGCGCCGACGCAATCGAGGCGGCTGTCATCGCGCTCTACAGGGAGTTGGGAGCACCGACAGCTGCCGCCGAGCAATATGCGCATTACGCATCCCTCCTGAGGGACGAACTCGGCATTGAGGCGCCAGCGCTCGAGGAGCTGTAACTGTGCGAACTGCCAATTTCGCGACACTCTGGGCCCATAGGTAGGGTTGCGTATTGACCGGTACGGACCGGCACACCTATAGTCCGGCCCGCACTAGTACGAAGGTACGGTGCATACAGGAAACGCTCGGAACGCGCCGATGCCCCACCTGAATTGGGCACTTAGGGTGGAGGTGGAGTGAGTAGTGCAACCGACCGACTTTCGAGTCAGGTCGGTTTTCGTGTCTGACGGGCACGGAGGCCGCGAGGAGGAACGAGCGTGGCACCGAACAAGGCCCTCAAGGGCTGGTAGTGGGAACTCGGTAGAGGATCGAGCGATGAACGATCGCCTCATTCGAGTCCTGACCGCACTCGGCAGCAGTCGCCGCATTGGCACTGGCCGGTGGTGCGTCGCTGAGGGGCTTCTGACGCAGTTTGGCCTCAGTACTCAAGTCCCGTTTTCCTTCCTAGGTCGAACGGGCTGAGTCGGCGCTAGTCGAGCGTCCGAGGGTGAATTGTCCAATCGTCTGAAGCTTTACATCACTGGGGTCGTGGCAGCGAGTGCTTTGGCACTCGTAGTCACGACTCTTGTGTTTCCCGTCGATCCGATGATCGGCCTAGCCCCGACCCTACTCGGCCAATACGCCTGGCTCGCTGGGCTTGTTTTCTGGTGCTTCCTCACGCTCGTCGCATCCGCGCTACCCGTTCGAATGCCGCGGGGCACCCTAGTCGCCGTGTCGGGCGCACCCCTTATTGCTGCGGCGATCCTCGGTGGTCCAACAGCGGCCGCTTGGGTGGCGCTCGTGGGTACCACAGAGGTCCGAGAGCTTCGAGGCCGCATCCCCTGGTACGGGACGCTCGCCAATCACGCGGGCATCGTCCTTCCAGCAGTAGTGGCCGGTGTCGTCATGCACGCCCTGGGTCAGGCGGATGCCGGCAACGGGATCGTAGGCTTCTTCAGCGCTTTGGTCGGCGCGGCCGCCTTCTTCCTTATCAACGCATGGCTCACCGCGACGCTGATTTCGCTGCGCACCGAACAGCCGTTCCGGCGCGTTCTCTTTGGGGACGCCCGTGGCTTCGCAACGAGCCTTCTGGCCTTGGCGCCACTCGGGTGGCTGATGGCGCAGATGTACACAGTCGCCTGGTGGGCGAGCCTGCTGTTCGCGCTGCCTCTCTACACGACGCGGCTCGCATATCACAACTTCATCGAGATGCGCGAGATGTTCACGCAGACCATCACCGCGCTCGCGGGGGCCGTGGACAAGCGCGATCCGTACACGAGCAAGCACTCCTGGCGGGTCAAGGAGATCGGCGGCGACATCGGGCGGGCGATGCACCTGAGCGACTCCGAGCTGGAGGCCCTCGAGTGGGGCGGCCTGCTCCATGACGTCGGCAAGATCGGTGTGCCCGACAACGTCCTGCTCAAGCAGGAGCGCCTCAACCGCGAGGAGCGGATGATCATGAACGCCCACCCGGTGCTGGGCGCCCAGATCATCGCGCCGGTCACCAGGCTGTCGCGGGAGCTGCCGATCATCCGGCACCACCACGAGTGGTACAACGGCTCGGGCTATCCGGATCGGCTGATCGGCGATGAGATCCCGCTCCTCGCGCGCGTCCTCCACGTCGCCGACGCGTTCGAGGCGATGACCGCCCAGCGGCCGTACCGCATGACGCCGCTCACCGCCGAGCAGGCGCTGGGCGAGCTCCGCAAGTTCGCCGGCATCCAGTTCGACCCCAAGGTCGTCGACGCCTTCGTCAAGACGCAGTGGGTCGAGGACGTCCAGGATCCCGGCCGCACCGTCCAGCCACGCCCCATCCCGCTCATCTCGCAGCATGCGAACCGGGTGGTCACGGCCACCCCCGTGGGATCGGGCTCGGTGGATCCGAACTGAGGGGCCGGACCCAGCGCTTCGCCCTCCGGTCGGCGGCTGAACGCTCAGGAGCGGGCCCGAACAGTCGCGCGCCGAACCCGCCGCTGACACCCGACATCCCCGAGCGCCGCTCACCCCAGAATCCCACGATGCTGATCGCCGGCATCGCCATCGGGCTCCTGCTCGGCCTGTTCCTCGGCGGGAAGATCGAGCGGCTGGCCGACATCCGCCTCAGGTTCCTGTCGCTGCTGTTCGCCGGCGTCATCCTCCGGTTCGCGACCGAGGCGGCCATCGTGTACGGCGTCGACATCGTCGCCGAGCTGCGTCTGCCGCTGTTCGGCCTCGCCTACGGGATGCTGCTGTTCACGCTGTGGGAGAACCGCAGCTACCCGGGCATGGCGCTCGCCTTCGTCGGCGTCGCCAGCAACGCCCTCGTGATCATGGTCAACGGCGGGTACATGCCCGTCTGGCTGCCCGCCTACCAGGCGGCCGGACTGACCGAGCCGCTCGGTACCGTGCTCCACGTCCCCCTTCCCCCAACGCTCGGCGCCGAGTTCCTGCTCCGGCTGGGTCCGCTCGCCGACCTGATCCCCCTCCCCGTCCCACCACTCAACAACGTCGCGTCGATCGGCGACCTGTTCCTGACCGCCGGCCTGTCGTTCTTCCTGTTCTCGACCGTCCTGACGGTGCCCAGGGAGTCGCGCGAGGCGATCGACCGCGCGAAGGCGGCGCGATCGACGGGAGCGGCGGCGGCGATGCCGGGGGCCGCGATGCCGTCCGGCGGGGCCCCGGTCGCCGTCCTCGAGGCTCCGGTCGTCGGAGCGACGGCCGACGCGACCGCGGCCGCCATCGCCGTCGAACCCACGTGGTCGCTGTATCCGCCGGGCGAAGCGGTATCGGAGGCCGCGCTCCAGGCGGGCACCGGCCTCTCGCCGGGGCTCGAGGAGGCATCGGTCCTCCAGCGGCCGCTCATGCTCGGCGGTCGCGGCGTCGGCATGGCCTCGCCGGCGACCAGCTCGTCCAGCCAGGCGTGGGCGCTCGATGCCGTGGGGGTCACGGCGACCGACGTCGCGGTCCCAGTCGCGCGGCCGCCGCGGATCGAGGGCATCCGGCAGCACCCCTACATCCGCCTCGCGCTCAACGGCTCCTTCTCGGCGCTGTGGGTGGGCCAGGTGATCAGCCTGTTCGGCGACCGGGTCAACCAGCTCGCGCTGATCGCGTTCGTGTTCGAGATCACGGATTCACCGACCGCCGTCGCCGTGACGTTCCTCGTGTCGACGATCCCGAACCTGATCTTTTCGCCGGTGGCCGGCACCCTGGTCGATCGCTGGGACCAGAAGCAGGTCCTCGTGGTCTCCGACCTGCTGCGGGCGGCGCTCGTCCTGCTCGTCCCCGTCGCGGTGCTGATCAACGTCTGGCTGGCCTACCCGCTGGTGTTCCTGATCACGACCGTGTCGATCTTCTTCCGGCCGGCCCGGGTCGCGATCCTGCCGCGGATCGTCGACGAGGGCGACCTGCTGTCCGCGAACTCGGCGATGTGGGTCGGCGAGACGATCGCCGACGTCATCAACTACCCGATCGCCGGCCTGTTCGTCGTGTTCCTCGCCTCGTCGCTGCCGCTCGCGTTCTGGTTCGACGCCGTCACGTATCTCGGGTCCGCGGTGCTGCTGGCGACGATCGTCGTGCCGCCCATCGCCAAGCGGGCTCGGCGCACCGACGGAGGCGAGGCGACGGACAACCTCGAGACGCGTCGAGGGCGACGGAGTCGGGGACACGGAACCGGGTGCCGGCGTGGGCTCGATCGGGCGCGACCTCCGCGTCGGCTGGCGGTTCCTGCGCCACGAGACGGTCCTGCTGGCGAACACCATCCAGGGCACCGTGGGCCAGTTCGCGGTCGGCGTGTTCACCGTCACGAGCATCGTGCTGGCGAAGCAGATCACCACCGCGCCGGGCGACGAGTACCGGGCGACGTACGCGTTCATGGAGACGGCCGTCGGGCTCGGCAACCTGATCGGCGGGTTCGCGCTGGGCCTGATCACGACCCGCGTCCGCAAGGGGCGCCTCATCATCGCGGCCTACGTCGCGTTCGGCGCGCTCGTGTTCCTGGTCGGCAACGTCTCGTCGGTGCTGGTCGTGCTCGGGCTGCTGTTCGGGGTGGGCGTCGCGAACATGGCCTTCATCATCCCGAGCCAGACCCTGTTCCAGGAGCGCACGCCGCCCGAGCTGATGGGTCGCGTGGTGAGCTTCCGGTTCGCGATCGTGTTCGGCGGGATGTCGATCGCAATGGCCGTGGGCGGCCTGCTCACGTCGGCGTTCGGGCCTGGTCCGGTGATCGCGGCCGCCGGGATCATCTCGATGGCGGCCGGGTTCGGCGGGTTGCTCGTCAAGCAGCTGCGCGAGGCGTGATGCGGCGGTCGGGCAGGCGCGGGGCGACGGTCGGTACACTGGCGGCCGCGCGAGGCCCCGCCGGCGAGGCGACGCCCGCGGAGAGGAGACCGATCACCTAGATGACCGATCAGGAGCGCGACCCGGAGGCCGAACCGGCCGCTGACGACGCGACCGAGGCCGTGCCCGCGCCGGACGCGCCGGAACCGCCCGAGTCCGTGGCAGCGGGAGCCGACGCCGACCGAGCCCGAGGCCGACGAGTCGAGGCCGAGAGCGGCCGATGACGGCCGACGAGGCCGACGAGGCCGCGGCCGACGAAGGCCGAGGCCGACGAGGCGCGGCCGACGAGGCGAGCCGACGGCGACGACGAGGCGACGAGGCGAGACCACCGTCGCGCCGGCCGCCGCGGCGGCTGCGGTCGCCGCCGCCCCCACCGGACGCCGCGCGAGGGACCGCCAGCCCGCCAAGGGCACGCCGGTCGCGCCATCGGTGTCCGAGCAGGCCGTCCACGTCAAGGACCGCGCGTCGGCGGTGTTCGTGATCGTCGTGGTCGCCGTGTTCGTCCTGATCTTCGTGAACGCGCTGTTCCTGGGGCACAAGGGCCTGCTTGTCAGGCCTGCTCCCCCAGCCGACGGAGGTGGCCAGCGAATCCGCGCCGGCGAGCGGCGAACCCTCGGCCAGTGCCTCCGCCGTGGCCAGCAGCGGGCCGTCCGCGAGCGCTCCGGCGGCCAGCGGCTCGGCCGTGCCGTCGACGCCGGCGTCACCGTCGACCGAGCCGGCGAGCAGCGTCGCACCGTCCTCGAGCGCGGCGGCACCATCGCCCAGCCCCGCGGCGAGCTGACGCCAGGGCGATGGACGAGGCCCGGGGGCGCGCGAGCGAGGCCCGGGCCCGGATGGTCGCCGACCAGCTCCGCGGCCGCGGCATCCGCGACGAGCGAGTCCTCGCCGCGATGGCCAGCGTGCCGCGCGACGCGTTCGTGCCCGAGCGCGAGCGCAAGGCCGCGTACACCGATGGGCCCCTACCGATCGGGGGCGGCCAGACGATCAGCCAGCCCTACATCGTGGCCCGCATGACGGAGCTCCTGGCCGTGGGTCCCGGCGACCGCGTGCTCGACGTCGGGACCGGGTCCGGCTACCAGGCCGCCGTGCTGGCCGAGATCGGCTGCCTGGTCACCTCGATCGAGCGCGACCCCGACCTCGCCCTCGAGGCGATGGACCGGCTGCCAGACGACCGGCTACGGCGATCGGGTGCTGGTGAGGGTCGGCGACGGCAGCCTCGGGATGCCCGACGGCGCGCCCTGGGACGGCATCCTCGTCGCGGCGGGCGCGCCGTCGATCCCGGACCCGCTGCGCGGGCAGCTCCGCGACGGACGGCGGCTGGTCATCCCCGTCGGTGGCGCGCGCGAGCAGAGCCTGATCGTCGTGGAGCGGCACGGCGACGAGTGGCGCGAACGCTCTGACGGTCCGTGCGTGTTCGTGCCGCTCGTCGGGGCCGCCGGCTGGACGAGCACAACGCACTGAATTCGCCGAAGCCCGTCGGTATACTCGGCCCGCCATGACCCACGTGTTCGTCGCCCCGCATCCCGACGACGTCGCGCTCTCGTGCGGCGGGCTCATCGCGAGCCTCCGGGAGCTCGGCCAGAACGTGGCGATCCTCACGCTCTACTCGGGCACCGGCGGGTCCGACGACCTCAGCGCCTATCAGCGCGAGGCGCTGGGCTTCGGGTCCAAGAGCGTGTGGCCGGTCACCGAGGCGTTCAACCGGGCGCATCTCGAGGCCGACTACCCGACCGAGGACCCTGCCGCGACGCCGCCGTGGCAGGCGACGAAGGGCTCGCTCGACGCGACCCAGTCGGAGGCCGACGCCGCCGCCAAGCGCTTCTGGCAGCGTTCCTCGTGGTATCGGCGCGCGAACATCCACAACGAGTCCCTCGCCGGCCAGCCGATCATCGACGACGTCTCCGCCCAGGGCGCGGTCCTCACGACCGAGCGAACCGAGGCGGCCGACGCGGGCGACCTGATGGCGACCCGCCGGCTCGAGGACGAGCGCTACGCCGCCTTCGCCGAGGTGTCGATGGTCTGGCTCGACCTCCCCGACGCGGTGTTCCGCGGCTACGAGGGCGACGACGAGCTGCTGGGCGCGCCTCGGGACGATGACCCGGCACCGACCGATGCCCTACGGCTCGAGCTCGCCCGGCTCGAGCCCCAGCGCGTGTACGTCCCGCTGGGCATCGGCGGCCACGTCGACCACCAGCTGACCCGCAACGCGGGCATCGGGCTCCTCCACGACGCGCGTCGATGGGTGATGCCCGGCGTCGACTGGACCGGCCAGCTCGTGTTCTACGAGGACTTCCCGTACGCGTGGTGGGAGGAGTTCCGGCGGCTCGAGGATCTCCCCGACGGCACGTTCGACGGCCTGCCCGCCGACGTCTCGCTGGCCGCCGAGTTCGCGGACATCGGCGACCAGCTGGAACGCAAGATCACCGGCATCGACCTGTACCAGAGCCAGATCGAGCGCCTGTTCACCGGCCAGCGCGCCATGGCCGACGCGGTCCGCGGCTTCGGCGCCAAGGTGGCGGACCTCGGTCGCGTCCACGGTGGCGCCGCCGAGCGCTACTGGGTGACCACCCGTTCCTGACCCGGTCGGCGGCCCGGCGGCGTGCTGAGCGGCCTGCCGCCGCCGCGCGGCCAGGGGTTCGAGGAGCGCTCGAGCTGGACGGCCTGGCTGCTGCTCGCGATCCCCGTCCTGTTCTTCGCCGGCGTGGTCGTGCGCCTGTGGGTGCTGCCCGCGCGCGGCCTCGTCGGCGACATCGACCAGTTCGTCCTGTGGGTCCACGGGATCGCCGTCAACGGCTGGGACCGGGCCTACGACCAGAACCTCAGCTTCCCCGCCGTGATGGCGTGGGTCTGGGGGGCGCTCGCGGCCATCGAGCCCGCCTTTCGGACGGTCACCGACTCCGCCGATCCGGGCATCCGGTCGCTGATGAAGATCCCGGCCTCGCTCGCCGACCTCGGCATCGCCGCGGCGGCGATCTGGTGGTTCCGCGACCGGCCCAAGCTCGCGCTCCTTGCCGCGGGCGCCGTCCTGCTCTGGCCGGCGACCTGGTACGTATCGGCCTGGTGGGGCCAGTACGAGTCGATCTACGTGCTGGGCGCGGTCCTGGCGCTGCTGGCGGCGCGGAGCGGGCTGCCCCTGGTCGCCGCGGCGCTGCTCGCCGTGAGCCTGATGACGAAGCCGCAGGCGCTGCCATTCCTGGTCCCGTTCGGTGCCTGGTTCCTCGCCACCCAGGGCATCCGCGGCACGCTCAAGGCCGCCGCGGTCGGCGCCGTGGTGGTCGTGCTGCTGTGGCTGCCGTTCATCGCCGCCGGCGGCCCGGGCAACTACCTCAGCAACCTGGCGACGTACCAGAACGACGTGTTCCCGATCCTGTCGCTCAAGGCCTGGAACCCCTGGGCCCTGCTCCAGGAGCTGGGTGCGAACGGCCAGTTCGTGTCGGACCGCACGGCCGCGTTCGGACCGGTGACGTTCCGCGTGGTCGGGTACGTGTTCGCGGGCCTGTTCGCGCTGATCGTGTTCGTCGCCGTCTACCGGCGGCCCACGGCCGACCAGCTCGCCCTGGGAATCGCCGCCATCTCGCTCGCCGCGTTCGTCTCGCTGACCACGATGCACGAGCGCTACGCCTACCCGGCGCTGGTATTCCTGCTGCTCGCGCTCGGCCGGCCGGCGGTGGCGGTCGCCTGGGTCGCCTTCGCGATCACCTTCCTGCTCAACCTGGTCAGCGCGGTGCCGCCCGAGGGGTGGTCGATCCCGGAGGTCCGGACGCTGACCATCGTGGGATCGATCGTCATGACGGCCCTCACCGCTGGCGTGCTGGTGCTGCTTGCGTCGCGAGGCCCCGATCGGGGTGAGCCCCGCGTGTCTCTCTAGCGGCGCGGTGCCTTCGCGGACGGCCCGGGACAGGGCACGGCGGCGACGTTCCTCCTACTCCATTGGCGGCCGGTCCCCCCGAATGGGTGGCAGATGGAGGGCAACGCGCGAACTAGGATCGGACGGCAGCCCGCGTGCTGCGTGTTCCGTGCGGTCCTGATCCGGGCGCCAACGCCGACGACCCGCACAGACACGAGTCATCCCAGGAGCACGATCCCGCCCGTGAGCACCGACACCAAGGCGACCCCTGCCACGTTCCGATGGTGGACGATCGCGTGGTTGGCGCTCGCCGTCCCCGTCGCCTATGTCGTGCTGTTCTGGAGCCGGGCCCAGCTCGAGCCCGTGTGGCTGGTGCGGCCGCTGCTGGTGGTGCTCCTCGTGGGGGCCGTCGTCACGGCGGTCTGTGTCGCGCTCGCCGGGAGCCTCAGCGCCGGCGTGATCGCGGCGACGCTGGTCGGTATTGGCCTCGTCGTCGACGACGTGCGGGTGACGGCCCTGCTGCTGCTCGCCGGCGGGCTGGTGATCGTCTGGGCGCGCGTGGCACCGCCCGAGCGCCGGCGCGGGCTAGTCAGGCTCGTCCGCGCCGGCCGGGTGTTCGGCATCGCCATCCTCGGAGTGGTCCTCGTCAACGCCGTGGCCAACGGCAGCATTCCCGCGGCGGTCCAGACCACCGTCAAGCAGGTCACGCTTCAGCCGCCAGCCGCCACCTCGCCGGCCGGCGCTCCCGACATCTGGGTCATCCTGCTCGACGGGTACCCGGGCGACGACGCGGCTGCGGGCCTCGACCCCGCCTGGGACCGGGCGGCCTTCGCCGACGACCTCGCCAGTCGCGGGTTCGACGTCCATCGCAACTCGCGGTCCGACTATCTGCTGACGCGCCTCGTCCTTCCGGCGTTGTTCTCCGGTCGCCCCGTCACCGACCTGGTCCCCCCGCGCAGCGGCGACCTCGCCACGCAGTCGCGCCTCCTTCGGGCGGCGCTCAACGACGGCGCCGTCCTCCAGGCACTCGCCGCGGCCGGCTATGAGCGAATCGCGATCAGCCCGGGCTGGACGGACGTGAGTCCCATCCGCGCGAACCGTCATGTCGACCCGCCGTTCCTGTCCGACTTCGAGGTCCAACTTCTCCGGGGGTCGGCGGTGGGGTCAGCGGTCGCGGCTCTCGACCCCAACGTGTACTCGGACCAGACGCGAACTCGCATCGCCGAGACCTTCAAGCAGGCAGGCGACCTTGCTGGGGAAGCGCACACGGGTCCGCGGTTCGTGTTCGTCCACGTGCCTGCCCCGCATCCACCCGTCGTGTTCGACGAGGCCGGCGGAGCGGTCAACGGCAGCAGTGGCGCGTCCCTCAGCGAGGACGCGGAGCCGCCGCTGCCACGGGAGGAGCGCATTCACCGGCAGCTCGCGGAGAGCAGCCGGATCGCGCAATCTGCGACGGACCTCGTGGACACGATCCAGGCCACGTCGGCGGAGCCGCCGGTCATCGTCGTGTTCTCGGACCACGGGACCGACATCGACTGGGATCCGAACCGTCCCCTCGATGGCGGGATCGGCGAGCGGTCGAGCAACGTGCTCGCGGCGGACACGCCTGGCCATCCGGGGGTGCTGCCAGCGGGAACCACGCCCGTCAACGTCCTGGTGCGCATCCTCGACGCCTACGGCCTTGCCAACCTTCCGGTGCAGTCCGACAGGACGTGGTCCTACAAGAGCCCCTCGGACATCCTCGACATGGTCGAGGTGGACCCCGCAACCGGCGCGACCCGCTAGGTCCGCCGAACGCGCGGGCGACGGGCGAGGCGGGCACGCATCGCGACCCAGTACCAGTGGAGGTAGTGGGGCAGCCACTTGCGGAGCTTGAAGTTGCTCTGGCCGGCCGTGCGGTCGCGCCAGGTCGTGGGAACCTCGGCGACGCGACGGCGGTCGAGCGTGGCCTTGACCGTCAGCTCGAGGGCGAGCTCGAAGCCGGCCTCGCTGTCGATCGTCGTCGCGTCCAGGAACCGGCGCGAATAGAGCTTGAAGTTGTTGGTCGGGTCGTGGGTCGCCACGCCGCCGAACCAGTGCAGGGTCAGCCCCGCGGTCCGGCTCATCAGCCTCTTGAGCGGCGGGCCGCCGACCTGGTGGCCGCCCCGCATGTAGCGCGACGCGGAGACGACGTCGGCCCCGTCGCGCGCGAGCGCGACCATCGGGTCGACGACCTGCGGCTCGTCGGAGCCGTCGGCCATCGAGATCAGCACGTAGTCGCCCGTCGACGCCGCGATCCCCGCCTTCATCGCGTTGAGCACGCCCCGGCCGAGGTCGTTGCGCAGGCCGCGGATGGCCGGCAGGTCCGCGTGCAGCCGCTCGATGACGGGCACGGTGGGATCCTCATCGAAGTCGTACACGACCAGGATCTCGTGCGACGTCGCGACGCCCGCGTCGAGCGCGCGCAGCACGGGCTCGACCGCCTCCCCCTCCTTGAACACGGGGACGACGATCGAGAGCTCGGTCACAACCGTCCCGCCTCGAGCTCGGCGCGGATCCAGGGGATGACCTCGCCGAGCATCGTCTCGAGCGACGTCGTCGCCTCGAACCCCAACACCGCGGTGGCCTTGCGCACGTCGGGGACGCGCAGCTGGACGTCGTGCTCGAACGGCTGGTCGGACACGTACCGGAACGGCGTCTGCGACCCGTGGACCGCCGTCCAGATCGCCTCGGCCAGCTCGAGCACGGTCGTCGAGGCCGCCGTCGACAGGTTGAAGTCGTCGTTGACCGCCGCGTCGGACTCCATCGCCAGCCGGATCCCGCGCGCGAGGTCGCCGCCGTACGTGTAGTGCCGGACCTGCGACCCGTCGCCCAGGATGTGGAGCGGGTCCTGGCCCTTGAGCGTCTTGAGCACGAGGTCGGGGACCACGTGCGACAGCGCGAGCTTCACGTTGCCGCTCATGATGTCGGTGTCGCGCATCGCCCGGCGCTCGCCGATGCCCACGCAGTTGAACGGCCGCAGGATCGTGTACGGGAGCTGGTACTGCTCCCAGGCGCCGTGCGCGAAGTACTCGGACGCGAGCTTCTGGAAGCCGTACGTGGAGATCGGCGGCGGCGAGGTGCGCTCGGCGCCCTCGGGGGTCGGGAACACGGTCGTCGACTCGAACACCATCGAGCTCGACAGGACCACGATCCGCCGCAGCCTGCCCGCCTTGTGCGAGGCGATCGCGGCCTCGAACGTGGACGCGAGGATCCGCTCGTTCTCGGCCAGCAGGTCGAACGCGAACTCGTGGAAGTAGCTGATGCCGCCGATCATCGCCGCGGCGGCGACGAACTGGTCGACGTCCGCCGCGAGCTCCGTCATCAGCGACACGTCCTTCGCGTCGCCCTCGACGAGGCGGTAGCGCGGATGGTCGTCGTACGACTTCGTGACCCGGCCGTACTTGCTGAAGTTGTCGAGCCCGACGACCTCGTGGCCGGCGCCGAGGAGCTCCTCCACGAGGTAGCCGCAGATGAACCCGGCCGCGCCGGTGACGAGGACCCTCACCTCGCTACAGCCGGATCCCGTCGCCGGTCGCGTTCCAGATGTCGACGACCTCGCGGTTGGACAGGTCGAGCGATCGATAGGCGCGATGGGGGGCGCCGATGACCAGGATCTCGCTGCCGGCGAGGACGTCATCGAGCGGGCTCAGGCGCTCGTCGAGGACGTACGGGTCGGCGCACAGGACGCGGGCGCCCGCCCATTCGAGGAGCTTGCGCAGCTTGAAGCTGAGTGAGGCCCGGATGTCGTCCGATTCCGCCTTGAACGCCATCCCGAGGATGCCGATCGTGCGGCCGCGCAGGCTGCCGTGGCGGCGCTCCAGCGCGGCGACGATGTAGGCGGGCATGCCCTCGTTGATCTGCATCGCGGCCTGGCCGAGCGGGAAGTGGTCCGACGTGAACGCGGCCAGCTGCATCGTGTCCTTGAACAGGCACGGACCGGCGGCGAACCCGGGCCCGGGCAGGTCCGCGGCCCGCGGGTAGTCCTCGCGCACGGCGCGCAGCACGTTCGTGTAGTCGACGCCGGCCTGGTCGGCGATCGCGAAGAACTGGTTGGCGACCGCGAACTTCATGTACCGCCAGGTGTTGGTGAACAGCTTCGCGAGCTCCGCCTCCTTGCTCGTCGTGCGCAGCGTCTTGGCGGCGAGCCGCCCGAACAGCGCCTCCGCGCGGTCGCCCGCTGCGGCAGTGTCGGCGCCGATGATCTGGGGCAGCGTGTGGAGCTCCTCCAGCGCGTGGCCCTCGGCGATGCGCTCGGGGCAGAAGGCGACGGCGACATGCCGGCCGCGGTCCTCGAGGGCCGCCGCGACGTACTCCGTCGTCCCCGGGTAGACGGTGCTGCGCAGGACGACCAGCGCGCCGTCGCGGAGCTGGGGAGCGATCTGGTCGACCGTCCGCTCGAACACCCGCATCGACGGCCCAAGGAACTCGTCGACGGGCGTCCCGATCACGAGCAGGACGGCGTCGGCGCGGCCGATGATCTCGGCATCGGAGCTGAGCTCGAGGCGGCCGGTGGCAAGGACCTCGTCCAGGAGCTCGTCGGCGCCGTGCTCGAGGAACGGCATCTCGCCTCGCCCGATGCGCTCGAGGGTGACGGCGTTGATGTCGTAGATGCCGACGCGCAGGCCCGCGTTGGCGAAGGCGAGGCTGAGCGGCAGCCCGACGTGGCCGCCGCCGCCAAGGACGACGATGTCGAGCAGCGCCGGGCCCGGCGGTCGCGTGTCGGTGGCCGTTCGGCCCTGTGTCATCGATCCAGACTCCCCTGTCGGGCGACCATAACAGAGGCCATCGGGCCCGCCGGGTCGTCCGAAGGTACCAGCGGGACGAGGCCTTCCCCGCCCCCGCGCAGCAGCAGGACGCCGTCGCCGTCCTCGTACGCGGGCACCCAGCCCTCGGGCGTCGCGGAGCCGGCCGGCAGCACCAGCGCGGTCACGCCCCATCGGTCCAGGGCGGCCAGCGCCTCCGGTCCGCCCTGCTCGATCAGCTCGTAGTCGGCCCACACACCGGCCGGGAACAGCTCGAACCGGGAGTCGAGGTAGTAGCCGGGCGCCCGCGCGGCCCACTCGAACCACGACGCCCAGGTCTGGGGGAGGAACACCCGCGAGCCCGGCGGCACCCGGGTCGCGACGGCCTGGGCGAGCTTCGACGGCGCATAGGACAGCAGGCCGACGCGGCCGGTCAAGGGGTCCGCGGGCCGCCACCAGGGCATCGCGGCGATGATCGCGAGGACGAACACGAAGGCGAAGATCGCCGCGAACAGACTCGCGGGTCGCGCTGCGGCGACGGCGCCCCCCGGCCGAAGCGACGCCAGGACGAGCGGGAGCGCGGCGGCAACCACGAACGCCGCCGCGAACGGCCACCACGCGAGGCCGCGGACCGTCCACGCGCCGATCGCGAGCATCCCGGCGGTCCACAGCCAGTCGGGCCAGCGCAGCGCCGGCCGGCCACGCCACATCACCAGCAGCGTCCCGATCGCCGAGGCGTAGAACAGGGCCCCCGGCACAGTGAGCGGCGTCGTCCGCTGCCATTCGCTGACGCGGTCGGTGATCGCCGGGTTGGCGCCGATCCCCGCCGCGTAGGCCCACACACCAGGGCCGAACGGCGTGACGAACGTCGCCAGCACGCCGACGACGAGGACCACGAGCGTCTGGCGCTGCGGGCGCTGCCGGGCAACGTCGTCGAGCCAGGCGTACCCGAGGACCAGCGGCGCGAGCACGAACGACCCGTGGATGTTCGCCCAGAGCACGACCAGCAGCGGGGCCGCCCACAGCCAGCGGGGATGGTCGGAGCGCATGGCGACCAGCCACAGGAGCGCCGCGAAGATTGCGATCCCGAACAGCTGCGGCCGGAGCGCGAGCGCCGGCGCGGCGAGCGCGAACACGAGCAACGCCAGGATCGCGGCCATCCGCGGGCCCGCGCCGCGCGCCATCGACGCGCCGATCGAGCAGCCGAGGGCCAACGCGACCAGGCCCGCGCGCAGCACTGCCAGCAGCTCCCAGCCACCGACGCCATAGCCGAGCGCCAAGAGCACCTGGGCGAGCCATTGCTGGTCGGTCCACGACTGCCCGGCCACGGTGAACGTCCACGTGTCGACACCGGGGAGCGCGGCTGTCCGCAGGATCTCGTCGCCCGCCCGGACCTGGTAGGCCAGGTCGACGGCGGGCAGCGGCACCAAGAGCGCGACGAGCACGGGCAGGCCGATCGCGATGACCAGCCACAGCTGGCCGAGGCTCAGGCGCATCAGGTTGCGCGGTCAGCCGGTCTGCGCAGGGACGGGCACCGGGGCGCCGGGCGTGGGGGCGGTCCGGCGCGCGGCGGGCCGCCACGCGTACAGCGGGACGGCGGCGACCATCACGGCGAAGGCGTTCCACCACAGGAACGGCACGGCGAGCCCCGCCGCGATCGGCACGATCCACGCGCGATCGGTTCGGGCGGCCCAGAACACCAGCACCGCCGCCACGGCGAGCCGGAACGGGAGGGCGATGGGGGCCGCCTGGCGCGGCACGTTCACGGTCGCGTCGACCTGGGTCCGCGACGCCTCGATGAAGTCGGCCCACAGCCACGGCGCGAGCGCGTAGCTCACGCCGACGATCGCCACGGTCGCGACGAGGGCGATGGCGAGGTTCCGCCACTCCCGCCGTGCGGCGAACCAGATCAGGCCGACTCCCGGGGTGATCTTCGTCAGCAGGATGAACGCCCAGGACGCCGGCCAGCGCATCCCGAGCACGATCGCGAGGCCCAGCAGTATGTTGAGGTTGCCCAGCCACAGCTCGCCCAGCACCGGCGGGAACAGCAGCAGCAGGAGCGTCCAGCGCCGGCCCATCCAGCCGAGCGACACCAGCAGGAGCGCCGTCCACGCGCCAAGGAACAGGGGCCACGAGATGCCCAGCATCCGGACCGGGTGGAGCACCTGGGCGAGCGGCGGGGGGTACTTGTACTCGTACAGCCCGCCGACGGCGTCGAAGCCGCCGTTGATCGTGGCCCGGTACGGATCGTCGAGCGCGGCGGCCTGGTAGTAGGCGTGGGCGTCGTAGCCGATGAGCGGATCGCCGCGCAGGGCGAACGACACCATCGCGACCACGAACACGCCACCGGCGATCGCGATGCCCGGCATCACGGCCGGGTGCTCGAGGCCCTTGCCGAGGCGCCCCCACGCCCGCCGGAATCCGGCGATGAACGTCGTCATGTGCCCGCCACCCCGAGCGCGCTCGACCCGAACGCGCGAGCCTCGGCGTCGCGGCCGACTCGCACCCGAGACAGCGGTACGCAGGCCGCGAGGATCGCGAGCGAGTTCAGCCACAGCACGGGCAACGCCAGCGTGACGGCGATCGGCAACAGCCACGCCCGGCCGGTGAGCCCGGCCACCGCGGCGACCACGAGGGCGATCGGCAGCCGGACGACGAGCGACAGCGGGAGGTACCAGCCCACGGTCGTCGGCGTGCTCGAGCTGGCGGCGATGACGTCGAACCACTGCCGCCACAGCGTCGGGTCCAGCGCGAACGAGACCGCGACGATCAACGCGGTCACGCCCAGCGCGAGGCCGAGCTGCCGCCATTCGCGGCGCACGGCGAACCAGGCGAGCCCGATCCCCGGTGTCACCTTGGTCAGGATCGGCAGCGCCCAGGTGAACGAGGCGCGGAACCCCAGCACGATCGCGGCGGCGTACATGAGGTGCACGTTGCCGGACACGATCTCGAACGGGATCGGCAGGAACAGCATCGCCGGCAGCGACCAGCGGCCGAGCAGCCACCACACGATCGCGAGGTTGAACGCCGTCCAGATCGTGGCGAACACCGGCCACGGCAGGATCGTCAGCGGGCGGATCAGCTGGGCGAAGGCCGGCGAGTACAGGTAGGCGCCCATCGCGCCCGCCGTCTGCCCGTCGTAGAGGTCGCCTGTCCGCGTCGTCCAGTACGCGTACGCGTCGACGCTCTGGTCCCACGGCGGGACCTGGAGCAGGCGCAGCAGCAGGAACGCGCCCGCCAACAGGAAGAAGCCGTCGCGCGCGAGCCTGTTGACCAGCACAGAGGTCCCGGACGGGTGCACGGGTGCGAGTCTACGGCGGGCGGTGCGTGCTGGCATCACCCGAAGGTACGGGCGGGCCCCTTCCCACCCGTCTGATGCCCCGATGTACGACCGCCTCACGGAGAGCCAGCGCGAGCCGTCCGGCACGGGCTCGCGATCGCCGGGTGATCTCGCCGTCTACATGTACGTGTCGTCGGCGACGAACCTGGCGCCGGCCGACCGCCGACGGCCTCGATCTACTGGGGCGTCCATCCCTCGACCCGTACGCCGGCGCCACCGTCGGCGGCGCGAACGCGTATCTCTACTCCCCGGCCTTCGCGCAGGCGTTCTCGGTGATCGGCCGCGTGCCGCGCGAGGTGTTCCAGTCGGCTGGACCGCTGCTCCTGGCCGCGGTGGCCGTGTGGCTCGCTCGGCCTGGCCGGCGTCGCTGCTCGTGCTGGCACTGCCGGTGAGCCAGGAGATCCTGATCGGGCAGATCCACCTCCTGCTGGCCGCGGCGATCGTGCTCGGGTTCCGCTGGGCCGGGACTGGGCGTTCGTGCTGCTGACCAAGGTCACGCCCGGGGTCGGGCCTCCTGTGGTTCGCGGCCCGCGCCGAGTGGCGGTCCCTCGATCGTGGCGCTCGGCACGACGGCGGTGATCGCCGCTGCCTCGTTCGTGCTCGCGCCCGACGTATGGCGCGACTGGATCACGCTGCTCCGCCACGACGGCGGCACGCAGTCGAGCGTCCTGCTGGTCCGCATCGCGATCGCCGCCGTCATCGTGGTCTGGGGCGCCGCACCGAGCGGCGCTGGACCGTCCCGCTCGCGGCGATGCTCGCGCTCCCGGTCGTGTGGATGGACTCGTTCTCGAGCTGCTCGGGTGCGTCGCCGTCAGCGGATCACCGGCCGCTCCGCGCCGCCCGGCAGCCTCAGCCAGCGCCGTCGACCGCCGACGCCACCGCCTGATCCCGCGATCCACCGGATCGCCCGACGCCGTCGCGTCCTCTACCGGCCGGCTGACGCGGACAGCGCGATCGCGATCGGCAGCGAGCACCCACGCCGATCACCTTGCCGAACCCGATCACGCCGCGGCGAACCCGAGCGCCGTGAGGATCAGGAGCGCCGGCGCGCGTCTGGGGACCCTTGCCCCAGCCGCGGCTAGCGCCGCCACGCCGAACGGCAGCAGCACCGCGAAGTGGTGGAACCAGGTCACGGGCAGCACGATCAGCGACGCGAAGGTCGCCCAAGCAGGCTCTCGAGCGGATCGTCGACCGCGAGCGCCGCGGCGACCGCCACGAGCAGCGCACCGGCAACGACGACGGTCTGCATCGGGCGCGAGCGCGCTCGCGTCGAGTCCCAGCGACAGCGCGACCTGGACGGCGGGGCCGAGGTTGCGGCGGTCGAGCAGGTCGACCACGGTGCTGGCGCTCAGCACGCGTCAGGTAGTCCACCCAGGGATCGATGCCGCCGATGGCGAGGCTGGCGGCGAGGATGACGACGCCGACGGCGGCCGCGACGGCCGCGACGGCCCAGCTCCGGGGCAGCGGGATGCCGAGCGCGGTGATGCGCGGGTCCCGCCCGCGCGCTCGCGGATGCCGCGGGCCAGCAGCCACACGCCGAGCACCGCCGGTTGCAGCTTCGTCAGCGTCGCGATGGCCAGGGCGCGCGCCCGCGACGACCACCACGTGCGCGCGGGCGCGTGGCAGGATCGCGAGCAGCACGAGCCCGTACAAAGCGACGAACAGCACTCGAAGTTGCCGAACAGCATCGCCAGCGTGTACGGGAACCAGAACGGCAGCAGCGCGAGGACGCTCTAGGAAGACCTGGCGGCCGGTCAGGGCGTGCCGACACCGCAGCGATAGCCGATGCGACAGCCGCCGCCGCGAGCGGCGCGACGACGAGCAGCACGGTGTAGACGAGTGCGGGGGCAGGGCGGCGATGCGGCGCCAGGCTGGGCGACAAGCGGCGGATACGAGTAGAACAGCGTCGTGATCCCGACCGATTGCCCTGCCAGCATCGCCGGCTCGTAGGGCGACAGCCCCTCGGCCACTCGCCGCCCACCGATCAGCAGCAGCTCGAAGTCGAAGCCAGACCCTGGCGGCGTCTGCGCGTAGGTGCGGTCGATTAGCGCCGCGAACGTCAGCCACCCAGCGACACCCGCGATGGCGACGATCGGCCACCAGCGGATGTGCGCCAGCCCGACGTTCCGAGCTCAGTTGTGATCGGGGACGACACCATCGGCCTGTTGCTACGGCTCCCGGGCTGCCCGGGACCACCCGATCGTACGGCCGCACCTCACCGCTGGGCGGCGGGTGACCGTCGGGCGCGTTCGTTAGACCTCTTCCCTCTCGAGGTGCTGCAGCGCACCGATCCTCGTTCGGCGGGATTGGCGCCGGGGCTGACTGTCGCGGCCTCGCCTATGCTCCGTCGTCCGGGGAACGGGTCTCGATCCCTCTCCGCACGGGAGCACCAGATCGCGTGTCGCCGCCCCGCAGTGAGCCGGCATGCTGTCCGCCTGAGCTCCTGCCGCGGAGCGGGGTGCCGCGCATGGGCGCGCTCCCAGTGCCTAACGGGCTCGCGCGCTGACGCGGCCACTGCCGTCGGCTTGCCGTGGCGGCGCGCATGGGGATGGGTCGGTCCTCTGGGCCTACGCGCTCGGCATGTGGCCGCCGCACGACACGAGCGCCTATTGGCTGTCGGTCGCCACATCCTCGAGGGCAAGGCGGTCTATGGAGGCGCGGCGTGGTACCTGGCGTTCGTCTACGCGCCACCGCTCGCATCTCTGGCGCCGTTGTCGTTGTAGCACTACAACCTGCTCGCCCTGCTCCTCGTCGGCCTGCAGCTCGCGGCCCTCCGTACGTTACGGGCTCCTGCGCGGACCGCAACTGGGCTGGATCCCGTGGTCCACAGCGAGTTCGTGGCCGGCAACATCGACTGCCTGATGGCCGCCGCGATCTACGCCTCTGTGACCGAGCGACGGGCGCCGGCGTCGGCATCGCCCTGTTCGCGCTCGCCAAGGTCTCGCCGGCGCTCGTCCTGATCCGCGCATCGCGCCGCCAGTGGATCGAGTTCGCGGTCACGAGCGCAGTCCTGCTCGCGATCACGGTCCGACGCTGCACCTGTGGCCGACTGGTCGCGAGCTCGAGAACCGGTCCGTACGAGGCTTCATCCCGCTGCTGTCCGGCTCCCGATCGCAGCGCGCTGCTGATCATCGCCCCATGTCGGTCGCCGCGCCCGCCCTCCCACCCCGTCTTCTACACCCATCGTCGTGCTGCTGCTGCCCGCGCGCGCCTGCTCTGGGACGCCCGCCGGTCGCGGGTCGACGGGATCCTCAGATCGAGGCGGCGGAGGGTCGACCCGCGGCGGCCGGCGTCACCTCACGCGGGCGGACGGCCGCGGCGCCGGCGTCGTAGAGGCCCTGCACGGCCGAGACCATCAGCTCGACGCAGAACCGGTCGTGAACGAGATCGTGGCCGGCGCGGCCGAGGACGTCGGCCAGCTGGTGGTCGTTCAGGAGCCGCACGATCGCGGCGGCGAGCGCCGGCGGGTCCTGCGGCGGGACGAGCAGGCCCGTGACCCCGTCCTCGATCATCTCCGGGATCCCGCCGACGTTCGACGCGACCACCGGGCGAGAGAGCGCCATCGCCTCGAGGATCGTCAGGCCCTGGGCCTCGCGATAGGACGGCAGCACCGCGACGTCGAAGGCGGCGGTCACGGCCGGGATGTCGTCGCGACGCCCGGTGAACACCACGTGACGCTCGATCCCCTGCGCCCGCGCGATGTCGCGCAGGGCCTCGTGGCGGCTCCCCTCGCCGACGATCAGGAGATAGGCGGACGGGCAGGCCTCGAGCACGTGCGGCCACGCCTCGAGCAGCGTCGGGTGGCCCTTCTCCAGCTCCAGCCGGCCGACCACGCCGACGATCGGCGACGTCGGCTCCATGCCGTACTCGTCGCGCAGCGTGCAGCACGGCTCCTGGTGGTCGTACCGGACCAGGTCGATGCCGTTGTAGATGAGCGACCGCGGCGCCGCGGTCCGGCCCTCGGCGACCACCTTGCGGTCGATCGCGTTCGAGACCACGATCAGGTGGTCGATCGACGACGTCAGCCGCTGGAGCTCCTCCTGGTCCTCGCACGAGCGGACGCGGGACGAGTGGACCGTCGAGATCACCCACGGGCGCCGATGCCCGGCCTCGCCGAGCGCGATCACCGCCTTGGTGCCCACGATCTCCGCGCGGTACATGTGGTTGTGGACGACGTCGGCGCGGACGTCGATCAGGTGCGCGGCGAGGATCCCCGTGGCGATGGCGTCGTCGGGCTCGTCGATGACGCTGACCGGGATCCCGAGCCGCTCGAGCTTGCGCACCGCGCTGCCCGGCGAGAGGGAGACCACCGAGACCTCGTACCGCTCGTGGTCCATGCGCGAGACCAGGTTGTAGACGTGCTCCTGCGCGCCGCCGTTGGTGCCGGTCGCGAGGACCTGGACCACGCGGATGCGCTCCGGCCGTCGCGGGGCGGACCGCCGGACCGGGGCGAGGCAGGGGTTGTAGCCGCCGCTGGGCGTCATCGGTCGTCCGTTCGGCGCACGAGCACGCGCTGGATCGGCTCGTCCACCGCGCCCCACTCGTACTTGTAGGGCTCGTCACCGCGCAGGAAGTCGACCCGCTCGATGCCACGATCGAGGGCGCGCCGCATGTAGCGCTCGACCATCAGCACCCCCGGCGACAGCTCGCGCGCGTCGGGGTCGACGCCGGCGTTGTAGTAGTAGATCGCCGCGGGGGTCTCGAACGTGATCCCGGCCGCGATCCGCTGGCCGCCCACAGTGAGGAACGCGAGCCGCAGGGGACCCGCCGTCCCGAACAGCTCGAACAGCCGTCGCGCGAACACCCGGCTCTGGTCGCCACCTGGCGTGTCCGGGAACAGGCCGAGATCGCCCCATCGGCGCTGGTGGAGGTCGATGAAGGCGGGCAGGTCGGCCACGGGATCGGCCGAGTCGTCGAGCCTGATCTCGCCCACCGCCTCCGCGCGCCGGACCTTGCGCCGGATCTCGTGGCGCTCCTTCTTGCCCAGCGTGCCGAGGCAGTCGTCGATCGAGGCGCCCCGGGGCAGCGTGACCACCGGGCACACGTCCTCCTGCTCGACGGTCATCGTCCAGCCGCAGTCACGCTCGCGGCGGCCGAAGGCCTCGGCCAGGGCGGTCGCCGAGGGGTCGCCGCAGCGGAGCCGGCGCAGGTCGACCGCGTCCCAGGGCGACGGGTGGGCGGGATCACCGCCGTGAGCGAGGTAGTCGGCGGTGGCCTCCGCGACAGCCGGCAGGTCACCGGGCGCGGCCAGCAGCGTGGCGTAGTCGGCGTGGTACGAGGCGCCGAAGAACACGGCCTTGGCGTCGGGTGCGACGGGCGTCAGCGACGCCCCATCCTGGTGCCGGATGGTGGTCCGCCGCGCGCGGTCGCCGGGCTCCACCTCGTGGCGGTGCATCAGCGGCACGATGCCGACGGGGCTGGCGCCGGGTGCCGACCCGGCGGGAACCACGACGAGCGTCTCCTCGTGGGCGTTGGCGCCGTAGCCATCCCACCACGCCCGATGCATCGCCCAGCGCGAGAACGGGGTGGACCAGGGGTTCGCGTCGACGAGGGCGTCCCACTCGGCCGGCTCGATGGCGTCGAACGGGCGGCGCTCGGCCCGCAACGCGGGAAAGGCCACCGGCGGGGTCGAGATGCCGGCGGCCGGCGGACAGTCGGATTCGCCGGTCATGGAGAGCCTGGGACACGCTTCGCAGCATAGCACCGGTCGACCTAGACGGTTGCGGAAGCAACGACTCACGCGGGCAACTTCGTTTGTGCTCGAGATGGTCCCGGCACTTGATCGCGACGTCGTGCGGAGCCGACGTGCTGGATCCTGATCGATCCTCACCGTGCGGTCACCGACACGGGCGGGTGGTCGAGACAAGCCAAACGTACCGACGACCGACCCTCGTGTCGGAGCGACGGTTCGCGTCGACCGGCGGGGGGAGGAGCCGCCTCAGTCGGCGCGGCGGCGCATCACGTAGAGGACCCGGGGGGTCCCGCTGACCGCCTTCCGATCGACGATCGACCACGCCGGCTCAAAGGCATCGCGAAAACGCGACTCCGAATAATCGGGGAAGATGTCCTCGCGGCTCGCCAGCAGCCGCTGGACCATCGGATCCTCCTTGGGAACCCACTCGAGGATCAGCCCGTCGCCGAGGCGAGCGAGCGTCGCGCTGAGCATCGGCAGCGGCACGTTCCGGCCGATCGCCAGGTGGTGGACCAGCGCCAGCGCCAGGAGCGTCGCGCCTTCGGCCCGGTCGAACAGCGACAGGCGCTCGCGCCCATCCCAGCCGATGCTCGGGCTCGGATCCGCCAGGTCCTGGAGCAGCGGCAGCACGCGCGTCTCGCCGCTGCTCGACGAGCGATCGCCAGTGTCGCTCGCTGGCGGCCGGATCGATGTCGAACGCCACGACCCGGTCGACATGCTTCGCAGCGATCGCGGCGTAGCGGCCTGCGTTCGCCCCCAGGTCCCAGACCACGGACGGCGCCAGCGCCCCGATCGCCTGGTCCACCAGCGCATCCTTCGCGGCCGCGCTCGGCTCGTCGTACGAGGAGCTCGTCGCCGTACTCGGCCCATTCGGTGCCCTCGGGCGCCCAATCGAGGCCGGAGATCACCCGCGACGAGGCTGTCCAGCAGGGCCGCCTGCCGCGTCGGGCTCATCGCCTTCGCGTCCGGACGACGCGGCCGCCGTGACGGACACGGGGCGGTTGGCATGCTCGCCGTTGGGCACGAGCGTGCAGGTGGACGTGGCTGCCCAGCCCGAGGGACAGGCGCGTGCGGGCCGGCAGCAGGAGCCGCGGCGAGATCGAGCGGGATCCCGTCGAGGTGGCTGCGGAGCAGGCCGCCCAGGCGCATGTCGCGGCGGGCCATCAGCGCCAGCGGCGCCAGGAAGTGCTCGCAGAACTGGCGATACGCGATCCACGGCGCGCCCGCGGCGCGCCGCGACGGAACGAGAGCGTGTCGATCAGGATCGGGCCGCCCGCGTCGGAATTGGACGTTGTAGGCGCTGGCGTCACGGAGTGAGAAGCCCGCCGTCGACGGCCCGCCGCTGGATGTCGAGCGTCAGCAGCGCCGCCGCCTTTGAGCTGCCCGAACGTCCACTCGTAGGGATAGGAGATGAGCGGGATCCGCTCGGGGCGGATGACGGCGTACGGCACGCGAGGGCTCTGCGGCAAGATCGAGCGGAGCCGGTTTCGTGCGCGACCAGCAGGCCGACCAGCCTGGAGAGTCGGCGAGGAACCCCGAGGCCTCGAGCGCCGACCACTCGTCATGACGCGACGCGGTTGACCTGCCGGTACAGGTGCCGTCGCGGCGGAAGACGAATCCGCTCGGGTCGCGCCAGGAGCCCGGGTCCGCCTGAGGCCCGGCGCGCGGTCACTCGGGGGTCGGACGTCCTCTGCCGCGTGCCGCGGCCGACGGCTGGCCACCGCGGAGGCGGTTCACGACTCGGCCGATCTGGTGGCGCAGGACGAAGGGCGCGGCAACGAGCGCGGCGATGACCGCCTGGATCGCGAGGCTGCCCGAACCCGGGTCGATGTAGGCGAGGAGCGAGTGCATTCCAGCCGCCTGACTAGTTCTGTCGACAGTGGCGATGGTGCCTCGCGGCACCGCGCGCGTCAAACGGCCAAGAGTCCTATCGGTCAGCGAAATCGATGGCGTGGGCCGTCAGCGCAGGAGCGCGCGCAGGGCACCGAAGTGTCATGCCGTTCGGCGTTCGGATCCTCGAGGCGGCGGAGGAGGAAGTACTCGGGCAGCGGCCGGTCATCGGTGATCAGCGGGCCGTCGCCGACGGCCGCCTTGAGCTGGTCGCCCTCGGCCCACGTCAGGCCCAGGATCGTGCCCACCCAGTCCTCGACCGTGCGCTGGTGCGAGTCCGGGGCGCTGTTGACGTCCTCGAGGACCCCGGGCCGCTCGAGGACCGCGGCCATCGCATCGGGGTCGAAGTCCACCGGGCCGTCGGACCCGATCATGTAGAAGCCGTAGCCGCCCGCGCCGGCGATCACGCGCACGTTCGGGAACACCTGCATGAACGTGCGCACGTGGGCGAGGAACTCGTCGAGCGTCTGGCCGTACGGCACCCACTGGACCATCACGCCATCCGGGCGTCAGGCGCGCTTCGCCTGCTGGTAGAACTCGAGCGACGAGATCACCGACACGCCGGCGCTCTCGATCGGCGGCGGCGGGTCGACGACCACGAAGTCGTAGGTCTGGTCCGTGAGCTCGACGTGGTTCCGGCCGTCGGCGACGATCACCTTGCCCTTCGGGTCGGCGAGGACCTGGTCGGCGTCGTCGTAGAACCAGTGGAACATCCCGGGGACCGACGGCACCAGCTCGACGGCGTCCGCCGTCACCCCGGCCCGCAGCGCCGACCGGAACGCCGTGCCCATCCCGAACGCGATGACCAGCCCGCGGTCGGCGTCGGGCCGGAGCATCAGCGGCAGCAGCGGCATGAGCTTGGTGTCGACGGTGATCAGCGTCATCGACGTCCCATTCACCCACAGCTGCGGGTAGTTGCGATGCCCGGCGACGACCGGGCGCGATCTCGTCCTCGGTCGCCTGGAACACCTGGCCGCCGTTCTCCACGATCAGGCGCGTGGTCGGGTTGATGAACGCGGCGCCGCGAAGGAGGCTGCCGACGATCACGACGCCGATGCCCGCTGCGACAACGGTGCCGACCGTCCGGAACGAGGGCCGCAGCGACCGCGCGCGGGTGAACAGGAAGGCGCCGACGACCACGTTGACGATCGCGAGCAGCGCGAGCGTGTTCGGCGAGCCGATCAGGGGGATCACGAAGAACGGGAGCACGAAGGTCGCGACGATCGCGCCCGTCGTGTTGACGGCGAGCAGGGAGCCCGAGGCCGACCCCTCGGTGCCGGTCTCGTCTCCCGAGCAGCGCGGCCGTCGCCGGGAACGTGAGGCCCATCACGATCGTCGGCGGCAGGACGATGATCGCCGTCGACCAGGCGAAGTCGCGCAGCGCCTCGGCGAACTTCGCCGACAGCCCGTTGATGAACGAGTCCGTCGGCGACGCGAGGACGACGGCGCCGACCGTCACGAGGGCGGCGGTCAACACCTGCGCGACGGCGATCAGGCCGACGACCGAGCGGACGCGTGGCCGGATCAGGCCGAGCAGGATCGCGCCAGTCGCGATGCCGACCAGGAACAGGACCAGGATGATCGTGAACACGTAGGTCGAGCTGCCGGTCCCGGCGCCGAGGAGCCGGTTCCAGACCACCTGGTAGCCGAGCGAGGTCAGGCCCGACACGAACGCCAGGCCCAGCGCGAGGCGACGGCGATCGCGCGGCGTGTCACCAGCGGCAAGCGGCGCCGCCGACGAAGCCGGAACGAGCACGGGGGCAACGGGTGCGGGCGTCGATGGGGCCAGTTCTGGCCGGGGTAGCTCGTGCCTCGCCCTGCCGCGCCCATCGGTCGAGCAGCAGCGCGACGATGCCCGCGGTCGCCGAGCACGCCGCGCCGACGAGCAGCGCGCCCGTCAGCCCGAACAGCTCGATCAGCGCGAAGCCAGCGATTGCCGTGCCGACGATCGCCCCGATCGTGTTCGCCGCGTACAGCTGCTGGAACGCCTTGCCGATGCCGGCCTGGCCGGTCGACAGGAAGCGGGTCAGCGTCGGCAGCGTGGCGCCCATCAGGACGGTCGCCGGCGCCAGCGCGAGGATCGCGAGCAGGAACCGGACCAGCGCGAGGGCGATCGGGGTGCCGGACAGCGCCGGGTAGATCCCGCGGTACACCTCGCCGATCAGGCGGAAGCTCAGCGGCGTGAGGACGACGATCACGACGAGGATCAGCTCGAGCACGCCGTACATCCGCAACGGCCGTGCCACCCGGTCCGCGATCCGTCCGCCAACGGCGCCGCCGATCGCCAGGCCGCCGAAGAACCCGGTCAGGATCGTCGATACCGCCTGGCTCGTGTTGCCGAACACCAGCACGAGCTGGCGCGCCCAGACGACCTCGTAGATCAGCCCGGCGGCGCCGGAGAGCACGAACAGCAGGAGCAGGGGCGCGCGGGGCACCCTCATCTGAGCGACACCTCACTGGAAGTGGTACGCCCAGTACACGCCGCCGAGCCCGACCAGCACGCCCCAGCCGATCAGCAGCCAGCCCCACCACCTGAGCGAGCCGCGGCGCCGCGATGCCCATCCCGACCAGCGCCCACAGGAACGGGATCGAGTCGAGGAAGTAGCGGTAGCCGTACTGCAGCCAGCCGCCGCCGTAGTAGAGCAGGGTCGGGATCAGGACCAGCACCGCGGCGAACAGCAGGATCCACGACCGCCGGTCCCGCCACGGGGCGCGGACGGCGAGCAGGAGCGCGGGCTCGTGATGAACACCGACATGCCGAGGCCGTCGGGACGGAAGTAGGGGAACTCGGCGGTGAGCGCGGGCACCTTCCAGAACAGGTACTCGAGGTTCATTGCGACGTGCGCGGTCGAGAACAGCCCCTGGTCGCGCAGGACCTGGAGCCACTCCGGCAGCGTCGCCATCGCGTACCCCGACTCCAGCGGGTCGCCGAAGCGGACGAGGTTGTACCAGAAGAAGAACGCGAGAGCGGGCAGCAGGCCGAGACCCAGGAACACCCACCGGCGCCACGGCAGGGCCGCGATCCGCGAGCCGATGGAGCCGTGGCGCAGGCCGTCGAGCCCGTCGGCCGAGATCAGCCACAGTGCGACGGCCGGCGCCGCGAACGCCACCGGCGCCCGGGTGAGGAACGCCGCCCCGACGAGCAGGCCCATCAGGAACGCCCGCTTGCGGCCGAACATCTCGGCCAGCAGGAACAGCGTGAGGATCGTCGCGATCAGGTGGCCCGTGTGCCACACGCCGCCCCGGGTGGTCACCCACCAGATCTGGGTCGAGAAGCCGAGCAGCATGGCCATCGCGAACCGGTCGCGGACCTTCGCGGCCCCGATCCGCCCGGACACCCACCACGCGAGCAGCACGACGATCGAGGCCAGGAACGCGTTGATCCCGGACTCCCACTGGTCGGCGGTGACGGCGCCCGTGATCGCCACCAGCGGCATCAGGACGATCGCGGGGAAGGGGGCGAACGGGACGTAGACGTGGTCGTCGAAGACGATGATGTCGAACGGGCCCGGGATGAAGTCGAGCCAGGTCCGCCCGTGGAGGAACGAGTCCGCGAGGTAGAACAGGTCGCCGCGGCCGGCGTCGAACGCGCGGTTCGACAGCCAGTAGACGAAGAACGAGGCGATCGCGAGCAGGATCCCGGCCCAGACGACCGGCGAGCGGACTCGATCCATGGACTCCACGGGTACGGCGTCGGGCGTCGGGCCCGCGCGAGCGGTCGGCCAAGGATAGCGGGGGTAGCGGCTACGGACGTCCCAGGGCCGCCACAAGCATTGATCGGAACATCGCCTCCGTCGGTGCGTGATCCCCGTTCATCGACGCGCGTCCAGCTTGGGCGTACAGGAGACTGCCCGGTCGAGGCTTGAGGGTGACGAACGCCGGGAGGCCGTACCGCAGCGCCGCAAAGTTGGCCCAGCATCTGGCCGTGCGTCCATTGCCGTTGGCGAACGGGTGGATCCGCACCCACTCACCGTGGGCATACGCCGCAAGACTCACGACCGCTGCGAGGAGGACCGGCGTCACGGGGGTGGTGCCCGGAGCGATCGCCGCATCGAGGGTGCGCGTCGCCGTTTGCATGCCACGCTCGAACCGCACCAGCTCGTCCGGGACGTCACGGTAGGAGACGCCGGGCTGTCCGCCCACCTCCACGTCGTACCCGATGAGCTCCGGAAATCGGGGATCAGAATCGCGCACCTCGCCCGCGTAATAGGGAACCGGCAGCGAGATTCCGAGATAGAACGTCCGATGCCAGTCGAATGCGAGCCCAGTTGAGGGAGTCACGCGACTTGTGGCTTGAGTGGCGACCCGCCTCGTGACCTGGATGGCGTTCTGGGCGATCTGCGAGAGCGACGACGTGGCGTCGTCGTCCCAGGGGATCGGCACTCAGCGGTCGAATGCGGCGGCAATACCCAGCGGATCTTCCGTCGCGACTCGCAGGGACGCCGTGATCGGATCAGCCTGTCCCTCGGCGGCAGCCCAAGCGTCGAGAGAAGCCTCGATGTCGATGGCGCGGAGAGCACGGAGGCGCCCGATGGTGGCATGCATCTCCGTTTCCAATCCGAGGGACAACGTAGCGAGCTCGCGCTCGATCGCCTCCTCAGCCAGCCGATTCATCGATATACCCAACTCTTCGGCAATGACCCGCAGGTGCTCGCGGGTCGCAGGGTTTGAGAACCGAACAGGGAAGTTGCTCACGACGTCATCTTATCCAAATGACGTCACGTGTCAACGCCAAGAGGCCGAGCGACCACGATCCTGGAACCCCGCGGCGAGCAGCGCGAACAGCGTCACGCCAAACGCGATCGGGTAGGTCACGGGCGGGACGAACCCGACCAGCAGGATGCACGTCGCGAGCGGGATCAGCGCCGTCCAGGTCCAGCCGCGCTCGATGAGCCAGGCGACCGGCAGCAGCAGGATCAGCGCGTAGTGGTCCCACAGGATCGGCGACAGCAGCTGGCTGGCCACGACCGCGACGAGATACGAGGGCACGGCCGGCAGCCACAGCGCCGCCCCGACGAAGGCGACCGCGACCACGCCCGTCGAGACCCACTGGATCAGCGACGCCGTCTCGCGCGACACGCCGGCCTGGTAGGCGACGGCGCCCGGGGTGAAGTTGTGGGGCGTGGTGATCGGGTCGGACACGCGGCCCATCAGCGTGAAGAAGTCCGACCACGCTTCGGTGCCCGCGAGGATCGTCGCGACCACCGCCAGCACCGCGAGCACGGCGAGCCCGATGACGAACGCCCGCGTGCGTCGCGTGAGCAGCGCCCACAGCAGGATCAGCGCCGGCTGGATCTTGATCGCGGCCCCGAGGCCCCCGCTCGTGCCGAGCACGGACGGCGCCGACATCCCGGCCCAGCCGGCCGCGAACAGGACGAACAGGATCGGCCCGACCTGGCCCAGCTTGACGGCATACAGGAACGGCCACGACAGGCCGGCGAGCAGGACCAGCAGCCACTTCGTCCGGCCCGACACCGGCAGCACCACCACGCCGATCGCGAATGCCGCGATCGACAGCCCGATCCACAGCCAGGTCGCGGTCGTCGCCCCCAGCAGCCCGAACGGCAGCACCAGCGGGATGAACGTGGGCGGGTAGTAGAACAACCCGAACCCGCCCGCGCCGAAGAACGTCGTGTCGTACGCGGGCTGCCCATGCAGCACGCGGTCCGCCGCCGCGTGGTAGGCGAGGAAGTCGAAGCCGAGCGTCCGGCCCGCGGAGGCGAGCACGGCGGCCAGCACCAGGGCGAAGACCGCGATGGAGATCGGGGCCAGCAGGCGCTCGAGCGCCGGGATCAGGCGCATCGGCGTCGCGACTCAGGCCGCGGGCTGATCGCTCGCCCCGCCGGGGACCCGCTTGACGTCCCGGTGGAGCAGCGGGATCCGGAACAAGTCCCACGCCACGCGGATCGCGAGCCGCAGCCCCGGGTGCATCCGGGATCCGCGGCGATCCGCCCACCGGATCGGCACGACGGCGTGGCTGTACCCACGCTTTCGGACGAGGTAGATGATCTCGACGTCGAACACGATGCTGGTGACCTGCTGGCGGGCGAACACGTCGCGTGCCACGTCGCGCCGGAACCCCTTGAACCCGCACTGCGTGTCCTGGACGGGGCCGACCACCCACAGCGAGGCCAGGGCGTGGAACGTCTTGCCCAGCGCCCGGCGCCACCCGGGCTGCGAGGCGCGCATGTCGCTGCCGTCGGGCTGGATCCGGCTGCCGTAGGCCGCGTCGGCAGCCTCGAGGGCGACGGTGAGCAGCGGGATCTCGTCGGGCGGGGTGGCCATGTCGGCGTCGGTGAAGATCACGAGCTCGCCGCTCGCCGCGACCATGCCGGCGCGGACGGCCGCGCCCTTGCCGCCGTGGGGCACCGTCAGGAGCTCGAGCTCGCCCGCGGCCGCCTCGGGTCGCGCGCGGACGAGGTCGGCGGTGCCGTCGGTGCTGCCGTCGTCGACGACCAGGACCTGGATCGTCTCGGGGAGGCCGTCGGGCCCGGGCCGGCCCTCGCGACCGGGTCCGCTCCGGTGCAAGTAGCCGAACAGCTCGTCCAGGGCGGGGCCGAGCCGCTCCTCCTCGTTGTAGGCGGGCAGCACGATGGACAGGGACCGGGCGGGCATGCGTTGCTCCTATGTCAAGCGGCCATGACGAGCGGTGCTCGTCCGGCTGCCTGACCGGCTTCATCGTCGCGCATCCGGCGGAAGACCTCGTCGCTGATCCGGCGGCGGAGGGCACGAATCGCCTCCGTTTTGGTGTCGCCAGCGGAGCGCCGATGCTCGATGTACTCGCGACCGGGTCCGGGCCGCTGCAGCTGGGTGATGGCGATCCGATGGAGGGCGAGGTTGAGCTGGCGGTTGCCGCCGCGGCTGAGCCGGTGGCGAACGACGTTGCCCGACCAGACCGGGACCGGTGCGGTGCCGTTGTGGCGGGCGAAGGCCGCCTTCGAGCGGAAGCGGCCGATGCCCGCCGACTCGCCGAGGAGCTTGGCCGCGGTGAGTCGGCCGCAGCCGGTCAGCGCCAGCAGGCTGGGGCAGAGGCCCTCGACCAGGTGGCCGATCTCGCGCTCGAGCCGATCAATCGCGACGCTTAGCTCGCGGATGCGCGCGACAAGGTCGCGGGCCAGTCGGGCAACGACGCCTGGCTCGTCGACGAGACGGATCTCGAGCTCGGCGAGGACATGGGCCCGATCCAGCGAGCGCGGCCCCGGCTCCTCGCCGGGCATCAGCTCGTGGAGGTGCCAGCGGAGGCGGTTCTGATCGCGGGTCCGGGTCGCCACGAGGTCCTCGCGATGGTCGACCAGGAGGCGCACCTCGCGCTCGGGGCCGTCGAGGGTCGCAACCGGCAGGTCAGGTTCGCGAAGCGCGGCCCGTGCGACCGCAAGCGCGTCGATCGGGTCACTCTTGCCGGGCTCGCGGGTCGAGCGCCTCGCTCCGGCCATCAGCTTGGGCGGCACTCGGACGACGCGCTCACCGGCGCGCACGAGGTCGCGCTCGAACGTCCTCGACAGGTGGCGGCAGTCCTCGAGGGCGATCATCCGGTCCGGCCACCGGCCGAGCCAGCGGCGGAGCTCGAGATGACCGGCCGGGGTGGCGCTGGCGGTCTTCTCGGCGATCGGGCGGCCCGCCGCGTCGACCGCGACCAGGGTGTGGCTGCGCTTGTGCAGATCGGCGCCAATGACGACCATATCCCGTGTCTCCTCCCAACCAGGGGCGACAGCTGAGGACCGGTCGACGGACACGCCTGAGTGGGGGCGTTGCCACGCTCCTATGAAGTCACGTCGGCCGGTCCGACGCGTCCGACGGCCGGCACAACGCATGGATGCCACACCGAGGCGGTGGGCAGTCAGTCTAGGAGCCAAGCCGTCGGACACACGAGAGGGTGACACTC
>CAVUFD010000003.1:0-138931 GCA_963740825.1 uncultured Chloroflexia bacterium | reverse complement strand
GAGGCGCGGGCCGGGCGCGCCGTCGTCGTCGGGTTGTCGCTGGGCGGGTACGTCGCGATCGAGACCGCCGAACGGTGCCCCGAGCGCGTGGCGGGCCTCGTGCTGTCGGGCTGCTCCGCCGAGCCGGTCGGCCCCGTGGCCGCGGTCTTCCGGAGCCTGGCCTGGATCCTCGAGCGAGCGCCGAGCGGGCCGCTCGAGGCGGCGAACCGCGGCTTCCTGCGAGTGCGCTACGGCCGCCGGATCGCGGACCCGATCATCGCGGGCGGCTTCTGGTCAAGCGGCGGCGCCCAGGCGCTGCGCGTGCTCGTGCGCACCCGGTTCCTGGAGCGCCTCGGCCGGCTGTGGACGCCGATCCTGATCGTCAACGGGGCCCTGGATCCCGTGTTCGGGCCGGGCGGCGACCCGTGGGCGGCCGCCTGCCGGCGTGGCCGCCACGTCGTCCTGTCGCGGGCGATGCATCTCGCCAACCTGGACCGCCCGGCGGCGTTCTCGGACCTCGTCGGGTCGTTCGTCGCGGACCCCGCGGCGGGCGCCTGAGGCGACCGCCCGGACGTCCTCCGGACGGCCAACCGGTCGGGGGTCCAAGGGGCCGCCGGTATACTGCCGGCAACCCTTCCCCCGCCCAGAGAGGTTCGATGCGCGTCCGCAAAGCTGTCTTCCCGGCCGCCGGCTGGGGCACCCGTTTCCTTCCCGCCACCAAGGCGCAGCCCAAGGAGATGCTGCCTCTCGTCGACAAGCCGGTGATCCAGTACGCGGTGGAGGAGGCGGTCGCGGCGGGGATCGAGCAGGTGATCATCGTCACCTCGTCCCAGAAGCGCGCGATCGAGGACCACTTCGACCTCGACTACGAGCTCGAGCACCTGCTCGAGGAGAAGGGTGAGATCGAGAAGCTGCGCCAGATCCGTCACATCAGCGACCTCGCGCAGATCGCCTATGTGCGCCAGAAGGAGCAGCTCGGCCTCGGCCACGCCGTGCTGATGGCCAAGGACCTGATCGGGCACGAGCCGTTCGCGGTGATCCTCCCCGACGACGTCGTGATCGCCGATCGGCCGTGCATCGGCCAGCTGATCCACGCCTACCAGCAGCACCATGGCTCGGTGGTCGCGGTGATGGAGGTCCCGCCCGAGGAGACGAGCCGCTACGGCGTCATCGGCGGCGAGCGGGTCGAGGACGGCGACGACGCCGATCGCACGTACCGCGTGACCTCCATCGTCGAGAAGCCCGACGCGGGGGCCGCGCCGTCGAACCTGGCCGTGATCGGCCGCTATGTCCTGACGCCCAAGATCTTCGACAAGCTCGAACAGACGCAGCGCGGGGCCGGCGGCGAGATCCAGCTGACCGACGCCATCGAGGCGCTGATGGAGGAGCAGGCGGTCTTCGGGTACGCGTTCGAGGGCCAGCGCTACGACGCCGGCACCACGATGGGCTGGCTCCAGGCGTCCGTTGAGCTGGCGCTCGCGCGCCCAGACACGGGCGGCGCCTTCCGGGAGTACCTCCGGTCGCTGGACATCTGACCCGGTCACGCGCGGCGCGTAGGGTAGGATGCGCCGGCGCCAGCGGGGCGCGGAGGGCAGAGGAGATGACCAGACCGTGACCGAGATCGGCAGCACCCTCGGCGGACGCTACCGGCTGCTCGAGCTCCTCGGGCAGGGGGGCATGGCCACGATCTACCGGGCGCGCGACGCGCAGCTCGAGCGGGACGTGGCCGTCAAGCTGCTGCGGCCCGAGTTCGGCCAGGACCCCGACTTCCTCGCCCGGTTCCGCGACGAGGCGCGGGCGGCCGCGTCGCTGAGCCATCCCAACATCGTCCCCGTGTTCGACTTCGGCGAGGACCCGTCGGGCCCGTACATCGTCATGGAGCTCGTGGAGGGTCAGGACCTCGCCGCGGTGCTGCGCGAGAACGGGTTCCTGGCGCCGCGCCAGGCCGCGCACATCGCGGCCGACGTGGCGCGGGCCCTCCAGGTCGCCCACTACCGGGGCATCGTCCACCGCGACGTGAAGCCGTCCAACATCCTGGTCGGGCGCGACGGGCGCGTGCACGTCGCCGACTTCGGGATCGCGCGCGCGATGACCGAGGCCCAGGTGACCCTGCCCGGCACGACGATGGGCTCGGTCCACTACTTCGCCCCCGAGCAGGCCCGCGGCGAGCCTGCGACCGCCGCGTCCGACATCTACTCGCTGGGCATCGTCCTGTACGAGATGCTCACCGGGCAGCGGCCGTTCTCCGGCGACGGCGCGGCCGCCGTCGCGATGGCGCGCCTCACGACGACGCCGCCGCGCCCGTCCGCGCTCCGGCCGACCGTCCCGCCCGAGCTCGACCAGATCGTCACCCGGGCGATGGCCCTCGATCCGGCCGACCGCTACGCGTCCGCCGCCGCGATGGCGAGCGCGCTCGAGGGTTTCCTCGGCGCCGAGAAGCCGTCCGCAGCAGCCGGCGCGGCCGCAGCCGGCGCGGCCGCCGCCGTCGCCGCGTCGACCCAGGCTCGGCCGGCCATCCCGTACCCACCGAGCGCGTATGCGCGGCCGCCCGCGGCCCCGCCGACGGTGTCGACCCAGGGCACCCCGCCGCCGCCCCCGGTGCCGGGCGACGACGACGAGGAGGGGGAGTCCTCGAACATGTGGGCGTGGATCGCCGGCATCGCGGGAATCCTGATCCTGCTGCTGATCGGCTTCCTGCTGTTCCGCTTCCTCACCGGCGGCGGCTCGCCTGCGCCGTCGCCGTCCGGAGCGTCGGTCAACGTGCCGGCGTTCGTCGGCCTCGACATCGCCAGCGCCGAGCAGCAGGCGGCGACGCTGGGCCTCACGATCTCCGTCAGCGGCACCGAGGAGTCGAGCCTGCCCCCCGACCAGATCATCAGCCAGGACCCGCCGGCCGGGACGCCGGTGCCGGTCGGGACGGAGATCACCGTCGTCACCGCCCGCGGCGCGGTCGCCGTACCCGTGCCCGATCTGCGGGGCATGACCGAGATCGAGGCATCCGCCGCCATCACGGCCGCCCAGCTGCAGCTTGGCACCCGGACCGAGGCCTTCGATCCCTCGATGCCGATCGGCTCCATCGTGACCCAGGACCCGCGAGCGGGCGTGATCGTGGCGCCAGGCGCCTTCGTCGACATCGTCGTCTCGAAAGGCCCCGAGCCCACGCCCAGCCCGACCCCCACGCCGACCCCGACCCCCACGCCGACCCCGACCCCCACGCCGACCCCGACCCCCACGCCCACGCCGCCACCGACCCCGACGCCCACCCCTGGGCCGCGGAACGTCGGCAACTACATCTGCAGCACCGAGGAGGTCGCGGCGACCATGATCGACGACGACGGCTTCGCGCTGGGCGACGTCACGTCGGATCCGCCGGGCACCGACCCGATCCCGACCGACTGGGTCGTGTCCGACCAGAAGCCCAACCCCGGCAAGAACGAGGCGTTCGGCACGAAGATCGACCTCGTGATGTCCGACCCGACGACGGTCACCTGCCCCTGACCCGACGCGACGGTCGGGAGTCGCCTAGCCCTCCGGGTCGCCCCACAGGGACCAGCCGCCCGAGGGCGACGGGTCGGTCGCCCGACCGGCCGGGACCAGGTCGGCCGGATCGGGCTCGGGCTGGGGCCGCGCGAGGTCGTCCACGAGCACGAACGTGCGTGCCGGCCGGCGGTCGGAGTCGGTCAGGGCGAGGGGTTGCGGCGGCACACGTCCCTCGCCGCCGTCCGCGTCGGCCGCTCGCGGGGTGGCCGCCGCCCAGCAGGCGCGGATCTCGGTGCCGTCGAGGGCGCTGTGACGCGGATCGAGGCCGCACAGCCCGAGGCCGTTGGCGATGCCGCGGCGGAAGTGGCGACAGGTCGCACACGTCGTCGTCGACCGACGACACACCCAGCAGCGTGAGCTTTCCGCCTGCGGGGTCCCGCAGTGCGGACAGCGCCAGACCGGCATGCGGGGATCGTAGCTGCGCCGCGGCCACCTGTCGAGGCGATCGTGCGCCGCCCCGAACGCCCGGTCGAATCCAGGGTCCCCGAGGCCGCCGGCTTCAGCGGACGGTCAGCACCTGGCGATCCGTGAGGGTGCCGAACTCGTCCGTATCGACGAGGACGGTGGCGAGGCCCGAGCCCTTCATCGCGCCCTTCGGGATGCGCGTCGTGAATCGCGCAACGCCGTTCTCGTTCGTCTTGACCTCGCTCGACACGATCGCCTCGAGCCCCGGCACCGACACCGTGAACAGCGCCGTGCCGTCCGCGACGGGTTTGCCATCCGGATCGGTGACCTGGACCGTGAACGTCACCGACTTGGGCAGCCCGTTGGTCCGGAACTGGTAGGCCGTCGCGGTCAGCTTCGCCGTCGTCTTGCCCGACCCCTTGCGGATCGTGATCGACGCGTCGTTGGGGTTGCCGGCCGGGTCGACGGTGGTGATCTGGATCGCGTTGAGACCGGCCGCGATCCGGATCCTGGCCTCGAACAGGCCGTCCTTGTTGGCGTCGACCGTCGTGGTGGCGCCGTTGTCGTCGTTCTTGAGGCGCACCGAGCTGCCGGCCTGGGTCTTGCCCTTGATCGTGACCGTGTCCTTGTTGGTGGACGATCCATCCTCGGGCGAGATGATGGTGAGCTTGGGCTTCGAGGTGTCGAGGACCCAGGTCGCGATGGCTGATCGCTCGCTCTCGCCGCCTGGCCCGACGATCGACGCCTGGAACGCGTTGCGACCGCGCTGGAGCTCGACGCTTGGGATCAGCTGGACGGACGTCTGTCCGATCGGCTGCTCGACGAGCAGCTTGGGCTCGGCGTCGCCCACCGTCACGTAGAGGCGGAGCGCGAACGTCGGGTCGCCGACCACGTCGGGCGGGACGTTCACGGTCACGTCCACGGCGTCGTCGTTCGTGTAGGGCTCGGCGGGCTTGACGATGGTCGGGGCGTCGCTGGTTGGCGGCGCCGAGGTGGGGGGTGCGCTGCCGACGGCCGCGCCGACGGTCGCCACGAGGCCGCCGAAGCCGTTCACGACGCCCCCGACGAACGGCCCGAACGCGCCGCTTGCCACCCACAGGACGCCGATCCCCAGGGCCACGACGCCCGCCGCGAGGCCCGCCGCGACCGGGGCCGGGAGCCCGCGCCGCCGGTCGATCCGGCGATGCCGGGCCAGGCGTGCGGGGGACGGGGCGCTCTGCCGAATCGCCGGCGGCACGGGGCGGCCGAACGAGGCGGGGCGGGGGCGGACCTGGGGCGGCCGGCCCCCTCGCCGGTAATCCATCGGGGTGGATTGTCGCACGACCGCCGGGTTCGACCGCGAGCGGGGTTCCGGGCCGGGCGGTCGCGGGGTCCTGCCCCGGTGGTACGCTCCGATGCGTCGCGGCACCACGTCACGGTGCCGGACCCGAGAGGGAGGTCGTGGAGGCTCGAGACCGTCGGCCCATGCGCCCGACCCCGGGGGATCGTGGATCGTGGAGCCACGGACCGATCGCCCGGGTCCAGCAGCGCGCGGGCTCGACACCCCCGGAGCCCGAGCCGCCGCCCCCGGTCCAGCCGCCGCCCCGCCCCGCGCCGCCCGGACCCCGTGGCTACACGTCGTATTCGCCCGTTCGCGCACCGATGCCCGGCCAGTCGCGGTTGCCGCTGCCCGGCATGCAGCGTCCGCCGCTGCCCGGCTCGCCGCGCCAGATGCCCCCGGCCCGGACGGGCTTCGGGCTGCCGAACCTGCGCCGCAACGTGTGCCCGCACTTCTACATGACCGGCCCTCGCGGCGCGATCCCCATCCAGGCGCCGCACCTGCTCAAGGGCCTCCTCCGCCAGCCGAACAACGTCTCGCGCTGCCAGCTTCGCGGCGGCGTGCACCTCGACGAGGGCTACGTCAACGACGTGTGCCTGACGCCGCGGTTCAACCAGTGCGTGTTCTACGAGGACGAGCTGACCAAGTCGTGAGTGTCCGCGGCGAGGCACCCGGCCCGCCCGACGCGCCGGACCTCACCTATGCGGAGGCGCTGGCGGCGATCGAATCGCGGGGGCGGTACGGAATGCGCCTCGGCCTCGGTCGCGTCAAAGCGCTGCTGCGGGCGATGGGCGACCCGCAGCTGGCCGTCCGCGGCGCCCTGGTGGCCGGGACCAACGGCAAGGGATCGGTCATCGCGCTGGCCGGGTCGGCGCTGCGCGACGCCGGCTACCGCGTCGGCGAGACGCCCAAGCCCCACCTCGTCACCTACCGCGAGCGGATCGTGGTCGACGGGCGGCCGATCGACGCCGCGACCTTCGCGCGGCTGGTCGGGACGGTGCTGCCCCTGGCCGACCGGATCGCCCCGCGCCTCGGGCCGCCGACGGAGTTCGAGCTCCTGACCGCGGTGATGTTCCGGCACTTCGCCGACGCCGCCCTCGACGTGGCGCTGGTCGAGGTCGGGCTCGGCGGGCGGCTGGACGCGACCCACGCCTGGGACGGCGGCGTCGCGGTGCTGACCAACGTCGGCCTCGACCACACCGACCGGCTCGGGTCGACCGTGACCGCGATCGCGCGCGAGAAGGCGGCGATCGTCGAGCGCGGCGACGTCGCGGTGACGGGCGCGACCGGCGACGGGCGTGCCGTGATCCGCCGGCGGTGCGCCCGGCTCCACGTCCCGCTCACGGTCGTCGACCCGGCGCCGATCATCGGCTGGGACCGCGACACCCAGCGCGTCTCGCTGGCGGGGCTCGGACCGACCGAGATCGCCCTCCGCGGACGGCACCAGGCGGCCAACGTCGCCGTCGCCGACGCGCTGCTCGACGCCCTCGAGGCGGCGGGCATCGCCCGGACTCCCGAGGCGGCCCGCCGGCGGGGGTACGCCACCGCGCGCTGGCCCGGCCGCCTCGAGCTGGTGGAGGTCGACGCGCCGGCCGGCCGGCGCGAGGTGCTGCTCGACGGCGCCCACAACCCCGACGGCGCCGCGGCCCTCGCGCAGGCGCTCGAGGACCTCCGGCCCTATCTCGCCGGCGGCGACGCGCACCCGCCGCGGCCGGCGGTCCTGGTCTGGGCGTCGATGGCCGACAAGGACGTCCCGGGGATCCTCGCCGCGATCGCCGCCAGCCCGGCGATCGCCGGCGCGACGATCGTGTGCACCGCGCTCGACGTCCCGCGGGCCCTTCCCGCCGCCGACCTCGCCGCCGCCTGGCGGGCGGCGCTCCCAGACGCCCAGGTGGTCGAGGCCGGCGGGCCGGATCGAGCCCTCGACCTTGCGCTCGCGACCGGCGACGGCCCGGTGGTGGTGGCCGGATCCCTGTACCTGGTCGGCGCGGCGCGGGCGCGGCTGGTCGACGACCCGCTGCTGCGGGACCCGGTGGCGGCGTGACCCGCGACCACGCGACCGACGACGACGCGGCCCCGGCGCCGAGCGTCGTCCCGGCGCGTCCGGAGGCCGGCGGGGGCGCCTCGACGCCGTCGTTCCGGTTGCCCGCCGGCGCGGCCACGGGCCTGCCCGGCGCGCCCGCCCCGAGCGTCATCGGGCCTGCGACCTTCACCTGGGGCGAGCGGACCTACGTGATGGGCGTGCTCAACGTCACCCCGGATTCGTTCTCCGGCGACGGGCTGCTGGCATCGGCCGACCCCGTCGCGGCCGCTGTCGAGCTGGCGCGCCGGATGGTCGCCGACGGGGCGGACCTCCTCGATGTCGGCGGCGCCTCGACCCGGCCCGGGCACGACCCGGTCGCCGCGGCCGACGAGGCGGCCCGGGTGATCCCGGTGGTCCGGGCGCTCGCCGCGGCGCTGCCATCTACGCCGATCTCGATCGACACCACCACGCCGGCCGTCGCCGAGGCCGCGCTCGACGCGGGCGCGCACGTCCTCAACGACGTCTGGGGCGTGGCCGACGACCCGGCCATGGTCCGCGTCGCGGCCCGGCGGGGCGTGCCCATCGTCCTCATGCACAACCGCGCCGAGCCGCGCTACGCGAACGTGGTCGCCGAGGTCGTCGCCGACCTGCAGGCGGCGATCGGCCGGGCACTCGACGCCGGCGTGCCGTGGGACGCGCTGATCGTAGACCCGGGGTTCGGCTTCGGGAAGACGCCCGACCACAACCTCGCCCTCCTGGCGAGCCTCGGCTCGCTGCGCGTCCTGGGGCGGCCCGTGCTCATCGGCACCTCCCGCAAGTCGACGCTCGGCCGGCTGCTCGAGCTGCCGGCCGATCAGCGGGTCGAGGCGACGGTCGCGACGACGGTCCTCGCGGCGAGCGCGGGCGTGGACCTCGTCCGCGTCCACGACGTGCGAGAGAACGTGCGCGCCGCGCGCATCGCCGACGCCGTCCTGCGCGGCTGGCGCCCGCCCGGTTGGGGCGAGGGGGCCGGCCCGTGAGCGACCGGATCGTCCTCGACGGCATGGCGTTCGAGGGCACGCACGGCGTGAACCCGGAGGAGCAGGTGACGCCCCAGCGGTTCGAGGTCGATGTCGAGCTCGCCCTCAACCTGCAGCCGGCCGGGCTGTCCGACGACCTCGCGCAGACCGTCGACTACGGCAAGGTGTTCGAGACCTGCCGCCAGATCGTCGAGTCCACGCGCTTCGACCTGATCGAGGCGCTCGCCGAGGCGATCGCGCACGAGATCCTGGCCGAGTTCGCCGCCGACGAGGTCACCGTCCGCGTGCGCAAGCCGCAGGTCCGGCTCGGCGGCACGTTGCGCAGCGCCGGGGTGGAGATCCGCCGGCGCCGAACGGGCTAGAGGTCCTTCGGCCGCGTCCCCAGCGTCACCTGGACCGTCACCGACTTCCCGTCGCGCAGGACGTCGAGCGTGACCGTGTCGTTGGGCGCGAACTGCACCAGCAGCGAGTCCAGCGGGTGCTCCTGGTCGATCGTCGTCCCGTCGATCGAGAGGATGACGTCGCCCTCCTTGAGCCCAGCTTTGTCGGCCGGGCTGTCTGGCGTGACCGCCGGGTCCGTGCCGCCCGCCGTGGCGACGAGGGCGCCGTTCTCGACCGAAAGCGAACGCTGCTGCTGGAGCTGCTTGTCGATGGGCAGGAACCGGACGCCGATCCATGGCCGCGACAGCGCCTCGCCCTTGATGGCCTGGTCCATGATCGGCCGCGCGATGTCGATCGGGATCGCGAACCCGATCCCGCTCGAGTCCGTGGCGACCGCGGTGTTGATGCCGACGACCGACCCGCTCGCGTCGACCAGCGGCCCGCCCGAGTTGCCGGGGTTGATCGCCGCGTCGGTCTGGATCAGGTTCGAGATCCGCTTGCCGCTGTCGACGGTGATCGTCCGGCCCTTGCCGGACACGATGCCGCTGGTGACCGAGAACGAGTAGGTCCCGAGCGGGCTGCCGATCGCGACGACCAGCTGCCCGACCTTGAGGCCGTCGGAGTGGCCGATCGGGGCGGTCGGCAGGCCGGTCTGGTCGATCTTGACGATCGCGAGATCCGTCAGGGTGTCGATGCCGTAGACCGTGCCCGGGAACTGGCGGCCGTCCTTGAGCTCGACGGTGAGCTTGGTGGCGTCGGCGATGACGTGCCGGTTGGTGAGGATCCAGCCGCTTGAGTCGTAGATCAGGCCCGAGCCGACGCCGACCTCGGTGAACGGATCGGCGGCCGCGCCGACGGTGTCGATCTTGACCACGGCCGGCCCGACCTTTGCCGCGGCATCGATGACGGCCGACGACTCGTCGATCGTCACCGGCTGCTGCGAGCCGGTCTGCGTGCCGGTGCCGATCGTGGACGCCGGAGCCGGCCGGTCGAAGGCCCCGGTGCGCTCGAGGACGAGGACCGTGCCGCCCGAGGCGAGCACGGCCGACAGGACCGAGACGGTGACGATGGTCCCGAGGCCGCTGGCGCGTCGGCGGCCCTGCGGCACGGTGGTGGTGGCGACCGGCGCCGGCGGGGCCCAGGCCGGCGCGGACGCGCTGGCCTGCGACGCTCCCCAGGCGCCGGCTGCGGCGGGGCCGGTCGCGCCGGGATAGCCGCCGCCGGGCGACGCCGAACCGGCACCGGCGGGCCGGGTCGCGGGATCCTGCCAGGGGCTCGTCCCGGCGGGATCGCCCGTCGACGCCCACGCCCAGTGGGCGTCGGGTCGCGGGTCGGGCGCGGGCGCGTAGCGGGGGACCTCAACGCGCTGCGTGTCGTCGAGGGGATCGGGTTGGCCGGTGCCCTGGGGAGCGCCCGCCGCGGGATCGTCGTTCATGGCTGCGGGGATCTTCTCTCTGGCTGCGCGGTGGTGCCGCCATCGGGGCGGCCGGGGAGTGCCATCTAGGGTGCCCGAACGGGATTCATCGCCGGGCCTCCGCCGGGTGAAGATTCGTCTACCTTCCCGATCGTCGCACCGGCCGATCCGGCCGTCGTCTCGCCCGGTGCCGCCGGATCGGGGACCTCGCGCGGGTCGCGCGGCAGGCGGACGACGAACCGGGATCCGAGCCCGACCCGGCTCTCGACCTCGATCGTCCCGTGGTGCATGTCGACGATCGACTTCACGATTGCCAGGCCCAGCCCGGAGCCCGTCCCCCGGGCCTCGTTGTCGGCGGAGCCGCGGTAGAAGCGGTCGAAGATCAGCGGCAGCTCGGCCTCCCGGATGCCGACGCCCGTGTCGACGACCTCGATCTGGGCGCCCCCGTCGGGCAGCTGGCGGGCGATGACGTCGATCCGTCCATGCTCCGTGAACTTGACCGCGTTGCCGACGAGGTTGGAGATGACCTGCCCGAGTCGCGGCGGGTCGTGGCGGATGCGGAGCGGGCTCGAGGGCAGGGTCGTCGTGAGCGTGATGCCCTTGCGCTCAGCGGCGGGAAGCTGCTGCTCGACCGCGGACTCGATCGTGCCCCGCACGTCGTCGGGCCGGAGGTCCAGCAGCACCAGGCCCGAGTCGAGCTTCGAGAGCTCCAGCAGGTTCTGGGCCAGCCAGTCGAGCCGGTCGAGCTGGACGGCGGACGAGTCGAGGAACTCCGTCCGCGCCGCTGGGTCGCGCCCGGCGGGGCCCTGGAGGAGCTCGATGAACGTGCGCATCGCGGCGATCGGGGTTCGCAGCTCGTGGCTGACGTCGGCCAGGAAGTCGCGACTGTAGTCGCGGTCGCGGCGGATGATCGCGACGCTCTGCTCGAGCCGGTCGGCCATCGTGTTGAACTGCTGTGACAGGACACGCAGCTCGGTCGTGCTCGCCGACACCTCGTCCGTCGGCACCCGCGACGACAGGTCGCCCTCGGCGAGCCTGGCCGAGGCCTCCGTGAGGCGCGTGAGCGGCGTCGTGAACCGACGGGCGAGGAAGGCCGCGACGAGGACGGCGACGAGGAACGCGATCCCGGCCATCACCAGCAGCAGGCCCGTGATCGTGGCCAGCGTGCTCGCCCGGCTGGTGTACGGGTTCGACAGCGTCAGGACCATCCCCCAGTCCTGGTGCGGATTCGCGACCGCGAACCCGACCCGAGCGGGCGACACGACGGGATCCCGCGCCTGGCCGGGACCGGGCTCCGCGCCCAGCCGCGCCTCGATCGTGAGGTTGCGGTCCGGATCGGGGATCAGCGTGCCGTCGGTGTCCGGCCGGGCGACCCCGAACTGCATCGAAACGTCGGCCTGGGCGACGGTGTCCGCCGCCAGTGACAGCAGATCGTTGTTCAGCAGGTCGCGCACGTCCGGGTTGAGGTAGGCCACGCCCTGGTCGTCCATGAGCACGACGGCATCCGTCTTGAGCTGGGCCTCGAGGAACTGGTCGATGACCTGCGCGGTCGCGTTCGCGCGCGCCCGCAGGCTCTGCTCCTCCTGCTGCCGGAAGTAGTCGTCGATCCGGTTGATGACGATGGGCGCGACAAGGGCGAGCGTCAGGGCGACCACGCCAATGAACGCGAACGTCAGCCGTGTCTGGAACGAGCGCGGGACCGTCGGCCGCCGCGACGACCGGGCGTCGGTCGCCCGGCCCTCGGCCGGGCGCGCGGCGAGCGCGCGGGGCGCCATCGGGGCCCCGTCCGGCGGTCGGACGTCGGCCACCTCAGCGCTCGGCGAACTGGTAGCCGGCGCCGCGGACGGTCAGGACGAACTGCGGCACGGACGGGTCGTCCTCGATCTTGTCGCGCAGGTGGCTCACGTGGACGTTGATGGTCTTCTCGTCCTGGTCGAGCGCCTCGTAGTCGCGCAGCAGCTCCAGGAGCTCCCGCCGGCTGAACACGCGGCCGGGCCGGCTCGCGAGGTGGCGCAGGATCTCGAACTCCGTGGCGGTGAGGCCGATGCGGCGCGTCCCGCGCTGCACGCGCCGCTTCTCGAGGTCGATGACGAGGTCGCCGTGGCGGATCACCCGGCCGCCGGCCGCGTTGGCCAGGTCGCCGTAGGCGCGGCGCAGGAGCGCCCGGATGCGGCTCATCAGCTCGCGCAGCGCGAACGGCTTGGTGACGTAGTCGTCGGCGCCGAGCTCCAGGCCCACGACCTTGTCGAACTCGTCGCCGCGGGCGGTCAGGAACAGCACGGGCGCCTTGGACCCGACGGCGCGCAGCCGGCGCAGCACCTCGAAGCCGTCCATGCCGGGCAGCCGGACGTCGAGGACGATCAGGTCGGGGGCCTGGCTCGTCGCGAACTCGAGCCCTTCCTCGCCCGACCGGGCGACCGTGACCTCGTACCCCTCCTGCTGGAGGGCGTACTGGATGCCTCGCGCGACGGCGAACTCGTCTTCGACGATCAGGATGGTGGGCACGGCGCGGCGATCCTACACCGGGCCGCCGGGACGAGGGCCTCGGGGTGCCGAGCGGGCGCGGATCGCGCGTGTGATAGCCTCGGCGCGATGCAGCGACGGCGGGATGCCTGTCGCGCCGCGGCGCCGCCTGCGGGTCGGAGCGCTGCCGCCAGAGAGGTTCACCACGATGCCTGACCGCCCCCGTCTCGCGGCCGCCAGCCGGACCGTGACCGGCAAGGCCGTCGCCCGCCTGCGCAAGGAAGGCCGCGTGCCGGCCGTCGTCTACGGCCACGGCACGGCCAGCGAGCCCGTCTCGCTCGACGCCCATGAGTTCGACCAGCTGCGCCGGCGCACCGGCGCCTCGACGCTGATCGACCTCACCGTCGACGACCTCAAGGCGCGCCCGGTGCTCGTGCACGGCATCCAGGTCCACCCGGTCAACCGCCGGCCGCTGCACGTCGACCTGTTCGTCGTGCGGATGACCGAGGAGCTCACCGTCGAGGTGCCGCTCATCGGCACCGGGACCGCGCCGGCGGCCGAGATGGGCGGCACCCTCGTGCACCCGATCTCGACCGTGAAGGTGCGCGCCCTGCCGGCCAACCTCCCGGATTCACTGACCTACGACCTGTCGCCGCTGACGAGCTACGACGTGACGATCACGCTCGCCGACGTCGCCGTGCCCGAGGGCGCCACGTTCGCGACCGAGCTCACCGAGGTCGTGGCGCGCGTCCTGGCGCCGCGGGTCGAGGAGGAGGTCGCGCCGGTGGCCGCCGAAGAGGGCGAAGAGGGCGAGGAGGGCGAGGCCGCCGAGGGTGGCGAGGCCGCCCAGGGCGAGAGCGCCGGGGCCGACGCGGAGGGCTGACCCTCCGAAACCCGACCGGAGCCGGGTGGTGGGCCCTAGGTCCGCCGCCCGCTCGCGTACACGATCGGCGCCACGAGGCGCAGGCCGTCCGACGGCAGCGCCCGCAGCCGCTCGAGCACGTCCGCCTCGAGCGCCGCGCGCTCGTCCCGTTCGAGCGACTCGAACTGGTCCGCGTCGTCGAACCGCGCGATGAACGCGAGGAACGACTCGGGCGTGAACTGGTGGTCGAGGACCTCGGCGTGTGCGGTGGCGTCCGCGAACCCGGCCCGCCGGAGGGCGCCGACGGCCGCCACGGGTCCGCGCAGATCATCGCTGCCGCCGCCCGGCTCGCGCGGCTCGAGGCCCGCGTCCAGCAGCGCCTCGTCGTACACCCGGTCCGCGACCAGCGGCTCGCCGCCCTGCAGCCACGTGACGAGCGCGACCCGACCGTCCTGCGCGAGCACGCGCCGGATCTCGCGCAGCGCTCGATGCCGCGACGGCACGAGCTGAAGCACGAACGAGGTCAGCGCGAGGTCGAACGTCGCGTCGGGGAAGGGCAGCCGGTCGGCCGGCGCCTGGCGGAAGCGGACGCGGCCGCGGTGCGATGGCGGCAGGCCGGTGCGCGTGCGCTCGGCGATCTCGAGCATGCCGGCCGACACGTCGACCCCGTCCACCTGGACCGTCGCCCAGCGGCGGACCGCGTCCGCCGCGAGCGCGCCCGTGCCGCAGCCGACGTCCACGAGGCGTCGCGCGCCGCCAGCGACGTCGCCCTCGACCTCGTCGAGCAGCGCCAGCGTCGACGGCCGGTGGACCGGCGACCACAGCTCCGCGTAGGCCTCGGCGATGTCGTCGTAGCGGGCCTCCTGGTCGGTCATGGCCGCATCCTGCCACGCCGGGCCGGCGCCCCGCGTGTCGCGCGACGGCCCCGGGCGGCGCCACGCCGCGGCCAGGCGACCGCGACACAGATCGCCGCCTCGACCCGTCTCCGGTCCGGCCGCCGACCCGCGTGGCCACCGCCCGGAGGTCCCGCATGCCCCGAGTCGCTGCCCGCCGGATCCTGCTCCTCGCCCTCGGCGTCGGCATCGTGGTCGACGTCGCGCTGCCCGGCCACGAAGCCGGCCTGAACGCCGTCGTCGTGATGGTCGCGCTGCTGGCCGCCGCCGGCGTGGCGGCGGGTCCCGACGGCCTTCGCCGCTACGACCCCGCGGATGCGTGGATGCCGGTGACGGCGATCGGGCTCGCGGCGATGGCCGCGGTCCGCGCCGACCCGTGGCTCGTCGAGGCCGACCTCCTGCTCGCGGCGGCGCTGGCGGGCGGCACGATCGCCGCCCTGGCGGGAGCCCGGATCACCCGCGGCCTCGTGCCCCGGGTGCTGGACGCTGCCGGCGCCGTCGTGGCCGCGATGCTCATCGGGGCGCTGACGGTGGTTCGCCGACCGCAGGCCGCCCGGGCCGGCGTCGAGCCCGCATCGCCCCGCGAGGACGGACGCTCGATCCGCGATCGCCTCCGGCCCTGGCTCCCCGTGTACCGCGGGCTGCTGATCGCGACGCCGATCCTCCTCGTGTTCGCGCTCCTGTTCGCCTCCGCCGACGCGGTCTTCGCCGGCCTCGTCAGGAGCGCGCTCCGGCTGCCGATCTCCATCGACATCGAGGACCTCATCGAGCGCGCCGTCATTGTGCTCCTGGTCGCCTGGGCCGCCGCCGGGCTGTTCGCCCTCGCCGCGGGCCTCCTGCCGCTGCTGATCCCGGGTCCATCGGCGTCGTCCGTGCCGCCCGCCCGCTCGCTGGGCGCGGCGAGCGCCGCCGACCTCGCCCGCGGCGGCGGACCGCTGGGCTCGACCGAGGCCGCCACGATCCTCGTCGCCGTCGACGCGCTGTTCGCGGCGTTCGTCGTCCTCCAGCTGGCGTACCTGTTCGGCGGGCGGGACACGCTCGCCGTCGCCGGGATGACCTACGCGGACTACGCGCGCCGCGGGTTCTTCGAGCTGGTCGCGGTCGCCGTGCTGGCGGGGACGCTCGTGGTCTGCCTCGACTTGGCGGTCCGCTGGCGCTCGCGGGCGCAGCTGGCCGCGGGCGTCGTGCTGCTCGGCCTGACCGCGGTGGTCCTCGCGTCCGCGCTGGTCCGGCTCCGCCTGTACCAGGACGCGTACGGCTGGACCGAGCTGCGGTTCGTGGTGCTGGTGGCGATCGGATGGCTCGCGGTCGCGCTCGGGCTGACGGCGTGGCTGGTCGCGACGCGCCGCACTCGGTGGACGCTCCATGTGCTCGGGATCCTGGTCCTCGTGACGGTGGCCGGGATGAGCGTCGTCGGACCGCAGTCGTTCGTGGCCGACCGCAACCTGGCACGGGCCCTGGACCCCTCGCTCGTCCCGGCCGGCGGCCGGTCCGGCCTCGATCGCGCCTACCTGGCGTCGCTCGGCGACGAGGCGATCCCCGCGGTCGTGGCGTCGGTCGACCGTCTGCCCCTGGCGGACCGGCTCGACCTCGAGCGGTTCCTGGCCCGGCGGGCCACCGACCTCCGGCTGGACCCTGCGCTCCAGGGCTGGCCGTCGTTCAACGTCACCCGCGAGCGGGCACGCGCCGCGCTCGCGGTGTGGGCGGCCAGCCACTAGGCCGGGTTAGCCGGCGCCCGGCCGCATCCGGGTCCGGGACCCCCGGTTCGCCGACGATCAGGCCTCCCAGCCCGGCATCGGGTCGCGCGGCTTGGGCGGCATCAGCCGTCGGACAACGAATCGCACGATCACGATGATGGCGATGACGATCAGGATCAGCGGCAGCCAGACGATCGCGAACCAGATCGCACCGCTCACGAGCGTCTGCCCGGCACCGATCAGCGTCGCGCTCGCGGCGTCGACGTCGGTAGCCGGATCCCAGCCCCTGGCGGTCTCGTCGACCTGCACGATCTCGAGCCCGAAGGTCGTGACGAGCGTCCCGTAGGCCACCTGGTCCTCGATCTGGGCGCGCTGCCCATCCAGCTGCTCGATCTGGCCGCGGACGTTGGTGAGCTGCGCCTCGACCTCGAGCAGGTCGGTGACCTTTCCCGTGCCCTGCGCAATGGCCTGCAGCGACGCCTCGCTGGCGCGGAGGTTGCGCAGGCGGGCCTCGAGGTCGACGATCTGGCCGCCCACCTCGGTCGCCTGCGTCTGCTCGGCAACGACCTTCGTCGCCAGGCCGCGGAGCCCGGCGATCGTGTCGTCCCAGCGGTCCGCGGGGATCCGATAGGTGATGGTCGCGACCGAGCGATCGTCGTCGTTCGACTCCTGGGAAGCGCCGACGTAGCCGCCGGTCGCGAAGACCGTCGTCTTGGCGGAAGCGAGGGCAGGCTGCAGGTCTGCGACCACGAGCTGGAGCGATCCCGTGTAGACGATCTTGAGGTCGTCGCGCGGCGCGGAGGGCGGGTTCGCGTCACTACCGCTTCCGATGGCGCCGGCCGGCGGTGCAGCGGGTGCGGCGGACGGCGCCGCGGAGGCGCCGGCGTTGCCGTCGAACCCGTTGCCGATCGGCGCGCCGACCGTGCTGAGGATCGAAGAGCTGCTGCCGCTGCAGGCGGCCACCAGCAGGATCACGGACCCCACCAGGGAGAGGCGGAGCCAGCGGCTCGGTCGATCATCGGCCCACATCGTCGTTCACCTCACGTCAGGCGCGTCCGTGCCTGGTTCCGCGGAGCGTGTCCCTCACCAGGCTCCGTGTCGTTCCGGGAGAACCCGCAGCGGCCATCGCGGACAATCACGCGGGGTATCGTGCAGAGATGCGACTCCCGTTCGAGCCTCCGGTCGAGCCCATGCTCGCGAAGGCCAGCGACGCCCTGCCGGAGGGGGACGGCTGGCAGTTCGAGCCCAAGTGGGATGGATTCCGCGCCCTCGTGTTCCGCGACGGCGACGACGTCTATACGCAGAGCCGCGACCTCAAGCCGCTCGACCGCTACTTTCCCGAGCTCGAGGAGCCGCTCAAGGCCCACCTGCCCGATCGCTGCGTGCTCGACGGCGAGATAGTGATCGCGCGCGACGGCTCGCTCCAGTTCGAGGCGCTCCTGCTGCGGATCCACCCCGCCGAATCCCGGGTGCGCATGCTCGCTGCCGAATCGCCGGCGTCGTTCGTGGCGTGGGACCTGCTGGCGCTCGGCGACGAGGACCTGCGGGCCGTCCCGCAGGGCGAGCGGCGGGCCCGTCTCGAGGCGGTGCTCGGCGGCGCGACACCCCCCGTCCACCTCACGCCGGCCACCCTCGACCGTGCGCTGGCGGCCGACTGGTTCGACCGGTTCGAGGGCGCCGGACTCGACGGCGTCGTCGCGAAGCGGCTCGACGGTGCCTACCAGCCCGGCAAGCGGGCGATGCTCAAGATCAAGCACGAGCGCACCGCCGACTGCGTCGTCGCCGGGTTCCGGTGGCACAAGAACGGCCCCGGCACCCACGTCGGGTCGCTCCTGCTGGGGTTGTTCGATGACGAGGGCAAGCTGCACCACGTCGGGATCACGTCGTCGTTCACCTGGGGGCGCCGCGCGGCGCTGGTCGAGGAGCTGGCGCCGCTGCGGGAGGGGGCGCTCCACGACCACCCGTGGGGCGAGTGGGCCGAGTGGGCGTCGGCCGGCGCGGCGGACGCCTCCGGCCAGCGCCTGCCGGGCGCGACCTCGCGCTGGAACCGGGGCAAGGACCTGTCGTGGGAGCCGCTGCGGACCGAGCGCGTGGTCGAGGTGGCCTACGACCACCTGCAGGGCGACCGCTTCCGTCATGCGACGACGTTCCGCCGCTGGCGCCCGGACAAGCGCCCGGCCGACTGCCGCTACGACCAGCTCGAGACGACCACGCCGTTCGAGCTCGCCAGGATCTTCGGCGGCACCTAGCCGACCGGCGGCGTCACCCGGTACAGGCGCCTGGCCCCGGCGATCCCCTTGAGCTCGTGGGCGCCCGCGTCCTCGACCACGAGACCCGACCCCTCGATCAGGTCCCTCGTGGTCTCCGAGACGAGGACCTCGGAGTCGCCGGCCGCCGTCAACACGCGGGCCGCCGCATGCACCGCCAGGCCGCGGGCGTTGTCGCCGACGAGCTCGACCTCGCCGGTGTGGATCCCGACCCGGATCGCGATCCCCATGTCCGTCGCCGCAGCCGTCATCGCCAGCCCGCAGCGGACCGCCCGCGACGCGCTGTCGAACAGCGCCAGGAACCCGTCGCCGGTCGTGTCGATCTCGCGGCCGCGGTGGCGGTTGAGGAGGTCGCGCATCCGCCGGTTGTGCTCGCCGAGCACGCCCCGCCAGCGCGCGTCGCCCATCGCCGCCAGCGCGGCGGTCGAGCCGACGATGTCGGTGAACAGGACAGTCGCCAGGATCCGCTCGTTGCCGCCCTCGACGTCGACGCCGACGACGTGCGCGCTCGTCCACTCGAGGGTCACGAAGGCTTCGTCCCCCACGACGCTGGCGTCGTGCCCCGCGGGGATCTCGTAGGCGGACCCGCCGGGGATCTCGAGGCTCTGGCCGTCGTCCATCACGACGCGGAGGCGCCCGGAGATCGCGTAGCCGAGGTGGTGGACCTGGCACGACGTCGTGCCGGCGATCGCCGCGAGGTGCGTCGACCAGCGCCACCCGGGCTCCCAGCGCGCGAGCCCGATCGTCGTGTCGTCCAGCGTCACGACCTGCGCGCTGCCGAGCGGCAACGTCCGCTCGTCTTCGGCGTTCGCGAAGCGCTTGTACTGCAGGCGCGGCATGGCTAGGCGGCCCCCGGGGGCGCGGCGAGGGCCGCCTCGTCGTCGGCCGTGATCGGGTCCGAGACCGCCTTCTCGCGGCGGGCCAGGAAGATGAACGGCAGGGCCACGGCCTGGATCGCGGCGCCGACGACGTACGACGCGCCGTAGCCGTTGACGTCGGCGACGCGCCCGAGGACCGGCTGCACGACCACGCCGCCGGCGGAGCCCATCAGGTTGTCGAACGACAGGACGGTCGCCCGCTGCTCGGACGGGATGATCCCGTTGAGGTAGGCCTGCCGCAGCGGACCCTCGATCGCGAAGATGAGCGCCCACGCGACGATCAGCACGAGGACGACGAGGAACTGGTTCGACAGCCCGATCACGGCCAGCAGCATGACGGTCAGGACGGTCGCGAGCAGCAACGCGTCGGTGCGCCGGCGGAACAGGCGGCGGACGCGGGGCACGATCAGGCCGCCCATGATCTGCGCCCCGGCCACGATCGCGGCGGCCAGGCCGGCGATGCCGTACGCCGTGGGATCGCCGTACAGCTGCAGCAGGTACGGCTGGAGCGCGTAGAACGCGAAGATGCCGACGCCGGCCGTGAACGGGGCGGACAGCATCAGCCAGCGCACCGGCGGGTTGCGCAGGCCGCCGTCGACCGACCCGCGGAGGACCGCGCCGACCTCGGCGCCGATGCTGGCGCCGCGAGCGGGGGTGAACCCGATGTCGCGCATGAACCGGAACGCGATGAGGAACGTGACGCCCAGCAGCACGGCCCGGAGGACGTACGGGACGCCCAGCCCGGCGAGCTGGGCGACGACCCCGCCCAGGATCGAGCCCGTGAGCATCGCGACGCCGGTGACGATCTGGGCCCGCGCGAAGACCTTCTCCAGCGTCCCCTTGTACCCGGTCGCCTTGAGCGCATCGACCAGCCACGCCTCGGTGGCGCCGGAGAAGAACGTGAACCCCAGCCCGAGGAGGATCGACGAGATCGCCCAGCCCAGGAGCCCCGCGCGAACCTCCCACATCACGAGGTACAGCAGCGTGGCCAGCATCAGCGTGGAGGTCCCGAGCAGGAACGAGAACCGCCGGCCCCGCGTGTCGGCGACGACGCCCGTCGGGACCTCGAACAGGACCTGGCCCACGGTGAAGAACGCGTTGACGGCGAACGCCTGCGTGTTGTCCAGGCCCGCGGACAGCAGGAACAGCGTGTTGATGCCCCAGATGAACGATGCCGCGAGGGTCGTGAACAGCGTGAGCGTGAGGTACGTGCGCTGGACAGCGACGTCGGGTTGGGCCATCGAGCCAGTCTATGCCGGGCCCCGCCGGGGTTCCGGGGTGACGCCTGTCACGGCAGGATCGCGACGCCCGTGACTTCGCGCGGCGGCCCCGCCGCTCGATCCTCGGGACATGACGACCACGATCCGCGCACCCATCCCCGTGCAGCCCCGGCTCACTGCCGTCGCCTTCGACGGCGTCGGCCGGCGCTTCGGGGACACCGTCGCCCTCGACGACGTCAGCGTCGGCATCTCCGCCGGCGAGACCGTCGCCCTCCTCGGGCCCAACGGCGCCGGCAAGACGACCGCCATCGGCATCATGCTCGGGCTGCTCGAGCCATCCACCGGGCGGGCGTCGACGCTCGGCATGAGCCCGCACGACGCGATCCGATCGGGGCGCGTCGGCGCGATGCTCCAGTCCGCCGGGCTGCCCCCCGGCGCGCGTGTGGGCGAGCTCGTGGACCTCGCCCGCGGGCTCTACCCGGCGCCCTCGCCGCGCGAGGCGATCCTCGAGCGGGCCGGCCTCACGGCGCTCGTCGACCGTCGCGCCGAGACCCTGTCCGGCGGCGAGGCGCAGCGCGTCCGGTTCGCGTTCGCGATCGCGGGCGACCCCGACCTCGTGTTCCTCGACGAGCCGACGGTCGCGATGGACGTCGAGGCCCGGCGCGCCTTCTGGGACGACATGCGCCGGTTCGCCGCCGAGGGCCGCACGGTCCTGTTCGCGACCCACTACCTCGACGAGGCCGACCACGTGGCCGACCGGATCGTGGTCCTCGACCACGGCCGGATCGTGGGGGACGGGTCGCCCGCCGAGCTCAAGGCGACGGTCACCGAGCGCGTCGTGCGGTTCGGCCTCCTGGACGCCGATCCGACGGCCGACACGACCCTCGGCGCGCTGCCCGGCGTCCTGCGCCTCGAGCGCCATGGCACCTCGCTGTCCCTGCTGACCGCCGACGCCGACGCGACCGTCCGGGCGCTCGTCACCGGCGAGGTCGCCTTCCGGCACCTCGAGGTCGCCGGCGCCGACCTCGACGCCGCGTTCCTCGCGCTCACGTCGGACGATCCGCGCGGCGCGCGGCCATCGCCGGCCGCCGCCTGACCCCCGACCACCTCCCCCTGCTTCCAACCCAGGAGACCCACATGCTTGCCACCCGCCGCGTGGCCGCCTCGGCGCTGCCCGCCCTGCCCCCGTTCCTCGCCTATCTCCGCCTCGAGATCCGCCGCTCGCTCCGGAACCGGCGCTACCTCGTGTTCACGGTCGCGTTCCCGGTGATGCTCTACGTCCTGTACACGGCGGTCCTGCCGGACACCTCGTCGGGCCCGATCGGCGGCCTGCCCTGGAACGTGTACTTCCTGGTGTCGATGGCGGCCTACGGCGCGATGGGCGCCGCGATGAGCCAGGCCAACCCGATCGCGACCGAGCGCCGCCAGGGGTGGGCGCGACAGCTCCGCGTGACGCCGCTCCCGAGCCTCGCGTACGTGGGCGCGAAGGTCGCCTCGGCCGTCCTGCTGACGGTCCCGGCGCTGGCCCTCGTGGGCGCGGCCGGCCAGGTCGTCAACAACGTCGACCTCGGCCTGCCGACGTGGGCCGCGACGGTCGCGGTGCTCGCGATCGGCTCGATCCCGTTCGCCGCGCTGGGCCTGCTGCTGGGCTACCTGCTCGACGCCGAGAGCGCTCAGGGCGGGATGGTCCTGTGCTACTTCACGCTCGCGATCCTGGGCGGCCTGTTCGCGCCCCTGGAGGCGTTCCCGCCGGGGCTCGCTACGATTGGCCGCGTGCTCCCGTCGTCGCACTTCGCGAACCTCGGTCGGTCCGTGGTCGCCGGTCGGCTCCCCGATCCGGTCGACGTCCTCGTGCTCGGCGCGTGGGCGGTCGCGTTCGGCGTCGTCGCCGCGTGGCGCTACCGGGCCGACGAGCGGTCGGGCCGGGCCTGACCGGGCGTGACCTCGCTCGACCGCGGGCGCTCCGGCGACCCGGCGGAATCCCCGATGCTCACGGTGCCCGGGCCTGGCGGCCGCCGCCGGCTCCGGGCACCGTTCATCGCGGCGACGCTGTTCTTCACCGTCTTCCCGTTCCTGTCGATGCTCGCCAACCCGCCGCAGCCTGCCGCGCTCGCCCTGCTGGTCGTCGGCTGGGCGATCTTCGGCGTCGTCGTCGTCGCCCTGTTCCGGGGCGGGCCGTTCGCCCAGCCGTACGGCAGCCCGCTGCTGGCGGCGGCCGTCGTCGCGATGATCGCGATCGCGGTCGTCGTCCAGGTGGTCTTCGGGGTCAGCGAGGGCTCGGCGCTCTACTTCTACGCCGGAGTCACGGCGGCCCGCCTCGCCGACGAGCGGCTGGCCGTCGGCGGGATCGCCGCGACGGGGATCGCGGCCACGTTCGCGATCGGCGTCGGGTCCGGCGACTGGAGCAGCGGCGTCGTGGTCGGCGTGACGGCCGCGACGATCTCGCTGACGGTGTTCGCGCTGTCCCGGCTGGGCCGCGCCAACCGCGAGCTGCAGGCGGCCCGCCGCGACCTCGCCGACCTGGCCGTGGCCGAGGAGCGGACGCGGATCGCGCGTGACCTCCACGACACGCTGGGGCACAGCCTGTCGGTGATCGCGCTGAAGAGCGAGCTGGCGCGCCGCGTCCTCCCCGACGACCCTGACCGAGCCGCCGCGGAGATCGGCGACGTCGAGCGCGTGGCCCGCGAGGCCCTCGCCTCCGTGCGCGAGACCGTCAGCGGCTATCGCCAGCCCACGCTCGCCATGGAGCTGGCGGGTGCGCGCGCGGCGCTCACGGCCGCCGGTATCGACGGCGACGTCGAGCCCGCACCGGAGGACCTCCCAGGCGAGGTCGACGCCGTGCTCGGCTGGGCCGTCCGCGAGGGCGTCACCAACGTCCTGCGCCACAGCGACGCGGCCCGGGCGCGCATCCGGGTCATCGTCGACGATCGCGTCCGCGCGGTGGAGGTCGAGGACGACGGGCAGGGCGTCTCCGGGCCCCCGCTCGGCGCCGCCACCGACGGCGCCCGGGCCGGCACCGGCCTCGCCGGGCTCCGGGAGCGAGCGGCGGCGCTGGGTGGCAGCCTCGAGGCCGGGCCACGGACGGACGGCGGCTTCCGCCTGCGGGTGTCCGTGCCCGTCGCGCCCGCCGGGAGACCGGCCGCATGACCCGGGTGCTGCTGGCCGAGGACCAGGCGATGGTCCGCGGCGCGCTCGCGGCCCTCCTCGCGCTGGAGCCGGACCTCGAGGTGGTCGCCGAGGTCGGTCGGGGCGACGAGGTCGTGCCCCGGGCCCTCGACACGCGCCCCGACGTGGCGCTGCTTGACATCGAGATGCCGGGGCTCGACGGCCTCGCGGCGGCCGCACAGCTCCGGGCCGCCGTCCCGGCGTGCCGCGTGGCGATCCTCACGACCTTCGGCCGGCCCGGGTACCTGCGGCGCGCCATGGAGGCCGGCGCGACCGGGTTCCTGCTCAAGGACGCCCCGGCCACGGAGCTCGCCGACGCCATCCGGCGTGTCGCGCGCGGTCAGCGGGTCGTCGATCCGGCGCTGGCCGTGGCGGCGCTCAGCGAAGGGGCCAACCCGCTGTCGGAGCGCGAGCGTGAGGCGCTGGCGCTGGCGGCGACCAGCGGCACGGTCGCCGACATCGCGACCAGCCTCGGCCTGTCGGAAGGCACCGTGCGCAACCACCTGTCGGCCGCGATCCAGAAGGTCGGCGCCCGGAACCGGGCCGAGGCGGCGCGGATCGCGTCCGACAAGGGCTGGCTGGCGCCCGACACGGACGCCTAGGCCGGCGACGGCCATGGGCGTAGGCTTCGTCGGACCATGGCCTTCGACGTCACGCCCGCGCCGGTCCGCCGTCGCGGGCCCCGGATCCCGGCGCTCGTGGTGCTCGCGGTCGGGATCGGCGTGGTGGCCATCGGGATCGTCTCGGCGAACCTGGGACAGCCGGCCAGCGGCCCGGCATCGACCGCCTCCGCCGGCGCCGTGGCGCGCGCGACCGCGACGATCCGGGCCTCCACCAGCGCGAGCGGACCCGTCACCGCGCCGGCCCCGTTCCCGTCGACGCGCGGCCGCCGGCTCCCCGCCAACCTCGAGTGCCACGCCATCAGCGATGCGATCTGCGACGCGATCGCGACGGCGAGCCTCGCGATCCTGCCTGCCGATGTGCCGCGGGTCGTCGGGATCGACGCGTGGGCCTCGATGCTGTGCGGCGACAGCCTCGACTGCCCGACCCAGCTGTTCGCCACCTCCGAGCCGCTCGGCAGCGCCATCATCGCGTTCGCCGACGACGGCCCGCGGGCGTGGGTCAACGTCGTCGACGCGTCGGCGAGCGCGGCCGGCGAGGGGACGGCGCCCGGGCCCGTCGCCTGGATCGTGCGCTGGCAGCCCTGATCCACGCCCGCTGGAAGAGCTCGGCGACAAGGCCTCCGTGCCAAGGCGCGATCGTCGGCCGCCTGCCTGTTTGACGATCTGGCCGAGAATCAGGGTCCATCTCGCGGCCGCGGAGCCCGACAGCATGACGTCGCTCCCGCCAGACCCCAGCTCGAGCCCGGCACCTGACCTCGTCGGCAGGGAGCAGGAGCTCGCCGTCGTCGAAACCTTCCTCCGGCATGCACAGGTCGGGCTTGCCGCCCTCGTGATCGAGGGCGAGACGGGCATCGGGAAGTCGACGCTCCTCGCCGCGGCGGTAGCTGCCGCCCGGGGGCGGACCTTCCGCGTGCTGGCCTCGCGCCCGGCTGAGGCCGAGCGGGACCTCGCTTTCGTCGTCCTCGGCGATCTCTTCGAGGATGTCCTCGCCGACGTGCTGCCGCACCTCCCGCCTGCGCGTCGGCATGCGATCGAGGCCGCGTTGCTCGTCGGCCAGGCACGAGACCAGCCGGTCGATCCGCGCGCCTTGGCTGTCGCCGTCCGGACGATGTTCCAGGTCCTGGCGGCATCCGGCCCCCTGGTCGTGGTGATCGACGACGAGCAGTGGCTGGATGCGGCGTCCGCGAACGCCCTGCGGTTCGCGATGCGGCGACTGCACGCGGAACCAGTCATGCTCCTCGTGGCGCGGCGCCCGCTCCACGAACCAGGGACGCCCGGCCTGGAGGACGCGGCCGAGTCCGGTGCGATCGAGCGCGTCGCGCTCGGCCCGCTGAGCGCCGGCGCGTTGCAGCGGCTCGTGTCGCAACGGCTGGGATGGGCGCTGACGCGCCCGACCCTGTTGCGCCTGGTCGAGCTGTCGGGCGGGAACCCGTTCTACGCGCTGGAGCTGGCTCGCGGCATGGGCCCGGCAGGCGCGCTCGCAAGGCCGACCGAGCCGATCCCCGTGCCGGACTCGCTGGAGCGGCTCGTGAGCGCGCGACTCGAGCAGCTACCGGCCACGGCGACGGCAGCGCTGCTGCTGGTCGCGGCGCACGGCCGACCGTCCGTGTCGCTCCTTCGCGCCTGCGGCGTGACGACCCGAACGCTCGCGCCCGCGGTCCACGCACAGATCGTCGAGCAGGCAGACGGCCTCGTTCGGTTCACCCATCCGTTGCTCGCGTCGGCGCTGTACCAGCGCGCCCTGCCGGAGGAGCGCCGCGCCGCCCACGCCCGCCTGGCCACGCTCGTCGACGACCCCGTTGAGCGCGGACGCCACATCGCGCTCGGCACAGGCCGGCCGGACCGGGAAGCCGCGGCCGCCGTGGACGAGTCGGCCCGCCTTGCACTCGCGCGCGGAGCGACGCTCGCGGCGGCCGAGCTCCGGGAGCACGCGCTGCGTCTCACTTCGCCTGATCGACCGGAGGACCGGCGTCGACGCACGCTCGCGCTGGCCAGGACGCTCGTGGCGGCGGGCGACCCCCGTCGTGCTCGTGCGCTTGCCGGGGAGCTCCTGGCCGCGACGGATGGGGATCTGCGGGTGGAGGCGATCGTCCTCCTGAGCGATGTCGAGGGGACCGCGAGCATCGAACGCGCGATCGACCTCCGCCGTCAGGCGCTCGATGCCGCGGCCGATCGTCCACGCGTCCGCGCCGAGCTGCACCTGTGGCTCGGCGACAACCTTCGCGTCACCGAGGGAGTGCGATCCGCCGAAGGGCACGCGCGCGCCGCGCTCGACCTTGCCGACGAGCTCGATGACGCTGCCATTCGCACCGAGGCGCTCGCCGTCCTCGCGGGACAGCGGTTCCGCGCGGGCGATGCGGATTTGTTGGAGCTCGCCGGCGAGGCGGCGCACCTGGCCGCTTCGGCCGCGGACCCGGGGGTCCGGATGCGCGCCGGCCTGCAGGTCGTCCACCCGCTCGTGTGGTCGTTCGAGCTCGATAGAGCACGGGAGCTCCTCGAGACCATCCAGCGTGAGTGGGGTGATCGCGACGAGACGACGAGCGCCAGAGCCCTCTGGTTCCTGGGGATGGTCGAGCTGCGAGCCGGGCGGTTGGGCCTGGCGGCGGAGCATGCCGAGCACGCCAGGGAGATCAGGCGGCAGTACGCCATCGACGAGCGGGAACCGCCCCTCAGCATCTGGCTCGTTGCGCTGATCGCCGCCCATCGCGGCGAGCTCGACCGGGCCCATGACCTCGCCGAACGAAGTCGTGCGCTGGCCGAGAGCCAGCCCTTGATCCGAGCCGGGCAGGACGGCGTTCTCGGACTGGTCGCGCTCTGGGGTGGCGATCCACAGCGCGCTGCGATCCACTTCGCCGACGCCGATGAGGCCAGGCGCGCGTCCGGGGTGAACGAGCCGGCGATGTTCTGGTGGCGGGCCGACTACGTCGAAGCCATGCTGGCCCTGGGCAGGATCCGCGACGCCATCGAGCTGGTCGACGCCTGGGAGGCGGACGGGGCGCGCCTCGGCCGTACCGTCGTCATGGCGCACGCCCGGCGCTGCCGCGGGCTCATCGCCGCCGCGAACGGTGATATCGCGGCGGCGCTCGACCATCTCGAGGAAGCCGTTCGTGTCCACGAGGCGGCCGGCGACCAGATCGGACGCGCACGCACGCTCCTGGCGCTGGGGATCGTCCGCCGACGAGCCCGGCAGAAGCGGGCGGCGCGCCAGGCGATCGAGTCCGCGCTCGCCGCGTTCCAGGCAGCGGGAGCCGCCGGCTGGGCGGACAGGGCGCGTGCCGAGCTCGGGCAGATCGGAGGTCGGACCCGCGCCGAGGGGTTGACCCCAGCCGAGCGCCGCGTGGCGGTGCTCGTCGCCAACGGGCGGACGAACCGGGAGGTGGCCGCCGAGCTGTTCCTCGGCGAGCGAACCGTGGAGACGCACCTCTCGCACCTGTACGCCAAGCTCGGCGTCAGATCACGCACGGAGCTCGCTCGGACGTTTCGGGTGGACGAGCAACAATCCGGGTAAGTCGCGATTTCAAGCTGAGCGCCGCCGGGTAGCGTCGGTCGGGTGCCGAGGTACCTCGTCGAGACCTTCATTCCCCAAGGCGCCACCAGTCACCGCCGGGCGTGCGACCGGCGGGCCCGACTGGCCGCTCAGGCGATGACGCGGGCGGGGACGCGCGTCCGCTTCGAGGGATCGATCCACATCCCCGAGGACGAGATCTGCTTCTTCAGATTCGCGGCGCCATCGGCCCGCGAGGCCGCCCTGGTCGCCCAGCGAGCGGGCCTCGATCCCGTTCGCGTCGTCGAGGCGATCCCGTCCGGAAAGGAGCTTCCGTGAACCTGAGACTCGCCGTGTCGGCGGCGTTCCTCGCCGCGGCGACACTCGTCGATGCCGGCCCGACCGTTGGCGCGACGCCCGCGACGCCCGCGACGCCCGCGACGCGGAGTGCCTGCCCGCGGCCCACTACCCTGCCCGCTCGACCCCGGTGGCCTTCTGGAGCACCGAGGCCCGGTGCGCGATCGTGCCGGCGGGCCCGGGCGGCATCTTCGGCGCCGAGAACTTCGGCAACAAGTTCCCGGGCGAGGCCGCGGTCTACATGGGCATCGTCCACGTCGCGCTGTACGACGCGGCGGTGGCGATCGGCGGTGGGTATGCGCCCTACGCCATCAGCCTGCATGCGCCCGGCGCCTCTCCGGAGGCGGCGCTCGCGACCGCGGCCTACCTGACGCTCCTCGGCCTGCCCGCGCTCGGTCTTGGCCCCAACGCGCTCGTGCTCGCATCGGACTACGACGCCTACTTGGCCGCGATCCCCGACGGGGGGGCGAAGGCCGACGGCATCCTGGTCGGGCTCGAGGTTGCGGCGGCGGTGCTCGACCGGCGCAGCCACGACGGCCTGGAGCTGAACCCGACACTCGAGGCCCTGGATCCGCCTTCTCCTGGACCCGGCGTCTGGCAGGCGGCACCCGGGCCTGCGCTCGGCCTTCGCCTGCCCGGGGTGCGCCCGCTCGCGCTGCGGAGGGCGTCGCAGCTCCGCCCGGCCCATCCCAACTCCCTGGCCAGCCAGGCGTGGGCCGACGACTTCAACCAGGTCAAGGAGTTGGGCCGCGTCGACAGCACGACGAGGACGGCCGATCAGACGACCGAGGCACGCTTCTGGACGGATCACGACATCCGCCAGTGGAACGACGGCATGCTCAACCTCGCGGCAGCGCGAGGGCTGGGCCTCGTGCAGACCGCCAGGATGCTGGCGATGGCCCATGTCGCCGGGGGCGACGCGATGATCGCCTGCTTCGATGCCAAGTATCACTACTGGTTCTGGAGGCCCTACCAGGCCATCCCGCTCGCGGCCACGGACGGCAACCCGGCGACGCTGGCCGACCCGGCCTGGCTGCCGCTCGCGACGACGCCGAACTTCCCCGAGTACCCGTCGGCGCACGCGTGCCACAGCGGCGCCGTCGTGGCGGCCCTGGACGCCTTCTTCGGCACCGACAAGGTGCCGTTCTCGCTCGACAGCCGGGCGACGGGCACGACCGAGGCCTATCGCCGGCTCCACGATGTGGTCAAGGACGTCGACCGGGCACGGGTCCTCGTCGGCTTCCATTTCCGCAGCTCGGACCTCGTGGGTTCGAACCTTGGCCGCACCGTGGGCCGCTTCGTCGCCCACCACCTCTTCCAGTCCCTGGACTGACCAACCGGCACGGGCGGGAGGCGGCTCCCCGATCGCATCATTCCGGCGCGGCCTTCTTCGGCGCGCGGACCGGCTGTCCGCTCTGGTCGGGCCACTCGTAGCCCTCCCACGGGTTGTAGTCGGGATCGAGCGGCTCCTGCGGCGGCCGCAGGGCCTCGGGCACGTGGACCAGGTTCACCCGTAGCCGGTACCAGACGTAGGCGCGGCCGCGCATGCCGTCCGTGAGGATGTCGGCGGGCTCGAGGTGCTCGACGACCTCCGGGTGCCGCGCCTTCCAGCGCTCCAGGCCCTCGTTGACCTCGGCCTTGGTCGCGGCGCGCGCGATCTCGATCACCGGGATGTTCGACTTGCGCCGGCCCGTGGGTGTGGGGCGGGTGCCCTCCCACTCGGTCGGCAGGCCGGCGTTGCGGTCCCCGGCCGCGACCGCCGCCGCCCGTTCCGCGGCGACCTCGGGCGGCGGACCGCCGTCCTTGCCGCGGCCCTCGTACGCCTCGTCCGGCTTGCGCTTCCTCGACGGCTGGACCCGTGGCGGCTCGCCCTCCTGCTTGGCGTAGTTCGGCGGCCACGGCGCGTCGCCCAGGCCCTGGGCCTCGTCGCCGGCGCTCAGCTCCAGCAGCGCGTCGAGCGACCCGACGGCCTCGTCGATCCCGGCGCCGGCGTCGCCGCGCTCGACGTACAGCGCCGGGACGGTGGCCAGCGTGAAGTCCTCGGCGACGACGTCGGCGACCTCGTCCCAGCGCAACGGGAACGAGACCCGGGCGTCCGGCAGCGGCCGGACCGAGTACGCCGAGGCGACGGTCCGGTCCTTGGCGTTCTGGTTGTAGTCGAGGAACACCCCGTGGCGCTCCTCCTTCCACCACTTCGAGGTCGCGATGGAAGGGGCCCGGCGCTCGACGTCGCGGGCCAGCGCCAGGGCCGCGCGCCTGACCTCCCCGTACGTCCAGCGCCGCTCGATGCGGACGTTGACATGGATGCCCCGCGAGCCCGACGTCTTGGGCCAGCCGACCAGCCCGACCGCGTCCAGCGCCTCGTGCACCACCACCGCGACCTCGCGCACCTGCGACCAGGGCACGCCGGGCACGGGATCCAGGTCGACCCGCAGCTCGTCGGGGTGGTCCATGTCCTCGGCCCGGACCGGGTGCGGGTTGAGGTCGATGCAGCCGAGGTTGGCCACCCAGGCCAGGCCGGCGGCCTCGTCGACCACGATCTCGTCCGCCGTCCGCCCCGACGGGAAGGTCAGGGTCGCGACCCGCATCCACTCGGGCCGGTTGTCCGGCGCCCGCTTCTGGAAGAACGGCTCCTTGTCGATCCCGTCGACGAAGCGCTTGAGCGCCATCGGCCGCCCGCGGACGCCCGCCAGGGCGCCGTCGGCGATCGAGAGGAAGTAGGTGACGACGTCGAGCTTCGTGTACCCCGGCACGGGGAAGTAGACCTTGTCGGGGTTGCTGACCGTGACCTCGCGGCCGCCGACCTCCAGGACCTCCTTGCGCGTCGCCATGCCCGAATCCTAGGCGGGCGGAGCAATCACGGCTCGTCCCCATCTGGCATGCATGCGCCGGGAGCGCGCGACGGGCCTGGCGAGGTTGACCTAGATTGGAGGCGAGCCGGATCGGACATCAGCTGGGCCGGCCAGCGACGTCGCGCCAGATGCGCGGCGGCTGACGGCTGCGACAGAGGCGCAATGGACGTGGATCCGGAGACCCGATCCCCGGCGGCGACACGCGAGGCCCGGACCGCGTACTGGGATCAGTACTACGCGGCCAGGCCCGCGTCGGCGCGACGGCTGCCATCCCAGTTCGCCACGTTCGTGGCCGGCGAGCTGGACCGCCCGCACCGGATCATCGAGCTCGGCTGCGGCGATGGACGGGACGCGATGTTCTTCGCCAGCTACGGCCACGAGGTGGTCGGCGTCGACGCCTCCGACGCCGCGGTGGAGGCTTGTCGCGGGCTGGCCGCCAGCCTGGGCGAGTCGGCGGTGTTCGTCCACGCGGCGATCGATGAACCCGGCATCGCCGGGCGCATCCGCGGAGACGGGCCCAGGGTCGTCTACGCGCGGTTCTTCCTGCACGCGATCACGGAGGCCGAGGAGGAGACGCTGCTCGATCTGGCCGGCCAGATCGCCGACCCCGGCGATCTCCTCGCCGTGGAGTACCGCACCATCCGCGACTCGAGCGGCGCGAAGGTCACCGCGAGCCACTTCCGGCGGTTCGTCCTGCCGTCGGCGTTCGAGGCTCGCGCGCTGGCACGCGGCTTCGATGTCACCTACGCGGTCGAGGGCTTCGGGTTCGCGAAGTATCGCGAGGACGACGCCTACGTGGCCCGGACCCTGTTCCGTCGCCACGCGGAGCCACCGCCGGGCGCGGCGACCTGATGACCGCGGGGACCGCGGCCGGCGGTCCGGCACCGGTCGCCGACCCGGCGGTCGCGGACCTGATCGCCGTCGCGACGGAGCGCTTCGTCAACCTGGGCTTCCTCGCCCCCGACGGCCTGCTCGACCTCCGGCTCGACGGAGGCCCGCTCCGCGGCGTCCGCGTCGAGCTCCCTCGCGGCCAGCTGCGGCTGCAGGCGATCGGCGTGAGTGCCGACGGGGTGGCCGACGTCGCCCCCGACGCCTCCGTGCGGGCGAGCAGCTGGGACGAGACCGGCGAGGCCGCGTTGGACCCGGTCGCGCTCCTCGACGTGGATGCCCCGACGGGCACGCTCGTCCATACCCGCGCCGACCAACCGGCATGGGTCGAGGTCAGCCTCCGGCGGCCGCTGCCGGTGACCCGGATCCGCGTTCGAAACGTCACCGACGACGCGGCCCGCACGGCGCGCGCGATCCGGGTCTCTGCCAGGTCGCGCTGGCGGACCAAGATCATCTACGACGGCCGTGCGGCCCTGCGCGCCTGGGGCGACATCGTGACGGCGGCCCAGGCCGCCGCGCCGTCAACGCCGTCGACGACGGCGCTCATCCACGCGCTGGACCTGACCGTGCGCGGCGACTACGGCCGCGCCCACACGTATCTCGCGTCGAAGGTCGCCGACGAGGGTGCTCGGCGCTGGTTCCGCGGGGCGCTCAACGAGTCCCTGCTGCCGGCCCGGCACATCGAGTGGACCGTGCACGGCCCGAAACGGCCGTTCCGCAACTGGAGCGACGCTGAACGGCAGGCCTACGTGGCGGACGGGGCGCAGGTCGTCGACGCGCTCCGATCGCTCACGCCCGATGTCTGCTTCGGGTTCGGGTCGGTGCTCGCGGTGGTCCGCGATCACGCGCTGATCCCGCACGACGACGACATCGACATCATCATCGGCTTCGAGCCGGCCGCCGCGTCGACCCTGGCCGAGGGGCTCCGACTGGTCGAGGAACACCTGCGTCCGCTGGGGTTCGACGTCAGTGGCGGCTTCGCCGCGCATCGCCACGTTCGGCGGCCCGGCAGGAAGCACGTCGACGTGTTCGTCGGTCTCGACGAAGGCGAGACGATCTCGTGGTATCCGGGTGCGCGCGGCAACCTCACGAGGGAGATCGTCTTTCCGCCCATCGCGGCCGAGCTGCTCGGCGTGTCCTGCCTGATCCCGGCCCAGCCCGAGGTCTACCTCGAGCGCCTGTACGGGACAGGATGGCGGGTCCCGGATCCCTTCTTCAGCCACGACTGGGACCGGGCCGCCTATGCGGACATCGCCGGGACCGCCGCCCCGACGCCGCCGCCCGACGCCGAGGCCTCGTCGGCCTAGGCCGGCACGCTCCAGGACGTGGCGACGCCCCCGGCCTGCGTGTCGCCGGACGGCGGCATCCCCGCCCGGGCGCGCAGGCGGTCCGCGTGCGCGCGCCAGGCCGCCTGACCGAAGGTCAGCCGATCCTCCCACGGCTTGTCGAGGCTGGCCCAGTGGATCACCCGTGGGTCGTGCACGTCCTCGAGGGCGGGCAGGGCGTTCCAGCGGGGATCGAGGACCTTGCGACTCGCGCCGAGGTAGGCGAGCATCGTGTCCTGGTCGTTCAGCCCGAACTGCTCGATCCAGCCCAGATATGTCGTGGTGAAGTCGTCGCGCCGCAGGCGCTCGAGGTCCATGACCAGCACGCCGGCGTTCAGGGCCGCGGCGCCAAACCGATGGCGTGCGCTCATCCAGCGCCGGAGGTCGGTCGCGACGGGCTCGGGGAGCCGGCGGCCGACCCGCTGCCACTCCCTCGCCTCGCTGACCGTCGAGTCTCGCGCGGCGACGGGGCATCCATCCAGGTCCATCGCGGCGAGGCGGCACACGTCGTCGAGCATGAGGGTGTCCACGTCGAGGTAGACGACCCGGTCGATGCCGTCGAGCAGGTGGGGGAGGATCAGGCGGTCCATCGTGGAGATGGTGATCCGGAGGGGGATGCGCCGCGGCCGGCCGGCCGGTCCGTAGGTGATGCCATCGCACGGGACATACGTGATGGGCAGCGCCGGGAACGCTGCGGCGAGCCAGTCGGGATAGGCACCCGGCAGCCCACGGCCGAGCACCCACAGCCGGAGCGGGCCCGAGGCTCCCGCCAGCAGTGACTCGACGAGGACGCCGGCGGGCCAGGTGAGGTTCTGGTCGAAGCACAGGACGACGTTGGTCACCGCGGCATCGTCGACCGCGTCGTGGGGGCCGAACCGACGGCTCCCGGCGCGGCTGGCGGCGACGGCCCCCGGCACGTCGATCGTCGTGGGGGCGACGGTGAGCGGCGCCTCGAACGATGCCCGCGCTTCGGCCACGAGGTCGCGCGTCGCCGAGCGCCAGGCCGCGTACACGCCGTCCTCGTCGGCGCCGGCGAGGATCGCCTCGAACGTCGCGGCCATCAGCTCGCGGATCCGGTCCTGCATCTCGGCGAGGCGAGGATCGCCCGGGCGCAGACCGCTCAGGCCCGCCAGGCGCACGTCACCCGGGGTCGCGGTGCGGAAGTCGACGGGCACACCGAGCGCCGTGAGCGCCAGGTAGGTCCGGAGCCGCGACGTGACGGCGCCGCCAAGCTCGCGCTGGTACCCGGCGAGCACGTCGCTCGAGACGCGGATCCGCTCGGCGATCGTCCCCGTGCCGTCGCCGGCGTACGCCTGGCTGATGGCCACGACCTTGCGCGCCTCACGTCCTGCCGCGCGCCGGGGGAGGTCGATGACGCCGATCGGGCGACCTCCCGGACGTGCCGAGTCGCGGGCCGGGAACAGGGCGTCGACCGTCGTCGTGATGTCACCGGTGAAGAACGCGTCGACGCCCGCGCCCAGCAACAGGAAGACGGTGTTCCAGTCGCGACAGCCGACGGGACCGTAGCGGCGGAGGTACTCGAGCGCGGAATCGGAAAGCATGTCCAGCCGGTTCACGTGGAACGACACGAACAGGGGGCGCAGGCGCTCGTGATACGGGAAGTCGTAGCGAAGGTCGAACAGCGCGTTCATGTGCCACCCGGACGCGACCATCCAGGTGCCATCCGGCACCGCGTCCGCGCCGCTGGCGTCACGCCGGACGGGGAGGAGGTGCACCGAGCCTTCGACATCGGGCCGTTGCAGCGCCGGCGGCACGCGGGCCTGCAACTCGCCGGCAAGCTCTCCGAGCCCGGCCTCGCCCGTGAACCTGACCCGACTGAGACGCGCGAGATTCCCGAGCGTCGCGAGCGACTCGAACCCATCCCCAACGGACGGCAGCGGCAGCTCGGGGTCGGGTGAGCCAACGTCGATGATCGCGACCGGGATGGCGCCCTGGGGCAGGTCGACCTGTGCCGCCGCCAGCCATCGCTCGACCGCGCCGAAGGCCAGCCGGCGCCGAGGTTCGAGCTCGACGACCGGCCGCCGCCGCAGCTCGTCGACGAGGTCGGCGGCCGCATGGCGTTCGCCGAACGCCATGAACCGGCCGGCGAGATCTGCCAGGGTCGCGCCGTCCATGGAGCTGGCGGGCGAACCGATGCGCAGCGCCCGGGTCCGCGCCTCGGTCGTGCCGGCCGAGAGGCAGGCGTCGACGGCCTCGACGGGGATCACGGTGGCGAGGACGGCGTCGTCGATGGGCTGGCAGGTCACCCATGCCCGGCCGTGCTGTCCCCTCCGGTGGAGGAGCCTCGTGTGCCCGAGCGCGGCGGCCGTCGCGCCCCCCGGCAGGGAGCCGACGCCCTCGCACAACGCCCAGGCGGCGTTGAGGTCCCGCCAATCGCCCGTGGCGGCGAGGTCGTTCACCGCCGCGCAGACGGCCCGCTCCAGGGGCTCGCCTCGTCCGAGCTCCTGCGCGAGTCGCGCCTCCGCACGCTGGCGCGCCGCGGTCGCCACGAGCTCCGTCGCCGGCGTCGACTCGATCGCCGTCGACCCGATCGTCGCGCCCGCCAACCGCCGCCACTCGCCGTCGACGTCGGGCGGTCGCGCGGGCGACGCCGCGTCGCCGGGGCCGCGTCCGGCGCCCGCACGGTTGGATCCCTGAACCCCGCGGGCGTTGCCGCCCGGAATCGAGCGGCGGAGCCTGCGCACGACGCGGGACAGCAGCGTCCGGTCCGGGTCGCTCATTGCTGGGGTCCCCGACGCTGGCACCGGCCACCTCCGCGTACGCGCCGGCGGTCGACGGCGCCCGGCCAGTGTATCGAGCGCCACCGGCTGATCCGCCGGCGGCTCCGAGGGGCCGCGGGCGCTTCGGCACCGAGCCCGTCACCGCCTGACGGGTGTCGATCCCGGCGGGTCCGGATCGTCGCTAGGATGCACCGGCCGGGCGTTGCCGGCCGGGCGTCCGGACGAGGAGAGCGAATGCGGTACCTGCTGCTGATCTACCTGGAGCCCGGCTACCTGTCGCCGGGCGACGAGGTCGCTCGCGCGATGAACGAGGAGTACCGGGGCTACTCGGGCTGGCTGTCCGAGAACGGCATGCTGCTCGGCGGCGAGGCGCTCCAGGGCGTTACCAACGCCACCTCCGTCGCGGTGCGCGAGGGCCGTCGCATCGTCACCGACGGCCCGTTCGCGGAGACGAAGGAGCACCTCGCCGGTTACTACCTGATCGAGGCCGCGGACCTCGACGCCGCGATCGACGCGGCCGCCCGCATCCCGGGGGCACGCATCGGGACGGTCGAGGTGAGGCCGATCCAGGAGCTCGTCTGAGCGGCCCCACCCCCGCGGCCGACGCCCGCGAGGCGGTCGCGCTCGCGTTCCGCGAGGACTACGGCCGGGCCCTCGCGACCCTCATCAGGGTCCTGGGGGACTTCGACCTCGCAGAGGAGGCCGTCGCCGACGCGTACCTGGTGGCGCTGGAGCGCTGGCCCGACGACGGGATCCCGGACAACCCGGGCGCGTGGATCACCACGACGGCCCGCAATCGCGCGATCGACCGCGTCCGGCGGGCACGGCGGTTCGCGGACAAGGCCGGGACGATCGCGCGCGATGCGGCGGACGACGCGGACCGCGCGGCCAGCGCGATGCTCATGGCGGCGGAGGACGAGATGTCACCGATCCCCGACGACCAGCTTCGACTGATCTTCACCTGCTGCCACCCGGCGCTCGCGCCGGACTCGGCCGTCGCGCTGACCCTGCGCACGCTCGGCGGCCTGACCACGCCCGAGATCGCCCGCGCGTTCCTGGTCCCCGAGCCCACGCTCGCCCAGCGGCTCGTCCGGGCCAAGAAGAAGATCCGCGAGGCGGGCATCCGGTACGAGGTGCCGTCGGGGGACCGGCTGGCCGATCGGCTCGAGGCCGTGCTGCGGGTGCTCTACCTGGTGTTCAACGAGGGCTACGACGCGTCGGCGGGCGAGGCGCTGATCCGGCGCGAGCTGTGTGCCGAGGCGATCCGGCTGGCCCGGGTCGTCGCCGGGCTCCTGCCCGACGAGCCGGAGGCGATCGGCCTGCTGGCGCTGATGCTGCTCACGGACGCGCGGCGGCCCGCCCGCGAGGGACCCGACGGCGAGCTCGTGCGCCTCGAGGACCAGGACCGTGGCCGGTGGGACGCCGCCCGCATCGCGGAGGGCCAGGAGCTCGTCGAGCGGGCGCTGCGGCTCCGGCGGGTCGGCCCGTACCAGCTCCAGGCGGCGATCGCGGCGGTGCACGACGAGGCACCCAGCACCGACGCGACGGACTGGGTCCAGATCCTCGGCCTGTACGAGGTGCTCGCGCGGGTCGCGCCGTCGCCGGTGGTGTCGCTGAACCGCGCGGTCGCCTTGGCCCAGGTCGCGGGGCCGGAGACGGGGCTGGCCGCGGTGGACGCGCTCGCCGGCGACCCGGCGATGGCCGAGTACCTGTTCTTCCATGCGACGCGCGGTGACTTCCTGCGCCGGCTGGGGCGCTGGGACGAGGGGGCGGTCGCGTACGGGCGGGCGCTCGAGCTGACGACCAACCGGCCCGAGCGGGCCTTCCTCGAGCGGCGCCGCGACGAGCTGCGCCGGCGCTCGCTCGCGGGCTGACACGGGCGAGCAGGCGGAGGAGCGTCAGGCGGCCGTCAGGACCTCGCTCATCAGGCCGATGTTGTTGCCGTCGGGGTCCTTCGTGAAGCACATCCAGAGCTCGTACGCGGGGTCGCGATGGACGACACTCGGGCGCTCGTCGAACGCGACGCCGCGGGCCTCGAGCGCGGCGACCGCCGCCTCGATGTCGGGCACCTTGAAGTAGAGGGTCGCCTTGCCCCGGAAGTCGACCGACTCGGGCTCGGACAGGAAGAGGCGCACGCCGTCGGCGTCGAAGAAGGCCATGTGCGGGAAGGCGAACAGGAACGGCAGGCCGAGGGCGTCGCGGTAGAAGGCGGTCGCCGCCTCGGCGTCGCGCACGGGGACGAGGATCTGGCCGATCGTGGACAGTCCGAAGGGGTGGTCGGTCATCGAGCTGGCTCCTGGGTCTCGAGGGTTTCGAGGGCCTCGAGCGCGCGCTCGAGGCTCTTCAGCTGCTTGGGGCGCAGGGTGCCGTCCCCGGTCATCGCCCGGATCCGGGTGTTTCGGATCGTTCGAACCAGGCGGAACCATCGATGGTGCCGGCTGCGCGGAACGACCCGGAATCCACCAGGCTGCGCGAGCGACGTCCGCGATCAGCCGACGCTCACGCCGAGCGCGCCCAGCAGCGCGGTCCCGATCAGGATCGCATTGAGCGCGACCACGACGGCGACCGTGCCCCACGCGAGGACGTTCCCGCGGCGACGGTTCGCGTGGCCGCCCATCAGGCGCCGGTCGTTCACCAAGAGCACGATGAACACGAGCACGATCGGCAGCAGGAGGCCCTGGAGGTTCTGGGTGCCGACGATCACGGCGACCAGGTCGCCCTCGGGCACGAGGAGCACAGCGATCGCGCCCACGGCCAGCACGAACGTGTAGATGGCGAAGAAGATCGGGGCGTCGCCGAACCGCTTGCCGACGCCGCTCTCCCACCCGAACGCCTCGCAGATCACGAACGCCGTCGACAGCGGCATGATCGTCGCGGCGAGGACCGACGCCCCGAACAACCCGATGCCGAACAGCGCCTCGGCGAACCGGCCCGCGACGGGCTCGAGGGCCCGGGCCGCGTCGGCCGCCGACGAGACCACGCCGCCGCCCGATCCGCCGATCGCGGCCGCCGTCGCGACGACGATGAAGATCGCGATCACGTTGGTCCACACCGAGCCGACCACGGCATCGGCCTGCTCCAGCGGCAGCTCCTCCTCGCCGATGCCCTTCTCGGCGACGGCGGACTGGAGATAGAACTGCATGTAGGGCGTGATCGTCGTGCCGACGACGGCGACGAGGAGCAGCAGTCCGGCGGTGTCCAGCGACGAGAGGTTCGGCGTGACCATCGCGTGGAACACCGGCTGCCAGTCCTCGGTCGAGAGGACCGCGGCGATCGGGTAGGCGAGGAACACGACCATGACCAGCAGGAACACGCGCTCGACGAGGCGATAGCTGGCGAACAGCACGAGGCACCAGATCCCGACGCCCACGATCGGCACCGTGAGCCACCTGGGGATGCCGAAGATGTCCATGGAGGCGGCCGCGCCGCCGAAGTTGGCCACGGTGTTGGCGACGTTGGCGACGAGCAGGACGACCATCGCGAACAGCGTCCAGCGCACGCCGAACCGCTCCCGGATGAGGTCCGAGAGTCCCTGCCCGGTGACCACGCCGAGCCTCGCGACCATCTCCTGGACGATGGCCAGCATCACGATCGTGACCGGGAAGATCCACAGCAGGCTGAGTCCCGTCTGCGCGCCCATGACCGAGTAGGTCGTGATGCCGCCCGCGTCGTTGCCGGCGACGCCGGCGATAATCCCCGGGCCCATCACCGCGAGGAACGCGAGCAGCCCGCGCCGGCGGAACCGGCCGCGCAGGCGCGGGACCGGGATACGCGGCAGCCGCGCGGCGATCCCGCGCGGCGCGGCGATCACGGCGTCGCGGAGCCCGCGCCCGATCGTCACCGGGCGGCGCCTTCCTCGCGCGCGAACACGCGCGGCTGGCGACGGCGCCACGCGGCGGGCGCCACCGTGTCGATCGCGTCGTCGACTGTCACGATGCCGACGAGGCGGCCCTCGTCGTCGACCACGGGCACCGCCAGCAGGTTGTAGTGGGCGATGGTCTCGGCGACCGACTCGGCGGGCTCGAGGGCCCGGACGGCGACCGGCTCGTCGATCATCACCTCGCCGATCCGCGTCTCGGGCCGGGCGACGATCAGGTCGCGCAGCGACAGCACGCCGACCAGCCGGCCGTCGTCGTCGACGACGTACACGTAGTAGATGGTCTCGGCGTCCGGCTCGAGCTCGCGCAGCCGGTCGATGGTCTCCGCCGCGGTCAGGCTGGCCGGGACGGCAACGAACTCCGTGGTCATCAGGCCGCCGGCCGAGTCCTCGGGGAACGCCAGCAGGTCGCGGACCTCCTCGGCCTCGTCGTGCTCCATGAGCGCGAGGATCTCGTCGCGGCTGCGATCGGACAGGTCGGCGACGAGGTCCGCCGCATCGTCGGGGCTCATCTCCTCGAGGATGTCGGCGGCCCGGGACGGCTCGAGGTCCTCGAGCACCTCGACCTGGGTGTCGGGCTCCATCTCCTCGACGACGTCGGCGAGGGCCTCGTCGTCGAGCGAGGCCAGGACGCCGAGCCGGTCGCGGGGCGTGAGCTGGTCGATGATGTCGGCGAGGTCGGCCGGGTGCAGCTCCGCGAGCCGCGCGTGCGGGACGCGCAGCCGGATGCTCGCAATGGTGCTGTCGAGGGGGTCGACGTCCTCCCAGTCGATGTAGCGCTCCGGCACGCCGACGTGCAGGCCCCGCGCGAGCGACCGGAACGGCCGCTCGACGCCCAGCCGCCGCACGAGCCCGGCCGCTCCCACGTCGACCGCCACCACGCGCAGCTGCCCCTCGATCTCGTCGAGGCGGACATCGTTGACGCGGATGACCTTGCGTCCCTCGATGTCGACGATCTGCTTGTCCAGCAGGTCGGCCTTGAGCAGGATCTCGTGCGGCCGCTGGCTGAACTTCGTGATGTCGATCGTGCGGACGCGCAGCCGGGCGCCGTCGTCCTCCAGCGACTCGACGCTCGTCCAGGGCAGGAAGATCTGGCGCCGGTCGGTGCGCGCGACGAGTCCGGTCACGGGCGGGTAGCGGTCGCCGATGGCGACGATGAGGTCGGCGATGGTGCCGATGGGCTCCCCCGACGGGTCGCGAACCGGCAGGCCGATGCACTGGCTGAGGAAGCGCATGTGGGCCACCTGTGGGCGGGTCCGTCCGACCTCGGTGGCCGGACCCGGCGCGCGGCGCCGGCCCAGGGCCGTCAGGGGGCGGTGCGGACCAGGTTGGTGCCGGCTGGGGCGCCGGCGGGACTAGGTCCGGTCTCCACGGGGGAGCGATCCTCGTGCGGCGTTGGACGCCCCGATCCCGGGCTCGGGTCGCAAGGGCGGCGTGAGCGTAGACCGCGCGATGACGCATGGTCAAACGGTCCGTGCGGGGGATCGGCCGCGTACCATCGGGCCATGCCCACCCTGCGCGTCGCCCTCGTCCAGTTCGAGGCTCGCGACGACGTCGACGACAACATCGCGCGCGCTGCGGCGCTCGCCGCCGAGGCCGCGGATGGCGCCGACCTCGTCGTGCTGCCCGAGTATGTGCAGTACCGCGGTTCCGAGGCCGGCTATCGGGCATCGGCGCGTCCGATCCCCGGCCCCACGACCGCCCCGTTCGAGCGCATCGCCCGGGAGCACGGCTGCTGGCTGCTGGCGGGGAGCCACGCGGAGGCGTCCGTGGATCCGGAACGGCCGTCCAACACCGCGGTGCTCCTCGACCGCGCCGGCGGCCTCGCCGCGACCTACCGGAAGCTGCACCTGTTTGACGTGGCCGTCGACGACGGGCCGTCGGACACCGAGTCGGCCCGCGTGACACCCGGCGATCGGGCGGTGGTCGCGGACGTCGACGGGATCGGCGTGGGGCTCTCCATCTGCTACGACCTCCGGTTCCCGGAGCTGTACCGCGCCCTGGCGATGGCGGGCGCCGGCGTGCTGGCGGTGCCGGCGGTGTTCACCGAGCGCACCGGACGCGACCACTGGGAGGTCCTGCTGCGGGCGCGCGCCATCGAGAACGGCGCCTGGGTGATCGCGGCCGCCGGGTGCGGCCCGGGCGGTCCCGGCGCCATCCCGGCGTGGGGCCATTCGATGGTCGTCGACCCGTGGGGCCGCGTCGTCGCGGAGCTGGCCGACTCGCACGGCGAGGGGATCGTCCGGGCGACGCTGGACCTCGAGGCGGCCCAGGCAGCCCGCCGTCAGATTCCGGTGCTCGCGAACCGACGTCCCGAGGCGCTCCCTCCGGCCCGCAGCGTCGAGCGGGCTGCGGCCGGTCAGACCAGCGTCAGCAGCGCCCCGACGGCGTAGCCGACGACCGTCGCGAGGCCCACGGCCGGGCCGGCGTCGTCGAAAGCCTCAGGCATCATCGTGTCGGCCAGCATGGTCAGGACGGCGCCCGCCGAGAACGCCTCGATCAGCGCCGTGAGCTCCTTGGGTGCCCCCGCGAGCAGGCCGTAGCCGGCGCCCGCGGCGACGCCACTGACCACGACCACGATGGCCCACAGCTGGTAGACGCGTCCCCGCGACCAGCCGATGGCCCGCAGGCCGGTCGTCGCGGCGATCGCCTCCGGGAAGTTGGAGATCGCGACGGCGATCAGGAACGCAGCCCCGACCGAGGCGCCCTCCAGGAGCGAAATGCCGATCACGACCGACTCGGGGATGCCGTCGAGGATCGTGCCGAGCACGATCCCCAGCGGATCCGCACCCGCCTGCTGGCCACCCGAACGCTTTCGGTGGCGGGCCGGACCACCGCGATGCAGCGCCCAGCTGCCGGACGTGTAGGCGATCGCGCCGAGGACGAGGCCCACGAACAGGACCGGGATCCCCGCGATGGCGACCGCGTCGGTGGTCAGGTCCAAGGTCAACGAGGAGATCAGGGCGCCGGCCCCGAAGCCCGCGATCAGGCCGATCGTCCGCTTGCGCCAGCGCGCCACGATCGCCAGGAACGCGCCGACGAGCAGCGTCGACGCCGCCAGCAGTCCCAGCGCGGTGGCCTCGATCACGACGAACCTCAGCGGACGGCGCGCCTCGTGGCGGCACCGGGGTCAGGATGACACGGCGGCCCGGCACGAAGGACGCCGGACATGGCAACGGGGCCGGGCCCGTTGGCGACCCGACCCCGTTCCACCCCGACCCGTCCGGCCGTGCTCTACCCCAGCCGGCCCACCACCGGGGACGAGGAGCATCCCCGCTGCGGGCCCGCCGCCCGGACCGTTCGGTCAGACATCGTGGCGGAGCGCCCCGCTCGCGTCCCTGGTCAGTCGGTGACGAACCAGTCCGCAACGTTCCAGGTCGGTCCGGCCTGGGTGGGATTGGCGAAGAAGTTGTTCAGCCGCGGGGCGTGCAGGTCGACCTGCTTGCGGTAGTAGAGCGGGACCTCGACGGCCTTCAACACGTAGATCTTCTGCAGGTCGGCCATCGCGGCCTTGATGGTGGCGAAGTCGACGCTGTTCTTGACCCGGTCCATGGCGTCGTCCACGCCCGGGTCGTTGACGCTGGCGTTGTTCACGCCAACCGGGTTGAACTGGCTGCTGTGGTAGCTGAAGTAGTTGCCGAGGGGGTCGATCGACGAGGACGTCGCGTGCTCGGCGAGGTCGAAGTTGCCGTGGGACAGGACGCAAGGCGTGTCGGCCGTCGACTCGTTGTAGTCGGCGAAGATCGACGTGGCGTCGACCGGGTTGATGACCGTGTCGATGCCGATGTCCTTCAGCCATCCGGCGATGAGCGCGAGCGTGTCCTGGCGGACCTGCCGGGTCGTCGTGCACAGCTCGATCCTGGCTCGCAGCCCGTTCTTCTCCCGGATGCCGTCGCCGTCGGTGTCGGTCCAGCCGGCGTCGTCGAGGATCTGCTTGGCCCTGGCTGGGTCGAACGTGGCGGGCGTCTGGTCGACGTAGAACCAGGCGCTGGGGCTGACGAACGTGTTCGCGACCTGGGCCTGGCCGCCCAGCAGGCGGGCGTTGATCTCGTTCTTGTCGACGGCGTACGCGAGCGCCTCGCGCATCGCCGGGTCGGCCATCGGACAGCCGTTGCCGCGATCGAGGACCGCGGGGTTCTTGGAGCAGCCGCCGACGCCCCTGGTGGTGTCGACGTCGCCGATGTCCGACCAGTTGGGGCGCAGGTACTCGTAGGTCAGCGAGGGGATCGAGCTCACCTCGCCACCCAGGTCCTGGACCTTCGGGATGTCCGAGTCCTGGAGGTCGGTGGCGATGTCGACCTCGCCGTTCCGGTAGCCCGCGATCATCGCGTCGGGGTCGCCGTACCACTTGAACACCAGCGTGTCGAGGTGCGTCGGCTGGCTCGTCTTCCAGCTCGTGTAGTTGGGGTTGCGTGCGAGCCGGAGCTCGGCTCCGGGCGTGACCGACTCGAACTTGAACGCGCCGCTCGTGGGCATGCTGGCGATCTCGTCGGGCCGGAAGCCGCGGCCGGCCACCTGCTCCTTGATCGGGATCTGGGACAGGTAGTGGCGCGGCAGCGGCGCCACCACCATCGTGATGTAGCCCTCGAACACGTTCTTGAAGTGGAGGACCATCTCCGTCGGCGACGGGCAGTCCCACGCCGTGACGTCGTCGAAGCCCGACGTGACGACGCCGACGTTGTCGGGATCGAGCACCCACTCCCAGGCGTACTTGAAGTCGTCGCAGGTCAGGTCCGTGTCGTCGGACCACTTGAGGTTGTCGCGCAGGTTCCAGGTGACGGTCATCGCGTCGCCGCCGTCGCCCGGGACCTTGACGCCGCCGTTGTCGAGCGTCGGGATCTCCGTGGCGAGGTCGGGCGCGTACTTGTAGTCGTCGGTGAAGGTCGCGAGCGTGGCCCACGTGGCCGACACGACGTTCCCTTCCGTGACCTGGGTGAAGTAGTACGGGTTGAACTGGGTCGCCTCCTGCCAGTCGCCGATGATGGCCTGGCCGCCGTCCGGGCCGCTGTCGGGCGCGTACGCCGTGTCGAACAGGTTGATCTCGCCCGCCGGCGCGCTCGGCGACCCGTCGCCCGGGGCGGACGCCGGCGGCGCGGCGCTCGGCGGCGCCGTCGTGCCTGCGCTCGGCGTCGTGGCGCTGCCGCAGCCCCCGACCACCATCACCATCACGGCCGTGCCGGCCGCGAGCCGGAAGGCCATGCCTCCGCGCGTGAACCGCATCGAATGCTCCTCCTTGCCCCCCGCCATCAGGGCTCCGCGCGACGGCGAACGGCCGCGCCGGCCATGAGGGGACCGGGTCCTGGCAGGGACCATCCCCGGCGCTGTCGGCTGCCGCAAGGCACGCCGCGGGCCGATGTCGGGGGGAGCGTTCCCATCGGGTATGGGGGCGGATGGGAACGCCGCCCCGTGCGGCGGCCGGCAGCGCATCCAGATCGAACCCGGGGGGCCGGGGGGCGGTATGGCTAGGGAACGCAAGCGATGGGAGTGCGCGGCGTGCCCTTTCCGCCGATCGTCCTCGACCGGGCCGTGAACCAGCCGCTGTACCGCCAGATCGAGGTCGCCCTGCGAAGGTCGATCCTCGACGGACGGATCGGTCCGGGTGCGGTCCTGCCGGGCATCCGGACCTACGCCAAGCACCTCGGCGTGGCCGCGGTGACCGTGATGACCGCCTACGAGCAGCTGACGGCGGAGGGCTATCTCGAGCCGCGGCCGGGGCGGGGGACGGTGGTCGCGACCGGCCTGCCCGACCTCCGCCGCGGCCTGCACGCACGAACGAGCGCCGGCGGCGCCACGCTGCCGCCCGTGGCGCCCACCGGCCCGCGCCGCCCGTTCTTCGGCGGGTCACGCTCGGAGCCGCGGTACGACTTCCGGACCGGCGCGACCCGCCTGGACCTGTTTCCCGTGGCGCTCTGGGAGCGCCTGCTGCCTCGCGCATGGCGGGATCTCGTCTCGGATCCCGCGTCCGCGACGACCTACCGCTACCCGGAGGGTGACCCGCGGCTGCGGGCCGAGCTCGCCGCGTACCTCGGGATGTCGCGCGCGGTGCGGACGACCGCCGACCAGGTCGTCGTGACGGCAGGCGCCCAGAGTGCGCTGGCGACCGCGGCACGCCTGTGGCTGGCGGACGGCCGCACGCTGGCCCTCGAGGACCCCGGCGGCCCGCACCTCCAGCGGGTGTTCGAGGCGTTCGGGTTGCCGCTGGTCCACGTGCCGGTCGACGACCGCGGGCTGCAGGTCGACCGCCTGCCCGACGGGCCGGCCGCCGTGATGGTCACCCCGTCGTGGCAGTACCCGAACGGCGGGACCATGCCGGTCGCCCGCCGGATGCAGCTGCTCGCCTGGGCGGCACGCAACGAGGCGGCCGTCATCGAGGACGATTGCGACAGCGAGCTGCGCTACGAGGGTCACCCCCAGCCCTCGCTGCAGGGCCTCGACGAGCAGGGTCGGGTGCTCTACGTCGGGACGTTCAGCAAGGTGCTCTACCCGGGCCTCCGGACCGGCTACGCGGTCGTGCCGACGCCGGTGCACGAGGCGTTCGTCGCCCGTCACGAGGCGGGCTACCGGGGACCCGGCGCCCTCGAACAGCGGGCGCTCGCGATCTTCCTCGCCGAGGGCCACTTCGAGCGGCACCTGGCGCGGGTCCGGGCCCACTTCGCCGAGCGGCAGGCGGCGCTGCTCGCGACCCTCACGGCGGAGCTCGGGACGGTCATCAGCGCCCGCCCGGCTGCGGCGGGGGCCCACCTCGTCGTGCGTATCGAGGACATGCGGCTGACCGCGACGGCGCTCGCGTCGCGCGCCCGGCCGCTCGGCGTCGCGGTCGAGCCGCTCTCGTTCTCCCGTCACCACGCGGCCGGCGACCAGGACCTGCTCATCCACTACGGGCGCCACTCGCCGGCCGAGATCCGCGCCGGCATCCGGCTGCTCGCCCGGGCCGCGGCGACGCCACGCCGGGCGACCGCCTGACGGTGGTCGCCGGCCGCCGGGTCGGTCAGCCGGCGGCGGCGAGCTCGCCGGATCCCCGCTCGGCGGTCGCGCGGGGCTCGGCCATGCGGCGGTAGCGCAGGTCGTATTCGATCGACCACGTCGCCCCGCCGTCGCTGGACGCCTCCGAGAGCTGGCGCAGGGCGTCGGGCCCCTGGTGGAAGAACGTCAGCCGCCGCTCGATGCCCTCGCCGTGGGCGACGAATTGCATCGCGCCGTCGTCGACGCGCCCGTCCACGAACTCGATCACGTCGCCCTGGTCGTCAACCCAGGTCTGGCGCCACGTCCCGGTCACGGGATCCAGCCGGTTGAGGCTCGTGCCCTGGTAGCCGTTCACCGACGTCCAGCGCTCGATGAGGGCCGCGCCGCCGAGAGTCGACTCGACGTGGTTGGCGCCGACCACCACCCCGTCGGGCGTCGCGGCCCGCCAGCGCCCGATGAAGAAGTCGAAGGCCCGGTGGTCCGGGTCCCCCTCGCACGGGTGCTGGTTGCGGCGGGCGAGCGCGAGGCTCGTGCGATACGAGGAGCTGGCCCGGTAGGGCGCGAAGGCCGGCTCGGCCTCCAGCGTCCCGGGCTGGCGGAAGCCGGCCTCGACGGCGTCGGCGAGGCCCGCGAGGGCCCGCTCGTGCTGTCCGTCGAGCGCGTACGCGACGGCGAGCCGGTAGCGGGGCAGCGGCCGGTCCGGCGCCATCGCGATCACCGACTCGAACGCCCGGATCGCCGCATCGAGCTCCTTGACGTGCAGCAGGGCGGTCGCGGCCATCAGGTGCGCCTGCACGGACCCACCGGTCTGCGGCGCCGTGTCCGCATCCGGTGCGTCCTGCACGTCCGTCCCATCGGGCCCCGCGGGGGCGGTCAGCGTGTCGCCGGGGTCGGGATGGCCCACCGAGTCGGGGCTGAGGCTCATCGAGAATCTCCGTGCGGACTGGCTGCGCCGATCCTCGGCGCCGCGTGGCGTCGTGGGTAGGCACGGCGCCGGGGCAGAAATCGGAACGGACGACGGCCCGTGTCGCCCGTGTGTCGCCGGTGCCGCCGGCTCCCCGTGAAGTCGGGGTGCAGTCCGGGTTGGGTGCGCGGTGAGCGCCGGCCGTCAGAGTGCGGGCATGAACGAGCGAGAGCGACGACGAGCCAAGCGCCGGCGCAAGGCCGGCAAGGACTACCGGTCCGTGGACCTCGGCAACGGGATCGAGACGGCGTCGCCCGAGGCGGTGCTGGCGGCGATGGGCGGCCTGCCCCCCGACCTCGACTGGACGTCGATGGCACCCAACCTGATCCCGATCCTGCCCCGGCGCCGGCCGATGCCCGCGGAGGCCGGCGAGCCCTTCCGGGTCACGCTGCCGCCCGGCATCCCGACAGGCTTCGGGATCGACATCGGGCCGGCGTTCCTGGTCGTCGGCATGTCGGTCCTGGCCGCGTGGCCCGTCGGCCCGGCCGACCTCGTCGCCGTCGGGCTGGACAACCTGCGGCGGCGGCTGCGCCCGGTCCGTCCGCGCGACCTCCATCGCGACACGTTCCAGGGCGTGCCGGTCCGCCTGCTGCAGTCGGGCGTCGGCTGCGCCTCGGCGCTCGTGCTCGTGCCCGACGAGCTGCAGCGGATCTTCGGGTCGGAGCACCAGTGCCTGATCGCCCCGATGCGCGACCTGCTGATCTCCCTGCCGGCGGACGCCGACCGGGAGCTGGTGGGCTGGCTCAACGAGGAGTTCGCCTAGATGGACCCGAACGGGCTCGCGCTCGACGCGTTCGTCCTCGAGGACGGCATGCTGCGCTACGAGGCGCTGATCGCCGGTCCGCGGCGGTGACGCGGGCGCGAAGACGCGACGGCCGCCTCAGTTGTCGCTGACGGTCACGTCCTGGGTCTCGCTGGCCACCTCGCCGCCGGTCGACCAGGCGGTCAGCGTCACCGTGTAGGTCCCGGATCCCGCGTAGGTGTGGCTCGGCTTCCGGGCGGTCGACGTGTCGCCATCACCGAAGTCCCAGGTCCAATGGTCGGCCCCCTTCGTGTGGTTGTTGAAGGCGACCTTGAGGCCGTTGACGCTGAAGTCGAAGTCGACCCGCGGTGCCTGCCCCGCCGGCGGCGTGGGCTCGGGCGTTGGCTCGGGCGTGGGTGGCGGCGTCGGCTCGGACGTCGGATCGGGCGTCGGCTTCGGGGTTGGCTTCGGCGTGGGCCTGGGCGTGGGATCCGGGGTGGCCGGATCTCTCGTGGGGTCGGTGGGATCGGCGCGAGTCGGGTCGGCCGTCCCGGGCGTCCGCGGCGACGTCGGTCGGGGCGTCGGCACGTCGGTCGGCGCGTCCGTCGGCGTGGCCCTGTCGGTGGCCGTTGCCGTGGGCGTTGACGCCTTGGTCGCGTCCTCGCCCGGCGTCGGTTCCTCGGCGCCGATCGAGCCGGGGTCGGTCTGCGTGCCATCGGGCGCCACGGGGAGTGCGGCCGCGCCGTCGCCTGGTCCGCCCGCGTCGGGCCCCGGCGTCCCCGCGGCATCGAGCACCTCGCCCCGCGGCTGCCTCGACGTCGCGACCACGCCGAGGGTGATCCCGACGGCGAACAGGCAGACGATGAGGGCGCTCGCGACCACCAGGCGGCGACGCCGCCGTCCGGGCCGGACCGGCGCGGGCATGGCGAGGCTGGGCCGGTCGGTGATCGGGCGGCCGCCGCGCGCGGCGAGGGCCGGAGAGAGGCTCGACGGGCGGCGCGCGACGACCGGCGGGGGGGCACCCGCGAGGCGACGGGCCAGGTACGACTGGCCGGCCACGGAGGCGCCAGCGGACCTGCCCGCGGCGGTGGTGACGGCGTCGGTGGGGGGCGGGACATCGGGATCGGTGGGGACCGTCTGCAAGGCTGCGGTCCGAGCGGCCATCGCGGCCAGCGCCCGCCGCGCCGTGCGGCGCTCATGCCAGGTCCGGAACCGTCGCCCAAAGAGCCCGCCACCCATCGTTGCGACGACGACGGCGACGAGCAGCACCACGACGGTCGCGAGGTTCGGCTCGAGTGGCATGACCCTCGGGTCGGCTGCGTCGTCCCCCCGGACGCGGATGCTATTGGAGCGAGGTGTACACGATCGAACGCCCGTGCGCAAATTATCACGCGCAGGGACGCCGTTGCGAGATCACCCTGAGCGAGTAGGCTCGATCATGTCGTAGCTACGACGCGGAGGTGTCAGCGGCTCCGGCGGCCTCCACCAGCGCGGGCGCGGGCGAGAACCGTTCACCCTCCGCGGCCTCGAGCGCCCGCAGCTCGGCACAGACGGCCTCGAGGCCCCTGGCGACGGCCCACTCGAGCGGACCCTGCGGATGGGCCGCGCCGAGGCGGAGGGCGAGGTCGATGCGGTCCGCGGTGGCGACGCCGTCCCCGAGCGCGAAATATGCCTCGTTGGCGAGGGCGAGCCGGACCCGGCGCGCGATCGCCTCCGGCGGTTGCGGCACGTGCTTGCCGCCGCGGCGGCCGAACCCCGGGCCGGGGCGGACGCGGTGGCCCGCGGCGTCGTACTCGTAGAAGCCGACGCCCCGCTTGCGGCCGAGGCGCCGCGCCGCGACGAGGCGGCCCTGCAGCGCGGACGGGGCCAGCCGTGCCGGTGAGCCGAGGCCGGCGTGCACGGCCGTCGAGGTGGCCAGGTTGACGTCGAGGCCGATCAGGTCGATGTGCTCGAACGGGCCCTGGGGGAAGCCCGCTCGACGCATGGCCCCGTCGATCTCCTCGATCGTGGCCGTGCCGCGCTCAAGGAGTCGCAGTGGCTCGAGCGTGAACGGGCGGTTGATGCGGTTGACGACGAACCCGGGCGCGTCTGCGCACCGGATCGGTGTCTTTCCCCAGCGCTCGACGACCGCCTCCGCTCGCGCGGCCGTGTCGGCGCCGGTCTGGCGTCCGACCACGACCTCGACCAGCGGCATGACGGGCGCGGGATTGAAGAAGTGCAGCCCGACGATGCGCGACCGGCGCGTCGCGTCGGCGGCGATCGAGGCCACCGGCAGCGCGCTGGTGTTCGTGGCCAGGATCGTGTCGTCCGCCGCCCGCGCGTCGAGGGTCGCGAACACGATGCGCTTGAGGGCGAGGTCCTCGACCGCCGCCTCGATCACGAGGTACGCGTCATCGGCCACGGCGTCGAGCGTCGTCACCGGCACGAGGCGACCGATCCGCAGCGCGACCCAGGCTTCGACGCCGCCGTCCTCCAGGCCCAGCTTGGACGCGCGTCGCGTCAGCCCGTCGGCGATCCTTGCCCGCGCCTGCTCGACGGCGCCCGGAACGACGTCGTAAAGCGCGACGACGTCGCCGGCCTCGAGCGCCACCTGCGCGATCCCAGCGCCCATCGTGCCCGCACCGACGATCCCCACCCGCCCCGGTGCGATCGTCGGCTGGAGGTCCATGGCTCAGACCTGTTTGAACTGCTCGAATGGCTGCCTGCAGTTGGTGCAGTAGCGGATCGCGCGGCAGGCCGTCGGCCCGAAGGCGTTCTCGAGGACGGTCCGCCGCGAGCCGCACCACGGGCACGGGACGGGGACGTCGAGGACGACGGGCAGCAGGGAACCGCCCGCGGCGGGGGGCGCGAACCCGCTCTCCGTCAGGCGGCGGCGGCCGAGCGGCGTGATCCGGTCGGTGGTCCACGGCGGGTCGAACACGACCTCGACCTCGACCTCGCGGTCGGGCGCAAGCGCTTGCAGGCGATCGGCCACCGCCTCGCGCATCGGATCGAGCGCGGGACAGCCGACGAACGTGGGCAGCAGCTCGACCCGGACATGCCCGGGGTCGAGGCGGACGTCGCCGATCACGCCCAGGTCGACGACCGAGATGACCGGGATCTCGGGGTCCGCGACCTCCCGCAGGGCGTCGATGACGGCGGACGTGTCGAGCCCGCGGCTTGCATGCTCCGCCTGGTCATGCCCTGTCGCGAGGCGGACGGCGGCGGTCACCACGTGGCCTCCGGGTCGAGGCGGCGAACGGTGGACAGCTCGCCATGGAGCCAGCGGAACGAATTGGAGTGCCCTGTCCGGGCGGTGGCCGGATCGCCCGCCTGTCCCGGCATCGGCAGGCCCAGCCGGTCCAGCATCGGCGAGATCGCGGCTCGCCAGCGCGCATCGAGCTCGCCCATCGATGCGTCCAGGACGCCGGCCATCACCAGCGAGAGGTCGTTGGGCAGCGGCGTCAGCACCGTCCACGCGTCCGGGCCCAGCCGCTCCATCGCCGCCAGCAACCGCTCGCGGGACTCGATGTCGCCCGTCGCCAGCCGCTCCAGCCACGCCTCGGCGTGGAGCACGTGGTAGCGCTCCTCGCGGCGGATCTTGCCGACCAGGTCGCGGAGCGGGTCGTACGTGGCGGAGGCCAGCGCCTCCAGCCGCACCGCGTCCGCGGTGTCGTACAGGTAGCGGCGGGCGATCGTCGTTGCCCAGTCGCCGCGGGGGTGGTCGAGCAACCGGGCGTGGAAGTAGCCCTCGGGCGGCCGGTCGTAGGCGATGGCGTCGGCGTCCCGGCCGTCGTCGACGAGGTCGGCGAGCAGGCGGTAGAGCGCCTGGGCATGCCCGAGCTCGTCCTGCGCGAGCGAGCTCATCGCGACGTCCTCCTCGAGGAGGGGTGCGATCCCGGTCCATTCGGAGTCGCCAAAGCCCAGGACGAGCTCGTCGTCGGCCATCGAGAGGACCAGCAACGCGAGGGCGTCGCGGGTCGCCGGCACGAGCGCCGCCGTCGTCATGCCTCGGCCGCCTTCCCCGCCTTCGCCGCCTTCTCGGGCTTCGATCGTGCGTGCGGCTTCGCCTGCCCGGACAGCTCCCGGGCGGCCGCGAGCTTGTCGCGCATCACGTACCCGCCGGGCTTCTTGAACGAGCGGTCGAGCGGCGGCTGCAGCAGGTCCGGATCGTCGAGCACGGCGATGTCGTCGCGGCGTACGACCCACAGCCGCACGCTCTCCTGCCGCCTGCCGTAGAGCTCGCGGGCGTAGTGCAGCGCGAGCACGCGATCGGGAGCCATGACCGAGCCCCCGTGGCGCATCGCGTCGCCCTCCTTCTCCTGGCGGAAGACCTCGTACGGCTCGAGACCGTCGCGAGCATCCGCGCCGAGCTCGTCGATCCGGTCGACCGGCACCTGGTCCGTCATCGCCGCCTCACGCCGCAGCCGGTCGTGCGCCCGCGATCGCGTGCCGCACCCACGCCTGCTCGTCCCAGGCCGCCTGGCGGAACGCGACCCGCGCGGCCGACGCCGGGCCGTGTCCCGTGACCACGGCGCGCAGCTCGTCCCAGTCGGGTTCGGTGTACCGCCACTCCCCGCTGGCCTCGTCGAGTCGCAGCGCCGGGTCGGGCAGCGTCAGGCCGAGCTCGAACACGCGCGGGACGTAGATCCCGAGGAACTCCTGGCGCAGCTCCTCCGACGCCTTGGCCTTGATTCGCCAGAACAGGTCGCGGTCCTGGTCTCGGGGGGACCGCGGGCCATGCATCTGCATCAGCGGGGGCCACCAGCGGTCGAGCGCCTCCTGGAGCATCGTGCGCTGCTCGGGCGTCCCGGTCGCGAGCGTCACCACGACGTCGCGCCCGTGCATGATGTGGACCGACTCCTCCCAGCAGATCTTGCGCATGGTCCGTGCGTAGGGCGCGTAGCTCGACTCCCGCAGGGCCTGCTGGGCGACGATCGCGGCCGCGTCGACGAGCCACGCGATCACCCCGATGTCGGCCCACGACCGGGTGGGGTAGTGGAAGACGTTGTGGAACTTGGTGCGGCCGGCGAGCAGGTCCTCGATCATCGCGTCGCGCGGCTTGCCGAGGTCCTCCGCGACCCGGTACAGGAGCTGCGCGTGGCCGACCTCGTCCTGGATCTTGGCCGTCAGCGCGAGCTTCCGCCGGAGCGTCGGCGCGCGGAGGAGCCAGTCGCGCTCGGGGAGGACGCCCATGAGCTCCGAGTTCGCGTGCATCTCGACGAACCGGAGCACCGACCGCCGGTACTCCTCGGGCATCCAGTCGGTGGCCTCGATCTTGCGGCCGGCATGGACGTGCTCGACGAACGCGTCGTAGCGGGCGTCGTGGGGGAGCGCGTCGTCGTTGAAGGCCAGCGCGCGCCGCTCGGCGGGCGGCAGCACGGGCGCGAGCGCCAGCGGGTCGGTCATGCGACGGTTCCCGACAGGGACCGCAGCGCGAGGTCGGCATAGGCGTCGGCGAGCTCGGCGGGCGAGATCGGGCCCTCGGGCTGGTACCAGGTGCCGACCGCGTTGAGCGAGGTGAGCAGGAACGCGGAGGCGATCGAGGGGTTGACGGGGACGAACTCCCCGGTCGCGATGCCGTCCTCGATCAGGTGGCGAAAGCGGGCCTCGTAGGCGTCGCGCCGCGCGCGGACCTCGTTGCGTCGCGCGTCCTCGAGGTGGCGCCACTCCCGGTCGAACACCGTCGCCGCCTCGGGGCCGCCTGTGACGACGCCGACGTGGGCGCAGACCAGCGCCCGGATGCGGACCGAGGGCGACCGGCCGTCCGTCGCGTCGAGCGCCCGGTCGGCGGCGCTCTCGAACATGCTCGCGGCCCGCTCGACGATCGCCCACAGCACGGCCTCCTTCGAGGTCACGTGGGCGTACAGGCTGGCGCCCTGGATGTCGAGGGCCCGCGCGATGTCGCGCACGCCGGTCGCCGCGTAGCCCTGGTCGCGGAACAGCTCCGAGGCGACGTCCTCGATCTGGCGTCGGCGCGTGTCGACCATGCGGCGGTCTCCGGAGCGAACGTTCGTTAGGCCGGCAACCGTACCCGCGGGGCGCTCACGGGGTCAAGCCCCCGGGCGTCGGCGGCGTCACGTCTGCCGGTCAGCCGAACGGGACGGGAACGGGGTCCGAGAGGGCGCCGACGAACCGGCCGTCGACGCTGTCGACGAAGCCCAACGCGACCCACGAGCCGTCGCGCCGCTGAACGAGGCGCATGGAGTACAGGTCCGGATTCGGAAACGGCCTCGCCGCTCGCACGTCGAACGGACCGAGCGGAGACACGCCCTCCACCCAGTACGACCCGCCCCGCTCGTCGGGATGACGGGCGCGGCGCCGCGGACCGATCTCCCGCAGCGCGCACGAGAACACGAGCAGCCACCGATCGCCCACGCGCTCGACCTGCGGGACCTCGAGGTGACCGAACTCTCCCGGCTCGGTGATCGGTTCGTGCACCGTCCAGGCCCCGCGGTCCACTGACCGCGCGTGTGCGACGACGCCGCGCCCGCTCGGCTCGCCCTGGGCGACCCGGGCGGTGATCAGGGCGTGGAGCCCGTCGCCGGCCGGGTCCGCGAACACCCACGGGTCGCGCCACGCCTCCTCGTGCCAGGCCGACGGATCCAGCCGCTCGTACCAGCGCGGATCGGCCTCGATCAACGGGTTGGCGGGGTCCTTGCGCCACGTGACGAGGTCGGTCGAGGTCGCGCGGCCGATCCGCTGGACCCGCCCCGCACGGGTCGAGCGGCCCGTGTACCACATGGCCCAGCCGGCCCCATCGCGGGTGACGGAGCCGGTCCAGGTGGCCGCGTCGTCCCACTCGCCCGGCGCGCCGGCCGCCAGGGCGTCCGGGAGCATCGACCAGGTCACGAGGTCGTCGGACACGGCGTGGCCGACGGACGCGTGGTCGTGCCGCAGCTCGGGGTCACCCAGGGACCTCGGGGCCTGCAGGAAGAACACGTGGTGGCGCTCGCCGTCGTCGGCGAGCCAGAAGTCCCAGATCCACCGGTCGTCGAGGGTGAGCATCGCGCAGACGGCCCGGGCGGGCCGGCTACTCCCCGGTGAACCGCGGCGGACGCTTGTCCAGGAACGCCGCGACGCCCTCGCGATGGTCGGCGGTCTGCCCGGCGATCCCCTGGAGGACGGACTCCTCCTCGAGCTGAGCCTCGAGGCCGGTCTCCAGCGAGCGGTTCAACGCCTGCTTGGTGAGCGCGATGGCGCGGGGCGCGCCGGCCGCCAGCCGCGCGGCCAGGGCGCGGGCCTCGCCGGCCAACGTGTCGGCGCCGACGACGCGGTTGACCAGGCCCCATCGCTCCGCGTCCGCCGCCGACAGCGGGTCGCCGACGAACGCGAGCTCCGCCGCCCGCGCCGGGCCTACCAACCGCGGCAGGAACCAGGTCGTGCCGCTGTCAGGCACGAGGCCCACCCGGCCGAACGCCAGCACGAACATGGCCGTGTCTGCGGCGATGCGGAGATCGCACGCGAGCGCCAGCGCCAGACCGGCTCCCGCCGCGACGCCGTTGATCGCCCCCACGATCGGCTTCTCGAGGCGCCGCATCGCAAGGATCAGCGGGTTGTACGTCTCGCGGAGCACGGTGGACAACAACGGCGCGTCGGGTCCAGTGGTCTCGCGCAGGTCCTGGCCGGCGCAGAAGGCCGGCCCTGCGCCGGTCAGCACGACGACCCGGACGGCGGGGTCCTCGCCGACCGCCCGCAGGGCCGCCAGCAGTTCCCGCTTGAGCGCCGCGTCGAGCGCGTTCCGGGCGCCTGGCCGGTCGAGGGTGACGGTCGCGATCCGCTGGTCGACCTCGTAGCGCAGCGACGTCCAGTCGCCGCCGCCCATCAGCGTCCCTTCCAGCGCGCGGGCCGCTTCTCCACGAACGCGGCCATGCCCTCCTTCTGGTCCTCCGTCGCGAACAGGTCGAAGAACGCCTGTCGCTCGTCCGCGAGGCCCTGGGTGAGAGACGTCTCGTAGGCCTCGCCGATCGCCCGTTTCGCGGCGGCAACGGCGAGCGGCGGCATGGCCGCGATCTGGGCTGCCAGGGCGAGCGCCTGCTCGACGGTCGACTCAGCCGGGACGACCCTGGTGACCAGGCCGAACCGCTCCGCCTCGTTCGCGTCGATCGCGCGCCCGGTGAGGATCAGGTCCATGGCCTTCGCCTTGCCGATCGCCCGGGTCAGCCGCTGCGTGCCGCCCGCCCCGGGCATCACCCCGATCCGGATCTCCGGCTGGCCGAACCGGGCGTCCTGTCCGGCGATGATGAGGTCACACGCCATCGCCAGCTCGCAGCCGCCGCCGAGGGCGAATCCGCGCACCGCGGCGATCAGCGGCTTGCGGATGGCCCGCAGCTCGTCCCAATGACCGAACCCGCCGCTATCCGCCAGCGAGGCCGGGGTCGCGTCCGACATCTCCTTGATGTCCGCGCCGGCCGCGAATGCTCGGTCGCCCGCGCCGGTGATGACGATGACCCGCATCGCCTCGTCCGCGTCGAGGTCCTGCAGGGCCGACACGAGCTGGGCGAGGAGCGCGGCACTGAGCGCGTTGAGCGCCTCGGGGCGATCGAGCGTGACCAGGGCGACACCCGTGACCTCGCCGTCCGGGCCGACGGCGGGCCGGTCGACGCGCACGAGCGGCACCACCGGCGCGGTGGGCGCGGCCGGCGGGGCGGGCGCCGTGGCGCGTGCCCTGGTTCGCCGGGTGGTCATCCGGGCACGGCGGCTTCGGGGGCATCGGGGAGATGCCGGCGCCACTGGGTGACGTGGAACCTCGGCGCGACGAAGGCCTCGTCCGTGAACGACGCCGTCGCGGCGGGGTTGGCGCCGGTCGCGTGGTAGTCGGAGAAGGCCGCGGACTGGTTGACGTAGACGCCGCGCGTGAGGTTGATCGAGAGCGACACGCCACGGTCGATGGCGATGGCCTCCGCCTGCTCCACCACGGCCGGGTTGGTGGCGTAGAGCCCGGCGGTCAGCGCCCCCTGCTCGCGGGCGGTCCGGCCCCAGATCTCGAGGCTGTCGGCGGTCCCGCCGGTCCGGACGAGGTAGGTGACCGGCCCGAAGCACTCGCGGGCGTACTCGCTTTCGCTCGATGCGGGCAGCGCGACGAGCAGCGGTGTTCGCGTCACGGCGTCGGGGAACTCCGGGTGCTCGATCCCCCCGGACGCGCGGACCACCTCTCCGGAGCGACTCGCATCGGCGACCCTTGCGAGCACGTCGGGACCGCTGATCCCGCCCAGGATCGCGGACGCGCGCTTCGGGTCGCCCAGCAGCCCGTCGATCGCCGCCGCCAGGTCGGCCCCGACCTCATCGAACGACCGGTGTCCCTGGTCCGTCTCGATCCCGCCATCCGGCACGAACAGGTTCTGGGGCGTCGTGCACATCTGACCGCTGTACAGCGACAGCGAGAAGGCGAGATTACGGAGCATGCCCTGGTAGTCGTCGGTGGCGTCGATCACGACGCCGTTCACGCCGGACTTCTCGGCGAACACGACGGCCTGCGTCGCGTGCGATTCGATCCAGGTGCCGAACGCGGACGACCCGGTGAAGTCGATCAGCCGGACCTCGGGACGGAGCGCGAGCTCCGCGGCCGACCGGTCGCCGGGCGCGTCGACCGTCAGCGCGACGAGGTCCGGCGAGAACCCCGCCTCGGCCAGCACGTCGCGCGCGACCGCCACGGTGATCGCCAGCGGCAGCACCGCGCGCCGCGACGGCTTGACCAGCACCGGGTTGCCGGTCGCGAGGCTCGCGAACAGCCCCGGGTAGCCGTTCCAGGTGGGGAAGGTGGCGCACCCGATGAGCAGCGAGATCCCGCGCGGGAGGATGCGGTAGCGCTTGAGCATCCGCAGCGGCGGCCGCTTGCCCTGCGGCTTCTCCCAGGTCGCGGCCGCGGGAACCCTGCGCATCGCGGCGAGCGCGAACGCGACGGCCTCGAGCCCTCGATCCTGCGCGTGCGACCCGCCCGCCTGGAACGCCATCGGAAAGGCCTGGCCCGTCGTGTGCATGACGGCGTGCGCCATCTCGTGCGACCGCGTGTTCAGCCGCTCGAGGATCTCGGCGCATACGGCGGCGCGTGTCTCCTCCCCCGCGTCGCGCCACGCCGGGAGGGCGGAGGCCATCGCCGGCAGCAGGGCGTCGACGTCGGCCACCGGGTAGGTGATCCCGAGCTCCAGCCCGTACGGCGATCGCTCCTCGCCGGCCCAGGTCGCGGTCGCCTGTTGCTCGATCGGGAACGGCTTGCCGCGGTAGGCCTCGAACGCCGCCAGCCCGGCGTCGGCCGATTCCGCGGGGTAGTCGCGCGGATCCTCGGCGAACGCCGACCAGAATCCACGGTCCGCGGTGGCCGCGATGGCGGCGTCGAGGCGCTCGCGGTGGCGCTCGACCAGGTCGGCTGTCACGCCTTCGACGGTACCCCATCGCGAGATCGATCGCGACGACGGTCAGCCCAGGCCGCGGCCCTTCTCGAGCACAATCTGGAAGTCCTGCGTGATGCCGGTCGCGAAGCCCGCCTCGCTGATCGCGAGGTAGTAGTCCCAGCGGCGGATGAACCGCTCGTCGAAGCCCATCGCGCGGACGTCGTCGAGCCGCGACAGGAACGCCCCCCGCCAGGCCTGGAGCGTCCTGACGTAGCTCGCGGCGATGTCGTCGACCCCTCGCACCAGGAGGCTGGTCCCGTGGAGGGACGACTCGATCGCCGCGAGCGACGGCAGGACCCCGCCCGGGAAGATGTAGGTCTGGATCCAGTTCGCGCCGCGCAGCTGCGGCCCATACGACACGTCCGGGAACGCGATGACCTGGAGGCTCAGCCGCCCGCCTGGGAGGAGGGCCCGATCGCAGGCCTCGAAGAACGCGGCGTAGTACTCCGCGCCGACGGCCTCGAGCATCTCGATCGAAACCATGGCGTCGTACGTGCCGACGACGTCGCGGTAGTCGCGGAGCTCGACGCTGACCCGATCGGCGAGGCCGGCCGCCCGGATCCGTTCCGTCGCGAGGCGGTGTTGCGCGGGCGAGATCGTCACGGTCGTGACGCGACAACCGAGCTCGCCTGCGGCATACAGCGCGAAGCCGCCCCAGCCCGTGCCGATCTCGAGCACGTGCTCGCCGCCACGGAGGCCCGCGCGCTCAGCCATCACCGCGTACTTGCGTCGCTGGGCATCGGCCAGCGGAACGTCGGGCGTGTCGAACACCGCGCTCGAGTAGGTCAGCGTCTCGTCGAGGAACAGGCGGTAGAAGTCGTTGCCCAGGTCGTAATGGGCTTCGATGTTGCGGCGGCTGCCCACCCTCGTGTTCCGGCGTCCGCGGTGGGCGAGGATCCGCCGCAGCCGGAACGGCACACGCCACCAGCCGTCGGGCATGGCGAGCGCCTCCCGGTTGCGGCCGGCGAGCTTGAGCAGCGCGGGGAGGTCGGGGCTCGACCACAGGCCGTCCACGTACGCCTCGCCGGCGCCCACATCGCCGCCGAGCAGCATTCGCACGACGGCGGCGGTGTCGTGGATGCGGATCTCCGCCGCGTCGGTCGCACCGGGATCGCCGAAGACGTGCCGCTGCCCATCGGGCAGGACCACGGTCAGCCGGCCGACGCGGATCCGTCGCGCGGCGCCGAGCATCACCCGCCTCGCCGCTTCCTCGACCAGGCGCCCGAACGGCAGCTCGGTCCGGCGGACGCCGGCCTGCGTGCTCATCGGTCGGTCTCGCGGGCGCGGTGGGCGGCCGGTCCGACCGACGCGAGGGCCGGGGCCGCCGCCGGGGCCGCCGCTCCATGGCGCAGAAACGGGGCGCCGCGCAGCCACAGCCGCAGGGCGTGCCAATGGATCAGGCCGATCGTGCGTTGCGTCAGCAACGGATGGCGCACCAGCATCCGCAGCAGCGAGCGGTCCGTCAGCGGCACGCGCCGCAGCACGAGGCTGGTGCTCAACAGCGGCTGACCGTCCTGGCGCAGCGCGATCGCGATGCGCACGCCGTCGGGCTCGTCCCGGATGTGGACGGCGTAGCGGCCGGCCTGCTCGATGAACGGCGACACGAAGAACGCCTTGTCCATCGCCGCCGCGAACGGGGACGCCTCCGCCCGGTCGGGTGCCCGGAGCGTGTAGAGATGTCGCTCCCCGTACGTGTTGTGGACCTCGACGACCACGACGCGCAGGTCGCCGTGACGATCTCGGCACAGGTAGAAGGAGGCCGGGTTGAACACATAGCCGAGCACTCGCAGGTTCGTGATCAGGGTCACGCGCCAGCCGTCGGGATTCTCGCCATGGGTGCGCAGGTGCGACCGCAGGTCGGCGTCGACGTCGGTCGCGGGGACCGGGAGGTGGTCCCGGTCGCGGAACACGGCCGCGGATCGGCGGTTGCGGCCGAACAGGCGCAGCCGGGCGTCGAGCTCATTCAGCTCTGACAGGTCCAGGGCCGCGTACCACACGTCGTGCTCGAGCCCGTAGGTGAACGGGCGCGACCGCCGATGGCGGACCTTGCCCTCGAGGAGGTGCGACCTCATGCGGCCGCCTGGGCGGCCGCGCCCTGGACCATGTCCGCGACCTCGAAGCCCGATCGGCAGCCGTCCTCGTGGAACCCGTACCCGAGGTGGGCGCCCGCGAACCAGGTCCTGCTCCGACCCTGGAGGCCCGCGAGCCCGCGCTGCGCATCGAGCGTCCGGTACGTGTACATCGGGTGCGACATGGCCCGCTCGACGATGACGCGATCCGGTCGCACGGCGTCGCCCGGGTTCACCGACACGCAGTAGTCGACCGCATCCGGCAGCGACTGCAGGCGGTTCATGTGGTAGGTCATCGTCAGGGCGTCGGCCGGGCGGCGGCAGTCGGCGGTCCTGACGTTCCACGACCCGCGGGCGCGAGGGTTGGCGGGCAGGAGGCGGTCGTCGGTGTGGAGCACGACGGCGTTGGTCGAGTACTCGAAGCCGCCCAGGACGCGTCGCTCGCGCGGGTCCGCGTCGCCCAGCAGGCGTAGGGCGTCGTCGGCGTGGGTCGCCAGGATCAGGGCGTCGAACTGCTCGGCCCCGCGCGCCTCGGTCACGATCGTCACCGCGAACGGATCGCGCCGGACCTCGAGGACCGCGGAGCCCGTCCGCACCGAGCCCGCGGGCAGCGTGTCGATCAGGCGGTCGACATAGGCCCGCGAGCCGCCGCGGACGACTCGCCACTGTGGCGCGTTCCCCCGGCCGATCAGCCCGTGGTTGTCGAGGAAGCGCAGCAGGTAGGCGACGGGGAACTCGTCGATCCGGTCCGCGGCGGTCGACCACACCGCCGACGCGATCGGCACCAGGAAGTGGTCGCGGAACGGGCGGCCGAAGCGCAGCTCGTCGAGCCAGTCGCCCAGCGTCGCCGTGGTCGGCGTCGGATCGGTGAGGACGGCGCGGGCCTCGCGGTAGAAGCGCCCGACATCGGCCAGCATCCGCCACTGGCCAGGCCGGGCGACCGTCCGCAGGTCGGGAAAGAGCCCGCGGGCGCCGCGGGAGCTGAACGCGACCCCGCAGGCGTCGCAGGCCGAGCCGAACGACATGTCACTAGCCTGCGTCTCGACGCCGAGCTCGTCCAGCAGCCCGACGAACCGGGGGTACGTCCGCTCGTTGTAGACGATGAAACCGGTGTCGACCGCCACCGGTCCGCCGGGCGCGCCGACCGTGACGGTCGCCACGTGGCCGCCTGGCTCACGCTCCTGCTCGAACAGCGTGACCCGGTGATCCGTCCGGAGCGCGTAGGCGGCCGTGAGGCCGCTGATCCCGGAGCCGATGATCGCGACGTCCATCCCTCAGGCCCCCGCGGCCCGCCGCTCGAGCGCGCGTTCCATGCCCAGGCGCGCCTCGCGTCCGACGCGTGCCAGCGCCCCGCCGCTCAGTGGCGCCACCAGGCGGAGGAGTCCGACGAGCCGGATGTCGGCGACGTAGTCGATCCGGGTGCCGTCGCCGGTCGCGCTGAACCGGATCTCGTCGACCGCCCGGACGCCGCGGCCGGCACCCTCGAGCACGACGAGCCGCTGGGGGTCGAAGGCCGTGACCTCGTACGTCATCGGGACGGTGCGTCCGCCCATACGCACGCCCAGGTCGTACCGCGCCCCGACGCCGACGGGCCCGGGATTCGTCCGCACGGAGGTCGTGACGCCCGGATCCCATTGCTCGGCGTTGGCGAAGTCGCCGACGAAGGCGAACGCCCGCTCGAGCGGCAGCGTGGTGTGGATGCGTTCGCGGAGCACGGTCATGGTTTTGTCTCGGTGTATAGTGCTTGTCTAATGTTTGAACGCAACCGTACAGGCTTGTCAGTGGCCGTGTCAACCGTCCGTCACAGGTTGGCGACGGCGGTGGACGCGATGCTCGAGATCTCGGTCATCGGCAGCTTCAGCCGCATCGGGCCGGTGGTGCGCGGGCGCCTGTTCGCGTGGACGGAACCCGAGCCCGGTGCCCTGACGGGGCGCACCGTCCTGGTGACGGGGCCCACCTCGGGGCTCGGGCTCGCGGCAACGTGGGCGCTCGCGGATCTGGGGGCGCGCGTGATCCTGGTCGGGCGCAGCGCGTCGCGACTCGAGCGCCTCCACGAGGCGCTCGTCGCGGCACATCGGGCCGACCGCTTTCCCGTGGTGGTTGCCGACCTCGGGTCGCTGGCCTCGGTTGCTGCGGCCGTGGACCGGATCCTGGCGACCGAGCCCCGGCTCGACGTCCTGGTCGACAACGCCGGCGCAATCCATGCTTCGCGATCCGTGAGCCCCGACGGCATTGAATCGACGCTGGCGATCCTCGTCGTCGGTCCGTTCGCGCTCGAGACGGGCCTCGACTCCCTGCTCCGACGCACGCCGGGGTCGCGCGTGATCGCGGTCACCTCGGGCGGCATGTACGCGCAACGGCTGCCGCTCGACGATCTCCAGTTCGCGGCCGGCCACTACGACGGGACGCGTGCGTACGCGAGGGCAAAACGGGCCCAGGTGACGCTGATGCGCGAATGGTCGCGGCGGCGTCGTGGATCGGTCGCATTCGCCGCGATGCACCCCGGCTGGGCCGACACGCCGGGGCTCGCCGAGGCGCTGCCCGGGTTCCACCGGGTCATGCGACCGCTGCTCCGGTCGACCGCCCAGGGCATCGACACGATCGTCTGGCTGGCGACCCGCCCGGACCCCGCCGTCATCGATGGGCGGCTGTACCTGGACCGCCGCCCACGGCCGTTCGATCGCGTTCGCTCGACCAGGCTCTCGGCACGCGATCGCCGGCGCCTGTGGGACCTCGTGGCCGAGCTCGCCCGACGCCCTGACGCGGCTCGCGACACCTGAAGGTCTGGCCCGCCAACGCGGCCCGATCGCCGTCGGACGCTCGGCCGGTCAGCGTCGCCGGGCCACCGCCTCGGCCACGGTCGCCGCGGCGTCGACGACGCGCTCCGGCATGCGCACGGCGCCCGTTCCCGGATCGGACCCCTCACCGGACGCCGCCGCCCCGCCGACGGCGACCAGCGGCACGTGGTGCTCGAGCAGCGCCTCGACGACGCCGGCGGCCGCCTCTCGGTCGGCATCGGTGATCACGCCGACGACGGCCGCCCTCGCGCGGGTCCGGGTGATCGCGTCGATCCAGCCGTCGACCGTCACGTCCGGGCCGAGGTAGAGGACGCCGACGCCACGGCGGCGGAGCGCGGCCGCGAACGCGAGCGCCCCGAGCTCGTGCCGCGACCCCGGCGGCAGCCCGACGACCACCGACACCTTGCCGGGTGCGCCGGCGGCCTGGAACGCCGCCCCGAGCCGCCTGGCGACCGCCGCGCTCGCAGCATGCTCCCCGCCGACGCTGAGCCGGCCGCTCGCCCAGGCGTCGCCCAGCGCCGCGGCGGCCGGCAGCAGGACGTCGTCAACCACCGCTTCGAACGAGCCGGACGCGAGGATCTCGTCGAGGGCCGCCTCGGTCGCCGACGCCGAGCTCGCCTCCGCTGCTGCGACGAACCGCTCGATCATCCGCGCCCCATGGTCGCGACCCGATGGCGCGCCGGCCGTCGGGCCACCTCGAGCCGGCACGCCCCGGGGCACGAGGTCGTCGACCCTGATCTCGCCCGCTGTGATGGCGCGCGCGGCCTCGGAGGCCGTCCAACCGGTCTCGGTCAGCGTCCGCATCGCGACGAGCACCCGAACGGCGTCGTCGTCGTACAGCCGGTAGCCGGACGGCGTCCGCGCGGGCCGGAGCACGCCGTATCGGCGCTCCCAGGCCCGGATGAGCGGCGTCCCGACGCCCGATCGGGCCGACGCCTCCTTGATGGTGTACACGGTCTGTCGAATGTTAGCAGCGCCCCCGAGGCACGCCATGCGGGCACCCCGCCGGGACCGTCGCCCCATCGCGCACCGGGTGGCACCATGGGATCGATGACCCCCCCGACCCCAGCGCCCCGCCGCCGGCTGGGCGGCGTGCTGGTCGACCCCACGCCGCTGCGCCTCGACCGCGACTACCGGCTGCTGTGGATCGGGCAGGCGATCAGCGTGGTCGGCCGGATGATCACGGCGATCGTGCTGCCGTACCAGGTGTACGTGCTGACCAACGACCTCCTCAGCGTCGGCGCGCTGTCGCTCGTCCAGCTGGTCCCGATCCTGATCTTTTCCCTCGGCGGCGGCGCCGTGGCCGACGCCGTGGACCGCCGGCGCCTGCTGCTGATCACGCAGCTCGGGCTCGCCGCGTGCAGCCTCGCGCTGGCCGTGATCGCGCTGGCGCCCGCCCCGCCGATCGCGGCGATCTTCGCGGTGGCCTTCGTCGCGGCCGGCCTCGGGGCGGTCGACCAGCCGGCACGGGCCTCGGCGATCCCGCGGCTCGTGCCCATCGAGCGGCTGCCGTCCGCCATCGGCCTCAACCAGCTCGTGTTCAACGGCGCGGCCATCATCGGGCCGGCGCTCGGCGGCATCGTGCTCGCGGTCGCGGGTGTCTCGGCCGCCTACCTGATCGACGTGGTCACGTTCGCGGCCGCGATCGTGGCGCTGCTGATGATCGCGCCGATCCCGCCCGCGCCGGGCGCCGTCCGCCCGAGCATCGCCGCCGTCGTCGAGGGCCTGCGGTTCGCCCGGAAGCGGCGCGAGGTGCTCGCGACGTTCATCGTCGACCTCAACGCGATGGTGTTCGGCTCGCCCCGGTCGCTGTTCCCCGCGCTCGCGCTCGACGTGTTCAAGGTCGGCCCGGCCGGCGTCGGGTTCATGGCCGCCGCGGCCGGGTTCGGGGCGTTCGTCGGGGCGGTGTTCAGCGGCTGGACCTCGACCGTGCGCCGGCCCGGTCGCGCCGTGCTCATCGCCGTCGCGGTCTGGGGCCTCGGCATCGTCGGGTTCGGCCTGTCGACCTTCAGCTTCCCGCTCGCGCTCCTGTTCCTCGCGATCGCGGAGGGCGCGGACGTCATCAGCGCGGTGCTGCGCAGCTCCATCGTGCAGATCCTGACGCCGGACCCGCTGCGCGGGCGCGTGTCATCGATCCACATCCTGGTCGTCACCGGCGGCCCCCGCATCGGCGACGCGGAGGCAAGCGCCGTCGCGTCGGTGATCGGAGTCCAGGGATCGGTGATCTCGGGCGGGCTCCTGACACTCGCCGGGATCGGCGTGATCGCGTTGGCGATGCCGGAGTTCCGTCGCCTGGACATGCAGGTGGCGATGGCCGACGTGTCCGCGCTCGGCGCCGAGGACGCGCCGGTCGACGCGCCCGCGGCGTGAGCCGTCGCCTGGACGTCGTCGAGGGCTGAGCGGGCCCGCCGGGAAACAGCGGGCCCGCCGGTAAGTGTCTCAGGCGGGGACGGAGCCCGCCTCCTTGGCGGCGTCCTTGACGGCCTTGGCCGTCTCCTCGCTCACCGGCGCCGCCTTCACCTCGGCCGCGTCGGGGATCTGCTTCTTGACCTCCTCGACCTGGGCGAGCGACACGAGCGCGATGATCCCAGACGAGTTGGGGGTCAGCACCGACGCCAGGTCCCGCGCGGTCGCGTTGCGGGCGTTGATGTTCCGGAGCTTGCCCACGGCCGCGCCGCCCGCCCCGACCGCCAGCGCCGAGGCGATGATCGTCGGCGGGAAGATGATCCCGACGACCACGCCGGCCACGGCGCCCGCGAGGAAGCCGTTGCGTGTCTTGTGGTCGGTCATCTTGACGATGTTGATCTTGCCTTCGGCGTCGGCATTCGCCACGAGGACGCCGTCGATGTCGAGTGCCCCCGCGCGCTCCGCGTCGACGATCGCTTCGTAGGCGGCCTTGGCCGCGTCCATGTTGGCGAAGCGCGCCACGAGGACGGCGTCGTTGCCCGAGACGCCGATCGCGCCCTCGGCGAGGATGCCCTGCTCGTCGGCGACCGCACCCTCGATGATCGCGTTGCCCTGGTCGTCGGCGGCTCCTGCCACGACCCTCGTGATCCCGTCCTGCTCGGAGGCGGCCACGAACCCTTCGACCTCGCCGGTCGTCGGCTTGGTGACATCGCCGCCGCTCTGCTTGTCCGTCATGAGTCGCGCTCCATCGCTGCCCCGGGTCTCCGATCGTGGTCGATCTGCGCCACCGCGGATTCCCGAGTCTAGCCCCGGTTGTCAGCGCGCGGGCTCACCCGTCCTTGGTGAGATCGGCGGGTCCGCCGATCGCTAGGATGGGCGCGTCCCACGACGGGTCATCGATCGAGGAGGCGCGACGCCCGTGACAGTCCAGGCTCCCGTGCTGCGCGAGCACGGCAACGCCTACAACATCTTCATCCTGGTCCTGACCATCTTCTCGCTGGGGATCATGGTCCTCCTGGTCATCCCCCTCGTCGACGACGAGACCCGACAGCTCCTCAACGTCTACGACAACGCCGTCGCGCTCATCTTCCTGGCCGATTTCACCTACAACATCACGGGCGCTCGCCCGAAGTCGGCGTACTTCATCCGTCAGCGGGGCTGGCTGGACCTGCTGGGCTCGATCCCGAGCCTCGGCTTCTTCCAGCTCACCGCCCTGTTCCGCCTGGCGCGGTTGAGCCGGCTGGCCAGGATCACTCGCCTCATGGGCGGCCAGAAGCGCAAGGAGATCGTCGACGACGTCCTGCAGAACCGTGGCCAGTACGCCGCGTTCATCACGATCCTCTCCGCCGGGATCGTGCTGTGCGTCGCGAGCATCATGGTGCTGCAGTTCGAGAGCCGGTCGCCGGACGCCAACATCAAAACCGGGGGCGAGGCCCTGTGGTGGGGCGTGGTCACCATCACCACGGTCGGCTACGGCGATTACTACCCAGTCACGACCCTGGGCCGGCTGACCGGCGTGTCGGTGATGTTCGCGGGCGTCGGGATCATCGGCGCCCTCGCCAGCATCCTGGCCAGCATCCTCGTGCCGCCGCCGAAGGCGCCCGACGCGGCCGATGCCGAGGCGTCTGCCGCGACTGTCGGTGGGTCGGCCGCGGGCGCACCTGACGCCGCTGCCAGCGCGGCCATCCTGGCCGAGCTCAGCCAGCTCCGGGCTGAGGTCAGGGCGCTGCGCGAAGCGCGGCCGCCCGAGCCAGGCTGAGGCGCGGCCGGGACCCGGGCATGCGGACGGGCGCCCCGTCCGGGCGCCCGTCGGAGTCGCGCTGCGAGGTGGGGTCGGTCAGATGCCCTCGGTGGGGTCCATGTCGAACGCCTTCTTGACCTCGGCAGTGTTGAGGTACAGAAGGATGATCCCGGGCAGCACCGCCGCGCCGAGCGCCGGGCCAAGCCCCGCGTCGAACATGACGAAGAACGCCGAGATCAGGGCGAACACGGACAGGATCACCGCGAACAGCCATCCCCACGGCTGGAGCGTCCACAGCGCGTAGGCCGCGGCGAAGTAGATCAGGCCGACGATGATCCACATCGCGCCCCAGAAGCCCCAGCCGGTGGTCACCGGGGCGGTTGCGAAGATGCCGAAGAAGTTGAAGCCGAGGATCCGCAGCCCGGCAAAGATGTAGTACAGGCCGACCATCAGGCCGAAGAAGCCGAGTACGGAGATCAGGATCGGGGGATTCTTCACGGGCCGCTTCTACCTCTCGCTCCGTCGCGGCGCGGGGCTCCGGCGCATCCGCCAGACGCTCGAACCACGGGCGGCCGCAGCGTACCCTCGGTGCGAGGCGCCCGCAAGGCGATGGCGCGCGGCCGGCCGATCACCCGGGCGGCGTCGGGGCCGGCGGTTCCGGTTCCGCGTTCGCCTGCCGGCGCAGGAAGTCGGTCACCCCGGATCCGATCGACAGGTACAAACGGTCCTCGCCGATCCGCTCCATCAGCCCCGTCCGGCGCACGCGGTCGCGGACCGAGCCCTTGACCTGGGCCAGCATGACCTCGATTGACCGGTCCTCGAGGTCGGCCAGCAGCTCGAACAGCATGTCCGTGGTCGTCACGTCCAGGTCCGCGGTGGCCGCGAGGTCGATCAGGATCCCGCGCGGCGCCGGATCCCGGGAGGTGACCAGGTCGAGGATCTGGGTCTTGGCGACGTTCGCATTGAAGAAGTACAGCGGCGCGTCGATGCGCACGAGCAGGAGTTCTGGGATGGACTCCGCGTCGGGGTGACGCTGCACGTCGCCGAACGTGTTTCGGTAGCCGGGGATGCGTCCGAGGGCCGCCACGTACGGGCGGCTCGCGCGGTACAGGAGGAAGGCGACCGAGAGCAGGACGGCGATGGCGAGGCCGGTCAGGACGGTCGTCAGGAGGACGCCGACCAGCGCGACCACGGCGATCAGGAAGTCGGTGCGGCGCCACGCCCAGTACCGGCGCATCTCCGCGACGTCCATGAGGCTGAGCGAGGCCGCGATCACGATCGCGCCCAGGACGGCGTTCGGCAGGTCCGCGAACAGGGGGGCGAGGAACACCGCCGTCGCGAGGATCAAGGCGGCCGCGACGAGCGACGACAGCTGCGACTTGGCGCCGGCCGCCTCGGCCGTGGCAGTCTGCGACAGGCTCGCATCCGTCGTGAAGCCGCCGAACAGGCCGCTCGCGATGTTCGCCGCGCCCAGCGCGAGGAGCTCCTGGTCCGCGTCGATCTCGTACCGGTGACGCGTCGCGAAGCCACGCCCGGCCCCGACCGACTCGCCGACCGCGAGGAACACGATGCCCACCGCCCCGACGATCAGCACGGAGATCGTCCCGATCGGCGGGACCGGAATGCCGATTGAGGGCAGGCCCGTCGCGACCTCGCCGACGACGCTCACGCCCCTAACCTCCAGCCCCAGGGCCGGGACCGCCACCAAGCCCAGCACGAGCGCGATCAAGGGGCCGGGGATGCGCCTCGAGATCAGACGCAGGACGATGATCAGGGTCAGCGACACGACGCCGATCGCGAGCGTGTACGGGTTGGTCTCGGGGAGCTCTGCGACGAGCTGGCGCAGCTGGTCGGGGACGGAGCCGCTCACCGACGGCACGCCCAGGAGCTTGGGCAGCTGCCCCACGACGATCGTGATCGCGAGGCCGAAGATGAAGCCGGTCACGACCGACTTGGTGAGGAAGTCGGCGACGAACCCGAGCCGTGCCAGGCCCGCGGCGACGAGCAGGACCCCGACGATCATCGCCAAGGCCGCTGTCAGCACCAGGAATTGGGCGGGGTCGCCGGCGGCCAGGTCGACAACGACCGCCGCCGACATGATCGCCATCGTCGAGCTGGCGGTGACCTTGAGGTGGCGGCTCGTCCCGAACAGCGCGTAGACGGCCATGGCCGCGAACGCCGTCGTCAGACCGACCTCCGGCGGGACGCCGGCCAGCCCGGCGTACGCGAGTGCGACCGGCACCATCACGACCCACGACGTCACCGCGGCCAGGAGATCGGGGCGCAGCCATTCGCGCGGGTAGGTGCGTGCCCAGGCCGTGATCGGGAGGTAGTGCGGGATCAGCGGCCGAAGCCGGTCCACGAGCCGCACGGATCGCGCCGAGCCGTCAGCCGTCAATCAGGGCCCTCCCCGGGGCGCCACGCGGCCGACGGACGTGCGCGACCGGGCGCGGCCGGGCCAGCATACCGAGGCGCCCCACGCGGCCGGCATCGCCCGGATCGGACGATCCGAGCGTTCGGGCGCTCCTCAGCGGGGCCCGACGGCCGCGTACCCGCCTGGCCGGATCGGCTCGATGCCCCGCGCGGCCAAGCCGGCGGCCACCCGCCGCCGCATCTCACCCTCGACCTCCGCGCGCGCGTCGGGGCGGGTCCGACCGCTGAGGCGGAGCGTCGCGCCGGCCGACGACAGCCGGATCGTGCCGGCGTATCCGGGCACGTTCTGCAGCTTGCCGGCGAAGGCCTCGTCCTCCGACAGGGCGAGCCCGACGGCATCGAGGACCTCGATCACGCCCTCGACGTCGCTACTGGCGATGCCGTCGAGGTCGACCGTCGCCAGGGCGTAGGTGCGCGTCCGGTTGGACGACACGCGGATCGTGCCATTGGAGACCGAGTGCACCGTGCCCTTGACGTCGCGCACGACCGTTCGCCGTAGCCCGACCTCCTCGACCGTCCCCTCCACGGTCCCGAGCTGGACGACGTCGCCCTTGAAGTACTGGCCCTCCGTGAGGATGAGGATCCCCATCAGGTAGTCGAGGACGATGCTCTGGCCGGCAAGGGTCAGCGCGGCCAGGACGAGCCCCAGGCCCGCCAGCACCGACCAGAGGTCGAAGATCCCGAGGATCACGATGATCAGCGCGACGACTACGGCGAAGCGCAGGATCTTGGCGAACAGGTCCTCGAGCGTGGCGACCCGACGATCGGTCTCCTCGATCAGGGCGGGGTCCCCGGCCAGCTCGGCCTGCTGGGCGTGCATCACGCGGACCAGCACGCGGTGGATGGCCGGACGCGCCCACCGGTAGACGACGAACAGGACGACCGCAGCGATGAGCAGCGGCAGCGCGTTGTCCGCGAGCCAGACCGTGAGGCTCTGCGAATTGACCGGCGGCAGGGTCATGGCGCGATCATTCCACGCGGCGACCGCGACTGTCAGCCCGCGGCGAGCGCCTTGACCAGCCCTGCGGCGCCTGATTCGATCGGCTCGCCGTGCCCCACGAGCAGCGTCTCGAAGGCCATAGACCCGAGCCTCGCGATCGAGGCCATCGCCTCATCCACGTCGGCCGTGAACCCGGGATTGGGCGGCGTCGGCTTGCCCCGGGTCGTGGCCAGGGCATCGCCGGCCACGAGGACGCCGCCCGCCTCGTCGAGGACCGACACATGGCCTTGGGTGTGCCCGGGGGTCGCGACGATCCGCAGCCCGAAGACCTTGTCGCCATCCGCGATCGGGACGAGGGGCCCGCGGGACCGCGATGGCCGGGATGTCCGCCGCGCCCGCGTAGGCCGCGGCATCGGGTGCGGCATCGAGGACGGCCGGCGCGCTCCCGACATGGTCCTGGTGCTGGTGGGTCAGGACCAGGTGGCCGACGTTGGACCAGCCGAGGCCCGCGGCCCCGAGCGCCTCCAGGATCGCTCCGTCGCTGCCCGGGACGCCGGTATCGACGACGGCCGCCTCGCCGCCCCGGGCGAGGATGTACGCGGAGACGAAGCCGAGGTTGACGCGATGCCAGGCACTCGCGCCGCCCGTGGATGCGCCTCCCGAGGAGCCATCGGCCGACGGGGCGCCGCTCGCCGTACCCGCCCCGGGCGTGAAGGCGCCTGGGCCACCGTCGCCCGACGCCGCCGCGGACGCCGTGGCGCGCGGCGACGGCGACGCGGAGGTCGACGTCGCGCAGCCCGCCAGGCCGAGCACCGTGACGGCGACGCCGGCGCGGCCGAGATCGACGAGGAACAGGCGGCGGCTCATCGGGAACGCGGCGGTCAGCGCGGGATGGTACGACGCGACCGCCGGGCACGGATGCGCCCGGCGCCGCCGCTGGGTCACCGGCCTCCGGCCCGGCTACATGACCGGGAAGGTCTCCGAGACGACCACGGCCGCACCGCCGTGGAGCACCGGGCAGCCCTTCGCCAGCCCGACCGCCGCGTCGAGGCGGTCGGCCTTGAGGATCGAGTAGCCGGTTGGGGCGGACGTCGCGTCCATGACCGAGCCGTCGGGCGATATCGCCTTCGACTGCGAGATCGGGTTGCCGCCGTCGACGAGCGCGTCGCCAAGCGATCCGAACCAGTCGGTCCAGGCCTGCATGACCTGATCCTGTTCCGCTTTGGTCTCGGGCATGCTCCCGCCGTGGAACGTGGGCAGGAAGTTGGCCATGGTCTCGGATTTCCTCTAGGTCGGTGGCGGTCATCGCTCGCCCGACCGGATGACGAACGCTCCGCCCCCGAATCGACAGGGGGGCGCGAACCTCGCGCGCCGAGACCGGTCAGCCGAGCTCGAGCCCCGCCGTCCGGGCGTCCTCGACCAGCCGGGCGAGCGCCTCGTCGTCCGTCACGGCGCCCTTGTCCAGGCCCATGGCGCGGTTCACGCCGAGCTCCCGGAAGGCGGCCAGGCGATCGACCCGCTGCTGGCCGGGCGTCTTGATCTGCTCCCACCACATGTGGACCGAGATGGCGAGCGTCGCCGGGTCGCGGCCGATCTCCTCGCACCGAGAATGGACCGTCGGCAGGGCCGCGGCGACATCGGCCGGGTCCACACCGTCGAGGTTGAGCTCGTCGGCGTGCTTCGCCGCCAGCCGCCAGGTCACGTTCGGACCATTGCCGCCGACCATGATCGGGACGCGCGGCTGCTGGATCGGCTTGGGGATGTTGCGGGCGTCCGTGACCGACGAGTAGCTGCCGTCGAAGGTCGCATGCTGGTGCTTGTCGCCGGCCATCATCCGGTTCACGACCTCGAGGTCGTCGGCCAGCCTGGCCAGGCGCTCCCGGGTCTCGGGAAAGCCGTAGCCGTAGGCGTCCCACTCGTCGCGCTTCCAGCCGGCGCCGATCCCGAGCTCCATCCGGCCGCCGCTGATGACGTCCATCGTCGAGATCATCTTGGCGGTCAGGGCCGGGTTCCGGAACGCGGTGCAGATCACGACGTGCCCGAGGCGGACCCTGGTGGTCACCGACGCCAGTGCCGACAGCATCGTGAACGACTCGAACGTGATCTCGTCGGACGGGCGGGGCACCGTGTGGAAGTGGTCGAACACCCAGATCGACTCGATGCCCAGCTCATCGGCCTGCTTCGCAAGCGTCACGCTGCGCGCCCACGCCTTGGACGGATCCCAGCCGTCGTAGTCGCCGGTCCAGCCCTGGGGAATGATCACGCCGAGCTTCATCGACCTCGCCTCCCTGGTCGTGACACCTGTATCGAACCCTCCCTGTATACGCCCGGACCGGGCGCGGCGGAAAGCCGACGACCTCGGCACCGGCCCGGGATCGTCGGGGCATGGTGTCTCCGAGGATCAGGGTGCGGCCGAGGCGGCCTCGAAGGAGGGCGCCGGCGGCAGCGGCGCCGCAACAGGCTGCCAGGACGCGCCGTAGGACTGGAGGAAGACGACCGGCGGGTCGTCCCCATCGGCGCTGAGGACGCCGACGTGGAACGCCTCGTCAGCGATCAACAGGCTCAACAGCCGGGTCCCATCGGGCGACCAGATCGGCGGAAGCACGCATCCGTCGACCAGCGGGTCGAGGCGACGTTCACCGGAGCCGTCCGCGTTCATCACCCAGACGCGCATGGTGCATGGCCGCTCCTGCCAGTATTCCGACGGGTCCACGACGCGGTGGAACGCGATCCGCTTGCCGTCCGGCGACCAGCTCGGGTTGAACGCCTGGTCGGTCGCAAGGACGCGTTGTCCCGAACCGTCCGCCTTCACGACGACGATCTCGCCAGCTCCGCCGAAGACCGTGCCCACCACGACCGCGAGCTCCGTGCTATCCGGGGACCAATGTGGGGGCGTCTGCTGATCCACCAGGCCGTCTCCGAGGTCGGGACCGACACGGCGTCCCTGGAGTGCCCCGGCACCGACGCCGGTCGCTCCCACGTCGGCCACGTACAGGCTCCCGTGCCCGCCGACCTCGGCACCCAGGAAGGCGATCCGCCGGCCGTCAGGCGAGAACCTCGGGAACACGCCGCTCGTGCCGGGAGCGAGGATCCGAACAGCCTCCGCCGACCCGTCGGCCGGGACGACGAACAGCTCGGGCCGGCCGGGGCACGTCCCGTGGGCGGCGAAGACAACGCTCTGCCCGTCCGGCGCCCAGGCGAGGTCGTCGTGCTCGGCGCAGTACGGGTCCCTCCCGGCGCCGCTCGTCCACAGGGTGGTCCGGCTCCCGCCACCCGCGTCGATCACCTCGACCGAGTTCGTCGACGCGTGGTAGCCGCGGAAGGCGATGCGCGTGCCGTCGGGCGACCACACGGGGGCCTGGCCCGCGCCGTCATCGCCGGAAGCGCTCGTCACCCGGCGCAGGTCCGTGCCGTCGGCCCGTACGGTGTAGATGTCGCCCAGCGACTGTCCGCCCTCGTCGGACGCGAACGCCAGCACGGCACCGCCGCCGAGCGGGAGTCCCGGGGACGGTTTGAGGAGTCGTGCGCCGACGACGGCGATCCCCGCCGCGGCGACGACGAGGGCCACGACGACGAGCATGATGAAGGCGACACGCAGTGCCCTCGGCGCCGCGGGTCGATCGGTCGTGACGGTCATGGGAAGCCACCTTTCGAGGCTTGCCCAGGCGTGCCGCTGCCTCGTCTGCCGGGTCCGCTCGAGCACCTTCGAGAGGTACGCGGGGGCCGGTGGCGAGTACGCATCCCCCGACCACGTCGAGAGCAGCCGGTCGACGTCGCGTCGCTGCGTCATCAGGAACGACCCTCCGTCAGCTCGGTGCGCGTCCGTGCGTCAGAGTCGAGCGCGGCGCGCAGCGCCTGGGTCGCGCGATGGAGCCGCGACTTGGCGGTGCCCACCGGGATGCCCATGGCTGCGGCCGCATCGGGAAGCGGCAGGCCCAGGTAGTAATGCAGGACAAGGACCGTCCGGTGGTCGGGCTCGAGGTGGTTCACGCCACGCTCGATCTCGTCCCGATCGGCCGAAGCCGACTGGGCGTCCGGCACGGACAGCGGATGGATCTCGGGAAGGACGACCTCGATGCTCCGGCGCTTGGCCGATCGGAGTTGATCGCGGCAGGCGTTGAGGAACAGCCGGTTCAGCCAGGCCTCGAAGCGATCGGGGTCGCGGAGGGTCGGCAGGTCGCGCCAGCAGCGGACGAGCGTCTCCTGGACGGCGTCCTCGGCGCGATCGGGGTCCCTCAGGATCAGTCGGGCGGCGGCGTCCATGCGGCCGATCGTGGCGCCCGCCAGCACCGCGAAGGCGTCATGATCGCCCCGCTGCGCTCGCTCCACGAGGTCTCGCTGCACGTTCGCCCTCGACAACGGCGCGTCCGACTTGGTCGCGCTTGGAGCAATTGGCGTGGACGGCGGCCGAAACGTTCCGTCTTGCTGTCCGGGTGCCCGATTCCGGCCGGCGACCGGAGGCCGACGTCGTCGTCGGCGAAGGCCAAGCCTAGTCCTCGCCCGGGCGGGAACCGCGCATTGACGCGTGCACGCGCGCTGGCTCAGACTCGCGGTTCACACCGGGGACAAGCGGAGGTACGTGGCCGTGAGCCATCGTCGAACCGCCCAGCCTTGCTGCGGCTGGCCTGCTCCTGCTGGGCACCCTTGCATCGGCGACACCCGCCGCCGCGCGCAGCCACGTCGTCGTGCTGCTCGACGGCCTGTCGTCGCCCAAGGCCATCGACACCGGCGGCAAGTCGATCTTCGTGGGGCAGGGCTGGGCCGGCGCGCCGGGGCCGGTCCTCCAGTACAGCCAGACGGGTCGCGCGCACCGGAAGGCGCAGGCGATCACCGATCCGCTGAACGTGGTCGACATCGTCGGGACGCCCGACGGCGCGGGCTGGGCGATCGGCGGCGACGGCGTCCTGTACCGCCAGGCGACCCCCGGCGGCCCGATCGAGGCGGTCCTCGACATCCTCGCCTACCAGGTCGGCGACCCCGATCCCACGGACAAGGACGACCCGCCCAACCCGACGGAGTCCAACCCGAACGGCCTGGCCGCCGTCGGCCGCAGCGACGTCCTGATCGCCGACGCGGCCGGCAACGACGTGATCCGGGTCAGCCCGAACGGCGACGCGCACACCGTGGCCCGCTGGCGCAACGAGCTGGTCGGGACGGATCACCTCGGCGATCCGACTCTGCCGCCGTTCCTGCCCGCCGAGGCCGTGCCGACGACGGTCGCGATCGGGCCCGACGGCTGGGCCTACGTCGGCCAGCTGGTCGGCTTCCCGGGCAAGCCGGGCTCCGCGCACATCTGGCGCGTCAACCCCAACGCCGAGGGCGCCGTCTGCTCCGTCGACGTCAAGGACCCCAATTGCTCGGTCTGGAAGTCGGGATTCACCTCGATCTTTGACATCGCCTTCAATCCCAACAACGGGACCCTGTACGTGTACGAGATCGCCGAAGACGGCTGGCTCGCGTTCGAGGAGGGCTTCACGACCGGCGACTTCCCGCCGGCGGTCCTGCTCGAGGTGAAGGGCAAGAAGCGGCACGAGCTGGCCCGCGGCCTGCTCTCGCAGCCCGGCGGCGTCGAGGTCGCCAAGGACGGCAAGGTGTTCGTCACCGACGGGATGTTCACCGACGGCCGCCTGCTCCGGATCCGGGGCAGCTGATCGACGATCGGTATAGCCGAGGGACGCCGTGAGGGCAGCAGCCCGAAGCGGCGTCCCGCGTGTTCGGCGATCAGGCTAGGAGCGCGCCGGCTCCGGCTGCGCGTACTCCTGCGGGTGCTGGCCGCGGTCCTTGGCCTCGGTCTTGGTCATGATCGCGAGCGTCTCGCTGACGGAGCGCTTGTTCTCATCGGCCGCCCGCTTGACGTCCTCGTACGTGATGTTTGCCTCGCCCATCTCGCGGTGGGCGTCCATGCAACCACATGTCAGGCACATGCCCTGGTCCTCCTGCGTCTCGACCGCGCCGATACCTCGACCGGCCCGGGCCGTGGCGCCAACGTAGGTCCGAGGGCGCTGCCGGCGCGGCCCCTGCACGGCGTCGCGGCTTGCAGGCAGGCGACATCGGGCGTCTGATACGCGGAGCCGACCCGCCGCAGCGCCGGAGCCGCCGTGCCGTTCGAGTCGCTCGACTACCTCTACACCCCCAGCCGCGACGTCGCCGCCGACGTCCGCTACTTCACGGAGGTCCTCGGCGCCCGGCTGGTGTTCGCGATCGACGCGATGGGCACGCGGGTGGCGATGGTCGAGCTGAGCGACGGGCCGCCGCAGATCGTGCTCGCGGGCCACCTCGAGGGCGACCAGCCGATCCTCGTGCACCGGGTCGCCGACCTCGAGGCCGCGGTGCGCGAGCTGGAGGGACGCGGCTGGGAGGCGGGCCACGGGCTGGAGATCCCGCAGGGTCCGGTGCGCGCGTTCGTGGCCCCCGGCGGCCAGCGCCTGGCGATCTACGAGCTCGTCCGGCCGGGCGTCATCGAGTCGTTCGCCGGTCGCCGCGAGTTCTAGGCGACCGTCGCCCGTCATCGACCGCCGCTATCCCCTGGCCGAGGTCCCGGACGCGATCCGCTACCTCGAGTCCAGGCGGGTCAGCGGCAAGGTCGTGATCACGGTCGCGCCCTAGGTGGGCTCAGGCGGGCCTGCGAGCGGCAGCACCAGCCGCGCCCGGACGCCGCGATCGCGCCCGTCCGATTCGAGGACGATGCGGCCGCCGTGGGCGACCGCGAGGCCCTGCGACGCGTACAGGCCCAGGCCGAGACCGGGCAGACCGCGGGACCGGGCGTCGTCCGTTCGCCCGTAGCGCCGGAACAGGACGTCGAGCTCCTCGGGCAGCAGGCCGATCCCTTCGTCGTCGATCTCGATCGTCGCCATGTCGCCCGCGAGCTCGCCGGTGACCCGGATCCGGCACGACGGCGGCGAGTACTTGAGCGCGTTGGTCAGGAGGTTGGACAGGATCCGCCGCACGGCCCGCCGGTCCCAGTCGCCGATGGCCTCCGAGGGCAGGTCGCCGACGTCGATCCGCGCCCGGCTGCCGGGATCGAGGAGCTCGAGCGCGTCGTTGACGACATCGCGGACGATGACGGGCTCCGGGTCGACGTCGACCGCGCCCATCGCGACCCGCGACGCGTCGGCCAGCGTGTCGATCAGCTGGCTCATCTCCTGGGTCGCGTACAGGGCGCCGTCGAGCGTCTCGGTCAGGCGATCGACGTCCGCGGGCGCCTGGCGGACCCAGCGCGACGCGAGCACGAGCGACGCCTCGATCAGCGTGATCGGCTGGCGCACGTCGTGGATCGTCGAGGCGAGGAACTCCTCGCGGACGGTCTCGACGCTCTTGGTCAGGGCCGACAGGGCGAGCATGGTGGCGCCGTCGATGGCGTCGTTGACGAGCGCGATCGCCGCCACGATGTCGCCGACCGCCAGGTCATCGCCGAGGAACCGCTGGAGCGCCCGCGCGATCTCCTGGCGGAGGAGCCGGAACTCGGTCGCGATCGCCACCGGCCCGAGCCGCTGCTCGAACCGCATCTGCGCGTGGTCCCGCGCGCTGGTCTCGATCGCGTCGTCGGCCATCGGCGCGTCGGCCTCGGCCGGGGTCGCCGCCGAGCGCGCGAGCAGGTCGACGACGGCGTCGAACAGGGCGGGGATGTGGTCGGCGACCGCCCGGTCCGGGTGGTCCCGGTGGAACGGCTGGCGGCGGGCGGCCGCGAGCCAGGCGTCGAGGATCGGCTCGCGCTGGTTGCGCAGCGCGCCGGCGACCGGGGCGAGGTCGGCGGACGCGGCGACCTCCTTGACGCGGGAGTCCACGTCGGGCGTGGGCTGGTCGGGCGACCGTGCGACGCCCCCGGCGGCAGGAAGGTCTGCGCTCAAGTGGGCCTCGTTGGACGCTGGGCTTTGGGTGCCGGGCCATTCTAGCCGCGCCGTGCCCCGGGTCCCAGCGCTGCGGCCAGACTGCCACGCATCCGCAACCCGGTCATCGTCGCGGACGTGGTCGCGCACCGTTCGCCGGGGCTCCAATGGACGCATGGATCACCGGGGGCCTGCACCGCATACGTCGCGCCTGCGCCTGGTGCGCGAGGAGCTGCGCCTCGATCCTCCGCGATCGGCGCGCCGTGACGCGGATCCGGCCCGGCTCGGAGAGGGCTGGCCGCCCGAGGTCCGGCGCCGCCGGCTGGTCCAGGCGGTCGAACAGGAGCTCGAAGGCGCGGACGACGACGAGGACGCGCGACCCATAAGATGACACCTGTTTCTTGCCGGTGTATTGCTAATATTCGTTAGCGATAGAACACCACCAACCGGAGGTGCAGCGCCGGGCGCCACGAGGACGTTCCGTTTCGACGCTCCCGGGCTCTACCACTACCACTGCCCCCTGCATCCCAGGACATGCAGGGCACGGTCGAGGTGACGCCGCAGGGAGGCCGACCTCGCCCAGGCCCTGATCGGCCGGTATCGTGGGGTCGATGGCAGCGTCGAGCTCGGGCCCCGCGTGACGCCGCGCGCGCGGCTGGCCGCGGGGCTGGTCGGCTTCGTCACGCTCCTCGCCATCGGCTGGACGGGGCTCCTGATCCCGTCGCTGATCCGGTCGATCGAGGCGACCTTCGACCAGACCGACGCCGGCATCGGCGTGATCTACCTCGTGTATGCCGTCGCGTACATGTCCGGGTCGTTCGGCGGGGGGTCGCTGACCGAACGGCTCGGCCGCCGCCTGGTCCTCGGGGGCGCCGTCCTCATCCATGCCGCGGGCATCGCCGGCCTCGGCCTCGCGCCGACCTGGCCGGTGTTCGTGCTCGCCGGCCTCGTTGCCGGCTTCGGCGCGGGCGCGCTCGACGGCGGCTCCAACGGCCTCGTCCTCGACGCCTACCGCGAGGGTCGGGGCCGCGCGATGAACCTGCTGCACATGTCGTTCAGCGTCGGAGCGCTCGCGGCGCCGCTCGTGGTCGGGGTGCTGGTCGAGGGCGGCGTGCCGTGGCAGGCCGTCGCGATCGGCACCGGGGTCGTGATCGCGACGCTGGCGGTCGCGTACGCCGTCATCCCGATGCCCAGCGGCCGACGGGAGAGCGGCGTCGCCGTCGAGCCGTCGACCGCCGACGCGGGGCCGGGCGCGCGCCGCCTGCTCGCCGGGCCGCTGCTCCTGCTCGGGATCGCCATCGCGACCTATGTCGCGGCCGAGGTGGGGGTGTCGAACTGGATCGTGCGCTTCCTCGAGCCCGCTCCTTTGACGACCGCGACCCTCGCCCTGTCGCTGTTCTGGGCCGGCCTGACCCTCGGGCGCCTCGTCTCGTCGGTGATCGCGGACCGGTTCGACCATGTGCGGTTCACGGTCATCTCGGCCGCGGGCATGGCCGTGTTCATCTCGATCGCGGTCCTCGCCCCCAACCTCCCGCTGTCGATCGCCGCGTTCGCCGCGGCCGGCGCCGCGTCGGGGCCGGTGTTCCCGATGATCGTCGCGATCGGCGGGGAGCGGTATCCCGAGCGCTCCGCCGCCGTCGGCGGCTCGCTCACCGGGATGGCGGTGTTCGGCTCGACCATCTATCCACCGGCCATGGGCTTCCTCTCGGTCACGGTCGGCCTGACGGTCGCGATGCTCGGCAACGTGCTGCTGGCGGTCGCGTGTGCGCTGGCGCTGGCCGCTTTCGCCCGGACGACTGGTCGTGCGCACGCGCGCGGGCGGCAACTGCGCGAGGGCGGCCTCGAGGCCTGATGCTCGGGCCGGACCTGGCGTTCAACCGGCACGACCTCGTCAGCCTGACGGCTCAGTCGCCGGCGACGATCGGCAGCGCCCGCGGGATGAGCTCCGGGATCCGCTCGAGCAGTTCCCACAGGGTGGTGAGGAACGGCCAAGCCGGGCGCGGCCCGAACCGTTCGACCGCAACGATCTGACGCCGGATCGTCCCCGTACCGGCGAGCTCGATCTCGCGGAGCAAGCCGCCGGAGAGTGAGTCAGCGACCGCCGTCCCGGGAAGGAGCGCGACTCCCAGCCCTCGCTCGACCATCCGCTTGGCCGCCTCGATGTTGTCGACTTCGGTCACGCCGCGCGGGACGACGCCGGCGATGCGGAACAGGGCGTTCGTCACGTCGTAGTAGCTCGACGTCCGGTCGAACAGGATGAGCTGGGCGTGGCTGATCTCCGAAACGTCCACGGTGCCGGCGATGGCGAATGGGTGGTCCGGCCGGGCGACGAGGACGAGCTCGTCCTCGAACAGCGGACGACTGCGGACGCGCGCGTCGCGGAGTTGTCTGACGATTCCCAGCTCGACCTCGCCGCTGGCCACGAGATCCACGATCTCCTCTGAATGGCCGGTCCGCACGAGAAGGCGAACGTTCGGGTGGCGTTCCGTGAATCGCACCAGGATCTCCGGCAGGACATAGGCGCTGACGGCGGGAGCGACCGCGAGCGCGAGCTCACCGACGACGCCATGTTCGAGTTGACGGACCAGTGAGCCACCGCTGCGGATCGCTTCGATCGCGCGGTCGGCATGCGGCAGGAACGCACGACCAGCGGGCGTCAGGACCATGCCCGTGTGCGTTCGCCGGAACAGGCCTGCGCCAAGCTCCGCTTCAAGAGCCTTGAGCCGGGCACTGAGGGCCGGCTGGCTGATCGAGAGGGCCTGCGCTGCGCGTCCCATGTTTCCTTGCCTGGCGATCTCGACGAACCCTTCGATCTGGGCGAGGAGCACGGCAACGACCTCTGGGCGGCGATCGACCGTATTGATCATACCGGGTCGAAGTTTCGATTGGACGGATCGTCAGCCCGCATCTACCGTGTCCCCCTCGGCCGCTGCTAGGGAGCCGCTCGCCATGGAACACAGCGTGGATCAACGTCAGCCGGTCCTTCAGCCCGTCGCCTCGCAGGCGCCTTCGTCGCGTCAGGGAGTCATGCGGGTCGTCGACGGGCCCGACTCGCTCGCCGAGCCCGCCGCACGCGGATACAGCTTCTGGGCCGAGTGCGAGTGTCCCGGAGACTGCCTCCGGGACCACGAGAACGAGTGACAACTCGGCCGACGGCCGTGGCGCCGTTCACATCCACACCGAGTGCCTTCGAGACGCAGGAGGCGGCTGCGCGCGAGTGGTTTGGCCAGTCCCGATTCGAGGGGATCGTGCGTCTGCACAGCTCCCGCGAGGTCGCCGCCCAGCAGGGCACGATCCAGCCGGACTACGCGATCGCGCGTGCGGCCGCCGAGGCGTTCTACGCGCGACTTCGGGAGCTGTTTTCCCGAGGCGAGCAGATCACGACCTTCGGCCCGTACTCACCCGGCCAGGCCGTGGTCATGAAGCGGATGGGGATCGAGGCCATCTACCTGGGCGGGTGGGCGACCTCGGCGAAGGGATCGCCTGCCGAGGACCCCGGTCCGGACCTTGCGAGCTACCCCCTCGGCCAGGTTCCCGACGAAGCGGCCGGTCTGGTGCGTGCGCTCCTTACCGCCGACAAGAACCAGCATTTCGCGCGCTCCCAGATGGACGAGGAGACACGTCGTTCGACGCCCCAGATCGACTTCCGGCCATTCATCATCGCCGACGCCGACACGGGTCACGGCGGCGACGCGCACGTGCGCAACCTGATCCGTCGTTTCGTCGAGGTGGGCGTGCCCGGCTATCACATCGAGGACCAGAAGCCCGGCGCCAAGAAATGCGGTCATCAGAGCGGCAAGGTCCTGGTCGGCCAGGACGAACAGAACAAGCGGCTCAATGCGGCACGCCTGCAGCTCGACATCATGCGGGTGCCGGGCATCGTCGTCGCCCGGACCGATGCCGAGGCCGCGACGTTCATCGACAACTGCACCGACGAGCGAGACCAGCCGTTCATCCTCGGGGCGACGAACCGCGAGGTCCCGAGCTACCGTGTCGGGTTCCTGGCAATTCTGAAGTCGCTCCACGACCTTGGGCTGGAGGACATCCGGGGCCACCTCCTGTTCGCGGTGCCCGAGGAAGCGTTGCGGCAGGCGGTCGCCTGGCTTGGGCGGGTCGGGCTCATGTCGCTCATCGAGGGGGCCGCCGAGACCGCTCGAGACAACGCCGCCGGGACCGCGATCGAGTCTCTGCTGGACGCCATCGACACCCGGTACTCGGACATCTGGCGGGAGGAAGCGGGCCTCAAGACGTATGGCGAGGCGGTCGCCGAGATCCTCGAGCTCCGCGCCGGCGACGGCGAGCGGTACGAGATGAGCCCTGACGAATGGCGCGCCTTCGCGAAGGACGCGGCGTTCTCGCAGGTCCGTCAGATGGCGGACTCGCTCGACATCCGGGTCGCCTGGGATCCGGAGTTGCCCAAGACGCCGGAGGGCTACTACCAGGTCCAGGGCGGGATCGACTATGCGATCGCCAAGTCGCTCGCGGCCGCGCCGTTCGCGGACCTGCTGTGGATGGAGACGAAGACCGCGAATCTCGAGGATGCCCGGCGATTCGCCCTGGCGATCCATGCCGAGTATCCCGACAAGATGCTGGCGTACAACCTGTCGCCCTCATTCAACTGGGACACCACGGGGCTGACGGACGACCAGATGCGGCGCTTCCCGCAGGAGCTCGGCAAGCTCGGCTTCGTGTTCAACTTCATCACGTACGCGGGCCATCAGATCGATGGCCTTGCCGCGGAGGAGTTCACGACGGCGCTGCGTGACGACGGGATGCTTGCCCTCGCCCGCCTCCAGCGGAAGTTCCGGCTGCTGGAATCTCCCTACAGGACGCCGCAGTCTCTCGTCGGCGGTGACCGGCTGGATGCGGCGTTGATGGCTGCTTCCGGGCGGACCGCGGCGACCAAGGCGATGGGCAAGGGATCCACTCAACACCAGCACCTGGTCCAGACCGAGGTGCCGACCAGGCTGCTGGAGGAGTGGCTGGCGGCATGGGCGAGCCACTGGGATCGGCCGGGGACGATCCGCGTCGAGCTGCGGCCGCACACGGCGGGATCCGACCTCCTGGAGCTTCGCGTCGTCGACGGCTCCGAAGGCCCCCTCGCAGCCGTGATCTTCGCCAGCATGCTGGATCGTCACGGCCTCAGCATCCTCTCGATACGCGACCAGAGCACCTCGCCATCGATCCGCAGGCGGCGGCTGATGACGCTCATCCAACTCTTCCTGATCCACCGCTACCACGCCGGCTCAGTGCACTACGTCACGCCGACCGAGGACAACCTCGCCCAGACACAGCGGATGAAGGCCCTGGGGATCTTTGGGGTCGTGAGAACCGAGATCGGGCAGATCATCGTGGCGGACGTCGACCGGGTGCGCGTCGCCGAGCTCTTGCGGCCCGACGGGGAGCAGCTCGGGGAACTGATCAGGAAGCCGATCCCCCAAGCGGCCTGACACGGAGCGCGCATCGACCCGCTCCACCCGATCGCTCGAGCCGTGCTGGCGCCCGTCCTCGAGGTCGTGCCGCGACTCGACCTCAGCCAGCCCTGGGAGATGCGGTTGGCTGATCGAGCACGAGCACGAATTGGTCGAACAGCTCAGGGGAAGCGCCAGCCAGGCCACCACCGAGGACCCGTCAGCGATTGAGCGCGCCATCTACATGCACACGCTCCGATCGTGGGTCGCGCCGGCAGACCTGACGCCGACGGCGCCGTCCCGGCCAGCGGATTCGCTCCGCGTGACCTGACCCGGCAGCCCGGTCGAACACCCGGCCGGACGATCAGTCGTGTGCGCTGAGCCAGGCGCCGACCTTCGGCCACAGATTCTTGCTGGCTGTCCGTCCGACGACGATCCCGACATGACCACCATCGACCAGGAACTCCGACGCGTCCTCGCTGCTGACGCGGTCCGTGACGATGGACGTGGTCGGTCTTGGCGCGATCTGATCTCGGCTCGCGGCGATATTGAGGACTGGACAGCGGATGTCGGCCAGGCGAACCGGCCGGCCGTCCATGTCGAGCATGTCCCGAGCCAGCCGGTTCTCCTGGTAGAACTCGACAATCCACTGGCGGAATGCCGCCCCGGCGAACGGGACGGGGTCGTTGACCCAGCGATACATGGCCTGCCAGCCCGTGAGGTCGAAGTCCGGATCGTCCAGCTTCTTGGACAGCTGCAGATAGGTGCCGACGTAGCTGGCCATCGGGTTGAGGAGCTTTGAGCCAATGTCCGGCATCTGCCCCGGCACGGTCGGGAAGGTATCGGTCAATCGGTCGATGGGGAACACGCCGCGCGAGGTCATCCGCCCGAACTGACCGGCGTCGGAGAAGTCGAGCGGCGCTGTCAGGAGGACGAGATTCCGCGTGACCTCGGGATGGAGGGCCGTGAAACACGCCGCCAGGGCACCGCCGATGCAGTAGCCCAGGACCGTCATCTGGTCGGTCCCGGTCGTTCGCTGGATCGCTTTCGCGGCACGCGGCAGGTAACGCGTCACGAGCGTCGTGATGTCGAGTGCCCGATCTTCGTCCCCGGGGGTGCCCCAGTCGATCAGGAAGACGTCGAATCCCTCGGCGAGGAGGAACTCAACGAAGCTCGCGCCAGGCCGCAGGTCGAGGATGTAGGCGCGGTTGATGAGCGGCAGGACGAGGAAGATCGGCGTCCGATGGGTCGCCGGCTGCGAGCGGACGTAGCGGTACAGGCGCGCCTTGTTCTTGCGCCAGACCAACACCTTCGGGGTGAGGCCAACCGGAGCGTCCGTCGAGCCGAGCACGGCATGCGCCATCTCGAGGGCGCGATCGTTCGACGACCAGATGCCCTCGGCAGCCGGCCATTCCGGCCAGGGGGTCGTCGTCATCGGGCGCCCTCGACGGGCTGATCACCCTTGTTCGTGGTGCCGCGCGCCGACGGCTTGGCGGACGTTGCCGGCGCGGCACCCTTGGCAGGCGCCGCGCGCCGAGCGGACGCCGCTCGCCCGGCGGGCCCGGCTCGCCCGGCCGGCCCGACAGGCCCGACCCGGCCAGCGGGTCCGGCTCGCCCGGCAGGCCCGACCTTGCCGGCAGGCCCGACCTTGCCGGGCCGCCCCGCGGGTCCGGCGGGCCCCTTGAGGCCTGTCGGCCCTGCGGGCCCGGCAGGTCCAGCGGGACCCGCAGGCACGGCGCGCACGGCCTCCTCGATCACATCGAGCCGATCGGCCACCTGATCGATCTTCTCCTCGAGCCCGACGACCAGCTCGCCGAGCCGGGCAATGTCTTCCCGCGTCGGCACATTCATGGTCTCGAGGTAGGTTCGCATGTTGTCGCGAACCGCCTTCTGGGCCGCGAGCATCGTCTCGAGCAGCTTCCCGCTCAATTCGCTGAACTCGGGGCTGCCCATCGCCTGCTCGAGGGCGGCGCTCCAGGTTCGCTCGTTGGTGTCGTAGAGCTGGCGCCAGATCTCGAACGGATCGGCGGTCGGGCCCGATCCTGCTGTCTTCGTCATCCGGGTGTCTCCTTTTCGCCGGTCCCCTCGTCGGACGTGCCGTCGCGCTGCGCACGGTCGGCCCCGTACAGACCGAAGAACCGGTCGATTGTCTCGCGATAGGCGTTGAGCATGGATGCCGACGAGTCCAGCCACGCCAGGCCGGCGTCGGTGATCGAGTACACGCGCCGGGCTGGACCGGTTGGCCCAGGCTCCCAGGTCGACTCCACGAAGCCGTCCTTCTCCATCTGGCGGAGGGTCCGGTACAGGGTGCTCATCGTGATCCCGAACAGGCCGAGCGCCCGGAGGTAGTCCTCGATCACGTATCCGTGGGCTCGCTGGAGAGAAACCGCAAGGAGCACGAAGGGCGCAAGGATGTCGCGCGGCGGCCAACCGCCCCAGTTTTCGCGCTCGTCGATGGGCTCGGTCGAGCCGTCACGACCCGGGTCCGGAGCCGCGCCGGCAGCCGGTCCCTGATCGCCTCCTGAACCGTTGCGCCGGCTTCGGGCTGGGCCCGACAACCGATCGGGCGCGGATCGTTGGGTGTTGCTCGTCTGGTGGTCAGGCATCGCTCGTCTCTGCGTCTCTCGCCTCTGGGCCCTCGCCTTGACAGACGGTGGAGCTATATGCATACTGCATCTAGATGGATCGCGCCAGTAGAAGCAGCCTGATCATAGGCGAAGGAGTCCTCGATGTCCACCACCGCAACGAACGAAATGCCCGAGACCGCCACAGCCGCCGTCGCCGAGGCCAGCCGCATTGCAGCGCAGGCAGCCCGCAGCGGCACCGAGACGGCCAAGGCCTCGATCGAAGCCGCGCGTACCTACGTCGGTGAGTCGAGCAATGTTGGTCGCGACCTGCTCGCGACCTGGTCGACCCAGAGCGAGACCGCCATCAAGGCGGCCTTTGAGGCACAGAATGCCGCGGTCGAGGCGGGCCTGGGCCTGTTCGACCTGGGCGTGAAGAGCAATCGACAGGCGATCGACCAGTTCTCGAAGCTCGTCAAGCAGACCCAGGATGCAACCCTCGAGGCATGGCACACGACTGTCAAGGCCGCCGCGAAGGTGACCGAGCCCGCGAAGCGCTGACGAGCAGCCGAATGACAACCGAATGGCCGGCGACCAGGTCGCCGGCCATTTCCGTTTGGATCGAGAACGTGGAGGTTCCGCAAATGACAACCACATGGCCGACGACCGGGTCGCCGGCGACTTCCGTTTCGGCTCGAACCGAGGGGGCCTCCGCGATGTCCGACCTGAAGGGCCGGGCCTGTCTCGTCACCGGCGGGTCGCGCGGCATCGGCCGGGCGATCGCGCTCGAGCTCGGACGGTGCGGAGCGTCGGTTGCCGTGGGCTTCGTCAGCAACGCGGGGGCCGCCGAACAGGTCGCCGCCGAGATCGCGAGCCACGGCGGCACGGCATTCGCGTTCGGTTGCGACGTCCAGGACGCGGAGGCCGTGGAGAAGGCCGTCGCGAACGTGGTCGAACGCTTCGGGAAGATCGACGCGCTCGTCAACAACGCCGGAATCACTCGCGACCGGTCGCTCGCCAAGATGTCGCTCGAGGAGTGGGACGCCGTCATCCAGACGAACTTGACCAGCGTCTTCCAGATGACATCCCGGGTGCTGCCCCACATGGTCGAGGCCGGCTACGGTCGGATCGTGAACATCAGCTCGGTGATCGGCGTCCATGGCAACTTCGGCCAGGCGAACTACGCCGCCGCAAAGGCCGGGATCATCGGCTTCACGAAGTCCGCTGCGCTAGAGCTGGCCCGCAAGGGCGTCACGGTCAACGCGATCGCTCCAGGATTCATCGAGACCGAGATGATTGCGGCGATGCCGGAGGAGGTCCGCGCCAAGATCCTTGCGAAGATCCCCATGGGTCGCTTCGGGCGCCCCGAGGAGATTGCGCAGGCAGCCGCGTTCCTGATCTCGAGCGGCGACTACATCACCGGGCAGGTGATCGCGATCGACGGCGGGCTGTACACCTGATCGCCGGTCTGTCGGCCCTGCCGAACCGAAGACCTCCAGAGGAGACCCACGATGACTGACATGACCCACGCCGACCGCAACGGCGGCGTCTACCTCGTGAGCGCGGCACGGACACCGATCGGCAAGTTCGGCGGCGCGCTGGCCGATGTGCCGGCAGTCGAGCTGGGTGGTGTCGCCATCCGCGCGGCATTCGAGCGCAGCGGATTGCCGGCCGACGCCACGGTCGACGATGTCCTCATGGGCCAGGTGCTCCAGGGCGGCGTGGGACAGGCACCCGCACGCCAGGCGGCCCTCCTTGGCGGGCTGCCGGTGACGACGAGCGCGACGACGATCAACCGGGTCTGCGGCTCGGCGCTCAAGGCGATCATGCTCGGCGCGGCGGAGATCCGGGCCGGTGACGCCGAGGTGGTCGTCGCAGGCGGGATGGAGAGCATGAACGGCGCGCCATACTTCCTGCCCCGGGCCCGCTTCGGCTATCGCCTGGGCAACGGGACGCTCGTCGACGCGACCGTCCAGGATGGCCTGACGTGCGCGATCGAGGGGTGTCACATGGGCACCCACGCCGAGCGCGTCGCGATCTCGAACAAGGTCAGCCGTCAGGACCAGGACGAGTTCGCCCTGCGCAGCCATCAGCGAGCGGTGGCCGCGATCGATGAAGGCCGGTTCGAGGCCGAGATCGCGCCGGTCACCCTGCGCGACGCGAAGGGCCGCGAGACGGTCGTCGCCGTCGACGAGGGTCCCCGGCGTGATTCCACGATCGAGGCCCTGGCCCGGCTCAAGCCGGTGTTCCCGCTGCCCGTCGGAGAAGATCGCGGTGACGCGACCGAGGGCACGGTCACGGCCGGCAACGCCCCGGGCATCACGGACGGCGCCGCGGCGACCATCGTCGCCAGCGAGCGGGCCGTCGAGCGACACGGCCTCAAGCCGCTCGCCAGGATCATCGGCTATGCCCAGGCCGAGGTGGAGCCGAAGTGGCTGTTCCTCGCCCCGGTCAAGGGCGTGCGCCGGCTCCTCGATCGGATCGAGATGCCGATCGAGGCGTTCGACCTGGTCGAGATCAACGAGGCGTTCGCGGCCCAGACGCTCGCCGACGGGGGCGAGCTCGCCTTCGACTGGGACAAGGTGAATGTGAACGGTGGGGCGATTGCCCTGGGTCACCCGATCGGAGCGTCGGGAGCCCGCATCGTCGCGACCCTCCTGTACGAGCTCCAGCGTCGCCAGGGCCACTACGGCCTTGCGACCCTCTGCCTCGGTGGCGGCGGGTCTGTCGCGATGGCCTTCGAGCGCGTCTGAGCGACCGTCCTGACGAGACCCGATGGGTCAGTGGCCCGGCTCGACCGGAACGTAGTCGGGCCACCACATCGTGCGCTCGACGACGGTCTCGATCTCCGGATCCGGGTAGGCGAGGCCATGCCCATCATCGCGAGCCTTGCGGATCACAGCGATCGCGATCGCCCGCGCGACAGCTCGCAGTCCAGCGACGGGCCTTGTTGAGGAGAGGGTTCGCGATCAGCTCCTGCCCGCGGGTCCGCGTCGCCGAGGCGGCCAACTCATCCCCTTGCCGGCGGCGGGCCCACCCGGTCCGGTTTGACTGACGGCGACGGCCGCGCGAATCGGTATCCCGCGAGGTCCGCATGGCTGATGACACCCACCAAGGCACCCTTGTCGTCGACGACCGGGACGCCGGTGATGACCGTCGAGCGCACCAGGAGGTCAGCTTCCTCCACCGACGCGTCCACTCGGATGACCGTCGCGTCGATTGTCATCAGGTCCGCGACCAACAACTGCTTGTTACCCATGTCCAACTCCTCCCGGGCTGACACGCCATGATCCTCCTCGACCATGGGCGCTGACAGGGCCGAGTGGACCGAACCAGCGGTCCAGACGACAGGGCGCCCGCTCGCGCACGACAAGGACCTGCTCGACCTGGCGACGACACCAGCGGCCGGCTGGCCAGGCTGCACATCGACTCGCTGCAGAGATGCACCAACGGTGGTGGGTCGGGTGGGTCGCGGGGGCTAGGCTCCGGTCGTCGGGCGTCACCCTAGACGACCATCACGCGACCAACGAGGAGCAAATGTCCGACGCGACCGACCCCCGGGACGTACCGCCCAGCGACCAGGCCATCCTTGAGGAGCTCGAGCCGGAGGTCGGTCGCCTGGTCGACCGCCACCTCAAGGTCGCCCAGGAGTGGTTCCCGCACGAGTACATCCCGTACGCGCTGGGCCGGGACTTCGACAAGGAGCCCTGGACGCCCGACCAGCCGCGGCTCACCGGAGTCGCCCAGACCGCGTTCGAGATCGGCCTGCTGACCGAGGACAACCTGCCCAGCTACCACCGCCTGATCCACGGCATGTTCGGCAAGGGCGACGGAGCCTGGCTGCACTGGGTCGGGCGCTGGACGGCCGAGGAGGGACGGCACGCGATCGTGCTGCGCGACTACCTCACGGTCACGCGCAACCTCGACCCGGTCGTGCTCGAGCGCGGCCGGATGAGCCAGCTCCAGCAGGGCTACGACCACGGGTCGCCGGACACGCTCCACGGGCTTGCCTACGTCGCCTTCCAGGAGCTCGCCACGCGGATCTCGCATCGCAACACCGGCCGCTACTCGGAAGACCCGGTTGCCGACCGGATCATGGTCCGGATCGCCGCCGACGAGAACCTGCACATGGTGTTCTACCGCGACGCCCTGAACGCGGCGCTCAAGATCGACCCGTCGGCGACCGTGCGGGCGATCGTCGACGAGGTCCTCAAGTTCGAGATGCCCGGTGCCGGGATCCCGGGCTTCATGCGCAAGGCGGCGGACATCGCGAAGGCCGGCATCTATGACCTGCGTGTGCACCGCGACGAGGTGCTCCTGCCGATCCTGCGCCACTGGGGCATCTTCGAGCTGACCGACCTCGACGGCGCGGCCGAGGAGGCGCGACGCCGGCTGGCGGAGCACCTCGACAAGCTGGAGCTGGCGGCGCAGCGCTTCGAGGAGCGCGTCGCGCGCATGACGACCACCCCGCGCCAGGCCTCGACCGGCTAGCTGTCGCGGAGCTGCCGCTCAGGCAACCGGGTGGTTGGCCAGGAACAGGCCGGTCGGGTCGTACCTGGCCTTGGCCCGGACAAGCCGCTCGTAGCTTTCGGGCGGGAAGATCGACCGGGGATCCATCCGCGACTCGGCGAAGTTGAGGTACCGCCGCCCACTGTCCCAGGGCCCGAGCGCCTCGAGGAGCACGTCGACCTGGTGATCGACCGCGGCGAGCGCCTCCGGGTCAAACGTGAGCCCGAAGGTGAAGCAGACGAACGGCTGGTCGATCGCATCGAGGACGCCGTGGTCGGGCGAGCGGATCGCGGCGGCGCCACCGAGCTGGCGCACCTCCACGTGCAGGAGCGGCGACCCCACGAACGCCTCGACGATCCGGTCGATGGCCGTCGACGTGAGTTCGGTCAGCAGCAGCCCCTCGCCGGAATAGGGCAGCGGGTCCGCGGGGTCGAGGTTGACGAGGCTGAGGTCCTTCGCCGGCATGATGCCCACGGTGTCGAACTCGGGACCGAGGTCGCGCAGCGGCCCGAGGAGCGCGTCGCCGTCGGCGGCACTCCCGATGAACGCCAGCTCGACCAGGACGAACGCGCGGCCGCGGAGGTGGTCGGGGAGGAACGGGACATCGGGCAGCTGGAGCATGCGGCCAAGGGATTCGCAGGCGTCCGGCACGGACTCGATCCACTGCCGCCAGGCGTTGAGGACCTCCGTCGCGCGTTCGATGGGCCAGAAGAGGCCGCCCGCGTAGATCTCCGGGATCGGCTGGAGCTCGAGCTCGATCGCCGTCACCGCGGCGAGGTTGCCGCCGCCGCCGCGAAGCGCCCAGAACAGCTCGGGCTCGGTGTCGCCGTCGGCCCGGACCCGGCGCCCGTCGGCCGTGACGACCTCGGCGGCCGTGATGCTGTTGCAGGCGAGCCCATGCGCGCGGACCATCCAGCTGAGCCCGCCGCCGAGCGCGTAGCCCAGCACGCCCACGTTGGGCGACGTCCCGGAGAGGTAGGCCAGGCCATGAGCGGCGGCCGCGTCCGCGAGGGATTGCGACAGGACGCCGGCCTCGACCCGTGCGCGTCGCGCGTCCGCGTCGACCTCGATCCCCACCATCCGCTCGGTCTTGAGCAGCAGGGTTGGCTCGGTCCAGTCGATCGGGCCGGTGTTGTGGCCGCCGGCGTTGAAGGCGATCCTGAGACCGCGGTCGGCGGCGAGTCGGACGGTGGCCGCGACGTCGTCCGCGGACTCCGGGTAGACGACGGCGACGGGCCGCTGGCCGACCGCCAGGTTCCACGCCTGCCGCGCGGCGTCCCAGGTCGGGTCGCCCGGCAGGACGACGTCCCCATCGATGCGATCACGGAGGTCAAGGAGTTCCACGGGCGGTCTCGGGTGCCTGGGCGGGCCGGGTGCCGGCCTCGGATCGACGCTAGCACGTCGATCCGCCGCCGGTCGGGCCCGGCGGGACCTCTGGGCCATGGCCGTTGGGCCCCGTCCCACCCGACAATGACCTCGATGGAGGAACGATCGGCGATCGGCCACCGGCCGGGCGGCATCACCACGCGCCGCGCGGCCAGTACCGCTGCTCTGCGCCTGCTCGCCTGGATGGTCATCGCGGCCGCGCTCGCCGGAATCGCCCCGGCCGCGTCCGGATCGAGCGCGAGCGCGCGGCTCGTCGACGAAGGGTCCCTGTCCGCGGTGGAGGCCGGCTGGTCGGTCCTCGGCGAATACCGGATCAGTCCCCGGCCGACGAGCCTCGCCAACCGCAGCCGCGAGCCCATCGTGGCCGCCCACCCGTTCGACGCCTCGCGGCTCGCCGTCGTGTATGCGGCGGGGCCGGGCGAGCACAGCCACCCGGTGATCCGGATCAGCCACGACGGCGGCAGGACCTGGCGCACGGCGGCCGGTCACCCGCGGGGTGGTGGCAGCCACCCGATGGTCGCGTGGGGCCCGGCGCCCCGGCGCGGCAAGGCGCGCCTCTACTACGCGGCGATGGGCGGGCCCGCGCCCAACTACCACTTCGAGGTCAGCTACAGCAACAACGAGGGACGGACCTGGCACCTGGGCTTCGTCGCCGACCGCACGCGCGGCTGGCCGATCGGCATGGGCGACCTGGTCGTCGACACGAACCCGGCCAGCCCCAACTACGGCACCGTCTACCTCGCGTACAACTGGCCCAAGGATCCGACGAAGGGCGATGGCATGCACGTGGTCGCCTCGGGCGACTACGGCCACACGTTCGCCGACACGGAGATCCCGAAGCTCCCCGCGCCTGCCGGATACGGCGCCGCCTGGCGCATCGGCTACGAGCTCACGACCGCGCCCGACGGGTCGGCCTATGTGGCCGGGTATCAGCTCGACATGAAGACGTGGCGGCTGTCGTCCCCGTTCGCCAAGGGCGGCTACTCGAACGTCGGACGGATCGCGTTCGGGGTGACCCGCCTGCGGTTCGACCGGGCCGCTCGCCGGCTGAAGCACGGGCCGAACGTGCTGGCGACGAAGCTGCCGGAGACCGCGTGGAACCTCGGCTGGACGCCCGCGCTGAAGGGCGTCAACGTGGGACTGGCGGAGCCGCCCTGGGCGACCGGCCTCGTCGTGGACGCGGGCGGACGCATCTACTACGCGGTCGCAGGCGACGGGCGGATCCGGATTCTGACCAGCAACGACCACGGGCGAACCTGGCGCATGCGCTACCTGCCTCGCGCGCCAGCGGTCGGCGACATGGCCCAGCGCTCGATGCGTCCCGACCTCGTGACGGGCGATGGCTTCGTCGCGGTGCTGTTCCACACCGTCGACGCGCTGGGCAACCGGCGCACGGCCGGGAACGCCGTGGCCGTGAGCTTCGACCGTGGGGCCACGTGGTCCGGGCCGCGCCCGGTCAACCGGAGCCGGTGGTCGATCAACCCGATCATCGCGGTGTACAACGGCCCCGGCCTGCGCGACCGGGGCGCGCTGCTGGCCGACGGCCGGACGATGTATTTCGCCTACGGTGACGGTCGCGACGGCCTGTCGGCGGCGTTCGGGGCTCGGATCCGCGTGTCGCCGCCGCCTCCGCCGGCGCCGCCCGACCCAACGCCGGCGCCGGATCCATCGCCGGCCCCCTGATCGAGGGCGGAGTGGTCGACCGGCTCAGGGTTCGATCTGGATCGAGTCCACGATCTGCCGGAGCTCGGCCAGGTCGGTCTCGGAGGCTGCCCAATTCGAGAACGCGTCGATGACCAGTCGAACGCCGTCGACGTCGAGGATCCACACCTGGTGGTGCTCGTCTCTGCCATCCTGCGAGTTCGTCGGCCAGGCCTCGGAACCCGGGCCACTGCAGGTGAGCCCCTTGGCGACCTTCGTGTACGCGAGGTACCTCCCGCGATAGCCATCGAGCGTGGCGTCCGTGTTCTCCGCAATGTCGATCGAAGGCAGACCCATGAGAAACGTCACGAGGTCGTCGACGCTTGGCCCGAGGGGCGGGTCGATTCCCTGGCTGTTGCAGGCATCCTTGGCGGGGTTGTCGACGATCACGAAGGAGAGGCCGGTTGTCCTCGAGCCCCCAAAGTTCCGGGTCAGGCTTCCGCCGTTGACCGCCCAGCCGTCGGCAACGCTCATCGAGAGGCGAACCGGGAACGGATCCTCGAGCAGGTAGGTGCCCCCCGGCAGCGCACCACGCGACGCCTGGAGCCATCCGGAATCGGGGGCATAGTCCGTGGCCACGACCCGACCGTCATGGATCACCGAGGCCCATGCGTAAAAGGGCATGTCCAACTCCATGCCCCCCGTGCCACCACCCGTTACCTCCCCGGAGAACCAGAAGAACGCAACGTTGTCGCCGCGCGGGTAGAAGGCGTCCACGAGGGGCGGCCAGTTCTTTGGTCCTGCCGTCGACTCCGTCACGCCGGTATGGAGGTTCGTACGCCAATCTCGTTGTCCGTGTCCACGACGACTCGCGCCGTCCGGCACGTTGTCCATCCCGTATCGCCAGTCGGGCACGCCGTCGCGATCGTCATCGGTGACAACGCCGTACGCGATCCACTGCTCGGTGGGATCCACGTCGGGCGGTGTGTTCGAGACAACCTTGAGTCTGACTATGCTCCCATTGAAGTTCGCCGGGCTCGTCCCGCCCAAGACCCTGTGGATGTCGACCCAGGGATAGGCGTCGGATCCGGTGTCGCCCGAAGGGTCGACGTAGGTGGGCGGCATCGGCTGAACGGTGGCGTCGCCGGCGGGCTCGGCGCGGACCGGCGCGGGCCAGTCCTCGTTCATGCTCGCCCTGGTCCAGGGCACCGGCCCTGGCGTCGGGCCTGGCGTTGCGGTCGGCGCCGCACTGGACGTCGCGCTTGGGGCGACGACGGCTGCAGGCCTGCTGGGGAAGGGGCTGGGCGTCGCCGTCGGTTGTGGACCGACGACCGCGCGCTGGTCTCGTTGGAACACGAAGAACGCACCACCGAGCGCAACCGCGGCGACGACCAGCGCCGCCGCGAGCGTGGCCCTGGACATGAGTCGGGTCCTCCACGGGCCGAACACGACCCGCTGGCGGGTTCGATGGACCTCGTCCAGGACGGAATCGACGACCCGATCCGGCAGGACCTCCATGCCGGCCGCAAGGTAGGCGGAGAGAAGGGCATCCGGATCGCGAGGCTTCGTCATGCCAATTGCTCCCGGTCGAGGACGGGCGTTCGGGCGTCGGCTTCAAGCGCCGCCCGGATCGCACCGGTTGCGTAGGAAAGTCGGGACTTCGCCGTCCCGAGGGGGATGCCGAGGTGATCTGCGACCTCGGGCACCGTCATCCCGAGGGCGTAGTGGAAGACGAGGACGGCGCGCTGCTCCGGCGCCAGTCGCCGGAAGCCGCGGTCCAGCTGGTCGCGGTCCTGGACCGTCAGGAACTCGTCGTTGGCGGCCGGTGCGTCCGTCTCGAGCAGGACGACATCAGCCGCGAAGTGCCGGCCACGCCGCGCTTCGGCGTAGCAGGCGTTGACGAGGATCCGATGGAGCCACGCCTCGAAGCGATCGAGGTCGCGCAGGGCCGGCAGCTCACGCCAGACCTGGACGAGGGCGACCTGGACGGCGTCCTCGGCGAGGCTCGCGTCGCGCAGGATCCGATGGGCGATGAAGATGCAGCGGTCGCCGACCTCACGAACCAGGGCGCCGAAGGCCTCCTCGTCGCCCTGTCTCGCCTGGTCCACGATCGCTCGCAGCACCCACTTCCTCCTGGTTGCGACGCCCCACGGGCGTCGTCAAGGAGCATGAGTGCGGGTGTTGCTCGAACCGTTCGAAATCGGCACCCAAGGGCGACCCGCCGATGAGTGATAGCGGTCAGTCGGGCGCGACCGGGAGGCCGACGAGGCCGGCGCTGACCTGCCACAGGCGGGCCGCGGCGTCGACGTCGTACGAGGCTTTGCTGGAGGTCTGCGGCCGTTCCTTCGCGAAGTACATCCCGGTGACGCCCTCGACCTTCGGCGACGACGCCAGGTAGACCGACGTAGCGGCACCCTGCCGCGGCGACTTCATGAACGGCCTCACCAGCGGAACGATGAGCTTGAAGATCGAGGATGGATCCTCGGCACCAAAGCCGGTATTGACCACACCGGGGTGCAGCACAGTGGCCGTCACGCCCGTGCCCTCCAGGCGCCGGGCGAGCTCGTAGGTGAACATCACACTCGCCAGCTTCGACTGGTTGTAGGCGGTCTGGCCGGAGTAGGCGCGCTCGCCCTGCAGGTCCCCGAAATCGATCGATCCCATCGACTGGGCCCCCGACGAAACCGTGACGACTCTCGCCGGAGCGCTGGCCTTGAGTCGATCGAGCAGCAGGTCGGTCAACAGGAACGCCGCGAGGTGGTTCACGGCGAACGTGCGCTCGAGGCCGTCCGCCGTGACGTGCCGGGTGGCCCAGAAGCCACCGACGTTGTTGATGAGCACGTCCAGGCGCGGGTACGCGTCAAGCACCTGCGCGGCGAGGCGGCGGACCTCGGCCTGCGAGGACAGGTCGGCGGCGAACGCGTCCACCAGCGGGTTCCCCGTCCCGTCACGGATCTCGGCCGCGGCGGCCTGGGCGCGCTCGGGGTCGCGACCCGTGATGGCAACGCGGGCGCCCTGGGCGGCGAGCCCGATCGCGGTGGCCTTGCCGATGCCACCGGTGCCGCCGGTGATGAGGACGACCTTGCCGGCCATCGGTGCGGTCTCGTCGACCATGGCGGGTCGCGTCATGGACCGATCAGGCGCCGGCGACTGCGGGGAGCGGCAGGTCCTGCCCCGCGCCGTTCCTGGCGATCGCGGCCTGCGGCAGCCCGGGGACAGCGATCACGACCGTTCCGCGGGCATGGCCGGCGGCGACGCGTTGGATCGCGCTCGGCGTCTCGTCGAGGGCGTACGTGCTGTCGATCACGGGCGTGATCCGACTCGCCTCCACGAGGTCCTTGAGGGCCACGAGGTCGTCGTGGTTCTGCGTCTTGACCGTCGGGCTCGCCTGCTGGCCGACGACCATCGAGACCAGCATCGTCCGCATCGTCCGGCCCAGCTTGCCGCCGACGTGCCCGCCTCCGTTGGAGATCAGGGTCCCCGTGGCGGTCAGCGCGCGGCGCGTCCGGGCCATCGAGTGGTTGCCCACGTTGTCGAGGATCAGGTCGTAGCGCGCGCCGGCCGTCGCGAAGTCCTCGCGGGTGTAGTCAATGACGTGGTCGGCTCCGATCGAGCGGACCAGGTCCGCGTTCTTCGTGCTCGTGACGCCCGTCACCTCGGCGCCGAAGGCCTTGGCGATCTGGACGGCGAACGTACCCACGCCGCCAGACGCGCCGTTGATCAGGACCTTCTGCCCCGGCTGGACCTTGCCGTTGTCGCGGAGGAGCTGGAGGGCGGTCGTGGCGGACACGCCAACGGCTGCCGCCTGCTCGAACGTGAGACTGGCAGGCTTGGTGACGAACTGGGCCTCGGGCGCCGACGCGTACTCGGCGAACGCGCCCGCGCACCAGCCGAACACCTCGTCGCCGGGTCGAAGTCGCTCGACGCCCTTGCCGACCGCCTCGATGGTCCCCGCCACGTCCGTCCCCGGGACGGGGTTCTTCGGCCTGCGCAGCCCGGTGGCGAAGCGCATCACGAACGGAGAGCCGGTCATCAGGATCCAGTCACCGAGGTGCACCGACGCGGCATGGACGCGGACCAGCACCTCACCGTCGGCGATCCGCGGCTTCTCGATGTCCCGCGCCTCCAGGACGTCCGCCGAGCCGTACGTGTCTTGAACGATTGCCTTCATCGAACCCTCGGCCTCCATTATGCTGGACGGTGTACGCAGTGACGTGTACGCTGTCCACCATAACGCGTACGATGTACACGGTCAAGACCTGATGTCGAGTCCCGCCGAATGACCACCTTGAGGAGATGTCCGAGCATGGCCACGGACGCAGCGGGAAGGCCGCAGCCTCGCAGTCGCCTGACCCGGGACCGGGTCCTTCGCGCGGCGATCGCCAGTGCCGATGCCGGTGGGCTCGAGGCCCTCACGATGCGCACGCTCGCCGAGATGCTCGGGGTGGCTCCGATGGCGCTGTATCGCCACGTCGCCAATCGGGACGACCTGATCGACGCGATGGTCGACGTCGTCTTCAGCGAGATCGGCGTGCCCTCGGGCTCGGGCGACTGGAAGACGTCGATGCGTCGGAGGGCGATCGGGATCCGCGATGCGCTCGCGCGCCACCGGTGGGCCGTGGGCCTGATGGAGTCACGGCGGACGCCGGGTCCGGCGAACTTGCGTCACCACGACGCTGTCATCGGCCGGCTCCGGTCAGCGGGCTTCGACGTCGCGATGGCCGCCCACGCGTACTCGCTCCTGGACAGCTACATCTACGGCTTCGCGCTGACGAAGCTCAACCTGCCGTTCGAGTCCTCGGAGGAGGTCGGAGCGGTGGCGGAGACCATGCTTCAACCGTTCCCCGCCAACGAGTACCCCAACCTCGTCGAGTTCCTCAACGATCACGTGATGCAGCCCGGCTACGACTACGGGGACGAGTTCGAATACGGGCTCGACCTGATCCTCGATGGGCTGGAGCGTGGCCGCGCCAGACGGTGACGTCGGCGCGGACTACCGCCCCGCAGGGACGGCCTCGAAGGCCTCCTGGAGGGCCTTGACCTCGATCTTCGTCATCTTGAGCATCGCCTCCATCGTCCGGCCGGCCGCCTCGCGGTCCGGGCTTTGCAGCATCGCCGGAAGCTGCCGCGGCACGACCTGCCAGGAGACGCCGAAGCGGTCCTTCAGCCAGCCGCACACGCTCGGCTCGCCGCCGCCCGTGATGAGGGCATCCCAGTAGCGGTCGACTTCGGCCTGGTCGTCGCAGTCGATCGAGAGGGAGATCGCTTCGTTGAACGTGAAGTCCGGCCCGCCGTTGAGCGCGATGAAGGTCTGATCGCCGATCGAGAATTCAACGGTCAGCACCATGTCCTTCGGGCCGCTTGGGGTCTCCGCCGGGGAGCGGTCCACGTTCAGGATGCGGCTGTTCGGAAAGATGGTCGTGTACAGCTTCGCGGCGGCCTCGGCCTCACCGTTGAACCACAGGCACGGACTGATCTTCGACATGGGCATGGTCAACCTCCCAGGTTGGCGCTTTGGGAACGAGACCCCCAGCGTCGCAGACGGCCGCGTTGATATGCGGCCGTCACCCGGTGCCTCGGGTTACAGGCGGCCGTCAGGGTCCGGCGTCGAGGAACCGACGCGCACGCGGGGAACCTGATCGAAGCCGACTATCCGAGCCACTTGGGCTGGGTGAGGCTGAACCAGTTTCCCGAGTCGTCCCGGAACAGCGCCTCGATGCCGTACGGCCGTTCGGCCGGTTCCTGGAGGAACGTCACGCCCTTCGCCGACAGCTCCTCGAACGTCTTCTGGCAATCCGCGGTCTCGAACACACCGCCGCCGAGCGAGCCCTTCGCGACGAGGGCACGCACCGCCTCGGCGTCCTCGGGGCTGAACATCGGCGGCGCGGGGTAGGCGAGGAGGATGTTCATGTCCTTCTGGTCCGGCGGGCCGACCGTGAGCCATCGGAAGCCGTCGAGGACGGCGTCGTTGCGAAGCTCGAACCCGAGGGTCTCGGTGTAGAAGGCTTTCGCCCGATCCTGGTCGAGCACGAACACGTTCACGTGGTTGAGGCGGCTGATCATCGGTGCTCCTTCGGCTGTAGCTCTGCGGCCACCGTAGCCGGACCCGCGTGTGCCGTGCTTCTTCCCGATTGCTCTCCATCCGGGTGCGGCCGTGTCCACATCAACACCATGCAGCCGGGGATCGGTGGGACGCCGGCCCGGGCGACCGCGTCGTCGCGGTACTCGCTCGGCGATTGCCCGACGAGCTCTCGGAATCGCGCGCTGAACGAGCCGAGGCTCGCGAAGCCGACCAGAACGCAGATCTCGGTGACGGACAGGTTCGCGGTCCGCAGGAGCGTCTTCGCGCGCTCGATCCTGCGCCGGGTGAGATACGCACGCGGCGTCTCACCGTAGGCTGCCGCGAACGCCCGAGCGAAGTGGAATCGCGAGTAGCCCGCTTCGCGGGCCATCGCATCGAGGTCGAGCGGCTCGGCGTACTCGCGATCGATGAGGTCGCGAGCGCGCCGGAGCGCCGGCAGGAGGAACAGCGCGTTCTCGGTCATCGTATTGAGCGTTGACCTCCCACCCCAGAAGGGAGCAAGAGCCATGTCGCTCGCCCGCGTGCAATTCTTCTCCATCTCGCTCGACGGTTTCGGCACAGGCGAAGGTCTGAGCCGCGACGAGCCGTTCGGCCACGCCGGCGAGCGGCTGCACGAATGGATGTTCGCCACCCGATGGTGGCGTCAGAGCGTCGGCGAGCCCGGCGGTAGCGGCGGCCTCGACGACGCTTTCGTGCGGCTGCATGATCAGGGGATCGGCGCCGAGATCATGGGTGCCGGAAAGTTCGGCTGGCCAGGATGGCATGAGGACCCGGAATGGAAGGGCTGGTGGGGTCCCAACCCGCCGTTTCACACGCCCGTCTTCGTCCTCACCCATCACCGGCGCCCGTCGATCGAGATGGAGGGCGGCACCACCTTCCACTTCATCGACGCCTCGCCGGCCGAGGCGCTCGAGACGGCGCGCGAGGGCGCGGTTGGCCGGGACGTTCGCATCGGCGGGGGTCCCACGATGATCCGCGAGTTCCTTGCTGCACGGCTCATCGACCACATGCACATCACGGTGGTCCCGATCATCCTCGCCCGGGGCGTGCGCCTGTGGGATGGGCTGGAGGGCCTCGAGCACGACTATGCGATCGAAGCCACCGCCTCACCCAGCGGAGTGACGCATGTGACGTTCACCCGTGCGGGTGCCTGAACCGGCATGGGCTTCACGGTGGTGTGTCGTCTGCGAACGTAGCGACGGCGCGTGGCAGCCCCGGCCCAGGCAGGCGACTCGTGCCTACATCGACTTGTAGGGCGTGAACACGACCGGGACCTCGCTGCCGGCCAACTTGGCTCTGAGCTCCTCGCTCGGCTCACCGAGCAGTTCGCCGTGAATCACGGTGACCGTCGCGAGGACCGCCGCGAACAAGTCGCCGAGATTCGCGGCGTGCTCCATCGCCGCCTCGGAGTCCCGGTACCGCTCGATGAACATGACCTCGGACTGATCGTCGTTGAGGTAGATGTCGTATTGCAGCGTGCCGGAGTCCTTCGTCCGCACGATCTCCATGGCCTGATCGGACAAGCGCAGGTATTCCTCGCGCTTGCCCTCGTGAAACCTGAATCGTGCGATACCAACAAGCTCACCCATGGCTCGGCCTCCAGAACGCTCGCGGGTTACCCGTGGTGGCGTACCGGTGTGATTGGAGGGCCGGACCGGAACGATCCTCGAGAGTCCGCGCCGCCCGGTACGGCTCCCAGCATCGCGCCGGCGCCGTCGCATGGGGATCGGCCATGAGAGTCCTTCGGCATTACGGAGGGCATGCATTCAGCTGGGCGAGACTTTGGCGCTGCCCTTCATGCACGTCGGCCACCCAGTCCCAACCGTCCTTGGCCGATGGACCGATCCTCGGGTCACTGAGAACATCGGCGTCGCGCAGTGCCTGCACGTACGCCCGATCCTGGTCGATCCGTGCGTGTGCCTGATCAGCTCCACCGATGGACCCGTGGCCAGGGACCAGGACATCGACCTCGCCCGCCACGCCCTCGAGCAGCCGCAGTGCGGCGAGGTAGTCCTCGACCGGGTCGGCGGCGTTCAGGTCGAGCATCGGGATCAGGACATCCGAGAGCATGTCGCCGGCGACGAGAACCCCGCGTTTCTCGATCAACAGCGCCGCATGGCCTGGGGCATGCGCTTGATGTTCGAGGATCCGGACGTGCGGGCCATCCCACGGGATCCGCGTCGCCTCGGCGGGCAGGCCGGCAATGAGGCCGAGCAGGTCGAGCAGCACGTCCTCGGCGATCTCGGGCGGCAACTCCTCGGCTTCGTGAGACTTCCAATCGGCGTCCGACATCAGATCTCGGACGGTGGCCGCGCAGCGCGCCGTGCCGTACCGGGGCGCGGCGCCGAGCTGCTCGTGCCAGAGCAGGTGATCCCAATGCGGATGCGTCGAGAACCCTGCCACGACGGGCTGGTCCAACGCGCGAAGGTCGTTCTCGAGGCAGGCCATCTCGTCGCCGGTCACCCCGGGGTCGATGAGCAACACGCCAGCCTGGCCTTGCACGACCACGGTGTTGGTTTGGATGAACTCACTCTCGTGGGTGAGCACACCCTCCGCGACCTGCCTCAGCATGTGGCTCCTCCCGCTCGTGGTTTGCAAACCGCTCGTTGAGACGGTAGTCCCCGGGGGGGAGGAGGAACGAGTCGAGGTCGACGCTGGTCAGGCGGGCAGCCGGCAACCCGAGCACAAACGAGGGGAAGGGGAGCCGACAGTCGGATTTGCACCGAGGACCTGCTGTGTCCGAACTAGCCCGAAGACGGGCTGGTAACGGCGGACTTGCCTCACCCTGATGCGTCGATCATGGGTCGAGAGTCGTCGCCGATTTCGCTCGCTATGACGGCCGCGGGCCGCAAACGGAACGGCGGTTCGAGGCGGCCGACGATCGTCTCCAGGAGGTCGCCTGCGATGGCCGGCGCGTGCTCGATCTCACTCCCCGAGAGGTAGGCGGTGTGGCCGGTGAGGTCGGCGATGACCAGGAATCCGGTCTCGGGTTTCTGCTATGAGCGGCAGGCTAGACCTTGGAGTCGGTCCAATGTCAATACCGTGGCTCGGACCCTGCCGAGCCAGCGTCACGTCAACGGCGCCGTGCCGAACAGCACGCCGAACTGCTTGCACCAGATCACGACGCTTCGAGACGAACTGACGTCGGTACCGGCCGGGACGCGGTAGTTCTGGTTGCCGCGGTCCGCCTTGAGCCGACCAAGTTCGACTGCGTTCTTGGCGTAGCCCTCAGCCGATGGTGACAGGTACACGAACAGGTCGGGTCCATTGCGCACCGCGAAGTCTTCGAGCCGAAGCGTGAACCTGCCAGGCGCGGTCTCGATGAGCCGCGCCCCTCCGCGCGCGAAATGGAAGTCGTCGGCGCCGTCGAAGGAGCCTGATCGCTCGATCGGCGTGAAGGGCTGCGAAGTCGGTGTCCCTGCCGGTGCCTCGCTGGATCGCGACGTCGGCGGGTCGACGCTGGCCGTCGCTGGCGGGGTCATGGACGGGACCGCGCTCGCCTCGATCTCCGCAACCGGCGCCGGCTCGTCGATCGTCGTCGACTGCAATAACGGTGAACCCAGGTACCACGCCGCGGGGACGATGAGGACGAGCCCGAGCAGCAGCCCCCCTGTAGCCGTTCGAGGATGGTGCCTGATGCTCCGATCCCAGCGGCCGCGCCATGCCAGCAACATCACGAGCATCACGATCACGACCGCGACGACTGCGATCAGGACTCGATTGGGATAGATCGCACTCGCGAAGCCGCGCTCGAGATCGCCAAGCCACTCCATCCGCCGTCCTCATGGTCGTACTGACCCTCCGAGCGTCATCGAACCTGATGACGTTCCGATGACGCCGTTGATGGCAGACTCCAGCCGAACGATCGGCGGAACACGGTCTCGTCGTCGAGTTGCGCGCCTTCATGCGGCGCGACCTCAACGGCTGACCCCCGAAGTTGACGGCCACCAGGCGAACGATGGTCACGAGGGCCGGTCGATGGTCGGCCAGCCGGAGGAACTCATCGGCGCTCGAAGCGCAGGTACGCCGCCCCTCGGGCATCGACATAGGTCGCCCCGTCGGTCTCGACGATCCGGAGAATGATCCCGTCGCAGACTGGACATCGCAGGACCGTCCCCGGGGCTCGCACGTAGGCGCGCAGCTCGGCGACCACATGCACCGCGCCGCAGTGCGCGCATTTCCCGGGGACGACCGTCATCTCCGTGCCGAACGCCGTCGCTAGCGGTCCCGCGGACGCGTTACCGTCAAGGACGTGGTCCTGGGCCGGTTCCCTGGCTGGATCGGCGGTCATCGGCGGATCCTCCTTCGCTTAGGTGCCGCTGGGGCCGAAGCGTTCGGTCCTGACGCGATCGGGCGGCAGGCCAACGCGAAGGAGCGCATTCGCCGCCGTTTCGACAAGCGGAGTCGGTCCGCACAGGAAGGCTCGCGCCGAGACGCCCAATGGTTCGAGCACCTCTGCGAGCATCCGTTCGTCGATACGGCGAGCGAACCCCGACCAACCCGCCGGCTGTGATCTGGTCAGCGTGTGGAACACCTCGAGCCCGTCGGCGTTCGACACGAGCTCGTCGAGTTCCTCGCGATAGATGATCTCTTCGAAGTGCCGCGAGCTGAACAGCAGGCGTGTCGGTATGCGCGATCCGGCCCGCGTCCGATGGCGCAACATCGCCATCAGCGGCACGACGCCGGAGCCGCCGGCGACCAGGAACAGGGGTCCGCCCAGTGCTGCCTCCCAGATGAAGTAGCCGCCGATCGGGCCTCGCAATTCGAGCGTGTCCCCGACGACCACGACTTCGTGGAGGAAGGGCGAGACCTCGCCGTCGTCGATGCGCTCGACGGTGATCTCGATCTCGTCGGCGCGTTCCGGCTCAGACGCGATCGAGTAGCTCCGCTCGACGCTGTAGCCATCCTCGGCGGTCAGGCGCAGGTCAATATGCTGGCCAGGACGGTGTCCAGTCCACGAGGGGACGCGTAGCGAGAACGAGCGGACGGTGGGCGTCTCGTCGCGGATCGCGATCACAGTCGCGAGTTGCCAGGAGATCGGGCCGGCCATGGTCGAAGGCTCCTAGTCGCCGCTGTAGCGCTCTTCGAGCCATTGGTCACCGCGATTGTGGTACCCGAGCGACTCCCAGAATCCGGGTTCGTCGTTCGACTGGAGGCGCAGGCCACGCACCCACTTCGCGCTCTTCCAGAAGTAGCGTCCCGGCACGACCAGCCGAGCCGGACCGCCATGCTCGGGTGCGAGGGGCCTGCCGTCGTACTCGAAGGCCACGAATGCCTGGCCGTTGAGGATGTCCTCCAGCGGCAGGTTCGTCGTGTACCCGCCATCCGACCAGGCGATCGCGAACGCCGCGGCGGGGTCGAGGTCGACATGCTCGAACAGCGTATCGACGCTGACGCCGCGCCAGCGCATGTCGAGCTTGGTCCATTTCGTCACGCAGCTGATATCGACCGTCCACTCCCGGCTGGGGAGCGCCAGGAACGCATCCCAGGTCCAGCTGATCGGCTCGCCAACCAGGCCGTCGATCGAGAACGACCACCGGTCGACTGGCGTTCGAGGCGTCGGCCCGGCCGAGAGGACGGGGAAGTCCGTCGTCAGGTACTGACCGGGTGGTATCCGCGCCGCGACGTCGTTGTGCCCGGGGTCCTGAGCGCCGCGCCGGCCGACGAACCCTCGCGTCACGAAACGATCAGTCACTGGTGCCTCCCGAACCATGCCGGATCACGCCGCGCAACCACATCACGCAGGTCGGACTTGGTCGGTGTTAGACCGACGATACGACGTCCGGGTCGCTGCGGGGGACGTGGGCCAGAGCGGTTTGGCACACCCGTCGAGTCCTTGCCCGGATGGCTTCATCGGGGCGATTGTGGGGTGCCGACGATCGCTCTGGCAATCGATGACTTCCCGCGTTTGCCAAGCCGCGACACGATCGGTAGACTGGGCAAATGCCTAAGGCAACTGACCAACTCGTTGGTCCCGACGGTCCAGCTGGTCAGGCAAGCCGCGGTTCCGCCCGAGGTACCCGCGACGCGCTTCTGGCTGCGACGGCCACCGCGATCGCCAGAAGCGGCTGGAGCGCGGTCACGACCCGGCAGGTCGCGGCTCTCGCACACGTCAATCCTGGTCTCGTGCACTACCACTTCGGTTCGATGGATGCGCTGCGGCGTGAAGCGGTGCTCGCGGCCATGGCCGAGGAGGTCGAGGGGCCGATGGGTGCCCTGCTCGCCGATGTCCCACTTCCCGATGCGATCGCCGCATGCGTCGATGCGGTGACTCGGATCGACACCGAATCGGACCGTTTCGCCTTGCTCTACGAGGCGATGCTCGAGGGCGGCCGAGATGCGCAGATGCGAGCCGTCCTGGCGCAGGTATACGACGACGTCCGCGCTGCCCTCACGGACAGGATTCGAGACGCGGGAGGGGCGGAGCCCGAGGCGGCTGCCGTCGTCATCGCCGCGGCCCTCGATGGTGTCCTGCTGCACCGGCTGGTCAATCCCGACCTGGACGTCGCCGGTGTGACGGCGGCCCTCGTCGCCGCACTCCAGATCCCGCCCGCACGCCCCAAACGGCACGCCGTTCGGCCCGGACGCGGGTAGATGCCAGATCGCACCACCACGAAAGGAGCGAATCGTGTTCGAACTCATCGCCGGCCTCCCCGAAGGAGTCATTGGATTCGAGGCGGTAGGCAAGATCGAGGCGGCGGACTACGAAGACGTCCTGATGCCGGCCTTGGCGCGGGGCGCAGCGGGCGGAGGTGTGCGCCTCCTCCTTGTCCTCGGTGATCGCTTCACGGGCTACTCGCCGGGCGCGATGAAGGAGGACGCGGGCCTCGTTTCCCATGCCAATGCCTGGAAGCGAACAGCCGTCGTCAGCGACCTCGGGTGGGTCGCCCATCTGTCGACGGCCTTCGGGTGGATGGTGCCCGGCAAGTTCAAGCGGTTCGGACTCGCCGAGCGGGACGCGGCGATCGCCTGGGTCGCCGAACCGGAATGAGCGTAGCGGTGGACGCGCAGGTGCCAACGATCCCGTCCTCCAGGGAGTCCGTCGCCGCGATCCGCGTGACGGGCCTCGTCAAACACTTCGGCACCGTCGAGGCCGTGCGTGGCATCGACCTCGAGGTTCGGCCCGGTGAGGTGTTCGGCTTCGTCGGTCCCAACGGGGCCGGCAAGAGCACGACCATCCGGTGCCTGCTCGATCTCATCCGGCCAACGAGCGGAACCGTCGAGGTGCTCGGAGAGCAGCCGCGTCGTGATGGCGTCGATGTCCGGCGCCGTATCGGGTATGTCGCGGGCGAGCTTCGACTGCCCGAGCGGATGACCTCGCGCCAGCTCGTCACCTCTATCGGCCGGCTCCGAGGCGGCCTCGATGAGGCGCGGGTCGACTCGATCGCCGGGCGCCTGCAGATCGACCTCGATCGGCCGATGCGCGATCTCTCGTCGGGCAATCGGCGGAAAGTCGCCCTGCTCCTCGCCTTCGCGCCGAGCCCGGACCTGCTGGTCCTCGATGAGCCGACGAGTGGGCTCGATCCGCTGATGCAGCACGAGTTCCTGGCGATGGTCGCCGAGGCGCGCGATGCGGGGGGCACTGTCTTCCTCTCGTCGCACGTCCTGAGCGAGGTCCAGCGGGCTGCCGATCGCGTGGCGGTCCTGCGAGCCGGGCGGATCGTGGTCCAAGGGACAGTCGAGGAGTTGCGAGGTCGGGCGCGCCAGCGTATCGAGGTCTGGTTCGCGGCAGACGTCGATCCGTCGGAGATCCGTGCGACCCCGGGCCTCGTCGACCCGGTCATCGAAGGCAGGCGGTTGGGGGCGACCCTGTCGGGACCGGTCGATCCCGTTCTTGCGGTCCTCGCCCGGCATTCCGTTGCCAGCCTTGTCATGGAGGAGCCGAACCTCGAGGACGCCTTCCTCGATCTCTATGGAGATCACTCGTGAACAGCACCTACCTCGAACTCGCGTTGGGCCCTCTCCGCCAGATGCGCCGATCCCTCCTGGGCTGGGGGATCGGGCTCGGGTCCCTCGTCGCCGTGACCGTCGCGTTCTGGCCGGCGTTCCGGGGATCCTCGGGCATCAGCGAAGCGATCGATCAGCTGCCGTCGGGCGTGGTCGAGGCCTTCGGACTAGCCGGATTCGGGACACCCGCCGGCTTCCTCCGGGGCAACCTGTACGAGTTCATCGTGCCGCTGCTCCTGGCCATCGCGGCGGTCGCCGCCGCGAACGGCTTGACCGCCGCGGAGGAGGACGCAGGGCGGATGGAGACGTACCTGACTCAGCCCGTCACGCGTCGATCCGTGTTCGTTGGCCGAACGGTTGCGCTCATCGTGTGGCTCGCGATCCTGACGTCGTCAGTCCTTGTCGTCCAGCTCGTCAGCGACGTGGTGGTGGGCCTGCAGATCGACACGATGCGGGTCGTCTCGACCGTGGTGCTCTGCGGGCTGCTCGCGCTCGTATTCGGCGCACTGGCATTGGCGGTCGCAGGCTGGCTGCCCCGACCCTCCCTGGTCCTGGCGATCGGGGTCGCCGCTACGGTCGGCGGCTACCTCATCGCCGCGTTGCTTCCGTTGAGCGATGTACTCAAGCCCGTCAGCAGCCTCTCGCCCTGGAAGTGGGCCCTGGGCGGTGACCCGCTGGTGAACGCGGCCGAGCCGTGGCGATCCGCGGCCCTGATCGTGCCCGTGTTCGTGCTGGTGGGGCTGGCGATCGTCGGGTTCAGCCGACGGGACATCCGCGCGGCCTGAACCAGTCACGGTCGTTGACGACCGGACCGTGCGGCAGCTCGGACGTCGCGGCGGGGTCGTCGTTTTCGAGGCGACGACGATCGTTGGGCCGACGGCCAGAGCAGGACCGAGACCTGGACTGCGGAGATGGAGGTCGGGGGCGTCGTGGTGCCGATCATGGTGCCGCTCGCGGGCGCGCCAGAGGGCCGAGGACGACCTGTCATGTTCGTCATGTCGGCCGCCCGCATCGGGTCTTCGGAAGCGGGGGCGCATGTGCTGTCGGGAACCTGGACGGTGGTCGCGAGGGACCTCCTCAACCACGACGAGGACACCACGTATCGGATCGCCGGTGGCTCGTTGACGATGTCCGACATGTTGGGAAGGTCGTTCACGGCAAGGCTCGACGGAACCGTCGCGCCGTACCACGGAGATCCGCGTTTCACGGGCGTCTCGATACAGGTGATCGACGAGCGGACAATCGAGGAGTCGAACCTGAAGGACGGCGCGGTCGTCCAGGTGACGCGGTGGCAAGTCGATCGGGATGGCACGACCATGCACGTTCGATTCGATGACACGCGAGGCCACGTCATGGAGCAGACGGGCCACAGGCTCACCTGAGCATCGCGCTCGGCGTTCGGACCCTCGATCGCTCGATCCCAGACCGACGACCACGTCGTCGGCGGTCTCGCGGGGGCTGGGCGGGCCGTCGGGTCGACTCCCCTGACGTGCCGTGCACCGCGGGTCGAAGATCGCCGGACCGGGCTCAGCCCGTTTGGTCGGCGCGCTCCCACCAGGCGATCGTCGCGATGACCCCGACGATGGCCGCGAGGACGACCATCGCGATGCCGCCCGGACCGACGGGTTCGACCGCAACGCCCCCGGCTCCAGCGAGGATTGCCGGCACCGCCCAGGGGAACCACGCTCCCCACCCGAGGACGGCGAGGACCTGCGAGGCGGCCACCATGGCGACCGCCCAGCCAAGCGGCGCGATGTAGCCGTGACCGACCCCGGCAAAGAAGGCGGTCATTCCCTGGAGGGCGATCGTCAGGAGCGCCGCGAAGCCGATGGTGGCGAGCGCCTGGGTCGCCGCAGAAGCGGACCAGCCAGGGAGGCCGATCAGCCAGCCGATCACCAGGCTGAGGAGCAGGATCCATGCGGCGATCGCTGTGCCCCACGCCGCGATGACCAGGGCCTTGGCGACGACGATCGTGCGCCGCGGTGTGGCGGTCGCGAGCAGCCCGCGGACGGTCCGGTCCGCGAACTCGCGTCCGAACACCCAAGCCGTCAGGAATGCGAACAGGATGGATCCCCCGACGGTCACGGCCTGGCCGAGGAGCGACCAGTAGGTCGGCCAGTCCGCGGTCCCGGCGGTCAGTTGTGCCTTGGCCCCGAGCAGGCCAAGCGCCCGGGCGGCTTCGGGGTCCTTCAGGATGACCATGAACAGGCCCATGACCAGCGGAGCTATCGAGAACCCGACGGCGACTCCCCAGGGCACACGCGACCGGCGGCTCTTGAGGAACTCGCTCGAGACGGCTGCGCGGACGTTCGTCATGCCGCGTCCGCCTCGTCGCTGGTGAGGCGCATGAAGTGCTCCTCGAGCGACTCGCGTGCGATCGCGAGGTGGGACGGCGGCGCCCCTGCCGCGACAAGGATTTCCGCCACCCGCTCCGGCGCCTCGATTGCCATCGGGTCGCGGAGTTCGAGTCGCCCCTCGCCTCGCCGCTGAGGCGTCATGCCGGCCGCCCGCAAGGCGGTCCCGGCCGCTTCGAGATCGCGAGTCTCCACCACGACTCGTCGGTCGCGCCGCTGCTCCAGGGCGTCGCTGTCGAGTTCCTCGACCAGGTGTCCCCGGTGAACGATGCCGATTCGATCCGCGAGGAGGTCGACCTCGCCCAGGATGTGGCTGGACATGAAGACCGTGACGCCCTCGCGCTGTGCCAGGTCGCGCAGCAGGTCGCGGATCTCGATCACGCCCGCGGGATCGAGGCCGTTTGCGGGTTCGTCGAGGATCAGGAGCTCGGGTCCGTGCAGCAGGGCGCGCGCGAGGGCCAGCCGCTGCAGGTTGCCGAGCGAGAGCGTGCCGGCCCGCCGACCTGCGTAGGCGCCGAGCGCAAGGCGGTCGATCATCGCGTCCACCCGCCCGCGATCCTCGATCCCGGCGAGTCGCCGCGCGACGTCGAGGTTCTCGACGACCGTGAGTTCTGGGTAGGCGGTGGCCGCCTCGACGAGGTGACCGACGCGACGCCACAGATCGTTTGCTCCCGAGGCAACGCGGACGCCGAACAACTCGGCGTGCCCGGCGGAAGGCTTGATCATCCCCAGCAGCATTCGGATCGTGGTCGACTTGCCGGCGCCGTTGAGGCCGAGGAACGCGTAGATCTCGCCACGAGCGACCCGCAGGTTCACCCCGTCGACCGCGAGAACGTCGCCGCCGTAGCGCTTGGTCAGTGCCTCGGTCGTGATGGCTTGATCGCTCATACCGCAAGGCTAGACCAGCCGGTGTCTCGCCCGGTCGTCGTTCACGCTGCGGGCGCGTCGCACCGGATCAAGGCATGCATCTCACCACCACAGATGGACCTTCCCCCTGGGCTAGGCTTCGGCCCCATGGACCCCGTGCCACCGACCTGAAGCACGCCCTCCGACGTTCGGTCGTCAGCATCGTGTGGAGTGGGGTGGCCGGCTCAATCGCGGCGAGATCTACGAACTCATCGGTCTCAATGGAGCCGGCAAGTCGACGACCATAGGTCGACCCTGGTCAACCGCCAGCACACCGCCCCGGTACGGCTCGCTTAGGTCCGTCGTGGCGTTCGCGAGATCGCTCACCGACGTCATCCCGCGGCTCGCGGCGACCCGCCCCGCTGCCGACTGCCTGGCTAAGGCACATCGGGCGGGGCCTCCGGCGTCGGCCACGCGCCGAGCGCCTGCAGGGCTTCAATGCCGAGGATCGCGAGGATGCCGCTGATGAGCACGGCCCCGGTGAAGAACGCAACGAACCATAGGGTGCTCCCGAGTGCCCGCCTGTCGGCCGCACGCCGATCCACCTGGCCGCGGCTGATCGGTTCTCCCTCGTCGCGCATCACAGGTACCGCAGCCACAGGTAGGCGGTCGAGATTGTGAGCGACATGAGCACCACGACGGAGCCGTATCGCACGAACTGCCCAAACGTGATCGGGTGCCCGTCGCGCGCCGCGAGGTTGGCTACGACGATGTTGGCCGAGGCACCGACGATCGTGAGGTTGCCGCCGAGGCATGCGCCCAGGGCCAGCGCCCACCACAGGGGCTCGCCGTCGAGCCCGGTCGCGATCATCTCCTCGATGATCGGGATCGCGGTAGCCGTATACGGGATGTTGTCGACGATCGCGGAGCCAAAGGCGGACACCCACAGGATGCCGATGGTCGCGACCCCGAGGCGTCCATCAACGACGTCGGCGAGGGCCGAAGCGACGGTGCCCACGATTCCGACGTGGACGACGGCCCCGACCAGCATGAACAGGCCGACAAAGAAGAAGAGGGTGCTCCATTCGATGTCGCGCAGGGACTCGTGCGGATCAAGTGGGCCGACAAGCATCAGGACGGTGGCACCGAGGAGGGCGATCGTCGCGGCCTCCACGCCGATCACTGAATGGAAGAGGAACCCAACAAGGGTCAGACCGAGCACAGCGAGCGCCCGGATCATGAGCGGTCGGTCGGTGATCGCCGCCGACGGGTCCAGCATGGCCATCACGTCCAGCCGGTCCTGGTCATCGGCCATCGAACGCCCGAACAACAACCAGAGCATCGCCAGGAAGACCGCCATGATCACGACGACGACCGGCGCCAGGTTGACGAGGAAGTCGGCAAAGTCGAGCCCGGCTGCCGAGCCGATGAGGATGTTAGGCGGATCGCCGATAAGCGTCGCAGTCCCGCCGATGTTCGACGCAAAGATCTGGCTGATGAGGTATGGGAACGGCGAGACCTTGAGGGTCCGCGCGATCGACAGGGTGACCGGCGTCAGCAGGACGACCGTCGTCACGTTGTCGAGAACGGCCGAGAGCAGCGCCGTCGCGACAGCCAGGATCAGGAGCAGTCGGAACGGCTCCCCACGAGACCGATGGATGGCGAGTCCGGCGACGTACTCGAAGAAGCCGGTCTTACTGAGTCCGCCGGCCAGGATCATCATCCCGGCCAGCAGGAAGATGACGTTGAAGTCGATCCCGGCGAACGCCTCCTCCTGGTCGACGATCCCGAGGACGACGACCAGCAGGCCGCCCAGCAGGGCGACCAAGGTGCGATCGAAGCGCTCCGAGGCGATCAGGGCGTAGGCGACGACGAAGATGCCGCCGGCGAGGACGACGTCCATCCTCAGGGGGCCCGGCGGACGCGCGGGGGCCCGGCTAGATCATCCGGTGTGTCGGTCGCTCGAGGACGTGGGGGTGCGGTGAGGTCGTACCTATCCACCAGGGCCGTCGCTGGCCGCCACCACCAGCGACGTGCGCCCAGGGGCCACGTTCATCTTCTCGCGTGCATCCATGACCCGTGAAGCCTAACTCGTCAGCCATGACGACGGCTAGGGCGAACGCGCGACATCATCGGCCCGGGACCGGCGCGTGTGACTCGACGGCGACGGGTCGACAAGCGCGCTGTCGCAGGCGGTCCTCCGACGCGGTCACCGAGCGGGTGCGGCGCCTACCCGGTAGTCCTCGAGCGGGAAGGGTGGGACGGTCCGCCCGGCGACGACCTTCGTCATCCCCGGCAAGGCAGCGAGCCGGGTCACCAGGTTGCGGGCCAGGACGCCCACGCGGCTTGATGGGACGAAGAACGAGCGGAAGATGAGCGCGCCCTTCTGCTCACCGGCGACGAATGCCTTGAGCTTCTCCTCGTACCTTCGAAACGCCAGGGCCACATCGCCGCCCGCTGCGTTGAGCTCCCCGGCGAGCACGTAGGCCTCGATCATCGCCAGACCGGTGCCCTCCCCTGCGAGCAGCGAGGCGCAGGCTGCGGCATCCCCGACCAGCGTGACATGGCCCTTGGACCAGGTCGGCATCCGGATCTGGCTCACGCGGTCGAAGTAGACGGGTCCATCGTCGAGATACCCGAGCATCTCGGGGACCTCCCAGCCCATGCCTTCGTAGACCTGTCGCAAGGCAGCCTTGACCTCGTCGGGCCGCGGCTCGTGGTCCAGGAGCCCGGCCCGGAAGATCAGCAGGATCACGGTCACCCCGTCGTACCGCTGGATCCGCGCCGCCCATCGGTTGGCGATGGAGTGAGCCACGTACCAGCCCGGGTTGACGTGGGGATAGTCCGGACCGCGGAAGGCGGCCACGTAGGCGTCGAGGAAGTGCTCGAACCGGCTCGAGGGCCCGAACACCAGCTCGCGAACAGCCGAATGCAGGCCGTCCGCCCCCACGATCGCGTCGAACCGTTCGCTTCGGCCGTCCGAGAGGACCGCCTCGACGCCGTCGGAGCGCTCGTCGATGCCGACGATGTGCACCCCGAACTCGGCGCGCACGTCGCCGCAGGCGTCGAAGGCCGCCTGACAGATCGCGCCGCGAGGGACCGTGATGAAGCGGCCGTTCCACTGCTCGCGGACCTTGCCGGCATCGAGATGGGCGACCTCCTTTCCGTGACCGTCCACGAAGCTGAGCCGTTCCTGCTCGGTCGCCTTCGCGCGCAGCTCGTCGATGATGCCCATCCGCTCGGCCACGTTGTAGCCGAGGCCCCAGAAGTCGACGACGTAGCCCTCGGTCCGCAGGCGGTCCGCCTGGTCGAACAGGACAGGCTCGTGGCCGTATTCGCGCAGCCAGTACGCGAGCGTGGGTCCGGCGATCCCGACGCCATTGATGCCGATCTTCATGTCAGTCCTTCCTTCTATCGGATCGCGGATCGATCCCGCAACCTGCAACCGTCCGAATCAGTCATCACGCTGCGACCGCCACCGGGCCGTGCGCGTGCGCATACGCATCGAGCCGCTCAAGCTCGTCGGCGTACAGCGGGCCGAGCATCCGTTTGATGAACAGCCGCAGGACGATGCCGCCCAGCCCCGGTTCGTCGAACACGGTGTCGAAGCGCACGACACACCCGTCGCCTGTGGGCGCCACTGTGAACGTGGTGACGACGCCTTCCCCGGTCTCCACCAGCCGCCGACCGGGCTCCGGCTCGGTGATCGTCGCGGACATGCGGCGCGATTGGCCGCCCAGGTCGACCGTCCAGGACGCCTCCGTGCCGGCGCCTACGCCTCCCCGGTGCACCGCGAAGGCAGAGAACGCCGGGGGCAGGAAGCCGTCCGGTCGGTGGTGCTCGCGATAGTCGGCGAGGCAGTGGTAGGCGACCTGCGCCGGGACGTTCATGCGGCGCTCGGCCGCGAACCTGCTCTTCATCTCTCCGATTCCACCTGTGCTGGACGCTGATGTACCACTTGGTACAGAATGTACCAGATGGTACACTCACGCCAAATGAAGCGTCAAGACCTCCTGGCGGCCGTCATCGACGACCTCGCGCGCGAGGGCCTCCGCGACCGCTCGCTGCGCGACATCGCCGCCGCCGTGGGCACCAGCCACCGGATGCTGATCCATCACTTCGGCTCGCGGCATGGGCTCATGACCGCCGTCGTCGAGGCCGTCGAGGAGGACCAGAAGCGGTTCATGGAGTCGCTCGACGGGGAGTTGGGCGACCTCGTCGTCACGATGTGGCAACGGCTCCGCGATCCGCAGCTCTGGCCCGCCGAGCGCCTGTTCTTCGAGTGCTACGCCCGCGCGCTGCAGGGCGAGGAGCCGTTCGCCGGGCTGCTACCGGGCGCCGTGGACGACTGGCTGGAACGAACGGTCGCCCTGGGCGCCACGCCGGACGTGCCGCCCGCCCTGGTCCGCGCCCGGGCGCGCCTCGGCCTCGCGGTGTTCCGGGGGCTCCTGCTGGACCTGGTGGGCACGGGCGATCGCGCAGGGGTGGACGCCGCGTTCGAGGCGTACACCGCGCTCGCCTCGCAAGCCGCCGAGACGTCGACGCCTGTGCATGCTGCTACGGGCCGATCGCGCAACGGCCGCGCCCATGCGTCCGAGGGGACGACCTGATGCCGCTCTACATGGACCGTCACGACCTGCCCGGCATCACGGCGGAGGAGGTCGCGCGCGCGCACCTCACGGACATCGCGCTCGAGTCGGAGCACGGTGTCAAGTTCCTGGCCTATTGGTTCGATGCGGCGCATGGTGAGGTGTTCTGTCTCGCCACGGCTTCGCGGCCTGAGGACTTGCAGGCGGTCCATCGGGAGGGGCATGGTTTCGTCCCCAACGAGATCATCGCCGTCTCCGAGGACGACGTCTTCCGGTTCCTCGGCAAGGTCAGCGATCCGGTCGACCACGCGCAAGTCAAGGGAGCCTTCCGGACGATCCTCTTCACGGATCTCACCGGATCCACGGCGCTGCTCCAGGAGGTCGGCGAGGAGGCCTACATGAGACTGCTCGCCGAACACGACCTGATCATCCGGCGATCGCTGGTGACGTGGCACGGACGCGAGGTCAAGCACACGGGCGACGGGATCATGGCCTCGTTCGAGGATCTCGCGAATGCGCTCCGATGCTCCCTGGTCATCCAGGACGACTTCCGGGCCAGGATGGCCGGCGGAGCGACGCGTGAGCTTCGCGTGCGGATCGGGATCGCTGCCGGTAGACCGGTCGACCACAACGACGACCTGTTCGGTTCGACCGTCAACCTCGCAAGCCGGATCTGCGACGCCGCGGACCCCGGCGGAGTCCTGACCTCGGATCTCGTACACGAGATGGGGGCCGACGCGGGGTTCGCCTTCGATCAGGGTCGCGACCTCGAGTTGAAGGGGTTCGGCGCCGTGACGGTGTTCAAGCTCCTGTCGCCCGCTGCTGCGATGGTCGAGATCCCAATTCGAGCCGAACGCTGATCCGGCCCACGGTTCAAGGCTGCCGTCGACGACGCTTGGATCGATGACATTCCCTTGGTTCACGCTGCGGTTGGTCGGCAGCCCCGGCTCGGGCTGCCAGGCTGACCGGCTTCCCACGGTTGGCGTCCAAGTGACGGACAAGCGCCTCGAGGGCGGCGGCATCATCGACCTGGCATCGCACGCGCGCTCGCGTCCCTACTGGCGTCGACGTGCGGTGAACCGGCGGTGGTGTGGCCACCTGATCGGCAAACTGCGCAGCCCACGCCGCTGCATCGTCGCCCCACCACCCCTGCTGGCGGCGGAGCTCGCGGTATGTGAAGGTGGTCACCGGCCCATCAGCCGGCGGGTGGGTGTCCATCGCGGACAGCGTCGGCCCCGGACCGCTCCCCTCGGAGACGTAACCGGACCACCGCCGACGTCGTAGCCCGCCCCGCCGACTGACCAACGGTCCTTGACGCACAAGCGCGCCACGAGTGCCTGAAATCGAAGGTCGTTGGCCCGCGCGCGCCCTCGCTCAGCGTTGCCCGGGCAACGGCGGTGCCACCCGGCAACCGACCGTGCGCCCTGTGACCTTCGACCCCTTGCGCGCCGCCTCGACCTGTGTGATCGATAGTCGTATGACATCGCGACGACACTCCCGTTTCTACGTGATTGCGGGTGCGGCTCTTCTCGTCGGGCTCGCGCTCTATCTCGCGATCTCCGGCCCGTTGACGTCGCCGGTCGCCCTGCGCACGTCGGATCACCTCGGTGGTGAATGCTTCCTGGCTAACACCACGGGCCGACTCATCGCCGACGAGGAGGCCGGGACAGCGATCGTGTCGGAGGACATGAGCCGCACCACGGTGCCGGTCACATGGCCTGTGGGCTTTACCGGCCGGCGCACCCTGTTCGGCCAGGTCAACGTGCTCGATACCCGAGGCCAGGTCGTCGCACAGACAGGCAACCGCTACGAGCTGCTGGGTGGCTACACCAGTGATAACACCTGGCTTGCCTGCATCGACGGCGTGTATCCGCCCAGCTGGTGACTCGCCTGCGCGCGCTGCGTCTCATCACGTTCGCCATGGTCAGCTCGCTGGTCGTTGTCGGAGCCATCTCCGCCCTGCGAGCCGCCACCACGCCTCACCGGACGACGCCCGTCTACGATCCGCCGGTCCTGGCCGGCCAACAGCTTTGGGGCGCCTGCTCAGGCGGGGTCTACGCCCGCCAAGGCGACACGATCGTCCTGACCTCCACAGGCCACTGTACGAGCCCTGGGACGGTTGCCTACGACCCCGACGGCGTGACGATCCGCGGTGTCTTCGGCCCAGCCGCCCGCGATGCCACCTGCCCCTACCCTGATCATCGATGCGCGAGCTCCGACCTCAACTACCTGGTCGTGGCGCAGGGCCGCATCCCCTGGGGCCACCTCAACGTCGTCGACATGGGCGTCGGTGGCTATCGCGTCATCGCCCCTGGCACCGAGCCCCTGAGCTGCGCTGACATCGCCATCGGGGACACCGCCGAGATCGACGGCCGGAACACCTACCGCAGCGGAGCCGTGCTCGAGAAGGGGCAGAACCTCAACGACCAGGACGGCGATTACTTTCCGTGCATGATCGCGGCGCGCATCTCGGTCGGTGTCGGCGACTCTGGCGGGGTCGTCCTGGTCCGCGGCGTCCCGGCCGGCGTGACCTCGCGCTCCTTCGGCGGATGGCTCGGCTTCACGCCATTGGCCGAGGGGATGAAGCAGCTGGACCTGGAGCTCTGCACGACGCCCGACTGCGGGCTCCGACCTTCGTCAGAGCACATCCCTGACGACAAGGCAGGATCGGTCGATGCGAGACGAGCTGACCTGGCGCGCCACGGTTGACTTTCGTGTGCAGCCAACAGGACCGCGACACGCCTGGTATTGGGGATCGACTTCTGATCTGGAGACACTCGTCATCCCCGCTGGTCCCGCTTCGCCACGCCGACCCTGACCTACCACCCCAGGCCTGCCGGCGCCTACGGCCTGCTCGACGACGATGGGGCCTGGCACTACGCCGAGCGCGACAACCGGCCCGTCACGTTGCGTTAGGAGGAGCGCCTCATGACCGACGGAGCAGCCCTGGTTGCGCGGCTGGAAGCGCTCACCGACGCCGAGCGTCTCGCCTTTACTCAATGGGGCGCAAGTCGCCCTACGCCCAGCGTCCGCGCGGCCGATTGGGGCACGACTACCTCGCCCGTGGAGCGGCCCAGGATGCGGCGGATGCGGCGTTCAACGCGTGGCGGCGCGACGGAACGGCGCCAGGGATACCTCCCGCGAACCCCGCCTTCGACCCGGGACGAGTTGGCAAGACTTCCTGCTCGCGCCGACGGACCTCGTGCGGACGATAGCAGCGGGACTGCAATCACAGGACGAGAAGGCGCTCGAGGAGCTCGAGCCGGCGTTCGAGGCTCTGGGGCTAGGAGTCGACGCGGGGTAAACGAAACCCCGCTTGGAACCTCATGTTCGACAGGGCGGGCTCTGGATTTCTGCGAGGCTGCAATGGACCATAGCTCGACGCTTTCCACATACGGCCTGGGCATCGTCCTCGTAGCCGATCGCCACGATCCTCGACTGCGCGCGACAAGGGGCAAACCAACCGTGATCCGACGACCGCCCGAGGAGTCAGGAACTGACCCCCAACCTGACCACTTATGCGCCGATCCCCAGCGGGTCTGGGCGGGTCTCGACGGGTCTGAGCGTGAGTGAGAGTGGAGCCGACACTCGAGGACCTGCTGTTTACGAAGTAGATCGGCCTGAGTGTTGTGGCATGAGCGTGGAATGCCGAGCGCAGGCCGCTCAGTTAGCGGGTCTTCGTTTCGGGCCTGCGAGAGATCCTCAAGGTAGGCGCGATCGACGGCTCCATCCCACTCACGACGGCTCGTCTTGACTGCGCGTCTGCCTCACGGCCGGAGCACTCTGGCGCCCACTCGCAACCATCGTCGCGGATGTCATGCGGAGTGCCCTTCCCGAGGCACCGCGCCACGGCCGACGAGGACAAGGATTGCGAGGCCGATCAGGGCGAATATGACGCCGCGCACCTGCCAGACCCAGACTTCATCCAGCCCCGCGGTGAGAGGGACGAATCCGTTGAGGGCCGCGTGGCCGATGCCGGCCATGAGCGAGCTGCGGCCGCTGCCAACGTAGATCCAGGCCAGGAAGACGGCATAGCCGAGCAGGATCAGGACGACCGGCCACAACGGAAGGCTGTCGTAGAGCTGTCCTGGCAGGTAGAGTGGCAGATGGATCGCTGTGAAGACGATTCCGATCCCGAGAGCCGCCGAGGCGAAACCGTGGCCGCGCTCGAGCATGATTTCCACGCCGAAGCCCCGCCAAGCGAACTCCTCGAAGAGCGCGGGCAGGAACACCACCAACGGGACGATGATGGCCGTGGCGGTCACAGCGCCGACGACCTCGTCCAGGCTGGCCTGGCCGAGGACGATCCCGGCCGCATCGATCGCCAGCGTCCCCAACAGCGGGATGCCGATTGCGAGCACGTACCAGCGGATGGGAACACGCCAGCGGACGATTCGGGAAAACAAACCGCGGACCATCGCAACGCCACCGACGAACCAGGCGCTCACGACGGCGGCGATCGGGATCACGATGACCAGCGCGAACGGCGTGACCTCACGCGGCAGGCCGGCGAGAAACACGAGCCCGCCCAGCGCGAGCACGATGACCGTGAAGGTGAGAACCGGCCACCTGGCTGTTGTGCCCATGACTCCCTCCGTCAGCAACGTCGAAGCCGCAGCGGGAACGAACTGCATTCGTCGCCAGTCGACTGTCGGTCGATCCGGCGCAGTTTGCCCGCCACTCACATCATCGGTGAGCCCGATCGGGACAGTTTGTCGATGCTCGACATCTCATGTCGATACTTGGTCTCAATCGGGTGAGCAGGCGATCGGGTCGCACGCCGGCATCCGGCGCGCGACCCCGAGTGTCGCCAGGGGACTAGAACTCGCGCCGCCGGAAGACGGCGACGGCGATGGCCAAACCGATCGCAACGGTCATGAGCCAGGCGAGTGGCGTGCTCGCCGCTACGTCCTGGCCGCTCACGAAGCTAGCGACCCAGCCGCCCATCCCAGTCGGCATCGCTTCGAGCACCGCGGCCGGCAGGAAGCCGCCGACCAGGTACGGGAGCATCAATACCGTGATACCGACGCCGGCGATCGCGGCCTGGCTCGACAGGATCGAGCCGGCGGCGATCGAGATCGTGACGTACAGGATCGGCGCGGCGATCGACAGGATGGCCACCGGCACGACCACGGATGGATCGGGGGCCGCTCGGTATGCGAGCAGCGCTGCCGTCGAAGCGACCGCAGTCGGGATGATCACGACGGCGATAGCGAGCGCGACAATCGCCGCGGTCCACTTGGCGGCCAGGACCGACGCTCGCGAGAGCGGCTTGGCCAGGGACCAGGCGAGCGTCCCGGCATCGCGTTCCGCCGCGATCAGCCCCATCGTGGCGAGGACGGTGATGAGGGCGATGATCGGTGGCCCGAAGAACCGCAGCGCCTCGACAGTCGGGTCGGCCGCGGGCGCAGCAGGGCTGTGCTCCAGGTTCTGCTCGATCCACGTGCCGAGGGTCCCCAGCAAGGCGAGGGCCGTGGCGATGAGCCCGACGATGATCGCCCGGCCTCCGCGGACCCATTCAGCGAGCTCCTTGCGAAGGAATGTGCCGAATCCGAGCAACGGATCGTTGTGATGGCCGGAGAGGACCTGGTCGGGGCGTGGTGTCGTCATGGCGGTCATGCCGCATCCTCCTGGTGGTCGACGAGCCGGAGGAACACGGACTCGAGGTCGAGTGCCTCCTGGCTGTTGCTGATGAGGGTGAGATCGGCATCGACGGCATACCGCGCGATAGCGCGCTGCGCCTCGAGGGTCCGGCCGTCCGAGGTGTCGACCTCGAAGGTGTGGATGTCTCCGGCGCGCGACACGAACCGCGTCGCGGTTACGCCGTCGAGAGAGGCGAGTGCCGCCTCCGCGTGCTGGGCGGGGCCTGCGAGGACCACCGTCAGCCGTCCGTGTGCGAAGCCCGACAACAGCTCCCGGGTCGGCGCCGTCGTGACCAGCCGACCGTGGTCGAGGATCGCGACGTGGTCGCTGACCCGTTCGACGTCATCGAGGATGTGGGTCGAGTAGAACACCGTTGTCTGGCCGCGCAGGGAGCGCATCAGGTCGAGGACATCGCGCCTCCCGATCGGGTCGAGGGCGGACACCGGTTCGTCGAGGACGATGACCGCCGGCCGGCCGACCAGGGTCTCGGCGATCCCGAGGCGCTGGCGCATCCCGCCCGAGTAGGTCTTGGTCAGCCGATCCGCGGCGTCCGCGATGCCGACGAGCTCGAGGAGGTCGGCGATTCGCCGCTCCCGACCGGCGTCGGCGCCGTAGTAGTGACCGACGTACCGGAGGGTCTCGCGCCCGGACATCCAGCCGTAGAAGCGCGGTTCCTGGGCCAGGTAGCCGAGCTCCCGGCGATGCAGGCCCTGGGGCGTCACCGGGATGCCGTTCACCGCGGCCGTGCCGGCCGTCGGGCGGGCCAGCCCGGCCAGGATCTTGAGGGTCGTGGTCTTGCCGGCCCCGTTCGGCCCGAGGAAGCCGAAGATCGACCCTGTGGGCACGTCCAGCGTGACGTCGGTCAGGGCCTTCACGCCGCGGTAGTGCTTGGTCAGTCCGTTCATCGTAATGGCTGACGTCATGTACATCTCCACGGCCGGCATCCGCGGTCGCGGACGTCGAACCGGCCTCCACCACGGTCGCGCGCCGCGCCGCTGTTGGCATCGGAGGAGGCCACCATTCACGGATCCGGGCCAGCCCTAACCCAGGACCCACGGCGCCTCAAGGCGGATCTCCCGACTCCCGGGATGGAAGACCACTAGCCGAACACGATGCGGACGTGGCACGATCGGGGCGCGGCGCCGCAGTCGGGAGCGGACGGATGGGGAAGGACCAGCGGTTCGACTGGCTTAGCGAGCGGCCGACGATGCGTGTCCGAGCCGTCGTGGGGATCACCCTGGGCGTCCTGGCGGTCGTCGCGCTCGTCATCCCTACAGGGCTGTCCGCGTTCCCGCTCGGTGCGCAGCTGGCGGCCCTCGCCGTGGGAGCGGCGATCAGCGGGAGCGGGATGATCGTCTGGGAGCGCCGGCCCGGCAATCCGACCGGTCCGCTCCTCGTCGTGACAGGCGCGCTCTGGTTCCTTGGGCGCATGCAAGGGGCAGCCTGGCCGCCGCTTGACCTCGCGGCATCCCTCGGAAACGCCCTGTACCAGACGCTCCTCGTGGCCGTCCTCATCGCGTTCCCGTCCGGACGGATCACCTCCCGGGTCGGGTGGGCCATCGTCGTTTTCGCCGCCGTGGCGATCGTCGGCGTCAGCGTAACCGCGCTGATCACGACCGAGACCCGCGACACGCCGGCCATCCGCGGACCGAACCCGCTGTACATCCAGATGGCCCCTGCCCTCCGGGCGGCGCTCCGGGGCAGCTTCCTGACGGCCTCGTCTCTCGTTGGGGTCGTCGGGATCGGCTGGCTGGTCGTGCGCTGGTGGCGGGCGTCTGGCCCGGCCAGGCGAACGTTCACGCCGGTCTTCGTGGCCGGCGCGGTCATCGGCGTCGTCACGTTGGCCTGCGAGATCATGGTCAATAGCGGGTCCCTCTCGACCAGGGAGTTCCAGCTGGTCGTGACCATCCAGATCCTGTCCTTCGCCTTGTTCCCGGCCGCGATCCTCGTCGGGGTCCTGCGCGATCGGATGGCTCGCAGCGCGGTCGCCGACCTGGTCGTGGAGCTCGGCGACACGCCCGCGCCGGAGCGGATGCGGGAGGCACTGGCGGGCGCCCTCGGCGATCCGACACTCGACGTCGTGTACTGGTCGACCGGGTCCGGACGGCATGTCGACCGCGACGGGAGCCCCGTCGATTTCGACCATGACGCAGGAGGCCGGGCCGTCACTCTCCTCGAGCGCGATGGTCGTCCGCTCGCCGCGCTCCTCCACGATCCGGCGCTGGCCGAGGATCCGGGCCTGGTACCGGCGGTCGGCGCCGCCGTCCGGCTCGCGGTCGACAACGAGCGGCTGGCCGAGGAGGTTCGCGCCCAGCTCGCCGAGGTCCAGGCGTCGCGGACGCGGATCGTGGAGGCTGGTGACACGGAGCGCCGCCGCGTCGAGCGGAACCTTCATGACGGCGCGCAGCAGCGCCTGGTCGCCCTGTCACTCGCCCTTCGACGCGCGCAGGCCCAGGCGCGCGAGGGCGCCGATCCCGGGCTGACCGAGACGCTGGAGACCGCATCCGACGAGCTCCAGACGGCCCTTGCCGAGCTCCGCACGCTGGCGCGCGGCATCCACCCGGCGATCCTCACCGAGGCGGGCCTCGGACCCGCCATCCGCTCGATCGCGCGCGAATTGGCGGTCCCCGTCGCCGTCCACCTCGAGCTCCCCGATGAGCTGCCTGACGCACCCGCCGCGGCCGCGTACTACGTCGTCGCCGAGTCGCTGTCGAATGTGGCCAAATACAGCGAGGCGACGACCGTCGACGTGACCGCTAAGAAGATGGATGGCGAATTGCTCGTCGAGGTCGCCGACGACGGCATCGGCGGGGCCGACCCAACGCGAGGGTCGGGGATCCGCGGGCTTTCCGACCGGGTCGCGGCCCTCGGCGGACGTCTCGACGTCCGGAGCCAGCCCGGCACGGGGACCCGGGTCGTGGCCCGGTTGCCGCTCCACACGGACGCGAGCACCGGCGCATGAGGATCGTCATCGCCGACGACTCCGTGCTGATCCGCGAGGGCATCGTCAAGCTGCTCGAGGACGCCGACTTCGAAGTCGTCGGTCAGGCGGGCGCCGTCGACGACCTCCTGGAGCAGGTCAGGTCGAGCCGGCCCGACGTCGCGGTCGTCGACATCCGCATGCCGCCGACATTCACGGACGAGGGCATCCGTGCCGTCGCCGCCATCCGCGCGGAGCACGGTGAGCGCCCTGGCATCCTGGTCCTCTCCCACCACCTCGAACCGGCCTTCGCGATCCGCGTGCTCGAGGACGGCGCCGGGGGCATCGGCTACGTGCTGAAGGATCGCATCGCCGACCTCGAGGATTTCACCGACGCCGTGCGCCGGGTCGCCAGAGGCGGCTCCGTCGTCGACCCCGCCGTCGTCGCCGAGCTGGTGCGGCCCCGTCCGCGGCAGGACCCGCTTCGCGAGCTCACCGCGAGAGAGCGCGAGGTGCTGTCCCTCATGGCCGAGGGTCGGTCGAACGGCGCGATCGCCGAGCGGCTGTTCGTCACCGAGAAGACCGTGGAGGCGCACATCGCGTCGATCCTCTCGAAGCTAGAGCTCCAGCCGGCGCCGCATGACCACCGCCGCGTCCTAGCCGTCCTCACGTATCTCGAGGCGAGCCAGGGCTGAGCGTCAAGCGGCATCGAGCAGCGCCCGGATCCCCGGGCCGGACAGCTCGGCCTTCGCGATGAACCCGATGGCGAGCGCATCCCGGATCCGATCGCCGTAGGTGTCCTGGTCCCGGGTCGACGTGAGGATGATCGAGGCCGCGCACCCGGCGGCGCGCAGGTCGCGGGCGACCGCGAAGCCATCCGTGTCCGGCAGGCCGATGTCAAGCAGGATCGCCTGGGGTACCAGGCGACGCAGCAGTTCAAGTGCGCTGCGGCCATCCGCCGCTTCGCCGATGACGGTGAAACCGTCTTGCTCGAGGAGGCGCCTGGCCTCGGTGCGGGATGCCGGGTGGTCATCGACGATGACGATCGTGGTCATGGATCCATCCTGCGGCCGCCTTGTCGTCGCGCCTATAGGGCTAGCCCCAACGTCGGTTGTCATGCCTCTGCCTTCGACTACCCGACGATCCGAGGGTCGGCACTGACGGCCGACGGCCAGTTGCACGCGTTCGCGCAGCGACTGCGTGGCAACTGATGGCTGTCCCGCCGGCAGCGTCCGCGTGACGCCGCGGTCGCCAGCGGAGCCACGGTCCCGCGCCGCGCCCGATATCGGGCTCACAGGCGAGGTGGACGGAGGAGCAACATGGAAGCTGAACTGCGAGCCGCCCAGGTCGCCTGCAGACCCAACCGCTGGGGAGCGCAGGAGGCGACTTCAGGTCGCGAAGTCCAACGCCTCGACAAGCGCGTCGTAGGCCGCCAGGTGCCTGCCGCCGGAGACGTCGTCGACTTCGATGGCGAGAGTACCTTCCCCGAAGCTCAGCAGGTAGAGCCGGATCGCGAGTCCGGGCACCATCGAGTGGTTGAGGCCCGTTTGGCCGACGCCGATGATCAGTGGAACGACCGGTCGGCCATCCGGCAGGGTCGCGCAGGCCATGGCCGCGGTCCAGTTCTCCTGGATCGTGACATCAAGGACGACACCGTTGAGCCCGCCGACCGAGACGGAGCGTGGCTTGCTCGTGCTCAGGCTCGCCTGTCGCGTCATCCAGTCCGCAATTTCCGTGGGTGACAGACCGACGCCCTGCGCGGGGGCATCCCTGCAGTCGGGCGAGGATGCGGCGATGCTCGTGTACACGCCGATGTAGTCGCTTGTGCCGGCGTCCACGCCGGCCGTCGAGCCGTGCGGCGGGATCAGCAGGACGCCGCCCGGCGTGTCTTCTGCATCGGCCCAGCCGGCCGGCACCTCGTAGGTCAGCGTCGGCCGGAACATGGTCGTGGTGTAGGTTCCGGCGGCCAGCGGCCCGAGGCATGCTCCCGAGTTGGGGTCACCGCAGCGGGGCCGTGACCCCGACGGCGTCGGTGGCGCCACGGACGACGCCGCTGCCGGTGAAGCGGTGCGCGATACGGAATCAGGTGGAACAGGGGTTGTCGCAGCGCCAGACGTCGACACAGCGGTCCCGCCGGCACACGCGGAGGCCATGAATGCGACGACGATCGGGACGAGGCGGCCGAAGCGACGGCGCCGCGAGGTCCGTGCGAGACCGGCTGGGACTGGGCGAGTAAGGGTCGGCATCGTCGCCGTCGACCCTGCGAGATCGGGCCACATCTGAAGCTTCCCTCGTTCCCGCGCCGCCGATCACGACTGCAGATGCATCTGCCGTCGGCGGCCCGCACGTTATCTGACTCCGGAGCGAGACCGTCGGTTGGACACGACCGCAACCTCCAGTTACCGGCCGGAGTCATGCTCTGTGCAGGTGCATGGAGTGTCGAGGCATCCCCGTTGGACAGTCCCCTGACAGCAGCGACGACGCAGGCGGCAGAGACGCCCCTCGTGGAACGCGCCCGCAGCGGTGACCTCGAAGCGTTCTCGGCCCTCGTCGACGCACGGCTCGAGCCGACCTTCCGAACGGCCCTCGCGATCCTCGGCAACGAGGCGGATGCGCGCGACGTGACGCAGGACATATTCGTTCGGGCGTGGAGGAGCATGCCGGAGCTCCGCGACGCAGACCGGTTCCCGGCCTGGTTCGGGCGAATCGTCGTCAACACCTGCCGCTCGGCGATCCGCGGGCGTGGTCGCCGCCGCGTGCGGGAGGTCCAGGTCGCCTCGCTGCCCGACGGCGGTGCGAACCTGACGCCACCGGGCCTCGCGCACGACGCGCAGACTGCCGAGCTCGACGTCCTCGAGCGCGCCCTGGACCGCATCTCGCCGGTAGACCGCACCCTCCTCTCCCTCCACCACCACGAGCACATGTCGCTCGAGGAGATCGGCACACTCCTCGGCGTCCCGGCCCGGACCGTGAAGTCACGGCTCTTCCGTGCCCGTCGCTCGCTCGAGCGCGCGCTGGAGGTTGAAGAGCGATGAACGACCACGACCGGAACGGGGAGGACGTCGGTCGGCTTGGTCGGGTGTCCGACGAGGCGATCGAGGCGGTCTTCGCACGGCGAGCACGGCGAGGCGAGGCCGGCGACCTTCGGCATCACGTCATCGAATCCGCAGCCGCGAGCCGGCAGCGATTCGGGCCCTGGGCGAGCATTCGCGTCGGTCTCCGCCTGGGTGCGGCGGACCGTGCGGCCGACCACCTGGTCCTGGTTCTGGTGCTCGCCCTGATCGCGCTCACCGTGCTGCTGCTCGCGGGCGGCCTCGCCGGCAACCGGTCGAGCAACCCGCTCTCCGGCGGGCGCCTGACCTTCATTCGCGACGGCGATCTCTACCTCGCGGACGGCGACGGTTCGCACGCCATCCGTTTCCTGCACGAGGACGGGACGACGTTTTCGAACCCTGCGTGGTCGCCGGACGGAGCCCGAGTCGCGGTGGATACCACCGGCGGGGCGATCCTCGTCGATGTCGGGACCGGCGGGATCCAGCGGATCGGTGGCACGAGTCCCGCCTGGTCGCCGGATGGCGACCGGCTCGCCGTGATTGACTCGGGATTCCCGGGCGGCGACATCGTCCGAATCGTTGCCCTTCGTGCAGGCTCGACCCAGGTACTTCCCGTCCACGGCATCGGTCCGTTGACCTGGTCGCCGGACGGGCGCTGGATTGCGATGACCGGCACGGAGCCCATGGCACTACTTCGCATCGACGTCAGCTCAGGGCAGTTCGTCCAGCTGGACAGGTCCTGGGCCCACCTCGACGCGCCACGAGATCCGGCCTGGTCGCCCGATTCCCGCAGGATCGCTTTCACCGGCTGGGGCAACTGCGACGATTCGAGGGTGCCGTGCACGACGAATGTCTTCGTGGCGGACGCAGATGGCTCGCACGCCACCCGGGTCGTGACCGGCTCGGGCTCATTCGACCGTCCGACGTGGTCGCCTGACGGACAATGGCTCGCCTTCCGCTCGGCGATCACCAACACATTGGTCTATCCGCAGGTCAGCGACGGACTGGTCGTGGCTCGACCTGACGGCACCGAACGACGGACCATCGCATCCGCCAACGTCGACGGCTATGCCTGGATCTCCGAGAGCGATGGTCTCCTGTTCACGGTTCGCGGCCCGTCGGGCCAACCGTCGCAGCTATGGGCGAGCCCGATCGACGGAGTCTCGCGAGCCCTGGGGATCTCGGTCGACGCATCCACCTTCGGATCGACCATCGGGTTCGACTGGCGGACCTCGAACGGCGATGTGCGGCCAACAATGCTGCCGCCCTCCCCGCCGGCAACGCCGACGAGCGTCCCGGCGATCGGCACGCTGCAGCGAGCCGATCCGGTCGATGCAACAGGGCATGGCCGACGCTGGCAGCCAAGGCGCACGACGGCTGTCGACCTCGCTACCGTTCGACACGAAGACAGGCACCGACACGACCGGGCGACCGTCTGAGCCCCGGGGAACGCTGCGCCTCGAATTGCTCAGGCGGCGTCCTCGCGGACGGCGCAAGATTGGCACCAATTCGATCTCGTGCAGCAGCTCTGCCGGCGCCGGAGCCTGGCCGCCCCGCGATCCGTCGCTCACGCGTCTGTGCCGGCGCCGCCATTCGGCCCGCGGGCCACCCGCCAGTAGCCATGCGGATCGCGCGCGCTCTGGCTCTCTCGGCGCAGGAACCCGATCAGGGCCGGGTCGCCATCGCGGACGCCGCCCACGATGGCCGGTGCGATCGAAAGCAACACGATGGCCACCATCGATCGCGGGGTGAACGTCATAGGCGGGGTCGTGCGAAGCCAGAGCGACCGGAGGGGCCGCCGGACGACCAGGATCTGGAAGCCGATCGTGATCGGGATCCCCAGGAGCAGGTAGGCCTCGGCGCCGAGACGGAACACAAGACCGAGGGCGATGTAGCCACCGATCACTGCCGTGGCAATGGTCGTCCGCGCCGGGCGGCCATCGAGCGCGATGGCCGCGATGGGCCGGGACGCCTGAGCCTGCAGGTTCTCGGAGGGAGCGCTCATCGGTTCGTCGTCCCAGGCGCGGACCGCGGCGAGGACGTCGAGGATCGCACGGCTCGACGCCGCTCCGTCGACACCCGAGATGAGCGAGTTGTGGGTCGCGTCCGCCGTCAACCGATGGACGCCCGCGGTCGACAGCCGAGCCAGGTTTCCTGTGCGACCACCCAGCCCGGGTCCGCCTCAGCGACGGCCGTGACCACGATGAGCGGACGATCGCCGATGCTGGTGAGAGCGGCGGACTGCTGCAACACCGTCGGGAGGGAGATGAACTCGTCACGCCCGGCGCGAGCGGAGCCGTGATAGAACTCGGACGATGTCCGCCAGGGCTGTCGCCCGGGATCACGCGGCGCCCGCGCCGCCCGGCTCGGACCCGCGGATCGCGTCGCCCGCCCATCCCACCGTTAGAACGGAGACCGCGTCCCGCATGCCGACTGCCCCATCGAAGCTCGCCATCGTCGTCCGCGGGGGCTGGGACGGCCACGCGCCCATCGAGGCGACGGACCTGTTCATCCCGCACCTCGAGGCGAACGGCTACGAAGTCCGGATCTTCGGCTCGCCGGCGCCGTACGCCGATCCGGACCTGATGGCGCGGACCGACCTGATCATGCAGTGCAACACCATGGCGACGATCGCTCGCGACGAGCTTGCGGGCCTGCGAGCGGCGATCGCCAACGGGACCGGCATGGCGGGCTGGCATGGCGGGATCGCCAATTCGTATCGCAACTCGTCCGACTACTTCCAGCTCATCGGCGCGCAGTTCGCGTGCCATCCGGGCAAGGACCCGGCGACGATCACCGGCGACGGACCCGAGAACAACTACGTGCCGTACACGGTCAACCTGCTGCCGGCCGCGGCCGACCACCCCATCACCCGGGGCCTCGCGGACTTCGACCTGGTCACCGAGCAGTACTGGGTGCTCTGGGACCGCTATCTCGACGTCCTCGCGACGACGACCCAGAAGGTCCGGCCGTGGGATGAGTGGCACCGCGAGATCACCTCGCCCGCCATCTGGACGCGGCGCTGGGGCAAGGGCCGGATCTTCGTCTGCACCCCCGGCCACAGCCTCGACGTCCTCGCCGATCCGACCGTCCACACCGTCATTGAGCGGGGGCTGCTGTGGGCCGGCCGGTGAGGATCGGGATGATCGGTTGCGGCGCGATCGCCCGGCAGTACCTCGACACCGCCCGCCGGCTCGACGCGATCGAGATCGTGGCGGCGGCGGATCGCGTCCCGGCCCGCGCCACCGCGGTCGAGGCGGCCGAGGGCATCCCCGCGATGCCGGTCGCCGACCTCCTCGCGAATACCGAGGTGGATGTCGTCCTGAACCTCACGATCCCGGCCGCCCGCGCCGCCATCGCCCTCCAGGCGATTGCCGCGGGCAAGGCGGTCTACGGCGAGAAGCCGCTGGCAGCGACGACAGCGGAGGCGCGCTCGATCCTCGAGGCTGCCGGGGCGGCCGGCGTGCAGGTCGGCTGCGCGCCCGACACGGTCCTGGGAACGGGGATCCAGACGGCGCGGAAGGCCGTCGACGACAGGATGTCGACCGGCCCGAGCGTCTCCTCGATCAGCTCAAGGCCGCGCTCGAGCAGCGCCGGTCCAGCGACGCGGCCTTTGGCAGCCCACGGGGGTGGACCGGTCCCAGGGTGCCACGGGAACTGGCTTAGCCTTTCGCTTGGAAGTCGAGCCAGCATGACTTGGGTGGTACCAAGGTCTCAAGTTCGATCCACAGGTCAGGCGGCGGCTCGACGGCGGCTGATGCCATGAGCGTCGAGATGCGGCTAGGTTTCGTGAAACCGATAACGGTTGAGTGCACGCGGGGATCACGCATCGAGAATTGCAGGGCTGCCGTGGCTAGATCAGTGCCGTTTCTCAAGCAGGCGTCGTTCATGGCAGCGACGGCATCGAGGACGAGCTTGGGTGCCTCGGTATAGCCGTACTTAGACGACCCAGTTGGGTTGGCGAGGACACCTCCGCCGTAGATCGCGGCGTTCAGCACCCCCATGCCGGCCGCGGTTGCCTGGTCGATTAGCTCGTCCGCGCTTCGATCGACAAGGGTCCAACGATTGTGTGTGAGTAGAACCTCGAAGACGCCCAGGTCGAGGTAGCGTGAAACAACGTGAACATTGCCTGCGGCGATGCCGATGTGTTGCACCCGGCCTTCGTCCTTTAGAGCAACCAGCGTGTCAACCGCTCCTCCTGCCTGCGTGATCGTGGCGAAGTCGTGGTATTCCGGATCGTGCAAGAAAAGCAACGGAAGTACACCAAGCCCAAGCCGCTCCTGACTCTCATCAAGCGAGCGTCGCACCCGATCACCGGAGTAGTCACCGTGCCGTGCGTCCACTTTGGTGATCACCGTAAAGTCCTCTGGCAGTCCCCCCGCGGCAGCAATGCCGACGCCGATCCGGCGCTCGCTCTCGCCTTCGCTGTAAGCGTTGGAGGTATCGAAGGCCCGAATCGGACTCTTCAGTACCTGTTGGACGAGATCGATGGCATCGGCCTCCGCGACCGCGTAGCCGTAAAGCGACAGCATGGTCCCAAGGGGGGAAGCACCCGCGATGATCGCCGAGGTCGAAACTGAAGTACTGCCCAGTCTGCGGATCCAATTCGTGGGCAACGGGTCAGTCATCGAGAGCCTCCCCCGATCCGCGCATGGCCGTCAAACAACCAGTCCCGTTCGCGCACGGTGCCGACGCCGACCGCGGCGGCCCGACCGTCGGCGGTCAGGGTTGTCTCACTGCAAGCACCCGAACATCCCAGGGCCCGAGTTGAACGTGATCTTGGGTGTGGAACGTTTCCCCAGTCAGAATGTCGTGCACCTCGGTGGGCACGGATACTGAGGCGGGATCCCAGGACCAATTGTGCAGGAATCGGAGCCTGGTTCCGTCGACGGCCGCTGCGCCGGTCGAGGTCATCGTGGCCGGCAGCTCGCACCAGGGTTGAACGACGTCGGTGGCTAGCCACTGGAAGAGCGACTTGGCAAAGCTCGAGTCGGGGATGGTGCCGACGCATGTGATGCGACCCCTCTCGTGGCCACGCGTGGTTATCGCTGGCCATCGACTGAAGTGCGGGTGTTCGTATGTCGCGACGACCTGCGCGTCGTCTACGAGCAGTCCGTCACACCATCGCGTGGCCGTAGCCGCGTCGAGCTTGATCGTGGCCCCGTCGGCAGGAAGAACAGGAATCATGCTCTTCAGGTTGCTGAACTCGTCATAGTGGACGCCTGAAGCCTGTGCCAGGCGGCCGGGAACCGTCCCGGTCCGAGCGCGCGCCTCGTGATCCGCGTATCCGGTCCGTGGGCCGATGACGAGATGCCCTCCCGCGGCCGCGTAGTCCGCCAGCCAGTCGAGTAGGTGGTCCGGGCTCATGTAGTGGCCGGGCACGACGAGGAGCGGATGACTGGCGGCGAACTCGGCCGGATGGGTGGCGGTCGCCTTCCGGGAATGCAGGATCCGGGCCGAGAGTCCGGCGTCGAAAGCGCCGCGGTAGAAGGGGGCGAAGATCCCGTCGTACGCCCGGGCATCGGGTCCGCCTCCCGCTGCCGCCAACGGCGGGTATTTCTGCATGAGCCAGCGGTTCGGGAGCGAATACAGGAAGGCGACTTCTGCGTCGGGTCGACATCCCGCCACCAGCGGTCCCGCGCGCCGGAACTCGTCACCAACCTGGCGGAGCTCGTCGTAGGTTCGGCCTGGGTGACCCGCGTGGGGAAGGACCCCGCCCCAGGAGGTTTCGGTACCGAAGTGCAGCGTGTGCCAGTGCCAGTACTCGACCATCCGCGCTCCACGAGCGACCAGCGCCCATGCGACCTGGCGCCACTGGCCGTCGAAGGCAGGGCGGTTGTCCCAGGGAGGACCGATGTGCATGGCATTGGTTTCGGTGACGAGGAAGCCCTCTTGGCGTGAGGAGTACATCCGGTCTGCGGAGAAGTACAGCGCCCAAGTTCCGGTGGTGGCCCAGCTCTGATCGTGCGGTCCGGAGCCGTCGTCCGGGAGCTGTAGCCCGTCCTGCATGGCGTAGTAGAGGTTCCCCCCAGTGGTGTCGAGGGCATCAGTGACCAGATCGTCGTCGATGGCGGGCCGGTCGTAGGCGATGCAGGTCGTGACGAACTGTCCGGGGGAGGAGTACTCCCGGACGATGTCGGCCTGCCAATTGATGAACTGGGTGGTCTGCTCGGCCTGGAAGCGACGCCATGCGACGTCGTACTGGGGCTGCGTGTTGCCATCGGGAGCCCAAAGATCGTCCCAGGTCGAGAGTCGGTGCGACCAGTAGACGAGGCCCCACTCACGGTTGAGGCTGTCTACGTCGCCGTAACGATGACGCAGGTCGTCCACGAAGCGTTGGAAGACGCCGCGGTTGTGAAGGAGATGAAAGCCGGGTTCGTTGTCGACTTGGAAGCCGACGACGGCGGGATGCCCCGCATAGCGACGAATGATCTTGCGGATCACCCGGTCGGCATGGAAGAGGAAGGCTGGGTGCGTGAAATCGACTTCCTGCCGAGCCCCCCAAGGGATCCGTTCGCCCGTGGATCGTTCGCCGGCGATTTCCGGATACAGCCGGCCCAACCACGGCGGCACGGCATACGTGGGCGTGCCAAGGATGACGGAGATGCCCCGCCGCGCGGCACCGTTGAGAACCGGCTCGAGCCAGTCCAAATTGAACTGGCCGTTCTCCGGTTCCCAGGTCGACCAGACCGACTCACCAACTCGGATGACCGAGAAGTGCGCCTCCTGCATGAGATCGAGATCGACATCCAGCCGGTCATACGGTTGGTACTCGTGGTAGTAAGCCGCACCGAACAACACGCGGTCGGAACCGGCCAACATCGCCCCACTCCTGTCGTCGTTCACTGCCCGGGTCACTCCTTGACGCTCCCAGCGGTGAACTTCGGGATCTGCCTGGCTTCTGCGTTCGCGCTCCCACCCTCGACAAAGGTCTCGAGCCGCTCCAGCGCTGACACCAGGTGGGCGCGCATCGCTTCCTCGGCGCCATCCGGGTCGTGCTTGGCGACCGCATCGACCACCGCCAGGTGCTCGTTCTTCGTCACCGAATGCAGGCCCGCGTGGTAGTAGAGCCGGAAGGTGTGCAGGTGGCTGCGCAGTCGGGTCAGCATGTCGCTGATCATCTGGTTGCCCGCGAGGTCGGCGACCATCGCGTGGAAGGTCGCGTCATAGACCATGTCCAACCGGTTCGCCGCAGCCGTGATCTCGCCGCCGGCTCCACCGGCCCGGGCAGCGCGGCGCAGCTCCTTGATCTCGTTCGGCTCCGCCTGCGCAGCGGCCTTGGCGGCCAATGCGGGTTCCACGAGCAGCCGCAGCTCGATGAGCTCGCGCATCTGCTCGATCCCCATGAGGGGCGCCACCGTATAGCTGCGCCCTGGGTGCTTCACGATCAAACCGTCGGCCTCGACGCGTGCCAATGCCTCGCGCACCGGTGTCGGCGACACGCCGAGGGTGCGGGCGAGCTCTTCGATGTTGAGCCTGGCGCCGGGTTCGAACGCGTGGGTCATGAGCAAGTCGGTGACGATCTCGTAGACCGAGCCGGGCAGCGGTTGCCGTTGGGCCAGGCGCTGTCCTGCGGCGGACTCATGGATTGCTTCGATTTGATGACGGTCCATCTCGGCCTTCGCGTGTCAGTACTGGACGACTATGTTACAGCATCCCTATCATCTCTATCCTATAGACTTTCGGATAGCATGCTGGCATAGTCACGGACGATGCAGGAAAAGGAAGGCGCGACGTGCTCGACGACGAGTCGGTGACTCGCTTGGCTGCCGACGTCGCCGACGTCGCACCAAAGCCTGAGATCGGGAGGGGTCCGGATGCGGCCAACGACCGATCGTCGCGCGCGATCAAGGGAGTCCTGCTGGCGCTGAAGGCGGGGCCGCTATTCGTCCTGGCGCTGATGATGCTGTTCCTCTGGGCGGCTACCGAGGGCCACGTCTTCATGACGTTCGGGAACGTCGGCAACGTTCTCGAGCAGTCCGGCGGTGTCTGCATCATCGCGTTGGGCCAGCTCCTCGTGATCCTGACCCGGGGCATCGACCTGTCGATCGGCTCGAACGTCTCGTTGTGCTGCGTCATGGTGACTGTCGTCTACCGCGACACCCACTCGGCGGAGCTGGCCATCGCGGCGACCTTGCTGACGGGGTTGTCCGTCGGTCTGGTCAACGGGCTGCTGCTGGTGTGGGGGCGTCTGCCGCATCCCTTCATCGCCACCCTCGCCACCTTGAGCATCTGCGCCGGCCTCGCCCTCTACATCGCCGGTGGCTCCACCGTCCTGGGCTCCCCGCCGATCGTCCACCTGCTCGGTGGCGGACGTATCGCTGGGATCCCGGGCGCGGGCAACATCGGATGGTTCCCCTTCGCCACGCTCGTGGTGATCGTCTTCGCGGTCGTCTGTGCCGTCATCTTGCACAAGCTGGTCTGGGGACGATGGATCTACGCCGTCGGCGGCAGCCCCGAAGCCGCGGTCCGCACGGGCGTGCCGATGAACGGGACGTTGATCTCGGTCTACGTCATGAGCGGGCTGTCCGCCGCCATCGGCGGCATGCTCTTCGTCGGAACCGCTGACGCCGGCTCGCCGTTCACCGGGCAGGGCTTGGAGCTCAGCGCCATCGCCGCGGTGATCATCGGCGGCGGCAGCTTCCTGGGCGGCCGTGGCGGTGTCTTGAACGCCCTGACAGGTGCGTTGATCCTCGGCGTCATGCACAACGGCCTCAACCTGCTCGGTCTCGACCCGAACTTCCAGTACATCGCGGTAGGAGTGGTCGTCCTCGTCGCGGTCGAGCTCGATGTCTTGCGGGCCCTCGTCGAGAACCGGTTCCGAAGCATGCAGGCGAGGCTCGCATGACTGACGCCGTTCACGTCGCGGTGCCCTCCGACGTGGAACCCGTCCTGAGCGTTCGTGATGCCACCAAGACCTTCGGGGCCGTGGTTGCACTCGAGGCCGTCGACCTCGAGGTCCGCGCCGGTGAGGTTCTCGCCCTGCTCGGTGACAACGGCGCCGGCAAGTCGACCCTCATCAAGTGCATCAGCGGCGTCCACAAACTCGACCGAGGCGAGATCCAGATCGACGGGGCCCCCGTGCAGATCAACTCGGCGGCCGATGCCAGATCAAATGGGATCGAGACCGTCTACCAAGACCTGGCCCTGTTCGACAACCTCAACCCGACGGCGAACTTCTTCGCCGGCCGCGAACTGGCGGGGCCGTCCTGGCTGCCGCGCGGTCTCCAGTGGATGAAGCAGAAGGAGATGTCCATTCGTACAAAGGACCTTCTCGACCGTTTGCAGATCCGGCTCCCTGACTTCGATGCTGACGTGGCCCTGATGTCGGGGGGCCAACGCCAGGCGGTGGCGGTCGCGCGAGCCGTGGCGTTCTCCTCGAAGCTCGTCATCCTCGACGAGCCGACTGCCGCCCTCGGGCTTCGGGAGTCGGCGCGGGTCCTGGAGCTGGTCGATCGGCTCCGAACCTCCGGCGTCGCGGTCATCTTGATCTCTCACAGCATGGATCACGTGATGGCGGTCGCGGACCGGGCGATGGTCATGCGCCGCGGCCGCAAGATCGGCGAGGCGCCGGCGACCGCGGACAACCAACAACAACTCGTGTCCTGGATCGTCGGGGCCGGAGGGAGCACCACCGTTTGAAGCTTCACCACTTGGACGCACGGCACGTGCGGCAGATCCGACAAGGAAGATCCGACAAGAAGGAGCAACACACATGTCGACTCGACTGAAGACGTTGGTCGTGCTCGCAGCGGGGGCGATGCTCGTCGCCGCGTGCAGCAGCAGCGGCGGGGGGACCGCGGCGCCGTCCGTGAGTACCTCGACGGCGCCGTCCGTGAGTACATCGACGGCGCCGATCCCGTCTGAGAGCGGAGCCGCGAACGAGAAGATCAAGGTCACTCTTCTCACCAAGGCCACGGGCGGTTTCTGGGATGCCATGATCGCGGGCGCCAAGCAGTATGAGACCGATCACCCGAACGACATCGAGCTCACGACCAACGCGTGCAAGACCAACGACGACACGCCCTGCCAGATCGCGGAGATCCAGGACGCTGTCACCAAGGGCGCCCAGGCGATCGTGATCTCCCCGATGGGCGTTGGCGTCACCGATGCCCTCAATGAGGCTCAGCAGGCAGGCGTCCGGATCGTCTTCGTCGACAACACGATCCCCGGTGTCGTGCCGGATGCGGTTGCGGCTACGAACAACGTCAAGGGCGGCGAGGCTGCCGGCGCGTACATCAAGAGCCAGCTGAAGTCGGGCGACACCATCGGTCTGCTCGAAGCCGTGCGTGGCGTGCCGAACCTCGACCAGCGCATCGACGGTGTCAAGGCAGCGCTCGACGGTACTGGCGTGAAGGTCGTGATCGGGGGTCAGCAGACCCTGTGTGACACCAAGACCGGCGCCTCGGTAACGCAGGACCTGCTCACCAAGTACCCGAACCTCACAGCGATCTACTCGGCGTGCGACTCCCCGGCGATGGGTGCCGTGTCGGTCGCGGAGTCCAAGCAGCACCCGCTGCTGATCTTCGGCTACGACGGTGACCCGGAAATGGCCAAGCTCATCGAGGCGGGCAAGACCACAGCCACGATGGCGCAGTCGCCGTTCAAGATGACGAACCTCGGCGTCGAGGCGGCAGTCAAGTCGCTCAAGGGCGAGAACTACGTGAAGGCCATCGACACAGGCACCACGCTCGTGACGAAGGACAACGCGGCCAACTTCACGTCAGCCTGGCAGTAACTCCTTCCGCATGGGAGCACACTTCGGACGCCGGCTCAAAGGGCATCCGAAGGGCCCGGCACTACCGGTGAGTGCCGGGCCACGTGCTCCCGTGAGACCCACATCCGCACACATCCAGTCGACGACCTCATCGTCCCAGCTTCGGAGTGCGACTCGTGACAACGGCACAGGCCGTGGTGGACAGCCACATCCACTTCTGGGACACCGACCAATTCGACTACCCCTGGCTCCAAGGCTTCAGCGAACTGAACCGCCCATTCGTCCCCGCAGACCTAGACGTGGGCGAAGTAAAGATCGAAGCCCTGATCTTCGTCCAGGCCAACCC
>CAVUFD010000002.1:0-1153248 GCA_963740825.1 uncultured Chloroflexia bacterium | reverse complement strand
TGCCTGTTGACATCAAGAACCTGAGCCAACACGACAACAACACTGCGGCCCGGATGGCAGTCGAGCTGCCGAACAAGCCCGCCCTCCTCGATGCCCTGCGAGCGGCCGACATCATCACCCTGACGATCGGCCACAACGACACGCCCTGGAACGCCATCGACGACGCATGCGACGCCGACCACGGCTTCTTCGACGGCAACCCGAAGGCGTCGTGGAAGGCGCTCGTCGGGCCGTGCTTGGCGACCGAGGTCAACCGATACCGTCGGAACCTCACCTCGATCCTCGACCAGATCGTCGAGCTCCGCGCCGGCCGGCCGACGGCGATCCGCTTCACGACGCAGTACTCGGACATCTCGGCCGTCCCGGGCGGCGATCCCGTCTGCTGCCCACCCGAGGCGATTACCGTGTTTGCGACCGTCAAGGACGCGTTCAACAAGGCGGCGTGCGAGATCGTCGAGGCCCATGGCGCGATCTGTATCGACGTCTATCACGCCTTCAACGGGCCGAAGGGCACCGATCCGCCCGGCCCGCTCCTGGCGCCGGACGGCACGCATCCGTCCGCCGCCGGGCACGACAAGATCGCCGAGCTCCTCGAAGCGGCGGGCCTCTCTCCGATCCGATGAGCGGTATTCCCTCGATGTGGCGATCGCGACATGGTCGCGCTCTGCCTGGCGATGGCTCTCTGACGGGCTGGCGGCTTCGCCACACTATGTCGAGTGCCTAGACCATCGCCGCGAGCGCGTTGCCACTCAGCTCCCATTTTGAGATGAACGCGCGAACGGGGTTTTTGAGATCTCAGAACCATGGGCCGCGGGTCGCAACTCGAGATCCGCGGATGATCCAGGCAACGCTGGGACTAAGCGGACGCCACCTGTGTCAGGTGACCCGCTCGTGGCAACCTGACCAGATTTACGACAGGTCACCAGACTCGGTAGAATTCGGGGCAGAAATCGGCGTGTTTCGTGCTCACGGCAGGCGAGGAATTGCGAAAATCGGTCCCCTGACTCTGGATCAGGAGATCGAAGGTTCGAAATCCTTCCTCGCCAGCCAACACCACAACATCTTGTGGCTCCTCGTCGTGCCGAGGCTACAGGTGGTGGGTCGCTCCGCCGTCCACCGAGCCGGGCGGGGGCGTCGTGGCACCTATCCCGTAGTCAGGTGGCCCTCGTTCCACGCTCGCGGCGCGGCGATTCGCGCCTGCCGGTCACCTCACTCCTCGATAAGTCGGTCACCTGACTCGTCAGCCGTACTGGTCACCTGATTCCGCTGTCCGGTCAGCGGGATCGATGTCCGATTAGACCCCTTAACGCACGGATCGCAGGTAGGTGAGCACCGCGGAGACGCGCCGATGGACGTCCGTCGAGCTCTCCAGCCCTAGCTTCTGGAAGATCTGCGTGGTGTGCGACTCGACCGTCCTCTCGGCGATGAACAAAGCTGCCGCGATGGCCGTGTCGGATCGACCCTCGGCCAGCTGGGCCAGCACCTCTCGCTCCCGATCGGTCAGCACGTCGAGCGGGTCGGGCTCGCGCTTCGGGTGCATGATTGGGCAACGATCGTCGGGTCGATGACACACTCGCCGTCGACCAGCCGGCGAAGCGCGTCCAACAGCACCGTCGCATCGAGGATGCGCTCTTTCAAGGTAACCAAGACCGCCTTGCCCGATACCGATCGGGCTGGCGCGGCGGCGCTGCATCAAGGGCCCTCAGCGCGGTGGCCAGATCGGCGCCAGGAGCTGGGACACGATGATCCGCGCCTCCGTCTCGTGACCGATGTCAGCAAACGTCAGCTTGCCGGCGGCATCGATCGCGAAGCTCGTGTACCCAACCGCCCCCACCGTCGGGAGCTGGTTGCCGATCGTCGTGAGAAGGGCACCGTCGTGCTCGATGACGAAGATCCGGCTCGTCGCGTCGACGACGAACAGACGACCGGCCGCATCGACTACGACGGCGTTGACCTCGTCGAGGTCCAATGCCGGTCGAGCTGCCGTCGTAGTCGCGGAGCCACGTCCCGTCGTCCGAGAAGACCGACACGCCACGATTTGCGAAGTCGGGGACGAACACCTCGTCGGAGCCCGGATCGATGAAGACTGATCCGGGACGGTCGAGCTGACCCTCGCTGCTGCCCTGCTCGCCGAAGGTTCGGAGGTGGACCCCTCGGCTGTCGAACACCTGGACCTCGGACTGAGCGACGTCGACGACCCAGATCCGGTCCTGGGCGTCGATGGTGACGCAGCACGGGTTGACGAACTGTCCGTCTTCGCGCCCAAGGCGGCCGATCGAGCGGAGCCAGGTCCGCGAGCTGTCGAAAAGCTGGACGCGGTGGTTCGACCCGTCTCCGACAGCGATGAGCTTGCCGTCCGGAGAGATGGCCACGCCGCCCGATTGGTCGTTCCGCGTCACCTCCGTGAAGTCGAACTGGCCGTGTCCCGAGCCCTTCTCGCCCCACGACTCGATCTTCCCGTCGGGATGGCGGATGAGGATGCGCGAGTTGTCGATGTCGGCGACATAGGTCGTCCCGTCCGGCGCGACCGCGGTCGAGAGTAGGAGCGTCCGGCCGCTGATCGGATCCGCGCTCAGGACGCGGATCAGCGCGGGTGGCTGCGAGGGCGAGTTCGATGCCGCTGCGGACGCCGATGGACGGGCCGCAAGGCGCGGGTCGGTGGGGTCGGCGAGGGCCATGACGCGGCCGCCCCCGTGGGCGTCGCGGGTCGTTGCAATGACGAGGCCACCGGTCACGGCGAGACCCGCGCCAAGGACCGGTCCGAGCGGCCAGGACCAGCGTACGGCGCCCGTCGCCTTGTCGACCGCGACGATGCCTTCGGTGCCAGCGACGTAGACCGCGTCGCCAGCAACGACAGGGATGGCTTGGAGATCGCCGGCCAGCGGACGCTCCCAGATCTGGTGGCCGTTGCCGCGATCCAGCGCGTAGATCGCGCCGTTCGGGTTGGCCACCAAGAGGAACACGCGATCGCCGTCGACGACATGACCGCCGATCCGATCCCGGCCTGACGTCTCCCAGCGCCATTGCTCGGTCCCATCGGTTCCAAGGCCGAGGACGACGTTGCGTCCGTTGGGCGTGTCGCGGGCCGCGATCACTAGGCCGCCGCCCGCGACAATCGGAGTCAGACCCGGGCCGCTCCCGTCTCCTTGCGCCATCGCTCCGTTCCGTCGCCGAGCGAGACTGCGGTCAGGCGACCGGAGGCGTCACCGGCCACGTACGCGATGCCGTCGGCGACCGCGACCCGGTCGGTCCCGCCGGTGGTCGCCCGCCATCGTTCATGTCCGCTCACGCGATCCAGGGCGATGATGTCGCTCGATGCACCAGCGATGACCTCAACGTCGGTGACCGTGACGATCGAGTCCCTGATGAAGCCGTTTGCCGTCCAGCCCGCCTTGTGATCGTCCAGCGAAACGGTTCGGAGCACGCCGTCATCGGTCACGACGTACAAGGTGCGATCCGCGATCGTCGGCGTCGAGACCGTGCCGGACGGCAGGCTGACTGTCCACGACTCGCGGCCAACGGCCCCATCGAGGACACGGACGTGGCCATCCTCGCCCACCGTCACGACGGCTCCGTCATCGACCAGCGGCAACGCGGCGATGCCATCCGGCGTGTCGACTTGCCAGAGGAGCTCGGGGGTCGAGATTGGTCCCGGTCCCGGCATTACGCCGTCTCGGGTCTCATCGACCTTGTCGTCACGGCGTCCTCATGCGATTCGCACCCGATCGTCGGCGCACTCCCCTCCATCGAAGGTCGACCGGCCGATCGGGCAGTCGGCCCACAGCCGACGACGAGCACGAGCAACGAAGCGACAAGGTGCCGGACCTTGGTGACGCGGGTCAACGGACCGTCGCCGTGAGGTCGCGGCCACCGAACGAGACGCGAGACAGCTCGGCGAGCATGCCGGTGTCACGGAGGTCGACGACGGCGTGGTTGATGGCGGTCGTCAGCGCGGCGACGTCGGCACCCGATCCGCGGACGAGGATGGTCCTGCTCTCGATCAGCACGGGATCGCTCGTCAAGCTTCGCATTCCCCGCCCGGCGAACTCGTCGTCGAGCAGCGTCGCCGAGACTGCAGCATCCACGGCGCCACTCGTGATCGCCGCGATACACGCGTCGTCGCTGCCTCGCTCGACGACCGCGATGTTCCGTGGCGGTTCACTCGCGGCCGTGGCACCCGACAGCAGGTCTCCGTTCAGCCAGGCAAGGCCGACGCTGCCGGTGGCGGCGCAGACGCGCCACCTGCCAGGTCGTCCTGGCGGCGCGCTGCCGAGTCTGCGCCGACGACCAGCCACGACGGCCACGCGTAGTAGGCGGGTCCATGCGTCACGCCGGCCACGGCGACCGAATTCGAGGAAGGCAGGGCGAGGTCCCACGAACCGCGACCCGACAGGATCTCGCCCGGCGCCATCCCAACGATGTCGGCCCGCACGCCGAGTGAGCTCGCGAGAGCTTCGCGACGTCCACGTCGAAGCCGATCAGGCATCGCCGGCCGTGGTCGTTTGCGGGCTGCCGTTCGTGACGGCGATGCGAACGACGTCCTGAGCGTGGAGTCGTCCGAGTGCATCGAGTGCCGATGACGATCCCGGCCCGGAGCCCGGTACCTGGCGGAAGACGAGGGTGACCGCGACGACGACCACGGCTGCGGCGAGCGTGGCGGCCACGCCGGGGCCCCCTATATGGTTGCGGCTGACGACTCGGGGCGGCCCAAGACGCCATCGAACGAGGTCGGGGCCAACTTTGCCGCCTCCACAATCGCGCCGCCCGAATCCGCCTCAGCCAGCAGCGCCCCCATCGCCGACGTGTAGGACGGCTCGTCCGGAGGTCCGTGTCGAAGGGCGTCTTCGATCCGCTGGTCGTCCATTAGCCGATCTCCTCGGAGACGAGTCGCCGCCTGAGCGTCGCGACGGCCTGGGTGGCATGACTCCGGCCGGCGCTCGCCGAGATCCCGAGGACTGCGCCGATCTCCTCGAACGAAAGATCCGATCCATACCGCAGATACAGCACCTGCCGCTGGCGGGGCGGCAGCCGATCGACCTCTGCCCAGACGGCAAGCCGATCGTCCATCGAGTCGGCCGGGTCCGCCATAGGCCGGTGCCGGTCGGCCAAGCGACCCGTGATCAGTCGGAACCGGGTACCCAGGCGGTGTTGATCCATCGCCACGCGATAGATCGCGCGATATGCCCACGCTCGGGGGTTGTCAATCGATGCGCCCGACCGCAGCTGGCGCCACAACCGGAGGAGCGTCTCCTGGACCGCGTCGCGGGCCAGCTCGTCAGAAAGCCCCTGTCGCCGGACGAAGCCGAACAGTGCCTGGCCATGGCGATGCTCGAGGTCGATCACGATCCGATCGGCCTCGAACGCCGCCGTTCGGTTGCGCACGTCCACCATGACCTCGATATTGGTCATCCGGGCAAGTGTGGCAAGGCGCACGGTGGAGATCCTCGTCCGCTCGCGCTGTCGTCGCGCCGAGGGCGGCGAAGGCGTCGCAGACCTTTGCAAACGCTCCGTCGAAATCTTCGACGACCGGATGGGGGCCGTGAGCGAACAGAACGTTGTCGTCGATGTCGAACGTCTTGATCCCGATGTCATGGAGGACGAGTCCGACGCCGGGTCCCATGATGCGGACGTCCATCCCGGTGTAGCGGTCCGTCCGCGTCGAGATATCGCCCGGAACGCCGTATTCGAACACCTCTTCGAACGCGCCGGCTGCCGCCAGGGTCGGCCCGCTGAAGTCCGGTGTCAGGCTGAGCGTCTCCCTGCCGAGCACGTGCTGCATCTCCACAACGCGAGCCCGTTCGCGTCGCCGTAGCGGCGCTGCGTCCGCGTGTCGCTGCCGGTCGAGTAGACCGGGCGGCCGTCGCAGACGAGTCCGTTCTCTACTGCAACCCACGCGAGCAGGCGCTGACCATCGCAGACGATGCCAGTGCCGGTTCGCCAGCAGCTCCAGGGACGAACGTCGCGTTGAGTGTCGGCTGCATCAACGCCGGGTCCACGGTGTCGGGTGTGCCCGCGGCCACGCCGGACGGGATGATCAGGGCCATCGCTACTGCCGCAGTCGCGAGGATCGCGCGCTTCATCGTTCCACCTCCCGCTCGAGCCCACGACTGCGAGCTCTTGTAACGGAATGACGCAGGAGGAGCGGAGAACAACTCAGGCGCGACGCAATTCGGGCATCAACGACGGGTCGATCTTCGTCACAGCCTCCACTCAGTGCTCCTTCGATCGGGATGAATTTGACCGGATCGTGGGTACCCGCAGGTTCGTACCCTGTCGCGCGCGCCGCGATTGTGATCAGAATGACGAGTCAGGTGACCCGCTCGTGGCAACCTGACCACGTTTACGACAGGTCACCAGACTCGGTAAGATTCGGGCCAGAAATCGGTGGTTTTCGTGCTCACGACGAGCGAGGAATCACGAAAATCGGTCCCCTGACTCTGGATCAGGAGATCGAAGGTTCGAATCCTTCCTCGCCAGCCATCCCTACCAGTGCTAGGGCTCGGAGGACTCCCCACCACCATATCTGGTGGTTTTGTGCGGCAAGAGCAAGGCGTGGACTCCAAGAAGGAGCCGCGAGATGCCGCGAAGTTCACCTGATTCGACTTCTGGACGTTCACCTGATTCGCCGAATCGCTTAGTTCACCTGACGCCGGGTAATGGCAGCCGCGACCCGCGCCGCCACCGGTTCGACGCGGTCGTAGCGGCGTTCGTCGCCGCGTGTCGGGCTGCGATCCTGTCGGAGCGAACAATCGAGTTCTACCTCGAAGGGTTGAAAGCCTTCCGAGCTTTCGCCGGCGGCGGAGATCATCAGCTCACGCTCGAGGCCCTCGATTTGGGCATCGCCCGCGTCTCTCCTGTCGTGGTCAGCGATCGTGCCCGTCGTACGCAGACGAGGGATGACTCGAACTCCCGAGGGGAGATCGACCCGCTGTTGCCAGCGGGGACAACTGAGGTATTGGCGCTATCCCAGTCCTGTCAAGGTTTGGGCTCGCAGACGGTGAGCGGCGATGGCCGACCGGCATCAGTGCGATCACGCTGTCGTCGAAGACGTGGCCGCGGTGAAGGAGTTCTACAGCGCGCGGCCTTCGGGTTGACTCACCCGCCGATGCGGACGTCGTAGTCGAAGACTTGCGTGCCTGGCAGGACCTCGACCGGCTCGCCACCCGCCGCCGGAATCGCAAGCAGCGAGCTGTGACCCTTCTCCTGCTGCATGAACAGGATCCATGCGCCATCGGGCGTGTACCGCGGGCGGAGGATCCGGTTGGTCGCGGTGTCGAGGGACGTCAGCCGTTCGAGACCCGTTCCGTCGGCACGGATCCGATGGATGTCGGCGCCCGACGCCCCGTCATCCCAATAGCGTGGCACGAAGACGAGCCACTCGCCGTCGGGGGACCAGTCGAGCTGGCTCGCACCGATGTCCGAAGCGGTGACCTGGGTCTCGGCCCCCGTGTCGAGGTCTCGAATGAACAGCGCGGCGTCGGCGACCTCGATCGTCCGCTCGCCGTCGGGGCTGCGCGACCGCCAGAACGCGATGCGGTCGCCGCCGGGCGAGAATCGTGGCTGGTGCTCCTCCACGACCGCGCAGGGGGACTCCGTCACGGTCGTCATCGCTTGCGTTGCCAACACGTAGATCGCCAGGCCGCACGTGGTCGGAATCTCGTCGACGACGTCTCCGAGCGCCTGGAAGAAGACGATCCTCGAGCCGTCGCGCGACGGAGATGCCTCGTTCCGCGAGCGGCACGGCTCCACGCACGGGATGACGACCAGGCTCCGCCGATCGCCCACGGCGTCGATGTCCCAGACCTGGTCGGTGTCCCTTCCCCAGTCCTGCACGATTAGGCGATTGGTTCCAGGCAGCCACTCGGGTGAGACGAGGAACCCAGTGATGTCGGTAGCGACCCGCCGCCGCCCCGAGCCATCACTCCCGATGATATTGATCGCGCCGTTGTCGTCGATCACGAACGCGAGTGGCCGATCGGCCAGTGGGAAGACCGCGGCCGGCGTTGGCGCGACCGCTGCTGGCCTGGTGGGACCGTTCGGCACCACGGCAGGCGCGGTGGGCGGCGGCGGCGGTACGGGATTCAACCGGATCGCTCCGGCGATCACAGCCGACATCAGCATGATCGTCACGAGAATGGCCACCACGACAATAAGCGCCGCGCGCTCGCCGGCCCGCCCGAACGGCTCGGGTCGGAGCCGCTCGACGACGACGTCCCACGGCCATCGACGCGCGCGACGAACAGTCGGCAGCTGGGCGAATGACCGTTCGAGGACGTGCGAAGCGCTTGCACCCTCGGGTTCGGTCAGCCACTCGAAGATCGCCTGCTCGGTCCGATCCGGGACGGCGGCGAGGTGTCGGTCGTGCTGCGTCATCGGTCGAGATCCACGACGACCGGGCGGTCGGTCGCCTCGATGGCCGCCCTCAGCGCGCGGAGCGCGTAGTGCATGCGGGAGCGCGCGGTTCCCGGGGAGACGCCGACGATCGAGGCCACCTCCGTCAATGGCAGGCCCGCGTAATAGTGGAGAACGACGACGGCCCGGTGGGCCGGGGTCAATGCGCGAAACGCCTGCTCGATGAGCTGCCGCTCGGCCCAGCGTTCGGTCTCGTCGTCGCCTGCTTCGTCGTCGGCCAGGGGCCGCACCCGCTTGGCCACACGGCGGACACGTTTGGCCTCCGCGTAGCAAGCACTGACGAGGATCTTGTAGAGCCACCCGTCGAACCGCTCGGGATCGCGGAGACGCGGCAGCAACCGCCAGGCGAGGATGACGGCCTGCTGGACGGCGTCTTCTGCGGCATCCGGGTCCCGGAGAATCTTCCGGGCAGTCGCGAGGAGTCGGTCGCCGGCGCCGCGGATCAGCGCCTCGAAGGCTGGCTGGTCGCCGGACGAGGCGCGCCGAACGAGACTGGCTCGATCGATCCCCGTGGGGACCTCGGGGAGTCCTCCGTCCCGGGCGAGGATCTAGGTGATCCATCCGGGCCGAGGCAGGGCGCCATCCTCAAGGCGTCGGACGACGCTCGCCCAAGTGGTCGACGACATCATCGTGCTCACCGTGGCTCGATCTCCGTCCGCAGCCCAGAGGTGTCCGGCTGGTTCCGTTGCCGCGTAAAGGTCCGCGAGGTGCTCCGTCTCGTCCGATTCGACGTTAGCGTGTGCCTTCGAGCGGTGCCAGTCCCGTGGCGTAGAGGAGGTCGGCCATCAGCCGATGACCCTTCTCGTTCGGATAGCAGCAATCCGGCAGATTCAACAGGCCCGCTTTGTAGCCGTCGGCTTCGCCGTCCGGTCCGTTGATCGCCGTGAGGACGTCGATGCACGCCCCATCGTGAGCGGTCATGGCATCGCATATGGCCTTGTTGAACCCGCGAGCCACGTACACGCCGACCTCGGTGGCGATGTCTTTCAGGAACGGCGGGATGACATCTTCGGCACCGGTCAATACGTTGGGCTGCGTGATCGCGCGGAGGACTGTCGGCTTTCCCGCACGGATGTCCACGATCTCGGCAGCGATCGCGTCGAGATTCGATGCGAACTCCGAGATCGCCGAGTCATAGCAAGCGGTGCCCTTGCAGGATCCCGATGCCAGTCCCGCCACCAGGGCATCGTCGCCCGCATTCACGTCGGCGCCGCCGATGCCGAAGACGATGATGTCGGCGCGGGCGATCGCGTCGCGCAGATCCGCACTCGACTCGACCGCGGCAAGCAGCCCTGAGCTCGTCAGACCGTCCTGGGCGCGGTTGTCGACGATCACCTCCCGCCCGGAGCCGGCGGCGACGAGATCCGCATAGTACGGGACCCAGCCCTTGCCAGATGGGTCACCGTGGCCGGTGGTCTCGGAGTCGCCGAGCGCCAGGAGGCGCCAGACGTTGGCAACGGGCGACGGGGATGCGGGCGCTGCCGTTTCCGATGCGGCTGGCGTCAGCGACGCGGTGCTCGGCGTTGGGGTCGTCGAGCTAGACCCGGCGTCCTGACAGGCGCCGAGGACGAGCAGCGAAGCGAACAGGAATGTTGGAGCGAGGACTCGTTTCATTCGACTCGTTCTCCTGGAGCCACGGGAAAGGTCGCTTGCACGGGCACCGCCGAGACGGCCATCGCTGCGATCGCCAATCCGGCAACCAATAGGCGCTTCCACATGTGGATCATTGGACGTTTCCTCCTTGAGGCTGCCGAGGGTCGGCTTCCCCGAAGGTAGGGATGCCCGGGATTCATGGCCATGAGGAGAGCACGACAACTTCCCCACGGGCAGTTGGTGCTGGCCCTAACAGGCGCCCGGATGCGGGCCTCCGCAGGCGGCGTTCAACGGCCATTTGCTCCGACTCGCACGACGTGGCCGTGCCGTCGACTGCTCGCCGCCGTTCCGTCAGGAGGGCCGAAGGAATGCCAGCACGGCGAGCACCCGACGATGAGCCGTCGGTGACTCGTCGAGGCCGAGTTTGGCGAAGATCTGGCTGATGTGCGCCTCGACCGTTCGATCGGTGACGACGATCCGCTCGCCGATCGCCTTGTTTGACAGCCCTTCCGCGACCAGCGCGAGGACCTCTCGTTCGCGATCGGTCAGGGTCGCCAGCGGGTCATCCCGGCGCCTCCGACCCAGGAGCCGAGCGACGATGGTCGGATCGACAACCGTCTCACCGAACGAGATCCGCCGGAGAGCATCGAGAATGATCACGACGTCGAACACGCGCTCCTTGAGCAGGTACCCGACCGCCTCTGGATGATCCTCGAGCAGGCGCAACGCGTACGTTGGCTCGACATATTGCGACAACACGAGCACACCGGTCTCCGGGAACTCGGCTCGGATCCGGGCGGCGGCCCCAAGACCCTCATCAGTGTGGGTTGGTGGCATCCTGATATCCGTGATCGCCACATCCGGGCGATGCTGATGGACCAGTCGCAACAGGCCGTCGGCATCCTCAGTCGTGCCGACGACCTCGACGCCGGCATCGGCGAGCACGCGGACGATTCCCTCGCGCGTGAGCATCACGTCCTCGGCGACGACTACGCGCATGGGACCTCCAGTCGAAGGTCGAGCCCGTCTCCGTCGGTCTCGTCGACAAGACTTCCGCCGGCGGCGCCGGCGCGATCGGCGAGGGGCGCCGAGGATCGTAATGGCGCCGATCCATCGCTGATGATCCGCAGGGCAATCCGGCCGTTCGCACGGCGGACGTCGAGATGCACGAATGTCGCGCCGCGGTCCGGCGCGGAGCGAATGACCTCCGCGACGATGACGTAGGCCGCCGCCTCGCCGGCCGGCGGGCAACGTTTGTCAAGCTCGCCGTGAATCTCGAAGGACACGGACGATCGATCGGCGAGGTCAGCGAATGCCGGTCCTAGGCCGGCCTCCGCGAGCACGACCGGGTAGATGCCGTGGGCGAGATCTCGTAGTTCGTCGAGGATCGTCTGGTTCTCGGCGATGGCCTGATCGAAGAGGGCAGAGAGATCCGGCCGGCTTTCCTTCTCTGCGGCGGCCCGGCCGAGTCGCAGCTCGTAGGAGAGGGCAAGCAGCCGCTGCTGAGCTCCGTCGTGGAGGTTCCGTTCGAGACCCCGGCGGGTTTGGTCCGCTGTCTCGACGATCCTCGCGCGGGACTTTGTGAGATCCCTGAGTTGGGCGCGGACCTCAGCCTGAAGGCGGTCATTGTCTACGGCGAGTCGCGCCGCGGATCCGATTGTTGCGGCCAGGTCGCCGGAATCGACGAGTCCGGCATCGTGGACGACGACGGCGATCGTCTGTCCACCGCGGCTGATCGGGGTCACGACGCTCCCGGGCCCCGGCGTCGCTTCGATCGCATAACCGTCCGCATCCACGTACCGGTCGGTCGCCGGCAGCCGGTATGCAACCGTCAGATCAGGGTCACCGAGCGAGGCTGCGAGGGCCGCCCGCAGGCCGCCCGGCTGCAAGGCAGAGCCGATGTCCCCGACGAGCCGGGCGATCGCAGCGCCGATTCGAGCCTCTCGAGCCACCTTCCAGACGAGCGCCAACCCCAACCCCCCGGCCGCCGCCGCGCGCCAGAGAAACAGCGGATCGAGGTCCGGATCGATGGCGACCTGGCCCCTGCCAGTAAGAGATGCAACGGAGGCGATGGCCTCAGCCGACCCGACAGCGACGCATGCCGCGAGCAGCGGCAGGTGCGCCCTCCTCGCCGGCGCCGTCGCCGTAACCAGACGCCAACATGCGATGACCGCCATCAGCACGCCGACCGTACCGAGGACGACGAGCATCGCCGGCTCGAGCATGTTGGCTAGGCGTTGGTTCGGGACCAACAGGAACACGTTTGTATCGCAATTGCGCGGGGGCTCCAGGCAATCGAGATCGAGCAACGGATTGCGGACCAGCGCGCGTGCAACGCTCACCAGGGTGACGGTGGCATAGGCCGCAACGACGACGATCAGCAAGGTCGACCATCGCCGAAGCCCTCCGACGCTGACAACGACGAGGTGCAGGACGATGGCACCAAACAGCGGAGCAGCGAGCACCGCGACGCTCCGCGCAAGTGCCGGCCCGCCGTCCCATCCAATCCAGTCGGGAGCGAACCACGCGATGCTGGCGCAGATGGCCAGCGGCCCGACTGGGCTTCGGCGTCGCGCGCGGGTCGAGATGAGGCCGGCCAGCAGGAGCCCCACGCCAGCCGCGAGGTCGGCCGACAACGCGACGGTGGACATCGAGGAGTGGGTGAACCCTACGGGCGTCGAACGGAGCGGTAGGAGGGCGACCACGATGGCGTAGAAAACGCCGATTGAGGGCAGGAGGACCTGACGGACGGTGCTCCGCGGAACGATAAGTCCCTTCGCCACCGCGCCATTGTGGCATCGCGATCTCGACGTTCCACGGTGGACAGCCCCAACCCACCGGTCCACGATACTCGGGCCGTCACGGATGAACCGAAGCTCGGCAGCTTCTAAGGTTGGAGACCGGACCTCCCAGTCTCGTGAGGCGGAACCATGGAGCTCGGTGCCCGGACCCGCGGCCTGTTGGCGGTCGTGCTCACCGTCGCCAGCGCTGCCTGCGGCACCGGGCAATCCGGCAATGGCGGCAGTTCACCGGCGAGCCCGGACGGAGTTCAGGGCGGCGGCGGCAAGGTGGGCGCGCGGGACGTTTCCATCGTCTTGAAGGTCGGCAACAACGATTTTCCAACCGGAGCCGGCGCCCTCTACCTGGCCCAGTTCGCGGCGGAGGTGGATCGGCGCTCCGACGGCCGGGTGAAGGTGGAACCCGTCGACATTCCGGGCGTCGGTGTTCTCCAATTCAGCCAGCGATTAGCCGAGATGGTGAAGGATGGCGAGCTGGACCTCGCACTCGTGCCGACGCGAGCCTTCGACGAGCTGGGTGTGACCAGTCTCCAGGCGCTGCAGGCGCCGTTCCTGCTCTCGGACGACGACGCCATCGACAAGGTCGTCACAGGCCCCCTTGCGGAGGACCTCCTGTCGGGCCTGCCGGCTGCCGGATACGAAGGACTCGCCCTCTGGCCGGCTGACCTTCGCCACCCGTTCAGACACGACCGGCCGGTCCTCAAGCTGGCCGATTTCCGTGGGCTCCAGTTCGCCACACCCACGTCCCGGCGATCCTTTGATCTGCTCGAGGCACTCGGCGCGAAACCCGTCGACTTCGAGGCCGGCGTGCCGCGCGACGTCGGCGCCGTGGAAGCGTCGATGCGTTCGGGCATCGACAATCTCGGCGTGACAGGGGTCGTGACCGCCAACATCACGCTGTATCCGAAGGTCTACGCCCTGGTCGCCAGCAGCGACTGGTTCCACCGCCTGGCGGCCGACCAGCAAAGCGTGTTGCGAGACGCAGCGGACGCGACGACGACATGGGTTGTCCAGAACCGCGAGCGAGAGAGCGCCGCGGTGACGGCGTTCTGCAGGACCGGCCAGGCTGTCGTGCTCGCCGATCCGCGCGATCTTGCCGAGATCGTTGCCGCCGCGGGGCCCGTTTCCGCGGACATGGAGACCGATCCGCTGACCAAGCGCCTGATCGCGGACTTCCACAGCATCCGGGCAGGCATCACTGAACCCTTTGTTGTCCGGGCTTGCGGCTCGGTGAGCGTGGCGAGCCCACGTGCCACCATCGATCCTGCAACGATCGACGATCCGTCCGTCCTGAACGGGGTCTATCGCGCCGACGTCAGCGTGGCGTTCCTCGAGTCCCGCGGCGTTTCCTCGGCAGAAGCGGCGAACAACGGCGGCATCCTCACGTTGACATTCGACGACGGCACCTTCAATGCCAACCTGAGTCGCGACGACTCGAACTGCGGCGGACCCTACGTCGTCACGGGCTCCCGAGTCACGGTCAGCGTCCACGACGAGTGCGGCACGTGGGACCCGCTCTTCTCGGCGACGTGGACCCTGAACGACGATCAGCTCCGGTTCACGGAGATCGAGGCCGGCGAACCGCTTGCGCAAGCTCTCTGGGGCGGCAAGCCATTTGCCTGGATCCAGGACGTCCCGTGACCGGGATTTGTCCTGCCCGTCAGCGATTCGCGCCCACCGGCAGGACGGTCGTGAGACGCGTCCCGAGCCCCGGTGGAGAGTCCAAGGACAGCCGCCCGCCGAGCGCCTCGATCCGATCGGTCAGGCCACGCAGCCCCGTGCCATGGGCCACATCGGCTCCGCCGACGCCGTCGTCCGATAGGACGATCGTCACGGCAGTCGACGTCGCCCGAACGACCAGCGCGGCTCGCGATGCGCCGGCGTGTTTGGTCGCGTTCGCCAGTCCTTCGGCACACACGTAGTAGATCGCGACATCGACATCGGGCGACAGCTGGACATCGGCAAGCTCCAGGTCGACCGGAAATGGGAGGTGTTCGGTCAGACCCCGCAGGGCGACAGCGAGGCCGCCGTCGCGCAGCTCGGGGGGATGAAGACCCTGAGCGAGTTCGCGCAGCTCATCGATCGTTCGGGCGGCCTGAGCCCGTGCGCGTTCGACACGCTCACCGACCGCGGCCGGCAGGTCCGCTCGCCGGTCGACATCGAGGGTGTCCTCTAGATGCCGGAGCCCTCGGATTGCCCCATCGTTGAGGCGCTTGGCCAGACGCTGCCGCTCGATGTCACCGGCATCGACGAGCCGACGTCGCGACGCAATCAACGCGGTGATCTGCCCGCGTACCTCCGCCTGGAGCTCGGCGTTGCGCGACTCGAGCCGCGCCGCCGAGCCAATCGCAGCAACAAGAGCGGAATCCTCGAGCACCGCCGAGTCGTGCAGGAGGACGGCAACCACCTCCCCATCTCGCTTGATCGGAGTGCGCGTCCGGCCGACGGCCGCGGCCACTACATCGAGCTCGCGGCCTGTGGCATCAACGTAGTCGCCGGCCGAGCCGACGGCGTAGCCAATGTCGAGGCCGGGATCGCCCAGTGCCTCAGCCAGCGAGTCACGAAGGTCGCCCGATCGCACATCGCCGAGCTCCACGACGATGTCAGCGACCGCCGTTTCCTCCAACCCCGGCCGGATCCTGGCCGCCAGGAGAACCGCCACTGCGATCAGGGCCAACTCGTAGAGCAAGAGCTGGGGGTCGGCCGCGACGCGTGAGCCAAGGAGCGCCACGAGAAGGTCGCCGGCTGCAACCGCGACAGCGAGGATCAAGCCAACCTCGAATGACACCCGTCTCGCGCGGCGCTCTTGTCCAATGGATCGCCGATAGAACTCGAAGGAGGCGACCGCCACCAGCGTCGCGAGCACGACCGGAGCCGAATCGAAGAAGAGAATCGACCCGCCGATCGTCGTGGTGTAGGCGGCGCCAACGGCGATCCGTTCATCAGTTGTCCGTAGCGAACCACTCGGAAAGGTGAGAATCGCATGGGCAAGGAATCCGCGATGGATCGCGACAAGCACAGCGGCGAGGCTGGGACCGAGTAGCGGAATGGCCGCGGCGACCTCCCGACCGAAATTGCCGGCGAACCAGGCGACGCTGGTCAGGATGAGGAGGATTCCAACGCGGCTCTCTCGGCGGCGAGCCCAGGCCACGATCCCGCAACCGCCAATGACGAGGCCGGTTACCAGGTCGGGGACCCAACCACCGGATCGGCTGAAACCGGATACAACCCATTCGGACCAAAGACCGAGGGCGACAACCAGAGGGAAGAGAAGATAGGCGGCCCGGGGCATCGGTCCGATCAGCCGACCAGCTTCGCGAGGGCCGCGCCGGAGAGGCTGACTTTCGGAATGAATCCGCGGGCAGCGGCGGACGCGATGCGACCACCGTACGCGCGAGCCTCGCGGCTCGAGATCAGGATGACGATCGGGGGCGATGCTGCCGCAGCCAGCTGGGTTGCCACAGCGAATCCATCGATGTCCGGCAGCTGGATATCGACGAGCGCGATGGCGGGTCGGAGTCGCGCCGCCTCGCCGATAGCAGCCGCGCCGTCAGCGGCCTCGCCGATAACGGCAAACCCCTCCGCCTCGAGCAGGTCACGAGCGGCGCTTCGGAAGTCGCTGTGGTCATCAACGATCAGTACGGTTCGTCGCACCGGTCCATCCTCGCCCACCGCGCCCACTGAGGCATCCGGGTTGGCACGAGTATGCGCACGCTCGTCACGCTGCGCGCCCCTCGTACAACGAGCGCCGTGTCAACTACCGAGATCGGGACGAGGGTACTGTGGCATCCGCGCGCTCCACTCCTGTCGGGCGCGCCATTTCAACCTTTTCGGGCAGCGCCAGCGCCAATCCGTGCGCGTAGGCCGCCGCGGTCAGCCGGACACCGACGATCTCGGGGCCCGCGACCGTGATCCGCTCGTAGATAGCGTGCATCAGATCTGCCTTCTCCTTCGGTACATCTGCGGTCCGGAAGGACTCGCCGAGGGCGCGGAGCCACTCGACCGCACGGTGGCCCGGCAGTCCGAGTGCCGTTCGCTCCACGATCACGTCTCGCTGCTCGCGGAGCGCCTTCAGGCGCGTCAGATAGGTGTCGTCGCCGAACAGGCCGCCAGCGTGCTCCAGCGCCAGCTCGCGGATCTGCCGGTCGATCCGCGCCCGGTCGATCGCGACCGGCTGCTGGTTCGACCCGAGCGCCGGTACGACCGATGCGAGGGTGACGTCGTCGAGCGCGATGCCGGCGACCTGGGCCAGCACAGGCGTCTCCCAGGTCGCGTCGCCGAGGCGGGCCTTACGGCCCCAGGCCTCGCACGGGTTGGCGTGCTGCTTGCGGTGGCGGCCATCGGCGAACGTCCCGTCGTTCCGCAGTTGGCGAGCCGTTGCCAGGCCGGCGTGCTGTACAGGGCGTTGTGGCGGCTGCGGTTGGACTGGCGGGCGTGCTCGGTGCAGCGACTACCCGCGCGGCTGGTGACGACACTACCGACCGTGCACAGCTTCACCGCTGGCACCGTCCGCTTGTCGTGCCGCAACTGGCGCTGGTGACGCTCGAACACACGCCCGTCGACATTGTGATGAGCGTGGAGCGGTAGGGCGCTGCGGTCTATTCGCCTCGGGTGCTAAGCCCCTGGCACCAACGGTCTACGTCGGTAGACACGCCACCGCAGCTCCACGGAGAGTCGGGCACGGAGCGCACCTCTTTAGCGTCGCCGCGCTGCGAAGAGCCGATCGCCTACCGGTCGACGCACGTGACCCGTATCGTGGGGGGTCAGATGGTCATCCCAAGCCCGCTGCTCGAGGCCAAGCTCTTCATCCCCAGGGTGCGACGCGGTCTGGTGACACGTCTGAGGCTGAGCGAGCGCCTGAGCCGCAGGGGCGAGTCGAAGCTGACCCTGGTCTCCGCGCCCGCCGGCTTCGGCAAGACGACGCTGGTGGCCGAGTGGCTGGCCGCGACTCCCTTGCTCGAACGGCCCGCGGCGTGGCTCTCGCTCGACCCTAGCGACAATCGGGCCGGATCCTTCTGGCCCTACGTGATCGCTGCGCTGCAGACGGTGGTGCCCGACGTAGGCGCGACCGCGATCTCCCTGCTGGAGTCGCCCCAAACGCCGATCACATCAGTCCTTGCCACGTTGCTGAACGACCTCAGCGGGCTGCCGCGCGACATCGTGCTGGTGCTCGACGATTACCACGTCGTCGATACGAACGACATCCAGGACGGGATGGCATACCTCATTGAGCACCTGCCGCCACAGGTGCACCTGGTGGTCACCACCCGCGCCGACCCGGCATTGCCGCTCGGTCGCTGGCGCGGGCGTGGAGAGCTCATCGAGATCCGGGCGGCGGATCTGCGCTTTACGCCCGAGGAGGCCGCCGCGTACCTGAACGGGGTGATGAAGCTGGAGTTGACGGGGCGGGATGTCGTGGCGCTGGAGGGTCGGACGGAGGGCTGGATCGCTGCCCTGCAACTGGCCGCGCTCTCGATCCAAGGCCGCCACGATCCGGCCGACTTCATCGCCGGGTTTGCCGGCGACGATCGGTACATCGTTGACTACTTGGCCGACGAGGTCTTGCACCGTCAACCCGAACATGTCCGCCAGTTCCTACTGCAGACCTCGATCCTCGGTCGGCTGACTGGCCCTCTCTGCGATGCCGTTACTGGTCATGAGGGCGGCACGGCGATGCTGGAGGCGCTCGATCGCGGGAACCTCTTCCTCGTCCCGCTTGATGACCGCCGGCGCTGGTATCGCTACCACCAGCTCTTTGCCGACGTGCTGCGCACGCACCTCTTCGATGAGCAGCCAGCGTGGGTGCCCGACCTGCACCGTCGTGCCAGCGACTGGTACGAGCACAACGGTGACCGCTCCGAGGCAATCCGGCACGCGCTGGCGGGCGAGGACTTCGACCGAGCCGCCAGCCTGATTGAGTTGGCGGTGCCGGCGCTGCGGCAGGGTCATCACGAGGTGACGGCGCTCCGGTGGCTTAGGGCTCTGCCGGATGAGGTCATCGGGCGAAGACCGGTCCTGAGCGTCGCCTACGCCTGGGCGCTGTTGTCCATCGGCGAGCTCGAGGACGTCGAGCGCCGTCTGGGAGACGGCGAGCGCTGGCTCACGGCGCCCCACGGTGTGCCAGATGAAGCCGGAGCCGGGCGGCCGGAGATGGTCGTCGTAGACCGGCGCGAGTTCAGCCTCCTGGCTGCGCTGATCGCGGTCTACCGAGCCGTGCTTGCCCAGATCCGAGGCGACGTCGCGACGACCGTCCGGCACGCTCGCGAGGCACTGAATCTGGCTCCCGAGGACGACGATCTCCTCCGCGGGGCAGCGGAGGCGCTCTTGGGATTGGCCACATGGGCGAGCGGGGACCTCGAGGCCGCGCATCGAATCTACGGCGCTGGGATGGCGCGGGTGCAGCGGTCTGGCAGCCTCTCTGATGCGCTCGGTGCTGCGATCGCCCTGGCTGACATCCGGATCACCCAGGGACGGCTGCGTGACGCGATCCGGACGTACGAGCAGGCATTGCAACTGTCGGCGAAGCATGGCGAGCCAGTCCTGCGGGCCACGGCGGACATGTACGTGGGACTGAGCGACCTCGCCCGTGAGCAGGGCGACCTCCAGGCCGCCACACGGCATCTCCAGGCGAGCAAGGACCTGGGCGAGCACATGGGCTACCCGCAGAACCGCTATCGGCTGCATGTCGTGACGGCCCGCATCCGGCAGGCTGAAGGCGACCTCGATGGCGCGCTCGATGCACTCCACGAGGCACAGCGCCTGTACATGCCGGACTTCATCCCGGACGTGCGTCCCTTGCCGGCGCAAGAGGCGCGAATCCTGCTCAGGCAGGGGCAGTTGGCCGAAGCGAATGCGTGGGCTCGGGCGCGAGGCCTGTCGCCTCACGACGACCTGGCGTATCTGCGCGAGTTCGAGCACGTCACGCTTGCGAGGGTGCTCCTGGCCCAATCCACGCTGGACCCTTCGGACGGGTCTGCCCGTGACGCCTTCGCGCTACTGGGTCGCCTGCTGCGAGCAGCGGAGGACGGTCAGCGGACGGGCAATGTCATCGAAATCCTTGTCCTGCTGGCGCTTGCCCACCAGCGAGGCGACATGCCTGCCGCTCTTGCCGCCCTCGGACGTGCCCTGGTGCTTGGCGAACCGGAAGGCTATGTTCGCGTCTTCCTCGATGAAGGCCCACCCATGGCGGCCCTGCTGCAGGACGCCGCGAACCGGGGAATCGCCCCGGGCTACGTTCGCCGCCTTCTGACGGCCGCTGTCCGCCCCGAGGACAACGCCGGGAACAAGGAGGCGCTCATCGAGCCGCTGAGCGACCGTGAGCTTGACGTGCTGCGGCTGCTTGCAACGGATCTGGCCGGACCGGAGATCGCCCGTGAGCTCGTGGTGTCGCTGAGCACGGTGCGGAGTCACACCAAGGCCATCTACGCCAAGCTCGGGGCGAACAACCGCCGGTCCGCCGTGACCCGGGCCGAGGAACTCGACCTCCTGTCGCGAGCCCGCAACCGACCGTAGCCGAGGCGCGAAGCCCCCGGTCGGCCGCCGCAAGTCGCCTCGCGGCTCGATCGAAGATTCATCACGTCAAATCCCCACATGTGGGGATGCTCGCTCCCCACGTCCGCTCCGATGCTCGGGACCACGCCGGCAGACAGATCGCAGGACCGGCGGAAGGGAGCAGATGAGCGGAACGACACGCATCGACGGTGACCGTCACGAGGACGGCCGCTACGAGATTCGCCTCAAGGGACACCTGGATGGCCGATGGGCTGCCTGGTTTGACGGCCTGAGCCTCAGCCACGAGAGCGAGGGCGTCACCGTCATCCGTGGCGGCGTACCCGATCAGGCGGCGCTCCATGGCCTGCTCCAAAAGGTGCGCGACACCGGATTGCCATTGGTCTCGGTGACGCAAGTCGACGCCGACCCGACCGGGACGCCCGGCACCGAGCCTCGATAGCCCAACACGAACACACGAAAGGGAAACCGACATGACAACCGCCGTTCGAACCGCCGCAACGAAACGACCGCCGATGGATTCGATGCGGAAGACCGCGCTCGTCGCGGGCATCCTCTACCTGATCACCTTCATTTCGGTCGCGACACTGACCCTCTACAGCCCGGTGCTGAAGGACCCGGCCTACATCCTGAGCTCCGGCGGCGACACCGGCCTGCGCTGGGGCGCCCTCATCGAGGTGATCGTCGCGCTCGCCGGCATCGGCACCGCCATCACGCTGTACCCGGTCGTCAGGCGCCAGAACGAGACGTTCGCGCTCGGATTCGTCACCTCGCGCGTCATCGAGGGCGCGATGCTCCTCACGGGTGTCGTGAGCCTTCTCTCGCTCGCGTCCCTGCACCAGGTGGGCGCCGCGGCCGGCGCCGACTCGACCGCGCTTCTCACCAGTGGCGCCTCGCTCGTCGGGACGTACAACGCGGCGTTCCTGATCGGCGGGACCCTCATGCCCGCGATGAATGCCCTCCTGCTCGGGTACCTGATGTACCGATCCAGCCTCGTGCCGCGACTCATTCCCGCGATCGGACTCGTCGGCGGCGTCTTGATGACGTCTTCCGTGATCGGACAGATCCTCGGCATCAACGAGAAGATCTCGGTGTGGTCTCTTATCGCGCTCCTCCCGATCTTTCTCTGGGAGCTGTCGCTCGGCCTGTGGATGACCTTCAAGGGGTTCCGCAAGGAAGCGCCGCTGATGGTCGAGGCCGCGGCCGAGGCGGAGAGCCCGCACGGATCGGCACCGGCAGTCCTGTCACCGATCGCCGTCGCGACGACGGCGGGTGCAGCGTGACCGCCACCGAGGCGCGGCCGACTCGTGTCCCGCCGCGAGTGGTCATCCGTGTTGCCTGGCTGCTGCACCGCGCACTCCTTCGGTTCAGCGGGGGACGGGTCGGGCTGCGGGCTCCGGGCGACAAGCTCGGGCTGCTGCGCCTGACGACGGTTGGGCGCCGCTCGGGTCAGCCACGAGTCGCGATCGTTGGGTACTACGAGGACGGCCCGAACCTGGTCACGTTGGCGATGAACGGCTGGGCCGAGGCGGACCCCGCCTGGTGGCTGAACCTGCAGGCGCACCCGGACACCGTCGTCGCGTTGGATGACGGCGTGCGTTACGTCCGTGGTCGCGCTGCGGAAGGCGACGAGCGTGATCGGCTCTGGGCTCGGTGGGTCGAGTTCGGCGACCAGTACGACGGCTGGGCGGCGCTCCGTTCCGAGAACACCGCGATCGTCGTGCTCGAGCCTCGCACCGGTGCAGGAGTCACCGCGTAGGCGTCGCTCATGGTGGTATCCGCCACTTGATGGGAAGGGCCCCGGAGCTCGCCTCCGGGGCCCTTCACCGAACTCGGCGTGACGTTCACATGTCGACGGCTTCCTGAACTTGATGGTTCGAACAGATCGCGACCTCGCCCGTGATGGTCGCCCCACGCAGGAGACAACATGTCCTCACCCAAGCAGCTGGCGAGAATCGCCGGTGTCTTCTATCTACTCGTCGGCATCTTCGGCGGCTTTGCCGAAGGGTTCGTGGATCCCAAGCTGCACGCCGCTGGCAATGCCGCGGCCACAGCCGCGAACGTCGCCGCGAACGCCGAACTCGTCCGCATGGGGGTCGTCGCAGCGTCACCTCGCCGACCTGCGTGCGCGTTCGGGCCTGACTACAGAGCAGCTGATCTACGTCGGACGGCCAGCCAATGCCACAAGATCTTGTGGCGTCTAGCCCGTTGCGCGGCCAAGCGTTCTCGATCGGCTGACAACCGACCGATCCAGATGGTGCGTTAGGCACCTGTCCCCGAGTCAGGTGTCCGTTTGCCTAGATGGCGATGGTGCCTTCGCCCGCCTCGAATTGGGCATCCGCCGAGAACAGCCCGAACCGTCGCTGCTGGACCTGGAGACGCAGGTCGAAGGCGCCGGTGCACGGCTCCGGCGGCAATCGGGTGACGAGCGCCAGGCGCTGCGATCCGAGCAAGCGGGGCCGGCCGCCCGCCGAGAACTCCCACGTCGCACGGGTCTCCTGCAGCCCGAATGCCTCGACGGTCGTGGTCCGGCGCGTCTCTATCGTCGATCGCTCCCCCGTCAGCTCGACGAGCGACAGCTTGGCGCCGAGCTTAACCGTGGACGGAATCTTCTCCTCCGTTTCGAGCCGGTCGGGCTGCATCGACCAGACGATCGGGGCACTGGCGATTGCCGACGCGGGCGCATTGAGGCTGAACATCGCCCAGGCCTTCTTCGGGCTAAGGTCCTTCCGGTCCGGCCGGAAGGTGACTGCCAGGTGGACGAGCGCGAAGCGATAGGTTGGTTGCTGGGACGCGACGAACGCGGCCAACTCGGGGTCCTGGGCTAGGTAGGCATCATCGAGACCGACGACCACTGGCACGCCCATCGAAGCGAGCCCGTCGAGCGGCGGGTCCGGCACGATTGACCCCGGCCCGCGAAGCTGGCGGGCGTCCGGAACGAATTGAACCTCGGCCATCCGCAGCTCGGGAACGTCGATCTCGATCATTGACGTTCACCACCTCCCGCTATAGAAAAATGCGCCCCAGTCGCGGAGTTGGCGATGCTCCGCTCGAACCAATTCCTGCGCGGCGCAGAAGGCTGCGAACGGCTCGAGTCCGGCGCCAATCTGCGTGTAGAGCTGCTCGAAGAACCGTTGCGACACCTTCGACTCGACCGGCCACGAGGTCCCGACCACGGCCTGGGCGCCGCGGGCGAACAACACCGCGGGGATTCCACGCTGATCCCCGAACTCGTCGAAGACGCTCGTCCCGGACTCGCACGTCGAGAGGGTCACGAGATCCAGACCGCGCAAGTCGAGGTCAAGAAGATCCAGCGCACGCAGCCGCCCATCGCCGCCGCGCTCGCCGGTCTGCAGCCAGTGGAGCGACGACGCGTAGGGGACCTGTCCACCGTGCGCCGCGAGATGCACGAATCGCGACGAGGCGAGGGCGGCCCGGATCGCCATCGTCGTCGCGTTCCCGTCTGTCACGGCTGTCCCCCCGCACGCCGCGGCAATCGTCCTGGCTTCGTCGGCGGCATTTGCCAGGGCGGGCAGGCGACCGCCGCCTCCCGTCACACCGAACGCCATGACGCCCGGTGCGCGGATTGAGGGATTAGCCCGACCGGCGAGCCGCCATTGCCCCGCGTAGGAGATCCGGAAGCGATCTAGGAACAAGCCTCCACCGACCTCGGCGAGGTGGAACGGCATCATCAGCAGCGCGTCCGAAGCCACGATGCACATGTGCTTCACGCCACGCTTCTCGAGGGCGACGAGCTGGGCCTCCAGCTCACCAAAGAAGCCATCTCCCATCCGGCGCAGCCGCTCGCGCCCTGCACTCGACACATCGAAGGGTCCCGGGTCGTCCTGGACGGCTTCGCGGGTCAGGAAGAGCTCGGACTCGAGCGCGCTGATTGTCAGCCAAGCCCGGCTCGCTTGAATTCTCATGGCGTCCGGAAGGTTCGGCTGCTGGACAACCCAGAGGTCCTCGGTCCCGACGATCGTGAACGTCAGGTGCTCCCTCGCGACGTGAAAGATCACGACCGCGTCCTCCGGCCCAAGCTGGGCGGCGACGGCCTCGTGGCTCGCCTTCGGCGCTTCGTCAGCCGCCGTGGTCGCCCGCCATAGCTGCTCGTCGACCGACCGCTGATGGAGCTGCCGGACACGGGTCCTTGTCGGTACTCCCTCGTCCGCGAGATATCCACGCTGCGGCAGGAGGAGCTCGATTTCCTGTTTCCTTCGCTCTGCTGCAAGCGGCTCGTCCTCGCGCAGGTCGTGAAGGCTTCGAAGCTCGTCAGCGATCTCCACGGCGGTGTCGTCGAGCCGACCCGGTTCGCTCGCCAGGACACTCGCGAACAGGTTGCCGCCGAGAGACGCGATGATGCCGAGTGCCAGCCCGTGGTGGAACGTTTGCAGTCGGGCGAGGAGTCCGTCGGCCAGCCGGCGAAGGACACGTCGCCCGGAGTCGGGCAGGATGGGGTCGATCACCGGGTACTCGGTAACGACGAATAGCGCGACGAATGGGTCGACCCCAGGTCCGCCCGTTTCGCGCCAGTACTCGATCAGGTTCAGCAATTCCTCGACCGCGTCCACGAACCCAAGCCGCGCATAGTATTCGGTCGAGATCTGCAGGCAATCGAGTGCCAGGCGATGGTCGCCTCTCGCAACGGCAGCGCTGAACCGCCCGGCATAGGCGCCTGCGATCGACAGCTCGATCGCATCGTGATGTGGCCAGAGGAGATCGGGAGCGAGAGCGAACGCCTGGCCGATCATCTTCAACGGTTCGCCGGGATCCTCCGGCAGGACGATCGGCCCTGCGGCCAATAGGAGCAGCGCGGCCCGGTCTTCGGCCGGGCGGTCCTCGTCGAGTGCGCCGGATCGCCGGAGGGCGTCGCGGACCGCCTCCGGTGATTGCGGATCCCTCAGCAGCGGGAGTGCCGCGGCTACCCCCTTGCGCCGCACCAGGAGCGGACCGAGGAGCACGTTCTCGGCCTGGAGCAGGTGGAGACGAGAGCGCTCGGGGAGGTCCGGCAGCAGGGTGCGGAAAAGCCCGATCGCGGCCAGGCCCGTGTCCGGCCGGAACGGCAGCGCTTCGGCCGCCTCGGCAACGAGATTGGCGAGGAGGATCGGGCTGGCGTCGGTCGCGGTGAGGGCGTCCGGATGGGCAGCGAGGTATGCCGTCATCTCCTCGACGGCCTCGGCGAGATGACGCTCCTCGCGTGGCGCGATCGCCGCAAGGTACGTGATCCGCGGGACTAGGTCCCGATCCTTTGCCAGCGAGGACGACATCTTCACAAGTTCGTCGAAGACCCGGCGATCGACTGGGCGGTCATACGACACGGCTCGGCGGAGGATGTTCAGCTTTACGAACGCCCGCCTGGGCCGGCCCGCCTTGGCACCGATCTCGAGCGCCCGGTCGACGGCTGCGAGTGCCTCGTCCAACCGGGCGTCGAAGTCGATCGCCCACGCGATCGCCTGGGTGTCGAGGGTTCGCTGATGCGGGTTTGCGGCGGCCCGCTCCGCGGCCCGTCGCATCGCCGATCCCTTGTGGATGGCCGCGGACCGGACAAATGGCTCGCTCAGCACGAGCGCCAGCTCCGTGAGCCACTCGGCGTGGCGCTCCGAATCGCGATCCCTCTCAGCGTCGGTCGCGAAACGCGTCGCGATCGCCACGGCGCGCTGGAACAGGGTTGGGTCGAAGATCTCGGAAAGTGTTGTCCTCGCAAATTCCACGAGAAGCGTGTCGACCTGGAATTGGACGCCCTCGGCTTCGGGTCCGATCGCGACGTCCGCGATCGCCGACATCAACTCGAGCAGATCCCGACCCTCGGCGATCCGCGCCGGATCGATTACCGTCTCGCCAACGAGGCCGGCGAGTGCGGCCGCATACGGCTCGACAAGGCACTCGGCGATGGCGGGTGAAGCCGCGAGCTTCAACGCGTCCGGAAACGAGATCTCGACGTCGATGTCCAGCCAGAGCTTCGCGATGGGCGATTCCGCATCTTGCAACGGCCGCGGATCGGCGAGCAAGGCGGTACGCATGGCCGCAAGGCTGGCGGCGAGATTGCGGGCCAAGGGCTCCGCTCTACCCGCGAGTTCCTGCTGGAGGTCGATTCGCAGCCAATCCGGGTGAGCGATGACGAGATCCAGGAGCCGTTCCAGCGATACGTCGGCGGCGAGCTTGATGACGGATTCTGCGCGGGTCGGTGCCACGACTCCGCCTCTAGCCCCCGACCGTCGCGGCAGCGTCTGTCCTGCCTTCGCGAGCCACGATCGTAGCGGCCAGGCAGATGGCAGTCAGCCGTCGTTTTCGGGTTCTCATCATTGGCTCCCTCGAGCGCAGATGAGGCGATTCTGAGTTGGCTGACCCGTTCGGCGCACCGGAGCGAGCCACGGTTCTCGCAGCCCACCGTACTGTGGCTGTCCACCATGCAGCGACGGCAATGCCCGTGCCTGCTCGGTTCCCGGTCGAACGGCAGGTATCTTAGGGTCAACATCGTCATCGGTCGCGACCCACCTCATCGGACGATGCCGATGTCTCGATCTTCGGACGCGACGCAGAGGAGCACGACCCTGGCGATCGTGATGCGAGTGACCTCGACGAAGCCGTTGAGTCGGTTGTCGTGGCCGAAGGCCAAACTTCAACGCGGCACCGAGATGCTCGACCTCGACGATCGCCTCCTCGACGGTCAGCGCCCGGGTCCACTGGCCACACGATGAAGTCGTAGTTCAGGCCGTCACCTTGCTTCACGGCGCTCGGCTACTCCCCACTGCCCGTGGTTCTCGTGCATCGCTGTCTTCGCGATCACGTGCTGGTCGGTGCCGTCGCGGTTCATGACGAAGAAGTTGCCCCAGCCGTCGGTCGAGGGGCTGTGCGAGAACGGATCGTCCAGATGTTCTGCGTGGGGCTCGGCTCCGCCGAGGCATTGAACGCGATCAGCGAGCCGTCCGGGGCCAGTCCGGGTCGTTGCCGTTGACGGGGCGTCGTCGAGGCGCGGCCACGCCACTTCGGAGCCTTCGCTTCGGTTTGATGTAGCGTCGCATCGGCCGTGTCGGGCGGGTCCGGCCGGTGAAGAGCGGATGGCCCTGATATCGGAGGGTCCGCGTGGCGGACGAGATCGTCGTGCGGGGGAGCGAGCTCGCTGCCGTCGCGACGTTCCTTGACCGTGCGGCGGGGGGGCTGGCGGCGCTCGTATTCGAGGGCGAGGCTGGCATCGGGAAGTCGACGGTCTGGGAGGGCGCCCTTGACGCTTCGAACTCCCGAGGGTGGCTCGTCCGGACGTCGCGGCCGGCGCGGTCCGAGCAGGGGCTCACGCTCGGCGGGCTGACCGACCTCCTTGGGGACGTCGCCGACGAGACGCTCGGGCGACTCCCCGCTCCCCAACGCCGGGCGCTCGGGGTGGCGCTGCTGCGGATCGAGCCCGGCACTGAGTCGCCGGACCAGCGGACGTTGTCGGTCGCGGTGGCGGGGTTGCTGCGGCTCCTTGCCGCGGAGCAGCCGGTCCTGATCGCGATCGACGACGCCCAGTGGCTCGATGAGAGCACCGCCGGGATCCTCGCCTACGCGCTTCGACGGCTCGTCGACCAGCCGGTCGGGCTGCTCGCGACTGTGCGCACGGGCGCCGAGACGCCGGCATCGGCCGGGCTCATGGCCGCGGTGCCCGCGGACCGGCTGGAGCGCGTCGCGCTCGGGCCGATGCACCTCGCGGCGCTCCACAAGCTGTTCCAAGTCCGGCTCGGGCGGTCGTTCCCACGCCTCGTGCTGGTGCGGATCGAGGAGGCGTCGGGCGGCAACCCGCTCTATGCGCTGGAGCTCGGCCGTGCGCTGCTGAGGACCGGGATCCCGACCGATGCCCACGGAACGCTCCCCGTGCCCGACAGCCTGGGCTCGCTCATCGCCGGCCGCGTGTCGCGCCTCGAGCAGCCGACCCGCCACGCGATGCTCCTCGCCGCGGCCGCTGCGGAGCCAACGGTCGCGACCTTGGATCGGGCGAGTCCTGGGATCGTGGCCGGCCTGCAGCCGGCGGTCGAGGACCAACTCGTGGTCATCGAAGATGGTGTCGTCCGGTTCGCCCATCCATTGTTCGCACAGTCGGTGCTGAGCCTCGCGCCTGCGACCGAGCTTCGGTCGGCGCACGAAGCCCTGTCGGGAGCGACGCAGTCTGAGGACGCCCGGGCACGCCATCTCGCACACGCGGCGGTCGGCCCGGACGAGACGGTCGCGGCGACCCTCGAACAGGCCGCCGAGCACGCCCGCAACCGCGGCGCGACCCTCGACGCCGCGAGCCTCTACCAGGAGGCGAGCCGCCTGACGCCCTCGGACGATCCGGTGGCCGCGCTCGACCGAGCCCGCCTCGCCGCCGAGTGCCTGTTCATCGACGTGTCCGAGTATCTCGAGGCCGACCGGATCCTCGAGGCGGCGATCGATCGGGCCCCGCCAGGCCCCGCGCGGGCCGACGCGCTCAGCCTGCGCGCGATCATCCGCTACTACCACGGGCGCGTGCCCGAGGGGATCGAGCTGGGCGAGCTTGCACTCGAGGAGGCCGGCGACGGCCCTGGGCTGCGCGCGAAGGTGCTCGGGCGGCTCGGGTACCTCGTGATGCAGCTCGATCTGGAGCGCGGGGTCGGCCTGCTCGACGAGGCCGTCGGAATCCTGGAGGCGGCCGACGGCGACAGGCCGGTCGATCCCGATACGTGCGCGAACGTCCTGCTCCTGCGCGCGGCCGGGGAGATCGGGCTCGTCCAGCCGACACGGCCAGGCGACGTCCAGCGCGGCCTCGACCTGATCTCGGCAAGCGGCCGGTCGTGGGAGAAGGAGGGAGCCGAGGGCAGCGCGTTCGGACTCGCCCGCGCCACCGACGACCTGGACCGCGCGATCGCGATGACCCGGGAGACGATCCGCGCCAAGTCCGGGCCGGGCGGCGACGACCCGTTCAACGTCGTGATGCTGTCGGGCCTCCTCCTGTTCCGCGGCGACTGGCCCGAGGCGCGCCGCCAGGCCGAGGCCGCGGCCGACGAGTACCAGGGCGAGGGTGCCGAGATCCACCCGGCGTGGGCCCTTCGTGGCCTCGCCCTGGTGGCGGCGCACGACGGCCGGCTCGACGAGGCGCGCGCCTGGGCGACGGAGGGCGTAGGGCGTGCCAGCGAGCGAGGGGACGCCGTCCTCACGCTGTTCCACCACCACATCCTCGGCTTCGTCGCGCTGACGACCGGGGCGTGGTCGGAGGCCGACGCCCAGCTCACGGCGGCCGCAGCCCTAGCCGATCGGATGGCCGTCCGTCACCACGGGCGCTTCAAGTTCGCGGGCGACCAGGTCGAGGCGGCGCTCGCGCTGGGCGACATCGACCGGGCCCAGGCCGTCGTCGACCGGCTGGACGAGGCCGCCCGGATCGCGCCGACGCCATGGGTCGTCGCCGTGGGCGCCCGATCGGCAGGGCTCGTCGCGGCGGCACGAGGGGACCTGGACGGGGCGATCGAGCGGCTGACGACGGCGCTCGAAGCCCACGGCAACCTGCCGATGCCGTTCGAGCTGGGCCGCACGCTGCTGGCGAAGGGCCGGCTGCATCGCCGCAACAAAGAGAAGCGACTCGCCGATGAGGCGCTGCGCGAGGCGCTCGCGTGCTTCGAGGCGCTCGGGGCGCCGGACTGGGCATCGATCACGAGGGCCGAGCTCGGACGTGTCGGCCGCCGCCCACACGCCCCGACCGACCTCACCGACACCGAGCGGCGGGTCGCCGAGCTCGCGGCGTCGGGCCTGACCAGCCGCGAGATCGCCGAGCGCGCGTTCCTCGCCCCCAAGACCGTCGGCAATGTCCTCGGCCGCGTTTACGAGAAGCTCGGCATCCACTCCCGGGCCGAGCTCGGTGCCCTGATGGCGATGGAGGGGAACGCGCCCGCGCCGGACTGATCGGGGTAGTCGCCCCTTTCATCGGGCAACCCCGGTCGGCCATCGTCGCCGCATGGACCGACCCGCCGTTGTCGCGCCCAATTCTGCGGTCACGTTCCTCGTGGAGCGCTACTGGCCGGGCATCGACCTCGGCCAGCTCCGGGCGATGCTCCCAAGGCTCGACGCGGCGGCACGCACGATGACGGCGGAGGGGATCCCGGTCGAGCACATCGGCTCGATCCTCATGCCCGTCGACGAGGTCGTGTTCTCCCTCATCGCCGCCGGCGACGAGGGCGTCGTCCGGCGCGTCAACGAGCGGGCCGGTCTCCCGGTCGACCGAATCGCGGTCGCGATCGCGCTCCTGACCCCTGCAACCAGTACGAGGTGATTCGATGTCCCGAACCCTTCGGTCCAGCGCGCTTGCTGTCCTCCTCGCATCGTCGGCCGTCGTGGCCTCGGCATGCACCAGCTCCGGGGCGACCCCGTCGCCGAGCGCCACGCCGCCGGCCGGCGCAGTCGTCCCGCCGTCGATCGGTGTCGCCGTCGTCCAGCCCTCAGCCAACCCGACCGACACCCCTGCACCCTCGGGTTCCGGTGAGCCCACGACGAACCCTTCGGACCTGCCGAGCGCCGTCCCGACGGACATCGACCCGTGCCAGGTGATCACGGCCGACGAGGCGGGACAGCTCGCGGGCGCGACGTTCACGGCGGGCAAGGTGGAGGAGACGTCGGGCCACGCACGGATCTGCACGTACGGCGCGGGGACCCCCAACGTGTTCATGGTCCTCGTGGCCATCGCACCGGACGTGGCGACCGCCAAGGCAGCCGAGAAGGCCGCCGAGCAGGATCTCAAGGACAACGCGCAGAGCTTTGGCGTTCCGTTCAACGTGACGAAGCTGCCCGGCTTCGCCGACCAGACGGACGCCGTGATTCTCGACGGGTCCGCGAGCCTGGGCGGGCAGTCGATCAGCGGACGCGGGATGTACCTCCTGCGAGGGACGACGTTCGTCGGCTTCAACGACCTGGTCCGGGGTAAGAAGGCCCCGTCCGAGGACGCCATGAAGACCCAGGCGATGACGGTGCTCGGGCGCGTCCCATGACGACGATGCGGCCGACCCGGCGCCCGTGGCGCGCGGCCATCGGCTGCCTGGCGTCGACCTGCTTGCTCGCCTCGTGCGCATCGGCGGCGACGCCCAGCAGCCCGGCTGTGGCGAGCCCGAGCCTCGCCGCTCGGACCGCGACGGCCGCCGAGGCGTCGCCGGCAAGCCCGTCGGCCTCGTCGCCCTCGGCCTCGTCGTCCCCCACGACAATCCCGCCGTCCCCGGCCTTCAGCGACGCGCCGATGACGGCGGGCGGCGGCCCGTTCGACGTGACCTGGGACGTGGCGGCTCGCCCCGCCACCGGGAGCGCCAGGGACTGGGAGGCGCTCGGCGACCAGGCGCCCGTATGGACGACGCTCGGGGACCGGACGGTCATGGTCATCGGCTACGACACGACGCCCCAGACATGGTCCTCCGAGGACGGCATCCACTGGACGGCGTCCATGCTGCCGGGCGTCAGCGGCGAGTTCCAGCTCGCGGCCGTCACCAAGGGCGGCCCCGGGCTCGTCGCGTGGGCCGAGACCGATGACGGACCTGCGATGTGGACGTCGCCCGACGGCATCTCGTGGTCGAGCACGGACACATCGCCGCTCTCCGATGGCCAGCAGTGGCTGCTCGGGGAGGTCGCGCATGGCGCGACGTGGGCCGGGCCGGTGGATGTCACGACCTTCGCCGGATCGCCGTTCGCGCTCGAGGGCGACGCGACCGTGGCCGGATCCCCCGACGGCGTCAGCGTCTATGTCCCGTCCGAGGCGCCGATCGCGGTGTGGCGGTCGACCGGCGGCGATCCGTGGACGGAGGTGGGCTCCATCGCCGACAGCGAGGCAGGGCGGTTCAAGCTCGTGGCCAGCGGCGCGCGGGGCTGGGTCGCGTTCGGATGCGGCAGGGAGTGCCTCGACGAGACGGCGTGGACGTCGCCCGACGGCGTGACGTGGACGGCCGCCGCGAAGCCGCCGTCCGGTTCGCCGACCTCGGCCGTCGGCATCGCGGACGGGTTCGTCGCAACGGGTTCTACCTCGTCGGGCGGCGGCTGCGTGCTCGTCCAGAAGGACATCATCGGCGAGACATGGACCTCGGAGGACGGGTCGACGTGGCGATCGATGCCGGCATCCGGGCTCAAGAAGGGCAGCGCGGTCACCGGGCTGATCCCCGAGGGTTCGGAGCTCATCGGGGTCGGCCTCGGCCTTCGTGGCGAGGACGGAACCGCGTCCGAGACGTGGACGGCGACGATCGCGGCGCCGCCCGTCATCGCACCCAAGCCGACGCCAAGACCCGCTCCGGGCGGCTGCTGACGGGCGTCGGCCGCCTACGGCGCCGCGTTCGGGCCCCACTGGCCGTGGTTCTCGTGCATCGCTGTCTTCGCGATCACGTGCTGGTCGGTGCCGTCGCGGTTCATGACGAAGAAGTCGCCCCAGCCGTCGGTCGAGGGGCTGTGCGAGAACAGGATCTGCGAGCCGTCCGGCGACCACGTCGGATGGAAGGTCGCCTGGCCGGGCTCGTTGTAGGTCGTGAGCTGGGTGAGGCCGGTGCCGTCTGGGCGGATCGACCAGATGTTCTGCGTGGGGCTGGGCTCCGCCGAGGCGTTGAACACGATCAGCGAGCCGTCGGGTGACCAGTCGGGATCGTTGCCGTCGACCGACCACGGCGTGACCTGGAACAGGTCTTTGCCGTCGACGCCGATCGTGAACAGGGCCGCGCGTTCCGGGGTCGTCGAGGTGTCGATCCGCTCGAACGTCAGTGACTTGCCGTCCGGCGACCAGCCGACGCGATGGTCCTGGACGTTGGAGTCGGGGAGGGTGCGGGTGACCTGTTGTGCATCGGTCCCATCGGCCTTGAGCGTCCAAACCCCCGCCTCGACCGGCTGGGCCTTCTTGTCGAAGCAGTACCGCACATAGGCGATGCGGCTGCCGTCGGGCGACCACGCGTCCCCCTCCGGCGCCACGTCGCAGAGCTTGGCGCGGTCCGCGGTGCCGACCTCGTGGAGATCCGAGCCGTCGGTGTTCACGAGCGTGAGCGTGCCGAACAGGCTCGGATCTGCCACCGCAGCTTCGGGGGAGTCCGTGAACACGCGGTAGAAGACGATCTTCGTGCCGTCCGGCGACAACGAGGCGCTGTTGTCCGTGGACTGGTCCGAGACCACCTGCCGGACGTTCGTGCCGTCGGCGTTCTCGAGCCAGATCTGGCTCTGCTGGAAGTCCTGGCCAGAGTCCTCGAACACGATCTGACCTTCGAGTGCCGGCGCGACTGATGCGGTCGAGCTCGCCGACGGAGCTGCCGTCGGTTGGACTGACCCCGTCGAGGGGCTCGCGGTCGCCGGGCTCGCGGTCGCCGGGCTCGCGGTCGCCGGGCTCGGAGACGGCCCGACCGCGGTCCCGCCGCAGGCCGCGACGATCACGAGCGAAGCCAGGAGGACGACAGGACGAGGGCGTCGTTGAACAGGCATGGCACTCCTTTTCGAACCGGTGGGATCAGCGAGAGAACGAGAGGCTGTTCACGATCGGCATGGCTGCGGCTTCGAGCCGAGGCTGATCGACACCGTCGACGTCGTCGATGACGACCATCACGGTGTCGCCCGACGGCGTGTCGAGCAGGAAGACGTCGGCGATCTCGGGGCCGACCAGCCCGAATCCGTACGTCGCGGCGGGGTCCGAGCTGAGGAACAGGCTCGCGCACCGCGGCTCCCGGTGGTCGGTCGAGCAGTGATCCGAGGTGGCCGTGGTCCCCGTGGGGACGGTGAGGGTCAGCCGGAATCCCGTCGCCCCGCCGATGGTCTCCGGCGTCGGTGCGGTGGCATCAAGGCCCGGGTGGGCGACGAGCCACTGGGCGAGGTCGTTCGCCGTGGTCCCGACGCCGGCTTGCGGTGCCCTGGACGTCGTCGACTCGGCGACGGGCATGCGGAAGATCGAGATCCCGTCGTGGAATGAGAGGCCGTCCGGGTACGTGTAGTCGCCGCCGGTCGCGTACGAGAGATCCAGCTGGCCGCGGACGTCGAGGGTGTTCGCCCAGCCGCCGGCGACGGTGTAGCTGAAGGCCGGAAGGAACGACGTCGACCGATGCGTCCCGGGCTGGAGCAGCCCGAGGCAGGTCCCCGAGCCGGACGGGCACGGGAACGGCGACGTCGACAACGACGGCGAGGCGGACGGAGCCGGCGTCGGCGGCCCGGACCCGACCGACGGTACGTTTCGGCCAGATAAGAACAACACCGTGCTGAGCACCGCGATCACCGCGACGGCCGCCACGGCCCCGGCGGGCGACAGGAGCCAGCTCGGTAGCCGCCAGTCGAGCCCACCGATCCGCCGGTTCTGGCGCGTGCCGGCGACGCGGCTCCGAGCCGCATCGATGAGCCGCTCCGGTGCGCGCGGGGGCGCCTCGTCGACGAGGAACCGCGTCAGGCGAGCCTCGAGGTCCGGCCGGTCGGTCATGCGTGCAGCCTCCCGGACCACGGTTCGCGGGCGTCCGAGTCGAGCGTCGCCCGGAGGGCCTCGAGCGCGTAGTGGAGCCGCGACTTGGCGGTGCCCGGCGGGATCCCGAGGTTCGCCGCGGCCTCGTCGACCGACAGGCCGAGGTAGTGGTGGAGGACGATGATCGTCCGATGGTCGATCGACAATGACCGGAAGGCCCGCTGGAGCTCGTCGCGGTCCGCCAGGTCGTCGGCGGCATCGGGCACCGCGGGCTCGACCTTGAGGACCCGGACCTTCGCCTCGAACCGGCGTCGGCCCCGGAACTCTTCAGCGATCGAGTTGAGCAGCAGCCTGCGCAGCCACGGCTCGAACCTGGTCGTGTCGCGGAGCCCGGGCAGGTCGCGCCAGCAGCGGACGAGCGCCTCCTGGACGGCGTCCTCGGCGACGTCGGCGTCCTGCGCGACGAGCCGCGCGATGGCGTAGAGCCGGTCGATCACATCGAGCATCAGCACGTCGAACGCGTCGCGATCGCCGTGCCGTGCCTGTTCGACCAGATCGAGTCTCATGCGGACCTCGGCTGCCGAGGGAGGAGTCACACCCTACGGCGGGCCGAGCAACCCGACGGTTCAAATATCTCCGGTCAAGGGTTCTCTTCCCGTCGCACGGCCGTCGCGACCGCCTCGAAGACTGAGCGATCGAACGTCGATCCGACCTCGACCCCGTCGTCGAACGGGCGAACATCGAGCTCGAGGGGCGTGCCGTTCTGCAGGAGCTGGAACGTGTCTGCGGTCCGTGGAACGAACACGAAGAGCCGGCCGGTGCCGTCGTCCAGCGGTCCGCCGCCGCCCTCGGCGGTCCCGACCAGCCCCCGGATCGACCCGCTGATCGTCGCCGTGTCCGTCCACGCCGTGCCCATCTCGCGGAGGGCCGCACTCGTGGTCGTGGCGCCGCGCGGGAGCGCCTCGCTCGGATCCAGGCCCTCGATCTCGAGCCAGCGCGGCAGCCAGCGAGTGATCCGGACACTGACCGTTCGCCGGTTCGGCCAGCGTTCGGCCCTCATCCGATCCCACGCCTCGTCGTCCCATTGGAGGACCCGGAACCCGCCGATTTCGTAGGGTCGGGCGATCCCCTGTTCCATCGCGGTCGCAACGGCGTCGACCAGCTGGGCCAGCGAAGGCGCGACCTCCCGCAGCTCGAAATCGCCGACATCGCCCTCCCACACGGCGCCGCCACCGGTCCCATCCCGATCGTCGAGCTCGACGACGCGGGACCACTGCGACTCGTATGCGACGGTCAGCAGCGCACTCGGCGCGTCCTGGATGGCCCGGAACTCGATCGCCTGCGAGACCGGCATCAGGTCGAGCCGGTCGATCATCCCGGGCGGGCCGGCCTGGAGGCGGCGCCACAGACGCTCGAGGTCACTCGGCAGCCGGAGCGGCAGGACTGCGGCGCGGAGCCCCTCAAGCTCAGCCTCGCCGCCGGGTTCAGCGGCGCCGGCAGGTCGAGCGCGGCCGCGACGCGGAGGAGTCGATCGATCGCCGAATCAATGTCCGCCACGGGTCACGTGGGCTGGCTCATCGGTCCCCCGCTTGCGCCTCGGCTTCCGCGACGTGGGTGTCGATGCCGTCGAGGCTCATCGGCGCGTCGCCGAAGGGCGACGGGAGCGCGACGACCTCGCGCTGGGGGTCGAACACGGCAACGCCCGCGGTCCAGGCGGCGTCAGCCACCACCTCGGCGACCTGGACCGCAGCCGAGTCCGGAACGCCGACGAACACGTGCTTGCGCATGACGTCGAACTCGAACGGTCGATGCTCCTCGTTCCCATGCAGGCCGGGGTAGCGCTCTCGCATCACCTCAACGAAGTGGTCGACACGCTTGTCGTGCCCGAGGCCGAACTGGAGCCCGCCGCTGAGATGCTCGACCTCGGCTTTGGCCTCCTCGAGGGTCAGCGCCCGGTCCACCGGCCACACGATGAGGTCGTAGCTCACGTTGTCTCCTACCTTCGGCCGGGCAGTCCGTCCTGCTTTACCAGTATCACCCGCGATGAGCGTGGCGCCATCGCGCGCGGCACGACGCTTGGCTCCGCCGGCCTTTGTATGCTCGAGGACGTGGCCGCCCATCGACTCGAGCTTGCGGAGGCGCGACGGATCGCGATCCGCGCCCAGCTGCTCGATGCGAAGCGACCCACCGACCTGCTCGACGTCGTCGATCGGTTGACGTTCCTGCAGATCGATCCGACGGCCGCGGTCGCGCCGACCGCAGACCTCGTGGCCTGGAGCAGGCTTGGATCGACCTACCGGCCGGCTGACCTGCAGCAGGCACAGGAGCAGGATCGGACGCTGTTCGAGCTGGACGCGCTGATCCGACCCATGGGCGACCTCCGCCTGTTCCTCGCGGACATGACGGCCCGGCCCACCGGCGAGAAGGCGCGGGACTGGCTCGCGGCGAACGATCGGTTCCGACGAGACATCCTCGAGCGGCTCGGCGAATCGGGGCCATTGTTGTCGCGCGACATCCCGGACACGAGCGAGGTCCCGTGGCCGTCGACTGGGTGGACCAACGACCGCAACGTGACCCAGATGCTCGAGATCCTCGCCCTCCGCGGGGACATCGCGATCTCGGCGCGAATGGGGCGGCAGCGCCTCTGGGACCTCGCCGAGCGGGTGTACCCGCCCGACACGGCGGTCGTCCCGTCGGACGAGGCGAAGCGGATCAGGGCCGAGCGACGCCTGCGCTCGCTGGGCATCGCGCGCGGGACGGGGACGGCCGTGCCGGTCGACTCGAACGTCGTGGGCGAGGCCGGCGAGCCGGCGACGGTCGAGGGTGTCCGCGGCACCTGGCGCGTCGACTCCGAGCAGCTGGGCCGACCGTTCGAGGGCCGCACGGCGCTCCTGTCGCCGTTCGACCGCCTGACCTACGACCGCAAGCGGGCCGTCGACCTGTTCGACTTCGAGTACGTCCTCGAGATGTACAAGCCCGAAGCGAAGCGACGCTGGGGCTTCTTCGCGCTGCCGATCCTCCACCACGACCGGCTCATCGGGAAGCTGGACGCCAGCGCCGACCACAAGGCCTCGACGCTCCGCGTCCGCGCCGTCCACCAGGACATCCCGTTCACCCGCGACATCACCGCGGCCGTCGACGCAGAGATCGAGGCACTCGCCTCGTGGCTCGGCCTCGAGGTCGTCGAGCGGATTGCGCCAGCCTGACGACCGTCGCGACCGCGGGTTACCGTCGAACCGAGCAGAAGGAGGGCGAACGTGGCGACCTACGCCCTGATCCCCGGCGCCGGCGGTGACGCCTGGCAGTGGCACCTCGTCGCGCGCGAGCTCGAGGCGAGGGGCCATGCCGCGATCCCCGTCGAGCTCCCGTCGGGCGATGACGGCGCGGGCTGGAACGAGTACGCCGATGCGGTCGTGGCGGCCATCGGCGATCGCCGCGACGTCGTGCTCGTCGCGCAGTCGCTCGCGGGCTTCACCGCGCCGCTCGTCTGTGTGCGGCGCCCGATCGACCTCCTCGTCCTCCTCAACGCGATGATCCCGCTCCCCGGCGAGACCGGCAACGACTGGTGGGGGAACACTGGCAGCGGCGAGGCACATCGCACGTACCTCGCCTCGCTCGGCCTGTCCGAGTCCGACGCCTCGGACGACCGCCTCGTCTATTTCCACGACGTGCCGGACCCCGTCGTCGAGGAGGCGTTCGCGCGTGGCGAGCCGCAGCAGTCGATGACCCCCATGGGCCAACCCTGGCCGCTGGACGCCTGGCCCGACGTCCCGACCCGGGTGCTCGCCGGCCGCGACGATCGCCTGTTCCCGGTCGACTTCCAGCGCCGCGTCGCCCGCGACCGCGTGGGCATCGAGGTCGACGTGATCGACGGCGGCCACATGGTCGCCCTGAGCCGCCCGCGCGAGCTCGTCGAGCAGCTCGAGCGCTGTCGCCAGGAGGTGGCGCACCCCTGACGTCCGATGCCCCCAGATGGGGACTGGACAGCCGAACGGAGACCCGTAGGATCGTGCCTGACCGCTGGCGTCACCCAGCGGACAGTGAGGGGTCATGGGTAAGCCGTCTCGCGCCGCACGGTCGCTGGTGGTAGCGGCGGTTGTCGTCCTTTCGAGCATGGTCGCCCCGGCGGCCGCGCTCGCCGGGCCGTCTGAGCCACGCACGATCGCCGCACCGGCGCTGCTCGAACCTGCCGACGGTGCGAGCTCCGCCGTCAATCCGCTCCTGCGCTGGGGCGCGACGACGAACGCGCTCTCGTACGAGGTCGAGGTCTTCACGAACCCTCAACTCAGCGGAGGGGCGGCGTGCAGCGGCGACACCGAGCCACCGCACTTCCTGTGTCCGGACCTCCGGCCGAACGTCTACTACTGGCACGTTCGTGCGGTTGGCGTCGAGCATCAGCGCGGAGCCTGGTCGGCGAGTCGCCAGTTCATCGTGCTCCCCGGACTCACCAGCGCGCCGCTCCTCATCGCGCCGGCCAACGGCGCGATCCTCGACTATCCAGCGGGCCTCGCGCTGCTCCGCTGGTCGCCGATCCCCGACGCCGGGCATTACCAGGTGCAGGTCGCCGACGACCCGTCGTTCCCCGGCCCCGACCCGAACCTCGCCTATGCGCTCATCGATACCGAGACCCTCCGCGTGCCGCTGGGCGTCATAGGCAGGAAGCAGTACTGGCGGGTCCGCGCCGTGTCCATCGGCCAGGTCACGGCCGGGCCGTGGTCGTCTCCTCGGTCATTCACCGTTCGCTGGCCCAACACCATCACGGTGGTCTCTCCGGCCGACGACGCGACGGTGTCCGCGCTGCGGTTCGTGTGGTCGCCGATGGCGGGCGCCCGGCGCTACCTTGTCCAGGTCGCGGCGGCCGACGATCCGAATTTCGCCAACCCGATCGGCGGCACCGACACCGATTCGACCTCCGCAACCTGGTCGGCGGCTTCAGGCACGACGCTGCAATGGCGAGTTCGGGCCATGGGCGAGGACGCGGCGTTGACGGCGTGGTCCGCGCCTCGCACCGTCCACGTCGATGACGCGGCACCGGCTGCGCCCGATGCGCCAGCGATCGACCTCCCGGCCGTTCAGCTCACCGGGCCTGCGGACGGGGCGACCGGCGTGACGCCAAGCACGGGCCCGTTCAGGTTCAACCTCGTCGCCGGCGCGGTCGGGTACCAGCTCCAGGTCAGTCCGCAAGGGCAGCCGTTCTGGAGCGACGACCCGACGCCCTTCGACAACGTCGCTTCGCTGCCGCCTGTCACCTGGAACCTGGATGGGGCCACCTCCTACGTCTGGCGAGTCCGAGCGACGGGTCCGTCGAATACCCATGGCCCATGGTCGGAGGTTCGCGGATTCACCACAGCCGGCCAAGCCCCGGTCGGCCTCCTCGAGCCCGCCGACGGCGCCACGGTCGCCAACGACGACCTCATCTTCCGCTGGTCGGAGCACGCGACCTCGCGGATCTACACGGTCGAGGTGAGCAAGACCTCCGACTTCGCCGAGCCGACTCAATTCGGCCCCTTTGACGCACGCTGGGGCGTGTCCCGCGACACCCTTGAGCCGGGGGCGTACTACTGGAGGGTCACGGCCGGGCGCAACGTCGCGTCCGCCACATCGCCCATCCGCTCGATGACCGTCGTCGACACCTCGCCCCCGGTCGGGCGGAACGTGCTGCTCGGCGGAGCGACGTCGACGGCGGCGGATTCGATCCTGCTCGACCTTCCTGCCGAGGACGCCGTCACCAGCGTGAAGATGGTTGCCGTCTCGCCCGACGGCGCGACGTGGACGACGAGCGACTTCCCGATGCCGGACAACTCGTGGTCGCTGACGCAGGCTGCGTACGGCCCTGATCCTGGCCCGCGCTCCGTCTGGGCCCGCTGGAAGGACGACGCCGGCAACTGGTCGGAGCCCGTCGTGTCGACGATCTTCTACAACCAGGAGCCGGGCCCTGACACGAACCCGCCCGTTGTCGGGCCGATTCGGCTTTCGATGCCGAACTACCACCCGGTGACCGGCGGCAGGTTCGACATCCGCCTGTCGTGGACGGCATCTGACGCGGGCAGCCTGATCCGTGACTACGCGCTCATTCGACAGGTCGACGGAGGACAGTGGATCACGCTCGATGCCCATCTGGTGTCATCCGTCGTGGAACCTGTCGCTCGTCCCCAACCATCGATATCAGTTCCATGTCCGAGCGACCGATGAGCACCAGAACACGAGCACGTATCGGTCGAGCATCGTGTACGACCTCCGTCGAATCTCGGAGGCCAATGCGGCGATCCGCTATCGTGGCGACTGGAGGCCAGCGTCGTCGGCGTCATTCCTCGGTGGATCCGCCGCCAAATCTGACGAAGCGGGCGCGAAGGCGTCGATGACATTCAAGGGATGGAGCGTGGCGTGGATCGCGGCGCGTGGACCCGGTCGAGGCCGGGCGTCGGTCTGGATCGATGGGCACAAGGTCGCGACGGTCGATCTCTGGGCGCCGAAGAGCGCGAGTCCCGTCGTCGCGTGGGTCGGCTCGTGGACCACGCGCAGCGAACGGAAGATCACGATCAAGGTCGAGGGGACGCCGGGCCGGCATCGTGTGGACCTGGATTCGCTGGTCGTCATCAAGTAGACCCTGCTCGCCTCGCGGCGTGCGGTTCACGTAAGCGGCGCCTGCTAGCCTCGGACGATGCCGCGACTGGAGCCCGAACGCCTGCTCGACGACCTCGATCCCGAACAGCGCGAGGCGGTGGTCGCGACCAGCGGCCCGGTCGCCATTTTGGCGGGCGCGGGAACGGGCAAGACGCGGGTGATCAGCCGACGGACTGCGTACGCGATCGCGACCGACGTCGTCCCGCCGGACCAGGTGCTGGTGGTCACGTTCACCGACAAGGCCGCGGGCGAGATGGTCGAGCGGCTGCGGTCGCTGGGCCTGCCCGGGGTGACGGCCAGAACGTTTCACGCGCACGCGCTCAGCCAGCTGCGCCACTTCTGGCCGTCGCGCCACGACGGGCAGCCACTCCCCCAGCTGCTCGACTCCAAGATCCCGATCCTCGGCCGGCTCGCGCGGCAGCTGCCCGGCCACTATCGATTCACGCCGGCCAAGGACCTGGCCGACGAGATCGAGTGGGCGAAGTCGCGCCGGATCGGCCCGCGCGAGTACGAGCGCGCGGTCGCCCGGGTCGCGCCCGGCCGCGAGCCGCCGATCCCCGTCGACCTGTTCGTCCGCACCTTCGAGAACTACGAGCGCGCGAAGACCCGCCAGGGACGGATGGACTTCGACGACCTCCTCGTCGAGACCGTCCGCCTGCTCGAGGACGACGTCGACGCCGCCGAGACGGTCCGCGCCCGGAAGCGCTGGTTCAGCGTCGACGAATACCAGGACACCAGTCCGCTCCAGCAGCGGCTGCTCGAGCTGTGGCTGGGCGAGCGAACGGACGTGTGCGTCGTCGGCGACGTCGACCAGACGATCTACACGTTCACCGGCGCGTCGTCCGACTACCTGACCACGTTCGCGGAGCGCCATCCCGGCGCCCGGGTGCTCGATCTGACGCGGAACTACCGCTCCACGCCGCAGGTCCTCGAGCTCGCCAACCGGCTGATCGCGGCCGATGGCCGGTCGAAACGGCTGTCGACGAGCCGCGACGCCGGCCCACAGCCGACGATCACCAAGCATGCCTCCGCCGAGGCTGAGCTGGACGACGCGGTCGCGGCGATGCGCGGCCTGATCGCCGACGGCACCGCCCCAGCCGAGATCGCCGTGCTCGTGCGGATGAACGCCCAGATCGAGCCGATCGAGGCGGCCTTGACCGAGGCCGCCATCGCGTACCAGGTGCGCGGCGTCCGGTTCTACGACCGGCCCGAGGTCAAAGCGGCGATCTCGAGCCTGCGGAGGCCCGGGCTCGACGAGACCGGGCTCGCGCTGCTCGGGGCCGCGAGGCGACGATGGGTCGAGGACGTGGGCTTCGAGGAAGACGGGGCGTCCGCGACTGAGGGGCGCGAGGCCCAGGAGCGGCAGTCGTCGCTGGAGACGCTGCTCGCCATCATCACGTCGTTCGTTCGCGCGACACCATCGGCCGATGTGTCGAGTGTCATCGCCGAGCTGGAGACCCGAGCCGCGCACGAACGAGACAACGCCGGCGACGGCGTCAACCTCCTGACCTACCACCGGGCCAAGGGGCTCGAGTGGGACGCCGTCTTCCTGCCGATGCTCGAGGAGGGCTCGCTGCCGATCCGCCAGGCGCTGGACGGCGACGAGGCCCTGGCCGAGGAGCGGCGCCTCCTCTACGTGGGGATCACGCGCGCCCGCGTGCACCTGGCACTGTCCTGGGCGGAGCGACGCGAGACCCGCGGCCGGGAGGCGCGCCGTCAGCCGAGCCGGTTCCTGCTGGACGTCCGCGGGCCTGCGCGGGTGCGCGACCTCGGTGGCCCGCCGGTGCCGCGCGTCCGGGCACCCCGACCGGGCGACGACGGCGACCCGGTCTTCGCGGCCCTCCGCGAGTGGCGCACCGGAGTCGCGCGCGACGAGGGCATGCCCCCGTACGTGATCGCCCACGACGCGACGCTCGCCGCGATCGCCGAGGCCCGCCCGGCGTCGCTCAGCGCCCTGCGACGAGTCAAGGGCATGGGCCCGGCCAAGCTCGAGAAGTATGGCGACGGCATCCTCGACGTCCTCGCCTCGCTCCCGGAGGTGCCGCCCGCACCCTAGCGCCCGAAGAGCTCGAATACGCGCACATCTCCTGCATCGAATCCGCGTCGGGTCTGCATGGACCGCTCCTAACCTCGGGCTACAGGCGATTGCAACCGGTCCGCGAACGCGGCCGGCCCGGTCGCAGCCCGCCAAGGCGGACGCTGTCCGGATGCATCGGGAGATCACATGAAGCTCGGACTGCACATCGCGGAGACATCGTGGCGCGGTGGCGCGCCCGCGCTCCGGAACACGCTCAAGGACGTCGTCCAAGCCGCTGAGGCGGCCGGCTTCGACACGATCGACGTCGCCGACCACCTCTGGCAGAGCCACTACCTGGGCGGGGACCTGGAGAGCGAGGTCGAGGCCTACACGACGCTCGGGTTCATCGCTGCGCACACCGAGCGAGCCCGCCTGCTCGCGCTTGCCACGGCGGCGTCGTACCGGCCACCCGGCCTGCTGGCCAAGATGGTGACGACCCTGGACGTGCTGTCCGGCGGCCGGATGATGCTGGGCATCGGGGCGGGCGACTACCAGGCGGAGGCCGTGGGGCTCGGGCTCCCCTACCCGTCCCTGCGCGAGCGGTTCGAGATCCTCGAGGAGACCGTCCAGGTCTGCCTGCAGATGTGGGCAGGCGAACGCGGCGACGAGCAGCCGTTCCAGGGCCGGCACGCCAGGCTCGGTCGAGCGCTGAACGTGCCCCAGAGCCTCAGCCGGCCGCACCCGCCGATCCTCATCGCCGGCGGCGGCGAGAAGCGGACCCTCCCGCTAGTCGCCCGGTACGCGGACGCATGCAACATCCCGCCGTCCCCGGAGGTCCCGCGGCAGCTCGATCTCCTGCGCCGGCTGTGCGACGAGGCGGGCCGCGACTACGACGCGATCGAGAAGACGGCGCCGTTCGGCTTCGACGTCGGCGAGGACGGGTCGAAGGCGGGCCAGGTGGTGGACCAGCTCAAGTGGCTGTCGGGCATGGGCATCGAGACCGTGATCGGCTGGGTCGTCGGGGTGGACCGCATCGAGCCGATCGAGGTGATGGGCCGCGAGGTCATCCCCGCCGTTGCCGACCTCTGACGCCCTAGGGTGGGTATCGTGCCTCCAGAACACGGGAGGCCGCCGCCATGCGATTCCTGCGACGCGGAGCAAGCGAGGAGGGACTCGAGCCCAGGCTCGAGCGCTTCTGGGCCTGGTGGGCCGGCGCCAAGGACGCCATCGCCAGGGACATCCCGGCGCGCCAGGTCGCCCGCAGGACGAACGAGATCTCGAGCGCCGTCGCCGCCATCGACAAACGCCTCGCGTGGGAGCTCTCGCCGGGCAAGACGTCGCAGCACATGCTGATCGTCACGCCCGAGGGCAGCGCGGAGGTCAGGCCGATCGCGCTCGCCTGGCTCCAGTCGGCACCGGAGGCCGATGCCGTCTGGGAATATCGCGCGTCACGCCAGCCCGGCGAGCCACGAACGATCGTGGTCGGTGGCGCGACCGTCGAGCTGTCCCAGATGCGGACGAGATCGACGTGGGACGCGAGCCGCGAGCTGCTGTCCGTCCAGCTGTGGCACCCGGCGTTCGAACGCATGCCCGAGAAGATCCGGGGCCAGGTCGCGTTCCTGTTCCTGGACAACGTGCTGGGCGAGGACGACGTCGAACGATGGATCGGGGCCATCGAGATCGACGAGACCGCACGGACCGGGGAGACGCCCGAGGCGCTCGCCAACGAGGTGCGCCGGCAGGCCGAGGCGGCGACCGGTGACCAGTGGGCCGTTGCCGAGGGTGCCGACGACCAGGGCGACCCGGTCATCGTCCGCTACAACGCCTCGATCAAGCGGATCGACCACCCCTTCGACGCCAACCACCTGGAGGTGTCGTTCGACAGCGGGCTGGACGACCCGGACGGCCGCCAGGGCCGGGCCAACGCCGCTGCGGCGGAGGCGCTGGCCGAGAGCCTGGCCGGCATCGCCGTCGACTGCGCCTACATCACGGATCGTCGTCGCCGGACCATCCACTTCGCCTGCGAGGACGGACCGCTCGCCCTCGAGATCGCCACCCAGTGGGCCGACCAGCACGGCGACCTCAACCCCAAGGCCACGGTGGCACCCGATCCCACCTGGACCTTCCGCCGCGCGTACGGCGGCTGACCGGCAGGCCGCGCCCTACGCCACGCGCACGCCACCGAGCACGATGGCGACGGGCCGCGCCAGCGCCGTCGGGTCCTGGCGCGGGTCCTCCTCGAACGTGACGACGTCGGCAGGTGCCCCGTTCTCGATCGATTGCTCGTCCAGGAAGCGCCGCGCATCGACGGTGGCCGCCCGGAGCGCCTGCACGGGGGTGAGCCCGTACTCGATCAGCAGTCCGACCTCGTCGACCACCGATCCGGCGGTGTCCGTGCCGGTCAGGATGGTGACGCCGGCCGCGGCCGCGGCTGGAAGCATCGCGCGATAACGCTCGAGCCGTGTCGCCTGCTTCTCGACAGCGGCGGCCGGTGCATCGTCCGGGAGCGGCCTGGCGAATGCGCTGAGGGTCGGCGTCCAGGCGGTCCCGCGCTCCGCCATCAGGGCGATCGTGGCTCCGTCGATGCTGCAGCCGTGTTCGATCGAGTCCGCCCCCGCGGCGACGACCTCGTCGACCTGGTCCCACTGGCAATGGACCGCGAGCCGCGCACGCGCGGCATGGACCGCGGTCGCGAGTCGGGTGAGGAGCTCGGCTTCGTAGGTCAGGCCCGGCGACCGCCAGTCTGCGAGCACCTTGACCCAGCGCGCGCCGGCCCGGATCTCGGCGGCGGCCGCCTGGATCAGCTCGTCAGGCTCGACCGGGTCATGCCACTGAGGAAAGAACCGGTCCTTGCGCGCCAGCCAACGGCCCGCGACCTGGAAACGAGGCAGCGTCGGGTCGACCCCGAGCATGAGGGTGATGCTCTGCGGCGCGCCGACATCGCGGACGAGCAGCACGCCGGCATCCCGGTTCAGGCGCAAGGAGGCCACGACCCTGTCGAGGGTCACATCGTCGCCCGGCCCGGGCGCGAGCGCGAGATGGGCGTGCGCATCGACGAGCCCTGGGAGCACGAAGCGACCGGGCAGCAGCTCGGCACCGTCGACCGGCGCGGTGCTGAGCCGGCCGTCCGCGATCCAGAGGTCGATTGCGTCGCCTTCGGGCAGGACCGTGGCGGGAAGCCGCCATCGCCCGGCGGGATCCCGCGATGTCGCCGTCATGCGGGAAGTATCCCCCACCGATGCGCCGGTCTGCCGCGCTAGGCGACCCGCGGCTCCAGCACCACGATCGCCGTCTCGCGCGACCGGAGGGTCGCGTTGGCGTCGGTGAACGCGGTCGAGCCGAGGTCGACGAATGCCCGCCACAGCCGCTCCCGCTCCTCGCCGACCGCGGCCCGGGCCGTGACCCGGCGCGTGCCGCCGGGCAGCTCGATGGTCGCGTCGGGATCGGCCTGCAGGTTGAGCCACCACGCGGGCTCCGGGTCGGCCCAACCGTTCATCGCCGGCGTGACGATGTTCGGGCCGTCCTCGATGTAGCCGAGGATCGCGACGCGCTCCTGGCCCGACCGCCGCCCGATCGTGTGCATCCGGAGCATGCCCCAGCGGGTGGGGTTCGCCGTCCGCAGCCCGAACCGGCCCCCCGTGATCCGGTAGGCGGCGCGATGCCCGATCCAGATCGTCCGAACGAGCCAGCGGGGCACCTGGGGCATCGGCTTGGTCGTCGCGGTCATGTCGGTCACCACCTTCGTCCCGTTGCTTACGCCGTAAACTACGCTGTAAACATAGCCGCTACAGCGTAAACTCGTCAAGTGGCAACCGAGGCGGTCCCCAAGCCCGATCAGCGCATCCCCCTGACGCGCGAGCGTGTGCTGCTTGCCGCCGTCGAGCTCGCCGATCGCGACGGCCTCGAGGGACTGAGCATGCGCAGGCTCGGCCAGGAGCTGGGCGTCGAGGCGATGGCGCTGTACCGACACGTACGCGACAAGGACGACCTGCTCGACGGCGTGCTCGAGGTGATCGTCGGCCAGATCGAGCGGCCCAGGCCGGCCAAGGCCTGGAAGGTGGCGCTGCGCCGGCAGGTGATGGAGGCCCGTCGTGTCATGCTCCGCCACCCGTGGGCGCGGCAGGTGCTCGAGGAGCGCGGCACCACCGGGCCAACGATCCTCGCCTATATCGAGCGGATCCTCGCCATCCTCCACGACGGGGGCTTCTCGCTCGACCTCGCCCACCACTCGATGCACGTGCTCGGCAGCCGGATCTTCGGCTTCAGCCAGGACCTGCTCGAGGACTCGAGCGATGAGCCGTCCGGGGCGGCGGATCCGATCATGGCCGGCGCGATGGCCGCCCAGTTCCCGCGCATCACCGAGCTCGCGACGTCGGTCAGCCACGAGGGCGTCCTCGGGGCGTGCGACGACGACGTCGAGTTCGCGTTCGGCCTCGACCTCATCCTCGACGGCCTCGAGCGGCGGCGCGCGGCGCCATTGGCGAAACCATGGAAAGAGGCCCGGTCGCCGAAGGCGACCGGGCCGGTATGAGCGGGAGGGACGGGGTCAGCTCGCCAGCATCGCCCCGTGGTGAACGTGCTCGTACCCGGCGTGCGGCAGGCCGATGTACGGGAAGCTCGTCACGAACGGCATGTCAGCGTTCGTGCTGAGTCCGTCGCCGACGATGTTGTTGGGGGCCAGGTTCGGCAGACCGAACAGGCTGTTGAGGATCGGCCCGTAGCCCTGGGCGACGGCCCGGATCTCGATGTCGGTCACGTCGTCCTCGAGGCGCCGCCCGTTCGGGAAGGCCGCGAGGTCGGCCGCGTAGTCGTCCGCCTCGGCGGCGGGGTCGGTCGGGAACACGCCCAGGTTGCGGCACATGCCGTCGTTGTCGTCGGCTGCGTCGGCGGTGCAGGGAGCGATCGAGGTGTTGAGCCGCAGCATGTCGGCCTTCACCGGGCCCGTGTTGTTCACGGTGGGGACGCCCTGCAGCAGGATGAGCGACAGGTCGGCCCGGCCGGAGGTGGCCGCGTCGGGAAGCGCCGGGTAGAGCGCGTTCACGAGCCCGGCGAGCTCAGGCTTCAGGTAGTACTTCTCGAACTGCTTGTCGTTCCTGGGCTTCTGGCCGTTCCAGTAGTCCTTGAGATGGCGGGGGATGATCACCTCGTTGATGAGGGGGTTCCCGAGCCGGGACACCTGGACCCACTTGCCGCTCCAATGGACCTTGCCCTTGGAGTTGATCGTCCGCTCGGCCCTGCGGCTGGCGGAGGCCCAGAGGCCGATGGTCGGATGAGCGGCGTTGCGGCGCAGCTCGCTGACCGGCACCTGGATGGCGATCGTGTTGGTGTTGAAGCCGGCCACGCCGTCGACGCCGTCGGCCGTATCGAGGGGCAGGAGGTGGAACGTGTTGAACGGCCGCAGGCCGCCCAGGTCGAAGATGGAGCCGAGGTCCACGAAGAACGCATCGTCGCGCGGGCCGGCGTAGACGCGGCGCGCGCCGATCGACTGGACGCCGGCGTCCGCGAGGGACGCGTAGTCGGGCGTTGACCGGGGGCCGATGTTGGCTGGGACGGCCTTGAGGTTGTCGCCGAGCTCGTGCTCGTGGCCGTCCTTGATCCGGGTCACCGAGTAGGTCTGGCGGACCAGGAGGTCGGGGTCGGTCAGCGAGGCCACCTGGCCGCCGTTGTACAGGAACGACTTGACGCCGTTCTTGCCCGACGCCTGCTTGGTATGGAACTTGAACCGGTAGGCCACGTCGTCCTTGGCGTCGCCGTTGTTGTCGATGTGGATCTCGTAGCGGACGGCGGGATCGAACAGGTTGAAGTTCGGGCCGCCCGCCGGCTCCTCGAGCGGGATGTAGTTGGCGATGATCGTCACCTTGGACGGGTCGTCGGGGCTGACGAACGCGTACAGGTCCGTGTTGTCGGCCGCCGGGTCTCCGGCGATGAGCGGAGCCTCGCGGTGGCTCGACGCGAGGGCCCCACCGGTCGCCGAAGCGGCGATCGCGAGGGCACCTGCGAGGGCCGCCACGCGGGAACGAGTAGACACGGGATCTCCTCTTGTGATCAATGGGGTCCGCTCCTCCGCGGGCCCTCGGGTGGGCTCCCCGCTCGACGTGTCGCGACTAACGCCGAGGGTTCGGGGGTGGATGCGCGACATCCGCGGGATCGGATCACCCGCCGAGGGACGCGAGCAGGTCGCGGGCCTCGGCGGCACCGGTGGCGGAGAAGCCGGGATCGGTCGCGAGCGCGAGCTTCAGGTCGGCTCGGGCGGCCTTCGTGTCGCCGAGTGCGGCCTCGATGGCGCCCGCGTGGAACCGGAGCAACGGGTCGTGGGTGCCGAGGCGCAGGGCCCTGACGGTCCACCGGCGGGCGTCTGGGTCGCGGCCGGCGCGGTGGAGCGCCCAGGCGACGGCATCGGCGGCGCGCGTCGTCGGCGTCGCGGCATAGGCGGTCCGGGCGTACTCGAGGGCCCGCGCCGGGTCGCCGTGGTCGGCTTCGAACAGCGCGAGGTCGAGGTCGACGGTCACGCCGTTGGCCTTGAACAGCTGGATCTCCGCCGCGGCGAGGTCGAAGCTGCGTTTCGCCGCGTCGGGGTCGCCACGGGCCGCCTCCACCTCGCCCAGCGCGATGACGTACTCGGGCAGCGGGACGACGTCGGCCGCTTGCTGGAAGCGCCTGGCGGCCTCCGCCAGGTCGCCGTCGCCGATCGCGAGGCGCGCCAGGCCCGCCTGCGAGGGCGGATGGCCGGGCACGAGCTGCAGGGCCTCGTTGAAGGTCGCGCGCGCCGCGGCGGGATCGCCCGTCCAGCGTTCCAGGTTGCCGAGCACGGCCAGCGCGAACGCCCGGTTCTCGGGCGCGGCGCCGGGCCCGTCCGCGGCCGTCGCCATCAGCCGACGGGCCGCCTCGAGGTTGCCATGGAGCTCCTGGACGTAGGACATCCGGGCGAGCGACCCGAGGTCCTCGCCGACCGCGAACATCCGCGCGGCGGCCTTCTGGGCCTCGTCGTACCGGCCGAGCTCGACCAGCGCGTCGACCTCGACGCCGTGCGCGGCGGTCAGCGCGGGCGAGTAGCGCACGGCGCGGCGGCCGGTCTGGAGCGCGACGGCGAACTGGTGGCGCCCGAGCTGGAGCGCCCCGAGCGAGGTGAGGGTGCGCCCGTCGTCGGGCTGGAGGCGGTCCGACTCGCGGAGCGCCTGCTCGGCCGGCCCGTAGAGGGCGGGATCGAGGGTCTCGCGGAACAGCTGGAGGAGGGCCTGCCCGAGCTCGCGCTGGGTGTCCGGGTCGGCGGGATTGGCGTCGACGGCGGCCTGGAGGCGGGTGACCTCCGCCCGGGCCCCCGGGTCGACCGGCTGGGCGGCGGCCGGCGGGGTGGGCGGTGAGGCCGCGGGCGGCGACGCGGCTGCTTGGGGCGATGTCGATGGCGCGGGGAGGCTCGCGGCCGTGGCCGGCGGGCTTGGGGGTGGGGCCGTCTGCGCCGGATTCGACCCGCACCCAGCCGGGACGAGCGCGAGGACCATGACGATGAGCCAGGCGGCACCGATCTGGCGGTCGTGTCGGCGCATAGCCGGGGATGCGCGGCGGGTCCGGCAACGGATCACTCGTCGGAGACGCCCGGCATCGGTGTCGCGCCCGCATCGCCGTCCGTGCTCTCATGGTTCGAGACCGATGCGAAGCGGAGGACTCCGATGACGACCACCGAGTGGGCCACCGAGGCCAAGGGCGCGGGTGCCTATGCCGAGGTCAACGGCATCAACCTGTACTACGAGATCTACGGCAGCGGCAGGCCGCTGGTCCTGCTCCACGGCGGCCTGGGTTCGAGCGAGATGTTCGGGCCCGTGATCGACCAGCTCGCCGCCGGCCACCGGGTCGTCGCCCCCGACCTCCAGGGCCACGGACGCACGGCCGACGTCGACCGGCCGATCAGCGTCGTCACCATGGGCGACGACATCGCGGCCCTGATCGAGCACCTCGGCCTCGACAAGCCCGACCTCGTCGGCTACTCGCTCGGCGGCGGCGTCGCGTTCCAGACCGCGGTAAACCACCCGGAGCTCGTGCGGAAGCTGGTCATCATCTCGACCAACGTCAGGCGCAGCGCGATCTACCCGGACATGCTCGGCGAGCAGGGCCAGGTGAGCTCGGCGGCGGTGGAGAACCTCAACGGCACGCCGATGTACGAGTCGTACATGCGGCTGGCGCCGCGGCCCGAGGACTTCGGGCGGCTGCTGGACAAGATGGGCGCCGCGATGGCCGAGGACTTCGACTTCAGGGACGAGGTCCGCGGGCTCAAGGTCCCGACGATGTTCGTCGCCGCCGACGCCGACATGTTCCCGCCCAGCCACGCGGTCGAGGCGTTCGCGCTGCTCGACGGCGGCCAGCGCGACGGCGGCTGGATGGGCGAAGGCCGACCCCGCGGCGGTCACGCCCTCGCGATCCTGCCCGGCGTCCAGCACTACAACGTCCTGACGTCGCCGGTGTTCGCGCAGACGATCCTCGCCTTCCTCGACGGCCCGGACCGCTGACGGCGCCGACCTGGCGTCAGGCGGATACGAGCTTGCGTCGGAGTTCGGCGATGTAGCGGCCATTCGCGGCCCATGGCGCGCCGGCGGCGGGAGATCCGTAGCGGGCGCGAGCCTCGCTCATGCGTCGACGGGATCGGGATCGCGCCCGGCCGCCCGACGCCCGTCCGAGCTCGGCGTCCAATGTGACCAGCGGCGCGTCGTCGATCACGGCCAGCGCGAGGTACGCGGCGTCATAGGCCGACAGTCGGTGGCCTGCCATCAGGTCGATCGCAAGCAGGACGAGTGGACGTTCGATCGGCGCCGTCTCGATGCCGAGATCGTCGAGCGCGTGGAGCGCCTCAACCACCGCGCCTGGATCCCAGCCGAACCGCCTGATGAGGACGTTGGTCACCTCGAGCCAGAAGTGATCCGGCACGACGATCGTCCCTGCGTCCTCAGCCTGGAGTGCGCGCACGATGTCGCCGCCCTCGGGCTCGGCACGCAGGATCGCAAGCGCCGCCGAGGCATCGAGGACGAGCCGCTCAGCCATGGTCGCGGTCGCGCTCGTCGCGGATCGCCTCGGTCGACGTGGGCCCACCGGGATGCCGCTCCCGCTGTGCCACGCCCAACGCGACGAGCCGGTCCAGAGCCTTGAGCGACCGCTGCCGCCGCTCATCTGCGCCGTCGAGGCGATGCCCGTCCTCGACCGACACGAGCACGGCGATCGGACGATGATCACGCTCGATCAGGAAACGCTGCCCGGCGGAAGCCTCGTCGAGGATCGAGCCCAGCGATCGGCGCAGATCGAGCGGCGTGACGGTTCTCATGGCTGAATATCATAGCAGACGCTCATAGTCAGGAGACAGGCATGGCCCTCGACCCCGGGATCCGCGACGCCAACCACGCCGCCACAGCCCGCGTCCGCTCGCTCGCCGGGCGCCTGAGCGACGAGCAGTTCCGGCGGCCGGTCGGCGAGCACTGGACCGTGTCGATGGTGTTCGTGCATCTCGCGTTCTGGGACCGCCGGTGCCTGGCGATGCTCGACCGCATCGAGCAGGCGGGCCAGGACACGCAGGTCGACATCGATCTCGTCGTCAACGACTTGTCGCTGCCGATCTGGGCCGCCGTGCCGCCGCCCGACGCGACGCGGATCGCGATCGAGACGGCCGAGGCGCTGGACGCGCGCATCGACGGCTACGCCGAGGGCCTGGTCGCGACGGTGCTGGAGATGCACCCGCGCTGGATCCGGCGCCATTTCCACCGGGACGAGCACCTGGACGAGGCCGAGGCGGCGCTCGAGGCGTGAGCCGACGGGCTTGGGCCGCCTAGGACGGATCGAGCAGGGCGTCGATCGCCCGGTAGGCGTCCGCCTGCCAGGGCTGCGCGCGGCCCGACAGTTCGCCGCGCCACTGGCGCGCTCGCTCGCGGAGGCCGTCAACCGCCACGGGACCGGCCACCTTCGCCAGGTCCATCGCGGGCGGGAGCGCGAGCAGCATCGCCTCGAAGGTGCCGCCGTCCGAGGGCGACATCCGGTGGACGAGGGCGACCAGCGCCGGGAAGTCGGTGATGTCGCCCTGGCGCGCGAGGCCGGTCGCCGCCTGGCTCGCCTCGAACACGTCGTCCGAGGCGATCATCGGTCGAAGGGCTGCGGCGACCTCGGCATCCTCGTCCCAACCGGCCAGCTGGATCAGCGCTCGATGGCGCTCCCCCGGCTTCGACGACGCGACGGCCGCGATCAGCTCGGCCTTGTGCTCGGGCGTCTGGAGGCTCGTCGGCATGCCGGCCGGGTCGGCCCGCACCTCGGCCTCGAGGTCGGGCGTGATCTCGAAGCCGAACGGGCTCATCTCGCGGAACCCGGCCGCGCGCAGCTCGTTGGCGACGGATCCGCTGATCGTCGCCTCGTCGTCGCCGGCGGCCAGGGCCGCGCCCGTCTCGACCGCGTCGAAGGCACGCTCGGCCGTCGCCACGTGCGGCTCGACGCCGGACGTGGTCATCGGCGCGCCGGCGAAGGGAGCCGGGAGGCCGATCGCCTCGCGCTGGGGGTCGTAGACCGCGACACCGGTGCGCCAGGCCGTCTCGGACACCACCTTGACGACCTCTTCGACCCGGCCCCTCGAGATGCCCAGGAAGATGTGGTCGCGCATGACGTCGAACTCGCACGGGACGTCGCCCTGCCCGCCGCGGATCCCCGGGTAGCGCGCCTCGATCGCCGCGATGAACGGGTCCAGGCGCTTGTCGTGCCCGCCGAGGAACGAGGGGCGGCCCCCGAACCGCTCCACCTCGGCCAGGGCTTCCTCGGTCGAAAGCTGGCGGGCGACGGGCCACACGATGAGGTCGAAGGTCATGGCGCCAGTATCCGGGGTTCCGCAATGTCGCGTCGCCATGCGGACTCCGGGGCGTCCGCGGCCCGCATTGACGTTGGGTGTTGACTAGGCGCAGACCTCGGCTCGGGCGGGCGCGCAGGCGCTGACGGCAACGCTCAGCGCGAGGGACGACGGGGAGGACGGGAATGGGTGACGGCGTCCCTGTGCCGGCGGCAGCGCCGGCCGGGCTGAGCTCCGAGGACGAGCAGGCCGTGGTGTCTGCGCTCGCGAGAACGACGGTGGACGAGGTCGCGCCCGAGGAGGCGCCGCTGTTCGGGCCGATGTCGGAGGCCTACTTCGACCCGACGCGTTCGACCGACGGCAGCTCCGACGCGGATGAGATGCTCGGGTTCGGCGTCGATGCGGCGGCGGCGGCGATGCTCGTGACCCCGGTGGCCCTCGAGGTCGCCCAGAGCGTGATCGGCTACGTCGTCGGCGAGCTCCAGACGGCCTTCAAGGAGGAGGCCAAGCCCATGATCGCGGCGTTCGTGAAGCGCCTGCTCCATGGCAAGCCGAAGCCCGGCGAGCCGATGGAGGCGCCGAAGGACGACGACCGCGCCGCGAAGGCCGAGGCAAAGCCGTCGGACGAGCCGCCGCCGTTCACCGACGACCAGCTGGCCGAGGTGCGCAAGGTCGCCCTCAAGACTGCCGAGCGGATGGGCATGGAGCGCGACAAGGCGAACGTGGTCGCCGACGCCATCGTGGGTGCGATCGTGCGCTGACGCGCGATGCGCGCTGAGAGCGGGGCGCCCTTATGCGGCTGAACCCCTTCGCCTTCCCGTCCGACACGACGTTCCGGTTCCTGTTGTTCATCGCGGCGATCGTCGGCGTCAGCCTGCTCGCGTTCGAGTGGATCTACGGCGTGTTCAGCGACCTCGGAGCCGAGGCCGCGGCCATCCTCGCGTGCCTGCCGCTCACGCGGGTGCCGCCGGGACAGCTCCCCACGGACGCGCAGAACGCGGCCTTCACTGCCTGCCTGGCCGAGGTCAACGAGCCCCGGCGCGCCTTCATCCTGCTCGGGATCGTCGCCCTGCTCGTCGGCGGCCTGGTCGCCTACGCGATCGCGGTGGCCCTCGTCCGCCGCCGCTATCGGCCCCTCGCGCACGACGACGCGCCGGCATTCGCCGACGCGGTCGGGTCCCTCGCGACCGAGCTCGGCGTCCAGCCGGCGCCCCGGCTTCGCTGGCGGCCTCTCAACCGCCGGGCGCTCGGGCTCGCCTTCGGGCCGCCCGGCGGCAGGGAGCTCGCGGTCACCGGCGGGCTCGTTCCCCTCTCGATCCGCGATCGGTCGGCCTTCCGCGCCATCGTCCTCCACGAGCTTGCGCACCTCCGGAACCGAGACGTCGACCTCTCGTACTACGCGATCGGGATCTGGCGGGCGTTGCTCGTGCTCGCGATGGTGCCGTTCGCGCTGTCGCTGCTCCGGGCGTTGCCCCACGATCCGGCGACGGTGACCGCGTTCGGATGGCGGTTCGTCGTCCTGGTCCCGCTGGTGTACGTCATCCGGAGCGCGATCCTGCGCGCCCGCGAGCACGACGCGGACGTCCGTGCGTCGACCCGCGAGCCCGAGATCCGGCGCGTCCTGGCCGCGGCCGCCGCGCGCGAGCCGACGCCGTCGAGGGTCAGACGGCTGGTCGCGTGGCATCCATCGGCCGCCAACCGGGTCGACGTCCTCGATGACCCGTCACCGCTGCTGCGGCTTGGCCTGCTGGACGCGTTCGGCGTCGGGGTCGTCGGCACGCTGGCCTACGAAGAGGTGGCGATGGTCGTCGGCTACTTCGGGCTCGACCCGATCTGGACACGGGGCCTGGCCGCGCTGGCCTTTGGGCCGCTGGTGGCGATCGTCGTGGCGCTGGGAACGTGGCGACAGACCTTCGCGTTCCTCGCGACCGGACGCAACGCCGTGCAGGTCGTGCCCCTCGGCCTGGCCCTGGTGGCGGGGCTGCTCGTCGGCCAGCGCCTGGGCCTCACCACGGCCCTCGGCGACGACGCCGTCCTGCTCCGGCCCGACCCCGCACCGTTCCATCTGGGGCTGACGATGTTGGTTGCCATCGGCGCGATCCTGTTCGTCGCGTGGCTGGTCGCGACGGCGAGGGTCTGGCTGCCCGTCGCCACACGCCTGCGGTCGCCGGCGCGCGCCTCGCTGCCGATCGCCCTCGGTGCCGCGGCCCTCCTGACGATCGCTCTCGGAATCTTCGAGAACATCGTCGCGACCCGCGAGGCGGTCGAGTTCGCCCTCGCGCTGCCGGACGACCTGTACCTGTCCGTTCAGAGCGTGATTCCGATCGTGGGCCCCGAGTGGCTGTGGCACCTGGTCTTCGGGACCGAGGTCAGGATCCTGGTCGACGAGCCGCCGGTGCTGGCATTCTTCGCCCTCCTCGTGCTGGTCCCGTGGGCCGCCGCCCCCTTCTACTCGCGCATCCCGGTCGCCCCGGCCGCGTCATGGGGCGCCCTCGACGAGGGTGCCACGCCACCTGTCATCGACCGGCCCGACCTTCGCGCGCGATGGGCCATTGGGGTGGGCCTCGCCGCCGGCCTGGGGATCGCCACGACGTCGCTGACGCTCCACCTCGCGCTCCACGCGGGGTACGAGCCGGCGACCCGGGACCGCGACGAGTTCCTGCTCGCGTTCATCCTGTGGCAGGTCAGCATCACGTTCTTGTGGCAGCTGATCGCCGGGATCGGGGCGGCCGCCGGTGCCCGCGCGTTCGGCACGCTGCACGGCGCGCTCGCGGGGTCCGTCGCGGGGATCGGCGGGATCGTCGTCGCCGGGCTGAGCCAGGCGACGCAGGGCTGCGTGCCGGCGATGTCGGTCGCCGTCGGGCGCGAGTGCGGCAAGCCGCCCGTCCTCGGGTACCTCCACGACTTCGGCGCGCCCGTCCTGACCGTCGGCATCGTCGGAGCCGCCGTCGCGGCCGCCGTCACGACCGCGGTGCGGTACCTCGTGGTCGGTCGGCGTGGGCCAACCCCGACGTCCCCGCCCCTGCTCCCGCCGCCTCCCCCGCCTCGCTGGCTGCCGCCAACGCCCTAGCGACGCACCAGCCCGCCGCGGGCGCAGATCGGACGCGCGTCGCATCATGGTGCCCATGACCACCGCAGTCACGCCCGCAGCCGACACCGAATCCCCGTCCGACGCCGACCACCCGACCGAGCCCGGATCCCCGGCCGCCGCCGACGCCCCGGCCGCCGCCACGCCGCCGAGCGTCGCCGACGTCGCATGGTTCGCGGCGATCGCCGCAGCCAAGGCGGCCGTCGTCGCGCTCGCCGTCGACTCGTTCGTCAACGCCGACACGCCGCGGCTGAGCGGCAAGGGGATGCGCGTGCGCGCGGTGGGATACACGGGCGCGCTGTTCGTCGTCCCGATCGCGTGGCGGCTGCACGGACGCCGGGACCCGTACCCCCGCGAGCTCGACCTCGCCGTCACGCTGCCGCTGCTCGTGGACGCGGCCGGCAACGCCGTGGGCATCTACCAGCGTGCGCACGTCGACGACGCGATCCACTTCGCGAACGGGGCCATCCTCTCGTCCGTCGTCGGCGCCCTGGTCACGCCGCGCACGCAGACGTCGTGGGAGGCGGCGGGCATCGCCGCGGCCACCGGCACGTCCGCGGCCACGGCCTGGGAGATCGCCGAATGGGTCGGCCTCAAGCTCGGTGCGCGGGGCATGAACCTGACCTATCGGGACACCATGGCCGACCTCATCGAGACGAGCGCCGGCGCGCTGCTCGGTGGCCTGGTCACGCTGATGCGCCACCCCGCCCGCCTCCGACGCGTGCCGGGTCGCGGCGCCGACACGCTGGTGCACGGCCGCTGAGGTTCTGGCGGTGAGCGGCACGGTCGACGTCCGGTTCGTCGGGCACGCGACGACGGTCCTCGACCTCGGTCCGGTGCGGATCGCGACGGATCCGATGCTCCGGACCTCGCTCGGCCCGCTCGAGCGGCATGGCGCCACGCCGGACGCCGCCTGGTTCGACGGCGTTCAGGCCGTCCTGATCTCGCATGGCCACCCGGACCACTTCGATCCGCGCTCCCTCGCGAAGGTCGGCGGGGAGGCGACCGTCGTCGTGCCTCGCGGGCTCGGTCGACGCGCGGCGCAGGTCGTCGCCGGACCCGTGGTCGAGGTCGCGACGGGAGACCGGATCAGCCTCGGATCGCTGGAGATCGAGGTCGTGCCCGCCCGGCACTGGATCACGCCGGGCGCGCCCCGAGCCGAGCCCGTCGGGTATCTGCTCCGCGTGCCCGGGACGCCGGTCGTGTACTTCGCCGGCGACACGGGATCGTTCCCTGGCCTCGACGACCTCGCCGGCCGCGTCGACATCGCGCTGCTGCCGGTCTGGACCTGGGGGCCGCACCTCGGCCCGGGGCACCTCGGGCCTCGGTCGGCCGCCGAGCTCCTCGCGCGACTGGGCGCTCCGGCCGCCGTGCCGATCCACTGGGGCACGCTCTACCCCCGTCGCCTGTCGCGGGTCTGGGACCGGCCGCTCCGCCAGCCGGGGACGAGCTTCGCGACCCACGCCGCCGGCATGGCCCCGGGAGCCGACGTGCGGGTCATCGAGCCCGGTGGCGCCGCCTCGATCACGGTGCCGGGACGGGTATTGCCGGCCTCGGCGAGGAGCGGCGGTACTCTCGAGCCATGACCGGGCCGATCGAACCCGTGGGCCGCCACGGCCCGTCGATTGCCGCCGAGGTGGCCGCACTGGAGGCCGACATCCGGCACCGGGTCGTGGACCTCGAGGAAGCCTTCGCGGGAAGCGACTGGGCGACCGTCGCCCGGATCTACCGCGAGGTCGCCGTGATCGCCGACCGCCTCGAGGCGCTCGACCCGAACGCCCGCTCCGCGTCCGCGGCGCGGGCCGATGAGGCCATGGAGGTCGCGCGCTCGCTTCGACCTGCCGCGCTCGACGACGAGGCGTGGTCGGAGGAGGACTGGCCCTGACGGTGTCCGGTGGTGGCCGTCGCCGGCCCGGCGGTCCGGTCCCGCGCGATCGACAACGGCATGTGATCGGGTCGCGCCGTATGCGTACGAGGTTTACCGCGCACCGATGTTCGCGCCCGGGCGCACCGGCGATGGTCGATCCGCGGCCTTGTTCAGCGAATGATGCGTGGTGAGCATACACGTGGCCTCAGGACGCCCGACCCGGCTCATGACGGGTGCGATTGGCGCCTGGTAAACGTGGTGCGCATACGACGGACCGGCGGCCGGGACCCGAGGTGCCCCGCGACTCAGCGGACCTTGAACGTCGTAGCGCGGTTGTTCCAGTCGAGGAGGCCGGCCCAGCCGGGGAGGAAGACCCCGACCTTGACCGTGTAGGTGCCCTTCGCGCGGCTGCGCTTCACGTGCCAGTCGAACGAGCGCGCCAGGGTCTGGCCGGCCGCCAGGCTCAGGGTCCACGTCCGCTGCTTCACCCGGTGTCCGCGCGGGCCGTCGACCTCGACGTCGAGCAGGACGTGCGTCGCTCCCGACGCGCGGACGTGGGACTTGATCGTCGTGTCGTGGCGGCGATGGACGACGTCGGGCTTCGCGGTCGCACCGGTCGCGTAGGTCACGGCCGGCGGCGGCGTCGGATCGCCGCCGGGCGGGTCGTCGGGCGGCGGAGGCGGCGGAGGCGGGGTGTCGTCGCCGGCGACGAGCGAGAGCCCGCCGGCGTCGTAGTAGGCGCCGACCCGATCGCGGAGGTAGCCGCCGTCATCGTCGGCCGAGAGCGAGGCGCGAGTGTGCGTCCCGGATGCCGCGGGGTTGGTCACGCCATCGCCTACCCCGTCGCAGGCGCACGTCGTCCCGTCGGCACCGCCACCGAACAGCAGCGCCACGACGCCCCAGTCGCGCCACGAGGCGAGGTGCCCGTCGCTCACGTCGTCGAGGAACCACTCGGGCCGGTTGTCCGCGTAATGGCCCCACGTGTCGTTGGTCGCGCGCATCAGCGTGTTGCCCATCGGGATCTGCCACACGACGACGCGCTTGCCGGTCCCAGCCGACAGCCCGCCGATGAACCGCCCGTAGCGCGGGAAGTCGGAGGCGTTCCACCACGCCGCCCCGCCATCGCCGTACTGGTGCTGGTAGAAGCCGGAGTCGCGGTCGGCGAGGTCGGTGAAGACGAGGTCGAAGTCCGCGTTCAGCGAGCCGTAGAAGGCCGCCGCCTTGGCCGCGAGCTGGTCCGTCTGCGCGTCGCTCGTCTGGCTGACGTGGAGGTCGAACATCGTCCCCCACACGGACGCGTGGTAGGCGAGCAGCACGTTGGGCGCGTACAGGTCGCGCAGCCTGACGAACGCAGCTGCGAAGCCGACGGCGGTGTTGGGCAGGCCGACGAGGTCATCGTCACCGCTCGAGGCCACGGACGCCGGCACGTTCTTCGCATCGTTGTCGGTCGCCGCCTGCTCGATGTAGCCCCACAGGTCCGGCTCGACGTGCAGCACCACGGGATGCCCGGACGCGCCGGCGGCGGCCTTCTGCATGAACAGGCGGACGTCGGCCCAGTAGGCGCCCATCGTCGAGGCGTTCTTGAGGTTGTTGAGGTCCTTCCCGGACTCGCCGCTGCCGCTCGCAGGCGAGCTCTGGAGGAGCTGGTAGTACGGGAACACGGCGACCATCCCGTTGGCGACCGAGTCCTGGACGTACCAGTTCACGAAGTCGCCGTTGGTGTTCCAGGTCGCCCAGCCGTTGCCGGTGTTCACGCCACCCGCGAGGTACTGGTAGCGGAGGCCGAACGGGGCATCGGCCCGGAGGTCCGCGGCGCCGCCCGGTGAATTGGCGAATCCGATCTCGAGCCGGTCGAAGGGCCACGCGGCGGGGATGGCGGCGGTGGAGGTGCGGCCGCCACGACGTCCCGCCGGATGCGCGGCCGGGACGCCGAGGCCCGCCACGATCGCGAGCAGGCCGAACCACGCGACGAATTGAGATCGCATGTCGTCCAGCATCTCGCGCGAGCTCGCGCCGGTCGAGGGGCGAGGACGTCACCTGTCGGGCGGCGATGGTCTGGTGCCCGGGTGCGCCGTGCACCACCCGCGTGCTCGACGGGGGATGGACACCGCCCGGATAATGCCGTGGGATCACATCCCATTTGACCGCCGTCGCCTTGCTGGTCGAGGCGACGCTCGAGCAGCCTGATCCAGGGACCACAGGGGGCCGGCCGCGCCAATCCCGGAGGCGGCGGACCGTGTCCGGGCAGATGGGGGTCGCCGATGGTCACAGGCCCGGTCGCTGGCGGCCAATCGGCTGCGCCGGGGAGTGCGATGCCGGCGATCGTGCGTCGCGAGCAGTCCGAGCGCGAGCTGGCTCGGCTCGGAACGGCGATCAATGCTTGGTTCGTACGGCGAAGGGCCGATTCGACCGGCGACACCCCGTTCGCCCAGCTCCACCGGACGCGCCTCGACGCCCTCGAACAGGTCCTGAAGGGCGGGCTCGCGGCGCTGTCGTCGGCCCTCGAGTCCGTCGATGTCACCCTCGGCCGCAGCGCAGCCGACGTCAACGTGGACTGCCGCGAGATCGACGAGGCGGTCGTCTGGATGCACCGGGTCTGGACCTATTACCGGGAGAAGTTCGACCAGCGCGACGATCCTGTCCTCGCGCCTACGCTCAAGGCGGCGGATGAGGTCGTCTGGAGCTGCTACCGGCACGTCTTCGTCTCGACCGGGCTGCCGCCAGGCGTCCGGATCGGCCCGGCGCCCCTTGCCTACGTGGAGGCCGAGTACTCGCCGGCGACCTGGGAGGCGGCGAAGCAGGCGCCATCAGCCCTCCGCGAGGCCACGGACATCGGCGGCCTCGAGTCCTTCCTGGCGAACCTCCCCGTTCCGACCCTGCGGCTGCCGACGTGGTGCATCGACTCGCCTTGGTGGCTGGTCTTCATCGCCCACGAAGTCGGCCACAACATCCAGCAGGAGCTCGGCCTCGTCCAACCGTTCCGGGCGGTCGTGGCCGCGGCCTGGCAGCCCGCCGAACCCGAAGCCACCGCCCGAGCGGAGCGCTGGGGCAGGTGGAGCGCCGAGCTGTTCGCGGACCTGGTCTCCGTAGCGATGATCGGGCCCTGGGCCATCAAGGCGCTGCGGGAGCTCGTGCTCGGTCCCCCCGAGGAGATGGCGCGTCCGTCGGGCGCCTATCCGGCGCCGATCGTCCGCCTCGTGCTGATGGCCCGTGCGGCCGATCGCCTCGGGATGAGCGGCACCGAGGCCATCGAAGGGATCGATCCGGCCGCCTCATCGGCCACGGCCCAGGTCGTCGCCGACATGGGCGACGTGGATCGAGTCCTGGATCGAGCGCTCGGTCCGCTCACCGAGGGCGGGAAGACCATCGCGGAGCTGTGCGGCCTCACGGCGGTCCGCGACGGGCTGACGACCAAGGCGCGCTCATGGGCCGGCGAGCTCGCGCTCGGCGCCGGCGCGCCGGTCCGCAGCCTGCTCAGCCCTCGCTACCTCGTCTGTGCGTCGTTCCTCGCCTGGCAGCGCACCGCGGGCCTGCCGTCGACTGACGAGCGGCGCAAGGCCATCGACCAGCTGGCCGCGAACGCGAATGTGGCACTCGCGACCAGCGGCCCTGAGGGCACACGGGCAGGGACGGAGCGACCCGAGCTCGCCGCGCAGGGCACGGCGCTCGGCGAGTGGCTGCTCGGTCGGAGCCACGAGCTCCGCGCCGCCACGCAGCCAGAGTAGGGCGGCCCACCATGCGGTTCACCATCGACGTCGAGACGCTGCCGCACGGCTGGAGCGTGCGCGTGCTCGACCTGGATGGCCAGCCGATGCGCGTGCCGGGCTCACAGGACCTGATCCTTCCCGAGCCGCGAGTGCTCGTAGAGGTGGCGACCGACACGTCGGCCTACCCGCTCCCTCCGATCGGGAGCCCCGATGCGCTCCCTGACGGGATCACCGCGGATGGGCTGGACATGGAGTTCCGGAACGTGATGAACCAGGCCGCCGCGCAGGACGGTGTCCAGCGGTTCGGCGTCTACCTGTTCAACACGCTGCTCGGCAGTGAGCTGTGGACGAAGATCGTCGCGGCTGCGACGCGGCGCGACGAGATCGAGCTCGCGCTCACCTGGCCGGCGGACTCGAAGATGAACGTCCTGCCCTGGGATGTGATGCACACCACGGGACCCGATGCGGCCTTTCTCGCCGCCTCTGGCGTGCAGATGACACGGCGGGTCGCCGGCACGGGCGACGACGCCCGGCGCATCACGCACCTCCCGTCGCCGCCCAAGGTGCTCGTCGTCGTTGCGTCCGAGCTCGGCGACCCGAACATCCGTGCCGGTGCCGAGTACCTCGGGCTGCTTCGCGCGCTGAAGCACGTGAACAAGGTGCTCAACACCCGACTGCTGATCGGGGCGACAGCGTCGGACGTCTCACGGGCCATCCAGTCGTTCAAGCCGAACGTCGTCCACGTCATCGGGCACGGCAAGATGTCCGATGACCGGCCGGTCATCGCCTTCCGCGGCGAGCCGGACAAGACGATGGATGACCCGGTCGACGCGGAGCGGCTCCTCGGCCTCCTCGCGACCGAGGCGAACCTGACGCTGCCCGGCCTGGTCGTGCTGAACGCTTGCGCCCCGACGTCCGCCGAAGAGGTGTCGATCGGGCGACCGATGGCCGCGGAGCTCGTGGCGCGCGGCATCCCGGTGGTGGTCGGCATGTCCGGCAACGTCGCGGACCAGGCCTGCCGCCTGTTCACGCGCGGCTTCTACACGTCGCTGTTGAGCGGCGATGAGATCGCGCAGGCGGCGGCCAAGGGCCGGCGTGCCGGAATCCTGTTCGGTAACTACGACGCTCGATCGCAGATCGACTGGGCCCTCCCGACGCTGTACATGGCCGAAGCCATCGGGCCGGTGAGCATCGACCTCACGGTCACCGACCCTGATCAGGCGCGCCTCGAGGCCGCCCAGATGTTCACGCGGAAACCGGACTACCCGGTGTTCTGCGGCCGATGGTCCTTCTTCGCCGCCTATCGAAACCTGGTCTCGAACGGCGGCAAGCAATTCCTCGTGATCCCGGTCGACCGGCGCGACGCGACCGACAGCGACCAGCAGTCTCAGCCCCAATACGGCAGCGAGCGACTCCTGCAGGAGCTGGCGGGCGAGGCGCTGCGCGATGGGCACATCCCGATCCTCGTCAGCAAGGTCCAGCTCGGAATCTCAAATCACAAGTGGCCGAGCCGCCCGGGGGTCTTTGTCGAGCTGATCGCCAAGGCCTTCGCCAACACCGTGACATTCCTCGGCCACATGCCCGAGCACGCAGCCCTTCAGGGACGCCTGCCCGAGTTCTGGGCATTGACGCGCCAGCTGCTCGCCGATCCGCCCGTGAGTGGCCTGCCGGGCGAATTCGCCGCATTCGGACTCAGCGACGATCAGAAGCTCGCGAAGGCGCTGATGCTCGATCTGCTCGAGATCCGACGCGTCGTCTGCGAGCAGCGCGGCCTTGTGAGCGCGGAGGCGGACGTGAAGGTCGTCCTGTTCCTGGAGGACGCACACGATCTCCTGTTCTGGGACACGTTCGTCGAACTGTTTGGCAGTCAGGGGCTCGTCGACGAGCGCGCACGAACGTCGACACGCGCCGTGCTGACCTATCACACGATCCCGGTCGAGCCCCAGGCGACCACGATCAACGCGATCAACGACTTCCTGCAGTCGAGCGACGTCGATCGCCTGCCCCTCGGCCCGCTGCACGGGAGATTCCTCAAGCAGGACTCGACGGACGACGCACCCGTCTATCAGGAGGCGTCGCTGGTGTACCGCCAGTTCCTGCTCGGGTGGCGGCCCGAGCACGTGCCGACCCCACTGAGCATCGCGGCCCGTGACTCGCTGGACCGGCTCATCGTCTTCAACCTGGCGCAGTCGACCGGCTGGGGCGTCCCGGCCAAGCTCGACCAAGAGGTCGTGACGAATGCGATCAACATGCTGCGGGACCTCACGCCGCAGATGCGGACGGCAAACGACGACGACGCGCTCGACGCGGAAGCCAAGCGCGCGGCCGGACGGACGGGAGGCGAGCCGTGACCGCCGCCCCGCCTGGGCCGAGCGATCCCGACCTCGTCGAGCTGAGTCGCCGACTCGACGAGTCCATGGCCACCGTCCTGGAGGAGGCGGAGCGGTCTCGAACGTCGGCCGCACAGGAACCGGCACGCGTCTGGGCCGCCCTTGCACCGGGCTGGACGATCCGCCTCGCGGAGGCATGCGGGTTCCCGACGGCCCCCGACGAGAGCGTCGCAGACGCCCTCGCGCGGCTGCGCGCCGCGGGTGTCGTCGACGTCTATCCGGTCGACGCAGGACCTGACGCGGGACCGGACGCGGACTACTACGTGATGACCGCGGTCGCCCGAGCCGAGACGATGCGGGCGTACCTCGCCGTCGAACGCAACGACGGCGCCGGCGATCCACCGGCCGGCGGCCAGCGTCGGGCAGCCGAGTCGCCGCTCCTCCGCGCACGCCAGACGGCGACGGCACGGGGACGTCCGGAAGTCATCCGTGGCGCGGGGAGCCTGCTCGCGACGACGGCGCAGATCGGTGCGCAGGTCCACGCCGTCCGCCCAGTGGCCGCCGTCCCCGAACCGATGCTCGACTGGAGTGAGCTGGCGATCCATGCGGAGGATGCCAAGGCCGCCGCCAAGGCGTTCGAGCAGAAGCTGGCGATCGCCTTCGAGGTTCTGGACGTCGCGACGATCCGCGACTGGATCGACGTCGCCCGGCCGCTGGCCGTCCTGTTCGAATACGCGGCCGCGAGGGATCTCAGCCTCGCGATCGCCGGCGCCGGCCGCACGATCGAACTCTCGAAGCGGCGAGAGCTCGACTTCCGCCACCTCATGGCCTTCCACCGGCGCGAGGAGCAGATCGAGGCGATCCGGACCCTCGTCGACGGTCCGGACGACCGGTGGGCGCTGCACCTCATCGGGCCGGGTGGCGTGGGCAAGACGATGGTCGTTCGCTACGCGACCTGCCTGATGACCCAGGCGCCCGGGTCGCCATGCTCCGGCGATCCCCGCCCGTTCGACCGCGAGGCGGCGGTCGCGCGAGTGGACTTCGACTATCTGAACCTCGACTACCCGAGGCTCAATCCCGGGCTGCTCCTGGTCGATCTGGCGGCCGAGCTGCGTCCGGCCGGCAACGTGACCACGAACAACCTGTTCGACCGGGCCGAGGAGCAGTTCACGCTCCTGCACGAGACCCAGAAGGCTGACGGCCTCAGGCGCGAACGCGCGACCCTCGACCCGCGCATGGCCGCGGGGATTCGCGCCTACATCGAGGCCATCCAATCGATCGGGAAGCGCGTGGTGATCGTGCTCGACACCTGCGAGGAGCTCGCCAAGGTCGAGCCGGAGGCCGGCACGGACTCGACCCTCGAGGAGACGTTCCGCATCCTCCGCGCCCTGCACGACGGCCCCGATGCGCTCGTGGACGACCAGGCGCCGCCGAACGGCGGCGTCCCGGGCCTCCGCGTGATCTTCTCCGGCAGGCGCGCGCTCGCCGCAGGCGGGGCCGGCTGGAACGTTCCCAGCTCCACGCTGCCCGATCGGCCGTACCTGCGGATCCACGAGATCCGCGGCTTCTCCCACGACGAGACACGGCTGTACCTGAAGCACGAGAAGGTGCCCGAATTGCTGGTCGAGCCGGTCATCCGGGCCAGCTCGCCCGACCTGAGGACCAGCATCGAGGTCGACTACGACGATCCCGACGACGGCCCGCGCGACGTCCCTCGTTGCAACCCCTACCTGGTGCGGATGTACCTCGACTGGGCGCGATCGACGCCCCCGCCCACGCCCGAGATGGTGGAGACCGCGGGCTCGGGGCGGTACGTCGAGCTCCGGCTCATCCAGCGCCTGCGCGACGCGGGGCTCGAGGAGGTCCTGCCACGCGTGGCGACGCTGGGCCACTTCGACCTGACCACCTTCCGCGCCGCCGCGAACCTGGGCGAGGAAGAGGGCGAGCGCCAGTTCAGGGCGTTGGCCGACCAGGAGTGGGTCGGCATGCACCGTTCGGGCGGCGAGCCGGAGCGCGAGATCCTGGACCTGGCCCCGGACGTCCGCGACATGCTGGTGCGCTACTTCGCCGGGCATGGCCGACCGCAGGCGTCGGAGCTCGAGCCGAGCGCGCGCGCCATCGAGCAGCTGACGATCGAGGGTGACCTCGGCGCGCTCGATTGGGCCGACTTCGACAGCGGCCTGCGCGTCCTCGCCCACGACCCCGCCCGAGGCGCGACGTGGTGGACCATGGTCCAGCACCGCCTGTTCGCGGAACGGCCGGCCTGGATGCGGGAGGTGCTCGACCGCGTCCTGTCCAGCGACGGGGCGGCCCGGCCCGTCGAGCCCGACGACCCGATCGGCGTCAGCGAGAACCCGCTACGCCCGTTCGTCCTGGCCACTCGGGTCCGCCTGCTCCAGCAGGCGGGCGACGCCGTCGCCCTCGGGTCGGCCTGGCTCGAGGTGGCCGAGGCGGCGCGGGCCCACGCGAAGACGCCGCTGCTCGAACGCCTCTATCGGCGTGCGCTGGCGGGGCAGGTCGCCGCGGCGAGGCACGCCGGCGCCCCGCCGTCAGCCGACCTCGTCCATGAGCTGTGGGTCGCCTGGCAGGCGGCGGATCTGCCGTTCGCGAACGCCCAGGAGGCGGCATCGGCGCTGGCCGCGATCGAGACGCTGGTCGATTTCGTCGAGCTTGACCCGGCGGCCAACCGGAAGCTCCTGGAGCTGCCCCGGCCCGGCCCCGGATTCGCACCGACGGCGTCGCGGGCCGCGGACGAGCTGGACACCGGCTTCCGGCCGTCGCGGAACGCCTGGCGATTCGTCAACAGCTTTCCGCCCGGCCCGATCGCGAAGGTCAGCGGGCTGTCCATCGGGGACGCGGCTGATGGGCTCGACGGCGGCATGGCGGTCGCCGCCGTCGACCTGTGGATGCGCGGCATCGCTCCGCCGGACGACACCTCGCCGCCGCCGAATGGCAGCCCGGAGTTCGCCTACCTCGCGAGGCGGCAGACCCTGCTGGTTCGTCGCGGTTCGACGCACTCGTTCGCCGAGACGTGGCCTTCAATCCGGGCAGACATTGCCGCAGGTCGGCCCGTCCCGCTCAGGCTCTCGTTCAGGACACCCGCCCGGCAAGGCGACGCGGCGAGGGATGGCCGCCACCACGTGGTGGGGTTTGCGGCGGCAGAGGCCGCCGACCACATCGAGATCCGGATCTACGACCCGAACCATCCGGGCGACGACTCGCTGGCCATCGTCGCCACGCTCGCGACGGGCGGCGGATGGACGATCGACCACCCGGACTTTGGCCCGCTGACATCGGTTGATCGCGTGGCCTACGAGATCGAGGTTCCAACGCCGTGGGTCGACCTGCACAACACCCGGTCGGCCCGTGAGGGCATCGGGCTGACGACGTCCGGTCCGCAGTGGGTCGCGGCTGAAGTGGAACGCACGCATTCGTCGTGGCTCGCGGATACCGAAGGCGGGCCGGCGGCGATCGATGCCCTCCGGGCCATGCTGCATCTCCAGGCGGGCCGGGCCGCTGTGCTCGCTCCCGACCCGGATTGGGCCGGACACCTCCTCGCCCGGGCCCTCGAGCTTGTGCCTGCTCAGCGACCGGAAGTGCCATGGGTCGACTGGCAGGCGCCGCCCGATGTCGCCACGCGCGTCCGCCTCGAGGTGGCGCGCACGGCCTACCCTGCCGTCCGATCGCCCGCGGAGACCATCGCGATGCTCGGGGTCGTCGATGCCGATGTCTCGACGGCCGATGGCGACCGGCTCGTCTCGACGATCCTGGCGATGAGGCTCGCGGAACGGCTTACCGAGACGCCCGAGGGCATGGTGGCCGGCTGGAAGGACGTCGCCAAGTGGCTCCTCGTGCCCAACGTCGTCACGATGGGCCTTGAGCCGATCAACGCACACCGGCTCGTGCCGCCGTTGTTCGTCCGCGTCGCGGAGCTCCAGAGCGCCTTCGGCCTCTACGCCCAGGCCCGGCGCCACCTGCAGGCCGCGGCAGCGACCGCGAGCGCGGCGCAGAACATGGAGCTGCAGCGGAGCGCCGACCGTGCGATGGCATGGCTGAGTCGCCGACTACGTTCGACCGACGAGGGTGAGACCGTCGCAGGCTCCCTTGCGTCGTCGCCTCGCCTCGCGGACAGGGCCCTGTTCCGGTCGCTCCAAGGCCTCGCCGGGCCGGCGCAACCCCTCGACCGCGGACAGGTCCCACCGGAGGAGATCCACCTGACGTGGCAGGCGAGCTACGCCATCGATCGTGGGTCGGCCCGGGATCTCGTGACATGGGGCCTCGCGACGGTCGAGCCCGCGGCGACGGCCGTGCCCAGCGTCGGCGTCGCGGACAGCGACATGCTGTTTCGCGACCTCCGTGAGCTCGTGCTCGTTGCGGCGGCGTACGGCGTCCACCTGCCGGGCCGCAGCTTCACGGTCAGCATCGAGCGGTCCGGGCCGGCCTGGTCGGCCCGCTACCCGGGTCGGCCTGAGGGGACACTCCGGGTCGTCCTCCGGGACGCCGTGCTGGGCGAGGGCATGCCATCGATCGAGGCGATGGTCCCGGCGAGCCTCCTCGAGCGCATCGGTCCCCGACGCTGCGCGGAGATCGCCTTCGAGGAGGCGGAGCTGCTCGCCCTGCGCCTGCCGGAGGCGGCAGTGCCGATCCTCGCGTGGGCGAACGCCCGGTATGCCACCTGCCGCGACGCGTTCGGGGCGTTCTCGACGGCGGCGCTCGCGGCCCTGCTCGGGACGCACCCGCAAGCAACGGAGGAGGGGCCAGGAGGGACCTCGGACGATGCCGCGCCGTTCGCCGCCGCGGCGCTCGCGGCGTATCTGGCGATGGCGATCGACCTCGGACGAAGAGGCGTGTCCACGCTCGCGACGACAGAGGAGCTGGAGGCGATCGCGGCCGCGCCGACCGACGCCGCCTTCGACCAGCTCGAGCCACCTGAGCTTCGTCCCTGGTTCGCCCGGCTGATCGCCTCGCTGGCCGTGCGCAGCACGGCGAACGGACCGTCAGGCGTCGCAGCCGCCGACGCGTTCGCGACGTGGCTGGAGCAGCGCTACGGCGTGTCCTCGGCCACCGGGGTCGCGTTGCCGACGGAGTGGGCGCGGTACCGCAGCCGCCGGGGTTCCGGGCCTGTCGATCTCGAGCTGCCCGCGGCCCCGTCGGCTGGGCGGGACATCGCGACGCTCGTCGGCACGGCGATCGGCCTGGTCGTCGGCCTGTTCATCGGGTGGCACTACCTCGTCGCGCTGCTCTGGTCCGGCGTCGACAGCCTCGGGTTCTGGCAGCAGTTCGCGCTGTACGGCCTGACGCTCGCCGCGTTCGGCCTGCTCATCTGGATCGGTCGGCGGTTCGGCGACTCGATGAAGACCCTGACGCTGCTGTGGACACGATTGGACGTCGACATCCAACTCTCGGACGCGCCGGGTGGTACCTCGCCCGGCGACAGCCCGAGCCTCACGAACGCCTCGTCGAGTGGGAGCGGACGAGTCGCGGTCAAGCTGACCCCCACGATGTGGATCCTGCGACCGGTGCGCGGTCTCCCTCCACTGCAGCTCCGCCCGTACCGCGCACATCCGTCGGAGGTGGCCGTCGTGTCCGACCTCGATGCGTACGTCGCGCTCGCGAGGTCGGTGCCCGACGGCCTCAAGGGGCTGGTGGCGGCCCAGGTGCCGCTGATGCGACCGCCATGGCAGGTCCGGCTCTCCCCGCGAGGCGACCTCCACCGATTCAACTGGGAGGCGATGCTCGCGCTCGCGATGACCGGTCCCGAGGCGGCGCCGACCGACCTGCCCGTTCGGGTCACGCGCCTTGCCGACGCGAGCCGGCCCGACGTCCGTCGGGCTCACGCGGGCCGGCTCATCGGCGAAACGATCGCGGGTGATGACGTCGCGGCCGGCATCGTGCGCCGGGCCCTCGAGAAGCGGACGGGGGGCAAGATCGCGTGGTCACTCGTCCGTGCTGCTCGATCGCCGGACACCGGTGAGCCAGCAGCTTCCGACGTCGTGCACGTCATTGGCATCACCGTCGAGGACCACGGCGGACGCGCGTTGCGGCTCGCGCCGGCCCGCGCATACGGGTCGCAGGTCGCCCCCTCGTCCTCGAGCGCCGTCGCCGACACCGCGTCGGACCAGGTCCTGCGACCTGAGGACCTGCGGCGCGCCTATCCGCAGGCCGGCCTGTTCATCGTCCAGGGATACCCGCCCGAGGAGGCGACGGGGCGCGTGGGGAGCGACCGCGAGGCGGCCAACCTCACCCGCCTGTTCGCCACGGAGCTGGCGCGTCTCGGGTCGCGGGTCGTCGTGATCCCGCCCCTGGAGCCGTCGCTGGCGACCACCGCCTGGGACGCCGTCAATCGCGCCGCGGCCGGGTTCGCGACTGGCGGACCGGCGGGCATCCTGTCAGCGGTGACGAAGGTGCAGGCTGCGGTCCTGACGTCCGGGCAACGGCCCGACGCCTGGGAGCGAGCCCTCGACGTCTGCGTGTTCGACATGCCGACGCGGCGGCAGGGCTGACCATACGGTGGGAGGACCGGGAGTGCTCGATGACCTGAGGCAGCGCCTCACAGACCTCTGGGACAAGACGACCAAGCAGATGGTGTACGTCCCGATCGATGCGGCTCGGGTCGACGTCACGACCGACTACGTGCCGCTCGAATACGGGCGGCACTACCTCCGCCTCTGGATCGCGAACGTCTACCTCGCCAAGCAGGTGCAGTACCTCCAGACCTGGTATCCCGCGGTCCATGCCCTCGTGAGGTTCGACTTCCAGGGCCAGCCGGTGGACTTCCCGACCATCGCCGACGCCAGCCGGGCCGGCCTGACCCAGGAGGCGAGCGGGGACGTGATCGCGAGGAACTTCGTCCTGACGCCTCTCATCCCGTTCAACGGTGGGGTCGTGAGCCTGGACGCCGGGCTGATCGCCGTCCAGGGGGAGAACTACCTCAAGAGCTTCATCACCACCCTGAGCAGCTTCTCGGCGCTCCTGGCGGTTCCCCAGTTCTCGAGCGCCCTGAACATCGCGTCGCCGCTGGCGACCGGACTGCAGTCGCTGCTGAACGACGGGGGGATCCACCTCGCGCTGCACGATGCCTTCGCCGCCGGTCAGCGGGGCGGCTACTGGGCGGCCATCAGGGCGACCGAGCAGGAGGTCGATCCGAGCCAGCTGAGCGTGGCCAACGGCCAGCTCCGCTTCGGCGCCAACAATTCACCGCTCGAGGGGATCGACCACCTCCTGTTCCGGCTCGAGGTCACCGAGGCAGGCCCGGAGTATCGGAGCCTGAGCGCGATCGCGGCGCATGTGAAGGCGGCCAGTGAGGCGCTCGCCGACCAGGACCTCGAGAAGGCAGACGGGTTCTACCGCGCCGCGATCATCGCCGCGCACGAGGCGCCGGAGCTCACGACCGCCGATCGGACCCGTGTCAAGACGCAGCTCAAGAACGACTACGCCGGGCTCAAGGACGACCTCGGGTTCGCCGGCCTGATCGGTGAGGACTACGACCTCAGCAAGCGCATGAAGCTCGCGATGTCGGTGGACCAGGCCCTCTCCGGCGGGGAGCCGAGCTGGTCCGAGCTGTTCGACGTCTGAGCGGGGGGAGGCAACCGCGACGGCGCAGCGACCAGGCGGCGCACTCAGCCCACCTCGTCGACATCTGGCTGGCCGGCGGCAACCGGTGAGGCCGGCGCGCTCCGCACGGCCCGCACGCCCTCGAACCGCTGGCGCGCGACCGTCAGCGCGACGACCCGGCTGATGACGATCGCCACGTACATCAGCCCGACCACCTGCTCGATCATGACCGCGGAGCGCGCCTGGGACAGCACGGGAAGGATGTCCGACAGCCCGACGCTCGTGAGCGTCGTGAACGACAGGAACAGGAGCGCGAACCAGGATTGTGCCGCGCCCGGATCGCCGGGTCCGGTGAACGACCCGGGCCATGCCGTCTGGACGGCGAGGAAGATGTACGCGAACCCCCACGCGAGCACCGTGAACGTGGCGCCCGTCGCATAGAGCTCGTCGGGGGTCACGATCCCGTCGTGGAACATGTAGCGGACGAGCGCGTATGACGCGTACAGGTAGTAGGCCGACAGCAGGATCGACAGCACCAGCAGGATGGTGAGGTCGTCCGGGAACGCGAGCTCGAGCGCGATCAGGATGACGATCGGCACGCCGATCAGGATCGAGACCCAGGTCAGCGCCGGCGTCCGCTCCACGGCGCGCGCCACGAGGACGAGCACCAGCAGACCGAACAGGGACAGCAGCGCCCGACCGCGGTCGGCGTCGACGAAGGCGTAGAGGATGACGCCGACGAGCTGGGTCGCGAGCAGGATCGCCGACGGGTGGAAACGGGGGTTGCGGAGCCGGTACCTCAGGGCGTTCATCGCTGGGCCTCCAGGGTCGCGATCTCGCCGAGCCAGCGGCGGTAGTCGATGGACACGCGGTCGACGCCCTTGATGTGGAGCTCCTCGGACAGGTCGATCGGCAGCTCCTCGGGGCGCTGCGACTCCACGACGACGCGGTCCTGGTCCAGGATCACCTGCTGGAAGTCGACGAAGCCCCGATCGGCGGCCGGGTCCAGCTCGTAGTTGCGCGCGTTCCAGGTGAAGTTGCGCGTCTCCTTGGCCGACAGCGGGCACGAGGCGACGAACAGCACGAAGTGGATGCCGTCCTCGAGCGGCTGGTCGAGATGGACCGAGAACGGCATCGAGATCGTGTACCGGCTCGGCGTGCGCTGGATCCGCCCCGCGTCGCCCGCATCGCCCTTGACCGGGTTCGCCGGCTCCTCGATCCCGAGCTCGAACGACAGCGTGGTCGCGCCCCGGACGACGTCGTGATCAGGGATCTCGGGCTTCGAACGGTCGCCCAGGATGCCCTCGTGCACCCACGCGAAGTGGCTGAAGTCGACGAAGTTCTCGACCCGCCGCGCGGCGCTGCAGTGCCAGTCGTACTGCGGGATCCTGATCTTGCGGTACGCGTCGTCGGCCCACTCGGGGAAGGCGGGCAGGCCCATCGCGGGCTCGTCGTCGAGGCAGACCCAGATCAGGCCTGCGTGCTCGGCGGCGCGGTGGCGGACGATCCGCGCCTTGCTCGGGATGTTGGTCCCATGGCTGGCGGGGATCCGGGTGCAGACCCCCTCAGGGTCGTAGGTCCAGCCGTGGTACGCGCACACCAGGTGCCCGTCGGCGACCCAGCCCAGCGACAGCGCCGTGCCCCGGTGGACGCACAGGTCCTTGAACGCTCGGACCGCGCCGTCGAGGCGCACGATCGCAAGCGGCTCGTCGAGCAGGGTAGCCGCCGCCGGACGGTCCCCCAGGTCGTCGGCCCACATGACCGGGTGCCAGAAGCGCCGCAGCGCCCGGTAGAGCGCCGCCTCGCCCACCCGATCGAGCACGTTCTCGGCCATCGCACCACCTCCGTTCGCGCGAGCCCCGCTCCCGACTGTCGCGCCATCTTCGCGCCTGCGGCGCCGACCCGGCTGGCGCCGGTGACCGCACGTGGGTAGGGTGGACGGGCAGGCGAAGGAGGCATCGTGAATCTCAACGGCATCCTCATCGGCTCCGAGAACCCGCAGCGGGTGGCGGACTACTACACGAAGCTGCTCGGGAAGCCCGGCTGGGACGACGGCGGGTACGTGGGCTGGATCGTCGGCTCGGGCGGGCTCACCGTCGGACCGCACAGCGAGGTGCACGGCACCAACCCCGAGCCCGGGCGGCTGATCATCAACATCGAGACCCCCGACGTGAAGGGCGACTTCGCGACGTTCAAGGCCGCCGGCGCGACGGTCGTTCGCGAGCCCTACACCTTCGAGATGGCGCCCGATGCGTGGATCGCGACGTTCAGCGATCCCGACGGCAACTACTTCCAGCTGGTCAGCCCGATCCCGCTGCCGGAGGGCGCGTCGAGCTAGGCCCATCGTCGCGCGCCGCCAGGGCGGCCCGGAGGCGCGTGATGTCCCCTCGCTCCCGTTTGGCCGTGGTCCGCTGCATGACGCGGCTGATCAGGCCGTCGATGCGGCGGCCGAGGATCCGCGGGGTCCGGACGGTGAGCGACATCAACGTGCCGTCGCCCGCCGGCTCGACGCGGATCGTCGTCCGAATCCGGGTGCCCTCGACCACCTGGAACGCGACCAGGTGCGGCGGGTCCCACGCGGCGACCTCCGCGACGAACTCCCAGTCGCGCCACAGCAGGTGGCCCGTCTGGCGTCCGCGCCGCCCGAGGCGCGTCGGTCCATCGTCGATCCACCGCGTCTCTCGGACGTGCTCGTGCCAGGTCGGGTTGTTCTCGGCGTCCGCGACGTAGTCGAACACGACGCCCGGCGGCTGGTCGAGCGTCGCCCGGTACGTCAGCTCGGGCATCGCGCGGCGACCTCGCGGTCAGCCCAGGGCGGCGCAGAGGTCCTCGACATGGGCCGGAAACACGGCCCGGACGTAGAAGAATCCGTCATCCCCGATCTCGAACTCGGCCCCGCCGCCCTTGATGTACAGCAGCCCCCGGCCGGTGACGTCGCTGTCGAAGAAGGTCAGCACGCTGGCGCCGCCGAGGCGAAGGACGATGTGGCCGGCGTCGTTGATCGACACCCGCTCGGGACCCGACGAGTCGCGGGTGACGCTGGCACCCGTGGCCAGGTTGGTCGCCGTCGTGACGACGTGCCCGCTGACGTTCTGCTTCAACTGTCCATCGCGCCGATCGAATGTGATGATCTTGGGATTGCCGACGTTCTCGATCTGCAGCGGGAAGTCGCACACGTCGCCGGCCGCGAACTCCTGGACGCCGGTGGGAAGCGGCTCCTTGGTCGGCGGGGCCGCGAGCGCGGGTGCGGCGACGACCGCCGCGAGCACCAGCGACGACAGGGACGCGAGGCCGATCGTGCGCACGAGGCACCTCCTGTGGGGCCCGCCGGCGTCCGGCGCCATCGGCGGCGGCGTCGGGTCCGGCGGCGAGCGGTCAATCTTGGGCCGCGGCGGCCTCGCCTGCTCGCCGATCGCGCGTGCCCCCGCGAGGTGCGCCGAAGCGTCCCGGCGTAGTGCCCAGGAAGCGCTTGAACCGGCGCGTCAGGTGCGCCTGGTCGACGAACCCCACCTCCGCGGCGACGTCCGCCAGCGGGGTGCCGTCGAGGATCCGGGCACGTGCGATCTCCAGGCGCCGGCCGTCGACGTAGGCGTGGGGCGGGATCGCGAACGCGTCCGCGAACGCCCGAGAGAGCTGGGTCGGGCTGGCCGCCAGGTGGTGGGCTGCCTCGATCAGCGTGGGAGCGTCGAACAGCCGATCGTCGAGGTAGGCGCGGAGCGCCTCGGCGAGGTCCCGGTGCCGGCGGACGTCGGCGACGAGGTCGGGCGTGGTCTCCCCCATCGCCAATCGGAGCCGCTCCGCGACGTCGTGGAGCCGGACCTCGGCCTCGAAGGCGCCGTCGGCGTGGCCGAGGGCGTCGTGGAGGGCGGCGACCCGGCCACGGAGCGATGGGTCGCGCAGGAACGGGCGGTCGACCGCGCGCCCGACCAGGTGCTCGCCGAGGACGCCGGCTTCGAGGTAGATGGCGCGCTTCCGGTAGCCGTCGCTCGTCGCGGGCCGACCGTCGTGGACGACGTGCGGCGGCAGGATCGACACCATCGACGGCTCCGCGGCGTGCTCGGTGCGGTCGAGGTCATAGCGCACCCCGCCCTCGTCGATGAGGAACAGCGTCCAGACGTCGTGGGTGTGGGGCGGGTAGGCGTGCTCGGCGAAGGTCGCCTCGAGGACCTCGCGCACGCCCGGGACCGGTGGCTTCCACGCACGGATCGACACCCGTCCGGCCGGACCCAGCTCCTCGATCGCGTCGATGGCGTCCATCGCCGCAGGATCGTACAAGACCGGGGGCAACGGCTCCGGCTAGCGTCCCGATCGAATGAACGAGCTCCTCGCCCTCCTCGGCTTCGCCTTTGTGAGCTCGGTCACGCCCGGCCCCAACAACGTGATGCTGTGGGCGTCCGGGGCCACGTTCGGCGTTCGGCGAACGACGCGCCACGTCGTCGGCACGGCGCTGGGGATCGGGGCCATGGCGCTCGCGGTCGCGGCTGGCCTCGGGACCCTGATCACCACGGCGCCGATGCTCGGGACGGCGATGAAGGTCGCGGGCTCCGCCTACCTCCTCTACCTCGCGTGGCAGATCGCCCGCTCGGGCGCCCTGGAGGCGGCCACCGTCTCGCGACCGCTGGGAGTCGTCGAGGCGGCGTCGTTCCAGCTCGTCAACCCCAAGGCCTGGGTGTTCGCCCTCGGCGCGATCACGACGTTCCGGCCGGCCGGGCTCCCGATCGCGACCGGGAGCCTGCTCGTCGCGGCCACGATGATGCTGGTGATCGTCCCGACCGCCGAGCTGTGGGCGGCGGGCGGCGGCGCCCTGAACGGCCTGATCGCCGGTGCCCGGACGCACCGATACGTATCGCTCGCCCTCGCCGGGATCGTCGCCGCGACCGTCGCCTGGGTCTGGATCTGACGATTCCGTCGGCCGTCCCATGCGCTTGGCCGACCGGTCCGTTTGCCCCGCTGCCTACCATGGGGTGATGGCCGGCAACGCGCGCCTCGCCACCCGAGCCCGGATCCTGCTGGCCGCGGCCGCGCTCGCGACCCTCGTGCTGGGCGTCGCGCCGAGCGGCGCCTCGGCGGCGTGGGACGGCTCGATGGACCTTTACCGGTCGGGCGTGTTCTCGACGCAGAAGACCTGGCGCTGGTGCACGGCCGCCGACGTCCAGATCATCCGCAACATCGTCCGCGACACGACCAATCACTCGCGCGACCAGCAGGAGCGGTTCTACCGCTACCTGCGGAACCACAACCGCTATCCGATCCCCGCCTCGGACGGGGTCGATCCCGCCGGCTGGGCGGCCGGCCTGCGCCGCTTCGTGGACAGCCGGTACAAGCGGGTGGCGAGCGATACCTTCGGGGAGGCGCTGCGGTCGGCGGTGACGAGCCTGCGCAGGACGAAGCTGCCGGTGGGCATCACGGTCTCCCACGGGAACCACGCCTGGGTCCTGACCGGGTTCACCGCGACCGCCGATCCCGCCAAGACGAGCGACTTCAAGGTCACCAGCGTCCGCGTGGTCGGACCGCTGTGGGGGCGCCAGAACAGCACCTTCGGCTACGACATGCACCCCGACAAGCGGCTGACCCGCAAGCAGCTCAAGGGGTTCTTCACGCGCTGGCACTACGGCTCGATCCACATGGCCTGGGAGGGCAAGTGGGTGTCGATCCAGCCGGTGGGCGGGTAGCCATCACGGCGAGAACGGCGATTCGGTGAACGCCGCGCCGCGTATCCTTGGCGCAGTGGATGCGCCCCCGCCCCTAGCCCGGCAGCTGGTCCTCGTGACCGGCAGCACCCGCAGCGGCACGAGCATGGCCGCGGGCACGCTGCACCACCTCGGGATGCACGTCCCGACGCCGGTGCTGAAACCCAACGACAGCAATCCCGCCGGCTTCTTCGAATCGCGATGGCCGGTGAAGTTCCACCACCGGCTCCTCGACGCGGCCGTGGTTGCCCCGACGGACTCCCGTCCCGAGGCGTACCGTCTGGTCGCCGACGCGATCACGCCGAGGGCACGCAACGATCTCAAGGCCTGGCTGTCGACGATCTTCGGCGAGACGCCGAGGGTCGTGGTCAAGGACCCGCGCTCGATGTGGGTGCCGACGCTGTGGGCGGACACGGCCGACTCGCTGGGCGCGCGGATCGGGTTCCTGGCGACCCTGCGCCACCCGGCAGAGGTGATCGCCAGCCGCTGGACCTACTACGGCTCGAGCCGCCCGCAGGACGAGTGGCGGTACCACGTCCGCAACCTGTGCACGTGGATCAACGTGAACCTGGGCGTCGAGCGCGAGACACGCGGCCGGCGGCGGACGATCGTCCGCTACGAGGCCCTGCTCGAGGACTGGCGACGGACGATGCGATCCGTGAGGGACGCACTGTCCCTCGACCTGGACCCGGCGCTCGATGGCGACGACCCGCACCCCGTTGACGACTTCATCGACGCCAGCCTGCGTCGCCACGAGCCGACCTGGGACGGCATGGACCTGCCCGCCGAGCTGGTCGAGATCGCCGAGGCCGCCTGGGCGTCGCTGGGTGAGGTCGCCGATGGCGACGCCAGCCCCCGGACGACGGCGTCCAGCCTCGATGACCTCGCCGAGCGGTACGGCCACGTCATCCGGCGATCGCAGGCGATCGCCTACGACTCGACGGTCGCGTACGCCCGCAAGCGGGTCCACGTGAAGGTGATGGAGATCGCGCCGTCGAATCGCGGGGTGACCGAGCTTTCGGAGGTCGCCGATATGCCGGCCGGACAGGACGACAGCGGGCCCGGCGTCGCGGTCGGACCGGGCATGCCCACGATGCGCGGGACGCGCCGGCGCATGCGACGAGCGTTCCGGCGCTGGATCAGGCGACCGATGACGCGGACCGCCTGAAGGCCGTGCGCGTCGGGGTGGGGACGACAGCGTGACCGGGATGACCGCACGCGTGCGCGCCGTCGCCGTCGCCGGCGTCCTGTTCGCCGTGGCCGTGTCGGGCTGCGGATCGAGCCAGCCGTCGTCGGCCGTCGAGGACGACGCCTCGCAGCCTGGCGCGTCGGTCGTCGTCGTCGCGTCGCCCCAGCCGTCGGCCAGCGCCGGGACGGCTTCGGCGGCGCCGTCCGAGCCCGCGGCCACCGCGGTCGCGATCAAGGGCCCGCCACCGAAGCCCGGCAACCCGACGTTCAAGCTCCTGAAGGAGACGCCGGGTGCGGGCGGCACCTCCACGCTGGAGTACAAGATCACGTGGACCGAGCCGAACGGCGTCGCCGACTCGTTCCTGGTGTTCGGGTTGCCCGACTGCCTGCGCTACTCGAAGGCGTTCGACAACAAGCCGTGCGTCGCGCGGGGGATGAAGATTCCGGCCGACAAGCTGGTGCAGATCGGCGTGGCCCCCGGGGACCAGCGGTCCCTGAACGTGTCCTGGGACATCGGCGAGGTCGGACCCGGCCCCTACTCCGCGATCCTGATCCGGGCGACCAACGCGAAGGGCAACAGCATCTTCACGATCGTCCATTCGGACGACGTGTGCTTCAAGTGCGTCTACTGAGCGGCGCTCGCCGCGTTATCCCGCGCGGCGTCCATGGCGATCGGTGACAGCGAACGCTATCGCGTCGAACGCCGGATTCGCGCCCGCCGCGAGGCGGATCTATCTCCCGTGACGATGGATCCTGCTGCTCGGACCGTCCCATGCCGGCCTGGGCGCGCAAATGATCGCTGGCAGCGATCGATGGCCGCGCCCCTCGGACCGACTGCCCCCCGGGCCGAGCGACGCCGATCAGGCGAGCCGCTCCTCCCCTAGCCGGTGATGTCCCCGAGCATCGACTCCGCCTGGAACAGGTTGATGCCGCTGTCGATGAGGTCGAGCAGCGCACGGGCGGTTCGCTCCTCCTCCACCTGCTCCTCGACGAACCACCACAGGAACTGCAGCGACCGGTTGTCCTGGACGTCGCGGCAGGTGTTGACCAGCGTCTCGAACAGCCCGCTGACCTTCTGCTCGCTGGCGAGCGCCGTCTCGACGGCCTCACGGGCGGACGCGTAGGTCGTCGGGGCGCCGCGAACCGCGGGCAGGGCGAACTCGACCTCGTTGTCGATCAGGAAGGCCATGATCTTGCCGCCGTGCCCGGCTTCCTCGACCGCCTGATCGTGGTACAGCTTCGCCCAGCCCTTGAGGCTCTGCCGCTCGAAGTAGAGCGAGATGCCCATGTACATCTGGTGGGCGTTGAGCTCGTATGCGATCTGCGCTACCAGCAGCTTCGACGCCTGCTCGCTGATCATCCCGTCTCCCCGTCCGTGCGCTGATAACCCGGAGCGTACGGCATCGGCGCGGCACAATCGGGTGATGGCGCGCGACACGCATCCGGATGGACCCGCCAGGCTGTCCGCGGCGGACCTCGCGGTCCGGCTGGGCGTCGACGTCGCCTGGGTCGAGCGTCTGGCCCAGGCGGGGGTGATCGACGCGGCGGCGGACGGCACCTTCGATCCAGGCGATGTCCACCGCGTGCGCCTGTTGAAGGCCTTCGAAGACGCGGGGATCCCGCTCGACGCGCTGGTCGCCGCGAGCGACGCCGGCCAGATCAGCCTGCGCTACTACGGCGAGTTGCACCCCGCACCGCCGCCGCTGTCCGGCCGGACGTACGCGGCGTTCGAAGCGTCGCTCGGCGAGGGCCGTCGCCACCTCGCCCAGCTGTTCGCCGCGTTCGGCATCGCCGAGCCGGACGACGCCGTCGTCCTCACGGTCGAGGACGAGGCCGTGATCGGTGGGATCCTCGACATCGTCGTCGCCACCGGCCAGCCGGACCTCGCGCTGCGTGCCGTCCGCATGTTCGGCGAGGGCGCGAGGCGAGCCGCCGACGCCGCCCTCGGGGTGTACGGCGAGGCCGTCCTCAGGCTCGGCTACGACCTCGCGGGCCTGCCGGTCGACGAGCAGTTCGATCGGCAGCTTCGGCCGTGGGCTCGCTTCGCCCGCCAGTCGACCCCGCTCGCCGGCTGGCTGTCGGGCCGCCACCTGAGCCGCGCGATCGACGAGTACAGCATCGTCGAAAGCGAGCGCATCCTCCGGGAAGCGGGCTTCGTCGCCGAACGGGTCGACGCGCCGCCCGCCGTCGCGTTCGTCGACCTGACGGGGTTCACGCGGCTGACCGAGGAGCGCGGCGACGAGGTGGCCGCGGCGCTCGCGCTCCGGCTCGGTGATCTCACGGTGGAGGTGGCGCGGCCGCACGACGGGCGCGTGGTGAAGCTGCTCGGCGACGGCGTGCTGATCCGGTTCGACGATGCGGTCGCCGCCGTCGACGCGACCCTCGACCTCCTGGCGGCCCTCCCCGGGGCCGGCCTCCCGTCGGGCCACGCGGGCGTCGCGAGCGGGTCGCTCATCGCCCGCGACGGTGACGTCTTCGGCCGCACCGTCAACCTGTCCGCGCGGATCTCGGATGTCGCCCCGGACGGTCGGCTCTGGGTGCCGGACGGCCTGGCGGCGGCACTGCCGCCGGACCGCTTCGAGCTGACCTCGACCGGCAGCGCGCTCCTCCAGGGGCTCGGACCCGTGTCGCTCGTCGACGTCTCGCGGCCGACGAGCTGATGGACTCGGATCTCGTCTATCGCCGCAGCACGTAGGTGTTCCACAGCGAGGCGATGAAGTAGCGCGAGAAGCCCAGCACCGACAGCAGCCGCGCGACGACGTCGGCGCCGTACAGCACCCGGAAGGTGGTCGCCTGGCGCACGAGGTCGAGGAGCCGCAGCTCGATGACCCCCGCGCCGACGACCTCGCCATCGGAGGTCTCGCCGCGGTGGATCTGCACGAACAGGGTGGTCGTGTCGGACCACACGTCGAGCGGCGCGTCGTGCTTGACGTGCTTGACGCCGTCAAGCAGGAAGCGCTCGCCGGCGCGGTCGCGGAACGCCAGGCGATAGCGCATCTCGCGCTCACCGGCACCCACGACCGGCATCACGTTGAAGGTGCCGCGATCGATCGCCAGGCGGCCGCCCAGCGCGGGACAGTCGACGTAGCCCACCGCGTGCGCCTCGCGCTCGGCGTCGACCAGGAATGCGTCCATGTCCTCGACCGTGATCGCGAGCTTCACCGCGAGCGTCCGGTCCTCGCGCCGGCCGGCGCTGAGACCCGCCGCCGGATCGGCGACGCCCGGCGTCCACCAGCCCTTCATCGTCTCGACGAAGCGCAGCCCGATCGGCGGTGCGAGCGGGCCGCTGGGCTCGAACGGGATGCCCTGGGCCTCGAGGTACGCCCGGGTGTCGCGCACACCCATGTCGACGATCCGGCTCATGTCGCCGGCGGAGAAGAACAACAGGTAGTCGAGCGGCACCGGCGTGGCGTGCCGCACGACGTGGACGGCGATCTCGCGGTGCTCGGTGTCGGTCCCGGCCTTCACGGCGGCGTTGATGGCCTCGATCGCCGCCAGCTCCTCGTAGAACCGTCCGACCGCGATCGCCTCGATGATCGCGAAGTACTGGCCGTAGGCGTTATGCGGATAGGGCGCGGTTTCAGCGACCGTCCAGATGACCCAGATCTCGTCGGCGCCGCGGCGGACGGCCTCGGTCAGGTTGGCGTCCTTCCAGTAGACGCCGTCGATGTACGTCTGGCCACCGATCTCGACCGGCGGGAACCAGACGGGCAGCGCGAAGCACGCGTTGAACAGGTCCGGCGTGAGCTCCTGACCCTCGTGGGTCTCGAACCGCTTGGCCGTGAAGTTGTAGGTGTTGTAGGTGCCCTCGATCGGACTCTCGTGGATCGCGTCGAAGTCGACACCCCACACGGGCAGCTGCCGGTTCAGCCGGTCGTAGGTCAGCATCGAGGGCAGCTTCCATGGGGCGAGGTAGCGCCACGGGGCCTGGAGCGAGGTCAGCTCGAACGGCCCCGTCGCCCGCCAGTTGTTCGCGATCCGCGTCCCGGACAGCCCCGACTGGACCATCGCGAGGTTCAGGCAGCCGCCGCTGGTGCCGTCGGCGTGATCGAACGCGAGGTTGGCCTCGTCGAGCAGGACCTGGAGCGCGCCGGCCTGGTAGCCGACCTTCATGCCCCCGCCGGCGAGGATCAGGGCCCGCCGCCTGGCGGGTGGCGTCGTCTGCTCGGCCATCAGCGGCCCTCCGCAATGATCTGCCCGGCGATCCGCTCCGCGAGCGCGGCGATCGTCCGGGACGGGTTGGCGCCGATCGCCTCGGGCACGATCGAGCCGTCGGCGACGAACAGGTTGCGATGGCCCCAGACCTCGCCGCGATGGTCGACGACGCTGTCCTCGGGGCTCGTGCCCATCGGGCAGCCACCGAGCGGATGGGGCGTGATCAGGTACTTCGCGGCGGACCACGTCGGCGGCACGTGCGGCTCCCCGTCCGTCGCGAGGGCGAGTCGCCGGTGCATGTCGATGATCGCGTCGATCGTGGGCACGCTGGCCGTCGGGTCCCAGTCGAGGTCGAGCACGGGCTCGCCGAACAGCCACCAGCGTCGGCCGAGGCGGAGCCGGCCGTCGCCGGCGTCGCGACCCTGCGAGAACCAGGGCATCACATGGTCCAGCGCCTCGCCCGATCCGAACCCTGCGCGCAGCGCCGCCCGCAGGAGCCGCCGGCGCCGCCACGGGCTGAAGGACCGGCCCGTGCCCCGGACGTACGCCTCGAGCAGGTCGGGAAAGCCGCCATCCTCGATGAAGAACGGGCGGCCGCCGGACGAGCCGTCGCGGAAGTCGATCGCGCTGGTGATCGTCGGGCCGTCGGTGGGCCGCACCTCGCGCGTGGGGTGCCAGCCGATCGTCAGGAAGTCCCCGTTCGCGCTCCACTTCGAGCCTAGTGCGCCCGAGAGGCGTGGCAGGGTCTTCGTCACCTCGCGCGAACGGAGCAGCAGCTCGGTCGACCCGAGCGAACCCGCGGCGAGCACGAGCAGCCGCGCCGTCTCGGTGGCCGGGCGCCGCGCGCCGTCCTCGATCCGCTCCAGGTGGACCCGGTAGCCGTCGGCAACGGGCTCGATCGAGCGGACGAGGGTCAGCGGGCGGACCTCCGCCCCGTGCGCCTCCGCCAGCGCGAGGTAGTTGAGGTCGAGCGTGTTGCGGGCGAGGACCGGGCAGCCGATGTCGCATTCGCCGAGGTGGATGCAGGTGCCCTGCTCCCGGCCCTGGGGATTCGTGAAGCGGCGCGACCGTGAGGGATCCTTGGCGTCGGGGTCCGCGCGCGACCATGTCGGGTCGAAGGTGACGGCGAGCTCGAGCTGGCGAAATCGGTCGGCGTGGCCGGTCGCCGCCGCGGCCTCGGCCATGAGGGCGGTCCTGGCGGGCCACTGGTTCCGCGGCACCGCCTGGACGTTCATCGTCTCGGCGACCGTCCGGTAATGCGGGAACAGCGCCTGGTACGTGATCTCCGGCGGCCAGCCGGCCTCGAACGTCGCCGGATCGGCCTCCACGCTGATGTTCGCGTAGATCAGGGACCCGCCGCCGACGGCCGCCCCCTGCGCGACCGCCATCCGGCGGAACATCCGGAAGTCGAGCCAGCCGTTCGCGCGCTCGGGATGGAACTGGTCCCACAGCCAGGGGTCCTCGGGCGCCCGCGGGAACGTCGCCGGATCCCAGCGCCGCCCGCGCTCGAGGACGACGACGCGGTAGCCCGCCTCCGCGAGTCGACAGGCGGCGACCGCACCGCCGAACCCCGAGCCGACGACGATCGCGTCGGGTCGGTCGCTCACGCGCCCGCCTTGGGCTCCGGCGCGTCGGGATCCAGGTCAGGACGCTCCGGCTCGCCGTAGCCGGGTGTCGTCGCTCGGATCAGGTACTGGCCGATCGGCCGATTGGCCTTCCGCCGGCGCCCGCCCGCGGCGAGCTCGTAGAAGTCATGCCACCACTTCGCGGACTGGTAGATCGCCTCCGGACACGAGGACGCCGCCGCGAGCCCGGGCGTGAGCTCGACCTCGGCGAGCCCGAAGGCGGCCTCGGTCATGACCGCGCTCGGGATCCCGGACCCGTTCACGAGCGGGTTCGGCGCGCTGCCCGCTCCCCACACGAACGCCAGCCAGTGCAGCACCAGCGCCGGGATGTCGATCATCGTCCGTTGCTTGCGGAGGTCGCCGACGCACGCGACGGGGGGCCTCCGGGCGCCCGGGAAACGGACGATCGCGATGTTCGGCCAGCGGGTCGGATCATCGAAGCCGCTCAACGGCAGCGAGCGGATCCCGTTGGTGATGGGCACGATCTCCGGCCGCAGGAGCGGCCACAGCGGCGCGGTCAGCACGCGATCCCCCGCGTCCAGGACGCCGACCTGGGACCAGTAGCTCGGGGTCAGGTCGTCCCGGATGTGGGATTGGGCGACGCGGAGCCGGAAGTCGGCGAGGTTGGCCCCGCCCAGCAGCACGACGTCGCCCGGCGCCGCGAAGGTCTTGTCGGCGGCGCGGGTGCGGGCGACCCAGGCGAGGTTCGTCTCGGTCCCGGGTGGCGCGACGCTCGGTGCGACCTCGGAACGCGTGTCCTTGACGAACGCCGTGTTGGCCGTGCTCGTGGGGGCACGTCGGACCGGCAGCATCGCTCAGGCCACCCAGTGGACGTATTCGCGGGTCGCCACGGGCAACGTGCCGTTGAGCGACGTTGGCCACGCCCTGACCCGCATCCGCGTCCAGCCGTTCGCGGCGCCCCGGTTGAACTCGACGGTCGCAAAGTGGTTGCTGTTCAACGCGTAGCCTCCATCCGTGCGAATCGGCCGCTGCACACGCCCCGGGATGGCCTCCGCGGGATACAGGTCAGGGGCCCGGTGCCAGTCGTTCTTGGGGATCGGCGCCACCAGCGACAGCGGGGACGCGACGACCTCGACGATCTCGCGGTCCGGGGTCACCTCGCACACCGCGACCCGGCCGAAGTGGACGTCGCCGGTGAGGACGATGACGGAATGCCCGGCGCGATCGAGCGCCTTGAGCAGGTCTGCGTACTGGGGGTAATCGGGCAGGCCGTAATCGGTAAACCGGCCCTTCCAGCCGGCCTTGCCGCTGAACAGGAGCTGGCCGAGCACGAGACATCCGGGCCTGCTGAGCGAGCCGGCCCACTTGCTCACCGCCTCGAGGTCGTCGGCGGACATGAACCGCGCGCCCGGATTCGGATCCGGATCCCTGTCGGTTCGGGTGTCGGCCACGAGGATCGAGAGGCCATCCATCTCGACGCAGGTCGTCCCGGGCGGCATCGGGCGCTGGAAGGCGCGGTACAGGTCGTGCGCCGCCGTCCACCACGTCGCCCGCAGCTTGGGGTCGAGGCTGGCCGGGACCGTCGCCGACCAGTGCGGGGCGTTGTTCCAGTAGTCGTGATCGTCCGATGTGAACACGTTCGGGCCGTCCGCGAGCAGGTCGCGGAACCCGGGCGCCTGGGTCCAGGCGGCCAGGTAGATCTCGATGAGCCGGCGCCGGATCTCGTCGTCGGTGGTGGCGGGGACGATGGTCCAGAACGACGGGGCGTCGAGGTAGACCTGGTCGCCGCACAGGATCTTGAGGTCGGGCCTGGCGTCGGCCGGCAGCAGCGTGTAGGCCCGACCGACCGTGCCCCCGCCGTCGGCCTGACGCGCGAAGCACGAGCCGAGGAGAATCGTGAACGGCCGGTCCGCGAGCCCGGGCAGCTGGGCGGGCAGGGTCCCCGCCGTGGCCGTCGCGACCACCTGGCCTGCCCGGCGGAGATCCACACGCTGGCGGCTGCGAGCCGCGAGGCCCGTCAGGGGCACCCGGGCGTACTGAACCGTGTGATTGCCGCCGTGGACCTGGCCGTCCCAGGCGGTGAGGGCCGTCCGGGGACCGTTCGCCGCGACCACCTCGAGCGTCGCCGGGTCGGTCGGGCTGTCGATCGCGGCGACCCACATCGTGGCGTTGTCGGATCCGGCGCCGGCGGGGATCAGGAGGTGGCTCATCGTGCGCGCCCGAGCCCGCGGCGACGGGGTCGCCAGTGTCGCGGCTGCGCCAGTTGGAAGCCCATGAGCGGTCCCCGAATCGACCGTCTGCCCATCCAGCCCATCGCCGACCGGCAATGGTCAACACCGAACAGACACTATGTCACGGAATGCTTGCCGGCGATCGTACAATCCGGGCACCAGAGGAGGGGGATCGATGTCCACCGACGCGCAAGCGCGGCCGCTGGCCCGTGGCGAACCGATCGGGGCCAAGGTGAGGATCATCGGGGCGATCCTGGTGGTCGTCGCCGCGATCCTCGTTGTCGCGGCCGTGGGCGTCGCCATCGGCGTCCTCCCTGCCGATCTCGTGGGCGAGATCGCCCGGTCGCCGCTCTATGTCGGGCATCTGGTCATCGCGGCAGCGATCGTGATCGGCCTCGTCGGGTTGATCTACGACCACGAGGGCTACCTGGCGGGCATCTGGGTCGTCGGCACGCTGTTCGCGTGGACGGCCGCGGCGGGCACGGTCGTCGCCTACCTGATCATCGATGCGGACACGAAGGGCATCGAGGTCCGGATGTCGACGGTCTACCTCGGCCTCGCCGTCGGGTTGGCGCTCGTCGCGGCGTTCGCCTTCCTCGGCCGTGAGCTCGGGCGGCCACGCCGCGGCCAGGCGAAGATCTGGGACAGCCTGTGCGACCGCAACTCGCAGCTGCGGGCGCGCTACGACCAGATCTGCACCAGTCCTGCTCCGAACGATCCCGTTCGGGCACAACAGAACGCGACCATGCTGGCCGAGGCGAAGTCCCGCTTCGGCATGATCGAGACCACGCTTCGGGACCCGGATACACCGTCCCTGCGGTGGGCCCTCGCCACCGGCTACTCGAGTCTCCAGCGCACGCTCCACCGGATCGACGAGATGATCGTCGAGGCGCAGCCGGACTACGCGGTCACCGGCGACGCACTGCACGACACCCTCAGCCTGTCCGACTCGACGATCGCCAACAGCGACATCCTCCTCATCCGGCTGCGCACGGCGGTCCAGGCGATCTCGCCGAACACGGCAACGAGCTTCTTCCCGATCCGCGGCGCGCCGGAGGCCCCGCCGCCCGGTCCGCTGCCGACCCCCGCCGAGGCCCGGGAGGTGCTCCGCGAGGTCAGGTTCGCTGTCAACGACTTCAGGGACGACCGAGTCGACGGGATCATCCTCGCCCGGAACCGGCTGCTCCTCGTCGTGATCACGGTCGGGATCACCGCGTTCTTCACCCTGGCGCTGGCGGTGCTGGCCGGCGTGGACAGGGCGACGCTCATCAGCGTCAGCGCCCTGTACCTGGTCGCGGCGCTGGCTGGGCTGATCAACCGGTTGCGGATCGAATCCGGACGATCGTCGGCGGTCGAGGACTACGGGCTGAACATCGCCCGCCTCATCGCGACTCCCCTCCTGTCCGGCCTGGCCGGCGTGGCCGGCGTGTTCCTGGTCGCCACGACGCCCGAGCTCCTCAACGTGGTCGCCCCGACGGCGAATGGCCAGAATCCACCACCGATCGACGTCAGCGAGGTGTTCAACCTCGCCGCGAACCAGTCCGCCCTGCTGGTCGCGGCGGTGTTCGGGCTCGTCCCTGCCCAGCTGTTCTCGGGGCTCCAGCGCCAGGCGGATCGGTTCCAGGTCGACCTCGAGAAGAGCGAGCCTTCCGGGGGGTCGACGCTGTCCAGCAACAGCGCCTGACCTGCGAGGTCCCCGTTCATCCGTGCCGCCGATGGCCGCGGCCCGGAGCCGGGTACCCTGCGCGGGATGTCCACGAGCAGCGACGGATCCGAGGGCCGGTTGATCGGCCGAGCCGCGCCGATCCTGGTGATGGTCGTGGTGCTCGCGATGTACGTCGTCACGCTGATGCCGGGACCGGCGTTCGACGACTGGGGCGAGATGCAGACCGTGCCCCACGTCCTCGGCGTCGCCCACCCCACCGGCTACCCGACCTACATCCTGACCGCGTGGCTGTTCGAGCTGGTCCCGCTGGGCTCGGTTGCCTGGCGCGCGAACCTCCTGTCGGCGGTCTGCGTCGCGGTCGCGCTCGGGTCGCTGACGGCGATCGGGCCGCGGGTGGGCGTCCGGGTGTGGCTGGCGGCGCTGGCGGCGCTGGCGACGGGTGCCGTGGGGACGGTCTGGTCGTCCGCCGTCGTGGCCGAGGTCAACCCGCTCCACCTCGCGCTAATGGCGCTCCTCATCCACCGCTCGCTGGTCTGGGCCGACGAGCTCCGGCTGCGCGACCTGGCCCTCGGCGGGTTGCTCGTGGGCCTTGGCCTGGGCAACCACCTCCTGACCGGGTTCGTTGCCCCGTTCTTCGTCCTGTTCGCGCTATGGGCCGGCCGCCGCGCGCTGCGCGCGAAGCCCGCGTGGCTCCTCGCGCCCATCGTGACCGTCGCCGCCGGGCTCGCCGTCTACGCCTACATCCCGATCGCGGCCGCCGCCAACCCGCCGCTCCCCTACAACCATCCCGTGACGCTCGACGGGCTGCGGTTCCTGGTCACCGGCGAGCAGTTCCGTGGCCAGTTCAGCGGCCTGTTCACCTCCGCCAGCCTGGGGCCATTCACCTCATCCCTTGGCGACCTCGCGGAGCTGATGGCTTCGCTGGCGACGCCCGTGTTCCCGATCCTCGGCCTCGTCGGGCTCGCCTGGCTCGTGCGACGCCGGACGGCCTTCGGGCTCGCATGCTGGGGGGCCCTCATCGCGGGCGTCGACGTGTGGGCGAACTACCTGCGCCTGGAGCACTACCTCCTGGTCCCGTTCCTGCTGCTCGGGATCGGGGTGGGCGTCGCGCTGGACGCCGCGGTCAACGGCACCATGCGGCTCTTCGCCGATCGTCGGGTCGGTCGGGCGGCGGCGGTCCTCGCGGGCGCGGTCGCGGTGCTGCTCGTGGTCGTGCTGGTGGGCCGCAACGCGCCCCTCGTGAACCGGAATGACGATCGGGGCGCGCAGGCGTACATCGACACCATGGCCGCCCAGCTCCCTGCGAACGCGGCGATCATGTCGTACTGGGCGGCCACGACGCCGCTGTGGCACGCGACCCTGGTCGAGGGCCTGCGACCGGACCTGCTCGTCGTCGACGACACGAACATCGTGTACGAGGGCTGGGGCAGCCGTGAACGCCGGATCGACTCCCTCATCTGCGACCGGCCCGTGTACGTGATGCGCCCCAACGACGCGGAGCTCAACCCGACGCGCACGGCGTACGCGCTGACCGAGGTGTTCGAGGTCCTCGTCGGCCGGGGGACGCCATTCGCCGTCCAGGACGTCCCGGTGTATCGCGTGGAGCCGCCGCCGGGCAGATGCCCCTCGGCCTGAACGCCGCGGCAGGATCCGGTCGCGTCGCGGGCGTAGAGTTCGCGACGGGAGGGACGTCATGGTGTTCGTCGGAACGGGACGGCAACCGGACGCGGCGTCCGGGATGGCCGACAGGCTCGGGGCCTCCGAGGCATCGCTGGCCCGCGCCGCCGCCGAGGGCGCGAGCGGCGCCCGCGATCCCAACACGATCGGCGTCGTGTTCGTGCACGGCGTCGGCAGCCAGCGCCCCGGGGAGTGGCTGCTCGAGGCCTGCCGGCCGTTCCTGCGCCTGATCTCCGCCTGGCGCGCCACGACCGAGGGCGTCGCGGAGGCCAATGACCCGACGCGCACCGCCAACATCGACTTCTCCGGCGGCTCGCGCCCGTTCGTGATCGCCGAGGTGCCGGCGGACGCGGATCACCCGCCCCAGACGTGGCACATGACCGAGGCCTGGTGGGCCGCCCGTGTGAGCCCGCCGTCGGTCGCCCAGATGTTCCGCTGGCTCGTTCCCTGGGAGCTGAAGCGGGTGTTCCGGGGAATCGTGAGCGGCTTCGGGACCGAGGGCGGCTTCTTCCGCCTCGTGGACATCGTCTTCCTGCCGCTGTTCCTGATCCCCGTCACGGTCCTGATCATCGTGGCGTTCATCCTGTTCCGGATCCTGCGGGCGATCCCGTGGAAGCCCCTCCAGGACTTCGCGGCGATCCAGGCGATCAACTCGTTCCTGGTCGACTGGTTCGGCGACATGCGGATCCTGCTCACCGACCGGGTCCAGGCGGCCAACATCCGGGCGCGGGTCGCGGAGGCGATCGGAGACTGCGTCGACGCGGGCTGCGGCACGATCGTCGTCGTCGGCCACTCGGGCGGGACGATCGTGGGCTACATGACGCTCGCCGACGAGGCGTACGCGTCGCTGACGGTGAACACGTTCGTCACCCACGGCCAGGCGCTCACGCTCGGGTGGCGGCTGGGGCACTTCGGCGACCGCGACACGGCCGACCACAATCCCGATCGCCTGTACGCCGGCGACCGGCTGTCCGCCGACCTCACGACGCTGCCGTACCGGAGCTCGCTGCGCTGGTACGACTTCTGGGCCACGCACGATCCGGCGCCCGCGGGCGGCTTCACCACCGGCCCGCACCCGACGCTGCCGGAGGACACGGGCGGGCGATCGACACGCGTGTTCAACCGGATGAGCGTCCGCAACGACCACGGCGGGTACTGGGAGAACGACGAGGAGTTCGTGCTGCCGGTCGCCCGCCTGATCGACACCGCCCCGGCCGGCGCACCCGCGGCCTCCCGGTTCTTCCCGGAAGGCGAGACGACCCGCCGCGCCGAGCACCGGCAGCGACGGGTGAAGCTGCTCCAGTTCGCCTGGGTGGCGGTCATGATGTCGGCCGTCGTCGCGGTCCCGCTCGCGATCATCGATCCGCTGATCCCGGGCGATCGCGGCAGCATCGAGGCCGCCGGCGCCGCCGCCTGGGCGGGCATCGGGACCTTCGTGGCGACCTTCGGTCCGGTGCTCCGGTTCTTCGAGGTCGACCTGACGATCGAGCCGATCACGGGGCCGCTGGCGATCCTCGTCGGCGTGATCGCGATGCTGGCCGTGTACTGGGCCGTCGGCCGCGTGCTGTCGAACCTGTGGAGCCGCTGGGACGAGCGCGAGCGTGAGATCGCCCTGCAGCCCGTGCCGGCGTGGCGGTCCGAGACGCCACTTGCGGCGCAGCTGGGCCTGTGCGGCGGCGCCGCGTTGTGGCTGTTCACGTTCGCCGCGACCGGCGAGTGGCTCCTGGTGCTGCCGTCGCTGTTGGCGGTCCTGGGCGCCGCGGCGATCGCGGCGATCACGCGCCCTGGGACCGTCGCGCGGCAGGCGGTTTCCACCGGTCGAACGGCCGCGGATCCGCCCGCCGACGCCTCGGTCCCAGAGTCGGCAACGGAATCCTGAGTAGGGAGGCGCGCGATGGAGACGGTGGCGGTCGTGCTGAGCGTCGGCGAGGACCAGACGCAGGCGTTCGAGGCGGGTTTCCATATGCACGAGGTCCCGGTCTGGGCCGACCTCGAGGCGCGCGGCCTGCTGGCATCGGCCAGCCTCAACCGGCTCGACATCTCGTCCCGCCCCCACGCCGGCGCCGTGCAGTACCTCATCGTCGCGGTGTTCCACACGGGCGAGGGGCACCACGCGCACGACGACCATCCCGGCTTCAAGGCCTGGAACGAGATCGCCGACACGTACCAGGTCGGCGACGCGATGGCGTTCGGCGGGGAGACGGTGGTCCGCTACCCCGCCTGAACGACCTGGCGGCGGTGCCTCGCCGGGGCAGGACGATGGGTGCTAGCCGGCCTCGCCGGCGACGGCCTTCCCGGTCTGGGCGAGGACCGCCCGCCGGATGGCGTTGACGTCATCGCCGCCCAGGACGATCTGGCCGTCGAGCGTCGTGTACAGGATGTCGAGGTTCACGCGGGCGTCGGCGACCCGGCGCAGCAGGCTCGCTGCCTCGCCCGGCTTGTTCTCGATCGGGAGCACGAGGACCGGCCGCTCGTCCTGGATCTCGAAGCCCGCGTTGAGCAGCGCCCGCCGGGCGGGCTCGCCGTCGCGCACCAGCACGTGGTAGACGCCTCGGCCATCGGTCGCGTACCCGCACGCGCCTTCGATGTTGACGCCGGCCCGACCGAGCGCGTCGCTGGCCCGGGCAAGCGTGCCCGGCCGGTCCACCAACCCGATCGTGAAATCCGTGGTCATCGCCAGACTCCGGCTTGCGTGTGGGCAAGCGATTGTGCGCCTTCCCGGCGCACGACGGCGCCGGGCGCTCCGCGTGTCGCGATCAGCCCTCGGGGCCGGCGTCGGCCATGGCCAGCGCGAACCGCTCGCCCCTCGACATCGCGGCGACCCGGGCACCCTCGCGCACGAGCGATGCGACCTCGTCGGCGTCGATTGCCTCGCCCGGGCGCCACGTCAGCCAGCGCGCCTTCCTGGTCTCGCCCTCACCGTCGAGGCGATGATCGGGATCGCGCATCAGGACGCCGTCGACGAAGCCGAGGTGCACGTGGACCCGCTCCGGGAACACCCACGCGAAGTACTTCGTCCGGCGGCCGACGGGCGCATCGAAGCCGATGAGCCGCCAGCCCGGTCGGACGCGCTCCACGACGTCCGGCACGGCGGCAGCGATGATCGCGCGGAGCTCGTCGGCGAGGGCGCGGATGGGCGGGGCGAAGTCGGCCAGCAGGGCCTCGGGTGGGATGGGATCCGGCATGCACGGATCGTCGCACCCAGCGCCGTCAGGACGCGACAGGTTCGCGCTGAGCCGCCCTGACGGAGCGTGCGCGGCTAGTCGATCGCTTCGCGTCCCCGCCCGGCGACCACGTCGACGTAGATGAGTCCCGGCTTGCTGCCGAGCTTCGCATAGGAGCCGCTGACGTCGTCGACGACGTCGAGCGCCAGCGCCCATCGCCCCAGCGCCGAGGGTGCCCGGATAGCGGTGTCGATGACGATGTGGCGGCCCGCGTCGAGCGGAACGGCGTCGACGGTGACCGGCGCCGGCACGACGCCGTTGATGCCACTGGTTGGCAGCGACTGCTTGGCGGCGACGTCGAGCGGGATCCAGCGCGCGACGAGGCGCGTGTTGCGAGGCTTGGCGTCGGGGTCCGAGGCGTCCACGGGGGTCTCTGCCCACGTGAGCTCGCCGCTGTTGGCGACCGAGATCGACACGTCGAATTGCTTGCCGGCCTCGGCCACCGGCTCAGCGGGGTTGAGCCGCAGCGTCGCCGACCTGGGACCCGACACGAACACGGGCACACCGCCGACCTGGGTGACGATGTGGCCGAAGCGACGGTCCGTCAGCTTGAACGACCCGAAGTAGGCGCCCGGCTTCGTCGGCAACGGCGCCTTCACGGTGAGCGTCCGCGACGAGGCCGCCACCACGACGTGCGCGGGCCGCGAGTCGTCGGTGACGCGCTCGGTGGGCATCGAGGCCTTGGCGAGCGCGAGCAGCGGGTCGCCGATCCCGCTGAACGCGGTGTGCGTCGTGACGCCGGGGAAACGCCACCCGCGCGGGGCCTGGAACGACCAGTCGGCCTGGAGCACCGACGACGTCCGGCTGAGCGTGGCCGCGCTCGTCCTGACGTGCACGAACGGCGCCGGCTTGGCGTTCGGGGTGACGGCGGCGTACACGGCGCCGCCGCTGCTCCAGGCGAACCGTCGCAGCGCCCAGGCGCTGATCCACTCGCCGTGGTAGTTCCCGCGGGCCAGCGGGTCCATGATCCAGACACGGCCGCGCCGGCGGTCGAAGCGCTCCACGTAAACCGCGTGGTTGTCGGCGGACGGGTGCTTCTTCTTCTCCTTCTTGGTCATGTTCCAGAAGCCGTAGTCCCAGCGTCCGTACCAGCGCGGCAGCTTGGAGTCGTCGCCGAGGACGACGGCGCCGGCGCCGTGCGCCAGCCGCCGGAGCAGGCCGTTGAAGGTCATCCGGTTGCCGCCGTCGGGCGAGAACTTGAGGTTGATGCCGAGCTTGCGGTAGGCGACCTTGAGGTCGTCGAGGTTCGACCCGCGGGATCGATCGCCCGACAGCGCGCGGAGCCGCTGGTGCGTCGGGTGGATCCTGCCGTTGGTCCACTTGGCGATCATCATCGCCCCCGACGCCCACAGGCAGTCGATCATCGGCCGGTCGTCGGTCTCCGTGACGAACCGCGGGTGGTAGCCGGGCAGCGGCCGCGGCGGCTCGAGGGCCGCGGCGGGCGACGGCAGCATGGTGAGCAGCATCGCGATGAGGAGCGGGGCGGTCGCGAGCGCTCGGAGGGTTCGAGGGAAGATGTGCATGCCTGGCCGCGCTGCAGCGGCCTTGTCGGCCGGCGCACGCCGGGACACCGATGGCCGCGGGGATTGCCCCAAGCCTCGCGGCGACGCTCCGCGCGGACCATGGTCCGGCGGTCCCGAACACGGGCCGCCGATGGTCCCGGAGAATCCCGCCCAGATTCAGCACGGCGCGCCGCGCGCGGCCGGCCTGCTGTTCGGCGTCCCTTCGTACCGGTCCCCTCCTCCGGCGATGACCGGGGTTCACGGATCCGTGTCAGGGGTGGCGCGCCGACGCACCACTTGCATCAGGACCGCGGCGCCTACGGCCAGGCGATGCGAGCGGTCAGCGACGTGGCCCCGAAGCCCTCCTCGGCGTTCCGAAGCACGAGGCGCCACGGGTTCGGGGCGGTCACCGCGAGCCGGGTGTTGGTGCCGGTCGAGGGACCCCGATCGGTCAGCAGGTGCGCGCCTGGGCCGCCCTGCTCCTTGAGTCGGAGGTCGTACACCAGCGGGTGACCGCCCCACGTCGCGACGACCCGCGTCCCGCCATCGCTGCGCGGTGTGATCGTGGCGTCGATCCCGTTCGTGTCCGGGAAGCCGGTGCCGTCGAACCGGGCATGGTCGATGGTCACGGCGGGCCGCGTGGCCGGGAACGTGAGCGCGATGTCCACGACGGGCGCGGCGATCCCGACCCCGCGCAGCGTGAGCGTGAACCCGAGCTCCTTGGCCGAGGTGTCCGCGGAGATCGTGCCCTCGTCCGTCGTCTTGCAGCCGAAGTCCTTCTTCGCCGACTTCAGGCAGACCTTGGTCTCCCCCTGCGGTGAGATCGACGTCAGGTGCGCCGACACCGTCCCGGCGCCCTGTGCGCTGAACGTGATCACGCGATTGGCGCCGTCCGGGTCATCGGCCGCGTCGAGCTTGAGCGAGGAGAACGTGATCGCGGCGGGGATGCCGGCGCCAACCGTCGGCTTCGCGGTGGGCGAGGGGGTGGGCGTCGTCGTCGGGCTCGCGGCCGACGCCGACGGGCTGGCCGATGCTCCAGTCGACGGCGCCACGGAGGGCGGCGCGGATGGCCCGGTCGAAGGCGTCGGAGTCGCCTGCGCCACGAGCGACGGGGACGGGGCGGGCGACTCGCCCGACCCGCCCAACCCGCCGACGAGGAGCGACGTGACGATGATGCCGGCGGCGAGCGCGACCAGGAAGACGACGGCGGCGGTCAGGCGAGTGGGCCCGGTCATCGCGCCCCTACGCCCCGTCGCGAGATGGCGCCGGATTCGCGAGGCCTTCGACGACCTCGACGTTGGGCAGCGTGCGCAGGATCGACGACGGGGCGATCACCTTCCAGCTCCGGCTGCCGCCGCCGAGCACGATCCGGTCGCGGGCCATGACCGCCGCGTCGACCCAGATCGGCAGGTCGGCCGGCAGCCCGAACACCGTCACGCCGCCGATCTCGTGCCCGGTCAGCGCCTTCGTCTCGTCGGGCGCCGCGAACGACGACTTGCGGCCGAACCGGCCCTTGACGGCGCGGTTGACGTCGAGTCGGTGCGTGGCGAGCACGACGCAGGCGGCGTAGACGGGCGGGTTGCCCTTCCCCACCACGACGATGGTGTTGGCCGAGTCCTCGGGCGCGAACCCGTACGCCGCGCAGAACGCGGCGGTGTCGGCGAGCGCCGGGTCGCACGGGAACAGCTCGTAGTCGCCCCGCCCGGCGAGCGACGCCTCGAGCGCGTCCCGGTCCGCATCGGCCGTCATGCAGCGAAGGTAGCGGATCGCGGACGACCTGCGTCGAACGTCGACGCAGCCTACGCGCCAGGCGTTGCCGGCTCGACGAACCGCGACCCGTCTGCCTCATCGGTGCCGGTGCCCGACAGCCGGTAGTACCGGCCGGCGGCGCGTACGTGGCGACGCGACAGCCAGTACAGCAGCATGCCCGGAAACGGGTGCTGCCGGAACGTCAGCCGGATCGCCGCGTCGCGCTCGTCGCCCGGCGGCAGGGGAACCGCGCGGAACCGCTGGCGTTGGCCGTCGTGGAACACGATCTCACCGCCGCCCGCCGCATCGAGGTTGCGCGTCCATGCGCAGTCGCCGTCGGGATGACCGACGTATGTTCGGCCGTCCCCGCGGAGGAGACCGAGGAACAACGTCCGCGGCTCCCCGGTGTGCCGTCCCGGGATCACGACCTCGACGACGTTGCCGATGCCGAACCGACGCCACACGGGTCGGGTGAAGGGATCCAGCAGCGCGATCGCCCGATAGAAACGCGGCCAGAATGCGTGGGCCACGCGAGACATGGCGAGAAGCATAGGACTGCGACGACCGATCTGGTCCGCGTTCGCGGAGCGCCGGCCGGACATGGCGAGGCCCGCCCTCGCGGACGGGCCTCGGCGGTGGTGTCAACGGGATCAGCTGCCGAAGCGCGGATCCGTGCCGGCGAGGACCAGGGCGAGCCAGGCCACGTCGTCGGGCTGGTCGATCCGGTAGGCGCCGTCGCCGCCGGTGCAGTTCGGAGGCACGCCGTACGAGTTGACGGCGACCTGCAGCAGGGTGTTGTTCAGGAAGAACGGGCCGCCCGAGTCACCCGAGCAGGTGCCACCCCGGTGCTTCGAGCCGTTGTTGTTGCTGAACACGATCGACGACTTGTCGTGGACGCCGTAGACGCCGTTCCAGTTGGTGATGACCTGCTGGCTCTTGCGCCGCGTGTCGCCGCCCAGCTGGAGCTTGGGCCGCGACAGCTCGAGGCCGTAGCCCACCGCTTCGAACAGCGTGTGCGCCTTCGCCTTGCCCTTGAACTGGTCGAGGTAGTTCAGGGGGGCGAGCTGAGCGTAGGGGCCGGGCTGTGCGTCGCTGAGGAGGATCACGCCGGCGTCCGCCAGGAAGAACGCGTCGTTGTCGAAGTCGGGATGCGGATACGCCGTGCCGCGGTGCCAGCCGCTGCCCGGGGCATCGAGGATCGCGCTCCAGGCGTTGTAGCGCGCGGTGTTGTTCGGGATGTACGGGGCGCTGGTGATGCCGGTGTAGTCGGGAACCTCGTCGAAGCTCACCCAGACATCGTTGCCGCCGAAGCCGCCAGCCCCGGGATCGGCTCCGTTGAGGCCGGTGTCGAAGGTGCAGTGGCCTGCGGTCAGCACGACCGTCGCGCTGATCAGGGTGCCCGTGCAGTTGAACCAGGACCCTCCGTCGGTGAACCGCGGATCCAGCTCGCTGGGGACGTAGAAAAACAGCTGGCCGACTTGCGGGTGTTCCCCGTTGTCCGGTTGGCCGTTGGTGATCGCGCCGACCGGCGCGGCGATGGCGAGGGTGGCGACGACGGCGCCGACAAGGGCGAATTGTCGGAAGCGACGGTGCATGAGGCAGGCTCCTCCCAGGGTGGTCCGACCACCGCGTCGCCCCCGGACGCACACGGCGTGTGCTCCACGGTATGGCCTAAGGGGCGAAACCGTTCACGTCGCCGGTGCGCGAGCGCACCGGAATCGCAAGTGGTTGCGTCCGGCCGATGAGGACCGGACTCCGACGCGCGATCGGGCGGCGAATGCGCGAGACTGTGGCCGCGTCCGCCGCACGCGGCCCGCCAGCGGACGTCCCCGCGACGGTCGCCGACCAGCCGGAGAGCCCGCCATGACCGACACCCTGATCCCCGCCATCGACGAGACGAGGGCCGAGATCGACCGGCTCAGCCTCCGGACGCAGCTGTTCATCGACGGCGACTTCCGTGACGCCCTGGGTGGCGCGCGGTTCGTGACCGAGAACCCGGCGACAGGACGGCCGATCGCGGAGGTCGCGCAGGGTGGCGCGGCCGACGTCGACATCGCGGTGGCGGCCGCGCGGCGGGCCGCCGACGACGGGCGCTGGTCGCGCCTGAGCCCGGGCGACCGCAAGCGGATCCTGGTCCGCTGGGCGGAGCTGATCGAGGCCAACGGGCGGGAGCTCGGGATCATCGAGACGATCGACGCCGGCAAGCCGATCACCGACACGGTGGGCCTCGACATGCCGGAGACCGCCGCCTGCATTCGCTGGCACGCCGAGGCCATCGACAAGCTGTACGGCCAGGTGGCGCCATCACCCGAAGGCACGATCGCGACGATCACGCGCGAGCCGGTCGGCGTCGTCGGCGCCGTCATCCCCTGGAACTACCCGGCCCAGATGGCGGCCTGGAAGCTCGGCCCCGCGCTCGCGACCGGCAACACGATCGTGATCAAACCCGCCTCGACCACGTCCCTCAGCCTGCTGCGGATCGCGGAGCTGGGCGCCGACGCCGGCATCCCGGACGGCGTGCTCAACGTGGTCACCGGCCCGGGCGACACGGTCGGCGAGGCTATCGGCCGCCACCCCGACGTGGACTGCGTGGCGTTCACGGGCTCGACCGAGGTCGGGCGCCGCTTCCTCCACTACGCGGCCGAGACGAACCTCAAGCGCGTGCTGCTCGAGCTCGGCGGCAAGAGCCCGCAGCTCGTGTTCGCCGACGCGGCGGACCTCGCGGAGGTCGCCGCCAACGTGGCCGTCGCGATCTTCTGGAACATGGGCGAGAACTGCTCCGCCGGCTCGCGGCTGATCGTCCATCGGTCGCGCAAGGCCGAGCTGCTCGAGGCGGTCAGCGCGGAGCTCGCGGCGTGGCCCGTGGGCGACCCGCTCGACCCGGCGACCCGGATCGGCGCGCTGATCTCGCGCGGCCAGATGGAGCGGGTGCTCGGGTACGTGCGGACCGGTCGCGAGGAGGGCGCGCGGGTCGTCACCGGCGGGGAGCGGATCCTCGAGGAGACCGGCGGCTGGTTCGTGCCGCCGACGATCTTCGACGGCGTCCGCAACGACATGACGATCGCGCGCGAGGAGATCTTTGGGCCGGTGCTGTCGGTGATCGAGTTCGACACCGAGGCCGAGGCCGTGGCGATCGCCAACGACACGCCCTACGGCCTCGCCGCCTCGCTGTACACCGAGGACCTCAACGTGGCCCACCGCGTCGCGCGCGAGCTGCGGGCGGGCGTCGTGGGCGTCAACGCCTACTCCGAGGGCGACATGACGACGCCGTTCGGCGGCTACAAGCTGTCGGGCTTCGGCGGCCACGACAAGTCGGTCCACGCGCACGACCAGTACACGGAGACCAAGACGATCTGGATCCTGCTGCGCCAGGGGTGAGGGCACCCAGGAGGAGCGCGCTGCTCGCCGCCTCCCGCGCGCTGCTCGCCGCCTCCCGCGCGCTGCTCGCCCAGCGTGCACTGCAGCGGACGAACCGCGATCCTGCTCGCCCGGCGTGCACGATGGCGGCGAATCGGCCCAAGAACCGGCATTCCGCTCGCGGGGCGGGCAGGCCGGCGCCAAGCCCGCGGCAGCGCTCGCCCAGCGTGCAGCGACAGAGACCGCGAGATGGCGGCGTCGGAGCCGTCCGCACCGGTCCGAAACCGTTGCGAACCGATCCGAAACCTCGGCAAAGGTGGGTAGACCTCGCCCTTACGCTGTTGCCGTCTCTCCCCGAGACCCGAGGCGCCTGGCCTTTCCCCCCGAGGCCGGGCGCCTCTAGTTCGTCCGGCTCCCGAGTGCGCCCGGCGCCGGGTAGGCGGGTCGCGCGAGGATCCCGAACGTGGACGCCGGCCAGTAGCGCAGGAACGCGCGGCCGACCACGGATTGGACCTTGATCGGGCCGAATGCGCGCGAGTCGGCGGACGCCTCGCGGTGGTCGCCCATCACGAACAGCTCGTCGGCACCGACCGTCCAGCTCGTCGCGTTGCCGATGGGCGTTGTCGGCTGCGCGTCCCCAGCCCGGTCGTGGAACGTGTAGTCGGCCTCGTCGAGCGCCTGCCCGTTCACGTAGACGATGCCGTCGTCATGGATCGCGACCTCGTCGCCGGGAAGGCCGATGACCCGCTTGATGAACGGCGTGTCATCGCGGTCCTCCCAGCCGGCGGGCGGGTGCAGGACCACGATGTCGCCGCGCTGGTACGGGCTCCAACGGGGCGTCAGCTTGTCGACCAGCACGTACTGGCCGGGCTCGAGGGTGGACTCCATCGACGTCTGCTTCACCTGGAACGGCTGGGCGACGAACGTCTGGATCACGAAGAAGGCGATCAGCGTCAGGGCCAGCGTCTCGACGACGTCGATGAGCCAGCGCGGAGGTCGTCGGGTCACGCCCGCAGTATGCCGGGGTCCGCTCGATCGAGCCGTCGCTATGCTGGGCGGGATCCCGACCGACCCAGGAGCCTCGATGGCCGCGATCCCGTTCGACCACTTCGACGTCCTCACGTTCGACTGCTACGGGACGCTGATCGACTGGGAGGCCGGCCTGCGCGCGGGCCTGCGCGCGATCCTCGGCCCTCGGGGCGTCGTCGCCGACGATGAGGGGCTGCTCGCCCGCTACGCCGGGCACGAGTCGGCGATCGAGTCCGGTCCCTACCTCCGCTATCGGGAAGTCCTGGCGCGGGGCGGGGACGCCGTGTGCCGCGAGCTCGGCGTGACGGCGTCGCCCGAGGAGCTGACGGCGTTCGGCGGCAGCGTGGTCGACTGGCCGCCGTTCCCCGACTCGGCCGAGGCGCTCGCCCGGCTGAAGGAGCGGTTTGCGCTCGCCGTCATCACCAACTGCGACGACGACCTGTTCGCGGCGTCGAACCGGCGCCTCGGCGTCGACTTCGACTTCGTGATCACGGCCCAGCAGTGCCAGGGCTACAAGCCCGACCCGCGCAACTTCGAGATCGCGTTCGAGCGCATCGGCCGGCCCAGGGACCGGATCCTGCACGTGGCCCAGAGCCTGTTCCACGACCATGTGCCGGCCAAGGCCATGGGCCTGACCACCGTCTGGATCAACCGCCGCCACGACAGGCCGGGCACCGGCGCCACGCCTGCGGCCGACGTGACGCCCGACCTCGTCACGCCCGACATGGCGACGTTCGCCGAGCTGGCGACCGCCTGAGGGTCCGGGTCGCCGCCCGATCGCGATCAGGCGCTGACCGGCACCGCGAGCTCGACGGTCAGGTCATCGGCCACCGATCCCGAGATCGTGCCCAGCTGGTGCTCCCCGCCGTCGTCGCCGAACACGCCGTCCGAGGTCAGGCTCACCTGCTGCAGGTTCGACACGCTCTGCTCGTAGCCGGCTTGCGCGTAGACCTGCTCGCAATTGTCCTGCGGCAGGGCCACCTGGGACGTCGCGATCCGATTGCCGGCGTCCGAGGCGGCCGCGATCGTCGGGTAGACCTCGAAGTGGATGTGCGGCCAGCGTCCGGAGTAGCAGGCCGGGAAGATGCTCGTGAAGGTCACCATCCCGTCGTCGCCCGCGGCCTGGACGCCGCGCAGGTAGTTCTGGTCCTCGGCGCCCTGCGAGTACAGCGAGTAGCGGCCCTCCCGGTCGCAGTGCCACAGGTAGACCGCGGCGCCGGCGAGCGGCTCGCACGCGTTGCCCTCGTCCTGGATCAGGAGCCGGATGGTCAGCGGCACGCCCTCGGCGGTGCCCGAGGACGCCCCGAACGACGTGGTGATGTCGCTGCGCACGACGCCGCTCTCGGTGAGCACGTCGGGCCCGTTCGTGCCGTCGCCGGGGAACGGACCGGCGGTCTCCTCGGGGATCACGGGGGCGCAGGCCTCCGCGGCCCCGGACGACGCGGCGGTCGACGACGCGGCAGTCGACGACGCGAGCGGGGAGGCCGACGTGCCTGGAGCGCAGGCGGCGACGGTGAACACGCCGGCGAGCCCGATCAGCTGCAGCACGCGTCGGCGATCGATCAGGGTGGCGACGTCGGCCTGGAGGCCCTGGTCGTAGAGGTCGAAAGGCTCGGGCGGGCTGGCCACGCCGCCGGATCGGTTGGTCGTCATGGTGGGCTCCCGGAGGTGCGCTCGACGATCATGAGGCTCGCCCGAGGACATGAGAACCCGATGACAGGCGGTTCGGCTCTCGCGCGGCCCGTGACGGGCGCAGAATCGCCCGAGACGCGTCAGGGGGTGACGGCATGATCCAGATCCGACGATGGCTCGCCGTGGTTGCCGGGACCGGCCTGCTGGCGACCGCGTGCTCGACGCTGAACGCATCGGCGCTGCCGTCGCTGCGATCCGACGTCGTTTCCATCGCAGTCCGGAGCTCCGTCGGACGGCTTCGACACCGCGGCGGCCGAGCAGTACTGCACCGACCAGGGCGGGATGCTCGTCGACCGGATCGCGACCTGGAACACCAACGCCGACCCGTCCGCGTGGCTCCAGCTCGCCGGCCGGGCGACCTTCTGCGAGTTCGAGTCGGGCGAGGGCGACGCGGCGACCAGGATCTCGGTCGACCTGGTGACGCTGTACTCCGAGGAGTCGACGCTGGCCGGCGTCGCCTACCTGGCGAAGGTGCCCCCGACCCTGCCGCCCGAGCCCAGCGCCAACCCGGCCGACTACAACTGCAACCAGGGCCTGGGCGGGTCGGCCACGTTCGGCAACGGCGGGGCGGGCGGCGGCTGGGTCGACGCCAGCCAGCCCGTGTTCGTGGTCATGGACATGTGCGCGTTCGAGGACTTCTCGGCGATCGACGCCTTCGGCATCCTCTACTACTCGCAGGGCACCGTGCGCGGCGCCGACCTCGCGACCAAGATGCGCTACCAGCCCAACGGCAAGCTGCCGGCGATCTTCGGCAGCTAGCGAGCCGCCGGGGGGTCGCCGCTCCTCAGCCCGCGGCGGCCTTGGCCTCGATCCCGGCGAGCTCCTCGAGCGGCACGCCCGGGTCCGCGAGCCGTCCGGCGTCCGCCGGCCGGCCCGATGCCACGAGGGCCGAGATGGCCTCGTTGACCTTCCAGGTGTTGACGTTCATGCCGGCGACGACGCGACCATCGGCCAGCCAGAACGCGAGGAACTTGCCGCTCGCGGGGTCACCCCGGAGGACCACCCGCTCGAATGCGACCGGGAAGCCGGCGTATTCCATGCTGAGGTCGAACTGGTCCGAGTAGAAGTACGGCACGCGGGCGTAGGCCTCGTCGTGGCCCAGCGCGTTGCGCGCGGCGATGCGTCCCTGGCGGCGCGCGTTGTCCCAGTGCTCGACGCGGATCCGCGACCCGGTGACGGGATGCTGCGCGTTGGCGACGTCGCCCGCGGCGAAGATGCCGGCGGCGCTGGACTCGAGGTGCTCGTCGACGAGGATCCCGTTGTCGACGTCGAGCCCGGCGGCCTCGGCGAGCGCCGTCCTCGGCGCGGCCCCGATCCCGACGACGACGAGGTCGGCGTCGATCCGCGTCCCGTCGGCCGTCTCGACCGCCTCGGCCGCGCCGTCCCGCCCGTGGATCGCGACGACCCGCTGGTTCGGCACCAGCCGCACCCCGTGGTGAGCGTGCACGTCCCCGAAGATCCCGCCGACCTCCACGCCGAGGACCTTCTCCAGCGGAACCGAGGTGTTCGTCATCAGCGTGACCTCGCGTCCGAGCTGGCGGATCGACGCCGCGACCTCCGCGCCGATCCAGCCGCTCCCGATGACGACGACCCGCGTCGCGGCACCGGCCGCCTCACGGAGGCCGTCCGAATCCTCGAGCGTCCGCAGATGGCGGATCCCGGCGAGGTCGCTGCCCGGGACGTCGAGCCGCCGCGGCTCGGACCCCGTCGCGATGACCAGCCGGTCGAACGCCACGCGGCGGCCGTCGTCCAGGACGAGCTCGCGCGACGCGGTGTCGATCGAGGTCACCGTCGTGGACGGCTCGAGGTCGACGCGCTGCTCGGCGTACCACGCCTCGGGATGGACGAAGACCTTGTCGAGCTCGCCCTCGCCGCGCAGGTATTCCTTCGACAGGGGCGGCCGGATGTACGGGCGGTGCGCCTCGGTGCCGAACAGCAGGACGCGGCCGTCGAAGCCGTCCTTGCGCAGCGCCTCCGCGGCCTTCGCCCCGGCCAGGCCGGCGCCGACGATTCCGATAGTCTCGACCTTGCTCATGGCCGTCCTCCACGTCCTGCAGGCTGCCCATGATCGGCGCGACCGACCAGCGCGTCAATTCTTTCGCTAATCTATCTTCCTGTTAGAGTGTGACGATGGCGAACCAACCCGATGGCCATCCCGACCCCGTCAACGCCGTGGCGCTGCTCGACGAGCCCACGCGGCGGCGGCTGTACGAGCTTGTCGCGGCGGCCGACGAGCCCGTGGGCCGCGACCAGGCCGCGACCACCATCGGCATCAGCCGCGAGCTGGCGGCGTTCCACCTGGACAGGCTCGCCGACGCCGGGCTGCTCGAGACCGTGTTCCGGCGGCTCGGGACGCGTCGCGGGCCAGGCGCCGGGCGGCCGGCCAAGCTCTATCGCCGGGCGGACCGCGACATCGCGATCACCCTGCCCCCGCGCGACTACCGGCGTGCCGCCGAGATCCTCGAGGACGCGATCGCCGGCGTGGACGACTCGACCCTCACCGAGGCCATCGCTGCCAGCGCCCGGGCGACCGGGCGTGCGGCCGGCGCGGCGGCCCGAACCGCGAGCGGCGCCCGGGCCGGCAGGTCGCGACGGCGCCAGGCGCTGGTCGACCTGCTTCGCGACGGCGGGTACGAGCCGGCGACCGATCTCTCGACGGGGGCCGTCCGCCTCCGGAACTGCCCGTACCACGACCTCGCGCAGCGCCACCGCGACGTCACCTGCGGGATGAACCTCGCCTGGGCGGACGGCGTCCTCGAGGGCCTCGGGTTGGCGGGTGTCGCGCCGGTCCTGGCGCCCGAGCCCGGGACCTGCTGCGTCGTCTTCGCCGACGCGGTCAACCACTGAGGGCGACAATCGCCGGCATGCCGGAGCTGAGCCTGCCCGTCGCGCGCGTGCGCGGGTCGTTCATCGGCGCGATGGACGAGTTCCGCGCGGAGGGTCGCGGCGTCCCCGGCGACGGCACGGTGACGGGCACGATGATCCGTGAGCACGGGCGAGCGTGGCGGACGCCGGCAGGGTTCGAGGCCTTCGTTCGCTGGCTGCACGCGCAGGCGCTCGGGGAGACGCCCCGCACTGGCGGCGAGGTGCCGGCGACCGAGGTGTGGTGGATCGAGGGCGACGTGTTCCTCGCTCGGGCCCAGATCCGGCACCGGCTCGACGCGCTGCTGTTCGAGATCGGGGGCCACATCGGCTACGACGTCCGCCCGGGCGCCCGGCGTCAGGGTCACGCCACCGCGATGCTGCGGGCGATCCTCCCGATCGCGAACGGGCTCGGGATCGATCCCGCCCTGATCACGTGCAACCCGACCAACACGGCGTCGCGGCTGGTGATCGAGCACAACGGCGGCGTCCTCGAGGACGAGCGGCTGGGCAAGCTCCGCTACTGGGTGCCGACCTCGGCGACGACGGCGGCGTAGCCGCCGCCCGCAGGACTGTCGCGCTCGCCTCAGCGGAAGCGCTGGTCCGCCTTCGTCACGCCCACCCGCTCGACCCGACCCGCGTACCAGCCGATCCGTGGGTCGGCGCGGTCGTCGAGCTGGGGCACGTACGGCTTGATGTCCAGCAATGGCGTCCCGTCGAGCATGTCGACGTCCTCGATCCGGATCGTCGATCCGTCGATCCCGATGAGCCGGACCGTGGACAGCCCGATCGGGTTCGGGCGCGCCGGCGAGCGGGTCGCGAACAGGCCATGGGGCCGGTCGTCCAGGAACGGCACGACCGTCAGCCGGGCGCCGGTCATCCGGTCGAGGTGATAGAGGAGGACGAGGTGGCTGAAGCCGTCGAGGTCCGCGAGCCCCTCGACGTAGGCGGGATCCAGCTCGATCGTCCCCGGGACGCCGACCGCCCCGACGGCCTGGACCGGCATCCCGGTGGGCTCCGCGAACGGCGTGCGGATGAGGCCGATGGGCGTGAACGTGACCGGATCGTGGGGCACTGCGGATCCTCCGGGGCGTGCCCGGAGTCTAGTCGCGCGACGGGCGATAATCGGAACGACATGGACCAGCCCCGACCCATCGCCGCCCTCGGCGAGGACCCGATCCACACGATCAGCCGGGACGAGCTGCGCGAGAAGCTCGAGCGCGGGGATGCCTTCACGCTGATCATGGCGCTCAATCGCTGGGCTTTCGACGCCAAGCACATCCCGGGATCGGTCCACTTCGATACGCCGGAGGCGCTCTACGCCACCGTGAAGCCCGATGACGAGGTGGTCGTCTACTGCTCGCAGGTCGACTGCCTGTCGAGCGTCGCGATGTACCGCGACCTCGTCCGGCGCGGCTACCGGCACGTGCGCCGCTACTCCGGCGGGCTCCTGGACTGGGAGGACGCGGGACTGCCCCTGGAAGGCGAGATGGCCGCCAGAAATACTCCCGCGCAGTATTGACAAGGGGGGTTGTCAAGAGGGGCCGAATGGCCTATATTACTAATCCAATGGCGTGTCGACTTGACACGCCACTACGTGTGTCGGGTGGCGTGGATCCGGCACGTGGCGGTCTCGGGGGGAGCCGGGCCGCAGATGAGCATCATCCCGGGGTCGTGCGGCTGGGTGCGACCTCGTTCAGCGGGAGCAACGTGATTTCCTTCGATCCTTCTACTTCGCCTGTCTCCGAGCCCGAGACGCCCGTTTCCGAGGCTGAGGTCGCCCTCGCGGCCGCCGCGGTCGTGCTCGATCCCGAGGTCGCCGCCCTGGAGGCGGAGGCGCTCGAGACCGTCGCGGCCGAGGTCGCGCCCAAGGCGCCTGAGCCCGCGCCCGCCGCGAAGGCAGCCGAGCCCGACGCCGAGGAGCCCGAGCCCCAGCCCGCCGAGGTCCTCGACACCGACGACTCCGTCCGCCTGTACCTGCGTGAGATCGGCCGCGTGCCGCTGCTCACCGCCGAGGAGGAGGTCATCCTCGCCAAGGGGATGGAGCTCGGCGCCCAGATCGAGGCCGAGCCCGAGAAGGCGATCCTCTCGCTGCACGAGTGGACGCTGCACCACAGCGAGCCGACGGCTCGTGCCAAGGACCGCCGCTACGTGCTGCCGTTCGAGGTCGAGACGCACCGGATCGTCGACGAGGCGATCCGCTCGGACAGCGCGATGGACCTCCTGATCACCGCGCCGTCGTTCGGCTTCACCGACGCCCTCAAGCAGGCCGAGTCGGACGCGCTCAAGGAGCGCCTCGTTCGCGCGCAGGACCTGCGGTCCGTGTACAACGAGCGGCTCGACGCCGACACCTTCCTCGACCTCCTCAACTGGATCGAGGGCGAGCTCGGCCGGCCGAACGCCGAGATCCGCGCCAGCACGGCGCTGCACGCCCTGCGCACGTGGGCGCGCGACGAGGTCGCCTACCCGGCGATCCGCCGCCACCTCGAGGCGGGCAACGACGCCGAGACCGTCGCCGAGATGGTCATCGAGCTCAAGAAGCTGGCCAAGCTGTCCCGCGACCACCTGACCTCCGCGAACCTGCGGCTGGTCGTGTCGATCGCGCGCAAGTACATCAACCAGGCCGGCATGGGCCTGCTCGACCTCGTCCAGGAAGGCAACGCGGGCCTGATCCGCGCGGTCGACAAGTTCGAGTACGAGCGCGGCTTCAAGTTCAGCACCTACGCGACCTGGTGGATCCGCCAGGCGATCCAGCGAGGCCTCGCGGACCAGAGCCGGACGATCCGGATCCCGGTCCACATGGTCGAGACGATGGGTCGCGTGGCGCGTGTCGTGCGTGAGCTGTCGACGCAGCTCGGGCGCGAGCCCACCAACACCGAGATCGCGGCGGCCCTGCCCGACGAGACGCCGGCGATGACGCCGCAGCGCGTCGAGGAGATCCGCAAGCTCGGGCGCGAGCCCGTCTCGCTCCAGTCGCCGGTCGGCGACGAGGGCGACGCCGAGCTCGGCGAGCTGATCCCCGACGAGGACGCGGTCTCGCCGCTCGACGCGGTCGCGGACCGCATGCGCCGCGAGCAGATCGAGCACGTGCTCAATAGCCTCGACGGCCGCGAGCAGCGCGTGCTGCGCCTCCGCTTCGGCCTCGACGACGGGCATGCCCGGACGCTCGAGGAGGTCGGCCGCGAGTTCGGCCTCACCCGCGAGCGGATCCGCCAGATCGAGGTCCAGGCGCTGCGCAAGCTCCGCCACCCCTCCCGCAGCCGCAAGCTGCGCGAGTTCGCCGCCTAGTACACCCACCGCCGACCCCGTCGGCCCGGAGCCGCGGTCCCCGTGACCGCGGCTTCTTGATTCCCGCGGCGGCTCAGCCCGGTCCGCTCCCCGTCACGAGCCCGCCCCGGACCGCGATCGCGGCCGCCTCCGTGCGGCCGGCGACCCCGAGCTTGCCCAGGATGTTCGACACGTGGACGCCGGCGGTGTTCTCGCTGATGAACAGCTCGTCGGCGATCTGGCGGTTGGTCCGGCCCTGCGACACCAGCGCGAGGACCTCGCGTTCGCGCTTGGTCAGCCCGTAGGGGTCGGAGGCGGCCTTGGGCTCCGGCGCGCGGTCGACGTCCGCCGCCGGCTCGTCGAGGTCCAGGCGGGCCCGCGTCGCCAGCGAGGCGATGGCCTCGCGCAAGGGGGCGGCCCCGAGCCCGGCGGCGATCGCGTCGGCGGCGCGCAGGACCTCCGCCGCGGCGGGCCGGTCGCCGGCGACCATCAGCGCCTCGGCCTCGCGCGCCCGCGAGTACGCCGCGAGGTACGGCCGGTGGCACGCCTCCCATTGCTCGGCGACGGCGCGCCAGGTCGACGGGACCGCCTCGCCCGTCAGCCGCAGGTCCTCCGCGGCCGCCGACGCCGCCTCCGCCGCCGAGTACGCGGCCTGGGCGTCCGTCTGGGCGGCGAGGGTCTCGGCGACGATCGGCTCCCGGCTCGCGCGCAGGCTCGCGGCCGCGTCGATCGCCCGCTGCTCCATGGCCGGGTCGCGCCGCGCGCGAGCCACCTCCGCCACGTCCGCCGCCGCCCACGCGGCCAGCCTGTGGACGCGCAGCAGGTGCCACGTCCAGCGCAGCGGCTCGAGGACGGCCAGGCCGGCGACCGCCATCCGCAGCGCGTCCTCCGGCCTGCCCTCCCACAGCGCGAGCTCGACCGCCGCCGCGTGGTAGGCGCCGTGGAACTGGCCCTCGACCGGCGCGCCGTGGAGCAGCTCGCGCAGCCGCTCGAGCTGCGTGCGGGCCAGCTCGAACTCGCCGCGCCCGACGAGCAGGGGGATCCAGCGAGCGAGGCCGTAGCGGCTCGCGGGCGGCTTCGCCTGCTCGATGTCGAGGGCCTGCGCCAGCTCGGCCGCGCGGTCCCAATGGCCGAGCTCGGTCTCGATCATCACGGCGTTGTGGCCGATGAACGTGCCATACGTGCTCGTGATCCCGTACGCGTCGGCGTCGCGCATCCCGCGGATCGCCGCGTCGGCGGCCCGCTCCAGGTACCCGCCGAATAGCAGGCCGGAGACGAGGTTCACGTAGCCACGGCCGATGTCGTCGACGTTGGCCTCGGCGAATGCGATGTCGAGCGAGCGATCGAGCTCGACGATGCCCTCGGCCACGTGGCCCTGGGCCACCAGGTCGAGGCCGAGGGTGTTGCGCGCGTGGCCCTCCGCCTGGCGGGCGCCGACGCGTTCGGCGATGTCGATGGCCTGCTCGCACAGCTCCCGGGACTCGTCGAACCGATCCAGCAGCATCAGCAGCTGCCCGTAGCCCGACAGCACCCGTGCCCGCTCCGCCGAGGGCGGGTCGGCGGGGAGAATCGCGATCGCCGCCTGGAGCTCCGTGAGTGCCCCGGCCGAGTCGGTCGCGAACCACAGGAACCGGCCGAGGCGCTCGCGCATCACGGCGGCCCTGACCGGGTCGGCGGCGGCGTCGATCGCGGCGTCCGCCTCGCGCTGGAGCGTGACGGCCCGATGCGCGAAACCGCCGAGGTAGGCGGCCGTCGCGCCGCGCCCGAACAGCTCCGCGCGATCGCCGCCCGACACGGCCACCGGATCGGCGACGTCCGGCCACAGGTCGATCGCCCGCTCGAGGTGGGCGAGCGCGGCCTCGAACGCGAATGCCTCCGCGGCGGCGTCGGCCGCGGCGAGGGACGCCGCGAACGCCCGCTCGTCGTCGCGCGCCGCCGCCCAGTGGTGGGCGAGCTCGGCGCGATGCGCGGCCTTCGACGCGGCCGAGGACGACGGGTGTGCCTCGAGCGCGATCGCGCATTCGCGGTGGAGCCGGCGCCGCTCGCCGGGGAGCAGCTCGTCGTAGGCGACCTCGGCCAGCAGGGCATGGCGGAAGGCGTAGCCATCCGACCCCTGCGCCGTGTCGACGACCAGGATCTGGCTGGCGATTGCGGCCCGGAGCGCCGCCTCGAGCCGGTCGGGGTTGTCGGCCGCCCCGGCGATCGTGACCAGCAGGTCGTGGTCGATCCGACGACCCGCGACGGCGACGACCCCGAGCACGTGGTGGACGTCCTCGGGCACCGCCGCCAGCCGGGCGAGGAGGATCTCCCGCAGCGTCGAGGGCAGGCCCCCGGCCGACGGCTCGGCCTCGGCCAGCAGCAGCTCCTCGATGAAGAACGGGTTGCCGTCGGAGCGGCGATGGATCCGGGCGGCGACGTCCGGGTCTGTGGGGACGCCCTCGATCGCCTCCAGCATGGCCGCGGTCTGGTCCTCGGTCAGGCGGGCGAGGGCGATCCGCTGCATGCGGCCGGTTCGCTCCAGCTCGCCCAGCCAGGGCAGCGCCGGGTGCCGCCGGTGGAGCTCGTCCGAGCGCAGCGTCATCGCGACGAGGACCGGCTCCGAGCGCAGGGTCCGAACGAGGAAGCCGAGAGTCTCGCGGGTGGCCGGATCCGACCAGTGCACGTCCTCGACGATCAGGAGGACCCGTGCAACCTCGGCCAGGCGTCGCAGCACGCCGACGAGCGCATCGAACAGCCTGGCCTGGAGCCAGGTCTGCTGCAGCAGGGCGCCCGACGCCCCGGGATCCAGCGCGGGGACGAGCCGGGCGAGGTCGGGTCCGGACGACCCGACGACCGACTCCAGGCGGGCGGGGTCCAGCTCCCGGACCAGTTGGCCGAGGATCTCGACGATCGGCCCGTAGGGCAGGCCCTCGTCGCCGACGTTCGCGCAGCCCCCGCGGAGCACGAGGACGCCGCGTTCGCCGGCGACCGCGCCGAGCTCGGCCGCCAGCCGGCTCTTGCCGACGCCGGCCTCGCCGGCGATCAGCAGGTGGGACGGCGTGCCCTGCATGGCAGCGTCCAGCGCGGCGATCGCCGCGCCCAGCTCGGCCCGGCGTCCGATCGTGATGGGGCTGACGAGGCGTCCAGCCATGCCGGCGATCATACGGAAGGCGGGCTGCAGTGCCGCATGGGGCAAAGGACCACGATGGCCTCGGTCATTCGGCCACCGCCGCGGCCGCGAGGTCGAGGCGCACGGCGACCGCGGCCGCCTCGGTACGCGACGCCACGCCGAGTTTGCCAAGGATGTTCGACACGTGGACGCCCGCCGTGTTCTCGCTGATGAACAGCTCGTCGGCGATCTGTCGGTTGGTCCGGCCCTGCGCGACGAGGACGAGCACCTCGCGCTCGCGCCGGGTGAGGCCGAACGGGTCCGGCGCGCCGGCTGAGACCGCCGCGTCGAGCGAGGCCACGGCGAGGTCGATCCGGGCGCGCCGGGCCAGGGACTCGACGGCCTCGCGCAGCGGGCGCGCACCCAGCTCGGACGCCGTCGCGTGGGCGGAGCGAAGCGCGGTCGTCGCGGCCGTGCGGTCGCCGTCGGCGAGATGTGCCTCCCCCTCGTGCCAGGCCGCGTACGCCTGGAGGTAGGGGCGCTCGACATCGGTCCACCGCTCACGTGCCGTGGCCCATGCGACGGCCGACGACGATCCGCGCAGCCGTGTGTCCTCGGCGTCGGCGAGGGCGCCTTCGGCCATCGTCATCGCCGCCTGGCGGCCGTGCTCGTGCTCGAGCATCCGCTCGAGGATCCGCTGCCGGGCGATCGCGAGCGCCTCGCCCCGCCGCATCGCCTCGTCGACGGCGGGCTCGTCCCGCCGCGCGCGCGCCAGCTCGGCGGCGTCGGCTGCCGCGCGGGCGCCGATGCGGTACAGCCGGGCGTTGAACCACAGCCAGCCCTGGTCGCCGATGAGCTCCAGGCCCCGCTCGATCTCCTCGAGCGCGTCGCCCGGCCGACCCTCCCAGAGCGCGAGCTCGGCTGCGGCCGCGTGGTAGTTGCCGCTGAACTGCGCCTCGACGGGCACCCCGTCGAGCAGCTCGCCCAGCCTGTCGACCTGCGTCCGCGCGAGCTCGAACTCCCCGCTGGCGACGATCAGCGGCACCCAGCGGCTGATCCGGTAGCGGTCGGGGTTGATCTCGCCCACGGGGCCGCTCGAGAGGCTGTCCGCCGCGAGGCGCGCCGCGGTGTCCCAGCGACCCAGGTCGAAGTTCACCTGGATCCCGTTGTGCCGGATGACGGACCCGTACGACCCGGTGATCCCGATCGCGTCGGCCTCCACGATGCCCCGCTCGACCGCATCGGCGGCTTCCCGAGGCAGCCCGCAGAACAGCATCGCCTCGCTCAGGTTCACGTGCGCCCGGCCGATGTCGTCGACGTTGCCCACCTCCTTGGCGATCGCGAGGGCGAGCTCGAGGGAGGCCAGGGCCTCCTCACACCGGCCGTGGGCCGCGACGTCGAGGCCGAGCGTGTTGCGCGCGTGGCCTTCCGCCTCACGGGCGCCGACCAGTTGGGCGATCGCGATCGCCTCCTCGCATAGTGCCGCCGACTCCTGCCAGCGGTCGAGCAGCATCAGCATCTGCCCGTAGCCCGACAGCACCCGCGCCCGCTCGGCGGTCGGCGGATCGGCGGGCATGGCGGCGACCGCCCGCTCGTACTCGGCCAACGCCTCCGCCGAGTCGCCGTCGGCCCACAGGGCGCGGCCGAGCGCCTCGTGCATCACCGCCAGCCGGACGGGCCCCTCGCCGGGATCGACGACCGCGATCGCCTCCCGCCGGAGCGCGACACACCGGGTGCCCAGGGCGGCGAGATGCGCCATCTGCGCCGCACGAAGGAGGATCTCGGCCTGGTCGGCGCCGGCCAGCCCTTCCGGGTCCGGCACGGACGTCCACAGGTCGATCGCGCGCTCGTACTGGCGCAGGCTCGCCTCGAACGCGTACGTCGCCTCCGCGGCCGCCGCGGCCTCGAGCGAGGCGGTGAACGCCCGGACCGGCTCGTGCGCGTGGGCCCAGTGGTGGGCGAGCTCGGCCCAGTGCGCCGCGGCCGAGGCGCCGATCGGCGTCGGGCGCGAGGCCAGCGCCTCGGCGCATGCCCGGTGGAGGCGGCGCCGCTCGCCCGGCAGCAGGTCGTCGTACGCCACCTCGGCCAGCAGGGCGTGCCGGAACGCGTAGCCTTCGGCTTCCGCGGTGTCCGTGTCGACGACCAGGATCTGGCTCGCGATCGCGTCACGGAGCGCGGCGTCGAGGTCGTCGACCTCGAGGCGCTCGGCCACCTGGGCGAGGAGGTCGTGGTCGATGCGCCGACCGGCGACGGCCGCGACACCGACGACCGACCGGGCGGGCTCCGACAGCGAGCCCAGCCGCGTGGCGAGGATCTCCTGCAGCGTCGACGGGAGGCGGGCGCCCGCATGGCCGGTCTCGGCCAGCACCAGCTCCTCGATGAAGAAGGGGTTGCCGTCGGAGCGGCGGTGGAAGCGCGACGCGACCGCGGCCGACGGCGCCTCCCCGGTGATCGAGGCGAGCATCGCCGCCGTCTCGTCGGCGTCGAGGCGGGCGAGGTCGATCCGGGTGACGCGGCCCGTCCGCTCGAGCTCGCTGATCCACGGCATCGCGGGATGCCGGCGGTGCAGCTCGTCCGATCGCAGCGTCATCGCCACGACGACGGGCTCGGACCGCAGCGTGCGGACGAGGAACCCGAGGGTCTCGCGAGTCGCCGGGTCGGCCCAGTGGACGTCCTCGATCACGACCAGCACGGGCGCCGTCTCGGCCAGGCGACGGAGCAGGCCGGCGAGCGCGTCCAGCAGGCGGGCCTGCAGGAACTCGCGCTGGATGTGGGCGGCCGACGACGTCGGGTCGAGCGCGGGCACGAGGCGGGCGAGGTCGGGCCCGGACGTGCCGACGAGGGCCCGGAGCCGCTCGGGCTCCGCCTCGCGGGCGATCTCCGCGAGGATCTCGACGATCGGACCGTACGGCAGCCCCTGGTCGCCGACGCTGGCGCACGAGCCGCGAAGGACTCGCACCCCGCGAGCAGCGGCGGCGGCCGTGACCTCACCGACGAGTCGCGTCTTGCCCACGCCGGCTTCGCCGGTGATCAGCAGGTGGGTGACCGACCCCGTCAGCGCCGCGTCCAGCACCCCCAACGCGGCGTCCAGCTCGGTCTGGCGTCCGATCGTGACGGGGCTGACGAGGCGCGTGGCCATGGTGGCGATCATAGGCAATCGAGCTTTCGGCGAGGTGCGGCATCGATGGGGAGGTCAGGCCGCGTGCCGGGTCGTGATCGAGGGCGCCGGCTGCTCGCCCGCGCCGATCGACCGCATCCGGGTCACGAGCCGGGAGACGACGCTCTGGCCGGTCTCCCCGTCGCGCGACCGGGCCAGGCGAGCGAGCCGGACGGCATCCGCCTCGGCGTGCAGGGTGCTGATGTGGTCGTTGGCCAGGAAGTGCGTCGTGTGGTCGTTCATGGCTCGTTCCCTTCGGTCGTCCCGGCGGGTCGCTCACCGGCTGACATCGATCAGGATGCGAGCCGGCCGCCCCGCTGCCATCGAGAGGGCTCGGCATTTCGCGGTCGCCGCGGGTCGTTAGTTTCGGGCGGATCGGCCGTCGCGGCCCCTAAAGGCGGGCGCCGCCGGCGTGGATCGCTAAAGGTGCCGCGCTCAGCGGGCGGCCAGCAGCACCTCGAGCTGGGCGACGTGCTCGTCGAGGTGCGTCACCACGAACCGGTCGCGCAGCTGGTCGGCTGACATCTCGCCCAGGCGCGGATGCACCCCGATGGCCTCGCCGTCGGCGGGTCCGGCCTCGGCCGTCCGCCGCTCCCAGCGGGCGATGCCGGCGTCGATCCGGTCGAACAGCTCGCCCAACGGCAGGGACCGGTCACGCTCGAGGACGCCCACCCGCAGCACGTCCGTGGCGATCCGGCCGAACGGCACGCCATCGCCGGCCGGCCGTCCCGCCTCGACCAGCCGCGAATACTCGCCCAGCCAGTAGGACAGCATCTCGGCTGTGTGCGCGAGCACCTCGCGAGGACCCCAGGAAGCTTCGGGCTCGGTGCCGAAATTGTCGGCGAGCGGCCAGGGCCCGCCGGCCTCCACCCGCGGGCCGAGGGCCGCGAAAGCCGTGCGTGAGGCCGCGAGGCGGGACGAGGGGTCGGCAATCGCCGGGGGCTGATCGGTCATCCGTGCAGTCTGGCACGCGCAGCGCCGGGCGGGTCAGGAACCCCCGCTCGAGGCATGAGCGTGGCCCGACCCGCGAGTCGGCGGCTGGACCGCCGGCTGCTGCGGGACCCGCACGCGGTTCTGCGTGGCTGGCGCCGTCGCCGCGGGCGCCCCTCCAGCATTGGACCGGTCGGACGACGCCGGCGGGTCCGGAGCCGCCAGACCGTCATCGATGCCGGGGTCTCCCTGGTTGGCTGAGGCGAACCCGGACGCCTTGCCCGGGTTGGCGGTCGTCGCGATCGCGCCGATCGCCACGGTCGCGGCAATGCCGGCCACGGCGACGCCCGTCGTGAGCGAGTGCAGCCGGGACCATGCCTCGTGGCGTTCTTCGGGGCTGAGCGGCGGTCTCGCGTGCATCGTCGCAGTCTCCGATCCCGAACCTTTCGATCCGGTTACGTCGTGGCGGCGTCGAGTCACGGCCCTCGAGTCAGCCCAGCGACGCGCGGGCCCAGCTCACGGTGAACCGGGCACCACCGGCCGGCGCCGTGCCGACCGCCCAGCGCCCGCCCGTCGCCCGCACGATCGCGGCGCCGATTGCGAGGCCCAGGCCTGCGCCGCCGGTGTCCGTGGATGTGGAGACCGAGCGGTGAAACCGGTCGAAGATGCGCTGCCGCTCGTCGGCGGGAATGCCCGGACCCGAGTCGTCGACGGTCACGGTCGCGCGGCCGCCCTCGTGGCCCACCGTCACATCGACCGTTCCGCCCTCGGGCGCGTACTTGCACGCGTTGTCGACGAGCACGCCGATGAGCCGGTCGACGAGATCGGCCGATGCGGCGATCACGATCGGCTCATTCGGGACGTGGACGGCCAGGGACAGGTGTCGTGTCTCGGCAACGGGCGCGAATCGATCGGTGGCCTGCGCAGCGAGCGTGCCCAGGTCGACGGGCTCGTGCCTAGGCTGGGCCCGGGCGCCGTCGAAGCGTGCAAGCCACAGCATGTCTTCGAGCAGCCGGCGCATGCGCTTCGACTCGAGGTCCACCCGCTGGAACGCGCGGCGGTACCACTCGGCATCGCGGTCCTGTGCCAGGGCGAGGCTCGTATGCGCCTCGATGACCGATAGCGGCGTCCGCAGCTCGTGCGACGCGTCAGCGGTGAACTCGACCTGGCGGCGCCGCGCGGCCTCGATCGGCGACGCGACCCGGCGACCGATGGCGACGGCGCCGAGGAACACCGAGACAAGCAGGATCGGCGCAACGAGCAGCCAACCAACGACGAGCGTCCGCTGGGCGTCGGTCACGGAGTCCATGGCCTGGGCAATGACGACGCGATCGTCGCCGACCTGCGCCCCGGCGATCCGGACCTGCGTGCCCGCGATCGTGGCCGTCACCGGCCCGGTGATGGTCGCGAGATCGGCGGGGAGATCCGGGGTGCTGGCGACTGCCAGCACGGAGCCGTCGCCCTCCACCGTCCACACGAGCAGGGGTGCCCCGAACGGCCGGCTCGGGTCGCCACCCGGATCGAACGGGCTGTCAGGCTGGCGTCCGTCCGGCGGCAGCCTGTTGAACGACGCGATCAGCCGCTGATCGATCTGGTCCGTCAGGTCGCGCGTCACGTAGGCGATGACGGCGACGCCGATGACGACGTAGACGAGGGCCACGACCCCGGTTGCCGCGAGCGCGACCCGGATGGCCTGGCGCCGGACGGCCGGAACGTGGGCCATCGTCATCCCGCGTCCAGGCGATACCCCGCGCCGCGCACGGTCACGATGCGCACGCCTGCATCGGGCAGCTTGGCCCGAAGGCGGCTCATCTGGACGTCGATGGCATTTGAGCCGAGAGGCTCCGTCTCGTCCGCCCAGGCGTGTTCGGCGATCGCCTTGCGGTCGACAACGGCCGGTGACCGACGGATCAGGACCTCGAGGATCCGGTACTCCGTGCTCGTCAGGGCGAGCTCGCGGCCGGCAACGCCGACCGCGCGGGTCACCGGGTCGAGGGTCAGCTCGCCGACCTTGAGCACCGGCGCATCGACACCCCGCGGCCGGCGCTGGAGCGCCCGCACTCTCGCGAGCAGCTCGCCGAAGTCGAACGGCTTGACCAGATAGTCGTCGGCGCCGGTGTCGAGGCCACGGATCCGGTCAGCCGGCATGTCGCGGGCGGTCAGCATCAGGATGGCCGTGGGGCGATCGTTCCTGCGCGCCCAGTCGACGACATCGATCCCCTCGGCCCCCGGCATGCGCCAGTCGACCACCGCGACGTCGTACTCATACCAGCGCAGGTGGTCGATAGCGTCGTCGCCGCGCTCAACGGCGTCGACGTGGTACCCCGCGTCGGACAAGCCGAGCACGAGGACCTCCCGCAAGCCCTCGTCGTCCTCCGCCACGAGCACGCGCAATGCCTCAGCCTCCGGCTCGTTTCGCCCCCGCGGTCATCGTCGCACGCGGGACCGGCGCAAGGCGCAGCGCCAGGACGGGGCAGGTGTCGACGGCCCGCCGCGCATGCTCGTCGAGGAACGGCGGGACCGGCCACGCCGCGAGAATCGGGTAGCCCCAGTCATCGAGCGAGATCATCTCGGGCAGGAGCTCGGCACAGCTGCCATAGCCGTCGCACACGATCCGGTCGATCGCCAGCACGAGGTCGGTCTCGCGGCGCCCGGACCGGGGGTTCGCGGCCATCAGGCGGCCATCCAGGCTCGCTTGCCGGCGATACAGCGGCGCGCGCGCTGATGACTGGCAAAGTCGGTGTCGAAGGTCCGGATCGCGCTGCGCAGCAGGCCGACCGCCCCATCCGGATGCCGGCACGCCCCCCGACCGGCAAGGGTCTCGGACCAGCCGACGATGTGGCCGAGATCGCCGTCCCGCGCCTGTCGCGTCGCAAGGCGTGCCATGGCATCGGCGATGGCGCGGAGGCCGAACACGCACGGCCCGCACTGCGCGGCGCTGGAACCGGCCATGAAGTCGATGACCCGGGCCGTTGCCTGGACGCCGCACGCGGTGTCGCCGAGGAACGCCACGACGCCGCAGCCGAAGGCAGACCCGTGACGTCGCAGGTCGATGGGATCGAGCGGGGCGTTCCAGGCACCGGCGCCGGCGACCCAGCCGCCGAAGTAGCCGCCGAGCATGACCGGGCCTCCGGTGACGGGGACGCCGGCGAGCTCGGCGACCTCGGCAAGCGTCGTGCCGATCTCGACCTCGACGACGCCGGAGCGCGGTGCGCCGTTGACGGTGAGCAGCGCGGTGCCACGGGTCTCGCCGCGGCCGGCTTCGCGAAACCACCGATCGCCGAAGCGGGCGATCAGTGCGGCGTGGGCGAGGGTCTCGACGTTCTGGACGAGCGTCGGCCGCCCGTCGACGCCGCACTCGAATGGTCGCGGCGGCTTCGACGTCGGGCGCGGATCACCCTCGTTGACGAAGTGGACGGCGGCGGATTCCTCGCCCGCGATGTACGACCGTGGCGGGGCGACGAGCTCGACCGGGATGCGCGTCCGGCTGGCCCGTGGCTCATCCAGCCGCTCGGCCAATGCGCGCTCGAGGGCGGCGATCGCCTGGGTGTGCTCGGAGCCGACATACAGGATGATCCACTCCGCGCCCACGGCGTCGGCCGCCAGCTCCGCGCCATCGAGCACCAGATGCGGTCGGGTCGCCATCAGAACCCGGTCCTTCACCGACAGGGGCTCGCCCTCGGCGCCGTTGGCCAGGACGATCGCGTCGCCGTACCGACGCTCGGCGACCGCGGCCCACTTGCGGGCGACGGGGAAGGCGGCTCCGCCGCGGCCCAGCAGGCCGGACGCCTCGAGCATGGCCGTGGTTGCCGAGATCGCGGTTTGCTGGGGGATGAGCCCGAGGCGGTCTCGGTGCCCGGCGAGCGACTCGGGACCGGCCGTGAGGGCCGGGCCGGCGAGGAGGCGCACGGTCATCGGGCCTTCCGTCGTGGCGCCCGGGCATCCAACGACGACGTCGCGACGATGCCGGCGAGCTGGCTCCGATTTGGATTGCCGGCCATCACCCGCCAGGCGAGGCAGGCCGCGACCGCCGAGACGCACAGGACGTCGATGCCAAGCATCCACGTCGACCAGCCGTCGGTGCCCGCGGTCAGCCCGTGGAGCACGGCCAGCGGCCACATCGCGTACGACGACCAGTGGACGAGGCGCCAGGTCCGCTGGCCGATGTGCTTGCGCAGGAGGCTCGTCGCGATCAGCGCGACGAACAGGTAGAGGGCGATGACGCCGAGGGCGACCGGGAGGGGCCGGTACGTCGATGCGAGGGGCACCAGGGCCGCGCCGAGCCCCAGGGATGTGAACGGGTCGAAGACAGCAGCCAGGACGTGGACCGCGAGGAACACGATCGACAGCAGGGATACCCGCCGGTGCATCTCGTAGTTGAAGAAGCGGGGCCAGCCCGCCGCCTGGAACCGGGTCACCGTCACGAGCCCGAGACAGGTCGCCGCGGTGAACATCATCAGCGACACCGCGCCCGCGCCTCGGGTGGCGAACCACAGGACCTGGTCGAACATCAAAGGCGTCTCCGGAGGACGGGCGCGGGGTCGAAGGAGGAACGTGACCCCGCGCCCTGGTAACGGTTTCGCGCCGAGTGTCGCGTCCGGGACCTTTCAGTCCGATGACGGAGCGGAGCCCGCGACCATCCCGTCGGGCGCCGGCCATCCGCCGAGGCGGGTCACGCCGCCGTCGTTCGCCACGAGACGGGCCGCCACGCCGTTGTCACGCAGCCAGTCCGGCGCGGCATCGCCCATGACGATCGCGGCGGTCGACGCCGCGTTGGCCAGCTCCGCACTGGCGGCCACGACCGAGGCGGTGCGCCAATGCGTCGAAGCCGGGGTACCCGTGCGCGGGTCGACGATGTGGTGGACGCTGACCCCGTCGAGCGACTGCCAGCGTCGCACCGTGGTGCTCGACGTCGCGACGGCTCCCTGGTGGATCGCGATCAGCTCGCCGTCGCCATCGGGGGGCGTCCGACTGTCCTCGACGATGAGGATCCGCCAGCCACCATCGGGAGCCAGGCCCGCGGTCGAGATATCCCCGCCCAGGCTGACGAGGACGCCGGCTCCCGGGCCGGCAGCCGTCAAGGCGGACCCTGCCGCACGGTCGGCGGCGAGCCCCTTGCCGGTGGACCCGAGATCGAGCTCGACGCCCCGAGGCACGCGGAGCGAGCGGCGCCGAGCGTCGAACGAGACCACCGACCAGCCCGGTACGGGCTCCATGTGGAGCTCAAGGGGGCGCCTTGAGCCCGCGATCAGGTCGAAGTCACGGTCATAGCCGATGAGGCGCATGGCGCGGCCGACGGTGGGGTCGACCGCCCCGCCGGTGCGGCGCGCCGCATCGAGGGCGCCATCGATCGCCCGAGCGAGGGTGGCGCTGACAACGACCGTCCGGCCCGCCTGCGCGTTGACGCCCGTGAGCTCGGAGTCGGCCCGGAACCGGCTGTACGCCAGGTCGGCGTCCGCGAGCACGCCGTCCACCGCGGCACGAGCCGCCGGCAGGTCCCCGTTGAGCACGACCACGCGGACCCCCGTCCCGAGCGCTCGCCATTCGACCTGGTCGATCACGTCACGAGCCGCCGCTCGATGCATGGCCACTGCCGGTGGTCGTGGTCACCGTCGGGGCGGTCGCGGCGCGCGTCGTCGACGTCGTGGTCGTCGAGGAGATGGATCCGGTCGACGCGAACGTGGAGTCCGTCACGATCGCCGTCTCGGCCCCGATCGCCGTCGTCCCGTTGTCGGTGACGCCGGCCAGCCAGCCGAGGGTGCCCGTCGCCGCCAGGCCGAGCATCGTCGTCCCGATCGTCATCCTGCGCAGCCGGCGGTTGGCTCGGGTTCGAGCCTCGGCGCGCCCGTTGTCGTTGGAGCTCATGGATCGATCCTGCCGTCGACATCCTTTCGGGATCGTGACGACGACCGTCGACCCTCAGCGGCGCTTGACCCGCCAAACGGGCAGGGGCATCGTTGGGGGCCACTGACCATCCCGCTGCGCGCAGGCGCCGCCGGCAGCCTACGGAAGACACGGAGCGCCCCCATGACCGATACAGCCTCGCGCCCGGGCCAGGCCGGCCCGGTCGGCACGCCCGTCGCCAACCAGTCGGGAGCTCATCTCAACGCCGACGCGTTCGCGGAGGCCAAGGACTTCCTGCCGCTCGACGGCATCGACCACGTCGAGTTCTGGGTGGGCAACGCCCGCCAGGCGTCCGCCTACTTCCGCGCGCTCTGGGGCTTCACGCCGGTCGCCTTCTCGGGGCTCGAGACCGGCGTCCGCGACCGGGCCAGCTACGTCATGCAGCATCACGACATCCGGATCGTGCTGACGGCGCCGCTCACGCCCGACGGCGAGATCGCCGAGCACGTGCGCGCCCACGGCGACGGCGTCCGGGACATCGCGTTCGCGGTCAAGGACTCGGCGGCGTCGTGGCGCGAGACCACCTCCCGCGGCGCCCGGTCCGCGATGGAGCCGGTCGAGCTCGACGGCGGCGAGGAAGGGGTCCTGCGACGAAGCGCGGTCTGGACCTACGGCGAGGTGCGCCACAGCTTCGTCGACCGTCGCGACTACCATGGCGCCTTCGCGCCGGGCTATCGCAAGGTCAAGAGGCCGGCCAGGGCCGCATCGGGCCTCAGCCTGCTCGAGGTGGACCACTGCGTCGGCAACGTCGGGCTCGGCGACATGAACCGGTTCGTGGACTACTACCGCGACGTGTTCGGCTTCGCCCAGCTCATCCACTACGACGACAAGGTCATCCACACCGACTACAGCGCGCTCATGTCGAAGGTCATGACCAACGGCAACGGCCGGGTGAAGTTCCCGATCAACGAGCCCGCCACGGGCAAGAAGAAGAGCCAGATCCAGGAGTTCCTCGACTGGTACCACACGCCCGGCGTGCAGCACGTCGCGCTGCGGACCGAGGACATCGTGGGCACGGTGCGCCGGCTGCGGGACAACGGCGTCGAGTTCCTGGGCATGCCCCACGCCTACTACGAGTCGCTGGGCGACCGCGTGGGCGACGTCGGGGTCCCGATGGACGTGCTCGAGGAGCTGGGGATCGAGGCCGACCGCGACGAGGAGGGCTACCTCCTCCAGATCTTCACCCGGCCGATCCAGGACCGCCCGACGTTCTTTTTCGAGATCATCGAGCGCCACGGCTCGCGGGGCTTCGGCGTGGGCAACTTCAAGGCGCTGTTCGAGGCGATCGAGCTGGAACAGGCGCGGCGCGGGAACCTCTAGCCGAGGTCGCTCGCCTGGCGGAGGTCGCTCGCCCTCGACCGTCGGTCGGCAGCGCGCACCTGCGCTGATTCCTGGTCGTTCCAATCACGCGGAACGACCTTGGGTGCCGGTGGGCGACGGCGCGTCCGCAGGGCCAGCAAGTGCAGCATCGCGGTCGTTCCAATCACGCGGAACGACCACGGGTGCCCGTGGGCGACGGCGCGTCCGCAGGGCGAGCAAGTGCAGGATCGCGGTCGTTCCAAGCACGCGGAACGACGTTGGCAATCAAGCGGAACGACTTCGGCTGGACTGACCCGATCCCGGCAGCCCGACCTCGGTGCCGGCGAGCCACGCGATGATCCGGCCGTGCGCCGACGGGTTGATGCGGTAGACGATGCCGCGACCGTCAAGGCGCGACCGAAACGCCCAGATCAGTCCGGCTTCCTCGAGGAGCCGGAGCTGGCGGCTCGTCGCTGGGCGGCTCAACCCGAGCTCCGCCGCAATCGCCGACGACCGGCGCGGCTGCGCGGCGAGCAGCGCGACGATTCGTCGCCTGGTCTCGTCGGCGAGCAGCGCGATCCCGGTGCCGTTCCGCCTGGCCATGACGACGCCATCCTGACGATCGAGGTTGCACCGCCACGTATCGGCTGCCGGCGTGCTGCGGCACCTCGTTCCGCGTACCTGGAACGATCCGATAAACGCGAATCCTCGCGCCGCGAACCCCGGGGTGGGCATGGACCGGTCGGGTGCGCATCGACCGGCAGTGCGAGCGTCGGAACCGACCCTCGGAACGCGGCGCCGGACGGGCGGACCGGAGGCCCGCCCGTTCGGCAGCCAGGCGCGCTACTGGCGCGTGATCCGGATCGAATTGATCGCCGCCTGCGCCGAGTCGCGGTCCGCCGTCGGCGTTCCCGCGTAATCGAGGAGCACGACGACAGCTGTCTCACCGTCGACGTCGACCAGCCAGACCCGCCAATGGTTCGCCGGGCCGTTCGCGTACAGGCCCTTCGGCTCCGCGAACAGGTAGTGTTTGGCGCACGCCAGCTCCGCCGGGAACTGCACATCGAAGCGCTTGCCTGAGTAGCCGGCGAGCTCGGCGTCCGTCACCCCGGAGACCTCGATGTCCCCGCGGGCGGAGATCGCCGCGACCAGGTCGTCGATGGACGGCACGCTCGACGCAGGGGAAGGCGTGTGCACGGATGAGTCGCACGGGTCGGTGACCACCTGCGGGTCGTGGTTGACGGAGATCCCGATCCCGCTCGGGGCATCCGACAGGCTGGGGCCACCGATGAAGAACCCGCCGTAGCCCGTCCAGCCGCCGGGGGCCGTGATGGTGAAGGCCATGGGGTCGTCCGGCAGCGCACGCAGGGCGTAGTCACCGGCGTTCAGGCGCCCGTCGGGCAGCGGCGGCGGCGATGGGGTCCGCGACGGCGATGGCGCTGGAGACGCGGTCGGGAGGTCGACCCCACCGATCCGGCCACCGGGCCCGAGCATGGCGAAGCCCGCGACGAAGACGACGATGACGGCGGCCGCGCCGAGCGCGACCTTGAGCTGGGTGGTCACATGGAGCTCCTTCCACAGGAAGCGCCACGCGGGTCGCTGGCGTTGGCGGTGGACGCGCCCGACGGCCTCATCGAAGACGTGGTCGGCGAGCTGCGCCGGGCCATCGGCGAACCAGGCGTCGAGGAGGCGCTCGATGTCCCGCTCGCGAGTCATGCCGGACGACCTCCGAGGACCTGGGCGCGCGCGTCCGCCTCGAGGGCGGCCCGCAGGGCGCGATGGGCGTTGTGAAGTCGCGAGCGGACCGTCCCCGGCGGGACACCGAGGATCTCGGCGATCTCGCCCGGGGCATAGCCCGCGAAATGGTGCAGGGTGAGGACGACCCGTTGATCGGCCGATAGCCGGCGGAACCCACGCTCGAGCTGATCCCGATCGGCGATCGTGATGATGTCCGGGTCGGGCGCCACCGGTCCGTCGATCGGCAGCGCTCGGAGGTTCGCCAAGCGACGCCGTTCCCGGCCCGCGTGTCGGATGCAGACGTTGATCAGGACCTTCTGCAGCCACGCGTCGAATTGGTCCGGATCGCGGAGTGCCCGCAGGTCACGCCAGGCGATCACCAGCGCGTCCTGTGCAGCATCCTCGGCCCGATCGACGTCGCGGAGGATCCGCTGTGCGACCGCGTAGAGGTGGTCGGCGCGCGGACGAACCAGGTCGACGAATGCCTCCCTGTCGCCGCGTTGGGCCGCCTCGACGAGATCGCGATCCACTGCTCGGCCTCTGGTGCGCCGAGCGGGGGCGCCGTCCAACTCTACTGGTCACCTCGTCGCGAGGAGCGTTCATTTGAAGGCGCGAGAGGTTCCGTCACCCGCCAAACTGGGCGTGTCGAGCCCTGCACCGGAGGACGCCGATGTACTCGTGGCTGGTGGCACTGCACCTGGTCGGCTTTGCCCTGTTCCTGGTGGCGCATGGCGTCTCGATGTGGGTCTCGTTCCGGATCCGCGGCGAGCCCGACCGCGGCGTGGTCGCGGCGCTCCTCGGCCTGTCGTCGCGCGGGAACCAGCTGATGTACCTCGGGTTCCTCCTGCTCGGGATCGGTGGCCTGGGGGCGGCCGCGTCGGTCGGCTGGCTGACGGCGCCCTGGGTCGTCGCCTCGTACGTCGTCATCGTCGTCGTGATCCTGCTCATGTACATCGTCGGCGCCGGCTTCTACTACACGCTCCGTGACGGGCTCGACGGCACCGAGAAGACCCCGCGGCTCGATGATGCGGAGCTCGTCGCCCGGCTCGACAACCGGCGCCCGGAGGCGCTCGCGCTGATCGGCGGCTCCGGCCTGCTGATCCTGATCTGGCTGATGGCCGTCAAGCCCGGCTAGGCCGAAACCGGCGCAAGACCCTCGGCGTAGAGGTCCCTGTCACCGAGCCACATACGGACAGGAGACCCTCACGATGCGAACCATCCGAGCGGCCGCGCCGCTCTTTGCCCTGGGCATGGTCCTCGCGGCCTGCTCAGCCTCGACGACCGGCGGCACCGCCGCGCCGAGCGCACAGGCGCCGACACCCGCCGCAGCGAGCCCGTCGGCCGCCGCCGGCGGCGTCACCATCAACCTCGCGGACTCGACGCTCGGCAAGGTCCTCGCGGACGGCACCGGGAAGACCCTGTATGTCTTCACGCCAGACGCAGCCGCCGCCGGCAAGTCGGTCTGCAACGACGACTGCGCCACCAACTGGCCGCCGCTGACCTCGGACGCCGCGCCGACCCTGGGCACTGGCCTCGACGCCGAAGACTTCACCCTGATCACTCGCGACGACGGCACCATGCAGATCGCCTTCTACGGCCACCCCGTGTACTACTTCGCCAAGGACACCGCGCCGAACCAGACGAACGGCCAGGGCGTCGGCGGCAAGTGGTTCGTGGTCGGTGCCGACGGCAACATGATCGGCGCAGAAGCGTCCCCGGCGGCCAGCGCCGAGCCGTCGGCGGCGGCGGGCGGCGTGCAGGTCGACCTCGCGGACAACCCGCTGGGCAAGATCCTCGTCGGGGGCGACAAGGGCCTGACGCTCTACGCGTTCTCGGCTGACTCCGGTGGCAAGTCCAACTGCACGGGCGACTGCCTGGCCAACTGGCCGGCGCTCACCTCCGACGGCGCGCCCACCCTCGGGACCGGCCTCGACGCCGAGGACTTCGCCGCGATCACGCGCGACGACAACCAGGCCAAGCAGGTCACCTTCTATGGCCAGCCGCTCTACTACTTCGCCGGCGACACCGCCGCGGGCGACACCAAGGGCCAGGGCCTCGGTGGCAAGTGGTACGTGGTCGACGCCGAAGGCAAGGTGATCAAGTAGCCAACATCCCGCTCCTCGCGGCGGGCCTGGCTGGATCGCGAACCTGACGGAGACGATCCGGGCCCGCCGCATCCTTCGCTAGACTCGGGCGATGCGTCTCGCCCACGTCCGGGAACGACATGCCGCCGCAGGGGCCGACTGGCGCCTGGCGGCGGCGCTCGATTCCGGCGGCCTGCGCTGGGTCGACCTCGAGGTCGCTCGCCGGCGCGCCATCGCCGCGAACTCGAACCTCGCCCACGACAGCGCCCTGCACCGCCGGCCGGTGACCACGCTCGACGACCACCTCGGCAACGGCCTGCGCATCGCCGGCCTGGCGGACCTCGTCGAGCCTTTCGTCCCGCGCGACGGCGACGACGCCGTCTTCGACGCCGCCGACCTGGCCTTCGGCCCCCCGATCCTCCGCCCGCCATCGTTCCGCGACTTCTACGCGTTCGAGCGACACGTCCGCACGATGTGGGAGCGACGCGACCAGACGATCCCCGAGGCGTGGTACCGCCTGCCGATCTTCTACTTCTCCAACGTGGCCGAGCTCCGCGGGGCCGGCGATCCCATCTGGGCGCCGCGCGAGTCGTCCGAGCTCGACTACGAGCTGGAGGTCGGGGCCTTGATCGACACCCCGGCGATCGATCTCGCCGAGGAGCGCGGCGAGGACGCGATCGGCGGCTACTTCGTGCTGAACGACTGGTCCGCGCGCGACCTCCAGCGCGACGAGAGCGTGCTCCGCCTCGGGCCGGCCAAGGGCAAGGACTTCGGGGTCTCCATCGGGCCGTGGCTGGTCACGCCGGACGAGCTCGCGGACCGGCGGTCTCCGGGCGCGACGGGACCGGACCTCGCGATGGTGGCGACGGTCCGGACGCACGATGGCCGGTCGGTCGAGACCACCAGCGGGACCTGGTCCAGCGCGCACTACGCGTTCGGGCAGATGGTGGCGCGGGCCTCGGCCGACGTGCACCTGCGTCCGGGCGAGATCCTCGGCAGCGGGACCGTCGGCGGCGGCTGCCTGCTCGAGATCCGGGAGGAGACCCTCGGCCGCTACCTGGAGCCGGGCGACGAGGTCGTGCTGGAGATCGAGCGGCTGGGGCGGCTCGTGACGCCGGTGGTGGCGCGACCGTCGTGAGCACGACGGGCCGACAGGCGTCCGAGGGTCGATCCATCGCCGCCGACCTGGTTATCGTTCCTGCCACCGCCGATCGCTGGGACGACATCGCGCTGATCCTCGGGGGCGATGACGACAAGGGTTGCTGGTGCCAGCCCTGGCGAGGCCAGGCCAGCGGATACGGCACCGCGGCACCCGGGAGCCGCCCGGCCGCGCTCCGGGCGCAGCTCGAGCTCGACGTGCCGCCCGGGTTCCTCGCCTATCTCGGCGACGAGCCGGTCGGCTGGTGCGGGGTCGTTGTCCGCACGGAGGCGCCGCGGCTCGTCCGGTCGAGGACGATCCCCTCGATCGACGACGAGCCGGTGTGGGCGATCGGCTGCTTCCGGATCCGCGTCGGCTACCGTCGGCGGGGCGTCGCGCGGGCGCTGCTCGAGCACGTGGTCCAGGCCGCCCGCGAGGCCGGTGCGCCCGGCGTCGAGGCGTACCCGATCGATCCGGCCGGCGGGCGCGTCGACGTCGGCTTCGCGTTCGTCGGCATCGCCTCGATGTTCGACCAGGCGGGCTTCCACCGCGTCCTCGAGACGGCGGCCCGCAGCGCCGGCCTGCCGCGACTCCTCGTCCGCCTCGACTTCGACGATCCGGCCTCCGCAGGAACTTCCCAACCGGCCTGACGCGTCACGCACGGGTCCCCTCGCGGGTCGTAGCCGGGAACGTCCGCTCGGAGGGTCCCGGCGATGAGGTCTCGATCGCTCCTCGGTCGATTGGCGCTCGGCGGCTGGCTCGCGACCATCGTGCTCGTCGCGGGCTGCAGCCAGCCCGACGCCTCCGCCATCGCGACCGGAGCGGCGCTTGCATCGCACGTGCCGACCATCGAGGCTGCGCCATCGCCGTCGGTCGTCGCGGCCGCGCCATTGGCCGAGGCATCGCCAACGCCCGAACCCATGCCATCGGCCGTGCCGGACTGGGTCGCCAACGCCATCGTCGAGCGACGACAGATGGGCCTCCGGGCGGACGTGGAGTGGATCCTCCAGGTCGACGCCGATCCCACATCCCAGCGCTACTGGGGATTTCCGATGGTCCCGTCCGAGGAGGCGTCGATGCTGGCCCGCCAGTCTGGAGTCCAGCCATTTGTCGGCCTCGTGAATCGCTACGCCTCAGACCACGAGGCCGAGTTCGGCGGGCTCTATCTCGACAACCTGAACGACCGAATCGCCACGCTCTGGACGCGGAACGTCGACGCTCATCTCGCCGCGATGCTCGACATCGCCGGCCAGGACGCGCCGATCGTCGCGTTGCCGGTCCGCTGGTCGCTCACCGAGCTCAACGCGGTCAAGAGGAAGATCAGTCGCAGCTGGGACTGGTTCAAGCGGATCGACGCTGATCCCCAGGGCGTGGGCGCCCACATCGAGGGAAATGTGGTCGAGGTCGAGATCTCGAGCGCCAACCCCAAGGCGCCGCGCCTCATCGCCGATCACTACGCCAAGGAGCTCGGGATTCCACCCGAGATGATCGAGGTCGAATCGGATGGAACCGGCGTCGCGCTCATGTCGAGCGGCACCCTCGAGGCCACCGTCGTCACTGCCGATGGGAAACGTCCGGGTCCGAACGACCAGCTCGTCCAGACAACGCCCGAGCACGCCGGCGCGTGCGTCCCGCCCGGGATCTCGGGCCCCGGAGTCGCCCGCACCGGCCACCTGACCCTGCTCTGCACGCGCGGCGACTGGACGATCAGCCTGCGGGCGCCGGGTCCGGATGCTCGCTTCGACAACATCTACTACCTGCGGCCCGAGGAGATGGTGACCGTCGGCGAGGCCACATTCACGGTCCGCGCCGACGAGACGACCAATCTCCGGATCCGACTCGTTCCGGGCGCGGACATCAAGGGCTAGACAATGAACGATCGCGTCAGCTCGAGGCGACGGGTCGGCATGACCGTCCCGCTGTTCGTCGCGACCGGCATCGCCCTGATCGGCTGCAGCCGCGCGGCGTCGCCGGGTTCGCCGATGTCGGTGGCACCAACCTCGCTCGAGGCAGCGACGGCATCGCCGGCGGTGCCATCGCCATCCGAGGCCCCGGATCCAGCGGCATCGCTCGAGCCGATCCCGTCGGGGCTGCCCGCGGACATCGAATACGCCATGCGCCAGCGGCAGCTCTTCGGCCTGCGCTCCGACCTCGCCTGGGTGGAGCAGGTTGCCGCCGATCCGCGCGCCCGGATGGAGGCGCTGGACGTCCCCATGCTTCCGGAAGAAGAGGCCGAGTTCGGCAGCCGCCAGCACGCCTACGAGGCTGCCGTCGAATTCGTCCGGCGGTACGCGGCGTCGCACGTAGACCAGTTCGGCGGCGTGTACACCGACCAGCCGAACCACGTCGTCGTCACCCTCTGGACCGCCGACCCGGAGGGCCATCTCGCCGCGCTCAACGAGGTCGGCGCCGTCGCCAAGCCGATCGTCGCCCGCCAGGTCCGGTGGTCGGAGCGCGAGCTGCGGGCGGTGCAGGATCAGATCGACTGGAGCTGGTTCGCGGAGCTCGACGCGAAGGGCGAAGGGGTCGGCGTGGACATCGTCCGCAACGTGGTCGAGGTCGAGATCTCGAGCGCCAACCCGGATGCGCCGCGCCACATCGTCGACCACTACGTCAAGGCGCTGGGCATCGCGCCCGAGATGCTCGAGGTCGTGTCGGACGGCACCGGGGCCGCCCTGCTGCCGTTCGGCACCGTCCGGGGAATCGTCACGCTCGCCGACGGATCGGCGCCCGGCTACAACAACCTGATGGTCGATGGCCGCAGCGATGGCCCGGGCTCCTGCGGCGGTGGCGACATGGGCTACGGCGTGGGCGACGACGGCCGGTTCCAGGTCCCGTGCCAGGTCGGCGAGCACACGATGGTGATCGAGGCACCGCTGCCCCGCGATGCAGGCTGGGTCGTCGTGGGTCGCGCGGACGTGACCGTTCGCGCCGATCGGACGGTCAGGGTCCGGATCCGGCTCGACCGGGGTGCCGACGTCAGGGGCTGAACGAATCTGCCCGAGCCGGCTCCATACTCGGTGACGCGGCCGGAGGGTCGCGCGACACCCGAGGATCCCGATGCGAGTGGGGCTGGTGGAGCGGGCGATGGGCGGCGACCAGGAGGCCTTCGCGGCCTTGGCGGCCGAGTCCGTCGACGGCTGCTACCGGCTCGCGTACCGGATCCTGCGCGACCCGCATCGCGCCCAGGATGCCTCGCAGCAGGCGCTGCTCGGCGCCTGGCGCGACCTCCCGACGCTGCGCGACCCCGAGCGCTTCGACGCCTGGCTGCACCGCCTGGCTGCACCGCCTGGTCGTCAATGCGTGTTACGCAGAGGCCCGCACCGAACGGCGGTGGGTCGCGCGCATCCGGGTCATCCCCACCGACACCTCGCTCGAACCGGACGTGGCGCGCTCCGTCGCCGCCCGGGACGAGCTCGAAGGCGCCTTCCGCCGGCTGACACCGGAGCAGCGGGCGGTCGTCGTCCTGCACCACCACCTGGGGTATCCGCTCACGGAGATCGCGGTGACCCTGGGCATCCCCGAAGGGACCGCGCGGTCCCGACTCCACTACGCGGTCCGTCAGCTGCGGGCCGTGCTCGACCACGACGGACGCTCGCTCGCGACGTCCGAGGAGCGACCGGCATGAGCCGATACCCGACTGACCCCGACTTCGAGCCCAGCGTCGCGGACTGGCTCGAGGCCGATCCCGACATCGCCCCGTCGCCGGTGCTCAGCACCGTGCTGGCGGCGTTCCCCTCGATCCTACAGCGGCGCGCCTCGCGCGTGCCCCGGAGGTTTCAGACCATGAATCGCATCGCCCTGTTCGGGGCGGCCACCGCGATCGTCGTGGCCGCCACCGTCGGCGGGCTGCTCATCGCGTCCCGGACGGACAGCCGGGTCGCGGGGGCGCCGCCGCCGACACCCGCACCGAGCCAGATCATCCCCGATGGCGTGTACCTGGGGACGCCGCAGCCGGTGGCAGGCATCCTCGCTCGCCTCGCGGACGACCCGACCCTCGCCCAGAGCGAGAGGGACGCCATCATCGACACGATCCTGGGCATCCGCGGCGGCACACGTTCCGAACGAAGATGGAGGTCCGCGGGAATCAGTGGATCGTGAGCACCGGCGTCGATGAGGCGTTCAGCCCGGAGACATGGACAATCGATCCGGTCGACGGCCGGCGGATCTACGCGCGGTGGTCGAACGGCAGGATCGAGTTCGACGTCGGTCGGGGCGAACCTGGCTCGGCGGAGTTCACGGTCCACGCGGTGTCGCCGGCACCCAGCGCCGTCGAGGCATTCGTCAGGGGCGTCGTTTTCGAGAAGTCCGGCCCGTTCGTCCGCCAGCCGTAACGCGTCGGTAGACTGGCCTCCTCACCCCGAGGAGGCCAGTCGCGCATGTACTACGTCTCGCGAGGCTCCATCCCGCCCACGCGGCACACCCAGCACCGGGCGGCCGACGGGAGCCTGCACGCGGAGGAGCTGTTCGGGGTCGAGGGGTTCACCGGGCGAAGCTCCCTCCTCTACCACCTGACGCCGCCGACGCGGACGCACCACCTCGAACCGGGCCCGCGGATCGACCTCCAGGCGGCGGACGACGGCCTCCATCGCCACCGCCTCACGAACACCGGCGCCGTCCCCCCGAAGGGCGACGTGCTCACCGGCCGGGTCCCGCTGTACTTCAACCACGACGTGGTGTTCGGGATCGTCCGACCGGCCGGGCCGATGCCCGAGAACCGCTTCTATCGCAACGGGATCGCGGACGAGATGCTGTTCGTCCACGAAGGAACGGGTGTCTGCCGGACGGTCTTCGGCGACCTCGCCTACCACCCCGGCGACTACCTGGTGCTGCCGATCGGCACCACGTGGCGGCTGGATCCGGACCCGGGCTCCGACCAGCGGATCCTGTACCTCGAGGCGCCCTCCGAGATCGAGCCGCCCAAGCGCTACCGCAACGACTATGGGCAGCTGCTGGAGCACTCGCCGTACGGGCAGCGCGACCTCCACTCGCCCGAGTTCCGCGAGCCGCTCGACGAGCACGGCGACTACGTCATCGACGTCCGCTCGAGCGACCGCATCACGGCCTACCACTATCGGCACCACCCGTTCGACGTCGTCGGCTGGGACGGCTACCTGTGGCCGTTCCGGTTCGACATCGCGGACTTCCAGCCGATCACGGGCCGGGTGCACCAGCCCCCGCCCGTCCACCAGACGTTCCAGGCCCGGAACTTCGTCGTGTGCTCGTTCGTGCCCCGCAAGTTCGACTACCACCCGCTCGCGATCCCGGCGCCCTACAACCACTCGAACATCAACAGCGACGAGGTCATCTACTACGTCGCCGGCAACTTCATGAGCCGGCGTGGGGTCGACATCGCCTCGTTCACCCTCCACCCGGCCGGGATCCCGCACGGCCCGCACCCGGGCACCGCCGAGGCATCGATAGGCAAGGAGGCGACCGAGGAGCTCGCGGTGATGGTGGACACGTTCCACCCGCTGCACGTCACGCAGGCGGCCATGGACCTCGACGACCCGAACTACCCCTATTCATGGCTGCCGCCCGAGGACGCCGAGGCGCACGCGCGCGAGCTGTCCGAGCGCGGGCCGGAGGCGTTCCCGGACTGAGCTAGGGGGCGCTCGCCGCGAAGCTGGCGGCGGCGTCGCGCGATTCCTGGAAGGGCGACTCCTCGGTGGCCTGCACGTCCATGGTCGACAGGAAGGCCTCGAGGAGCTGCCGCGAACCGCCGTACGGCGCCGTGGTCGGATCGGTCGGTCCCCGCCAGACGGCCACCACCGTCATCGGCGCGCCCTTACCCCCGTTCGTGAAGAACGCCTGGACGTCGTTCTGGAACGGCACCAGGAGGCCCGGATGGCAATCCCTGTTCTCGAGGCACAGCGGCACGGCTCGCTGGTGGATGCCCGTACAGGGTGTGTCGCCGGTCCGCTCGCAGTACGACTGGACCCACGGCTCGACGTTCCGCCATCCGTCCGACGCAGTGGCGCCATACATCTCTCCTTCGGACGGAGCCCTCGGGACGTTCCAGGCACTCACGCGCACGGTGTCCTCGGGGTTGGTGAACGACTCGAGACCCGTGCTCGCCGGATCGAGTCCGTCCGAATCGAAGGTCCAGTCGTGGTCGCTCGGGCGCACGACCCAGTCCGCGGGGTGTCCGATCGTTGGGTCGTTCCCGAAGGTGTACCGGGCCGAGCTGTAGGTCGTCCAGGTGGACGTGTCGAGCGCGCCCGTTCCGAAGGTGACCGTCGAGAGCATGGCCTCGAGCAACGCGTCCCGACCGCTCCGCCAGATGCTGAAGACATGGATACGTCCGTCAACGACAACGAAGGCGAAGGTGCCCGCGCAGCCCTCCGCTGCATCCTCCCGCCAGAAGGCGACGGGATGCCCGTCGACCTGCGTCGTCGCAAGCGTGATCGACGTGTGGGTGCACGGCGAAGGCGATCCCTCGCCGACGGGCTCCGGCGAGAGGTAGGACGAGATCCACGCATCGGCGGATGTCCCCGGCGGGATGTCCGCCGCGAACGCGGTGACGAGCACATCCCCCCCGTCGAGGTGGTCGGCCGCCGGGCTGTTCCAGGCGTTCTTGTCGTAGTCGATGGACCAGGCTCTGACCGACTGACGGGCAGTCCAATTGGGCGGATAAGCGATCTCGTAGCCGTACCGCGTGGACGAGAGCGGCAGCCAGTCAGCCGTGCTGATGAACGGCGACGGCGAGGGTGTCGCCGTGTCCGGCGTCACGGCGGGCACGCCAATGACGCCGGAGGGCCGCGGCGCGGCGTTGGCGAACACGCCGACGGCCACCGCGATGACCGCGGCGACGCTGGCAAGCATGAGGAATCGGGACATCTGGGTTGGCCTCCACGCGGGCAAGCCGAAGCCGGCTCGCGCCTGGGGTGTCGTCCGGACGGCAGTCGAGATCGCGCGTCGCGTCGAGGACGGAAGTTCCGCCGGGCCGTCGTCCAGCCATGCGGCCAGGACGACGTCCGGATCACGGGGCGCGCTCATGCCGACTGGATCTCCGCTGAGTCGAGGATGGAATCGACGGCGACCGACGCTCGCAGGGAGCGGGTCGCGTGGTGAAGACGGGACTTGACCGTGCCGACCGGGACGCCGACGACCTGGGCGATCGTGGCGACCGGCAGCCCGGCGTAGTGGTGGAGCACGAACACCGCGCGGTGCTGCGGAGTGAGTCGCGCGAACGCGCGATCGAGGAGGTCGCGGTCGTCGACCGAGACCGTCGAATCTGGCACCTCCGGTCCGTCGACCGGCAGCACCTTGATCCGGCTCGTCCACCGTCGCTGGCGGCGGGATTCCTCGTAGCATGCGTTCACGAGCAGGCGATGCAGCCAGACGTCGTAGCGCTCGACGTCCCGCAGCTTGGGCAGGTCCCGCCACGCCAGCAGGAATGCCTGCTGCACGGCGTCCTGGGCGGCTTCGTGATCGCGCAGGATCCGATAGGCGATCGCGAAGCAGCGGTCCCCGTCGGCGTCGACGAGCTCGCCGAAGGCGACGTCGTCGCCCTGCCTCGCTCGCTCCACCAGCGGTGCCCGCATCAGGCCCCTCGTCTGCGACGCCCTGGTTGGGCGCTTCGCCGACTAAAGGTGGTCCAAGGAGGCTGCAGGTTCAATCCCCGCCACTGGCGGCGGCGCCCTGCGTCGTTCGTCGCCTTGCACGGAGGCCGTGCGACCCCGGATGATCAACGGATCGCTCCCGCACAGCATCGGAAGAGGTGAGCAGGCGTGGCCGTCGACGTCCGCAAATGGGTCACGTTCACGGAGGAGATCCACAGCGAGGGCTGCCGCGACCTCGAGAGGCCGCTGCGCCGCGTCGCCGTCGCCGCGGTGCTGAACAACCCGTATGCCGGCGTCTACTCCGAGGACATCTCCCAGCTCATCGACGCCGGCGAGACCCTGGGCGACGAGCTGATGCGGCGGTGCAAGGCGGCCCTGGGCGACCAGGTGGAGGCATATGGCAAAGGCGGCATCGTCGGTGAGCACGGCGAGCTCGAGCACGTCGCGGCGGTGCTCCACCCCAAGTTCGGGGCACCCGTCCGCAGCCTCGTGGATGGCGTCTCGATCCTGCCGTCGGTCAAGAAGCGCGGTGGCATCGGCAGCCACCTCGACATCCCCGTCCACCACGTCAAGGCGATGCTCGTCCGATCCCATTTCGACGCGATGGAGATCTGCGTCCCCGACGCGCCGATGGCCGACGAGCTGCTGGTCGCGCTGGCCGTGACCAACGGCGGCCGGCCGCACGCCCGCGTGGGCGGCCTCAAGGCCGAGGACGCCGTCGGCAGCGACGGGCTCCATTGACGCCGCCCGTGCGAGCCCGATGCGTACGCTGATCGCGGGCCTGGGCGAGGTCGTCTCGGGCGACATCGAGGCGCCGCTGCTGGACGCCGACTCGATCCTGATCGAGGACGGTCGGATCACGGCCGTCGGCCGTGCCCTCGACGAGGACGCCGACGTCGTGATCGACGGCAAGGGCGTGACGGCGTTCCCGGGCCTCATCGACTCCCACGTGCACCCGGTCTTCGGCGACTGGACGCCGCGCCAGCGCACCACCGACTTCATCGAGTCCGAGCTCCACGGCGGCGTGACCTCGATGATCTCGGCGGGCGAGGTCCACCTCCCGGGGCGGCCGAAAGACCTCGTCGGGCTCAAGGCGCTGGCGATCGTCGCGGTTCGGGCGTTCGCCAACGTCCGGCCGGCCGGCGTCAAGGTCCACGCGGGCGCGCCGATCCTCGAGCTCGGCCTCGAGGAGGCGGACTTTGCCGAGCTCGCCGCGGCCGGCGTCAACCTGATCGGCGAGGTGGGCCTCGGCTCGGTGAAGACGGGCGCCCAGGCCGCGCCCATGCTCGGCTGGGCACGGCAGCACGGCATGGTGTCCACGTTCCACACGGGCGGCCCGTCCATCGCCGGGTCGAGCGCCATCCGCGCGGACGTCGTGCTCGAGGCCCGCCCCGACATCGTCGGCCACATCAACGGCGGCACGACCGCCCTCCCCGATGCCGACATCGAGCAGCTGGTCGCGAGCGGGATGGCGATCGAGATCGTCCACTGCGGCAACGGGCGGGCGGCGCTCCACGCGATCGGCCTTGCACGCGAGGCCGGCGCCCTGGCTCGGGTGATCCTCGGCAACGACGCCCCGTCGGGCACCGGCGTGGTCCCGCTCGGGATCCTGCGCACGATGGGGCACCTCGCATCCCTGGGCGGGATCGCCCCCGAGCTGGCCGTGTGCCTGGCCACCGGCAACACGGCGCGCGTCCATCGGCTCGACACCGGCACGATCGCGGTCGGTCGCGAGGCCGACATCGCACTGGTGGACGCTCCACAGGGCTCCGCGGCCGACTCCGCGCTCGGCGCGCTGGCCATCGGCGACCTGCCCGGGGTCGGGATGATCCTGATCGACGGCAAGCTGGCCGTCGGCCGCAGCCGCAACACGCCGCCTGCCGGGCGCGCCCCCGAGGTCGTCAAGGGCCCGGGGATCGCGGCGGCCGGGCACTAGGCGCGGGCGAGCCGATGGCGGGGCAGATGCACTACGGGCTCCGGCTGCCATCGTTCGCCCTGGGCGACCAGACCGCGTCCCTCGCCGAGATGGGTGCCTACCTGCGGCGCGCCGAGGACCTCGGCTTCGAGACCGCGATGCTGATCGACCACCTGCTCGTCGCCCCGCCCGCCTACCGGACGACGTGGCTCGAGCCGATCACGCTGCTGGCGGCCCTGTCGGGCGTCACGCGCACGATCCAGCTCGGCACGCTCGTCCTGGTCCTCCCCTTCCGCGAGCCCGTCCAGTTTGCCAAGCAGTGGGCGACGCTCGACCAGCTGTCCGGCGGACGCTCGATCCTGGGCGTCGGCGTGGGCTGGATGGAGGCCGAGTTCGAGGCGGTCGGCATCCCCCATCGGGAGCGCGGCGCGCGGATGAACGAGCTGCTCGAGCTCATCACCGCGCTCTGGACCCAGGACCAGGTGACATACGAGGGCCGCTTCTACCGCGTGCACGACCTGTCGCTCGACCCCAAGCCCGCCCAGCGGCCGCATCCGCCGATCTGGATCGGCGGCGGCACGCAACCGTCCGAGAAGATCTACGGCCAGCAGGTGCCGACGGTGGAGCCGGTCCTGCGCCGGATCGCGAAGTACGCGAAGACGTGGGTTCCCCACTCCTCGGCGACCGCGGACATGGTCGACCGCGACTGGGACGACCTCCGCCGCTACATGCTCGAATACGGGCGAAGGCCGGAGCAGATGTCGCGCGTGTACTCCAACTTCGTGCACGTCCTGCGGCCGGGCGAGCGCCCCGAGGACGCGACGCCGCTGTTCCGGGTCTACTCGGGCATGGACCTCGACTACTGGCAGCGCTACTACCTGCTGGGCGAGGCCGAGGAGGTCGCCGACCGGATCCGCGCCAAGGTCGAGGCGCTGGGCGGCGTCGACCACCTCGTGCTCAACCCCCTCAACTGGGACCCGGCGAACCTCGAGCGACTGGCGAGCGACGTCCTGCCGAGGGTGGCGGCCTGATCGTGGCGGCCGGCGTCACCAGCCCGCTCCCGCCCTACCTGCGTCCGGACCGCCTCGAGGAGGCGCTCGCGATCCTGGCCTCGGAGCCGCGGCTGATCGTCGCGGGCGGGACCGACGTCTACCCGGCCTACGCCACGCGGCCGATCGACCGGCCCGTGCTGGACATCACGGCGCTCCCCGGCCTCCGGGGCGTGGCCGACGGCGGGGACGCCTGGCTGATCCCGGCATTGACGACCTGGACGGACCTGGCCGAGGCGGCGCTGCCGCCCGAGCTCGACGGGCTGCGGGCGGCGGCCCGGACGATCGGGGGACGCCAGATCCAGAACGCCGGGACCGTGTGCGGCAACGTGGTCAACGCCTCGCCGGCGGCGGACGGCCTGCCCAGCCTGCTCGCGCTGGACGCGTCGGTCGAGGTCGCGTCCGCCGACGGCGTGCGCGTGGTGCCGGTCGCGGACTTCGTGCTCGGCAACCGGCGCACGGACCTGCGGGCCGGCGAGCTCGTGACGGGCCTGCGGGTGCCGAAGATCACGGCCGCTGGCCCCGCGGCGGCCGATGTCGGGTCGGCGAGCGTCGCCCGGTCCACGTTCCTCAAGCTGGGCTCGCGCGCGTACCTGGTGATCTCGATCGTCGCGGTGTCGGCCGTGCTCGTCGTGGCCAACGGCGTCGTCGTCGATGTCCGGGTCGCGGTCGGTGCCTGCTCGCCGGTGGCACGGCGGCTGCGCGGCCTCGAGCGCGAGCTTCGCGGGCGGCGGGCGGGTCTGGCCCTCGCGACGATCCCGGCGATGGAGCACCTGTCCCCGCTGGCGCCGATCGACGACGTCCGGGGCACCAACGACTACCGCTGGGACGCGGCCCTCACGCTGGTCCGGCGCGCGATCGCCGAGGTGGCGGGGTGATCACCGACACGGTGCTCCGGTTCAAGGTCAACGGGCGGGCCGTGGAGATCCGGACCGACGGACGGCGCCGCCTTGTGGACGTGCTGCGCGAGGACCTCGGCCTGACCGGTACCAAGGTCGGCTGCAACGCCGGCGACTGCGGGGCGTGCACCGTCCGGCTCGACGGGGAGCAGGTCTGCGCCTGTCTGGTCGCGGCGGGCCAGGTGGACGGCCGGCGCATCGAGACGGTCGAGGGCCTCGCTGCCGCCGCCGGCCCGTCGGCGCTCCAGCGCGCGTTCCTCGCCTGCGGCGGCGCCCAGTGCGGCGCGTGTACGCCGGGGATGCTGATGGCGGCCGACGAGCTGATCGCGCGCACGCCGAGCCCGACGCCGACGGAGATCCTCGACGGGCTCGGCGGCGTGCTCTGCCGGTGCACCGGCTACACCTCGATCATCGACGCGGTTCGCGCCACCGCCTCGGGCGCCGTCGCGGAGGTGCCCGTCCCGGCCGTCGGTGCCGCGGTCGGCGCGCGCATCGCCCGCACCGACGGGCTCGCCAAGGTCACGGGTGCGGAGCGGTTCGGCGACGACCTCCCGGCCGACGGCGCCTGGCACCTGCGCGTGGTCCGGTCGCCCCACGCCCACGCCCGATTCCGGGTCGGCGACCTGGCGCCGGTGCTGGCCGCGCACCCGGGGCTCGTCCGCATCCTGTCCGCCGACGACGTGCCCGGCCAGAACCGGTACGGGATCTACGCGACCGGCAAGGATCAGCCGGTGCTCGCCGAGGGCTACGTCCGGTACCGGGGCGAGGCCGTGCTTGCGCTCGTGGGCGACGCGGCGACCGTGGCCTCGATCGCCGACGACGAGCTGCCGATCGTGTGGGAGCCACGGCCGCCGCTGATCGGCATCGATGCCGCGCTGGACCCGGCGGCGCCCCGCCTCCACGAGGCGTCGCCCGGCAACGTGCTCATCGAGGGCCTCGTCCGACTGGGCGACGTGGACGCGGAGTTGGCGGCTGCGGCCGCGACGGCGAGCGGGACCTTCGAGACGACCTACGTCGAGCACGCATACATCGAGCCCGAGGCCGGCACCGCCCGCCTGGTGGACGGGCGCGTCGAGGTCTTCGCGACCACCCAGACGCCGTACATGGATCGCGACGAGCTGGCGCTGGTCCTCGGGCTGCCCGAGGACCGGGTGCGGGTCATCCCGAGCGCCTGCGGCGGCGGGTTCGGCGGCAAGCTCGACCTGTCGCTGCAGCCGCTGATCGCGATCGCCGCGCTCCTGCTCGACCATCCGGTGCGCGCCGCCTACCCGCGGCCGGAGTCGATGGCGTCCACGACCAAGCGTCACCCGGCCCGGATCGTGGCCACGTTCGGCGCCGACGCGGAGGGGCGGCTCACCGGCGTCCGCGTGCACGCCGACTTCGACACCGGCGCCTACGCCTCGTGGGGACCGACGGTCGCCAGCCGCGTCCCGGTGCATGCGATGGGCCCGTACGAGGTTCGCTCGGTCCTCAGCACCAGCCGGGCCGTCTACACCAACGGGCCCCCGGCTGGCGCCTTCCGCGGCTTCGGCGTCCCGCAGGCGGCGATCGCGCACGAGGCGCTGCTGGACGATCTGGCCGAACAGCTCGACATCGACCCGCTCGAGCTGCGCGCCCGCAACGCGCTCCACGCCGGCTCGCGGACGGCGACGTCCCAGGAGCTCACCGCGAGCGCCGGCCTGCCCGCCTGCCTCGATGCCCTGCGGCCCCGGTGGCTGGCGCTGCGGGCGGAGGCGACGGCCGTCAACGACGCCGCGACCGGCCGTGTCCGCCGGGGCGTCGGCGTCGCGGCCATGTGGTACGGCATCGGCAACACGTCGCTGCCGAACCCGTCGGAGATCGAGGTCGGCATCCGGGCCGACGGCAGCGTGATCCTGTTCTCCGGGGCCACCGACATCGGCCAGGGCTCGAACACGATCCTCGCCCAGATCGCCGCCGACGCCCTCGGCGTGCCGGTGGGCGACGTCGACCGCCTCGGGCCCGACACGGACCTCACGCTCGACGCCGGCAAGACCTCGGCCTCGCGCCAGACGTTCGTGTCGGGGAACGCGACCCGCATCGCCGCCACGGACCTGCGCCGCAAGCTGCTGACCCTCGCGGAGGCGGGGGAGCACGCGACGCTCGAGATCGATGGCGGGCGCGTGGCCGTGCGGGACGGCGAGACGGTCTCGATCGTGGAGCTGCGCGAGCTGCCGGCCGCGGGTCGCGACTGCGTGGTGCTGGGACGCGGCTCGTACGACCCGAAGACCACGCCGCTCGATGCCGACGGCCAGGGCGTCCCGTACGAGACGTACGCCTTCGGCGCGCAGGTCGCGGAGGTGGACGTCGACCTCGACCTGGGGACGGTCAAGGTGCGCCGCATCGTCGCGGCCCACGACGTCGGCCGGGCGATCAACCCGACGCTGGTCGAGGGCCAGATCCAGGGCGGCATCGTCCAGGGGCTGGGCATGGCGCTGATGGAGGCGTACGTGCCTGGTCGCACGGAGAACCTGCACGACTACCTGATCCCCACGATCGGGGACGCGCCGGAGATCGAGTGCCTCCTGGTCGAGGACGCAGAGCCGGCTGGCCCGTTCGGCGCCAAGGGCGTCGGCGAGCCCGCGCTGGTCCCGACGGCACCCGCGATCCTGGCGGCGATCCGGCACGCGACGGGCGCCCGGATCGACCGCGTCCCCGCGACCCCGTCGCTCGTCCGGGCCGCGATCCTCGAGGCGCGGACCCCGGACTGAATCCGGCGGCCCGCACCGTATCGGGCTGGGCCTACGGTCCCTGCCTGACCTGGACGGCGCCCGCCGGGAGCGGGCCCGAGCCGTGGAGTCGCAGCATGTGCGGGACGCCGACGTCGGTGCAGGTGCTGGCATCGCTGGTGGCCGAGACCAAGATCACGATCCCGGAGCCGTTGCCCTCGATCAGGATCTCCGTCTGCGCGTCGCACTCGCCGCCGGTCCACGGGACGAGCACGACGTTCGGCTCGCCGGGCGGGTTCATCGGTGCGTCCAGCTCCGGAACCGGCTCGACCGGGTCGATCTCGGCGTTGTCGATCCGCCCGCTCGCGTCGCGGACACGGATCGCGTACGAGCTGCCGTCCGTGCGGGCCGCCTGCATCGTCCACTCGCGAGGGCCGAGGATGCGACCGCAGCCGCCGAGGACGAGGCACGCGAGGATCGCGACCGCGAGGGCCGCCACGACGCGCTGGATGCGAACCGACGCGCGGAGCATGGTGACCATCCTATGTACCCGACTCAACAATCGGCCCATCGTTCGGTCAGGCTGGCCCCGCGGCCGGGCGTCGCCGGTAAGGTGGGATCGTGGAGACCCGGACACTCTTCGCGACCGGGCTCGAGGTCCCGGTCGTGGGCCTGGGCTCGTGGCGGACGTTCGACGTGCCCGCCGAACGGCAGGCCGACGTCAACGAGGTCCTTTCGGCCGCGTTCGATGGAGGGACCCGCCTCGTCGACAGCTCGCCGATGTACGGGCGGTCGGAGGCGCGTCTCGGGACCGCGCTCGAGGCGGGGCGCGGCGAGGCGATCGTGGCGAGAAGGTCTGGACCCCCGACGTCGCCGACGGCCGCCGGCAGTTCGCCGACCAGCTCCGGTGGTTCGGCAAGGTCGACCTGCTGCAGGTCCACAACCTCGTCGCGTGGCGCTCGCACCTCGCCTGGATGGAGCGCGAGCGTGAGGCCGGGGCGATCGGCTGGCTCGGGGCGACGACGTACCAGCCGTCCGCGTTCGGGGAGCTCGAGACCGTCATGCGCTCCGGCCGGATCCACGCCGTCCAGGTGCCGTTCAACCCGGTCGAGGACCAGAGCGCGGGCCGGATCCTGCCGCTCGCCGCGGACCTCGGGCTGGGCGTGATCGCGATGCGCCCGCTGGGCGAGGGGCAGCTGCTCCGCCGCCCATTCCCGCCGGAGCTCGCCGCGGCCGGCCTGTCCGGCTGGCCGGAGGCGCTGCTCCGCTGGTGCCTCGCAGATCCGCGCGTGACGGTCGCCATCCCCGCGACCACGTCGGCCGCCCACGCCGCCGCGAACGCCGCCGTCGGCGCGCTGCCGCCGATCCACCCGGACCTGCGCGACCGCGTCGCGGGGCTCGCCCGGGCCGGCGGTTGAGGCCGATGCAACGCCGATGGCCCGTGCCGTGTTGAGGGAGGCGTGATCACCGTCCCGCAACCGCTCACGGCGTCGCGGCTGCTCGCGGCCGTCGAGGAGCTCGCGGCCGCCGACCCGGCGCTCGGGGCGGTCGTCGCGCGCTTCGGCCCGCCGCCGCTGTGGGCCCGCGAGCCCGGCTTCCCGACGCTCGTGCACCTGATCCTCGAGCAGCAGGTGTCGCTCGCGTCGGCCCAGGCCGCCTTCGACCGGCTGCGCGTCGCGGCGGATCCGCTGACGCCGCGGACGCTGCTCCGGCTCGACGACGCCCAGCTGCTGGCCGTCGGGTTCAGCCGCCAGAAGGCGCGCCATGCCCGTGCGCTGGCATCGGCCGTCGAGGAGGGCTCCCTGGACATCGACGGGCTCTCGCGCCTGGACGACGACGCGGTAGACGCCGCGCTGAGCGCGCTACCGGGGATCGGACCGTGGACCTCGACGATCTATCGGCTGATGGTGCTGCTCCGCCCGGACGCCTGGCCGGTCCACGACATCGCGCTCGCCCAGGCGGTTGCGGAGCTGCGCGGCCTCGACGCCCGCCCCGACGCGACCGCGATGCTCGGGCTCGCCGAAGAATGGCGACCCTGGCGGGCGGTCGCGGCCCGGATCCTGTGGCACCACTACCTCTCGACGCCGCGGCCTCGCCGGTCCGCGCGGAAAGCATGACGAGGCGCCGGACGGCTTGGCCGGCCGGCGCCGCGTGCTGGCGGTGAACGACTACATGAGGCCGACGACGTGGCCCTCCGGATCCGCAAACAGCGCGATCGTGGTCTCGGGCGCCACCTCGGTGAGCGGCATGATCACCCGCCCGCCCGACGCCTCGGCCTTGGCGAGCACGCCTTTCGGGTCGTCCGAGTGCACGTAGAACGTGACGAGGCCCGGGCCGCCATCCTGGGCGGCGCCGACGCCGGCCGAGAGGTCGTCCCAGCGGGCCATGCCGTAGTTCGGGTTGGTGGTGTCGAAGGTCCAGCCGAAGACGTCCTTGTAGAACGTCTGCAGCTTGGCGCTGTCCTTGCCCGTGACCTCGACGTGGATGACGTGGTTGCCCATCTTCCTGGTCCTCCTGGCCGCTTGCGGCGGCTCGTCCGTCGCACCGCCTGTCAGGAGCACGACGACCGGGCTCGGCCAGAATTGACAGGCCGGGACATGCACCACGCGCCCTGACCCGGATATGTGCCAAATCGGTTGATGTCGTGCGGGCCACGGCGCCAGAACCTCGACTCGACGCAAGGGCCACGCTCCGACCTGCCTCAGATGGCACATTCCCGTGCCAGGGCCGCGCTCGGGGCGCCGCCGCGGCTGGGCGTCGACCAAGGTTGCGACACGGCTCGCCGTCTACGACCACCACTCGTCCAAACCGAAATGGCCCTCGGATCGGCGGCCGGCATCGGCGCGTCACGCACGCCCGACCGCGGCCCATCCCTCGCGTCTCCCGTGCACGATCCCGGATCGTGATCGGTGCGGTGCTCATGCCGAGCACGAAACATGGTCGTACCGGGCGTCCATCCATGGCCGTTGGCCGGTTTGCACGACCAACCATCGTGGCGCGGGGTTCCGTACCAGGGCATGTTGCGTCATGACGATGGTGGGTCGTCGATGGGGGACCAGCGGAGTTGCCGAGACGGGCGGCTCGAGCTCTTGGGGGCTCGGAGATCAGGATTGTCCCGGCCCCGCCCGGTGCGCATGCGAGCCGCCGGGGGAGAGGGCTCTCTCAGCGAGCGACGGCGACCGCAGCTGGGCGCTCCGGGGCGCGCTCGCGGTCCTTGAGGATCCGCATCGCGGCGAGCTTGCCGGGCGCACCCATCACGCAGCCGCCGGGGTGCGTGCCAGAGCCGCACTGGTAATAGCCGTCGATCGGCGTTCGATAGTCGCTCCAGCCCGGCGCGGGCCGGAAGAAGTACATCTGCGGCGCGAGGAACTCGCCCGCGAAGATGTTCCCCTCGGACAGCCCCACGATCCGCTCGATGTCGAGCGGCGTCCGGACCTCCCGGTGCAGCACGAGGTCGCCGAAGCCCGGGAAGAACGACTCGAGCGTCCGCTGGACCGTGTCGCCCAGGTTCTGGCGCTCCGCGTCCCAGTCGCTCTCGCGCAGCTTGTACGGCGCGTACTGGACGAAGCACGACATCACGTGCTTGCCGGGAGGCGCCATGTCCGGGTCGATCGTGCTCTGGATCGCGCAGTCGAGGTAGGGCCGGCTGCTGTACCGGCCGTACTTCGCCTCGTCGAACGCGCGCTCGAGGTACTCCATCGACGGCCCGATGTTGGTGAAGCCGCGGTACTGGTCCTCGCGAGCGGCGAGCGACGGGTACACCGGCAGCCCGTCGAGCGCGAAGTTGACCTTGGCCGAGGTGCCCTGGAACCGGAAACGCCGGATCGCGTCGACGAGGTCGGTCGGCAGCTCACGCGGGTCCACGAGCTCGAGGAACGTCCGCCGCGGGTCGAGCGCCGAGACGACGATCGGCGCCTCGAACTCGGTGCCGTCCTCGAGCGCGACGCCGGTCGTCCGACCGCCCGACGTCTTGACCTCGACCACCGGCGCCTCGAGCCGGATCTCCGCCCCCAGCGACCGCGCCGCGCGCGCCAGCACCTGCGTGAACCCGCCGTTGCCGCCCTTGTGGAACGCCCAGGCGCCGAACTCGCCGTCGTGCTCGCCCAGCAGGTGGTAGAGCAGCACCAGCCCCGACCCCTGCGAGTACGGCCCCACCTTGGTGCCGATGATCGCCGACGAGGCCATGTAGCCCTTGATGATGTCCGACTCGAAATAGTCGTCGAGGAAGTCGGCGGCCGACCCCGTCAGCAGCCGGACGGCGTTGTGGAGCACGTCCTTGGGCATGGACCGGAAGCGGGCGCCCAGGCCGGCGAGCGCCATCAGCTCCTCGGGGTCGTCGCTGAACAGGTTCGGCGGCGGCGCGTCGAGCAGCGGCTTGAGCGCCTGGAGGACCTTGTTCATGTCGTGGTTGAAGCGGTCGTAGGCGTCGGCGTCGTGCCGGCTGTGGCGCGCGATCTCGCGCTGGTTGACGCCGTGGTCCTGGCCCAGCAGCAGGTAGTCGCCGTTCTCCATCGGCGCGAATGTGGACGACATCAGGAGCGGCATGAACCCGTGCTTGACGAGGTCGAGCTCCTGGATGATGTCCGGCCGCAGCAGGCTCAGCGCGTAGCTGAACGTGGTGAACCAGTGGCCCGGGTAGAGCTCCTCGGTGATCGCGGCGCCGCCGACGATCGGGCGCCGCTCCAGGACGAGGGTCTGCAGCCCCGCCTTTGCGAGATAGGCGCCGTTGACGAGGCCGTTGTGGCCGCCGCCGACGACGATGGCGTCGAAGCTGTGGTCGGTCGTCGTCATCGTCAGGCCGTCCTTCGCTCGGGGTTGTAGAGGGGCATCCGGGCCGTCTCCGCGGCGACGTGGATGTAGCGGTGGCTCACCGGGACCTCGAGGTACACGCGCGAGCCCGGCTTCGCCGCATCGACCGGCACGCGGGCGATGCCGATGTGCCGCTGGAGGACCGGCGAGTACATGAAACTCGTCGCATAGCCCACCTGCTCGCCGTCGGCGTCGTACAGGAACATCTCCTCCTGGACCGGCGTGTGGTCCTTCGGCGGGATCAGGCCGGCCTCGTCGTGGATGCGGTCCCAGTCGCGCCAGTCGACGACGATGCCGGTGGTCCGGAAGCGCGACGGCTTGCCGGCCAGCTCGCGCCGGATCGCGTCGCGCCCGATGAACGCGCGGTCGTCGGTGTCCACGCCCTTGAGCATCCAGCCGAGACCCAGCTCGTGGGGCGTCGCGCGGTCGGCGTCCGTCCAGGCGAACCGGCTGTTCGCGAAGTCGACGTCGAGCAGCAGCAAGCCCGCCTCGATCCGGGTCATGTACAGCGCCTGGAGGCCGAACGGCAGCACGCCCAGGCCCTGCGTCGCCGCCCAGATCGCGTCCCACGCGGGCAGCGCATTCTCGGCCTTGACCCAGACTTCGTACCCCAGGTCGCCCGTGTATCCGGTCCTCGAGATCGTGACCTCGCATCCGCCGGCCTTGCCCCTGGTGATCCCGAAGTACGGCAGCGCCTCGACGCTGGGCTCGACGCCGGCGAGGATGCGCCGGGCGCGCGGACCCTGGAGGCTGAGCACCGCCCAGTCCTGGGACACCTCCTCGATGTGCACCTTGTCGCGCCGCGTCACCAGGTCCTGGAAGTAGGCGAGGTTGGGCTCGGCGGCGGTCAGGACGAACTCGTCCTTCGCGTGGCGCAGCAGGACGCCGTCCTCGACGACGAAGCCGCGGTCGTCGCACCAGATCGCGTACATGCCGTGCCCGGGCGCGAGCGTCCGCGGGTCGCGGGCGAGCACGCCGGCCAGGAAGCGCTCGGCGCCGGCGCCCGAGAACCGGTACTTGAACAGCGGCGAGGTGTCGAAGATCCCCGCCGCGTTGCGCACCGCGAAGTACTCGAACTTGTCCGACAGGCCGTACTTCTCGGCGGCGAGGTGCCCCGACCAGTGACTCCACAGGCCGGTCTCGTTGAGCGCCGAGGTACGGGCGTGGAACGGGGACGTCCGGATCATCGTGACGGGCTTGGCCTCCGGTTCGGGGACCGAAGGTACTCGACGCCTCGCCATCCGTGTCGGCGCGTTGCCCGGCATGGATCAGGGCGCCGGCCGGCGGTCGTCCGGCTCGCGGCGCGCCTGTTCCCCGAGGGTGGTCAGACGGTGACCGGCTCCGGCAGCTCGTCTTCCTCGCGCGGCGGCGTCGAGGTGATCCCCCAGCCGCCGAACCAGTTGGTGCCCTCGACGCGCAGCGTCGGCGCGTCCGGGGACCGCTCGACCTTCGGCCGCATGTCGCCCACGCCGCCGATGCCGCTCAGGCTCGTCTCGATGTTCCAGGTCTCCGGCACCACGAGGCTGCCGCCGCCGAACAGGGTGCTGACGTGGAGGGTCGCACCGGCCGGATCGAGGGTCGCATCCCGCAGGTCGACCTCGCCGCCACCGAACATCGTCGTCACCGAGCCGCCACGGAACGCGCCGGACTCGCTGCGGAACTCGAGCGGGCCGAAGCTCGCCACGAGGTCCACCTCGTCGGCCGCGGGATCCGCGGGCACGACGTCGCGCCGCTTCGTCGCGGCGTAGATCGCGGCCGCGATCATGAACGTGAACCAGGCCGCCAGCACCACGCTGACCGCCTTCAGGATCGTTCCAAACATCGGCACACCCCATAGCTCGGAGGACACCCCCGACACCCGCTCAGGATGCACCCGATCCCGTGCCCGGTCGAGGGCCGACCGGCCCCCGTTATCCTTCGCCCATGGCGCTCTACCACCTCACCGAGCCGCAGCCGGCGATCGTCGATCCGATCGTGCTGGCGGCCTTCGACGGCTGGGTCGACGCGGGCACGGCGGCGACCAGCGTGCTGTCGATACTCGGCGACGAGGGCGAGCCGATCGCCACCTTCGACCCCGACCAGCTGTTCGACTATCGGTCGCGCCGCCCCACCCTCGAGATCCGCGACGGCCGCCTCACGTCGCTCGCCTGGCCCGAGGTGTCGCTCCGCCTCGCCCGGTTCAGCGGTCTCGACCTGCTCGTGCTGACCGGCAGCGAGCCGGACGACCGGTGGCACCTGCTCGCCGACTCGGTGGTCACGATCCTCCAGGGCCTCGGCGCGCGCGGCTGGATCAGCCTCGGCGCCATCCCCGCCGCGGTGCCGCACACGCGTCCGGTGCCGATCCTGGGCACGGAATCCGAGGCCGGCCTGCTGCGTGGCGGCGTCACCGCCGGCCCGACGGGCATCCTGCGCGTGCCGTCGGCCGCCCTGTCGATGCTCGAGATGGCGGTCTCGGACGCGGGCATCCCGGCCGTCGGCTACTTCGCCCAGATCCCCCACTACGTCCAGGGCCCGTACGCGCTGGCGTCGGTGGAGCTGATGCGCGCGATCGAGCGCCATCTCGACGTGGAGCTGCCCCGCGGCGACCTCGCCGACGAGGCGCGTCAGCTGCGCATCCGCCTGGACGCCGCGACCGCCGCCGACGACACCACGCGCCAGTACGTCGAGCGCCTGGAGTCGATGGTCGACGAGTCGCGGCTGCCCGCCGGCGACGACCTGATCACCGAGATCGAGCGCTACCTGCGCGACCAGAGCACAGGGTCGACGTAGGGCCGCTCAGTAGCGCTCGCGCCGGACGTTCACCTTCTGGCCCCGGATCGTCGCACCGCGCAGCGCGCTGATCACGTGGTCCGCGGCATCGGCCGGCACGTCCACGAGCGAGAAGCCATCGGCGATCTGGATCGCCCCGATGTCCCCGCCGGAGAGCCCCGCCTCGTTGGCGATCGCCCCGACCAGGTCCCCGGGCCGCATGCCCGCTGCCCGGCCCGCCCCGACGAACAGCCGAGTGACGTCGGGGCTGGCGGGTGCACCGCGCGGCGATCGCATGACCGGGCGGCCCTCTGCGTCGCGCCAGCCGCTCACCCGGTAGCCCCGTACGGGCGCTGAGGCCCCGTGCGGAACCGGGCGATGGAGGCGTTGCGGACGCCCGTCGCCGGCCTCGCCCGCGCCGGCCGGCGGAGCCCCGTACGGCGGCGGGGCGCCATGCCGCTGTGGCGGCCGGCGACCCGGCGCCTCCCACGGGGTGGCACCCCGGGCGACGGCCGGCTTCGGGCGGCGATTGGGCCCGCTTCGATTCGCGGCTCCGCGGTCCCCGAACGCCGGCGGCAGCGTGGCGGGCGCGAGCTCGACCGTGTCCTCGGCACCCCGGGCCCCCTCGTCGGCGAGGCTGATCGCGGCGAGGGCGATGTCGACCAGGTCGAACTCGTCCGACAGCGGCTCGACGACCGCGCGGTAGCGGTCGAAGCCGTCCCCGAGGAGCGTCTGCCGCAGCGTGCCACGCAGGATCTCCAGCCGCTTCTCGCGCACGTCGGCGACCGTCGGCAGCCCGACGATCTCGAGCGGCGCGCCGATCGTCCGCTCGATGTCGCGGAGCAGCCGGTGCTCGCGCGGCTCCACCAGGGTGATGGCGACGCCCTCGCGGCCGGCGCGCCCGGTCCGGCCGATGCGGTGGACGTAGACGTCGGGCGACGAGGGCACGTCGTAGTTCACGACGTGCGTCACCTGCTCGATGTCGAGGCCTCTCGCGGCGACGTCGGTGGCGACGAGGACGTCGAGGGCGCCGTCGCGGAAGCGGCCCATGATCCGGTCGCGCTGCTCCTGCGCCAGGCCGCCGTGCAGGGCGGCGGCGTCGCGGCCGCGCCCGCTGAGCGCCTCGGCCAGGTCGTCGACCTCGCCGCGCGTGCGCGCGAACACCAGCGTCGCTGTCCCGTCCTCGACGTCCAGGATGCGGCCGAGGGCGGCGAGCTTGTCGGCCCGGCGGACGACGTACGCGACCTGGCGCACCCGCGAGGCCTCACCGGCGGCCGCCTCGGACTGCACCCTGACCTGGACCGGGTGTCGCAGGTGCCGGCCGGCCAGTCGCGCGATCGGCGCCGAGATCGTGGCGGAGAACAGCGCCGTCTGGTGGACCTCGGGCAGCGAGCCCAGGATCCGCTCGAGGTCGTCGGCGAATCCCATGTCGAGCATCTCGTCGGCCTCGTCGAGCACGACGGTCTCGACCTCGTCGAGGCGGATCGACCCACGTTCCAGGTGGTCCACCGCGCGGCCCGGCGTCGCGACGATGACGTCGACCCCCCGGCCGAGGCGGTGGAGTTGGGCGGTGATCGGCTGACCGCCGTAGACGGGCACGACCCGCGCCCCAAGCTCGCGACCGTAGCGGTGCATCGCCTCGGCGACCTGCATCGCGAGCTCGCGTGTCGGCGTCAGCACGAGCGACCGCGGCCGGCTCCCCTTCTCGCCCGAGCGGGGCGCGCCGCGGCCGTCGGCCGCTTCGCCGCGCGCGCGGAGCTCGTCGAGCCGGATCGACAGCCGGTTGAGGACGGGCAGGGCGAACGCCGCGGTCTTGCCCGTGCCGGTGGGCGCCTCCGCGAGGAGGTCCTTGCCACCGAGCAGCGGCGGGATCGCCGCCATCTGGATCGGCGTCGGCTCCTCATAGCCCAGGTCCGCGAGCGTGTGGAGCAGCCGTGGATCGAGGTCGAGGGCGAGAAACCCGGCGCGTTCCTCGATCGCCTCAGCGACGGGCGGCACCGGCGCCGGCTCGTCGGCGTGAGCATCGGGCACCTCGTGGTCGGCCGGTTGGGGAGCGTCCTCGGAGATCACCCGCAGATCGTAGACCCGATCCCGTGAGGGCCCGGCGATGGTCCGCCGACGACCTCGTCGGTTCTCGCCGGGATACCTGACACCGAGTGGCGCCTTTTGCTAGCATCTGGCCATGCGCGCGTCGAGGCTCGTCTCGCTCCTACTGCTGCTCCAGGCGCGCGGCGGGATGACCGCGTCGGAGCTCGCCCGCGAGCTCGAGGTCTCCGTCCGCACGATCCACCGCGACGTCGAGGCGCTGGGCGCCGCCGGGGTCCCGATCTTCGCGGAACGCGGCCCCCACGGCGGCATCCGCCTCGTCGACGGCTACCGCACCCGGCTGACCGGCATGACCACCGAGGAGGCCGACGCGCTGTTCCTGTCGGGCCTGCCCGGGCCGGCCGCCGAGCTCGGGCTCGGCACGGTCGTCGCGGCGGCGCGGCTCAAGGTCCTCGCGGCGCTGCCGACGGAGCTGCGCGGGCGCGCCAGCCGCCTGCTCGAGCGCTTCCACCTCGACGCCGCCGGCTGGTTCCGGGCCGGCGAGGACGTGCCCCACCTGGCAGCGATCGCGCAGTGCGTCTGGGACGGCCAGCGCCTGGAGCTCGACTACGCGCGCTCGGACACGATCGTCACCCGGACCCTGGACCCGCTCGGCCTCGTGCTCAAGGCCGGCGTGTGGTACCTCGTCGGCGGCCACGACGGCCAGATCCGGACCTACCGCGTCTCGCGTGCCCGCGGCGTCGAGCCGCTGCCGGAGAAGGCGGTCCGCCCCGCGGGTTTCGACCTCGCAACGTACTGGTCCGAATCGATCACCGCCTACGAGCGCGACCAGCCGCGCATCGACGTGACCCTTCGCGTCCGCCGCACATCGACCCGCTGGCTCGAGGACGTCATCGATGCCCCGGTGCTCGCGTTGGCCGTCGAGGAGCCGGATCCGGAGCCCGATTCGTGGCGCCGGATCCGGGTGACCCTCGACTGGCCCCGCGAGGTTGCCGGCCGCCTGCTCGCGCTCGGCGGCGCGATCGAGGTGCTCGAGCCACCGGAGCTACGGGCCGAGATCGCCGCGCTGGCGGCCGAGACTGTCGCCCGCTACCGGGAGCCGGCGAGCGCCGGTGTGCCGGCCACGGCGGTCTCGGCGGGCTGACGTCGGTTCGCGAACCGCTCGAGCTCCAGGCGCGGATGCCGAAGCCCCGACGGGACGCCCGCAACGCGCGGCCGCCGGTTACGGAACTCGCGCTCGCGATCTGCCTGGATGGCCTCTGCGATGAGCGACATCGTGAGCATGGAACACCTCGTCCACATCGACCTGTCTACATCCCGAATCCTATCGGCAGATGGTGCCAGTTCCTGTCATGAATCGCCGCTCCGTCGACCGGTCGACGGCAGGCGCGAGGCCCTTGTCATGGAGGTGTTCGGCGCGCGGCTCGACCACCGTCAGGCACGGTCCCCCGACGCCCGGGTTCGCGCCGGTCTCGCGGGCTCTGGGATACTGGCCAGCGATGCGAAGGGTCGAGGCCGAGGCGCTGGTCGGTGCCTCGCGTGACGAGGTCTGGAAGCTCTACGACGACATCGAGGGCACGCCGCTCTGGGTGCCGTTCGTGAGCGAGATCCTCTATGTCTCCGGGCCGGCCCGCGTCGGCACCATCTATCGCGAGCGCACCAGGCTCGCCGGCATCCCCACGGTCGAGCAGTGGGAGATCGTCGAGCACCGTCGCCCCACCCGCCAGGTGCACGTCTCGGACGCGTTCGGCATGGAGAACGCCCTCGTCATCACGTTCGACCAGCGCGGCACGGGCACGTGGGTGCACCAGGTGGCCGAGCTCCGATCGCGCCTGTGGGGCCCGTTCGGGTGGGTCCACGAGGCCGTGATGGCGATCCCGGCCGGCTGGGGCGTGCGCGCGGCGGTCGGCGGGGCCAAGCGCGCCTTCGAGGGCGACCCGCCGCGCTGACCGGCGCCGGGCCTCAGGACCTGGGGTCGATCTCCCGCACGACCGCCAGGTGCCGCTCCGGACCCGCCCCGTCACGGGTCACGTGGTACTCGATCTCCCGGGGCGAGCCGTCGGCGCGCGAGAAGCGGAGCGTCGCGTGGAGCTCGCCGTCATTGAGGAGCTGGTGCCATAGCCCGTCGAAGTCCGAGCCGACCGACGCGTCGCCGGGGTTCGCAAACGCCACGACCGGCTGCCCGATGATCGCCGTCCGCGGCGCCTCGACGATCTCGGCCAGCGACGTCGACACCTCGACGAAGCACCGGTCCGCGTCGAGGATGGCCCAGGCGTGCCCCGGCTCCTCCCACCAGCGGCGTCCGGGCCGGACGCTCCCGAAGCGGTAGACGTACCACACCTGCCCCTCGCCGCCCGGATCGGCCAGCGGGTCGCGCTCCCGGACGACGGCCGATGGGTAGCGGACACGCAGCCGCCACTGGAGATCGGCGGCCTCGGGTCGGCCGTTGGGGCGCGTGCCGACCTCCTCGAGGAGCTCGGCGAACGCCTCGGCGATGAACCGCCGGAACGCGAGGTCCTCGGCCGGAAACGCCTGGAGGCGCGGCTGGGTGCGGGCGGGCATGGTCGATCAACGTTCCCCGAAAACGACGAGCCGACGCTCATCGTCCGCGATCCGTCGAATCCCGTCCCTCAGCAATTCGGCGTATTCGCGACAGCAGCCTCGTCAGGCCGGACGAGACGGTGGCGCGGCGCCTCAGCGGGCCTGTCGACCCGGGGACAGGCGCGCCGTCACTTGTCCGGGCAGGGCTTCTGGTTGTTCAGGCCGTCACTGTTGCCGCCACCGCTCCCGCCGGACCCTCCGCCGCCGCCGTCGAACACGTGCCGCACGGTCTGGTGGATGTGCTTGATGTCCGCCGTCGTCAGGTACTCGGGGTACTCGGGCGGCGTGAAGTACATGCGCTCGACGTCGCGCGCCTGCACGCTGGCGGCGAGCTCGGCGAGCCCCGGCAGGTCCTTGCGCTTGATCGTCGTCCACAGGTCGTCCTTCGCGATGGACAGCATCTCCGGCACCTTCTCGAGGAGCGAGATCGGGTCCAGCTGCCGCCGCAGCGCGAGCAGCGTCAGCTGCTGACGGCGCATCCGGCCGTAGTCCGAGTCCTGGTGCCTCGACCGAGCGTAGGAGAGCGCCTCGGACCCCGAGAGCTTCTGGCAGCCCGACTTGAACGAGATCGAGATGTAGCCCGACCCGTCGACCTTGGGGTAGTGGTCGTCGAACAGCGGCTCGGGGATCCGGATCCACAGCCCGTTCACCGAGTTGACCAGCCGGACGAAGCCCTGGAGGTCCACCGCGACGAACCCGTCGAGCGGCACTCCGACCAGCTCCTGGATCGCGCCCGTCACCGCCCGGAACCCGCGGGCATCGCCGCCCGGGAACTGCGACGGGTGGTCCCATGCGTAGACGTAGAGCGCGTTCAGGAGCCCCGGGAACCGTCCGTCGGGGAAGGCCTTCGCGTCCTCGCCGGCGAGCGGGACGTTGATGAGGTTGCGCGGGATCCCGAACATCGCCGCCTGCCCGGACGCGATGTCGACGCTCAGCAGCACCATCGTGTCCGTCCGCAGCAGCCAGCGCCCCGTGCCGGCGTCGGACCCCACCAGCAGGATGTTCAATCGGCCGTCGCGAGCCCAGTCCGGGACGGGCGGGGGCGAGGGCGTCGGCGGCAGCGTCGGGATCAGGCTCGGCGGCACGCCGGCGATGACGGGCGCCGGTGTTCCGGGCGAAGGTGGCGTCGGCGAGTCCTCCTCGTCCGGCTCGAAGCTCGCCTCCGGGATGGCCCAGTCGCCGTTGGGGTCGGCGTTCGGGTCGTCGCCCCGGAACACGGCCGTGAGGGTGTCCTCGGTCTCCATCCCCAGCGCGGCGACCGAGCCGTGCCCGAAGGTGGCCACCGCGAGGACCGTGAGCAGGCCGACGATCGCCAGGCGACCGGTCTGACGGCCGACATCGAGGCGCGCCTGGCGTGCGACGAGCCAGGCGTCGAAGATCGCGAACGCGTGGTACGCAAGCCACAGCAGGTCGGCGGCGACGACCGCCACCAGCACCTGCGGACTGAGAAGGACGCCGAGCACGGCCTGCGGTCCTCCGCCCAGCACGGTTCCGATCCCGAAGCCGATGATGGCCGTCAGGACGACGAGCGCCGGGATGGCGATGAGGACACCGCGGCGGCGGGCACCAGCCGCGTACTGCCCGAGGCCCGGGAACAGGAGGGACAGGGCCGCCGCCACGAACGGTGAGCGGGGTTCCCTGTTCGTCACGTCAACTGCCCCTCAGCAAGCCTCCATCGACTCGATGGTCCGCCCTTGGACGCGATGCGGATCCAGTTCGTTGCGCACTCTACAACGCGAATGCAAGGGTCATCGGCGCGTGGACGCAATCGGCGCGGGGTCCGGGGGTGGTCGGGGAATCGAGAACGGACCGCCGGATGGACAGGTTTCCCGGCTCCGCCGCCGCCCAGCATCCCGCCGGAAGGTCGACGCGCCGCCGGATGTGGTCCGTGTGTTGGCGGTCCGTTCGATGTCCGTACCGTAGGTCCGGGACGCGACGCGGCAACAGGGCCACAGGTCATGTCCCGGGGTGGACAAACGTCACGACGTGCCTCGGTCGGCCGGCCGGGGGGGTCGCCGGTACCCTGAGGGCGATGGCCGCCGCCGATCCCTCCCGTCACCTCCCGCTCGAGGGGACGCGCAACGTGCGCGACGTCGGCGGGTACCCGGCGAGCGATGGCCGGCGGACCCGCTGGCGGACGCTCCTCCGCTCGGACGAGCTCACCTCGATCCCGGCCCACGCGCAGGCCGAGCTCGTCGCGCTCGGGGTGCGCCAGGTCATCGACCTGCGCTGGCCCGACGAGGCCGATCGCTCGCCGAACGCCTTCCGGCGATCCCGGACGGTCCGCTATACGAGCATCCCGCTGCTCGCCGACGACCCGACGCCGCACGCCGGCCTCGCCGGCATGTACCGCCATGTGTTCGACGTGCGGGCACGGCAGCTGGCCGAGATCGCACGGGCCCTGCTGCGGGACGGCGGCCTGCCCGCGATCATCGGCTGTGCGGCCGGCAAGGATCGCACCGGGGTCGCCATCGCCCTGCTGCTCGACCTCGTGGGCGTGCCGACCGAGGTGATCGTCGAGGACTACGCGCTCACCGCCGGCTTCTTCTCCGAGCCGCGGTCGCGCGTGGATCCGCCCGACTGGCGCCACGAGCCGCTCGAGCTCGACAATGCGCCCGAGCTGATGGCCGAGGCACTCGCCCACCTCGACGCCGCCCACGGCGGCGCACGTGCCCTGCTGCGCCGTCAGGGCCTGTCCGACGCGGCCATCGACCGGCTCATCGACCGCCTGACCGAGCCCGGCGGCCCGGGCACCGGGCACCGCCCACCGACCGAGTAGGATTCCCCGATGGGCCGTGTCGGCGCTTCCCTCCAGATCCCCTATCCGCCGGAGCCGGTGTTCCGCGTGGCCACGCGCATCGAGGACCTGCCCCGATGGCTCCCCGAGGTGATCGCGGCCACCCTCCTCGATCCGCCGCTGGCGCTCGGGAGCCGCGTCCGGCTGAAGCTGTCGGCCGCCGCCGCGGGCGCCGAGTTCGTCGGGACGGTCCGCCAGCTGCGCTCGCCGTCGGCGCTCGTGATCGGCGGGTCGGGCGGGCCGCTGAGCGTCGAGGTGCGTACGCGCCTCGATCCGGTTGGCACGGACGCGACGCGGATCTTCCTGGAGATCGACCTGTCGACCTCGCCCCTGTTCGGGTTCATCGCCCGCGAGGCCGAGCGGCGCATCAACGCCGAGCTGCCGGCCTCGCTCGAGCGGTTCCGGGCCCTGCTCGAGGCCGAGGAGGGTGCCGCCAGTCCGCAGGGCTGACGACGATCCGGGTAGCCGGGCGGCTCTAGACCTCGGGACCGTAGCCCGGGATGTGGACCTCGATGAGCGGGCTGAGCTCGATCATCGGCTCGACGTCGGTGCGGTTCCAGGCGCGCGCGACGTCGACCAGCAACGCCCGGCGCTCCTCGGGGTCGGTGACGACCCGTGCGGTTCCCGCGAGATCCGCCTGCACGCCGCGCTTGAGGTGGACGGTCAGCCGGGGATCGGCCTCGAGGTTGTAGATCCAGGCCCGCGTCCGGTGGCTGGGGCGGCCGCTGATGACCAGGCGCCCGCGGATGTTGTGGAGGGCGATCTCGATCCGGCGGGGCTCGCCCGTCCGCCGGCCGGTCGTGCTGATGTCGACGGTCTGGCTGTGGTCGAGGGCGTCGTGAATGGCCGGGTCCAGGTGGATGGCGGTGTCCATGGTGGGTCGGTGTTCTCCGTCGCGGCCGATCGACTGCGGGCCGCTCGCGGCAATAGTTGCACGTGCAACGATAGTCCTGAACGCCGCGCGGCACAAGGGCCGTGACCACGGACCTACACTCCGGCTCATGCTCCGCACCGTGACGGCGACCCGGTACGTGACGCCCCTGCGCGAGGGCGGGTCTTTGCCCGCGCTCGTGGAGGCCGACGACGACGGGCTCTACGTGGTCAAGCTCCTCGGCGCGGGGCACGGCCGGAAGGCGCTGGTGGCGGAGCTGCTGGCCGGCGAGATCGCGCGCCATCTGGGGCTTCCCGTGCCCGACCAGGTGCTCGTCGAGCTCGACGCCACCCTCGCCAAGGCCGAGCCGAACCGCGAGATCCAGGACCTGCTCGAACGGTCGGCGGGCACCAACATCGGCCTCGACTTCCTGCCCGGCGCCCTGGCCTTCGCGCCGGCCGTGGGCCCGGCACCGGACCCGGACCTGGCCGCCGCCATCGTCTGGCTCGACGCTTACACGACCAACGTCGACCGGACGCCGCGCAACCCGAACCTCATCGTGTGGCATCGTCGGCTTCACCTGATCGACCACGGATCGGCGCTGTACATCCACCACAGCTGGCGCGATCCGGCGGAGCATGCCCGGCGCCCGTTCCATCCGATCCGGGACCACGTGCTGCTGCCGTTCGCGTCGTCGATCGAGGCGGCGGACGCCCGCCTCGCGCCGATGGTCACGCCGGCGCTGCTCCAGGGGCTCGCGGCCGCCATCCCCGACGACTGGCTGCAGCCCGAGTCCGGACTCGCGGATCCCGATGCCCACCGCCGTGCCTACGTGGACTATCTCGTCCAGCGGCTCGAGGCCCCGCGGGCGTTCGTGGAGGAGGCCGAGCGTGCCCGGGCCGCGTAAGCCGTTCGAGTACGCGATCGTGCGGGTGGTGCCGCGCGTGGACAGGGGCGAGGCGTTCAACGCGGGGATCGTGCTGATGTCCCGGCCCCATCGGTTCCTGGGCGCGCAGGTCGAGCTGGATCCAGCGGTGCTGGCCGCGCTCGCTCCCGACTGCGATCCCGACAACGTCCGGGCGCACCTCGACGGGATCGTCCGGATCGCCGATGGCGACGGAGCCGCCGGCCCCATCGCCGCGCTCTCGATGGGCGAACGCTTCCACTGGCTGGTCGCGCCGTCGTCGACGATCATCCAGCCGTCGGAGGTCCATACCGGCCTGACCGACGACGCCGCGGCGACCCTCGAGCACCTGTTCCGGACGCTCGTCCGACGCTGAGGATGGCGCTCCGGACGGGGCTCGTGGCCGCCGTCGTCGCGGCGGCGTGTCTCGGCTGCGGCTCGGATCCGGCACCACGAACACCGGCGGGCATCGTGTTCCCCACGCATGACGCCAGCACGGGCGGGATGGCGGCGCTCCTCACCGGCGTTCTCGAGAACCGCGCGGGCTGCCTCTACGTCACGATGGGCGATGGCGGTGGCTCGTACCTGGTGATCTGGCCGGCCACGGTCTCGCTCGGCCTGGATGCGCTCGGCACGCCGACCCTATTTGAGGAGGGCCGGTCGCTGGGCAAGGTGGGCGACACGCTCCGTGTCGGGGGTGGGGAGTTTGATCGGTCGGCCCTGCCGCCCGAAGCCGGCCGATGCCCGGGACTCGTGTGGTTGGCGAGCGAGATGGTCCAGCCGGAGAGCTGAGTCACCCGGGACTCGAGGGCTCCTCGGGGCCACTTCTTCGCCCTGTACCCATGCCGTGAGTGCTGGTCGTTCGCTTCGCCAGGGATAACCACACCGCCGGTTCGCACCGTGAGCACAGTCGCCAGTCGAACCCGCCAGATCCCCATCCCAGGAGTGTTGGGCGAGCAATCGAGGTCCCGGCTTCGCCGGCCACTCGCCTGGCGAGTCCATGGCGCCGAGGACAGGCCAGATCGCGCCTTCGCGCTCGCTCGGTGGGTATCTGGCGTAGTCAGCGAGCGGCTGCACTCGTGTCGCGAGTACAGGGCGGTCTTCAACGAACGGGCCTGACCGCTAGCCCGAGGCGATGAGCCCGCTCTTGCGGTCGAGGGCCTGGAGCAGGTCGTGCGCGGCCAGCTCGATCGACTTGTGGCGCCACTCGGCCGCCCGGAAATGGCAGGCGATGATCCCGGAGCGGTGGATCCGGCGGAGGTCGCCGAACACGAAGGCGTAGCGGGCCTTGGTCCCGTCGTTGGCGCCTTCGGTCAGGCCCAGGTGCCACTCGGCGAACTCGTCCCACGAGTGCGTGCGGAGGTAGCGGTTCTCGTCCTCGGCCGTCGGCTGGACGTCGCCCCAGTCGCTGTCGAGCACGTACTGACGCGACTCGATCAGCCGATGGGCTCGTTCGACGGCGGCGTCGTTCACCGTGTAGGTCGCCATGGGCTGAGGTTCGTCGCCGTGGCGACATACGCACCTCACCGCAGGCGTGGTCGGGCTAACGGCTGCCGTGCAAGATCGATGAGGCTTCTGTTCGCTCGAGCGGACTGCGCCGCTCTCGGAGGCCCGCCACGGGCTCGCCTCAGCGGATCCCGGTGTCGTACTCGAGGTCGAGGCGATGGACCTCGGAAGGGGCGATCAACCTCAGGCTCACCGGCGAGGGCGTTCCCATCAGGCCCGCGACCGGCAGCGCCGTGATGACCACGGACCCGGTTTCCGTGACGGCCAGGTCGTAGGAGCCATCGGCGGCACTCGTGACTCGACCGACCTCCTCTCCGCTGGCGTTCGTCGCGACCACCACGGCACCCTCGACGCGGCGCGGCGCGCATTGCGGGTCGGGCGGCGACTGCTCGACCGGGCAGACAGGACCCGCGGTGATCGTGCCCATCACCCTGGGCGGGCCCCCGGCAACTGAAGCCACCGGCGATGGGCCGACCCCTGATGAACCCCCGCCCGCCGGGCTGCAGGCAACGAGCAGCGCACAGGCGACGAGTGGGAGCAGCCTGACCACAAGCACGTGTCGACGACGCTGCGCTGGTTCCTCAGGTTCCACGCAGCCATGGTGCACGCCGATGACGTCTTCGTTCCGGCGCCGTGTACCATGCATTGGGTGACCTGGCGCCCGATGTCGCTCGCCATCGAGACCGAGCGGCTGACCCTCCGGCTTCGCGACGAGCGCGACGCAGTCTGGTACCGGGAGCTGATCGGCGAACGTGGGGAGGACACGCCGACGCTCGAAGAGGCGACGGCCCGGCTGGCGCGATTCCGGGATCTCACGATCGAGATCGGGATCGGTTCGCTCGCGATTTGTCGTCGCGCGGAAGGCGACGTGATCGGCTACTGCGCGCTGATCGTCGGACGTTGCAGCCTGGACGAACCGGAAATCGCGTACGAGCTGCTTCGGCGGTTCCATGGACGCGGCTATGCAACGGAGGCGGCGCAAGCTCTGGTGGATGCCGCGGCCGCGACGGGTCGACACCGGCTCTGGTCGACCGTCCGACCCTGGAACGCGGCGTCACTCCGAGTGCTCGACAAGATCGGGTTCCGCAGGGACCACACCACCACGGACGATCTCGGCGATGTGGTGTGGCTGGTGCGCGATCTCCATGGAACTCGGCCAGGCGAGCCGCCTGGCTCTTGATCTCGTAGCGCGAAGCACGACCCCGTTTTCGAGCAGCCCTGCAGGCGCTTGACAGGTGACTATTTGGTCACCTATTGTCTGGGCATGGACGACAAGGTGTTCAGGGCGCTGGCCGAGGCCAATCGGCGGACGCTGCTGGACCGGCTCTTCGAGCGCGATGGCCAGACGCTGGGAGAGCTGGAGGCGGCACTGCCGGGGATGACCCGGTTCGGCGTCATGAAGCACTTGCGGGTCCTCGAGGCGGCCGGGCTGGTGACGAGCCGGAAGGTGGGGCGAGAGCGCCACCATTACCTCAACCCCGTCCCGATCCGCCGGATCCACGATCGCTGGCTGGACCGTTACCGGGTCCGGGCCGCCGATCTCCTCGACGAGCTTCGCACCGCATTGGAGACACCGATGACCGCGCAAGGCGCCGATGTGGCCGCACCCCCGCGCTACGTGTTCACGACCTACATCCGCAGCACGCCGGAACGCATCTGGCAGGCGCTCACCGACTCGAGCTTCACGCTCAAGTACTACTACAGCAGCACGGTCCACTCCGACTGGGCCGTCGGCAGCCCGTACGAGTTCCGGACCCAGGGCAACCCGGCGATCGAGGGCGTGATCCTCGCGTCGGATCCGCCTCGCCGCCTGGCCATGACGTTCAAGGCGCTGTGGTCCGAGGCCGTCCGCGCCGACGCACCGTCGAAGATCCTGTTCGAGATCGACGACGCCGGGCCCGGCGTCTCGAAGCTGACCGTGATCCACGAGGACCTCGAGGGTCGCGATGCCACCCGCGAGGAGGTCGTGGGCGGCTGGCCGTACATCGCGGCGGGCCTCAAGACCCTGCTCGAGACCGGCGAGCCGCTCGGCGCGAAGGAAGCCGCGCCGGCCTGACCGCCTCAAGGCTCCTCGGCGGCCTCCCGTCTACGACCGGGGGGCCGCCGTTTCGGCGTCCGCAACGGGATCGGCGAGGGGTTCGCCGGCGTCCGCAGCGGCACGCCGGAAGCTGAGCGCGACCAGGATCGTGATCGTCATGAACGAGAGGGACGCCGCGTTCGAGATGATCAGCGCCGGGTTCCCGATCGAGAAGCCGTACGAGATCCAGATCACGAACCCGAGGTCGAGGAGCGCGAGATAGCCGATCGACACGTCGCGGCTGGAATGCGTCTGGAACATCCGCCGGATCTGGAGCGATGGGGCCAGCGCCATCAGGATTCCCGTGAGCGTGGCGGCGACCGCCAGGATCTCCGAGATGGCCATCAGGCCTTGCCCTGGGCCGCCCGCGCCTCGGCCTTGCGCGCCCGCTTGCCGGCCTGGTACTCGGCGAGCGCCTCCGGGGAGTCCACGTCGCCGAGCGTCGGCGTCTTCGGGCGGACCTCCTCCCAGCCCGCGGGCTTGATCCCGTACCGGATGCCCAGCAACGCGACGATCGTGCCGGCCTTCATCTCGCCGATCCCCGGCAGCGCGCGCAGGCGCCGGTCCAGGTCCTTCGCATCGGCGGCCTCGGTCCAGATCCGCGACGCATCGCCGTCGTAGCGCTCCGCGATCGCCCCGCACAGGTCCTGGACCCGGCCGGCCATGTTGCCCGGGAATTGGTGGAGCGCCGGGGGCGTGCGGAAGACCGTCGCGAGGGCCTCGGGGTCCATCGCCGCGATCGTCGCCGCGTCGAGCGTGCCGATCCGTCGCTGCAGCTCCAGCGGCCCCGAGAACGCCTTCTGCACCGTCACCTGCTGGTCGAGCGCGAAGCCGATGAGCAGCGCGACCGGATTGGTCGCGATGAGGGCGTCGGCGTCCGGGTCGCCGGTGAACGGGAGGTGGTCGGGCGGGACGGGGAGCCTCATGGACCCATCGTACGCGGCTAGCATGGCGGGATGCCGACATCCCCCTTTTCCGACGCCGATCGGGCCGTCGCGATCCGCGTCGGGAGGCTGCTCGACGTGGAGTCGGGATCGCAGGTCCCCGACCGGACCATCCTCGTGCGGGACGCCCGTGTCGAGGCGGTGGCGGGTCCGGACGACGGCGTGCCGGATGACGCGCGGCTGCTCGACCTCGGCGGCCTGACAGTGCTTCCGGGTCTCATCGACACCCACAGCCATCTCGTCGGCGAGGTGCAGACGGCCGGCGTGCCGTCGACGACGACGTCGGCCGCCCAGGACGCGCTGCTGGGCGTCGTCCATGCACGCGAGACCATCGAGGCCGGGTTCACCAGCGTGCGCGACCTCGGCACGTTCCGGGCATTCGTCGACCTCGCGCTGCGCGACGCGATCAACAGGGGCGACGTCGAGGGCCCGCGGATGCAGGGCGCCGGCGCGTTCATCACGGCGCCGTGGGGCGGCGGCGACGTCGTCGGCCTCGCCCACGACATCCGGCTGCCCGAGGACCTCCGCTTCGGTGTGGTCACCTCGCCGGCCGAGGTCCGCGAGCGGGTGCGGCGGCTCATGATCGGGGGCGCGGACCTCGTCAAGTGCATCGGCACCGGCGCGGTCCTGACCCGGGGCGGCGTCCCCGGCGCGCCCGAGCTGTCCGAGGACGAGGTCCGGGCGGCGGTCGAGGAGGCTGGCCACTACGGCAAGTTCGTCGCGGTGCACGCGCACTCGTCCGAGGGCGCCCGGCGGGCGATGCGGGCCGGCGCCCGGTCGGTGGAGCACGGCTCGATGATCGACGACGACGTCATCGCGATGCTGGCCGACACCGGTACCTTCTACTCGGTCGACCTGTACGACGGCGAGTGGGCGCTCGAGCACGGCGAGGCCGAGCGCTGGCCGGTCGCGACGATGGCCAAGCTGGCGGCGTCGATGGACACTGGCGTCGAGGTCATGCGCAAGGCCGTCGAAAGAGGCGTGCGCATCGTCTACGGGACCGACAGCGGCGTGTACCCGCACGCCCTGGTCGCGAAGCAGTTCGCCTGGTTCGTGCGATGCGGGATGTCGCCGATCGACGCCATCCGCTCGGCGACCGTCGCGGCGGCCGAGTGCATGGGCTGGTCCGACCGCGTCGGCACGCTGGCGCCGGGCCGGTTCGCGGACCTGGTCGCGGTCGATGGCGATCCGCTCGCCGACGTCACGGTCCTCGAGCGGCCGACGGTCGTCATCAAGGGCGGCCGCGTGGTCATCGACGCTCGGGTCGGCTGATAGCAGCGCACGGTCGGCTGCTCGTCCTGCCGACAGGCCCGCGTCACGCTGGGGCTGACACGAGCCGCTGACCGATCGATACAACGATCCGATAGACGAGCAGGAATGCGACCACCGTCGCTGCAGCGAGGTACATGCCCTGCGCCCACCCCGCTGCGCTGTCAGTCCCCGCCGCAAGGCCGTGGACGGTCGCGCCGATGAAGGCGAGGAATGTCAGATAGTGGAGCGCCCGCCAGGCCCGATGGCCGATTCGGCGACGGACGTAGAAGCTGCCAGTCACGATGAGCGCGAGGTAGAGGGCGACCTGGCCGAACGCCACGGCGAGCGTCGCGTGGGGAGCGATGCCAGGCACCAGGATCTGCGCCAACGAGAAGGGCACGGTGTGGTCGAGTCCGAGGAGCATTCCGTGGATTCCGGCGAGGCCCACGCCGATCGCGGCGAGGTCCTTGTGGAGCAGGAATGAGACGGGTCGATGGGCGAGGTGGTCGAGCACCTTCGTCGATAGCAGCAGGCCGTAGACCACAGATCCGGTGAAGGCCAGGTAGGCGAGCAACGCGAACAACCGCTCGAACAGCCACGGCAGACTCGCCCGGTTGCCGTCCACCACGGCGGCGACACCACCGAGCGCACCCGGGAGCGTCGCCCCACCGACGATCCCGATGGCCACCGCCGCGAGGCCCCAGCGCGTGAGCGAGGTGCGCGAGTCGAAGCCCCGATACGTCATGCCAGCCATCGGCCCATCCCTTCGCTCGCGCGGACCTCGCCCGTCGCCGTGAGCACAAGGAGCCCGTGGACGCCGGGGCGGCTCGCCAGCTCGAAGGCATCGGCGGCGCCGGAGATCACCGCGACTTTGGCGAACCCCTCCGCCAGGCGCGCATTCTCCGCGAGGACGGTCGCCTGGACGACGTCCGTCTGGACCGACCGCCAGGTCGCGGGATCGATAAGGTGGTGGGCGGGGCCGGTCGCCCGATCCCAGCGGTGGACGCTGATCCCGGACGTGGCGAGCCCAATCGTGCCGCACGAGCCGGGCGCGGCCAGCCGCACGACCGCGAGCAGCCCGTCCGGATGATCGCGCGGATCCGCCACGCCGACGGCCCACGAGTCACCGCTGGCGATCCGAGCTGCGATGTCGCCGTCGGCATCGACCATCGCCGATTGCCCCGGCGCGATGGCCAGGGCGCGGTCGGCAAGCCACCCCTTCGCGACGCCGTCGAGGTCGAATTGGAGGCCGGGCGGGCGCTCCACGATCGCTCCACGGGGCAACCGGCGAAGCGACCAGCGTCTGGCAGCAGCTGCCGGAGGTTCGATCGGCTCACCAGCCTCAGCCGCGACGCGGGCATCGAGCATCGCGACATCGATGTACCCGTCGGTCCGTCCCTCGAGCTCGCGTGCCCAGTCGAGCACCGCGGTCAGCGTTGGGCCGACGCGGACGGATGCACCGCCTGCCCCGTTGAGGCGCATCAGGTCCGAGGTGGGCTCGAAGCGCGTGAGGCGATGCGCCCACGCCGCGATCCGGTCGAGGACCCGCTCCGCCGGGTCGGCCCCGGCGACTCCCATGGGAACGCCGCGCAGGTGCACCGAGACCTGGCCACCCATCATCGGGCGTTCCGCAGACGCGGCACCGCCGACGTCGCTCGCGACCATCACGGCTTCCCGGACTGTCGGGTCCGGGTGACGACGGTGACCCGTGGCGTCGGCGTGGGGCGGACGAGGACGGGCGCGTTGGGTGGTGCCGTCTGACCGGGCTTCAGCACGACGTAGCGGGTGACGTGGCGTACCGATGGTGCGGGCGCCACCGTGCCGATCGCCTGATCGGCGGTCAGCGCCGACCCACCGCGAGCGGCGTCGGTCGGAGGCGCGACCGATGGAATCATGGCCGCCGCGAGCGCCGACGCGGAGGCGATCCCGCCGAACACGATCAGCATTCTCATGGATCCTGGGTCCGGCCGATTGCGAACGGGCTCGGGCCTCGGCAGAGCGGCAGATCGCGGTGCCCCGGCCGGGCGGGCCGGAACGGGGCGCGCGGGTGACGGACGCGACCTGTCTCGGGGTCGGGCTGGATCTTCGCGCACCGATCGGGGCTCCCTCATCGGTCGTCCCCGCCCCCGCCCTCGTGCTCTCCCTCGCCCGTCGAGCCCGACCTGACGGTCCGGTTCACCGTGACGTGCTTGGGCTTGACCTTCGGGGTGACGTAGACGGTGTCGACCTGGACGGTCGGCTCGGGCGCAGCGTCCGTGGCGGCCGGCGCCACCTCGGCAATGACCGGGGCCGGTTCGGCGGCGGGTGCGAGACCGCTAAGGGCAAGGCCGGCCGCCAGGGCCAGGGCTGCGGTAAGGCTGGCGATGAACAGGGCGACGCGCTGAACCATCGGTGACGGACTCCGTACAGGGAGGTAACGGCTCCGATCGTCGCGCCGTCGCCCGAAACGACCGGTATGGCCCGGATGAGAAGTTCCACAGACAGGGCCAATGGCCCTCGACCCTGCCCCCGCGGGCCCGCAGACTGCAGCCGATGCATGTGCTCGTGGTGGAAGACGAACCGAAGATGGCCGCGCTGATCAAGCGCGTCCTGGTCGCCGAGCGCCACATCGTCGACGTCGCGCCGGACGGGGTCGGCGCCATCGCGCTGGCGACGCAGAGCGAGCCCGAGGTCATCGTCCTTGACCGACTGTTGCCGGACATCGACGGGGTCACCGTGCTGCGGCTCCTCCGAGCCAAGGGGGTTTCGGCGCCGGTGCTGATGCTCACGGCGCTGGGCACCGTCGATGACCGGGTCGCCGGCCTCGACGCCGGCGCCGACGACTACCTCGCCAAGCCGTTCGCGTTCGCCGAGCTGCTGGCCCGCGTGCGCGCCCTGGGCCGGCGGCCCGCTCCCGCGGTCAACGGACGCCTCGCCGCGGGCGACCTCGCCCTCGACGGCCTCCGCCACGTCGCGGTCGTCGGCGATCGGACCGTGGATCTGTCGGCTCGCGAGTTCGCCCTGCTCGGCTTCTTCATCCGGCATGCCGGCCAGGTGGTGACCCGCCAGCAGATCCTCGACCAGGTCTGGGGCGCCGAGCCCGACGTCTATTCGAACGTGGTCGACCTCTACGTGTCCTACCTTCGGCGCAAGCTCGGCGAGCTCGACCGGGCGACCCGTCTGCGGACCGTGCGCGGGGTCGGGTACACGCTCAAGGCCGAGGGCTGACGCGGTGGCGATCGGCCATTCCGAGCGGCTCGTCCGCCGGACCAGGCGGCGCCTGTTCGCGGTCACGCTCGGCCTGCTGGCGCTGCTCGTCGTGGGGGTGGGCTCCGCGACGGCGATCATGGGCCTCGCCGCCCTCGATGCCGATGTGGACCACGCGCTCCGGGCGGCGGTCGCGGCCCAGGCGGCGGGCGTGACGGCGGAGACGTCGGCCACCGACGGCGGGACAGCGACGAACGGTGAGGATCGCACCGAGACCCCGGAGGCCGACGAGCGTCCCCCGGCTGCGGCGGACACCTTCCTGCTCGTGCTCGACCCAACCGGCAAGGTTGTCCAGAACCCCTCGGGTCGGACGATCGCGGGCCTGCCGGATGCGAAGGTCCTCGCCGGAGCGAAGACCGCCGGCGAAGACCTGCGGACGATCGAGGCAGGTGGCCACAGCTTCCGCCTGCTCACCGTTCCTGTGATCCGCAACGGCGCCATCGTCGGGTTCGTCCAGGGCGGATTCGTCCTCGACCTGCACGACAGCCAGTCGCGCAGCCTCGTGCTCGCCGTCGTGACCGTCGGGGCGATGGGACTGATCGCCGCCGCGCTGATCACGCTGCTCGTCACCGACCGGGCGCTCGGCCCCATCCGGGAGGGATTCGCCGCACAGCGACGGTTCGTTGCGGACGCGTCCCACGAGCTTCGGACACCCGCCGCGTTGATCCGTGCCAATGCCGAGGTGCTGCAGCGTGAGGACCTGGTCGAATCCGACGGCGGTCCGCTCCTCACCGACATCATCGGCGAGTCCGACCGGCTCGGCGGCCTTGTCGGAGACCTGCTGCAACTATCGGCGTGGGACGAGATGCGGACGACGATCACGCCGGTGCCCGTCGACGTCGCCTCGATTGCCCGCGAAACCGTCCGCGGAGCGGCGGCCATGGCCGCCGAACGAGGCGTGCCACTCAACGTCGACGCGGGCGAAGGCGCGGCCTGGTCGATGGCCGACCCGGACCGCATCGTCCAGGTCCTGCTCGTCCTCATCGACAACGCGGTGGACCACTCGCCCGCTGGCGCGCCGGTCACGGTCCGCGTCCTGACCATGGGGCGCAGCGTGACGATCGACGTCGAGGACGGCGGACCGGGCATTCCGACCGCGGAGCTCGAGCGGATCTTTCAGCCGTTCACCCGGCTGCCGGGCACCACGCGCCACGGCTCGGGTGGCACGGGGCTGGGGCTGGCGATCGCGCGACGCATCGTGGAGGCACACGGCGGCAGCATCGAGGCGAGCTCGCCCGCCGGAGGCGGCGCGCGCTTCACGGTCGTCCTGCGCGCGATGGCCCCTGCCGGCTCCGCCGGCCGAGACGCGGATGAGAGAAGCCACAGCGTGGTCACACGAGAGGCCGGGGTCGGCGAGGAATCCTGAGGCTCGCGGGGCATGCGCTCCGCTACGAGACAGAGGGCTGCGCCGCATCCACGGATCGCAGCCGCCTCGAGGAGCCGTTCTCATGGCCTACGTCATCGCCGCCCCGTGCGTCGACCACTCCGACCAGTCGTGCGTCTCCGTGTGTCCCGTGGACTGCATCTGGGGCGACCTGGCGGTCGACCGCAAGATGTACGTGGACCCCGAGAGCTGCATCGAGTGCGGGGCATGCCGCCCGGTCTGCCCCAATGACGCGATCGTCCCCGAGCGCGACCTGCGACCCGAGTGGCGCGACTTCGCCTGGGTCGACGCCGCCTGGTTCACCGATGCCGACGCAGCGCGGGCCGTCGTCGACGAGCTTGCACCCCTCGCCTGACATGCGCGCCGGGATGCACGATCAGCGGTCCGAGACCGTCGGCCGCCCGTCGCTCGCCCCGCGGCTGCGATCGGCCGGAACAACGGAGCCGAACGCGACCCTCGTCAATCGGGAGCCGGTCGGCGCGACGATCGTCCGCCTCCTCGTGCGACCCGACGGCGGCATCCCCTCATTCAGGGCAGGCCAGTACTTCGCCCTCGGCCTCCAGGGAGGCACCGGCTTCGTCCAGCGCCCGTACTCAACCTCGTCCCCACAGGATGAAGGCGATGCTCTCGAGTTCCTCGTTCGGCTCGTTGCGGACGGGGCGCTGACGCCGCGGCTTTGGGAGCTGCACCGCGGAGCCCGGCTTCGGCTCGGGCCACCGAAGGGCCTGTTTGCGGCCGATGTGACCGACCCGAGACGGCGGCTCCTCGTGGGTACCGGCACGGGGATCGCGCCTCTGTTGTCAATCCTCGAGACACACCTCCAGGGCGTGCCGGCTGGCCGGCCCGCGACCCGCCCGGTCATCGTGCACGGAGCCTCGTTTGCAACGGATCTCGCCGGGCAAGCGCGCCTCGCTGCGTTGGAGTCGGCTGGACGCATCTCGTACGTTCCGGCGGTCTCGCGGCCATTCGATGCCGCCAATGTGGGCTGGCGCGGCGCGACCGGGCGTCTCGACGGGCTGCTGCCCGACATCATCGCCACGTACGACGTCGATCCCGGCGCGACGCTCGCCTTCATCTGCGGCAATCCGTCGCTGGTCGACGCCGCGACACACGTCCTGGGCGGCGCGGGCATCCCGATCGAGGCCATCCGCACGGAAGCATGGGCGTAGACCCGCCCTAGGTGGGAGCATCACGAGCCGGCCGTCACGGCGAGGCGCGGCGGCGCCGGCATCAACGCAGACCGCATGGAGGAGATGGGCGTCGAGTCTGCGCCGGTCGCTGCGCTCAGTGGCCGGGAGCGGGGCTGGACACCGTCGCTGCCGTCGTCGATGCCGCGTCGAACAGCCGCACGAACCCGACCGCTGCCGACACGACGGCGGTGAGCAGGATCAGGAGCCCGGCGCCGACGAACAGCCCGGTGGCGTCGAGGTCGATCAGGGCGCCCGACACGGCGAGCGACAGGGGCGTGATCCCGACGCCCATCAGCATCACCAGGCTCATCACGCGGCCGATCATCGCGCGGTCGACGCGGCCCTGGATCCACGAGATCGCGACGATGTTCGCGTAGCCGATCGCCACCCCCATCAGCGCGAGCACCAGCCACACGCCGGCGATCGAGGGCAGCACGCCGACGAGGATCTCGCTGACCCCGCAGACGACGACCGCGCCGAGCAGGATGCGCCCCTGCCGCTCGAGCCGGATGCTGCCCGCCACGACCACCCCGATCAGCGCGCCCGCGGCCCACGAGGCCGCCAGCAGGCCGAGGCCCGCCGGGCCCGCGGCGAACCGCTGGTCGGCCAGCCACGGCATGCCGACCAGCACCGGTCCGTTGAGCGCGAAGTTCAACACCAGCGAGATGACCATGGTCACCAGCAGGGCGCGATCCGCGAGCACGTACCGGATCCCGCCGGCGATCGCGGTGAGGAACGGCTCGTGCGCCGCGTCGGCGGGAACGTCGACTGCGGAACCGTCGGCTCGGGGAGTCTCGGCCTCGGCGGCCGCGACGTCGGCGGGAGCGGGCCCGGCGAGCGCGGCCCGGACGCCCGCCCCGGGCCGGCCGATCATCGCGATCACGATCGCGGCCAGGACGAACGACGTCGCGTCGACGGCGAACGCCACCCCGGTCGTGGACACGGCGATCACCGCGCCCGCGATCGGCGGCCCGACGATCGAGGCGAGCTGGTACGTCCCCTGGAGCATCGCGTTCGCGGACGGCAGCCGCTCGGCCTCGAGCGTCCGCGGCAGGAATGCCTGCTGGGCGGGCATGTAGAGGGCGTCGGCGGCGCCGAAGATCGCGCCCAGCAGCGCAAGCATCGGGATCGACGCGGTCCCGGTCAGGACCAGCGCCGCGATGGCACCCACGACTGCGCCGCGGATCAGGTGCGCGGCGAGCATCAGGGTCCTCGACGGTCGGCGGTCGGCGAGGACGCCGAACGGCAGCAGCAGGACCGCTCGTGGCACGGCGATCGCGATGAGCACGGCGCCCAGGGCGAGGCCCGAGCCGGTCAGCGAGATCACGAGCCACGAGAGGGCGACGAAGTGGAACTGGTCGCCGACGACGGAGATCGCCTCGCTGGCCCACAGGAGCCGGAAGTCCCGGGCCTCGAGCGAGCGGAGGACCGGGAGGGTGCGGACCCGGCCCAGGGTGAGCGCGGTCATTCGAGCACGATCCTCACGCCGTCGCCCTCGTCGTCGACCTCGAGCACGGACCCGCGGTACCCGGACAGCAGTGCCTCGCGGACGCGGGTGACCTGTTCGGCGGGGAGGCCCGGGATGCGATCCAGGGCGAACTTGCCCACGGCGATCGGCAGGCGCAGGTTGACCACCTGCCGGCCGGCGTCGGTGACCTCGATGCGCAGGATGCTCGGGCCGCCGCCGCGCTTGGCTCGCGACGCGTCACCGGGCTCGGATCCCGGCGGCACGTTCGGCCCGAAGCCGCCCGGCGGCTCCGACCCGGGACCCGTCGAGGGCGGTGGCGTCCCGGCCGGTCCGTCGGTCGCGGCGAACGGGGCGCGCTCGTCGAGGGCGGCGAGGATCGGCGCGGCCTCCTCGGCCGTCAGCCGGCCTTCGGACACGAGGCGGAGGACCTCGTCGAACGGGTCGACGCCCATCTCAGCACCAGCCCCGGAAGAAGCGGGGGCCCGCGTCCTCGAGAATCTCGAGCCTGTGCGAGGCGGACTCGATGTCGAGGTCGCCGCGCTCGAGCGCCCGCAGGATCTCGAGCCTGGCGGCCTCGCGGCGATCGGTCGCGCTCGCGGCGCTCAGCGGCGCCTCGCGCGCGGCGACGGGCTCCACCTCGGGCTCGTCGCCGGCGGCCTCGTCGCCGTCCGGCGCCGCTGTGTCGTCCGGCCCGGCGTCGTCGCGCGCGGCGTCCTCGGCGTTGCGTGCGGCCGGGCGCACCAGGTTGGGGGCCGCCTCGGCCTCGGCGACCACGACGACCGGCGCAACCGGCGGGCTCGCCGGGGCCGGCGGGGTCGGGGCGACCGGCGTCTCGGGTGGGCGCGGGACGGCGGGCGCCCGCGGCGGGACCGGCGGCGTGGGCACCGACGCGTCCGTCGCCGCGACGCCGCGCAGTTGGATGTCACCCGAGGTCGTGCGGACCGACACGGCGACCGTGCCCTCGCCGACGACCAGCGTGCGGCGGCCGCGGCCGCCCTCGGCGAACCGGGTCCCGCTGGCACGGACGTCGCCGGTGACTGACTGCGTGTCGACGCGGACCGGGCTGGACGTCGTCAGCTCCACGTCGCCGCTGACCGAGCTGATCACGTGGTCCTGCGCGTCGCCGAAGGCCGCGTCGACCCGGATGTCGCCGCTGGTCGAGGAGGCGGCCAGCGCGTCGAACCTGGGCCCGCTGACCACGAGGTCGCCCGACACAGACCGGGCGCGCAGCTCGATCGGCGCCGTGGCGACGACGGCGACGTCGCCCGACATCGACTCGACCGTGACCGGACCACCGTCCACCTGGACGCGCACGTCACCGGACGCTGTCGCCCACCGGCTCTCGCCGGCCGTCCCCGTCGCCTCGACGTCGCCGCTCAGGGTGCGCAACGACACGACGGCCGTCCGCGGGACCTCGACCTCGAGATCGGGCGGGTGGTTCGTCCGGATCCGGATCGATCCGAGCTTGAAGCCGGTCACGCTGTCGCGCAGCCGGACCTTGCCCGGAGTGCCCTCGATCTCGAAGTCGTCCTCGAGGTCCTCGCCGCCGAGGCTGCGGACGGTGAACACGTCGCGGTCGACGCCGCGCAGGCGGACACGGCTGGAGGTCAGCAGGATCTCCACCTCGCCGCGCGGCTCCATGGGGAGCTCGCGGACGGTGGTGGCCTGGGACGTCAGCTCGGTCATCGGGTTCTCCCCAGCGCCCGGATGGCCTCCGCGGCCTCCTCGGCGCTCAGCTCGTGGCGGGACAGCTGCTCGAGGATCTCGCGCCGTCCGGCCTGGATGGATTCGGCTGCGGACGCGAGGGCCTGTGCTGCGTCCGCCAGGGTCGTGTCGAGGTCGTCGGCTGCCGTGGCCGGTGCCTCCCCCTCGTCCCGAGGGCCGAAGCCGAGCGCTCGGATGAGCGCCTCGACACGGGCCCGGACCGTGGGGTAGCTGATCCCGAGCTCCCGCTCCATGTCGCGGAGGTTGCCGCGGCTGCGGAGGAAGCTCTCGAGCACCTGCGTCTGCTCGCGGGTCAGCCGGGCGAACCGCCCGACCCCGAACTCGCCCTCGATGACGGTCCCGCAATCGCCGCAGCGAAGGCGCGTGACCGCGAGCTCGCCCGAGCACACCGGGCAGGTGGCGATGACATCATGCGGCACTGGCGTTCCTCGTCGTGTGTGAACCTGTCTTTCTCTTTTCTAATGCGGCCTTTCTATATTGTCAAGTCCATATTCGAGTTAGAGCGCCACGAAGGCCCGGCGTTACACTCCCCGACATGCAATTCACGACGACGATCCAGCTCGAGGGGCGCACGGCGACCGGGTTCCCGGTCCCGCCCGAGGTCGTCGAGGCGCTCGGCCAGGGGAAGAAGCGGCCGGCGGTCAGCGTGACCATCAACGGCTACACGTACCGCAGCACGATCGCGGCCTACGGGGACGTGTTCATGCTTCCGCTCGCGGCCGAGCACCGCACCGCTGCCGGGGTCGAGGCGGGCGACCAGGTCGAGGTGGACGTCGCCCTCGACACGGCCCCCCGCGAGGTCGAGGTCCCGCCCGACCTGGCGGCGGCCCTCGACGACGAGCCGACGGCGCGGGCGTTCTTCGACGGGCTGTCCTACAGCCACCGCCGCTGGTTCGTGCTCAACGTCGAGGGCACGAAGAACGAGGAGACGCGCAAGCGCCGCGTGGCGAAGGCGGTCGAGATGCTGCGCGAGGGCCGCAAGCCGTGTTTTCGCGCCTCTACCGTGACGGGGTGCTCGCCGACGGGCGGACCGACCGGCTGGAGCGGGGCGTTTCGATCCTGGTCGATGACGGGCGCGTGGCCTGGATTCGTCCCGCCGACGACGAAGGCCCGGTCGGTGATGGCGGAGCGACCGAGGTTGTCGACGCGTCCGGCTCGACGATCGTGCCCGGGATGGTCGATGCCCACAGCCACCTGACGATGCCGGGCGGCGCGCACTGGATCGACCGCGGCTCGGACCCAACGGCGCGCCTGCTCGCCGTCGCCGAGGCGAACGCGCGGCTGCTGACCCGGGCGGGCGTGCGCTGGGCGCGCGACGTCGGCTCGGTGCGGCGTGCCGACCCGGAGGACGGCGGGCGCGAGCGGGCACTCGCAATCGGTATTCGTGATCGATGGCGGGGCCGGCCCGGCTACCCGCACGTGCGCGCGGCGGGGACGTGGATCATGGCCAGCGGCCTGATGCCGGCGCTGTCGATCGAGGCATCCGATGGCGACGGGCTCCTCGCCGCGGCGATCGCGCAGCTCGACGACGGCGCCGACCTGGTGAAGCTCTATCTCGACGGGCCCGACCTCGACGCGTCACCGTGGCCGGTCGAGGCGCTCCGCGCGGTGGTCGCGGCGGTCCACGCGCGGGGTGCGCGGGTCACCGCCCACTCCGGGTACCTCGCCGGGGCGCGCGCGGGGGCCGAGGCGGGCGTGGACGCGCTCGAGCACGGGTTCGAGCTCGACGATGAGGTCGCCGCGACCATGGCGCGGAACGGCGTGCGGCTCGTCTCGACCCTGTCGGTCATGGCGTCGTGGCAGACGTTCGCCGCGACCACCGATCTGCCGCGCTTCGCGAGCGACGAGGGCCGGGCGAGGACGGCCGCGCGGCGCGAGCGGGCGCTGGCCTCGGTGGGGATCGCGCATCGGGCCGGCGTCCGGATCTCGACCGGGACCGACTTCGGCGGCGGCTCGACGCGGGCGAACCAGCTCGCCTGGGAGGTCGAGCAGCTGGTTGCCGCCGGGCTCGAGCCGTGGGAGGCGCTCGGCAGCGCCACCTGGCGTGGCGGCGAGCTGCTGGGCGAGCCGGACGCCGGCGTCATCCGCGAGGGCGGGCCGGCGGACTTCCTCCTCGTCCACGGCGATCCGCTGTCCGATCCCGCGGCCCTGTGGCGGGTGTGGCACGTGGCCTGGGCGAGCTGACCCGTTCCTGGCGCCGGTGCGCATCGGGCCTCGGACATCGTCATCCGTCCATCGCACGAGCGGTCGTTCGTGGCCCAGTCGTCGTGGCGCGCGACGGTGGGTGCGGGACCGGCCGTGCGGCAATCTCTGGTCATCGGCCGCCACCCCGACGGCCAGCTGATCTGGACCAGAAAGGAGACGCCAGATGTCCGCACAGAGCCAATATCTCGAAGTCGACGCGGTCGGCGTCTTCCCCGCCCTCCTGCTCCTCCTCGTGATCTTCCTCACCGCGCTCGGGATCGTCGCGCACGTCGCGTTCGGCTGATCCCTGCTCCTCGCTCCCATGCGTGAACCCGCCGGCAACGGCGGGGTTCGTCGCGTCTCGGGCGCGGTCGAGCAGCGCTGACCGCCCAGCGTTCACTGCAGCGGCTCCGCCGCTGAGCTGCACGCCACGCGACCCACTCGCCGGTTCTGGGCCCGACAACCGCTGGTTTGCACGCTCGGCGTGCGAATCGCCGGTTCGACCGCTGCAGTGAACGCCTGGCGTGCAGCTGTCCGATCCGGCTCCGTGCCGGACGAAGGGATGGCTTCCACCGGTGGCCAGCTGGGCGCGCCTCGCGATCGGGGCCTAGGGTGACTTGGGCTCGGGCAGGTCCAGGCCTTCGCCCGGCGCCAGGACGCGGGCCTCGAGATCGGGCGCGAACCCCGCCAGCGCCGTGGCGAACTGGCGGCCGGGCTCGTCGAACGGCCCCGGCGCGACCCGCCGCATCCCGGCGGGATAGAAGGTGCCCCAGTGGATGGGGACGGCCAGTCGCGCTCGAAGGATGGCGGCCGCCGCCGCGGCGCGCACCGGGTTGAGGTGCCCCTCGCCGATCGTCGGGCCCCAGCCCCACACGGGGAGCATGGCGACGTCGAGCCTGCCCGCCAGCTCGCCCATCGCCGGGAACAGGTCGGTGTCGCCGGGGAAGTACACGGTTCGCGATCCAGCCAGCACGCAGCCGATCGCCGGGCCGCTGGGCCCGAGCGGCTCGCGCCGGCCGGAGTGCTCCGCGTAGGTGACCTCGAATCGCACGCGGTCGATCGTCAGCCGGTCACCTGGCTCCACCTCCTCGACCGGGCCCAGGCCGGCGCGCTCGCCGAAGCGACGGAAGCCGCGCGGGACGATGACCGTCGGCTTGCCCGGGATGCGGCGCAGGGAGGGCGGGTCGAGGTGGTCGTGATGGCCGTGGCTGATGAACACGGCGTCGAGGTCCGCGAACAGCTCGGGCAGCACCGCCTGCACCTGCCGCCGCACCGGGCCGACCCCGTCGCGCAGCACCGGGTCGGTGAGGATGCGCAGGTCGTCGACCTCGATCAGCACCGTCGAGTGGCCGAGGAACGTCAGCCGCCCGCGGCGGGCGCCCGCGTCGAGGGCCGGTGAGGCCGCGCGCACGGCGCGCCACCCATCATCGACGTTGGCGGTCCGGTCGGGCATCCGCCCATGGTGCCGCATCGACATGCTGTCGGCGCGCGAGGAACCCTCTTGACAACCGCCGTTCAGCGTGCATCCTATCGTTCAACTTCTGTTGAATGATCTATGGAGAGCGAATGTCAAGCGATCCGCGTGACCAAGTCCCGCTCGATCCCGACTTCCTGCCCCAGGACGTCCGGATGATCGGCGACATCGAGAGCCTGCGCGCGATCTCGGACCCGACCCGCCTCCGGATCCTCGAGACGATGGTCCAGCGCCAGGACCCCGCCTGGTCGGTCAAGGAGCTGGCGGCCGAGATCGGCGTGCCCCAGACCCGCCTCTACCACCACGTCGAGCAGCTGCTCGAGCGCGACCTCATCCGGCCCGTCGAGCGGCGGATCGTGTCCGGGATCATCGAGACGCGCTATCGCGTCGTCGCCACCTCGTTCCAGCTCGATCGACGGCTCCTCGCCGGCGACTCCGAGGCCCAGCGCCAGGTCCTCCACGACACCCTCGTGACGGTGTTCGACACGGCTCGCAACGAGATCGAGGAGGCCATCCGGAGTGGCGTCATCGACACGGCCGAGGATGCCCCGGCCGAGCGTCGCGTGGTCCTGTCCCGGGGTCTCGCCCGGCTCTCCCCCGCCCGGGCCGCGGAGCTCCGCGAGCGGATCAAGGCGCTCGAGGACGAGTTCGGCGAGGACCCGGATCCCGACGGCGAGGCGTACGGCCTGGTGTTCGCGGTGTATCCGATGCCCCGGCCCGCGGCGATGGCCGACGACGGCGACGAAGACGACACGTCACCCCAGCCCGACAGCGATGGAGCGAACGATGACTGACCAGCCCACCGCGGCCGCGATCGGCTTCCGCGATCTGCTCCGCATCCCCGACTTCCGGCGCCTCTACCTCGCGCAGGCGATCTCGGACATCGGGGACGGGATGACCTACCTCGCCCTGTTCCTGTTGGTCCTCGACCTCACCGGCTCGACCGCGGCGATCGCGCTGCTGTCGATCCTCGTCGCGCTGCCGCCGGTCACCGTCGGCCTGTTCGCCGGGGCGTGGGCCGACCGCCACGACCGGCGGCGGATCATGCTCGCCGCCGACAGCCTCCGGGCGGTCGTCGTGCTGGGGATCGTGTTCGCGGCGACCCGCGACGCCGTCGCCCTCCTGTTCGCGCTCGCGTGCATCCAGGCGGTCATCGGCACCTTCTTCTCGCCGGCCCGGATGGCGATGCTGCCGCGCGTCGTCCCGGCCGAAGGCCTCCTGGTCGCGAACTCCATCGGCCAGGCCACGCGCATGGTGGCGGGCGTCATCGGCGCCGGCGTGACCGGGCTGATCGCCGGCGTGGCCGGCGTCGTGTGGCCGGTCATCGTCATCGACGCGGCGACGTTCCTCGTGTCGGTCGTGCTCGTCTACGGCGTGACACGCGAGCTCGGCCGACCGGACGCGCTCGCCGTCGCCAAGGCGAAGACGCAGGGACTGGGCGGCGCGGTCGCGGACGGGCTGCGCATCATCGGGCGCTCCCGCTGGCTGGTGGCCGCACTCGGCGGCGTGTCCGTGGTCATGCTCGGCGTCGGCGCGATCAACGTGCTGTTCATCCCGTTCCTGGTCGACGACCTCGGCGCGAGCCCGGCCTGGGCCGGTCCGCTCGAGGGCGCCCAGACCATCTCGATGATCCTCGCGGGCGGCGTCATGGGTGGCCTGGCGACCCGGTTCAGCATCCCGCGCCTGTTCGTGGGCGGCATCGCCGGCCTGGCCGTGTGCGTCGGCCTGCTGTCGATCGCCCCCGGCCCGTGGGCCCTGCTGCTCCTGATGTTCGCCGTCGGCTGGTTCGTGATGCCGGTCCAGGCGACGACGATGACGATCGTCCAGCGCGCGACGACGAACGAGACGCGAGGCCGGGTCGCCGGCGCGCTCAACGCCGCCATCCAGACGGCCTCGATCGCCTCGATGGCGGTGGCCGGCATCCTCGCCGACGTCACCGGGATCCGCGTCGTGTTCGCGCTCGGCGGCGCGGTGGCGCTGCTCGCGGCGGTCGTGGCCTGGTTCCTGTTCCGCGCCGAGCGCGACGCGGTGCCGGCCGGTATCGCCGCCCCCGTCTGATCGGCGCCCGCCGGCGGTGAACCCGTCGGTCAGGGGAATCGGAACGGCGCCGGCCTCACGAGCGGCGCCGTTCCTGGTTCTATCCGGATGGGCGACCGGGGATCAGCCGCTGCGCCAGTCCCCCACCGTCGTGTTGAGGCGTCCGACGACCGACCGGTAGTAGCGGTGCGCCCTGTACGGGTCCATGCGCGCCGAGACCCCGTTGATCCGCTTCGAGTCGAAGCTGACCTTGTACCGGACAGTCCGCGTCGGGTCGCTCCAGAACAGGTCCGACATCGACGTCGTCCTGGAGCCCGCGAACAGGCCCTTCAGCACGTAGCCCACGTCGGTGATCCCGCTGGCGAAGACGGCCTGGGCGCCGCCCTTGATGAACCCGAACCCGTAGTTGTCGACCCGCTTCTTCGCGGTCTTGAGGCTCGGGTTGCCGGCGCCCCACTCGTTGTTGCCCGACGCGTAGCACAGGCGGTTGAGCACGACCACCGCGTGGGAGGCGAGGCCGAGGCGCTCCATGTAGTACTCGCCGTAATACTTGGTATTCGAGTTGCCGTGGCCGGAGCTGGCGTTGAGGCCCATGCCGTCCTTCGACGTGTCCATGAACGGGTGATACGGGCTGGGCCAGCCGTTGCCGTGGCCGAGGTAGATCAGCAGGTTCGCGCCCTGGGCGGCGTCGTGGACGCGTGACCACGTCGCGTAGGGGCTGTAGATCTCCACCACGTGGGCGCCGTAGCTGCGAGCCTTGTCGGCGAGCTTGCGGGCACCGTGCTTGTAGCTGTCGGTGGCGGAACCGACGGGACCGACGACGATGACGACCTTCTGGGACGCGGCCTGGGCCTGCGGGGCCGTGGCGCTCATCGCGGTCACGATGACGAGGGCGGCGAAGACGACGGTCAGCGCGGACCGGAGCTTCCTGGTTGACGCCCGCTGGGCGCCTCGTTCGCTATCGGGCAATCGTCTTGCCTCCTCTCTGCCGGAACGCCATGCATGGGGCAGGGCGACGGTGGGAGTGGTGGCCGTCGGGGGCAGCGCAGGGGCGGCGGGGGGCGGCGCGTCGGAAACCGCAGGGCGGGCGACGTGGATCGCCTGGGACGATCCGGGGCCGGGTGGGCGGGCCACCCGATGGGGCGCGACAGGTGCCTGTCCGTGACGACGGCTCTTCGGTTGTGGGCCTGTCTGCGTTCGGGTGGGCATCCCCCTGGACCGGGGAAGTATGCCACGCCGATGGGTTTGTAGTGAACCCCTCCAATCCCGGGACCGCCATCCGCCATTTAGGTCATCAACCCTGGGCTATCGTTTGGTGCGTAGCCGCACCCCGACCAGGTGCGTGAGAGTTCGCGGGAGGCGAGGGTGACGGCTGATCCTGGGGTGGCGCTGGCGACCGAGGGGCTCGCCAAGAAGTACGGATCCCAGGTCGCGCTCGACGGGCTGGACCTGCGCGTGCCGACGGGCGTCGTGTACGGGTTCCTCGGCCCGAACGGGGCCGGCAAGACCACGACGATGCGGATCCTCACCGGCCTGATCCGGCCGGACAGCGGGCGGGTCGAGCTGCTGGGGCGGCCATTCGGACGGCGCGACCGCAAGCGCCTGTTCGAGGTCGGCGCCCTGATCGAGTCCCCGTCGTTCTACCCGTTCCTGTCGGGCCGCGAGAACCTGCGGGCGCTGGCGGCGACGGGAGCGCCGGTGACGAACGCGCGCATCGACCAGCTCCTGGAGCTCGTGAACCTCGGCGAGCGCGGCAGGGACAAGGTCTCGGGCTATTCCCTGGGCATGAAGCAGCGGCTCGGGATCGCGGCTGCCCTGCTGAACGACCCGAAGCTGCTGCTGCTCGACGAGCCGGCCAACGGCCTCGACCCGGCCGGGATCGTCGGCATGCGCGATTCGCTGCGCGCGCTCGCCGCGTCGGGCAAGACCGTGTTCGTCTCGAGCCACATCCTGTCCGAGGTCCAGCAGCTGGCGGACGTGGTCGGGATCATCGGCCACGGCCGGCTGATCCGCGAGGGCTCCGTCGAGACCCTGCTGCGCGAGGAGGGATCGATCCGGATCCGGGTGGCGCCCGCGGAGGTCGCCACGGCGGCGAAGGTGCTCACGCTCGTCGCGGGCGCCGGGATGGTGACCCCCGAGGGCGGTCCGGAGGCCGGCTGGATCAGCGTGAAAGTGGACCCGGCGAAGTCGTCCGAGCTGAACCGCGCGCTCGCGAGTGCGGATGTGTTCGCGTCGCGGATCGAGGGCGGCGCAAACCTCGAATCGCTGTTCCTGGAGCTGACGGCGTCGCGGCCCGACGTCGGCGGGGGGCCGGGCGACGCAGCGGGCGGTCCGGGCGCCCTGCCGACGGTGTGGGTCACGGATCCCGGCAGCAAGCCCGAGCCGACCGGGTGGAAGTCGTGAGGCTGCTGCGCGCCAACCTGCGCAGGCTCGTCCGGCGACCCGCGACCTGGGTGACGTTCCTGCTGCTCGTCGCCCTCGTCGCGCTCCTGTACCTCGCGCTCATCGCCAGCTCGCAGCAATCGGAGAACCCGCAGGCGAAGATCGCGGCGCTTTTGGTCGTGACCTTTCCGGGCGCATACACGAACGCGGCCTCGCTCGTCCTGGGACTGGGCGGGATCCTGGCGCTCACCTTCGGGGCCGCCATCGCGGGCTCCGAATGGCCGTGGGGGACCCTCAAGGCGGCGATCGCCCGCGGCGAGAGCCGGAGTCGCTACACGCTCGTCGGCTATCTCGGCGTCGTCGTGGTCGTCGTCGTCGGGTTCCTGGCCGCCTACGCACTGGCGCTCCTGGGGGCCGCGATCGGCTCGGCCATCCTCGGGGCGTCGCTCGATGGCGCTGGCCAGCAGTCCGCCATCCTGTCGCTGCCCGAGCTCATCGGCCGCGCGTCGCTCGCGCTGTCCATGGAGGCGGCGATCGGGTTCGCGATCGCGACCGTCGCGCGCAGCCAGCTCGCGGGCATCGGCGTCGGCATCGGGCTGCTGGTGGTCCAGAACATCGCCGGGATCTTCCTGCCCGAGGTGTTCAAGTGGTTCCCGTTCTCGGCGGCGTCCGCGGTGATCGTCGACACGTCGGCCGGTGGCGGTGGGGGTGGGGGCGGGCCTACCGTGAGCCTCGGACCGGACCTGGCGGTCGTGGTGGTGGCGCTCTGGCTGATCGGGGCGCTCGTGCTCGCCGCCCTGTGGACGGAACGGGCGGAGATCGCCGGGTAGACGCGGCCTCAGCCGCGACGGGCGATCCGGGCCGCGACGCCCGCGGTCAGTCGCAGGAGATCGGCGGCGGCCAGCTCGAGGTCGAGGCCACGCCGCCCGGCGGAGACGTGGATGGTCGGCCAGTCCGCACCAGAGGCGTCGAGCACGGTCGGAAGCCGCCGGCGCGTCCCCAGCGGGCTGATCCCGCCCAGCACGTAGCCCGTCGCCCGCTCGGCCTCGGCGGGGTCGGCCATGGTGGCCCTGCGGCCGCCCAGCGCATCGGCCACCGCCTTCAGATCCAGCTCGGCATCCGCCGGCACGGCCGCGATCCCGGTCCGTCCGTCGACCGAGACGACCAGCGTCTTGAACACCCGGGCCGGGATCAGGTCCAGCGCCGCGACCGCCTCGAGCGCATAGCCGCGGCCGCCTTCGCGCAGCGTCGCGCGGTCGTCGTGCGCGTATTCATGCACCGAGTACGAGATCCCGGCGCGGCGCGCCGCCTCGATCGCGCGCGTTCCCTGTGCGCCCATCCGGGCCATTGTCGGGTATGCTCCGCGCGACCGGCGATAGCCGCCGCCCCCGCGCAGCCGGGTGGGCGCCGCGCCGAATACGAGATACGCCACCGGGTCGCTGCCCATGCGACCGCCATCTGGAGAACCCGACCAACCTTGCGCTTCGATGAGCTAGGCCTGTCCGACATCCTGTTGCGGACCGTCACGGAAGAGGGGTACACCGAGCCGACGCCGGTGCAGGAACGGGCGATCCCTCTCGTCCTCCAGGGCACCGACGTGCTCGCCGCCGCGCAGACCGGCACCGGCAAGACGGCGGCCTTCACCCTGCCGATCCTCGACCGCCTCGGACCCCAGGCGAACACCTCGTTCTCGCCGGCCCGGCATCCCGTCCGATGCCTCGTCCTGACGCCGACCCGCGAGCTCGCCGTCCAGGTCGCCGAGAGCGTCAAGACCTATAGCCGGCACGTGCCGCTGCGATCGGCGGTCGTCTACGGCGGCGTCCCGCTCGATCCCCAGATCAAGGAGCTGCGCGCCGGGATCGAGATCCTCGTCGCCACCCCCGGCCGGCTGCTCGACCTCGTCGGCCAGCGCGCCGCAAACCTGGGGCAGGTCGAGATCCTCGTGCTCGACGAGGCGGACCGGATGCTCGACATGGGCTTCATGCCCGACATCCAGCGCATCCTCGAGCTGCTTCCGTCGCGCCAGCAGACGCTGCTGTTCTCTGCGACGTTCTCGGACGACATCAAGCGGCTTGCCGGATCGATCCTGCGCAGCCCGGTCACGATCGAGGTCGCCCGCCACGGCACCGCCGCCGAGAGCGTGCGCCAGCTCGTCTACCCGGTCGACCGCGACCGCAAGGAGGAGCTGCTCGCCCACTTGATCGTCGAGGGCGACTGGCACCAGGTGCTGGTCTTCACCCGAACGAAGATCGCGGCCTCGCGGCTCGCGTCCTGGCTCGACCGGCACGGCGTTGCCGCCACCGCCATCCACTCCGACCGCGCGCAGTCCGACCGCACGAAGGCGCTCGAGGCGTTCAAGGCGGGCGAGATCCGGGTCCTGGTGGCGACCGACGTCGCCGCCCGCGGGCTCGACATCGAGGACCTGCCGCACGTCGTGAACTTCGAGCTGCCGTGGAACCCCGAGGACTACGTGCACCGCATCGGCCGCACCGGCCGCGCGGGCGCGACGGGCGACGCGGTCAGCCTCGTGTGCATCGACGAGGCCGACCTCCTGCGCGGGGTCCAGCGGCTGCTGCGCATCGCGATCCCGTGGACCACCGAGCCGGGATTCGTGCCGCGCCGGGACGCCGAGGCGCAGCCGCTCCGGGCGCCTCGCGGGGCCGGCAACTATGCCGGCGCTGGGGCACGCCGTGGCGCGCCGCCCGCCCGATCCAGCCGGCGGCGGTCCGGGGTCGCCTGATCCCTTCTCGACCCGGGCCCACCTGAGCCCCGCCTGACCTCGCCTGACCTCGCTCTCCCCGGGGCTCGGGCCCGCCCTCAGCGGAGGGCGATCCTGAGCAGCTGCGCCGCGACCGTCGCGGGATCGACGACCCCTTGGTTGGTGAGGACGGCGATCGTCACGCCGTCGGCGGGCAGGTAGCGGACGACGTTCCGGTAGCCGAGGTAGCGGCCGGAGTGGCCGAGCGCGGGCCGCCCGGCGATGGTCACCTGCTGGATCCCCAGGCCGTACGGAATGCGGGCGTTGAGCGCCCGCGTATAGGCGACGTCGCCGAGCATCGCGGTCTGCATCGCGGGCGACAGCACCCTGCCACCGGCGAATGCCTGCATCCAGCGCGCCGTGTCCTCGGCCGTGGCCGCGATCGAGCCGGCACCGCCCGCGGCGGTGACGACCGAGCGGAATGGCATCACGTCGCTCGCCGGCGCGACCGGGATGGCGCGCACGCCACCGGCCGCACGAGGGACGAGGCGGTAGCCGGTGCTGAGCTCGGTCGTCGGCTTCTCGACCGCCTGGTACCAGGCGTGCTCAAGGCCGAGCGGATCGAGCAGCCGCGATCGCACCTCCCGGGCCACCGGCCGGCCGTCGACGGCCTTCACGAGCTCGCCCAGGACCAGGTAGTTCGTGTTCGAGTAGCTCCAGGTCTTGCCCGGGCGGATCCGGCCGGGAGGCACGTAACGCCAGGTGCGCTTCGCCGTCCAGGTGGCGTCCGGGTTGGCCTGGAGCGCGTGGTCGATCCTGGGATTGAAGAAGAAGTCGTTGAGGTCGCTCGTGTGGTCGAGCAGCATCCGCACGGTCACCCGGCGATCGATGCCGAACTCGGGCAGGAGCGGCGCCACGCGCTCGTCGAGCCGCAGCTTGCCCTCGTCAACGAGGTCCAGGACAACGGCGGCGGTGAACGTCTTCGAGATCGAGGCGAGGGCGAAGCCGGTGTCGGGCGTGACCGCGCGACCCGTGGCGACGTCGGCATCGCCCGAGGCGCCGAGCCACGTGCGGCCGTCGTCCCACAGCATCGCGACGGACACCCCCGGCACGAAGTGTTTCGCGCGCCAGGCGTCGAGGCGCCGCTGGAGCGACCTGTGGCTGACGACGGAGGCCGACCCGACGGGTGGCGATGGCGTGGCCGAGGGCGATGGCGTCGCCTTCGGCGAGCGCGTGGGTTGGGTGGTGGGCTCGGGGGTCGCGGGGTCGGCGGTGGGCGCGTCCGTGGCCGTCGCGACGGGCGAGGCGGTGGTCGCGGCCGTGATCGTGGCGGACGTGATGGTGGCGGACGGCGAAGACGACGCGACCGGGACCGAGGTGGCGGCCGCAGCGACGCCGGACGGCCGATTTCCGGACCCGCCGAGCAGGGCGATGCCCGCCACCAACAGGGCGATGACGAGCAGGGTCGCCGCCCCGAGCCGGACGGGCGTGATCGGCGAGCGGCGGGCGTCGGGACCGGCCATCGGCCGGGCGGTGCTGGCGCCGGTCGACGGACGGCGCTGGGTCGGCTCGGTGGGCATGACGGTGAGACGATACGCTGGGAGGCCACAGGCGCGCCGTCGCGAGCCCGTCCGCGCCGTCCGGCCCAGAACCCCAGGCTCCCGGGGGACACGATCGCTGATGCCAACTGCTCGCAGCGCCGCCGACCTGTTGCGCGACGTCGGGCTGATCGCCGACGGACCCGCCATCTGGGGCCGCCCGATCCGCCACTCGGCTCCCGGCGTGTTCGTCGTCGAGCTCGCCACGCCGCAGCCGTCGCCCGGCCTGGACCTCGCGCTCGTCGGCAAGTGGCTCGAGCGGGTGCCGGAGCTGCGCCTCGACGGCGTCCGCCCCGCGTCGCGCGAGCTGTCCCAGCGGCTTGCCTCGTTCTGGCTGCCCGATCAGGCCGTCCTGTACATCGGCAGCACGCCGGGCTCCGTCGCGGGTCGCGTGGGCGCGATCGTGAAAACCGCGCCGGGCGAGGCGAAGCCCGCGGCCTCGGGCCTGTGGCTCCACTTCCTGCGGAACCCGGGCGATCTGCGCGTCTGGTGGGCCGGCACGGACGCGCTCGAGGAGTACGAGGACGCGCTGCTCGAGGCATTCGCGGCCGGGATCAGCGACGCCGATCGCGCCGCGGTCGCGAAGAGCGCCGCCGGCGTCGCCGCGAGCCTCCTGCCGTGGGCGGTCCTGCGGTCGCCGTCGGGGATCCGCAAGGAGACCGGCATCACGAACCCCCTGCTGCCCGAAGTCAAGGCGCCCGCGCCGCCGCCCGTCAAGCGCATCGTCAAGTTCCCGCCCGGCGACGCAGACGGCGCGCGGGACGAGGCCAAGCGCGGTCGCCGTCCGGCGCCCGGGCGGGGAGCCGGACGCGTCGCGTCGGCGGCCGCCTATGCCGCCCAGGGCTCGCCGCGCAAGCCGCCGCCGGACCCAGTGCTCGTCTCGGCGGAGGGGCTCGAGCGGCTGCAGGCCGAGCTCGACGGCCTGCTCGCGGAGCGTCCCGGCGTGATCAAGCGGATCGCCACCGCGCGCGAGCACGGGGACCTCAAGGAGAACGCCGAATACCATGCCGCCCGTGAGGAGCAGGGCTTCCTCGAGGGCCGGATCAAGGCGCTCGAGGCCAAGCTCAAGGTCGCCCAGGTGGTCGCGCCGACCGAGCGGGGCGCACGGGTGGAGCTGGGGTCGCGGGTCAAGCTCGACGAAGACGGCGAGGAGTCGGTGGTGCTCCAGGTCGTCGGCTCGGCGGAGGCGAACAGCCGCGAGGGCCGGATCTCGAGCAACTCGCCCGTCGGCGCCGCGCTGATGGGGCGCCGGGTCGGCGACGAGGTCACGATCGTCACGCCGGGCGGCCAGATCCACTACCGGGTGCTCGAGATCGACTGACGGGGCGCGCGGCGCCCAGTTCGCGCCCGGCTGGCGCCGCTCGCGCCGCCCGCCGCCAGCCGCCCGCCGCCCGCCGCCAGCCGCCAGTCACGGCCCGCCCGAATCCTCCCCGTCTACGCCTGCGCGTGGTGTTGTGGGCCGAAGTTCCTCGACCTACCACCCCCAGGCGTAGTCGCGGCCTGATGGTCGGTCGCGCCGACCACAACACTCCACTCAGGCGTAAAGCCTCGGAAAGGGCGTCCGTGTCGAGCCGCCACGGGCACAGGGGGACCTCGGCGCCGAGGCGGGATCGGCCGAGGCCGATGGCGACCGCCTGGTCCGGTCAGACGCTGGTCGGGTTCTCCCGGCGGCCGAGGAACGATGCCAGCACGAGGACGACGCCCAGCGCGATCGCCGCATACGGCAGGACCTCGCGCGCGTTCACGAACTCCTGGCCCGACAAGCCGAGCACGCCCTCGAAGAACAGGCCGAAGCCGACGAACAGTCCGAGGCCGACGAGCGTCGTGCGCAGGCCGTCGCGAGCCAGGTCCCCGTCCCCGCGCGCGAGGCCGTAGAGCAGCATCCCGAGGCCGGGGCCGGTCGGCGCGACAAGCGCCCAGGCGTATGCCCACGTCGAGTACAGGCCGGTCGCGGCCTGGACCCAGAGCACGACGCCGACCATCGTCAGCATCGCGCCCGGGATCGCGAGCCCGAGGCCGCCGCGTGGCGGGATCGCGAACGAGCCGATCACCATCGCCACGCCCGGGACGATCAGCCACAGCGGCCACGCAGATGCCCCGAGCGAGAGGTCCGCGAGCCGGCCGGCGAGGATGATCGCGCCGGCGACGACGAGGATGATCCCGAACACGAGGCCCGCCGACGACGGCCCGCCGTCGAGCTGGCGGCGCTCCTTGCGCTCCTCGCGTCGGCGCGCGCGACGGTCGTGGCGGCTCTCGTCCGGCGGGGGCGCGGCGGAGCCCGGTTCGGCCGCGGCCTGGTCGGGAGCCGGCGGCGGAGGCACGGCCGAGCCTGGGTCGGCGGCGGCCGGTGACGGCGCCGGGGCCGGGTATGGCTCGGGGGCCGGCGGCGGTGCGCCTGCCGGCTGTGGGTCGGTCGGCGGCGGTGGGTCGGTTGGCGGCGGTGTGGTCACGACGGTCCTCCCCTCGCTCCGCCATGCGGCGGGTGGGGTGCGCGCGTCAGGCGCCCGGCGCCTCGACGAGCTTGTGCTCGACGGCCCACAACGCCGCCTGCGTGCGCGACGCCAGGCCGAGCTTGCCCAGGATGTTGCTGACGTAGGTCCGCGCGGTGCGCTCGGTGATGAACAGCTTCGCGCCGATCTCCTTGTTCGACATGCCCTGGCCGAGCAGGCGCATGACGTCCTTCTCGCGGTCGGTCAGGGGCTCGACCGGCTCCGGGTCCTTCTTGGCGCGCATCCGCTGCGCGAGCAGCCGCGCGACCTGGGGATCGAGGTGTACCTCACCGGCGTAGGCGGCACGGATCGCCTGGGCGACCTCCTCGGCCTCGGCGTCCTTGAGCACGTAGCCCGACGCGCCCGCCTCGAGGGCTGCGGTGACCTTCTCCTCCTCGATGAAGCTCGTCATGGTGACGATCTCCGTCTCGGGGAGCTCGGCCTTGATCCGGCCGATCGCGGTCACGCCGTCCATGTTCGGCATCAGCAGGTCCATCAGGATGACGTCGGGCGTCAGCCGACGGGCCATCGCCACGCCCTCGCTGCCGTCGGCGGCCTCGCCCACGACGTCGATGTCGGGCTGGAGGTCGAAGAAGGCTCGCAGGCCCATCCGGACGACGGCGTGGTCGTCCACCAGGAGCACGCGGATGACGGGGGCTTCGTCCACGGGCTGCTCTCCGGGGATTGGGGGGAATGCGGTGATTGGCGCTGACGCGGCGGAAATCGACTGCATCGGCATCCTACTACAGGATCGGGCCCGGTCCGGCGACCGGGTCCGGGGCGGGCAACGGGTCCGATGACGGGTTGGCCGGCGCATCGTCGAGGCATCGGCCGACCGCCGAGGCGAGGTCGGCGGGCTTGAAGGTCTTGCGCATGAAGCCGTGGGCGCCGGCGGTGAGCGCGGAGTTCTCGAGGTCCGGCGACCAGCCGATCGCGAGGATGTGGACGTTGGGGTCGATGACGCGCAGGCGCCGGATCAGGGCCACGCCGCTGGAGACGTCGGGCAGGCGCGGGTCCACGACGACGACGTCGGGGCGCTTGTCGCGCACGATCGCGATGGCGTCGGAAACCTGGCCGGTGCTGCCGATGACGGTGAAGCGGTGACGGATGCCGAGGATCCCGACCAGGCTCTCGCGCGTCCGATCGTCGGCGTCGACGACGAGGACGCGGGTGCCGACGCCGGCCGGTGACGCGGCGGCTTCGGCGGGTAGGACGTGGTCTGACATGAGGCCGATGGTGCGGCACGCCTGCAGTGCGGGGTCAGGGACGGGCGCCCGACAAGGCAATCCGGCAAGTGACGCGGTCCGGCGCGACATTCGACGTATGCGCGGCGGTGCCCCGGGGTCGCGCTCGGACCGCGGCGACGTCAGGCCGGGGCGGCCTCCACGGGCCGCGCGTCGGGAATGACGACGTCGATCGTCGTCCCGCGGTCGCGCATGGAGGCCACGGTCAGGGTGCCGCCCAGGCGTTCGGCACGTGATTGCATCCCGGCCAGGCCGAGGTGACCGTCGGGGACAGCGGTCGGGTCGAAGCCGCGGCCGTCGTCGATCACGCGGAGGTGGATGCCATCGGCGACCCGGCCCACCTCGACCCGCACCTGCTTCGCACCCGCGTGCTTGACAACGTTGTGCAGCGCCTCCTGCGCGATGCGGTACAGGCCCTCTTCGCAATCGAGCGACGGGCGGACCGCGAGGTCGCCCTCCACCACGACCGGCAGGCCGATCCGTCCGGACAGCGCCGCGCTGTGCGTGCGCAGCGCCTGGATGAGGCCGTTCTCCTCGACGTTGCCGGGGCGGAGCTCGAAGATCAGCGCTCGCATCTCGGCGAGGGCCTCGCGCTGGAGCTCGCGCAGCGACGAGAGCTTGCCCGGGACCTGGGCCGGATCCTTGACCAGCAGCAGCTCGATGCTCCGCGACAGCAGCGTCATCGAGAACAGCGCCTGGGTCACCGAGTCGTGCAGCTCGCGCGCGAGGTGCGAGCGCTCCTCTGACGACGCCAGCTCCACCGCCTGGCGCCGGATGTCCTGTTCGAGCCGGTCGCGCTCGCTGACGTCGCGGGCCGCGCCGTGGGCGCCGATGAACTCGCCGTCCTGGACCATGCCGATGCTGGTGATCTCCATCGCGAGCTCGCGGCCGTCGCGGCTCTGGACCTTGAGCCGCGTCCGGTGCACCTCGTGGGGGCGGGTCCGCAGGGCCCGGAAGCGCGCCAGCGCCCCGCGCCGCTCGTCCGGCGGCGCCAGCTCGCTGAACGACCGGCCAATCAGCTCCTCGGGCTCCCAGCCGAGGATCGTGCCGGACTGGTCGGACACGAACGTCAGCCGGCCGGCGTCGTCGGTCATCCACACGAGGTCGGGCGACGACTGCACCAGGTAGCGGTAGCGGACCTCGGACTCGCGCAGCTCGCGCTCCAGGCGTTCCCGCTCGCCGATGTCGCGCGCGGAGCCGTGGACCCCGGCGAAGTCGCCGCTGGCGTCGAGCTGGGCCACCGAGTGGATCTCGACCGGCACCGTGCCGCCGTCCTTGCGCAGCAGCTCCAGGCGCAGCACCTGCGGCTCGGTCGGGTTGGCCGCGACCCGCTCCCAGCGCTCGGAGGCGACATGCATCGACGACGGGGCGACGACGCGGTCGAACGTCTGGCCGACCACCTCGTCGGGTCGGAAGCCCGTCAGCCGCTCGATCGTGTCCGAGATGAACAGGAAGCGGGTCTGGGCGTCGGCGCTGAACACGATGTCGGGCGCGTTCTCGACGAGGAACCGGTAGCGCTCCTCGGACGACCGCAGCTCGAGCTCGAGGCGTTCGCGCTCGCTGATGTCGCGGGCCACGCCACGGATCGCGACGAGCTGGCCCGCGTCGTCGACCTGGCCGACGACGCTGACCTCGAACGGGATCTTGTGCCCGTCCTTGTGGCGGATCAGCAGCCGGTCCGTCGACGGGCGCCCCGGGTTGGCGGCGATCTCCGCCAGGCGCTCGCGCGCCTGCGGGAACGCCGCGATGTCGATGAACTCCGTGAACGAGTGGCCGATCAGCTCGTCGGGCAGCCAGCCGATGACGTCCTCGGTGCGGTCGGAGTAGAAGGTGTACACGCCGCGGCCGTCCATCTCGAAGATGAGGTCGGGCGACGACTGGACCAGCGAGCGGTAGCGCACCTCGGACTCGCGCACGACCTGCTCCAGGCGCTCGCGATCGCTGATGTCGCGGACCGTGCCCTGGGCGCCGACGAAGACGCCGTCCTCGAAGATCCCGACGGCCGACACCTCGGTCGGGAACACCGTGCCGTCCTTGCGCTTCACGACGAATCGCAGGCGGAGTGGCGGGCTGTCCGGGTCGTTGATCCTTGCCCAGGCCTCGTCGGCGGGCTCCAGCGCCTCGTCGGCCATCACGAACGAGAAGTGCTGCCCGGTCAGCTCCTTCGCGGTCCAGCCGAACAGCGTCTCGGCCGTGTCCGCGAGGAAGGTGAACCGCCCCTCGGCGTCGTTGCGCCAGATCACGTCCGGCGTCGTCTGCACCAGGCCGCGGTAGTTGGCCTCGGACGCCTCGAGACGCTCGAGCAGGTCGGAGTTCGACAGCGCGATCGCGGCGTGGTCGGCGAGGGCCTGGAGGGTGGCCAGGCGGTCGGGCGCGATCGTGCCCGACTGGCGGTAGCTCACCGCGAGCGTGCCGATGACCTCGCCGCCGGGCGCGCGGAGTGGCGCCGCGGCCATCGCGCCGAGGCCCATCCGCTCCGCCGTCTCGAGGTCGGCCGTGTCGCGCGGGATCCGCGGGTCCGTCGCGTAGCTCGGCGTCCACACGACCCGGCCTTGGCCGGCCGCGAGCCCGTTGATGCCGCCGTCGATCGGGAACTGCTGGGTGCGCAGCCAGCTGCGGGTCTCGTCGTCCATGCCGCCCGCGAGAACCACCGGCGTGAGGTGGGTCCGGTCGTCCGAGATCCGGGTGAGGTGCGCGCCGTCCGAGGCCAGGACGCGCCGCGTCTCGTCGACGATCAGGCCGAGGATCGCGTCGGCGTCGCGGATCGCCGTGACGCGCGCCGCGATCTCGCGCAGGGTGCGCTCCGTCTCGGCGCGGCGGGAGGTCTCCTCGCGCGACCGGCCGAGCTCCCGGATCAGCTCCGCGTTGTGGATGGCGATCGTCGCGAGGTCCGCGAGGGCCGCGAGCAGCGCACCTTCCTGCTCGCCGAACCGGCCGACCTCGCCGGAGAACACCGCGAGGGTGCCGAGCACGACGGCCTCGCCGATCAGCGGCGCGAACGCGATCGACCGGATGCCGACCCGGTCGAAGAACTCGCGGTGCGGCGCTCCATCGGGGAAGCGCTCGTCGGCGGCGTACTCGGGGGTGACGACGACCCGCCGCTCGCGGATGGCGAGGTGGACGCCCGATCCGCCGACGCCCAGCGCCTGCCACTCGGACCGGGTCGCGTCGTCCATGCCGGCGTCGTGCGCCCAGTGGACCTCGCCCGTAGCCGGGTCGAGGAGGTCGATGACGGCGCCCGACGACCCGAGCAGGCGGGCCGCCTCGTCGACCACGTCCTGGAGCAGCTCGGCCGGGTCCTGGATCGTCATCATGCGCCGGGCGATCTCGCGCAGCGCGCGCTCGGCGTCGGCGGTCCGCTCGAGGGCGCCCTGCGAGGTCGCGAGGCGGTCCACGAGGCGGGCGTTGGCGAGCGCGACCGAGGCCTGGCCGGCCAGCGCGTCGAGCAGGCGCAGGGCGTCCTCCCCGAACGCGTCGCGATCGCGGTGGCCCGCCTGGAACACGCCGACGAGGCCGTCCTCGCCGACGACGGGCGCCGTGATCACGGAGTGCAGGTTGACCTGCTGCACGCCCTCGTCGCCCTCCTTGTAGTGCTTGAACCGTCGGTCGGCCATGTAGTCGCCGGTCGCGACCGGCCGGCCCTCGCGCACGGCGAGCCCGGCCAGGCCGATCGGCTCCTCGTCCTCGGGCGAGTCGAGCACCGGCGCGTCGGTGAACGGGCTGTCCTCGGGGTAGGTCCAGATCACCTTGCCCTGGACCGGCTCGACGAGGTCGAGGCGGGCGCGCTCCGCGCCCAGCAGGCGGGCCGCCTCGTGGACGATCCGCAGCAGGAGGTCGCCGGGGTCGCTCCCGATCGTCGCGAGGCGGCCGCCGATCTCGCGCAGCGTCCGTTCCTCCTCGGCTCGCCGGGCGAGGGCCTCGCGCGATCGGCCCAGCTCCTCGATCAGGCGCGCACGCCCGAGCGCGACGGCCGACTGGCCGGCGATGGTCTCGAGCAGGGCGGCGTCGTCGGGCCCGAAGGCGTCGACCTTGGTCGACCACACCGTGATCGCGCCGAACGGGCCCTGGTCGCCGTGGAGCGGCGTGGCGATGACGCCGTGGATCCCCTTCGAGCGGACGTAGGTGTCCGGCCCGTGCCCATGCACGAGGTTGGGATCCTCGATGTAGTCGCGCGAGATGTAGGTCTCGCCGGTGACGACCGCGCGTCCGGACGCGCCGACCTCGAGCGTGTCGTCCGGATCGCGCGGCCACTCGCTCTCCAGGATCTGCTCGTCGCCCGATGAGAACAGGCCCTTGAGCAGCCGCGCCTCCGGGTCGACGATGTCGATGCGCGCGCCGTCGCCGTCGAGCAGCCGCAGGGCCTCGTCGATCGTGAACTGGACGACCGCCTCGGGATCCCGCGCGCCCGAGATGCGAGTGCCGAGCTCGCGCAGCGAGCGTTCGACCACCGCCTGGCGCTCGCCGGCCTGGCGCGACCGGTCCAGCTCCGCGATCAGCCGGGCGTTCGCCATCGCGAACGCGGCGTGCTCGGCGAGCGAGCGGACGAGCGCGATCTGGGGCGCGGAGAACGCGTCGGGGCGACGCGAAAACGTGCCCAGCGCCCCGAACACCTCCATCCCCGCGACGAGGGGCGCGACGACGAGCGAGCGCAGCCCGACCTCGTCGACGAAGCGATCGGGCCCCTGGGCGTGACTGAAGCTCCGGTCGGCGGTGTAGTCCTGGGTCACCACCATCCGCCGCTCGGCGACGGCCTTGCCGAACATCCCGGTGCCGACGGGCAGCTGGAGCTCGCGGATCCAGTGGCCGGGCTCGGGGTCGGCAATCCCCGCCGAGTGGGTGAAGTGCAGGATGCCGGTCTCGGGATCGACGAGGTAGACGAACGCGCCGTCGGCGTCGAGCAGCCGGGCCGCCTCCTCCGCCGCACCCTGCAGCAGCCGGTCGCGCTCGCTGTCGGCGTGGGCGGCCAGCGTCGGGATCGGCGGGATGACGTCCGTCCCGTCCGAGGCCGTCGCGCGCGAGCCGTTCCCGCCAGCAGCACGGGCGCGCTTCGCGCCGGCCGTGCCGGCGACCTTCGGCGCGCCGTTCGACGCGCCCGGCGGGGAGGGCTTCGGTGCGGTCTCGGGGGCCGGCTTCGCGGCCGGCGTGGGGCGGGATCTGGTGGCCACGACCGGACGAGTCTAATCGGCCCCCCCGCTTCGGGCGTGCGTCATCTGTCCCGTCGGCGGGTCGTCGGACGACGATCCGGCACCCGACCCGTGACGACGTCGAACCGGAGCCGTTCGTCGCCGCGGGCTGGCCACCGCCGTCGGGCGTGCGGGGCCGCGGGCTCGCCGTACGGTGCAGCCATCGCCGAGGACCACCCCGGCAGAGACAACCAGGCGATCACCCGTCAACCCCCGTCCGTCCACCCGGAGGTTCCATCACCGTGAACGACTCGGCCAGGAGCGACCTCACCGTCGCCGGCGTCGCGCTCCGCTTCGGCATCGTCGCGCTGACCCTGGGCACCGCCTACATCCACAGCACCCTCGGCGGGCTGCTGTTCACCCTGAACGCGACCGGGTACGCCGTCGCCGCGGTGGCGATGATCGTCCCGCTGGCGCTCGCCATCCGGTTCCGCTGGTTCGTCCGCCTCGGCCTCATCGGCTACGCCCTGGCGTCGATCGTCGGCTGGGCCATCATGGGCCCGCGCTACGACGTCGCGTACATCGCGAAGGCCATCGAGGTCGCGCTGATCTTCCTGCTCGTCGTCGACTTCCTGCGCGCCGACGGCAACCCGGTCACCGTCGTCCGCCGCGAGCTCGCGCTCGGGCTGTCGAAGGTGGGCCAGCTCCGCGGCGGCGCCGCGGCGGCCTGACCCGACCGATCACCGACCGACACGCCACCAACGAGGAACCCGACCATGCAGCGCCTCCTCGCAACCGTCGCGCTCGCGGCCGTCGCGCTCGCAGCGGCGGCGTGCGGCTCCACCAACGCCGGCCAGCCGGCCGCCCCGACCGTCTCGCTCGATCCGAACGCCCCGGCGATCGTGGCCAAGGACATCAAGTTCGTGACCACCGACGTCAAGGCGCCGGCGGGCAAGGCCTTCCAGCTCGCCTTCGACAACCAGGACCGTGCGCCGCACAACGTGGCGATCTACACCGACTCGTCGGCCACCCAGGCCCTGTTCCAGGGCGAGATCTTCAGCGGCGCGACCCGGGTCTACCAGGTCCCGGCCCTCGCCGTGGGCACGTACTTCTTCCGGTGCGACGTGCACCCGGACATGACGGGAACGATCGTCGCCTCGTAGGCCGATCCGTCGCCGACCCCGGTCCGCTTCGGCGGGCCGGGGCCGTTTCGTGCGCGCAGGCGCCAGCGATGCCGTTTTCGCACCGCTGCAAGGGTTGGGGTGCCGGGCGCAACCGGGCACCGGCCGGGTGTACCGGATCCTGAGGGCGACACACCGCCCGGCGCCCGCGGGCGCCCTTCCCCGGAGGATCCGATGACTCGACTCCTCGCCGCGCCCTTCGCGGCACTGCTCACCCTGCTCCTGCTCGTCGCGCCCGTCTCGGCGCACCCGTTCCCCGCCCGCATCGACCTGCCCGACGGCTGGGCGCCCGAGGGGATCACGGCTGGACGCGGGACCACCGCGTACGTCGGGTCCCTGGCCGACGGCGCGATCGCGCGGGTCAACCTGCGGACGGGCGACGTCGTCCCGCTTGCGGCCGGCGCGCCCGGCCGGGTCACCGTCGGCGTCGACTACGAGCGCGGCCGGCACCGCATCTGGGCCGCCGGCGGCGCGACCAGCGAGGTCCGCGCCTACGACGCGCGCACCGGCGCGCTGCTCCAGACCTACCACCTGACGACCGGGTTCCTCAACGACGTCGTGGTCACGCGGCGGGCCGTCTACGTGACCGACTCGAACCTCCAGCAGCTGGTCGTCGTGCCGCTCGGCCGGCATGGACGGCTGCCCGATCCGTCGGCGGCCTTCACGCTGCCCCTGACCGGCGACATCCAGTACGAGGACGGGTTCAACGCGAACGGGATCGTCGCGTCGCATGGCTGGCTGATCCTCGTCCAGTCCAACACCGGCCTGCTGTTCCGCGTGAACCCGCGGACGGGCGAGACGCGCGAGATCGACCTCGGCGGCGCCAGCGTCTCGTCCGGCGACGGCCTCGAGGTCGTCGGCTCGCGCCTGGCCGTCGGCCGCAACGCGCTCAACGAGGTCGACGTGTTCCGGCTCGGGGCGCACCTCGGGTCGGCGCGCCTCGTCCGCACGCTGACGTCGCCGGACCTCGACGTGCCGACGACCATCGCGTTCTCGGCCGGACGGCTGTGGGTCGTCAACGCCCGCTTCAACACCCCGCCGACGGCCACCACGCCGTACTGGATCACGCGCCTCCCCTGACGCGAGGACGATCCTCGACGCCGCCCCCGACGCGGGGCGGCGTCGTCATGCGCTCAACGTCGTCCGCTATCGTGGCCCGACCATGCTCGAGATCCGGGGCCTGACCAAGCACTACGGCGCCGTCACCGCGCTCGACGGCGCGTCGTTGACGGCCCGCCGCGGCCGGCTGCTCGGGTTCCTGGGGCCGAACGGCGCCGGCAAGACCACGACCATGCGCTGCATCTTCGGCCTCGCGGTCCCCGAGACCGGTGAGGTGCGCTGGGACGGGCGACCCGTCGACCCGACCACGCGGCTGCGCTTCGGGTACATGCCCGAGCAACGCGGGCTCTACCCACGGATGCGGGTCGGCGAGCAGCTCGCGTACTTCGCCCAGCACCACGGGCTGTCGGGCCGCGACGCGCGGACGCGCACGGCCGCCTGGCTGGAGCGGTTCGGCCTGGCCGACCGCGCGAAGTCGAAGCTCGAGGACCTGTCCCACGGCAACCAGCAGCGGATCCAGCTGGCGACGGCGCTGGTCCACGATCCGGAGCTGCTGGTGCTCGACGAGCCGTTCTCGGGGCTCGACCCGCTCGGCGTCCAGACGATGACCGAGGTCCTGCGCGAGCGTGCCGCGGCCGGCGTCGGCGTGGTGTTCAGCTCCCACCAGCTCGACCTCGTCGAGGAGGTGTGCGAGGACGTCGTGATCGTCAGCCGCGGACGAGTGGTCGCCGACGGCGAGATCGACGCGCTCAAGTCGGCCTCCGGCCGGCGTCATCTCGAGGTGGAGGTCGCCGGCAATGGCGGCGCGTGGCTCGAGGGCATCAGCGGGGCGTCGGTCATCGAGCGTGACGGTGACTGGGTCAAGCTCCTCGTCGATGAGCACGCAGACCTCGCGGCCCTGCTCGCGGCGGCGGGCCGCGCGGGCGAGGTGCGGCGGTTCTCCTTCGAGCCCCCTCGGCTGTCGGAGCTGTTCATGGAGGCGGTCACCGCGCCGCAGCCATCGGCCGAGGACGCGGCTTGATGCACCGGCTTCGCGCGATCCGCCTCGTGGCGATGCGCGAGATCCTCGAGCGCGGCCGCAGCCGGGGCTACCTGCTGTCGCTCGTGTTCACGGTGTTCCTCCTGGTCGCGGGGTTCCTGCTGCCCGCGTTCCTCCTCGGCCAGGACGAGTCGCCGAACGTCGCCCTGGTCGGCACGCCGCCCGCCGGCCTCCAGGCCGCGATCGAGGGCGTGGCCGGGCAGTACGACCTGACGCTCGACATCAGCACGGTCCCGGACCGGGCCGCGGCCGACGCCGCCCTGCGCGCCAAGACGATCGACGCCGCCCTCGTCGTCCCCGCCGACCTGTCCGCACCGGGCGAGCTGATCGTGCTCGAGGACGCGGACAACCGGATCCAGGCGATCACATCCGCCGCGGTCATCGGCCTGCGCGCGGGCGCCGACGCCGCCCTCCTCGAGCCGCCGACCGTCGACCCGCTCGAGCCGCCGACCGAGGAGCACACGACCGCGGTCATCTTCGCCAACGCCGGGATCATCCTGATGTTCATCGGGATCTTCACGTACGGCACGTGGGTGCTGACGGGCGTGGTCGAGGAGAAGCAGAGCCGGGTCGTCGAGGTCGTCCTCACGACGGTGCAGCCGCGCGACCTGCTGATGGGCAAGGTGCTCGGCATCGGCCTCCTCGCCCTCGTCCAGCTCGTCGTCCTCGTCGCGGCCGGGATCGCCGCGGCCCAGATCAGCGGCCGTCTCGTGCTGCCCCCGACGACCGCCGTTGCCGTCATCCAGCTGGTGACCTGGTTCATCCTGGGCTTCGCCTTCTACTCGACCGCGATGGGGTTCCTGGGCTCGCTGGCCTCACGTGTCGACGAAGCGTCGAACGCGTCGCTGCCGGTGACGATGATCGTCACCCTGTCGTACCTCGTCTCGATCCTGCTGGTCACCCAGGAGCCCGACGGCCTCGTCGCCAACCTGCTGACGTTCTTCCCGCCATCGGCGCCGATGGTCGTCCCGCTGCGCGCGGCGCTGGATGCCATCCCGTCCTGGCAGGTCGTCGTCTCGATCGTGCTGATGCTGGTCGCGATCTGGGCGCTGTTCGTCATCGGCGGGCGCGTCTACTCCGGCGCGGTCCTCCAGACCGGCGGGCGGATGAAGCTGCGGGACGCCTGGCGCGCCTCCCGCTGATCGTCGTTCGCTATCCCTCCGCCTGCACCTCCGTGTACCGGAAGCAGCTGACGACGTGGTCGTTGACGAGCCCGGCCGACTGCATCAGCGCGTAGCAGATCGTCGGGCCGACGAACCGGAAGCCGCGCGCCTTGAGGTCCTTGCTCATCGCCCGTGAGGCGTCGGTCTCGGCCGGCGCGTGGCCCTCGGCCGTCCAGTCGTTGAGGATCGGCCGGCCGTCGACGAAGGACCACAGGTGGTCGACGAGGCTCGAGCCCGCCGCCTGGAGCTCCAGCGTGGCCCGCGCGTTGCCGATCGCCGACTCGATCTTGCCCCGGTTGCGGACGATGCCAGTGTCGGCGATCAGGCGCACCCGGTCCGCGTCGTCGAACGCCGCCACCGCCGCGGGATCGAAGCCCGCGAACGCCCGCCGATAGCCCTCGCGCTTGCGCAGGATCGTCCACCACGAGAGGCCTGCCTGAGCGCCCTCGAGGACCAGCAGCTCGAACAGGTGGCGCTCGTCGCGGATCGGCACCCCCCACTCGAGATCGTGGTACGCCCGGTACTCGGGCTCGGGTCCTGAGCCCCAGGCGCAGCGGACCCGTCCATCATCGGTCAGCCGCTCTCTGCTCACTCCGCGATCCTAGCCGCTGCCACTCACCGGGCGCTTATCATCGCTTCCCGTGACCGCCGAGCCCGACCCCTACGCGGTGCTGGGCGTTCGCCCGAACGCGACGACGGCGACGATCGCGGCGGCCTACCGGACGCTCGCCCGACGCCACCACCCGGACGTGTCGCACGCGCCGGATGCCGAGCAGCGCATGGCCGACATCAACGCGGCCTGGGCGATCCTCCGCGATCCCGGCCGGCGGCTGGTGTGGGACAAGGCGCACGCCGCCAAGCTGCTCGCGACCGCCCACGAGGCGGGCGCCGCCGGACGGAGCGGCGGCGGCGGCGGACGCAACGACCGCGCCGGCGGCTCCGGCACGGCGTGGCGCCGCGGGCCGCACGGCGAAGGCGCCGCGGGTCCGCCGCCCGGCAACCCGCGCGGCAGCGTGCTCCACTTCGGTCGCCACATCGGGTGGTCGCTGGGCGAGATCGCCCGGGTCGACCCCGGCTACCTGCAGTGGCTGGCCACGCACCGCGAGGGCGGCCGCTACCGGGCCCAGATCGAGGCCATCCTCGGCTCGATGCACGGCAGGCCCGAGCAGACCGCGGCCCCGCCGAAGCGCCGCGGCCTGTTCCGCTAGCCGGTCGAAGGATCCGCCAGCGCGGCGATGAACGCCGCGATCCGATCGAGCGCATCGTCGCGGACGGGCAGCAGCCCGTGGCCGAGCCCCGGATACGTCACCAGCTGCCCCAGGCGAAGCCTGGGCATCGCGGCCTCGAGCAGGTCGATGTTGGCGAACGGGTCCGACGTGCCGGACAGCAGCAGCGCGGGCACGTCGATTGCGGCCCAGTGCGCGGACCTCGCCTCGGCGGCTTCCTGGCGTCCGGGGGCGTGCAGCGGGTAGGACAGGCAGACCAGGCCGGCATATGGGTTGACGCGCCCGGCCGCGCCCGCCACGTGCACCCCCGCGACCGCCAGCGAGGCGACCCGGCCCCCGAAGGAGTGCCCGCCGACGACCGCCCCGAGCTCGTCGGGGACCTGCGCCTCGTAGGCGGCGACCGCGTCCTCGGCCTTGCGCCTGGGCAGCTCGAGCGCGTGCGCCTCGATGCCCCGATCGCGCAGGCCGTCGACCCACGGCGCCATCGACGCCGCGGTCCCCGATGCGCCGTGGCCGAGGTAGACGCGAATCATGAGACGACAGTAGACGACGGGTGCCATGCTGGTACCGGCGTTCCCTTCGCGCTGGTCCCTGCGGCCCATGGCCGGTGCGTGCCGGAACCACCCAGACTGGGAGGATGGTCATCGATCGAGCGACGCCCGCGCGATCCGCGCGTCGAATTCCGCAGCCGGCCGGTCGTCCTCGCGGCGGTCCTGCTCACGCTGACGGCGATCGCGCCCGTCGCCCAGGCGTCGCCCGTCCGATCGGCGGCCCCGCTCGCAGCCCGATCGGCACCCGTCCCGAGCACGGTGCTGGCGCCCGCCGCCGATCCCTCCCTCGACGCCTCGTCGGCCTCGATCACGTCCCTCGGCTCGACGATCACGTTCCACGGCCGAGGGTCGGGCCACGGCGTGGGCATGAGCCAGTACGGCGCCCGCGGCCGGGCGAAGGCCGGCGAGACCGCCACCCGGATCCTCGCCGCCTACTACCGATCCGCCAGGCCCGCGACCACCGATCCCGCCCAGGTCGTCCGCGTCCTGCTGCTCGACAAGGAACCCGCCACGGCCGCGAGCCCGCTCGTGATCCACGGCCGCGGCGGGTCGTGGACGGTCGACGGCCTCGACGCCACCTTCCCGGCCGGGGCCGAGCTCCGCGCCTGGCAGCCCGACGTCGTGCTCCAGGACACGTCCGGGCCGGGCACCCAGCTGGAGGTCCTCGCCCCGGACGGCACCACGCCGTTGTTCGCCGGCGTTTTCTCCGCGACGGTCGTGGTCCGGCCGGCCGATCCCGACACCCGCCTCCAGCTCGACGCCCAGCCCGCCGCGCACGACACCTACCGCGGCGCGCTCAAGGTCGTCCTCACCGGGCCTTCGGCCCGCGTCGTCAACCGCGTCGGCCTCGACGACTACGTGCGGGGCGTGCTGCCCGCGGAGATGCCCTCGAGCTGGCCGGGGGCGGCGCTGCGGGCCCAGGCGATCGCGTCACGGAGCTACGCGGTGCGCCGGCTGCATCCTGGCTCGGGCGCCTTCGACCTCTATGACGACACGCGGACGCAGGTCTACCTGGGCGCCGAGGTGGAGACCGACCGTACCAACGCGATCATCGACGGCGCCCCGGGGGCCATCCTCGTCAAGGGCCGCCACCACCACGCGATCAACGCCTTCTATCACTCGACCGGTGGCGGTGCGACCGAGAACAACGAGTACGCGTTCGTGGGGCCATCGGGCGCGGTGACCGCCTCGCCCATCGGGTATCTGCGCGGGTTTGCCGATCGCGACGCCGACGGCAAGGCGTTCGATGCCGCCTCGCCGTACGCGACCTGGCAGACGGCGACGCTGACGCGCGCCCAACTGTCGTCGATCCTGCGCAAGGACGCGCGGACGAGCGTGGGCGACGTGACCAGGCTCGACCTGACGAACCGTGGCGTGTCGGGCCGGCTGTACCGGGTGACGATCTACGGGAGCGCCGGCAGGAAGACCGTCTCGGCCGACGTGTTCGTGTCCGTCTACAACGCCGGCCGCCCGGCCGGTAGCGCGCCGCTGCGAAGCACCCTGTTCGATACCAAGCCGATCACGTAGGCGGGCTCGGGACTCTACAGCTCGCGCCGCCGGAACAGGGCGATGCCGGCCAGCAGCACGAGCACCACCCAGATGACGCTCCAGGCGACGAACGCGGGCGGGGGCGGGGCGCTGGCGAAGAACGGGTTGGCGGCCATCGCCTCCGGGCTCCGGCCGGCCGCGATCAGCAGGACCAGGGGCGGCTCCAGGCCGTAGACCACGCCGCGCCACAGGCCGTCGGTCGGGATGATCACCCGCATCACGTCGGCGGCCTTCGCCAGCGGCGCCGCCTCGAACACCACCGCGATGCTGCCCAGCACGCCCACGAACCAGCCGACGCCGAACAGCACGACGGTGATCGCGCCGGCGGCGATGCCCGGCAGCCGGGTCCCGAGGGCCAGCGCCAGCGTGAGGACGGTGATCGCCTGGAAGGCCAGGTATCCCACCGCGACCAGCGGCTCGGGTGGCACGTGGCCGCTGACGAGGTCGACGATGGCGATCGCGAACAGGCCGGACATCGCCGCATAGCCGCCGACCACGATCGACAGCCCCAGCCAGCGCCCGAGCAGGAGGTCGCTCCGGCGGAGCGGACGGGCCAGCATCGCGAGCACGGTGCCCGTCTCCACGTCCGAGGCGATCGCCGGGGCGGCGAGGAACGCCGCCGACATCGCGAGCACGAAGCTGAACATGAACGCGATCAGGATCAGGACCTGCGACACGCCGATCCGGATCTCGAGCTCGGCGACGTCGTTCTCGCGCGCGAGCGTGACCAGGCGCTCAGTGCCCCAGCCCACCAGGGCGACGCTCGCGACGACCAGGACCAGCAGCACCCAGACCACCCGGCGGCGGACGAACTCGCGCAGGGTGAGCCCGGCGATCACGAGGATGAGCCGCAGGGTCATGCCGGCGGGCTCCCGGGCGCGGCGGCGTCCGGCGCGGGCTCAGGGTCGTCCTCGCGGACCATGCCCAGGAACAGGTCCTCGAGGCTGCGCCGGCCGGGGTCGACGGCGTGGACCCGCCCGCCGAGGTCGACGACCGCGGCGACGGCATCGGGGACGCGGTCGGGGTCGATCGGGTGGATCGTCAGCCAGTCGTCGTCATAGCTGAGCGTGCCGAACGGCGCGAGCGCGGCCTCGACGGCCCCGTCCCCGGGCAGCCTGGTGACGCGCATCCGGAGCGCCGACTCGCCGAGCAGGTCCACGAGCGTGCCGGCCGCGATCACCCGCCCGTGGTTGATGATCGCGACCCGGTCGCACAGCCGCTCCACCTCGCCCAGCAGGTGCGAGTTCAGGAACACGGCCGACCCGCGCTCGCGCGCCTCCCGGATGATCACGCGCACGTCGTCGCGGCCGACCGGGTCGAGCGCGGAGGTGGGCTCGTCGAGGATCACGAGCGCAGGGTCGCCCATGAGCGCCGCCGCGAGGCCGAGGCGCTGCTGCATCCCCTTGGAGAAGCCGCCGGTGCGGTCGTCCGACCGGTCGGCGAGCCCGGCGAGCTCGAGGACGCGCGCGATCTCCGCCTTGCGCCCCTTCGCGGGCAGCCCGGCGAGCTGCGCGTGCAGGGTGAGCACCTCGTGGGCGGACAGCCACGCCTGAAAGCGGAACAGCTCGGGGAGATAGCCAACGCGGCGCCTCGTCTCGCGGTCCCCGATCGGGCGGCCGAGCACCCGGCCCGTACCGGCGGTCGGCCGGGTGAGCCCGAGCAGGAGCTTGACCGCCGTCGTCTTGCCTGCGCCGTTGGGGCCGAGGAAGCCGAACACCTCGCCCGGCTCGACCGTGAGGTCGAGCGCATCGAGGCCCACGGTCCTGCCGTAGACCTTGCGCAGGCCGTGCGTCTCGATGGCAGGGGCGGTCATGCGGGCATTCTCAGGGCTGCGTCCGAATTCGTGCGAGGGGTCGTGACAGGCTAGGTGTCACGGGACGGTCCGACGATGCGTGGCGTGATGCACCCCACCTCACTGGAGACCCACCCGATGCTCATCGTCGACTGCCCCCTGTGCGAGCGGCCAGCGCCGTTCGACGACGAGGAGGACGCCCTCGCGTGCGACGGCTGCGGCGTCCGCCTGGAGCTCGCCGCCGCCGACCCGGTCGCCCTCCCCGCGGCCGCCTGACGACGGCCGGTCGCTCCGAGCGCGAAACCGCCCCGTCGGGGTCGACCAAGGCGGGATACTAGTCCACGGCTGTGTGCGCCGGATCTCGGCGCCCCAAGGGAGGTTGGACCGCCGATGGACTTCCGCAAGTACTCCGCCGAGCTGGTCGGCTCGTTCGCGTTCTTCACGATCGGGTACCTGTCTGTCCCGGCCTTCGCCAACGCGAGCCCCCCGGGAGCGCCGAACCTGCTCGTCGTGCCGTGGGCGTTTGGATTCGGGCTCCTCGCGGCCATCTTCGCCTTCGGCCACATTTCCGGCGGCCACTTCAACCCGGCGGTGACGATCGCGATGGTGCTCGACAAGCGGACGACGCCGATGGACGCGGTCGGGTACGTCTTTTCGCAGATCATCGGTGCGATCGGCGCGGGCCTGGTCGTGGCCGTCGCCGTCAGCCAGCAGGCCGTCAAGAACGGCATCACGGCGCCGGGTGCAGGCATCAGCGACGGCGGTGCCGTGATCATCGAGACGGTCGCCACCGCCATCTTCCTCGCCGTCATCCTCGCCTCGACGAAACGCGCGCCGGCGCTCGCGGCGCTGGCCATCCCGCTGACGCTCGTCGCCATCCACTTCGGCATCGCGACGCTGAGCGGGGCATCCGTCAACCCGGCGCGCTCGCTCGGGTCGGCCATCGTCGGCGGCGACCTGTCGAAGATCTGGATCTACATCGTGGGGCCGATCGTCGGCGGCATCCTGGGCTGGTTGGCGTGGCGCCTGATCGACGGCGGCGCCGAGACCTTCCCGGCCGAGCAGCCGGGGTCGGAAGAGGTCGCCTGATCGATCCACGACGGTCGCCTCGGCGGCGCGCCGGGGCGACCTCAGCCTGGGGTCGCCGCCTCGGGTGCTGACTCGGCAGGCTTGTCCGTGGCCGCGGCGGCGCTCGGCGGCGGGGCGGGCACGGCGTCGAGGATCGGCAGCTCGCGCGGGCCGGCATCGGCCAGCCAGCACGCCGCCATGTGGCCCTCGGCGACCTCGATCAGCGGCGGCTCCTCCACCCTGCACCGGTCGAATGCGAGCGGGCAGCGCGGGTGGAAGCGGCAGCCGGACGGGATGTGGACCGCGTCGGGCGTCTCGCCCACGAGGATCGTCCGCTTGGTGCGGAAGCCGACCTCGGGCGGATCCGGCGACGGGCTCACCGACACCAGGGCCTGGGTGTACGGGTTGCGCGGCGAGCGGATGACCTGTTCCGCGGGGCCGATCTCCATGATCCGGCCCAGGTACATGACCGCGATCCGGTCGGCCAGCACCCAGGCCAGCGACAGGTCGTGGGTGATGAACAGGTACGTCAGCCCGCGTTCCCTGCGCAGGTCGAGCATCAGGCGCAGGAGCTCGGTCCGGATCGACACGTCGAGCATCGAGACCGGCTCGTCGGCGACGATCAGCTCCGGGTCCATCACCAGCGCGCCGGCGATCACGACGCGCTGCCGCTGGCCGCCGGAGAGCTCGTGGGGGTAGCGGCCCGCGAAGTCCGCCGCCGGGCGCAGGCCGGCGGCCTCGAGCGCCGAGGCCACCCGGGCGTCCCGCTCCGCCCGCGACCCCATGTTGTTGACGATGAGCGGCTCCGCGACGAAGTCGGCGATCGTGTGCTTGGGGTTGAGCGTCTCGTACGGGTCCTGGAAGATCAGCTGCACCCGCCGGCGGTAGGTGCGCAGCGCCTTGGTCCCCCACAGGGTCGACACGTCCTCCCCGCCGAACACGATCCGGCCGCCCGTCTGCTTGGTGAGCTTGACGATGACGCGCCCGGTCGTGGTCTTGCCGGAGCCGGACTCGCCGACCAGGCCCAGGATCTCGCCCTTGCGGATCGAGAGGTCGATGCCGTCGACGGCGCGGACGACCGCGGCGGGCTTGCGGGTCAGGGAGTCGAACAGCCCGCCCCGGATCGGGAAGTGGACCTCGAGGCCCTCGACGATCAGCAGGTCCTCGCCGACGCCCGGCTCGGTCACCGGAGCGGCCCCGCGGCCGGGGCCGGCGACGACACGGGCGCCGGGTGCTCGTGGGGGATCGCGTCGTGCCCGATCACCTCGTGCGGCGCCACGCTCGCCGCCGCCTCGCCCGCCATCGGCGCGTCGGAGGTCGGGTACAGGTGGCAGGCGACCCGGACGCCGTCGGCGAAGGTCACCTCCGGCGGCACGACCTCCGTGCAGACGGGCATCGCGAACGCGCAACGCGGCGCGAAGCGGCAGCCCGGCGGCGGGTTGCGCAGGTCGGGCGGCATGCCCGGGATGACCTCGAGCGTGCGCCGGTCGGCGTGGATGTTGGGATAGGCGCCGAGCAGCGCCTGGGTGTACGGGTGGCGCGGGGCGGTGAACACGCGCCGGACGGGCCCTTCCTCGGCGATCCGGCCCGCATACATGACCATGACCTTGTCACAGGTCTCGGCGATCACCGACAGGTCGTGGGTGATCAGGATCAGCGACAGGCCGAGGTCCCGCCGGAGCTGCTCGAGCAGCTGCAGGATCTGCGCCTGCACCATCACGTCGAGCGCGGTCGTCGGCTCGTCGCCGATCACGATCGCCGGGTCGCAGGCGAGCGCCATGGCGATCATCGCGCGCTGGCGCATGCCACCCGAGAGCTCGTGCGGGTAGGCCGTCGCCCGCTTCTTCGGGATGCCCACGAGGTCGAGCAGCTCTGCCGCCCGCTTGCGTGACGCCTCGCGGGGCTGGCCCAGGCGGACCTCGATCGGCTCTGCGATCTGGTCGCCCACCCGGCGGACGGGGTTGAGGGCGTTCATCGCGCCCTGGAACACGATCGAGATCTCGCGCCACCGGTAGCGGGCGAGCTGGGTCTCGGTCTTGGGGACGAGGTCGATCCCGAACAGCTCGATCTTGCCCGACCGGATGCGCCCGTTGGCCGGCAGCAGCCGCACCAGGGACAGCGCGGTCGTGGTCTTGCCGCAGCCCAATTCCCCCGCGATCCCGAGCGCCTCCCCGTCGTCGAGCCGGAAGCTGACCCCGTCGACCGCCTTGACGCTGCCCGTCGGGAGGCTGAACCGCACGGCGAGGTCCTCGACCACGAGCAGCGGTGAATCGGGCACGGCGAGCTTGGGCAGCGGCCACTGGCGGCGGCCGCGGATCGCTGCCGAATCCGCGGCGACCGGGGCCGTCAGCAGGGTTTCGGCGGGACCGGTCCGCTCGACGGAATCGCTCATCGGCGGCTCAGCGCCTTGGGGTTCAGCACGTCATCGAGCGCGTTGCCCACGAGCGTGAACGCCAGCACGACGAGCACGACGGCGATCGCCGGCGGCGCGATGTACCACCAGGCGCCGAGCCCAAGCGCTCCGCCCGACTGGGCGTTGTTCAGCAGCTGGCCCCACGACGGCGCCGTCGGGTCGCCGAGGCCGATGAAGGCGAGGGTCGTCTCGGTGAACACCGCGGTCGCGAACGTCAGCACCGACTGGGCCACGATGAGGTTGACGACGTTGGGCAGGATGTGGCGGCGCATGATCCGCCCCGAGCCCGATCCGATGACCCGGGCCCGGTCGACGAACATCCGCTCCTTGAGCGACAGCACCTGGCTGCGGATCACGCGCGCGGTCGTGGCCCAGCTGGTCAGGCCGATGACGATCACGACCACCAGCAGCGTGGAGCGGATGCCGAACAGCTGGGCGTTGGGTCCGATGACGTCGAGCATGATCGGCGCGAGGATCAGGGCGAGCACGACCGTGGGCAGCACGAGGAAGAAGTCCGACACGCGCATCAGGATGCCGTCGACCGTCCCGCCGACGAAGCCCGCCACGATGCCGACCAGCGCGCCGATGAAGATCGTCACGATCGTCGCGAGGAGCCCGATCGTCATCGAGATCCGGGCGCCATGGACGGTCAGGTTGAGGATGTCCCGGCCGAGCTCGTCCGTGCCGAACCAGTACTCGGGGCTCGGCGGCTGCAGCGGCTGGCCGGTCGCCGAGGTCAGCGTCTCGAGCGGCCCGACGAACAGGTTCGGGAACAGGGCGAGCAGCGTGAACAAGGACAGGATCGCGATCCCGACGAGGCCATCGGTCCGGCCCAGCAGGCGGCGCATGAAGTCGCCGGCGCGACGGCCGGTGCCCGACCATCGCCCGGCGCGGAGCTCGGGGCCCGCGATTCCGGTGACGCTCACGTCCGCACCCGCGGGTCGAGGTAGCCGTAGACGATGTCCGCGGCGAAGTTGGCCAGCACCACCGACACGGCGACGAGCAGGAAGATGCCCTGCAGGAGCGGGTAGTCGCGGCTGTCGAGCGCCTGCACGGTGAGCGTGCCCAGCCCGGGCCAGCTGAACACCACCTCGGCGGTGATCGCCCCGGCCACGACGTAGCCCAGGTTGATGGCGATCAGCGTCACCATCGGGAGCAGGGCGTTGGGGAACGCGTGCTGGTTGAGGATGCGGCTGTCCGAGAGCCCCTTGGCGCGGGCCGTCGTGATGTAGTCCTCCGCCCGGGTCTCGATGATCGACGAGCGCATGAGGATCGAGTACGCCCCGATCAGCCCGAGCGCGACCGCGGTCAGCGGCAGCACCAGGTGGTGCAGGAGGTCCAGCGCGGATTCGATCGGCGTCTTGTCCCCGCCGGGCGTCGTCATCCCCGACGTCGGGAACCAGCCCAGGCCCGACGCGAACACGATGATCAGGGGCATGCCGATCACGAAGTACGGCATCGAATACAGCACGAGGCTGATCCCGTTGCCGATGCGGTCGATCCCGCCGCCGCGTTTCCAGCCGGATCTGGCGCCGATCCACAGCCCGACGACGATCGCGATCGCCTCGCCCAGGCCGATCAGCAGCACGGTCGGGCCGACGGCCTCGAACAGGACGTCGGTGACCGGCGCTCCCCGGTACTTGATCGAGTACCCGAGGTCGCCCTGCGCCGTCGACTCGATGTACGACACCAGCTGGTCCGGCAGGATGGGCTTGTCCAGCCCGTACCGGGCGCGCAGCTCGGCGATGAACTCGGGCGTGAGGTTGGGGTTCTTGACGGCCCGCTCGGGCGAGCCCGGCATCATCCGGAACAGAACGAAGTTCAGCAGCACGATCGCGATGATCGTGACGAGGGCTCCCAGCGCCTTGCGCGCGATGTAGCGGCCGCTCACGGACGCCCCCAGGGTTCAGATGGGGGCCGCCGGGCGGCGACCCCCATGGGCAGTCGCGTCATGGGACGCGGCTATTCGTCCTCGACGTTGGTGCTCGATCGGCGGCGGGAGTACACGAGCCCGCCGACGACCACGACGGCGACCACGGCGACCAGCACGAGCAGCAGCGTGGTGTTGCTGCCCGAGCCGCCGGTCGAGCTGTCCGAACCCACGGTCCCGCCCGAGGCGGTGGGCGCCGACGTCGGCGCGGCGGGCGCGGACTGCCCGGGTGCCTGCGAGGCCGCCGCGGTCGGGGCCTCCGGCGTGGGCGGCGGCTCGGCCGTCGCGTCACGCAGCAGGGTGTAGTTGAGGGTGCCGTAGGAGAACAGTGGCGTCCCGTCCGCGGGCATGTTCTCCCAGCCCGCGAACTTGTCGTTGCGGTAGACGTCCAGGTTCGCGTCGTAGAACAGGATGTCGTACGGCGCCTCGTCGTAGATCAGGTTCTGCATCTTGGCCAGCGTCTCGTGACGGGCGTCACCGGCCTCCGTGAGCTCCTGCTCGTAGAGAGCGTCGAAGGCCGGGTTGCAGTACTGGCTGTCGGACGTCGTGCCGATCTCCCCGCAGGTGAAGATGTCCAGCAGGGCATTCGGGTCGGGGTTGCCGCCCCAGCCCCACAGCTCGATGTCGTAGTTGGCCTTGCCGTCGCCCTCGGGCGGCAGCACGATGTTGCCCAGGGCGGTGCTGCCGAAGCCCTGCAGCGTCACGTCGATGCCCAGCTGGCCGTACCACTCCTGCACGAACTGCGCCGATTTCGCGTAGACGTCGTCGGTGTTCGGGAAGTACAGGCGAAGCGCGATCGGCTTGCCCTCCTTGTCCAGGCGCTTGCCGTCGCCGTTGAGCGCATAGCCGGCCGCGTCGAGCTTCTGCTTGGCGAGCTCGATGTCGAAGTGGCGGGGGCTGTCCGGCTCGACGTGCCACTCGGACAGGGCCGGCGGGATGTTGGTGGTGCCGACGTCGCCGTAGCCGCCGAGCACCCGGTCCACGAGGACCTGCTTGTCGACCGCGTAGCCGAGCGCGTCGCGGAACGCCGGGTCGAGCAGCGCCTTGGTCGACGGCCCGCCGTTGGGGATGGTCTTGCCCGTGCCGGTCCCGTAGGTGTTGAACGCCAGCTGGGTCCAGCCGTTCGCCTTGCCGGCGACGGCGGTGAAGGTCGGGTCGGCCTGCAGCTGCTTGAACTGGTCCGGGTTCACGCTGTGGGCGTAGTCGAGCTCGCCCGCCTTCAGCGCCTGCACCATCGTGTCGGCGTCCGAGTAGAACTGCAGGACCACTTCGTCGGCGAACCCCTGGTTGCCCCAGTAGTTTGGGTTTCGCACGAACCGCGCGAACTGGTTGGTCTTCGCCTGCACCAGCGTGTACGGCCCGGAGCCCACCAGCGGCGGGTCGAACTTCTCCTTGTCGATGTTCTTGTAGTTGAACTTGCTCCACTCGTGCTTGGGCAGGATCGGGACGTAGACCTGGAAGATGCGGTCCGACTGGTCCGTCGTGTACGCGACGAACGTGCTGTCGTCCGGGCATTCGATCTTCGTGACGCCCGCGTCCTTCAGGCCCGGCTCGAGGTAGCCGTAGCCGATGGACTTCTTGTCCTTGATCGCGGCCAGCGCGAGGCCCCAGCTGAAGCACACGTCCTGCGCCGTCGCCGGCGTCCCGTCCGAGAACTTCATCCCGTCACGGATGTGGAAGGTCACGCGGTCCGGGGATCGCTCCCAGGTGTCGGCGAACCCGGGCGCCGGCTTCGAGTCCTCGCCGAATCCCGTGAGGATGTCGTAGGTGAGCTGCAGGGAGTCGTATTCGGAGACGAGATACGTGTTCCAGGGATTGGTGGTCTCGATCGGCTGGGTCGTGCCGACGCGGAGCACCACGGGATCGGCCGCGGTGGCCGGCGCGGCGGCCGGCAGGAGCGCCAGGACGGCGACGGCGAGCGCGGTCGACAGCCGCGCGATTCGGCGGCGGGGTAGCTGGATCATCTGGGGACAGTCCTCCTGGTCGCCGACGAACCGCTCCTCCACGGTCCCCTCGGCCGAGCCGATCCCCATCGGCAAGTGCGCCGGAGCGTCGCACACGGCCCCGATCCCCGCAACCTCCCCCGTCAGGGGGCCCACGCGGCGAGACTGGCCGCGCCGCAGCCGCGCCCTAGATGACGAACGTCGCGGGTGCGGTGGACCCCGTGAGCGCCGCCCGGCCCACGTGGAACGTCTCGATCTCGGCCGCGGACGGGGTCGCACCATCGAGCGCAAGCTCGGCCATGATCCGGCCGATCACCGACGCGAACTTGTACGCGTGGGCCGACCCGAGCGCGACCAGCGCGCCGGGATGGTCGGGCAGGACGTCGAGGACGAAGTCCCGGTCGGGGGTCAGCGTGTACAGGCAGGTCTTGGTGCGGAACGGCTCGCCTGCCATGTCGGGCAGGTGGGCCGCGAGGAAGGCGTTCACCCGCCCCAGCGCCGCCTCGTCGCGGTCGAAGGTGCGCGTCGCAGGCGTCACCGGTCGCCCGCCCACGTCCTGGCCGACCTTGGGGCCCGGGTGGCCGTGCGTCGGGAATCCGTAGAACGACGGTTCGTCCATCCAGATCCAGACCGGGAACCGGTCCGGGGCGAACCGCGCGGGGTCGCCGCGCGGCGTGAACCAGCTGACCTGCTCCTGGGTCACCGTGAGCGGCAGGCCGGCGCCGAGCGGGCCCAGCAGGTCGTTGGTCCAGGCGTCCGCCGCGACAATGACCTTGCCCGCGGACAGCCGCTCGCCGTCCTCGAGGATCACGGCGGTCTCGCCGCCGGCGTCGTCGATCCGCGCGACCGGGGCGTGCTCGCGCAGCGCCGCACCATGTTCGGCGGCCAGCCGCCGGTGGGCGACGTTGCCGCGCGACGGGTCGGCGAGCCCGCCGTCTGCCTGGAACAGCCCGACGTGGCGGTCGTCGAGCCGCCAGGTCGGCCAGCGGCGGGCGATCTCGGGCCCATCCAGCTCCTCGAACGGCACGCCTTCGGCCGTCATCGAGCGCGCGTACTCGCCGATGTCGATCGCGACGCCCGCCGCCGTGGCGCGCGGCCCCACGTCCAGGCCGCCGGTGCGGAACACGACCTGCGAGCCGCTTTCCCGCTCGACCTCCGCCCACGTCTCGTACGCCCGGGCGGTCAGTCGCACGTAATCGCGACGGTGGTAGGAGCGGCGGATGATGCGGCTCACGTCCTCCGACGCGCCGTTGTGGTGCCCGATCTCGTGGCGCTCCAGGGCGAGGACCCGCGTCCCCGGCCGTCGCGAGCACCAATAGGCCGCGGCGGAGCCGAGGGCCCCCAGCCCGACGACGACGACGTCCCAGTCGCGGGTCACGCCCGGCCGCCGCGACCGGCGTGCGGCCCGACCTCGACCTCGATCGCCTCCGGGCCCAGGCGCTCGCCGATGTAGCGCCGGATGTCGAGGCTGAGGTCCTCCATCGGCGCATACCAGCCGAAGCGGAAGCGGCGCGACGACATGCCGGACTGGACGCCCTCGCAGACGGTCCAGTCCTGGCGGTTGACGAGGTCCCAGAACTCGACCGCGTCCGCGGGGTCGAACGTCGGCCTGGCGATCTCGTCGGGATGGAACAGCCAGTCGACGACGACCAGCGTCCGGTCCGGCGCCTTGGGCACCAGCATGAACGAGGCCACGTGGTCGGCCGACAGGCTGATCATCAGGTTGGGGTACGCGAGCTCGCCCTTGTGGCGGACCTGCTCGTCCGCGTCGAGGCCCGGGAACGGCTCGCGGTCCGAGCGGCCGGTCATCGTGAACGTAAACGTGCCCTCGGCCTGCGGCACGCCTGCGTCCCAGTCGAGGTTGCCGCCACCCTTCTCGCGGAACGCCGGCACGATCCGGCACAGCTCGGGGTGCACGCCGGAGCAGTGGTAGCACTCGTTGTAGTTCTCGACGATGACCTTCCAGTTCGCGCGCACGTCGTACACGATCCGGCGAGCGGTTCGGAGGTCGGACAGCGGGTAGCGGGCGATGCGCGCCGGGATCTCGCCCAGCTGCGCCGCCAGCGTGTAGCCCGCCGCGACGCGCTCCGGCGACAGGTTCACGAACAGCCAGCCCCCCCACGCGTCGACGGCCACTGGATACAGGCCGAACGCCGCGGGCTCGAAGGCGTCGGACTCGCCGAGGAACGGCGCGTTGCGGACCCGGCCGTCGAGCTCGTAGCACCAGGAGTGGTACGGGCAGCGGATCACGCCCCTGAACCGGCCCGACGGGCCGGGGGCGCCGGGCTGGCGGACGAGGTTGCCCGACGGATCGTCCGCGTCGTCGATGAAGGCAGGGTCGACCGTGGCCGGGTCGGCGCGCTGGTCGGGCGTCGTCAGCCGCGAGCCGCGATGGCGGCAGACGTCGTAGTGGGCGCTGATCTCGCCGCTCCGGTTGCGCACGACGATGACCTGCTCGCCGGCGACGTCGAGCGCGAGGAAGTCGCCCGGCTCGGCCACTTGCTCGACGCGGCCGGCGACGATCCACTCGGACCAGAAGATCCCCTCACGCTCACGATCGAGGTATGCGGCGTCGACGTAGGCGGCGCGCGGCAGTGACGCCTCGAAGGCGCCGATCGGCATGCGGTTGGGGGCGTCGAGCTCGGTCGACAATGGCTGGAGTCCTCGCAGCTCACGGGTCGGGCGGCGTCACGGCTGGCGCGGGGATGCTAGCCCCTGGGTCGCGCGGCCCTCAACCGCGTCCTGCCTCGTGGACGACCAGGGCCGGCCCCGCGACGCGCGCCTGCGGCGCGGCCAGCACCGGGATGACGTGGTCGTTGAACACCGTCGGCCCGATGGCCGCCGACCCCGCCATCGCGGCCTCCGGGCTCGACCAGACGATGACGACGGTCACCCGGTCCTCTGCCTCCTTGACGAGATAGAACCGCTCGAAGCCGGGCTGCGCGTCGAACGCCGGCGGAAACTCGCGGGCCACGGTCTCGGCGAACGCGTCGGCCGGGATCGAGAGCTGGAGGTGGTTGACGACAACCGCGGTCACGGGCTGGACTCCTCCCTCGTGCCTGGCGACGGGTCCTGCAGCCGCAGGTGGGTCGTCACGCCGTATGTCTCGCCGGTTTCGGGGTCCATCCGCGGGACGACCACGAGCCGGTGCTCGCCGGCCGGCAGCGCGAGCCGGCGGGCGAGCGGCCGGCCTTCGCGGTATACGCGGTCCATCAGCTCGAACGCCGCGCGTGGCAGCTCCGTCATCGCCTCGCGGGCCGGCATCCCGATGCTCGTGCGGCCGAACGTGGCGAGGAACGCCGGGTTGCCGTGCATGATCATGTGCGCCGGGCCGTAGTGGAACGCGGCCGGGCTCGGGTTCGCGGTCCGGATGGCGGGGTCGACGGCGTCGCTCATGCCGGATCGACCTCGCGGGTGCCGATGGTCTCAACCCGCCCGCCGACCTCGACCGTGCCGTCGGGCCCCGGGCGGACGTAGAGCACCGACCCGACGCCCTGGTGGATCTCGAGCGGGCGCCCCAGCAGGCCGCCCATCATCACCGCGGCGGCCCCGGTCGCCTCGTCCTCGCCGATGCCGTAGTCCGGCACGAAGTAGCGGGCCCGAAGCATCCCCGCGGCCTCGTCGATCCAGGCCCACGGGTAGTACGAGCCCTCGCCGTGCGGCGGCCCGGTGAGCGCGTCGACCGCCGCAGGCGACGGCAGCTGCTCGCGGGTGATGGGGTGGATCCACTCGGGCCGGGCGCGGATCCAGGACAGGTCGCCGTCCTGCCACGTCGCGACGTCACCGGCCGGGCAGCGAAGCATCGATCCGCCAAGACCCAGGTCGCGCAGGAGCCAGCCCGTGCCAACCGTGGGATGGCCCGCGAACGCGAGCTCCGCCCCGGGCGTGAAGATCCGGATCGATCCCGTGGCGGCGTCGTCGACGAACACGGTCTCCGAGAAGCCCAGCTCCGCCGCGACCGCCTGGCGCCGGTCCGCCGCGACGCCGCGGCCGTCGAGGACGACCCCGAGGGCGTTGCCGCCACCACCGTCATGGGCCATGAACACCCGCAGGACCCGGACCTCCGTCATCGTCCGGCACCGATGGCCGCGTACGCGCCGACGCCGGCGATGGTGATCACGTCGTGGATCGCGCCCGTGGCGATCTCGCCGAGCACCTCGTCGACGGTCGCCCATCGGACGGCCAGGTCCTCGGTCGGCTCGGGCGACGCGGTGCCCGGGCGCAGGCCGCTGGCGACGAAGATCGCGCCACGCTCGTCGGTGACGGAGTTGGATACCGTGAGCCGGCACAGCTGCCGCCAGTCGGTGGCGTCGAATCCCGTCTCCTCCTGCAGCTCGCGCCGGGCGCCGTCGACCAGCGACTCGCCCTCGGCGACGCCGCCCTCGGGGATCTCCCAGCTGTACTCGTCGAGCGAGTAGCGGTGCTGGCCGACCAGCAGGAGCCGGCCGTCGTCAGCCAAGGCGACCACGCCCACCGCGGCCGACCGGAAGTGCACGACGCCGTAGATACCCTCGCTGCCGTCCGGCCGGTCGACCTCGTCGTGGAAGACCTCGATCCACGGATTCGCGTAGGCCAGCGCCCGCGTGCGGCGGCGCCACGGTCCCACCTCGACGGGATCGGCCGTGGATCGCGCGGTGGGCTGCACCCCGCAACGGTAGCGACCGGCGCCCCCCGGCGCGAGGGGCAGGTTCGTGGCTCGCGCCGCGTCCGCCGCACCACGGGCTGCCCTCGGGGCGTCAGTCGGTGCGCCGGTGCACCGCGTATCGTGTACCCCGTCGGTGGGCCCGGTACGGCCCGGAGGTGGACGGCAGGATGCGCATCAGGGCGGATCGCGATGAGCGCCGGCGCGTGCCATGGCCGCTGGTGTTCGCGCTCGTGCTGCTGGGGTCGTTCCTCGTGGTCGCCTACATGGCCGCGAGCTACGCCGTGTATGACACGCTCTCGGCCACCACCGGCGAGTGCCACTCGGAGGATGCCGCGAACACCCCACAGCACTTCAGCGCGTCCGGCCTCGACGACATCGATACGGCCGCCTACGCGATGCCGGCTCCCCAGGACGTCACGTTCGCGTCGCGCGACCCGCACATCGCCGGCCTCACGCTGCGCGCGTGGTGGATCCCGGGCCGGACGCCAACGGGGCCGTCGGTGGTGCTCGTTCACGGCCTCAGGACCTGCCGCCGTGACGAGAACGTCCTGATGGCCGCCGGGATGCTCCACCGGCACGGGTTCGGCGTGCTGCTGATGGACCAGCGCGACCACGGCGACTCCGACGACGAGGACCTGCGCTTCGCGGGTGGGACCGAGGAGTACCTCGACGTCCTCGGCGCGTGGGACTGGGTCGCGGCGCAGGGCGTCCCCGAAGACCGGATCGGGATCCTCGGCATGTCGTTCGGGGCGGCGACGACGGTGATCGCGGGTGGCGAGGAACCCCGCGTGCGGGCCGTGTGGGAGGACTCGTCGTTCGCCGACATGGACGAGGCGATCCGGGACTACCTCGCCCGCGAGGGCTATCCGACGATCCTGGCTCCGGGCGGAGAGCTCGCGGCGAGGATCGTGGCGGGTGACGACCTCACCTCGAAGAGCCCGCTCCTGGAGATCCCCAACTACGCCGGACGGCCGCTGGCGATCGTGCACGGCGACGCCGACACGCTGCTGCGCCCGCACTACGCGGAGGAGCTGCGCGACGCCGCGATCGCCTCCGGCGTCGACCTGCGCGAGTTCTGGCTGGTCCCCGGCATGGAGCACACGCGGGCGGTGGTCGAGGATCGCCTCGAGTACGAGCCTCGCCTGGTCGACTACTTCACCGGCGCCCTGGGCTCGCCGTAGCCGCCGGCCTCGCCGGTATCGTGGCGGCGTGACACCGCCCGATGCCATCGGCCCGTCCGGCCGACCCGGCTACGAGCCCGAGGTCCACTGGGACGTCCGGATCCCCGTGCGCGACGGGCTGGAGCTGTCGGCCAACCTGTGGCGGCCCATGCCGCGCGCCGATGCCCCGGGCGAGCGGTTCCCGGTGATCCTCGAGATGATCCCGTACGGCAAGGACAGCTGGCGCCTGAACTGGGACACGGCGTTCGGCGAGTGGCTGGCCGCCAAGGGGTTCGCCCTGTGCCGGCTCGACGTCAGGGGCACGGGCAGCTCGCCCGGCATCGCCCTCGACGAATATTCGGAGGACGAGACCCGCGACGGCTACGACGCCGTGGAGTGGCTGGCGGCCCAGCCGTGGTGCAACGGCAACGTCGGGATGTGGGGCATCAGCTACGGCGGATTCACGTCGATCCAGGTCGCCAAGCTCCGGCCGCCGCACCTCCGGGCCATCCTGCCGATGTACGCGACCGACGACCGCTATCGCGACGACGTCCACGTCCGCGGCGGCTGCATCACCGCGAGCGAGAAGAGCCAGTACGCGGTCAGCCAGCTGGGCATGAACGCGATGCCGCCGCGGCCGGCCTTCCGGGGAGACGGCTGGCGCGACGAGTGGCGAGAGCGCCTCGAAGGGACGCCGCCGTGGCTGTTCCCGTGGATCCGGGAGCAGACCGACGGGCCCTACTGGCGCCGGGGGTCGCTGGCCCCGGAGTACGGCGCGCTGGAGTGCGCCGTGTTCCAGGTCGCCGGCTGGAGCGACGCCTACGTCGACCCCGCCTTCCGGATCCAGGAACGCTGCGTCAACGCCGAGCGGCGGACGATCGTCGGCAACTGGGTGCACTCGTTTCCGGACGACGCCTACCCGGCGCCGAACATCGACTGGCGCCGCGAGCTGGTGCGGTTCTTCGACCACTACCTGCGCGGCGCCGACAACGGCTGGGAGCGCGAGCCCGCATTGACCTGGTTCGAGCGCGAGTGGGCCGAGCCGGAGGCGTTCCCGAAGGCCTGGCCGGGCCGCTGGCGAGCCGCGGACGCCGTTCCGGTCCCGGGCATCACGCCACTCGAGCTGTTCCTCGACGACGACCCATGGACCGGCGCACGGGTCCTGCAATCGCGAGGCTGGGATGGCGATCCGGACCGCGATACCGGCGGTGGCGGACGGATGCTCACGCTCCAGCATCGCGCGACCGTCGGCACCAGCGGCGCCCTGGCGTGGGGCGCCGGCTGGCCACCCAACGGGCTCGCGCGCGACCTCCGCCCCGACGAGGATCGGGGACTCACGTTCACGACGGAGCCGCTGGCGGAGCCGCTGTCGATCATCGGGACTCCGCAGGCCGTGCTCTGGCTCCAGACGACCATGCCGGTCGCGACGTGCGTGGTCCGGCTCTCGGAGGTCTCGCCCGACGGTGCGTCCTTCCTGGTGGCCGCGGGTGCGCTCAACCTCACCCATCGCCGTTCCGACATCCACCCGACGCCGATGCCGACCGAGCGTCGGACGGCCGACGAGGTCCATGTCCCCCTACGGTCGAGCGGCTACCGGTTCGGCGTGGGCAACAGGATCCGCCTCACCATCCTGACCTCGTGCTGGCCGGTGCTGTGGCCGTCGCCGACGCCCGGCGAGCTCCGGGTCCTGGCGGGCCTCATCTCGCCGTCGCGGCTCGTCCTGCCGGTCGTCGCCGACGACGTGCCGATGGCCCCGGCCGTCGAGTTCGGCGTCCAACCGGCTCCGCTGCGCGATGTCGGGAGCGACAAACCCGACGAGCCGGTATGGCGGATCGAGGAGGACGTCCTCAACGGGACGGTGTCGGTGGTGATCCGCGATGGCGGGGCGAGCACCAACGAGGACGGGTCGCACGTGTACAGCGCCGAGGAGCTTCGGCTCACCGCTTCCGATGCGGACCCCGCCCACGCGCGCCTGGCAAGCGACGTCGTCTACCGCTGGACCGTGGACGGCGCCGAGGTCGACATCCGGGCGACGGGCAGCATCGCATCCGACGCCGAGGCGTTCGACGTGCAGGTGGCCCTCGACGTGCGGCTCGACGGGGAGCCGTTCTTCGAGCGCGCGTGGCGCGAGCGGATCCCGAGGCGCCTCGTCTAGAGCGTCAGGTCAGGGAGGCCAGCGCCGCCTGGCCGACCAGCGCGCTGGCGACCGCCACCGCGACGCTCGCGAGCGTGCCCAGCAGGTAGTACTCGGCGAAGCCCCGGTCGTCCAGCTGCTTGAACCGAGCGATCGTCTTGGCGGCGATCACGAACCCGACGGCGGCGACGGCGCCGGTGAGCATGAACGCGACGATCAGCAGGCGCTCGAGGGCGCCGATGGTGGCGCCGATCCTGGCCGGCGCACCGCTGGGCACGGCGATGACGCGGGGCGGCTCGACGCCGACGCTCGCTGCGCCGGCCGCCGCGGGGCCGCCCGCCTCCGCGATCACGGGGTCGGGCTCGGGGTCCGACGCCGACGGATTCGTCGGCTCGACCGTCGCCACCAGCGGCCCGACGCGCACCGTGTAGCCGGCGTGGGCCCGGCGCACGGCCTCGGGCTGGGGCGCGTCCGAGGGTTCCGGGACGAGCTCGCGGGGCGACACGAGCGCGAGCACGAAGTAGTAGGCCGCTCGCGTGTTGACGATGAACAGCGAGATGATCACGACGCTGGTCAGGATCACCGCGTTGACCGTGGCCCGGTCCCAGCTGCCGAGGATGCGGTTGACGGCGTCCACGAACTGCGGCAGGAGCGCCGCGCCGGCGAGGATCACCAGCCAGCCGACGATCGCGATCGTGAGGTGGAGCGCCTGGTCGGCGAGGAACAGGATCCCGGGCCACGGCGTCCACGCCGCCCCGAGGCCGGACATCGGCGACTGTCCAGTCTTCTCCATGCGGGCGCGCGCCTGGGCCTGCGCCTCGGCCTCCGCGCGCCGGGTCGCCTGCACCTTCCAGCGGTCGATGATCATGTGGGTCACGACGACCACCACGAGGTACACGAGCCCCCGCACCCCGAACGCGAGCACGGCGGGCACCAGGCAGACCCCCACGTGGAACCCGTGGACGCCGAGCGCCCGCCAGCCCTCCCGTCCGCCGGTGGCCTTGTTCATGGCGATCCAGTCGTTCTGGAGCACGAAGTCCGCCACGAGGTGGGCGAACACCAGCCACGTCAGGACGAGGACCGTGTCGGTCGTCACGCCGCGCTCCCCGAGCCGACACGACCCGGCGACGGCGCCGAACCGCTGGTCAGGCTGTCGCCGTGGCCGGCCCGTGCCGCGCCCTCCGCGAAGATCGCGGCCAGCGCGCGCGACAGGCCCTCGATATGGCGCACGCGCGCCCGGTCGGCGATCACGGACACGGTCGCCCGGCTCACCTTGAGGCGCTCCGCAGCCTCGGACCGGCGGAGGTCGTCGAGCAGGATCAGGCCGGCGACCTCGCGCTGCCTCGCGGTCAGGTCGGCGAGGAGGGCCGGCAGCAGCGGGCCGAGGTCCGCCAGCCTGGCGTCCGCCTCGGGATCGCCGGTCAGGGCGACGAGGCCGTCGCGGTGCGCCCGCGCCCGCCCGATGGCGTCGCGCGCGACGAGGAACGCCGGGCCGGTCCGCTCCGTGGCCGGGCCGCTGCCGGGCTCGACCTCGCCCGCGACGATGGCCCAGCGAAGCGTCCGCGCGTCTGGTCCGAGCGCCCCGCGCAGCACCGCGAGGAACGGGTCGGCGCCCGTCGCGAGCAGGCCCTGGATCTCGTCGCCCTGGGTGAAGCCGAACGAGGCCAGCCGGGTCTGTCGCGGATACGCGGCCTCAAGGTCGGCGCACAGGGAGCGGAGCCAGTCGGAGGAGCCGGGATCGCGCCGCGAGTCGACGACGTCGCCGAACACGACGGTCCCGGCGAGCGGGGCGGTCATCCGTGGGAGCCTACTTGATGACCAGTTAGCCGTAAAGGGCTAAGCGGTGCCGAAGTAGTCGAGAACGGCTATCTCTGGTCCTGTCAATCTGCCGACAGGTCGATCACGCGGTCGCCAGGGATCCGGGCACCAGGCCGCCGATGGCCGTCTGGAGCGCGTCGGCGTGCGCACGGGTCGCGAAGTCGAGCAGCGGGTGCCACGGCAGCGCGTGCTCCTCGAGGCGGCCCGCACGCCGGACGTAGACCACGGGATACATCGCCCCGGTGCCGTCCGCCTCGACCGTCATCGCGATCACGTCCTCGGTCATGCCGTCCAAAGCGTGGACCACCGGCAGGATCCCCTCGTCGCGAATCCCGTCGTCCGCCGACACCGACAGGACGCGGGCCAGGTAGGCCTTCTGGTGCCACAGCTCGGGCGCGCAGGTCGCCTCGCGCAGGAGATACGGCACGACGTCCGCGACCGCGACCGTCGGTCGGTCGATCGACGCGCCGAAGCGGCTCTCGGCGATGTGCCGAGCGAGGACGAGGCCGTTGTACCGGTGACCCTGCACCGCGCCGGAGTACGCCGGGATCCCGTGCTTCTTGAGGCCCGGCGCCGCGGAGCTGATCGTGCCCGCGAAGAAGATGCCGGGCACGGTCGCCGACTCCCACAGCGGCGTCACCGTCGGCAGCCTGGCCTGCCCGAACGTCGTCACGCCGAGCTCGGTGAGGTCCTGCAGCGGGCACGTGAAGCCGGTGGCCGCGATCACCTCGTCGGCGTCGACGCTCATCGGCTCCCCGTTGTCGGTCCGCTTGAGCATGACCCGGAAGGCGTCGCCGACGTGCTCGATCGAGTCGATGGAGGCGTCGAGGATCGAGACACCGAGTCCCAGGAAGTTGTCCTCGAACGGCTGCACGTAGCGCGCCCGGACGCCGACCAGGGACTTCGTCTGCACCGAGGTCTTGGCGGGCGACGGCGACGCGACCGTGATCTTCGACGCCCACGCGGCGAGGCCCGACGCGAGCTCGAACCCCGAGTTCTGCTTGCCGATGATGAACAGTCGCTTGCCCGCATACGACGACGCCTCGCGGGTCTCCGCGTAGTGGCGCGCATGCTCGATCCCGGGCTGCTTGGGCGTCCACGGCTCCGCGATCCCCACGGCAAGCACGAGGGTCCGCGTGCGGTACTCGCCGTCGGTGGTCTCGAGCGTGAACGTCGGGCCGTCGGGGCCGTCCTCGCGCCGCGTCCGCTCCCAGCGGCAGTCGTACCGGATGGCGATGCCGGCCTTGTCGGCGAAGCTCGTGAGGTTGGCCTCCATCTCCGGCCGGGACGGGAAGTACGACGAGCCGTCCATGAATCCGGCCTGGAGCGACCGGAGCTCGGGCTCGAACGCGATCAGGCTGTTCCAGTCGTAGCGCTGGTACTCGCGCGCAACGAGCTCCTCGGGTGCGTACGGCTTGGTCCACGACAGGAGCCGCTGGAAGAACGGCCATCGCCGGAACATGCCGCCAGGGGACGGATCCGCGGACAGGACGGCGTGCGCCACGCCGTAGTGCTTGAGCCCGTACGACAGCTGCAGCCCGCCGGGACCGCTGCCGATGACGATGGCCGGGTACTCCCCGGGCGGGAAGGGACGCGTGTCGGCGGCCACGGTCAGCTCCGCCAGCGGTTGGCGTTGCGTAGCCGGCGCGCCTGCGCCTGGAGCATCCGGTACATCACCTGGGGATGCTTGACCAGGAAGCCCTCGACCTCGCTGCCCGCGATCTGGATGCACCGGAGCGCGGTCGTGGCGACGACGTCGGCCGTCGGCGGCTCGCCCAGCAGGATCGAGACCTCGCCGAAGAAGTCGCCCCGCCCGAGGGTCGCCCGCTGCTGGCCGTCGATGCGGACGTCGGCCGTGCCGTCGAGGATCACGTAGAAGCCCGACCCGGTCAGCCCCTGGCGCAGGATCCGCTCGCCCGACGGGAACACGACCTCGTCGAAGATGCTGGCGACCCCGAGCAGCTGCGGCGTCTGGAGGTCGCCGAACAACGTGAACCCCGCCAGGATGTCGGCGATCTCCTCGCGCGTGGCCATTCGCCGCTGCCTCCGATGCTCGCTCCGCGGCGCCACGCCCCCAGCGTCCGTCGCTGCCCCGCGAATGCTATGCCACCGTGACGCTTGCCGGGTCCCGTCGACGACCAAGGGGCTCAGGCTGGCCCGGCGGGCGGCCCCGGGTTCGCCCGGGCAAGATCCGATCGTCGCCGGCGGCGGGCGGCGACGGCGGCGACCACCGCGAGCACGACCGCGGCGAGGAGGGCCAGCGCCAGCAGCCAGGAATCGCTGGTGCCGCTCGCGATGGTCGACAGGACGAGCAGGACGAGGACCGGCACGGCGAACGCGGCGCAGCCGACCCCGACGGCTGCCGCGGCCGGTCCGCCCATGCCCGGCAACGGCCGGTCGTCCAGCGCCCGGATGCCGGCGATGCCGCCGATCGTCGCCAGCACGCCGGCCGGCAGCAGGATACCGAAGGCGTACAGCCCGCGATAGCCGAGCAGGCCCGCGATGGCCTCGGCCGTGAAGGCGACGCCCATTAGGGCGATGAGCGCGAACCACACGCGCGAGGGGCGCACGAACGCGATCGCGGCGATCACCGCGATGGCCGCCACGGCGGCGACATCGAGCCGATAGATCGCACCGTCGAGGGCCGTCGCCGACGGGCAGGTCTGCGAGAAGCAGTCGCCGTACCAGGTGAGGAACAGGCCCAGGGGTCCGGTCAGGATCAGTGTGACCCAGGCGAACCCGATCAGGCCCCACGCGAAGCCCACGGCTTCGCCGCGTCCGAACGATGGCGCCACCGGCGCGTCCCCTCCTTGCTGGCGTCGAGTCGGCGTCACGATCGTCGATGCGGCGCGTCGATCGCAAGGCGGGACATCCCGCAAACGGCGGGCAACGCGCCCGCGACACAGTTTGTGCCATTTGGCACTCTCACGACTCGTAGCGTCCGGATTCGTGTCATCCAGTCGCGTGGGTGCTGGGCGGGACCGATTCGAGCCTTCGAGGGCCGATGTTGGCGGCTTGCAGTCGGCTGGGTGGTATTTGGCGAAATGGGCGCCGGAGGGGACCCCGAGCGCGACCGGTGCGTCCTTCGCGGACGGTCGCCGATCGCGTTGACGTTGTGTGCGCACGCGGCGCACCATGACCTCCCCACGGCATCCCGGAGGACCGATGACGCTGACCCAGGACAGGCGCAACGCCCTGATCGGCGGCTGCCCCCTGTTCAAGGGGATCGACGATGCCGGGCTCGGGGCGCTGGCCGCCGCGTCGGTGGAGGTGGACTTTCCCGCCGAGCGCGTTATCGCCCGCCAGGGCGAGATCGGTACCGGGTTCTTCGTCGTCGTCGAGGGCATGGTCCGCGTGACCCGCGACGGGACGACCGTCGCGCGGCTCGGTCCTGGCGAGTTCTTCGGGGAGCTCTCGCTGCTCGATGGCGGGCCTCGGGTCGCCCAGGTCACCGCCGAGGAGCCGACCCGCTGCCTCGCCCTGGCGTCGTGGGACTTCGAGCGCGTGCTGCGCGAGGAACCGGGTGTCGCCCTCTCCGTGCTGAAGGTGGTCGCCGGCCGCCTTCGCGAGGTGACGGCGGACCACCGGACCTGACGACCTCGAGGCTGACCGTGGCCGCCCCTGACCGCCCGACCGGCGTGGTCACGTTCCTGTTCACGGACATCGAGGGCTCCACACGGCTCGTCGACACCCTCGGCACCACCGCCTGGCGCCCGCTGCTCGCCCGCCACCGGGAGCTGGTCCGGGCCGCCCTGCGCGATCACCAGGGCCTCGAGATCGGCACGGAGGGCGACTCGTTCTTCGCCGTGTTCCGTGACCCATCCTCTGCCGTCGACGCCGCGGGATCGGCGCAGCGGTCCCTCCAGCACGAGGCGTGGCCGGAGGGCGCCGCCGTGCGGGTGCGGATGGGCGTGCACACCGGCGAGGGCGAGCTCGATGCCGACGGCGCCTACGTCGGCCACGACGTCCACCGAGCCGCCCGGGTCGCCGCGGCGGGGCACGGCGGCCAGGTGCTGCTGTCCGAGGCGACGGCGTTGCTGGTCGACGGCCACCTCGCGCCGGGGCTGACCCTCCGCTCGCTCGGCGCCCACCGGCTCAAGGACCTGCGGCCGGAGCGGATCGCGCAGCTCGTGATCGACGGCCTGCCCGCCGACTTCCCGCCGATCCGGTCGCTGGACGCGCGGCCCAACAACCTGCCGCTGGAGCTCACGTCGTTCGTCGGTCGTGAGCGGGAGCTCGGCGAGATCCTGTCCCTGGTGGCCGGCGCGCGGCTGGTGACGCTGACCGGGCCGGGCGGAACCGGCAAGACGCGCCTCGCGCTCCAGGTCGCGGCCAGCCTCGCGGACGACTACCCCGACGGCACCTGGTTCGTGCCACTGGGCACTGTCGCGGATTCGGACCTCGTGATCCCGGCGATCGCCCGCGCGATGGGCATCGGCGACGACCCGTCGCGCAGCCCGATCGACGTGCTTGCGACCGAGCTGGCGCCGAAGCAGGCCCTGCTCGTCATCGACAACCTGGAGCAGGTGCGGGGCGCCGCTGCGGACATCGGGGAGCTGCTGCGCCGTGCAGGCCGGATCCGGATGCTCGCCACGAGCCGCGCCCCGCTCCGGATCTCCGGCGAGCAGGAGTATCCGGTGCCCGGCCTGCCCACCCCGCCCGACCTGGACCGCCTCGGGCCGCTCGAGCGCGAGCAGCTGCCCGCCGCCATCCGCGCGCAGCAGCCGGAGGCGCTCGCCGGCTTCGAGTCGGTGCGGCTGTTCGTCGCCCGCGGGAACTCGGTCAAGCCGGGCTTCGCGATCACCGCCAGCAACGCCGGCGACGTCGCCGCGATCGTCGCCCATCTCGGCGGCGTGCCGCTCGCCATCGAGCTGGCCGCGGCACGACTCCGGTTCCTCACGCCGGCCGCCATCCACGAGCGGCTCGAAGGCCGGCTCGACCTGCCGGGCGCGGGCGCCGCCGACGTCCCGGAGCGCCAGCGATCGCTGCGCGGGGCGATCATGTGGAGCCACGAGCTCCTCGATGCGCCCGACTGCCGGCTGTTCGAGCGGCTGGCCGTGTTCATGGGCGGCTTCGACCTGGCGCGTGCCGAGGCCGTCGCCGGGTCGGCGTCCGAGCTGGGCGTCGACGTGCTCGATGGGCTGGCCTCGCTCGTCGACCAGAGCCTGGTCCGGAGCGACGAGGTGGCCGGTGAGCCTCGCTTCTCGATGTTGGAGCCCATCCGCGAGTACGCGATCGAGCGGCTCCAGGCGTCGGGCGACCTCGACCTCGTCTCGGATCGCCATGCCCGGGCCTCCCTCGGGCTGGCGCAAGAGCTCCAGCCCGAGCTCAACGGCGACCATCAGCGCGAGGCGCTCGACCGGCTGGAGCTGGAGCACGCGAACCTGCGCGCGGCCATCGACTGGGCCGACGCACACGCGGACCCGGAGGGCGCCCTCGGCATTCCCATCGCGATCTGGCGCATGTGGCAGAAGCGCGGCTACCTGCGCGAGGCCCGGCAGCGCGTTGGCGGCCTGATCGCGAGTCCGTGGTTCGCGACCGCCCCGCCGCGCCTCCGTGCGAAGACGCACGAGGCGATGGGCGGGATCATCTACTGGCACGGCCAGGTCTACGGCGCCCACGAGGACTACGAGGCGGCGCTCGAGATCTGGCGCGAGATCGGCGACGAGCGCGAGATCGCGAACGCGGCGTACAACCTCTCGTTCTGTTTCACGATGGGGATCATCCAGGAACTGCCGTCCGACGCCCGCGACCAGGCCGACGCGCTGCTGGCCGAGTCCCTGGAGATCTATCGCAGGCTGGGCGACGAGCAGGGCGAGGCAAACGTGTTCTGGGGCATCGGCGTCCAGCACTACTTCGCGCGCGACAACGCGGCCGCGGCGCCGGCGTTCGAGGCCGCCCTGGCCCTCTACCGGCGGCTCGGCGACCGGACCCAGGAGGCGTGGTCGCTGCACCAGCTCGGGCTGTCGCGACTCAAGCTGGGCGAGACGACCGTCGCCCGAGGACAGCTCGCCGAGGGGCTGCGGCTGTTCATGGCGGCCGGCGACGTCGCCGGTGTCACGCTCGGCCTCGACGACCTGTCCGCTGTCGCGGTGGCCGACGACGACCTGGCCCGGGCGGTGCGGCTTCAGGGCCTGGCTCGCCGGATCCAGGCGAGCTCGGGCACCGGCCTCGCCGGCGTCGTGGAGAGTGCGTTCGAGGTGGCGACGCGGCCGGACGCGAGGACCCTGATGGCCCCCGAGGACGTCGCCCGCTATGAGGTCGAGGGGGCGTCGCTGGCGATCGACGACGGCGTGCGCTACGCACTGGGCGAGGTCGAGATCGACGAGCTGCTCGCGACCCCGGGTGTGCCGGCTGGGCCCGTCTCGGAGCACGCGTGACGCGGTCGCTGCCCGAGGGCGTCGTCACCTTCCTGTTCACGGACATCGAGGGCTCGACCCGCCTGCTCACGGACATCGGCGACAGCGCCTACTCGTCCGCCCTGATGCTCCACCGGTCCCTCGTGGAGACCGCGGCGGAGGCCGAGCGGGGCGTCGTGGTGAGCTACGAGGGCGACGCCGTGTTCGCGGCGTTCGCCTCCGCGGGCGGCGCCATCCGGGCGGCCGTCGCGGCGCAGCGATCGATCGCGACCGAGGCGTGGGACGGCGGCGACGTGCGGGTGCGGATGGGTATCCACACGGGCGAGGCCCAGTTGGTCAACGGCGACTACGTCGGGATCGAGGTGCATCGCGCGGCCCGGGTCGGCGCGGCGGCGCACGGCGGCCAGGTCATCGTGACCGACGCGACCCGCGCGTTGGCCGGCCAGCCCGGCGACGGGATCGGCCTGCGCGACCTCGGCGAGCACCGGCTGAAGGACTTCGCCCGCCCGGAGCGCCTGTACCAGGTCGACGCCGCTGGCCTCGAGAGCACGTTCCCGGCCCTCCGGACGCTCGACCTGACGCCCAACAACCTCCCCCCGCAGCTGACCAGCTTCGTCGGTCGGGCGGAGGTCGAAAGCGCGGTCTCCCTGCTCGACCGGACGCGACTCCTGACGCTGACCGGGCCCGGCGGCACCGGCAAGACGCGCCTGTCGCTCGCCCTCGCCAACGACTGCGTCGACCGCTACCCGGACGGGACCTGGTTCGTGCCGCTGGCGCCGGTCACCGACCCTGACCTCGTCGCGTCCGCGATCGCCGCCTCGATCGGCGTCCTCGCCCCGCAGCGCCCTCCGATCGATCGCGTCAAGGACCACCTGCGGGACCGCACGGCGCTGCTCGTCCTCGACAACTTCGAGCAGGTCGTGTCGGGTGCGCCGGTCGTCGCCGACCTGCTGCGGTCGGCGCCCAACCTGACGGTCATCGTGTCCAGCCGGGCCCCGCTGCGGATCTCGGGCGAGCAGGAGTTCCCGGTGCCGCCGCTGTCGCTGCCGCCGGAGGGCACCAGCGACGTCGCGACGCTGATGGACGCCGAGGCCGTCCGGCTGTTCGTGGAGCGGGCGATGGCCGTCAGGCCCGACTTCACGGTCACGACCGAGAACGGCGCGGCCGTCGCGGAGATCGTGCGCCGCCTCGACGGCCTGCCGCTCGCCATCGAGCTCGCGGCGGCGCGGATCCGGCTCCTTTCGCCCGCCGCCATGGCCCAGCGCCTGGGCGATCGCCTCGGCCTCCTCGCCTCGGGCGGACGCGACCTCCCCGAGCGACAGCGGACGCTGCGCGGCGCGATCGACTGGAGCCACGACCTGCTCGATCCCGAGGACCGGCGCCTGTTCGCGCGCCTGGGCGTGTTCGCGGGCGGCGGCCCGATCGAGACCGCGGAAGCCGTGTGCGGGATCCCCGGGGACACGGTGTCGCTCGACGTCGTCGGCGGCCTCGAGCGCCTGACGGAGCAGAGCCTCGTCGGTGTCGGCGACGACGTGCACGGCGACGTCCGGTTCACGATGCTCGAGACGATCCGTGAGTACGCGCTCGACAAGCTGGCCGAGCGGGACGAGACGGACGCCCTGCGCGACCGCCACGCCGAGGCGTTCCTCGCGTTCGCGACGGAGCCGCCGTTGCGCGGCACCGACACGACGGCGGCCGCCGCCGCCCAGGCCCGGCTGCTGGACCGGCTCGAGGACGAGCACGACAACCTCCGGACCGCGCTCGAGCACCTGATCAGCGTCGGCGACACCGAGCGCGCATCGGACCTGGTGTTCGCGCTGTGGCGCTTCTGGCACATGCGCGGCCACATCACCGAGGGGCGCACGCGCGTCGACCGCGTCCTGGCGATGCCCGAGTGGACGCTCGAGCCGACGCGAGCCCGCCTGCGTGCCCTCGAGGCGGCGGGCGGCCTGGCCTACTGGGCCGCGGACATGGAGGCGGCGAGTGCCCACTACGGCGCGGCCGTCGCGCTCGCTCGTGCGCTCGGCGACGACGCCGAGACCGCCAACGCCCTGTACGACCAGTTCTTCGCCCGCCGCCCCGCTCGCGACTCGGCGGAGTGGGAGCAGATCATGCGCGAGGGGGACACGTCCCTCCTCGACGAGGCGCTCGAGATCTGGACGCGCCTGGGCGACGAGCAGGGCATGGGCCGGGCCCTGTGGGGCCTCAGCGAGTACTACGGCTATCGCGGCGAGGCCGACCGCGCCGAGGTCGCGGCGACCCGCGCGCTCGAGATCTTCGAGCGCATCGGCGATCCGTTCTGGGTCAGCTGGTCCCGGTTCACGCGCGCCTTCGGCCGGGTCCTGCGGGGCGACGTGCCGGACGCCGCTGTCGACCTTGCCCCGACGCTGCGGGAGTTCTGGGCGAGCCGCGACCTGTCGGGCGTGACGCTGGTGATCTCGGCCGTGTCGACGATGCTGCTGCTCGAGGGGCGCGAGGAGGACGGCTACCTGGTCGCGGGCGCCGAGCGACGCCTGATCGCCGAGACGGGGATTCACCTAGCGTCGCGGGTGCCGATCGGGGGGCAGCCGGTGACCGATCCGGACACCACCGACCCGGTCCTGCGGGCGGCCCTCATCGACGGCGCCGGCTGGTCCCGTGAGGACACCGTCGAGCACACCCTGGCGTTCCTGGATTCCATCGCCCAGCGGGCGCCCGCCCCGTCCTGAGCGGCGTACGATGGCGGGCGTGCACGCCCCGGAACGCCCCGCCGGCCCCTGGGCCGGGACCCCGATCCGCCTGCTCGACATCGACCAGTCCACCGATGAGCGCGGCACGGGCCCGTCCGCGGACGTCTCGCCCGACGACCCGGGCGAGCTGCTGCTCACCTGCGCGAACTGCGGCGCCCGGATGGACGAGCGCAAGTGCAAGCTGATCTGTCGGTGCGGGTACTTCCTGTCGTGCTCGGACTACTACTGAGCCGAGCCGGCATCGACGGGGCGTGACGCGCGGGGGCCGACCGGGATCGATCGCCTACCGGGCCTTTGGCCAGTTCCACCGCGACGCGCGCCTGATCCTCGTCACGAGCCTCGTCTCGGGCGCGGCGCTGAGCCTGTACTGGATCGACTTCAACCTCTACCTGTCGTCGCTCGGCTTCACCACGGCCACGATCGGCATCGTGGCCACGCTGGCGTCGCTGGCCGCGGCGCTGGTCGCGTTCCCGGCCAGCGCGGCGTCGGACCGGGTGGGTCGCCGGGCCGTGTTCGCGGCGGGCATCGGCGTCGGGCTGCTGGCGATGATCGCGCTCCTCGCCAGCGAGGCGCTGCCGGTCATCGTGATCGCGGCCGCGCTGTGGACGGCCGGCAGCCAGGCGATGCAGGTCGTTCTGGCCCCGTACCTGACCGAGCACAGCGATCGCTCGCATCGCAACGAGCTGTTCGCGATGCAGTTCGCGATCCAGCAGGTGACCAACATCATCGCGGCCATCCTGGGTGGCGTCATCGCCGGGCTGATCGCGCGGGCCCTCGGGCTCGACCCGTCCGGGTCCGGCGTCTACCGGATCATCCTCGTGATCATGGCGCTGCTGATGGCGGCCGCGATGGTCACGGTGACCCGCCTGGCCGACGACCGGCCGCGCGTCGCCGGCGATCGCCGGGTCCGGCGGCTGGGTGAGCCCGCCGCGTTCCCGCCCGACCCGCGCCGCTCCCGGACGTGGCTGGGGATCCGCGTCCACGACCGGGGCCTGTTCGCCAAGCTGCTCATCCCGGGGCTGCTGATCTCGATCGGGGCCGGGCAGGTGATCCCGTTCCTCAACCTCTACGTGCAGCGCAAGTTCGGCCTGGACCTGACGTCGCTGAACGCGGTGTTCGCGCTCACGTCGCTGGGGACCATCGCCGCGATCCTGTACCAGCCACGACTGGCCCGCCGGTTCGGCCAGATCACGTCGGTCGTGATCGTGCAGGGCGCGAGCATCCCGTTCCTCGTCGTCCTCGGGTTCTCGCCAGTGCTGTGGACGGTGATCCTCGCGATGGCCGTCCGGAACTCGCTGATGAACGCCGGCAACCCGATCTTCAACGCGTTCGCGATGGAGCGCGTCACCGCGGGCGAGCGGGCGACGCTGTCGGCGGCGATGAGCGTGCTGTGGCAGGTGGGCTGGATCGTCGGCGGCCTGTGGTATGCGGCGCTCCAGGCGACCCTCGGCTTCGAGGCCGGCTACACCGTGAACTTCGTCACGATCATCTCGCTGTACACGATCGCCACCTGCCTCTACTGGGTCTGGTTCCGGGCGGCCGACCGCCGCGCGCTCGCGGCACGGGCGATGGCGTGATCCGCCGCCGTCATCCGTCGTTCGGGATGTCCGCCGGGCCCGTGCGCCGGTAGACTGCGGCCATGGCAGAGGCCCCGGCTCCCCAGCGCGCCAAGACGTCGATCCCGCGCAACCCGGGTCGCCACGACCTGGGCATGAAGGCGTCGCTCCTGTTCCCCGACAAGGACATCGTCGAGCGCTTCTACGTGCCGCTCGTCTACACCGCCTGTCGGACCTGCTACTCCGAGCTCGAGCCCCAGGAGATCTTCCGCCGGGCGACCGCGGGCGAGGTCGCGCCCGCGTCGATGCAGCGGCTGATCTCCAACGTCATCGAGTCGGGGCACGGCTCGACGATCGAGCACATCGTGTTCACCTTCGCGCTGTCGGGCGTGTCGCGGACGCTGTCGCACCAGCTCGTGCGCCATCGGGCCGGCGTCGCGTTCGACCAGCAGAGCCAGCGATACGTGAAGTTCAAGGGTGCGGCGACGATGCTGCCGGCCACGATCGCCGAGGGCGATCCGGACCTTCGCGGCCGCTTCGAGGAGCAGGTCGACGGCGCGCTCGGGCTGTACGGCGAGCTGGTCGAGGCCGGGGTGCCCGGCGAGGACGCGCGGTTCGTGTTCCCCAACGCCACGCGCACGAACCTCGTGATGACGACCAACTTGCGGGCCCTGATCCATATGTCCGGCCTCCGCCTGTGCACGATGGCCCAGTGGGAGATCCGGCGCCTGTTCCAGCTGATCCGCCACGAGATCTTCGGCGTGTCGCCGTTCCTCGGCTCGTTCCTCGCGCCCAAGTGCGTGCCGCTGGGCTACTGCGACGAGTTCAACAACCGCGACGAGCACTGCCCGATCCGGCCGCACAAGGACAACGTCCTGGCCGCCTGGGCGCAGAAGCGCGATGAAGCCAAGAAGGCCGGTCGGGAGCTGCCGGTCACCTGAGTCCGCCGGTGCAAGCCGGCGAGAGGGAGTCAGTCCGTCTTATGAGCAAGAACCGAATCGCGTTTGTCGGGATCGCCCTGCTCATCGCGGCCGCGATGACGGGGTTGGCGGGTCTCGGCGGGGCGATGTCCGGCTACGACCGTCTTGGCCTGCTGTTCGTCGGCATCTTCGTGGGGATCCTGATCCTCGGCCTCCTCCTCGACCGCGCGGCGAAGCGGGCCCTCTAGCCCGCCGGCTCAGGCGCCGATGCCGGCGGATCCGGGCGCCGGCAGGTCGGCCAGGAACCGCCGCAGCACCTGGGCCAGCCGCGGGCCCGCCTCCTCGCCCGCCGCGAGCACCTCGGCATGCGTCAGCGGCTGCCCGCTATAGCCGGCACCGGGGTTGGTCACGAGCGACACGCCGCAGACCTCGAGCCCGGCCCAGCGGGCCGCGACCGCCTCCAGCACCGTCGACATCCCGACGGCGTCCGCGCCGAGTGTCCGCAGCATCCGCACCTCCGCCGGGGTCTCGTACGAGGGCCCGAGCAGCCCCGCGTAGACGCCTTCCTCGAGCGCGACGCCCTCGGCCTCGCCCGCGGCGTGGAGTCGCCGGCGCAGCGCGGGCGTCCAGACGTCGGTCAGGTCGGGGAAGCGGGGCCCGAGCTCGTCGGCGTTGCGGCCGATGAGGGGCGTGCGGCCGGTGAGGTTGAGGTGGTCCGCGATCACCATGAGCGTGCCCGGGCCGTAGTCCGGGTTGACGCCGCCGGCGGCGTTGGTCAGCAGCACCGTCCTGGCCCCGAGCCGCCGGAACAGGAGGACCGGCTGGACGACCAGCCCCGGGTCGTGGCCCTCGTACAGGTGGAAGCGGCCCTGCAGCATCGCCACCTGGACACCGGAGAGGCGCCCCAGCAACAGCCGCCCCTCGTGACCCGGCGCGGTGGCGGCGGGCCAGCCGGGCAGCTGGTCGAACGGGATGACGACGGGGTTCTCGAGGTCGTAGGCGAGGCCCCCGAGCCCCGACCCGAGCACGATGCCCATCCTCGGCTGGACCGCGGTGCGGCCCTGGACGGCCTCGACGAGGGCCTCGAGCCTGGCGGGCTGCTCGACCGGCGGGATCGGGCGGGACCGGTCGGCGCCGCCGGGGAAGAAGTCGCTCATCGGCCGAGCATAGCGGCGGGTGGTGCCGCCGACGTCGTCGCGACGGGACGAGGTCCCGGCGTTAAACCTTCAACGCCCGGATGGAGTACCGACACCGGGATGCCGGTCACGTCCGTCCGGGCGTTCCAGGATTGCGACCCTTGCGGGCCACCACCGCTGGCAAAGAAGTGCCCGAAGCGACCGGAGAGCGTCGGTCCTTGATGTGATCTCGGACCGGACGTCGGCGTGGCCTTGAGGTGATCTCAGCCGGCCGGGTGGAGCAGGATTGAGGCGATCGCCTCTGCTCCGGACCTTCCATCGGCCCCTTCGGGCAAGACCTACGTTACGGCCGGGTGCCCGGCGAACCAACCGGGTTTTCCACGAACCCGCGGTCGGCGCGCCGTCCGGCATCCACGACTTTCCCCCGACTGTGGACGACGTGTGGATTGCGTCGTCAACGGTCCGGCGGTCGGGTCATCGGAGCACGAGCACCGCGCGGACCGGGAAGGCGGATGAGGACGATGCCCGAGAGCGGTGGCGACTGTCCCGCGCCCCACGCAGACAGAACCGTCCTCGTATCAAGTGGGTAGTCGGCTCGAACCGCCGTGATCGCCGACCGTAGCGCCGCCCGATTTCGCACGGTGTCCGCGATGGCGAGGACGACCCTGACGATCCGCGGGTCGTCACGCAGCTTCTGGTTGACGGATCGCAGCGTGGCATCGACGACCCTGAGCCGGCTGATCGCCTCGATCCCCGTCCAGCCATCGTCTGCCATCGCGACGGCGTCCCACGCCCGCCGGTCGTCGGGCACCGGGATCGGCACCTCGGTCCGCCACGCGATCGTTGGATGGATCCGCCCCCGCAGTCGCTCGAGGAGCTGGAGCTGGACGCGATCCCTGACCGGCTCGCCGTCCGGATACAGCGCGAACCGGAGTCGCAACCCGAGCGTCGCGGCCATCGACGCGAGATGGTCGACATTCGGCGCCACGATCTCGCTCCGCTCCAGGCGGCCGGCGTACGAGCGCGAGATCCCCGCAGCCGCCGCCACCGTGGATTGGCTCAGCCCCAAGGCGAGGCGCGTGGAGCGAAGGTCGCCCGCAACCTCGGCGGGCGATCGCCGCGCCGCTCGCCGGCCGCGGTCGCGAGGCTCGTCTCTTGCAGGCACCGGATGATCTTGTCGTCCGCGGCTTGCCTGTGACTTTTCGAGCGGTGCTGTGCCCGGATCGCCGTTCAGGCGCCCGAGCTCCTTCTCGCGCCACCGTGAGTGGCACTCGGATGAACGGCGCATCTTCTGGGGCGTGTGGTGCCCCGATACGGGTCGAATCCCGCGATTCGGCAGGGATCGGGGCATCCCAGTGGCAGCCGTGACAGGATCCGTTGCGATGTGCCTCTCTGAGTGGCACAGGGCCAGGACGGCTGTGTCACGGGCCTTGGGCACGACCGGGGCGTGGGCGCGCGAAGGGGTCGGCGACGGACGCTAGCCCCCGAGGGCGAACATCTCCACCTTCGGCAGGCGGTCGGTCGCCTCGCTGCGCAGCTCCGAGTAGCGGTCGGCCCGAACGGCCCAGATCGCTTCGATCCGCGCCGCCAGCTCCTCGTCCGTCTCGCCGGACCGCATCGGTGTCTTGAGGTCCGTGCCGGAGACCGCGAACAGGCACGTGTACAGGTGGCCCTCGGCGGAGAGTCGCGCGCGCGTGCAGTCCCCGCAGAACGGGCGCGTGACGGACGCGATCACCCCGATCTCGCCGTCGCCGCCCCGGAACCGGTAGCGGCCGGCCACCTCGCCGCGGTAGTTCGCGGCGACCGGCTCGAGCGGGAGCTCGGCGTCGATCGTGGCCAGGATCTCGTCGGCGGGCACGACGTCGTCGAGCCGCCAGCCGTTCGAGTGGCCCACGTCCATGTACTCGATGAAGCGCAGGATCAGGCCCTCGTCGCGGGCCCACCGGGCGAGCGGCAGGATCGATGCCTCGTTCATCCCACGACGGACGACGGTGTTGACCTTGATCGGCGCCAGGCCTGCGGCCCGCGCGGCCGCGATCCCGTCCAGCACGCGTGACACGGGGAAGTCGACGCCGTTCATCGCGCCGAACACCGCGTCGTCCAGGGAGTCGAGGCTGACCGTGATCCGCTGGAGCCCGGCCTCGGCGAGCGGCCCCGCCAGGCCCTTCAGGGCGGACCCGTTCGTCGTCAGCGTCAGGTCGACCCGCTCGCCGTCGGCGGTCCGGAGGGGCGCGAGGTAGCCGATCAGCGCCGGCAGGTCGCGGCGGACGAGGGGCTCGCCGCCGGTGATCCGGAGCTTGTGGACGCCCAGCCCCACGAAGATCGTCGCGAGCCGCGCGATCTCCTCGAACGACAGCACCTCCTCCCGCGGCAGGAACGCGAAGTCGCGCCCGAAGACCTCGGCCGGCATGCAGTACGGGCAGCGGAAGTTGCAGCGGTCGGTGACCGAGATCCGCAGGTCCCTGAGGGCGCGGCCGTAGCGGTCCGGCAGCCCGGGCCGTCCGTCGAAGTCGTCGGGGAGCGCGCCTGCCGCATGGCCGTCGGACACCTCGACCGGCCCCGCGGAGGGGGACGAGGCGGCTGCGGCACGGAGCTCGGGGCGTGGATCCACGAGCCCATGGTAGTCGGCACGCTCGGAGCGGGCCGCAGGGTCCGTCCGGCGGGCCGGAGGCTCGGGGTGTCACCACGGCTGTCACCACGAATTCCTGTGCGGCCGGGCACCGCCTCGCGGTCGCCGTGCGGCGGGCGAGGGAGGCGGGCCGGTCGCGCCGGTACCACCGGAATGCCTCGGTGGTACCTCTAGCGACTGCACCACAGCCCACCCAGCCGCCTACTGTCGCCGAAGCACCTGCGGTTCAGTGCCCACCCCGTAGAGGAAGTCTCTGCTCATGGCCTCCAGCGACACCAAATCTGGTTTCAGGCTCCCGTGGAGCTCCGACCGCGCGCATGACGATGCGGCGCCCGAGGGCGTCGAGGCGTCTGCCGACGCGCAGGCCGAGCCCACGTCCGACGACCTCGAGTGGCCGGACACCGACATCCACGCCCGCCTTGGCATCTCCACCAACGGGCAGCGCCCGCCCGAAGACGCCGCGCCAGATGCCGCTGCGACCGATGCCGCTGCGACCGAGACCCAGGATCCCGAGGAGTCCCAGCGCATGGTCGAGATCGAAGCCCCCGCCGCCCCCGCCGCGGCGCCCAAGAAGCCGTCGAAGCTGATGGCGGACCTGTCGGCAGCGATCCGCGCGACCGCCGCCGCGGCCCGCGACCAGGCGCTGCAGCAGCTCGACGCCGACGCCAAGCAGGTCACCGAGACGATCCGCGAGGGTGCGACCGAGGGCGCCGCGACGCTGCGCAAGCGCTCCGACGACGACGTCGCCGGGATCCGCGACTGGTCCAAGGCCGAGATCGCGCGCATCCGCGAAGAGACCGACAACCGCATCGCGACCCGCAAGTCGCAGCTCGAGGGCGAGCTCGCCTCGCACGCCGAGTCCGTGAACAACCGGGTGGACGAGGTCCAGTCCGAGGTCGATCGCTTCAAGACCGACATGGACGAGTACTTCGACCGCCTGAGCAACGAGAGCGACCCGTCGCGTCTGGCGACGATGGTCGAGGCGATGCCCGATCTGCCGTCGTTCGAGGCCTGGGCCGACGTCGACACGCTGGCGGACATCGTGCCGATGGACACCGACGTGGTGGACGACGCCGGTTTGGACGACGAGCCCGAGGCGACCGTCGCGGTCGAGGACGCCCCCGAGGCGATCGTCGACCAGGTGATCGTCGACGAGGCCGAGCCCGTCGAGGCCGTGGCCGAGCCGATGGCCGAGGACGCGCCCGCCGAGGAGGTGGCCGAGGCCACCGCCGCCGTCGAGACCGACGAGGTCCCGGCCGAGGCCGAGGGCGCCGTCGAGGTCGAGGCCGAGGCCGACGCCGAGGCGCCGGCGACCGCCAAGGCCGTCGACTGGGGCGAGGGCGACGGCGACTGGACCGGCTCGGCCGGTTCCGGAGACGACGAGAACGGCGTCCCGCGCTGGACCGCCGGCGAGACCCCCGACGGGTTCCCGACCGGTGGCGAGGGCGGCGACCCGGTCGACCGCGGCGCGATCATGGCCGCGCTCGAGGCCGCCGCCGAGGCCGTCGTGGCCGCCGAGGCCGCCGCCGACTCGGCCGACCAGGCCGAGGCCGCCGCCGACGTCGCAGAGACCGCCGCCGAGCTGGTGGTGGGCCGCAACAGCGCCGAGGACGGCACGCTGGATCCCGAGGCGCAGGCCGCGCTCGACGCCCGCGTCGACGCCGGCGGCTTCGAGGAGTCCTACACGGACCGCCTCGCGCACCTGATCCCGAGCGGGACCGACGCCGCACCCGACACCGAGCCGCGCACCACCCAGGTCGTGGTCTCGGGCCTCGTGTCCGTGGCCAGCATCGCGAGCTTCAAGCGCCACCTCGGCCGCCTGTCGGGCGTGCAGGGCGTCGCGGTCGCCTCTGGCCCCGAGGGCGAGTTCGTATTCAACGTCACCCACCGCGCCGACGTCTCGTTCAAGGACTCGATCCCGACGATGCCCGGGTTCGCGGCTCGCGTCACCGGCACCAGCGACGGCGTCGTCGCGGTGGCCGCGCGCGATCCCGAGTCCGAGAACTGATCGTGGAGTCCCTGGCGGGCCACCCCGCCATCGCGGTCCTCCTGCCGTCATCCGAACGGGAGCTCGTCGCCGAAGAGCTGCGCGAGGGCGGGTTCGACCCGATCGTCGTGCACGGCACCGACGAGCTCGAGGGCGTGCTCGCCACGCGTCGAGACGTCGTCGTGGCCCTGATCGATCTCGAGGGCGACACGGACGAGGGCCTCCGCTGCTGGGGGCTCCTCCACGACCGTGGCCGGAACATCCCGGCCCTGCTCGTCGTCGACAACGTCGCCCTCGACCGCCTCGACGTCGCCGCGCCGGGGCGCGAGAACGACGAGTACCTGATGCGCCCCTACACGCCGGAGTCCATCCGCTGGCAGGTCGAGGCGATGTGCATCCGGTCGATCGCGATCGACGACGGCAGCGGCCCCGTCCTCCAGGGCGCCATCGACAACGTGGAGTGGGGCCATCGCGGCCAGATGCTGCTCGTGTTCAACCCGAAGGGCGGCGTCGGCAAGACGATGATCGCCACCAACCTCGCGGCGGCGCTGGTCGCCCGCGGTCAGCGCGTGCTGCTGGTCGACGCCGACACGGTGACCGGGCACGTCCCGACCTCGCTGGGCATGGACGCGGTTCCGACCGTGATCGACGCCTGGCGCGACGAGATGGACGGCGGCCCGATGCTGACGTTCTCCGAGCAGGCCTCGGTGCACAGCTCCGGGCTCCGGATCCTGCCGCTGTCGGCGCACCCGCTCAATACCGAGCTGCTCGAACCGCAGCGCGTCGCCGGCGCGATCGCCGTGGCCCGGCGCAACTTCGACTACGTGATCGTCGACCTGCACCCGTCGTACAGCCCGCTCAACCGGGCGATCTTCGACCGTGCCGATCGGATCCTGGTCCCGGTGACGCCCGACCTGCCGGCCATCCGCGCGGTGGTCAAGCTGCGCGAGATCGCCGACGAGCTCGGCATGCGCGATCGGCTGTCGCTGATCGTCAACCGCGCCAACAGCGGGATCAAGCTCGAGGACCTCGAGCGTGCGATCGGCATCCCGACCTACGCGCAGGTCCGTTCGAGCGGCCTGTTGCTGGTCAAGGCGAGCAACGAGGGTCGGACGCTGATCGAGATCGCGCCGCGCGACAAGATCACGCTGGACTTCGCCCTGATGGCGGATCGCCTGCTGGGCATCGAGCCCGCCGAGGCGCCCGCCAAGCCGCAGATGAGCGTCTTCCGCCGGGCCGCCGCCGCCCGCGCCTGAGCGACGCCCGCTCCCGCATCCGCCCGGTCAGCCCAGCGCCCGCACGACCTCCACGATCCCTGCCAGGTCGTCGACGGTGGCCGCGGCCTCGGGAACGTCGCCGCGTCCCGCCTGGATCCAGGCCCACGGCCCGCGCCGGACGAACACCGCCCGCATGCCCGCCGCGGCCGCCGGCCGGACGTCGTTGTCGAGGCGATCGCCCACGTAGGCGATCTCGGGGGCGCGGAGCCCGAGGCGGTCGGCGATCGCGGCGAAGAACGCGGGGTCGGGCTTGTCGACGCCCAGGCTCGCGCTCGAGGCCACGAGGTCGAGCGGCACGCCCAGGTCGCGGAACAGCGCCTCGACCTCCTGTGGCTGGTTGCCGGCCACGCCGACGCGGTAGCCGGCGGCGCCCACCCCGCGCAGCGCCCCGATGGCGTCCGGATACAGGTCGTCGCGGGTGATCCGGTCGGGGACGCCCGCGGCCTCCCGCTCCCGACGGGCCGCCCGCAGGTCGACGCCGGGACGCAGGATCCGGACGGGCTCGAGGGGGCCGCCGCCGCGCTCGATGACCGCGCCCAGGACGGCAAGGAAGGTCAGCCGCTGCACGCCCAGCCAGTCCGCCCACGCCACCCATATCCGGGTCTCGTCGATGAGCGTCTCGCCGACGTCGAACACGACGGCTCGGATCGGATCCGTCAGCGGGAGCGGTCCTGCCAGCTCACACCGCCCAGCGGGGCGCCGGGGAGCTTCTGGTGCGGCGCGCCCGTGCGCTTGTCGACCTGCTCGACGCCCCGCAGGTAGAAGCGGTTGATCAGGATCACCTCGACCTCGGGGTCGCTGACCTCGATGTCGCCGAGCTTGGCGACCGCGTCGACGATCGGCGTGAACATCTCGGACGACCGGTCGAGCAGGCGGTCGGGCTCCGATCCGGGATGCAGATAGACGGTGCCGACAACGCGGAACGGGGGCACCTCGAGGGCGACGTCGTACGCGACCTTGTGCACCTTGAGGGCCGAGCGCTCGGTGTCGGTCAGCGGCGGCAGGCTGTCCTCCCCCGCCGTCACCAGGATCAGGTCGTAGGGGTCGACGCTGCGCAGGCCGGGCGCCGGCTCCATCGGCGACGAGCCGTCGGGCGGGCCCCACATCACGTCGGTGATCGGGATCGCCTCGCGCCGGTTCAGCGCGTCCGACAGCCGGCCCGAGATGTCCATCCGGCCGCGCAGCCGCCAGTCCTCGGTGAGGCCGATGAACGGCACGCCCCGTGCGGGCCCGGCGTGCAGGCGCGACGGGTTGGTGACGACCGTCCCGGACTTGCCGCCCTGCGGCTTGCCACCACGCGATGCCGGCGCCTTGGCGGGCGACGCCCCAGCGGCGCCCGACGCCGCGGGGGCGGCCTCGTCCGGTTTGCGGCGCTTCAGGAAGCCGAACGGCACCCCCTCAGTCCTCCTCGGCCTTGCCCGAGTTGTCGCGGATCGTGTCGACGACGGTCGAGTCCGCGAGCGTGGTCACGTCGCCCAGCGTGCGGCCCTCCGCGATGTCGCGCAGCAGCCGGCGCATGATCTTGCCCGACCGGGTCTTGGGCAGGTCGGGCACGAACATCAGGAACTTGGGCCGGGCGATCGCCCCGATGACCGACGCGACATGGCCGCGGAGCTCGACCGCGAGCGCGTCGCTCGGCTCCTGGCCCGTCTTGAGGATCACGAATGCGAAGATCGCCTGGCCGCTGATCGCGTCGGTCTTGCCGACCACGGCGGCCTCTGCGACCGAGCGGTGGTCGACCAGCGCCGACTCGACCTCGGTGGTGCTGATCCGGTGGCCCGCGACGTTCATCACGTCGTCCACCCGGCCCAGGAGCCACAGGTAGCCGTCCTCGTCGCGCTTGGCGCCGTCGCCGGCGAAGTACATGCCGGGAAAGCGGCTCCAGTACGTCGCCTTGTACCGCTCCGGGTCGCCGTAGATGCCGCGCAGCATGCCCGGCCACGGCCGCTTGAGGACGAGGTAGCCGCCGCCACCGAACGGGACCGACTTCCCGTCGCCGTCGACCACGTCGGCGTCGATGCCCGGCAGCGCGAAGGTCGCCGAGCCCGGCTTGGTCGTCGTCACTCCCGGCAGCGGGCTGATCATGATCTGGCCGGTCTCCGTCTGCCACCACGTGTCCACCACGGGCGCGCGGTCGCCGCCGATGACCTCGCGGTACCAGCGCCACGCCTCGGGGTTGATCGGCTCGCCCACGGAGCCGAGGACCCTGAGCGAGGTCAGGTCGTGGGCGTTCGGGAACTGCTCGCCCTGCTTCATGAATGCGCGGATGGCCGTCGGCGCGCAGTACAGGATGGTGACCTTGTAGTCCTCGACGATCTGCCACCAGCGGTCCCACGCGGGCGTGTCGGGCGCCCCCTCGTACAGGACGCCGGTGGTCGCGTTGGCCAGCGGCCCGTAGACGATGTAGCTGTGCCCGGTCACCCAGCCGATGTCGGCGGCGCACCAGTAGACGTCGTCGGGCTTGATGTCGAACACGGCCCAGTGCGTGAACGCCGCGCCGAGCAGGTAGCCGGCCGACGTGTGGAGGATCCCCTTGGGCTTGGCCGTCGTGCCCGAGGTGTACAGCAGGTACAGCATGTGCTCGCTGTCGACCGCGACCGGCGGGCAGACGATCGACTGGCGGTCGACGATGTCGTGCCACCAGACGTCGCGGCCGGGCTCCATGGTCGAGGCGCCGTCCTTGAGGCGCTCGACGACCAGGACGTGCTCGATCGTCGGCGAGTTGACGGCGGCCTCGTCGGCCTGCGGCTTGAGCTGGACGGGCTTGCCGCGCCGCCAGCCGCCGTCCGCGGTGATCAGCACCTTGGCGCCGCAGTCGTTGATGCGGCCGCCGAGCGCCTCCGCGGAGAAGCCGCCGAACACCACGGTGTGGGGCGCCCCGATCCGGGCGCAGGCGAGCATCGCGATCGGGAGCTCGGGGATCATCGGCATGTAGATCGCGACCCGGTCGCCCTTGCGCACGCCCAGCTCGAGCAGCGCGTTCGCCGCCTTCGACGTCTCGCGCTGCAGGTCGTCGTAGGTGATTGTCCGAGTCTCGCCCGGCTCGCCGATCCAGTGGTAGGCGACCCGGTCACCGAGGCCGCGCTCGACGTGCCGGTCGACGCAGTTGTAGGCGACGTTCAGCTCGCCGCCGCTGAACCACTTCGCGAACGGCAGGTCCCACTCGAGCGTCTCGCCGAACGGGCGCGACCACGAGAGCCGTTCCTTCGCCTGCTTCTCCCAGAAGCCCACGTAGTCCGCCTCGGCGGCCTCGTACAGGGCGGCCGTCGCGTTGGCCTGCGCGACGAACGCGGGGTCGGGCGGAAACGTCCGTCGCTCGGCGAGGAGGTTCTCGATCTCCGGCCCGCCCTGGGCCTGGGGCTCGACGCTCACGGGTGCCTCCGGATCAACGCGTGGGTCGGGCCATTCTACGCGCCGCGGCCGCCCCGACCGAGGCTGGCGACGGCGGGCCCCCGATCGGCCGGCGCGTCTCGGCGCCCGGGCTCAGTCGGCATCGGCCGACAGCTCTTCTTGCGTAGGACCCGGGAGCGTCGTGCCGCCGGCCTCGAACGGGTCGAGGTCGGGGCTCGGTGCGAGCACCACGCGCTGCGGCCTCGGGATCTCGATGCCGTTCGCCGCGAAGGCGACCAGCAGCCGCCGGCGGAGCTCGCCGCTGGCCGCGGGCTGCTCGGTCGCGCGGACCAGGCCCAGCACCTTGACCGTGATCCCGTACTCGCCCAGCGCCTCGACCCGCTCGACGTGCGGCGCCTCCAGGACGCGCCGGCGCCACGCCGGGTCGGCGGCCATCTCCACGCCCACCTCGTTGACGACGGTCGTGGCCTTCTCGATATCCGTTCCGTAGGCCACCGTGACGTCCTGGTTGATGCGCGCCCAGACACGGGTGCGGTTGGAGGCGACCTTGATCTCGCCGTTGGGGACGGTGTGCACGACCCCGTCGAGGTCCCGGATCGTCGTCGTGCGCAGGGTGAAGTCCTCGACCGTGCCGGTGACCCCGGCGACCGACACGACGTCGCCGCGGCTGAACTGGTTCTCGAGCATGATGAGCGACCCGTTGAAGTAGTCCCGGACGAGGCTCTGGGACCCGAAGCCGACCGCGATCCCGACCACGCCGAGGCCGGCGACGGCGGGGCCGATGTCGATGCCGAGCTCGCCCAGGATCATGAGCAGCGCGATCACGACGATGAACGCCTGGACGACGTTACTGCCGAGCGAGCCCAGCGTGTCGACGCGCTTCGACACCTCGACGGCCGACAGCTCCCGCGCGGTCCCCTCGCTGACCTCGCGATCGAGCACCCTCTTGACGATCCGGTGGATCGAGGTGCGCGCGAACCAGATCAGGACCAGGGCGATCACGACGATCAGGGCGATCGGCAGCACGGGGTCGCGGAGGAAGGCGACCAAGCGGTCCTGGAAGTCCTCGGGGACGCTCATCGACGATCAGCGTAGCGGAGGGCCGGTGGTCGAGGCCGGGACGGGGCGTCCGGGGCGGTCGCCGGTCGCCGCGGCTGGAGCGCGGCCGTTTCCTCCACATACCCGTCAGGCGATTGGTAGCGGCCGGGTCCGCACCGCGCATGCGTCAGGCGGGCAGGCGGGGGTGGAATTGGCACGATCACGCCGGATGCGGGCGCGAAGACCCGCCTCAGTCATACGCGGAGGAAACGAGGGACGGGGGGAAGCGAGGGACGCGGCGGAAACGCAAGGGGCGGGCGCGGGCGGAACGAGGGGGCCCCGGGCGGGAGCCGCGGCGATGCCGAAGGCGAGCCTCAGGCGGGCGTTCCGCCGAGCCGGACCGAGACCGCGCCGGCCGTCTCGCGGACCTGCTGCACGAGCTCGGGCACGCGTCGCGGGGTGACCCGGAAGGCCGGGCCCCAGACGTCGACCGCGGCGATGACCTGGCCGCGGGCGTCGTGGACCGGCGCCGCGACGGCGTTGAGCCCGGCGTCGTATTCGCCGAACCCGGTGGCGAACCCGCGCCGGCGGACGCGCGCCAGCTCCTCGAGGAGCGGCTCGAGGTCGGTGATCGTCCGGTCGGTGAACCGGTCGATCCCCCGACGTACGAGGCGCAGCACCTCGCGTTCGGGCAGCGACGCCAGCAGCACCTTCCCGCCGGCGACCGAGTGGAGCGGCACGCATCGGCCGGTCCAGTCCCCCATCGCCACCAGGTTGGGCCCATCGGCCTGCGCCACGGTGAGCAGCTGGTCCCCGTCGAGCACGCCGAGACCCGTGGTCTCGCGCGTCGCGCGGGCGAGTCGGTCGAGCTCGGGCATCGCGATCGAGCGCAGGTCGAGCGTCCGCTCGGCCCGCTCCGCGAGCCGGATCACGACCAGGCCGAGCCGGTACTTGCCGCTCTCCTCGTCCTGCTCCACGAGGCCGCGCTTCTCGAGCGTCGCGAGGAGCCGCGACGCGGTGGACTTGTGGAGCCCCAGCCGGCGGGCGAGCTCGGTCACGCCGGCTTCGCCGTGACTGTCCCCCAGGGCCAGCAGCAGGGCGGCCGCCCGATCCACGGACCGGACGGCGTTGCCGTCAAGCGTCATGCTTCGTGACCCTCCCGGTGGGTGCGGTGGTTGGATCGGCCGATCGGGGGCGCGGCGTCAGCCGGCCGTCGGGTGAGCCATCGCGCCCTCCGCGTCGACGGACAGCTCACCGCGAGCCCGGGCGTCGAGCGCGGCGTCGAGCGACGCCCCGAAGATGGACAGGATTCGGTCGACCGTGTCGCCCGCCGCATGCGCCTCGCACACGAACCACGGCTCGCGGCTGTCGGGCTCGGGCATCGCGCCGCGGGCCTGCATGCCGATGGCGATCGCGTCGTACAGGTCGTGATCGGTGTTGGCCCAGTCGCGATACTCGGTCGCGACCTCCTCCGTGAACATGATCCCGAACATCGACGGATGGCCGGTCAGGTGGTAGGCGAGACCCTTCGCGTCGAGCAGGCTGCGGACGCCTGCCTGGATCGCGGAGCCGGTCGCGTGGATCGTCGCCAGCGCGTCGGTGTCGCGGAGGATCTCGAGGGTCTTCACGACCGCCGCGGCGGCCACGCGATTGCCCGCGTAGGTCCCGCCGTGACTGACCTTGTCGGGCAGCACGGACATGACCTCCTCGCGCCCGGCGAACGCCGCCGCGGGATAGCCATTGCCCATGGCCTTGGCGTAGGTGGCGAGGTCGGGGGTGATGCCGAAGTACTCGGCCGCCCCACCCTTGGCGAAGCGGAAGCCGGTCTTGACCTCGTCGAAGATCAGCAGGATCCCGAACTCCTCGGTCAGCGCCCGCATCGCCTGGTGGAAGCCCGGCTTGGGCATGATCCCCTGGGCGTTGCCGAGCACCGGCTCGACGATGATCGCCGCGATCTCCTCGCCCTGGCGCTCGAACACGCGCCGCAGGAACTCGATGTTGTTGTAGCGGGCCGGGACGATGGTCTCGGCGACGGCATCCGGGATGCCCCGGCCCCAGCGCAGCGCGACCGGGTTCTCCTCATCGCCCAGCTCGCTCATGTCGTTGGGCCCGACGCTGATCAGCGCGTAGTCGTGGACGCCGTGGTACTGGCCCTCGAACTTCACGATCTTGTCGCGTCCCGTGTAGGCCCGCGCGATGCGCATCGCGTGCATCGTCGCCTCGGTGCCGGACACGGTCATGCGCGCCTTGGCGACCCACGGGTTGAGCTCCTTGACGAGCTCCATCGCCCGGACCTCGTCCTCGCTCGTGAGCGAGAAGCTCACCCCGAGGCGCATCCGCTCGTTGACGTAGTCGTCCACGCGCTCGTCGCCATGGCCGAGGATCACCGGTCCGTAGCCCATGCGCAGGTCGATGAACTCGTTGCCGTCGATGTCCCAGACCCGTCCGCCCTTGCCACGGTCGACGTAGATCGTGTCGTCGCCCCAGGCGCGGAAGTTCGAGTCCGTGCCGCCCGGCAGCGTCCCCAGGGCCCGGCGATACATCGCCAGCTGGCGCGCTCGCGAGAGCGCCGGGACGGATCGGGCGGCGGGTTCGGCGGTCATGTTTCCTCCAGGTTGCGGATCCCGATGGCCCCCACCCGGGGGCGGCGTCGCGCGTGCATGAACGGCGGCGCGGAAGCCCGCAGCGGGGCGCGTCGCACGGAACGCGCGTTGCGGGCAGCGGAACGACTGGGCCCGATCGTGCCATACGCATTCGCGGCCCGTCAACACGAATATCGTCCGACATCGCCGGCGATCCTGCGAATCCCGCACCTCGATCGGCCCGATTGAGCGCCGATCCGCGTACATTGCGCCGGATGGCCACGATCCCCACCAGCGCGTCGATCCCCCAAGCGCCCGCGGGCGCACCGGCGGGCGGCAGCTACTGGTTCACCACCGGCGACCCTGGCCCGGCGCGGCCCCCGGCCCGCGGGCAGTCGACTGCGGACGTCGCGATCGTCGGCGCCGGGTTCACCGGCCTGTGGGCGGCGGTCCGCCTGCTCGAGACGGACCCGTCGCTGCGGATCGTCCTGCTCGAGGCGGACCGCGTGGGCGCCGGCGCGAGTGGCCGGAACGGCGGGTTCTGCGCGGCGTCGCTGACCCACGGCCTGGGCAACGGGCTGCTCCACTTCCCGAACGAGATCGACGTGCTCGAGGCGGAGGGCCGCCGGAATCTCGTTGAGCTGGTCAGGTTCGTGCGCGACGAGGGGATCGACTGCGAGCTCGAGCCGACCGGGGTGCTGGACGTCGCGACGGAGGCGTGGCAGGTGCCCGAGCTCGAGGAGTGGGTCGCGCTGTCGGCGCGGCACGGCACCGAGCTCGAGTACCTGGACCGCGCGGCCATCCAGGCCGAGGTCCACTCGCCGCGCTTCCTGGGCGGTGTCCGGGCCGGGGGTGACGTCACCGTGATGCTCAACCCGGCCAGGCTGGCGTGGGGGCTCGCGGCCGCGGCGGAACGGCGTGGCGCGACGATCGCCGAGGGCAGCGCCGTGACGGCCCTGCGACGACGGGCGGGCGCCGTGCGTGTCGAGACCGGCGGCGGCGCCACGATCGACGCGGACCACGTCCTCGTCGCGACCTCGGCCTACAGCGCCTGGCTGGGACGCCTCGTGCCGCTGTTCGTGCCCGTCTACGACTACGTGCTGATGACCGAGCCCCTGACGCCGGCCCAACGGGCGTCGATCGGCTGGGCCGGGCGGGAGGGCATGTCCGACTCGGGCAACCAGTTCCACTACTTCCGGCGGTCGGCCGACGACCGGATCCTGTGGGGCGGGTACGACGCGGTCTATCACCCGGGCAACCGGGTCACGCCGGCCCACGACTGGCGGCCGAAGACGTTCGAGAAGCTGGCCCGCCAGTTCCAGGAGACGTTCCCCCAGCTGGCGGGTATCCGCTTCAGCCACGCCTGGGGTGGTGCCATCGACACCACCACGCGGTTCACGGTGACCTTCGGCGACGTCCTCGGCGGGCGCGTCCATTACGCGCTCGGCTACACGGGCCTCGGCGTGGGCTCGAGCCGCTGGGCGGCCGGGATCCTGCGCGACCGCCTCCTGCGTCCGGACTCGCCGCTGCTCGAGCTCGAGCTCGTCCGCTCGCGGCCGTTCCCGATCCCGCCGGAGCCGATCCGGACGCCGGCGGTGGAGCTCATGCGCCGGTCAGTGATCGGGGCGGACGACCACGAGGGCCGCCGCTCGTGGTTCCTCCGCGCGATGGACACACTGGGGATCGGCTTCGACAGCTAATCCTCTTTGGCCTCGCGTCGAATCGCAGCGCCGGCGTAGGCGCCTGGAGCGAGCGCGATGTCAGGCCGAAGGCATGTGAATTGGCCGAGTCCCCGGGCGCCGGGAGCCGGCGCGATCAGGCATTGGGCGTGACCCAGCGGGGGAGCTCGCGGGTCAGCGTGGCCAGGGGCAGCGAGCCGTGGCCGATGACCTCGTCGTGGAAGCGCTTGAGGTCGAACCGGTCGCCGTCGCGCGCCTCGAGCTCGTGGCGGAGGCGACGGATCTCGCGCATGCCGGTCATGTAGGTCAGGGCCTGGCCCGGCCAGACGATGTAGCGGTCGGTCTCGATCGTCGCGTCGGTGTCGGAGAGGCCCGTGTCGAGCAGCCAGTCGATCGACTGCTGGCGTGTCCAGCCCAGGGCGTGCAGCCCGGAATCGACGACCAGCCGCGAGGCGCGCCAGGCCTGCGCGTCGAGCATGCCGAACCGCTCGGCCGGCGTCCGGTACAGCCCGAGCTCGTCGGCGAGCCGCTCGGCGTACAGGCCCCAGCCCTCGATGAAGGCGCCGCCCGCGGACCGCGCGCCCAGCCGCCGGAACACGTTGAGGCCCGGGTGCTCCATCTCGAGGCTGATCTGGAAGTGGTGGCCGGGGATGGCCTCGTGGAACGTCGTCGAGGCGAGCTTCGAGTACGTCCGGCTAGGCAGGTCGTAGGTGTTGACGTAGTAGATGCCCGGCCGGGACGCGTCGATCGTCGGCGGGAAGTAGTACGCGAACGGCGCGTCCTTCTCCTTGAACGCCTCGACCGGGCGGACCTCGCAGGCCGCGCGCGGCAGGCGGCCGAACACCCGCGGGGCGACCTCGGCGGCCCGGCCGATGTCCTCGGTGGCGCGGGCGACCAGCGCCTCGGTGGTCGGCGCCTGGTTCTCGGGGTCGGTGGCCAGCTTGCGCCGGTACGCGTGGAGATCGCTGCCGAAGCCCTCCGAGGAGGCGATCGCGCGCCGCTCGTCGTTGATCGAGGCGAGCTCGTCGAGCCCGATCTGGTGGACCGCATCGGGCTCGAGGTCGAGCGACGTCCAGCGGCGGATCCCATGGCGGTACAGCGTCTCGCCGTCGGGGGCCGAGGCGAGCCCCGGCTGCTCCCGGGTCGCGGCGTAGTACGGGCCCCGCAACGCCTCGAGCAGCCGATGATCGGCCGGGTACACGACCTCGCGCACCACGTCGCGCACCCGCTCCCGATCGGCGTCGCTGGCGACCTGGGCCATCGCCGGGACGATCGCCTGCTCGATCGGGATGCCGAGGACGCGCTCCAGCTGCTCGATCGTCCGGTCCGCGACGATCCGCGCCGCCGTCCGGCCCGAGCGGAGGCCGTCGGCCATGATGTCGAGGTGGGCGTCCATGTACGCCCCGTACCCGCGGAGCCGCGTCAGGAACGCCTCGAGGCGCTCGGGCGTGTCGGCCGGCTGGAACTGCGTCAGCTGCGCGAGCACGGTCTGCGGCCCCTGGATCTGGTCGACGACCTGGACCTCGCGATATGCGAGGTCGTCGGCCTCGATCGCCACCTCGGCCACGACCTGGAGCACGTCGCGCGTGATCCGGTCCTCGGTCGGGAGCCCGGCCTCGGGGACCGCCGCGGCCTCTCGCCACACGCGCTCCATCAGCCGCCGCTCCGCCGCCCGGCCCTCGGGCCCCGGGTCGTCGAGCCGGTCGTTGTAGCGCTCGTCGCCGTAGACGGTCGCCGTCAGCGGTGACAGGGCGAGCACGTCCTCCCAGTAGCGCGCAGCGATCTGGTCGATCTCGGAAGGCTGGCTGGCAGGATCCGTCAAGGTCGGGAGCTCCAGTGGTGGTGTGCGGAGGGCCGACGGGTCGCGAGGTCCCAGCCTCGCCAGGTCCTAGCCTACCCGGCCCGGACCGTGCGCCGCGGCCGGGTCAGCCGCCGAACAGCGCCAGCTGGTCCCCCGTCCGCTCGACCGCCGGGTCGAGGCCGAGCAGGCCCTCCATGTCGACGAGCGCGACCTCCTCGTGCGACACCCAGTCACGCAGATGGTTGGCCTTGATCAGGTGCCAGTCCCCGTCCTGGAGCTCGGTGCGCAGGAGCGGCGAGCGCTCGAGCTTGTGGCGCACGAGCTCGGCCCGCTCGGGCAGCACGACGAGGAACCGGACGAGGCGCTCGTCGGGGGGCATCCGCGCGTGGCGGTGGACGGTGTCGCCGAGCATCGCGGTCCACTCGACCTCCCACAGGAAGGCGGCACGCCCGCGGACGTACCAGATGACGTCGACGTCCTCGAGGTCGTCGCCGCGGATGCGGCCGAAGTACGGCGGGCCGGCCAGCTCGCGGTCGTCGAGGCGCTCCCAGAGGGGGATGCCGCCGACCTTGCGCCGCTGCTGCCGGGCGCCGATCCAGCACGAGAAGCCCAGCCGGTGCCCGAGCTCGACGATCTCGGCGACCAGCTCGCCGTGCTCGCGGCTGCGACGGGTGAGGTCGTCCGTCGTGACCAGGTTGTCCTGCGTGCTGGCGAGGCTGCGATAGCTGTCGAGACAAGCGCGGACCAGGGCCTCGTCGGGCAGGTCGGGCCCGATGAACAGGCCGGCGATGCGATCGAGGAACGCAGACTCCGACAGCGGCCCCGCCGTCGAGAGCAGGCTGTACACCGCCCACTCGACGCGGTCCGCGAGCGGCGCGGCGGCCGCGTCACGGTCGGCCCGCTCGCCCAGCCACCAGCGGTCCTCCCCCACCCGCGTGAGACGGCGCCCGTCGGCCCCCGCGAGCGCGTCGCGGACGATGGTGAGCAGCCGTTCGACGTGGTCGGCGGCCGGCTCCGGCCGCCGCTCGGGCGGCGGCCCGTCGGTCCCGGTCGCGTCGGAGGACGCGTCCTCGGGCGGCGCGGGCGGCCTGACCAGGCGCCGGAGGTGCCCAGCCCGGTCGAGGCCGACCAGGATCTCGCCCAGGAGCCCGCCGAAGCTGACCGGCTCGCCGCGCAGCTTGAGGACGTCGACCGCGGCGTCGACCACCGCCCGGGCCGCGTCGGTCGCCGAGAACGCGGCGTCGACGACCCGGTCGGGTGGCGCGAACAGCCGCTCGCCGCGGACGAGATCGGGGTCGCCCGCGCCGCCCGGAACCGTCGGCAGCGCGACGTTCGCCCGGGTCCGCGGCCCGCCCGGCACCGCGCCCGAGCCAGGCGGCACCAGCTCCACGATCCCGCCCGTCTCGCGACCGGCCTCCGGCAGCCGCGCGCCGGCGAGACGGTAGTCGGCCCCGACGCCGCCCAGGACGCAGGCCACCAGGGATTCCGCGCCGTCCCCCTCGAGCAGCAGCACCGCCCGGCCGTTGCGGGCCATGATCGGCTCGACGCCACGCAGCGCGCGCGTCACGGCGGCGGCCTGCCAGCCCCACGATGGCCGGACCGCGGGCCCGAACAGCGGCTCCAGCGGCAGGGTCGCGGCGGCCTCGCGTCCGAGCACCCAGGCGGTCGTGTGGTAGGCCCACGCCAGCCGCTCGGCGGCGGGCCGGAGCGGCGGCGTGCCGAGCACGAGCCGGATGCGCGGCCGGAGGCCGGACTCGGCGAGACGGGCGGTCTCCAGCTGGAGGGCGCCGAGGGCGGCCGACGTGCCCTGCTTGAGCATCGCCGTGGACGACCCCTCGACCAGGCCGCGGAGGTCGTCGCCCAGCCGGGCCGGCACCGGCCCCCAGGCGCCGCTTTCGAGGCGCTGCACGAACCCGCGGACCAGCCGCACCCCATCCTCGAACGCGAGCCACGGGTTGCGCTCGCGCCAGTGGGCGCCGCCGGGCAGGCGGACATGACCGCCGGCGATCCGGAGCGGGGCGACGCGTCCGGGCGAGGTGGCCAGCCGGCTCGCCGGCCCGAGGGCGTGGAGGATCGAGAGCCGGAGCGCCGCGGCGATCGGGGCCGCGCGCAGGTCGCCCTCGACGCGCTCGAGGATCGCCGCCAGGGCCGACAGCTGGCGCGGCGTGTGGAGGTCGAGCAGCTCGTCCGCGAGCGACTCGCCGCCCTCGAGGACCGGGAAACGGTCGCGCAGGAACGCCCGGGCGTCGCCGTCGTCGCGGTCGAGCGCGAGCCGCAGGTCGTTGGCGTCGAGCGGGGCCTGGCGCTGCTCGCCGCCGCCCAGCTGGTCGCGGCAGACCGGGCAGCGGTAGTGCTTGCGGACCGGCTGGGGACCCACGGGCCTGCCGTCCTCGCCTTCCGACTCGGCCGTCCAGGTGATCTCGTCGAGCGTCACCGGCCGTTCGCAGGTCGCGCAGCGGCTGGCGAAGCGGTCGGTGATCGAGGTCTTGAGGCTGGATTCGCGGCGTGCCGACGCCGCCAGGGCCTGGACCGCCGCGTCGAGGTGGCGGAGGTCGGGCGGCCGGAGGACGATCTCGGCGAGCAGGCGGTCGAGGGCGGTGCCCTCGAGGCTGATGCCCTTGCGCTGGCCGTCGATGGCCGCGCGCGCGATCCACCCCCCGCGCCCGAACAGGTCGAGGACGATGTCCCCCGGCTGGCTCGCGGCGTCGATCCGGGCGGCGATCAGCGCGGGTGGCGGCGGGGGCGCGAACCGCTCGAAGGCCGGCAGGCTGAACCCCGGTTCAGCCCGCAGGAGGAGTGCTCGGCCAGCCATTCGGAGGATTGTCGCAGACGGGCGGATCGCGTCGTGGCGGGCCCGCCCGCTGCCACGCGGCCCGGTCGGCGACCGACGGGTCTACGGCTCCTCGAGCTCGTCGGTCTCCTCGACGAACGCCTCGTCCGTGGTCTCGTCGGGCGGCAGGACGCGGTCGAGGTTCTCGATCTCCTCGTCCTCGATGTCGTCCTCGAGGTCGTCCTCGAGCTCCTCGTCCTCGCGCACGAGGGTGCCCTTCGTGTACGGGCGGAGGTCCGTCGACTTGGCCGCCGTCGGAAAGCTGACCTTGCCGTAGTTGCGCGGGTCCTGGAAGACCTCGCGGATGATCAGGCGCACGTCGCGATCGCCGAGCGAGGTGATGCCCGCGAGGTACTTGTTGCCGTCGGCCATGAGCTTGAGCAGCCGGGCGGCGACCCGGGGCTCGACGACACCGATCCGGGTGCCGTTGCTGATCGCGATCAGCCGGTTGCCCTCGGGGACGAGCTCGACCAGGTCGCCGGGGTTGACCTGGGCCAGCTCCGCGGACCGGGCGAGGTTGGTCAGGTGGGCGAAGCCCGTCTTGCCGGTCTCCTCGACGAAGATGCTGACCGGAGCCTTGGAGCCCGGCCGGGCGGCCACCGTGCGCTCGCCTGCCTCGACCAGCAGGACCTTGAGCCGGTCGATGTTGCGCTCGGCGATCCGGTTCGTCGGATCGAGCGCGAGGGCCTTCTGGTAGTGCTCGCGCGCGGCCCCGAGCTCGCCCTGCTCCCACAGCGCCTTCGCGAGCCGGTTCTCCGCCTCCGAGTCCGGCCCGAGCTCGAGCAGCCGCTTGTTCGTCTCGGCGGCCTCGGCCCAGTCGGCGGCGGAGGCCTGCGCGATCGCCTGCTCCACCAGCTGGCGCTTGAGGCGGGTCTGGCTGGCAGGCGTCTGGGCTGCGGCGTCGATCTCGGGGAAGGTCACGGAGCGGTCGTCCTTTCGGGGTCGGGCTGGACGCGTCGGCGCGGGGCATGCCTGGGGGGATGGCACGCTCGCGCGGCGTCCGGTCGCGGGCACCTGTTTCTAGCATCCCCGGCCCGGTGCGTCAAACGGCGAGGGGCCCGGCGAGGGTCTCGCGGAGCCCGGATCAGCGGCGGATCGGACGGTGGTGACCGGCGGCGGAGCGGACGGTGGTGACCGGCGCTGTCAGGCCCGGAGGCGGAGGTTCCAGAGCACCACGACGATGCCGAGCGCGGCGAGCAGGAGCGCCTCCCACAGGAAGCGCGGCTCGCGCCGGCGTGCCGGGGCGCTGCCATGGAGCGCGTCCCACAGGTAGAACACCAGCGTCAGCAGCGCGGGGCCGACGAGCCGCGGCAGGTCGACGGCGCGGACCGCGCCGGCCGTCACCGCCACGACGATCGCCGACGTGGCGGCGGAGCGGGCGGCGTCGATGACCGTCCCGTACCGGAACAGCGCCAGCCGGTACCCCAGCAGCAGCGCGACGAGCGCGTCGTTGACGGCCATCACGACCAGCCAGCCCTCCGAGACCGCCGTCCCGCCCGCCGCGGCGCCCCCCGGCTCGGCGAGCCCGCCGGGCACGAGCGTCGCGATGCCCGAGAACGCGATGAACGCTGTCACCACCGCGGCGAGCCGTACCCGGGAGTGGTCGGTGTCGGTCGCGCCGGTCGCCTGGCCGAGGAGCCGCAGCTCGAGGGCGAGGATCCGGTCGAGGAGCGCGGCGAAGCCGAGCAGGACCGGGACCAGGCCCAGCCCCACGGGCACGAGGTGGATCGCCGCCCCGGTGCCGCCGGTGAGCACCGCCGGGATGATCAGCGCCTCGTACGGCCGGCTGCCGGCGGTGTCGAGCTGGAGCACGCCCACGCCCGCCACCAGCATCACGACGGGCAACAGCCCGGCGACGAGGAACGCGTCGGCGGGCTCGACCGCGCGCGTGAGCGCGACCATGACCACGGCGGCCACCACGAGCTCGCGGCGCGCGAGCGCGGCGACCGGGTCGGCGACGGCGTCGGGCGTGGTCATCGGCGCGGATGGTAGCGGGGCCAACCCGACCGGCGGCTCACACGCGATCCGGCTTGCCCGCGACCCAGGCCAGCAGCTCGTCGAGCGGCCGCGTGTTCAGCACGTCCCGGGGCTCGACCCAGGCCCGCCGCGCCTGGTCGGTCCCCCAGCGGACGTACTCGAGCTCCTCGGTCCGGTGGGCATCCGAGTCGATCGTCAGCAGGCAGCCCATCGACACGGCGCGCCGGGCGCGCTCGGGGGCGAGGTCGAGCCGGTGGGGGGAGCCGTTGATCTCGAGCGCGGTCCCGTTCGCGGCCGCCGCCTCGAACACCGCATCCCAGTCGAGGTCGAGGTCGTCGCGGGTCTGGATCATCCGGCCCGACGGATGCGCGATCACGTCGACGTGCGGGCTTCGGATCGCGTTGAGCGTGCGGCGGGTCAGCTCGGCCCTCGGCTGGCGACGCGCGACGTGGACGGACGCGACGACCAGGTCGAACCGGGCGAGCAGGTCGTCCTCGTAGTCGAGCTGGCCATCCGCGCGGACCTCCAGCTCGCAGCCGTGGAGGAGCCGGAACCCGCCCGGGTTGGCGCCGGCGGGGACGGTGCCCGCGGCCTCCTCCGCCGCGAACCCGGCGTTCAACTCCGCGATGATCGCCCGCTCCTGCTCCACGCGGTCGGGATCGAGGCCGTGCGCGATCGCGAGGCTGTGCGAGTGGTCGGTCAGCACCTGGTAGGCGTAGCCGAGCCAGCGGCACGCCTCCGCCATGACGGCGATCGAGTGCACGCCGTCGCTCCAGTCCGAGTGGGTGTGCAGGTCGCCGCGCAGGTCGGCGCGCGTGATCAGCGCCGGCAGCCGGCCGTCCCGGGCGGCGTCGATCTCACCCCGGTCCTCGCGCAGCTCGGGCTCGATCCAGGCAAGGTCGAGGAACGCGTACACCGAGGCCTCGTCCGGGAACGTCCGCGTCTCGGCCTCCTTGCCTGTGAGCGGCTGCCCCTCCTCGTCGATGCGCACGAACCCCTTCTCGGACAGGCTCCAGCCGCGGTCGCGTGCCAGGCCCCGCAGGCGGATGTTGTGGTCGGCCGACCCCGTGAAGTGCACGAGGTAGGTCCCGGCCTCGCCCGGCGGCATCGTCATGAGGTCGACGTTCGGGCCGCGCATGAGCTTGACGCTGCCCTTGGCACGGCCGGCGCCGATGACCTGGTCGACCGGACCGAGGCCGGTGAAGCGGGCGACGACGCCGTCCGGGTCGTCGGTCTCGACGAGCAGGTCGAGGTCGCCGATCGTCTCACGTCGCCGCCGGAGCGACCCGGCCTGCACGATCCCCTGGACGCCGGGCGTGCCCTCGAGCAGCCGCACCAGGTCGTCGGAGATCGCCTGGGCCCGGTTGAGCAGCAGCCGCCGGGGGCGCGACTCGAGCTGCTCGATGCCCTCGAGGATCCGCTGCTCCGTGGAGGCCGAGATCCCCTTGAGCCCGCGCAACGTGCCCGCTTCGGCGGCCTGGCGCAGGTCCTCGAGCGACTCGACGCCCAGCCCCTCGTAGACGATGCGCACGGTCTGCGGCCCGACGCCCGGGATCCGCAGCAGGTCGACGAGGCTGGCCGGGATCTCCGCGCGGAGGCGCTCGTAGGCACCCATGTGGCCCGTGGTGGCGAGCTCGACGATCTTGTCCCCGATCGCCTGGCCCACGCCGGGGATCGGGCGCCGGTCGCCCGCGGCGTAGGCGGCGGCGACGTCGAACGGCGCCCGGGCGATCGCGTCGGCGGCGCGATGGTAGGCGACCGTCTTGAACTTGATCTCGCCCTTGACCTCGAGGATGTCGCCCATCTCGTGGAAGATCCGGGCGAGGTCACCGTTGGTCGGCGGCCGCGGCTCGCCGGCGTCCCCGGTCGCCTCGTCGGCATCGTCCGGGGACTCATGGGCGAGGTCGGAGGCGGCTTCGTCGGCCGGGGCCGGCAGGTCGGTCTGGACGATGCGGCGGGGCATGACCCAAGGGTATGGGTTCCGCCGTTCTACGCGGCGACCACCCGGTCGCGACCCGCGCGCTTCGCCCGGTAGAGGGCCTGGTCCGCCTCGTCGACGACCACGTCGAGGGTGACGTCGGGCGACTCGGCGACCGCGACGCCCACCGACACGCTGACGCCGGGGACGCCCAGCCGCCGCAGGTCCAGCGCCGCCACGGTGCGCCGGACGCGCTCCCCCACCTCGACCGCCACCTGCGGGCTCGGGTTGCGCAGCAGGACCGCGAACTCCTCGCCACCGAACCTGGCCGGGACGTCGTCCTCGCGGACCGCGTCGGCGATCGCCCGCGAGACCTCTCGCAGCACGTGGTCGCCCACGGCATGCCCGAACGTGTCGTTGAGCTTCTTGAACCGGTCGATGTCGACCATCAGCACGCCGACCCGGTCCTCGGCCCGGCGGCGCTTCGCCAGCAGGCCGAGGTACTCGTCGAAGTAGCGCCGGTTGGGCAGGCCGGTGAGCGCGTCGGTCGAGGCCCGCGCCTCGGCCTCGCGCAGCGAGTACACGCGAACGAGCGCGGCGGAGGCCTCGGAGGCGGCGGCCTCGAGGATGCGGTGGGCGCGGGCGGGCCACGCCTCGCTGGTCCGTCGCGAGACGATGATCGCGCCCTCCGTCTGGCCGTCGACGCGCAGCGGGGCGGCCAGGACATTGGACAGGCCATAGGCGTCGGCGACACGGGTGGCGATGCGGTCGGCGATGCGCTGGTCCGCGCCGTCCCGCGTGGGCGTGGCGTGCGACGCGCGACGCGGCCGGACGGGCAGGGGCGCGAGGCGGGTGGGCACCGGCTCCAGCTCGGCGACCATGCCTTCGGCGTGGTGGGCGCCGGCCCGGACCAGCCGGTCGGCCGCGATGCCCAGCGGGACCAGCTGCGGGTCGCCGGCGGGATCCGGCTCGATGGGCACGGCCGTGAGACGGCGGCCGCGCGACGCGGCAACGGCCAGACCGGACATGGCGAGGTCCGCCGCCGGGTCGTCGAGCTCCACCAGCGGCAGCGATGTGCGCGAGGTCGGGGCGCCCGGCCGGGTGGACGACAGCACCGCCTCGAGGACGCGGCCCTCGGGCCGGCGGCGGACGACCGCGACGTGGTCGGCGCCGGTGCCGGCGCCCAGCTCCTCGACGATGGCCGCGACGATCGCGTCGGGCGAGACCGAGCGCGAGAGCGCGCGGAGGATCCGGGCGAAGGACTCGGCCTCGGTGCGCCGGCTGCCCTCGGTGTCGACGACCCGCTCCCGCTCGCGGATGGCGAGCAGGCCCACCAGCGCGACCAGCGCGAGGACGACGATGTCGGCCGGCCGGGGGTCGAAGACCACCCGCAGCAGCTCGATGGTGCCGAGGGCGATGAAGGTGAGGACGAAGGGTCGTCGGGTCAGGTCACGCAATCCCGTGCGCAGCCCGAGGTCGCCAGAGGCGCTGTTCCGGAGGCTCACCGGGTCCTAGCATGCGGCCGCGGGCTCGCCCGGGCAAGGCTGGGCGCCAGTACTGTCGGTCGCCGGGTCCTGGTACTTCCGTACTGGCTCAGGCCCCACTCGAGTGCACTGGAGCCTCCAGCGGGTCGCCCGCGGGCTCCGGTCGTGCGAGCGGCTCGCCGGTCCGCCGGCGGTGCGCGCCGAGCTCGATGGGCGCCCCGGCGTCGGACTCGGCGTCGGCCTCGGCGTCCGGACCCACCTGGTTGCCGCCGGCCGCCTTGGCGTTGTACAGGCCGCGGTCGGCGACGGCCAGGAGGTCGGTGGCGGATCGACCGTCCTGCGGGTAGGTCGCGATCCCGATCGAGGCGCCGGTGGGGAACGGCACGCGGCCGTCGGACGAGAACGGCGAGTCCCTGAACGCCGCCAGCATCCGCGCGGCGACGACCGCGGCGTCCTCGCAGGTCGTCTCCGGCAGGATCAACGCGAACTCGTCGCCCCCGTAGCGGGCCGGGACGTCGGAGGCGCGCAGGGACGAGCGGATGAGCTCGGCGACGTGGACCAGGACGCCGTCGCCGTAGAGGTGGCCGAAGCTGTCGTTGACGAGCTTGAAGTCGTCGAGGTCGAGCATCACCACGCTCAGCGGGCGATGGGTGCGCACCGCGCGCACGACCTCCTCGGCCAGCCGCTCGTGCAGGTAACGGTGGTTGTAGAACCCGGTCAACGGGTCGCGGTCGGCGAGGTTGCGGGCGGTCTCGTACAGGCGCGCGTTCTCGAGCGCCATCGCCGCCTCGTGGGTCATCGTCGTGGCCAGGGTGATCTGGCCGGGATCCGCGCTCGGCGCGCCGGTCGACACCAGCTCGATCAGGCCGATCGCCTCGCCCTTGGCGATCAGCGGCAGCATCACCAGGCCGCGCATACCGTCGCGCCGGAGCAGCTCGGCCTCGGCCGGATCGGCGTTGGGGTCGTCGGCGTCGACGCTCTCGATCACCCCGCTCTCGAGCACCCGGCACGTCAGCGGGTAACCCTCGAGGGGGTAGTAGTCGTCCATGTCCGCGCGGGCCGCGGTCGGGAAGCAGCCCAGCGTGCGCAGGCGGCCGTTGGGCCGGTCCCAGTCGCTGATCTGGGCGCGGTCGGCGCCGACGGCGCGGGCCACGTGCTCGGCCATGAGGTCGGCGACCGCCCTCGGGTCGAGGGTGCGCGACAGGGCGCTGTTCATGTCCAGGAGCTGGCGCAGCTCATCGGCCAGCCGGCGCGTCTCGGCCAGGTTCGCGGCCCCGCTGAACGCGGTGCCCGCCTGGTCGGCCAGGATCGTCAGCAGCCGCAGGTCCTCGTCGTCGAACTGGCGCAGGCCGAGCTTGGACAGCGTGATCACGCCGATGAGCTTGCCGTCGTGCTGCATCGGGACGACCAGCATCGACTCGTCGACGTCGTCCGTGCCGGGGATGGTCTCGCCGCGCGGGTCGGAGGTCGCGTCGTCGACTCGCAGGGCCCGGCCGTGGAGGGCCACCCAGCCCGTGAACCCCTCGCCGATCCTGGTCCGGAGGATCGCCATGTCGACCTTCTCGTAGGCGCCGACGCGGCCCTCGAACGCGATCGGCTCCAGGTCGTCGGGCGGGTCGAGGAGGTAGACGCGGGCGTTGTGGTAGTCGATGACCCGTCGCGTCTCCTCGACCACGGCGCGGCCGACCTCCTCGCGCGACAGGCTGGCGCTCATGCGCCGGGCCGCGTGCTGGAGGACCCCGAGCTGCGCCTCGCGCCGGGCCTCGGCCGCTCGCGCACGGCCGACGAGCGCCCCGGTCGCCAGGATGGTGCCCCCGATCGTCAGGTCGAGGACGACCGCAAAATCCTCGATCCGCGCCGGGCCGCCCGCCATCGCCCAGCCGGCGATTCCCGCGGCCAGGATGCCCAGGCCAGCGACGAACGCGAGCCCGTGGAGACGTGTCGGCCCCTTGCGGCCGCGACTCCGGCCGCGCGCCCCCCACGGCGCCTCGAGAGGGTGGTGCACGTCCCCGATGCTGACAGCCGACGTCGCCTGCGGGCACCAGCCGAAGGTACCGCCCGCCGTGGCCCGTCTCGTCCTCAGCCGCCTCCCGGGTAGCCGAAGATGGCTGATTCGGGCCTCGCGAGCCAGTCGCCGAGCGTGCCGGCGGCGGCGTCCTTGGCCGACAGCCGCGGCGCCGCGACGGGCCACGGAATCGCAAGCGCGGGATCGTCCCAGCGGATGCCCGCCTCGTTGGCGGGGTTGTAGGCGGCGGTGCAGAAGTACTCGATCTCCGTCCCGTCGCTCAGGGCCGCGAACCCGCGGGCGAACGAGGCCGGGGCCCAGACCAGGACCGGGTCGTCGGCCGAGGCCTCGAGCGTCACCGTCCGGCCCAGCGTCGGCGATCCCGGGCGGATGTCGACGGCGACCAGGAACGCGCGGCCCGCGACGACCCGCATCAGCTTGCCCTGGGGCGGGTCCCACTGGAAGTGCAGGCCGCGCACCACGCCCTCCGCGGAGCGCGACTGGTTGACCTGTTCGAAGCGCGGCGGCAGCCCGAGGCCCGCGAACGCCTCGGCCTGGAGGATCTCGGCGAACCAGCCGCGATCGTCGCCGAAGCGGCGCGGGCGGACGACGAGCACCTCGGGGATCGCGGTCGCCTCGACGGTGAACGGCACCGCTACATCATCACCAGGCCGCCGTCGACGGCGAGGACCTGCCCGGTGATGAAGGCGGCCTCGTCGGAGGCGAGGAAGGCGACGGCGTCGGCGATCTCCTCGGGCGTCCCGAAGCGTCCGAGCGGCGTGCGGTCGGTCAGCTGGGTCTTGAGGTTGTCGGGCAGGTCCTGGGTCAGCTCGGTGAGCACGAACCCTGGCGCGACGGCGTTGACGGTGATGCCGCGCGAGGCGAGCTCGCGGGCGGCGGCCTTGGTCAGGCCGATCAGACCCGCCTTGGCCGAGCTGTAGTTCGCCTGGCCCATCTGGCCCGCCTGCCCCGACACGGACGTGATGTTGATCACCCGCCCCCCGCGCGCCTTGAGCATCGGCCGGGTCACCGCCTTGAGCGCGTAGAACGCCCCGAACAGGTTGGTCTCGAGGACGTCGCGCCAGTTGTCGAGGCTCATTCGCATGATCAGGTCGTCGCGGGTGATGCCGGCGTTGTTGACGAGGATGTCGACCTTCCCGTATTCGTCGAGGACGGCCTTGACCAGGGCCTCGGCGGCCTCGGGGTCCCGGGCGTCCATCTGGATCGCGAGCGCCCGGCGGCCCAGCGCCTCCACCTGGGCGACCGTCGCGTCGGCGGCCTCCTGGTTGCCGCGGAAGCTGAACGCGACGTCGGCGCCCTGCCGGGCGAACCGCAGCACGATGGCCCGGCCGATGCCGCGCGACCCGCCGGTCACGAGCGCGGTCTTGCCCGAGAGGTCGATCATCCGAGCTCCTCCTGTGGGTCGTGCCGCCGGCGGGCGTCCGCCGCGGGTCCGGGCCGATTGGTCAGCGCACGGGCTGGCGGGCGGGCTCCGGCTCGCCCGGGACGACGTCGTCGAGCGGGACCTCGACGCCGGGGGCGATCGGGCGCCGGACGATCTCGGCGAGCGCCGGCGGGATCGGGTCCACCGAGTCCCAGTCGACCGGCAACCGGACGGTCACGTCCTCCGGCCGCACGGCGGCGTCGCCGAGCGGGCCACGCAACGGATCGGCCGTCCACTCCATGGCCACCGCGCCCGAGGTGAACCCGGCGCCGAACGCGACCAGCACGATCTTGTCGCCGACCTTGACGCGCCCCTCGTTCACGGCCTCGGCCAGTGCGATCGGCACCGACGCGGCCGAGGTGTTCCCGTACTTGTCGAGGTTCACGAACATCCGATCCATCGGCAGGTCGAGGCCCTTGGCCACCGCCTCGATGATCCGGATGTTGGCCTGGTGGGGGATGAACAGGTCGACGTCGTGGGTGCCGAGGCCTGCCTTGGTCGCGGCCGCGAGCGCCGTCGACGCGAGGGTCCGGGTCGCGAAGCGGTAGGTCTCCTTGCCTTCCATCCGGATCTTGTGCTCGCCGCGGGTGATCGTCTCGATCGAGGGCGGGCTCTTGGCGCCGCCGGCGGGCAGCCAGATCATGTAGGCGCCCTGCGGCTCGGTGGTGAGCTCGATGCCGACCGGCGCCGTCGGCTCGTCCGAGGCGGACAGCACGACCGCCCCGGCCCCGTCACCGAACAGGATGCAGGTGCTGCGGTCGGTGTAGTCGAGGAACCGGGTCAGGAGCTCGGCGCCGATGACGAGCACGTGCTTCGCCAGCCCCGCCGCGATGTAGGCGCTCGCGGTCGCGTAGCCGTAGACGAAGCCCGAGCAGGCGGCCATGACGTCGAACGCCGATGCCCGCGTGTTGCCGATCGCCTCCTTGACCAGCGCCGCGGTCGACGGCATCCAGTAGTCGGGCGTGAGGGTGGCCAGGATGATGACGTCGATGTCGTCGGGCTCGAGGCCGGCGGTGCGGATCGCGCGCAGCCCGGCGACGGCGCCCATCGACGCGGTGGTCTCGTGGGCCGCGGCCACGCGCCGTTCCCGGATGCCCGTGCGCGACACGATCCACTCGTCGGAGGTGTCGACCATGCGCTCCAGGTCGGCGTTGCTCAGGACCTGCGACGGCGCGTAGCGGCCCCATCCGGTGAGCCGGACGGCGTGGGTCTCGGGGTTGGTCATCCGGCCTCCACCTCGATCAGCGGCTGCTTGGCCTTCACCAGCGCCCCGGTGTCGACGCACACGCGTGCGACCCGCCCGGCCATGTCGCTCTTGATCTCGTTGAACAGCTTCATGGCCTCGATCAGCCCGATGATCTGGCCGACCGCGACGTGGTCGCCCACCGCGACGTAGGGCGTGGCGCCCGGCGAGGGAGCGGCGTAGAAGATGCCCGTCAGGGGGGCCCTGACCGACGGCTTGGCCGGGGCGGCCGTCGCGCCGGCCGGCGACGCTCCGGGGACCGCGGCCGACTCGGCGCCCGTGGCCGCGAGGCCCGCGTCCGGCGCCGCCGCGACCGCGATCGCGGCCGGTCGCTCGACGGCGGACGGCGCCCGCAGGACGATTGTGGTGCCGCCCGACGCGACCTCGAGCTCGCCCAGCTCGCTCCGTTCGAGCACGGCCGCCAGCCGGTCGACGAGCGCGAGCAGCGAAGCATCGGCGCCGGCCAGCGCAGGCGCCGGGGTTGCGTCGCCGGCCGCGCCGTTGCCGCCCTGGCCCCCGTCGGCGGGCTCGGCCACGCCGGCCTCGTCGTCGCCAGGGCCGACGGCCACCGGGTCCAGGATGCCCCGCACGTCGGCGATGCCGCTCTCGGTCATCGGCTCCTCCTCCCGGTCCTCATCGGTCGGCGCGCTCATCCGTCCCACCGCCGGAACACGAGCGCCGTGTTCTGGCCGCCGAAGCCGAACGAGTTGGACATCGCCGCGCGCACCGTGCGCTGCGTGGCGACGTTGGGCGTGAGGTCGAGGCCCTCGGCCTGCTCATCGGGGTCGTCGAGGTTGATCGTGGGCGGAATGCAGCCGTCGCGGATCGCCATGATCGTCGCGATCGCCTCGATGGCGCCGGCCGCCCCGAGCGTGTGGCCGAGCATCGACTTGTTGGCCGTCACCGCGACCTTGGACGCGTGGTCACCGAAGATCGTGTGGATCGACTGCAGCTCGGCCTTGTCGCCCTCGGGCGTCGATGTCGCGTGGGCGTTCACGTGGTCGATCTCGGCCGGCTCCATGCCGGCCTTGTCGAGCGCCCGCTGCGCGGCGCGGACCGCGCCGATGCCGCCGGGGGCCGGCAGCGTGATGTGCGAGGCGTCCGCGGTGGCTCCGTAGCCCACGAGCTCGGCCAGCGGCGTCGCGCCGCGCGCCTCCGCATGCTCGAGGGCCTCGAGGATGAGCGCGCCGCCGCCCTCGCCCATCACGAACCCGTCGCGGGCCCGGTCGAACGGCCGCGAGGCCGCCTCGGGATCGTCGTTGCGGTCCGACAGCGCCTTCATCGACGCGAACCCGCCCATCGTGGCCTCGTGGATGCCGGCCTCGACCCCGCCGGCGATCATCAGGTCCGCATCGCCCCGCCGGATCGTCTCCCACGACTCGCCCAGGGCGTGGCCGCCGGTCGCGCACGCCGACACCGTCGCGAAGTTGGGACCCGTCGCGCCGCAGGCGATCGCGACCTGGCCGGCGCCGACGTTGGCGATGCCCATCGGGATGAAGAACGGCGAGATCCGGTCCGGGCCCCGCTCCGCCATGACCAGCACGTTGTCGAACAGCGTGGACACGCCGCCCAGGCCAGAGCCGATGATCACGCCCGATCGTGGGGCCATGGCGTCGTCGAGGCGCGGCGGTAGGCCGGCGTGGACGAGGGCCTGGTGGGCGCACACGAGCGCGAACTGGATGTAGCGGTCGGTGCGGCGCATCTCCTTGCGGTCGAGGATGTCCGACGGGTCGAAGTCCTTGAGCTCGGCGGCGATCTGGACGGCGAGCCGCGACGGGTCGAAGGCCGCCACCCGGGCGACGCCGGAGCGCCCGGCGAGGAGGCCCGCCCACGTCGAGGGCACGTCGTTGCCCACCGGCGTGACCATGCCCATGCCGGTCACGACGACCCGTCGCGGCCGGTCCGGCCATGTCCAGGTCATCGGACGAGCTTCCCAGTCCGGACCGTCGCCGCCCGGTAGACGTCGCCGGGCAGGCCGCGGGCGGAGATCGCGTTGGCGACGGTGAGGACGTCGAAGGGCGTCCGGCGGATGTCGGCGTGCACCTCGCCGTCGACGATCGTCAGCGACGCCCACGAGGCCGTCGGGTCGCCGTCGAAGACGTAGCCAGCCGAGCCACCATTGACGATGATCTTCCAGCCGAGGTCGCGCACCTCCGGGATGTGCGTGTGGCCGACGCAGATCACGCGGGCGTCGGTGGCCGAGGCGCGCTCGAAGATGACGTTCGGCTCCAGGGCCTGGTCGAAGCCGCGCGTCTGCGATCCCGGCGACGCGTGGACGACGAGGACCAGCGAATCGTCGTCGGCCCGCACGCGCCGCTCCGCGGGGAGACGGCGGAGCCAGGCGAGCTGCTCGTCGCTCAGCTCGTCGTGGGCCCATTCGGCGGCGATCCGGATGCCCTCGGGAACCCCGTCCTGGTAGTGCGGGAACGCGGCGCCGAAGTCGAAGTCGGCCACCGCGATGTCCGTGTTGCCGGACACGATCGCCGCGCCGTCGGCCTCGAGCGCCCGCAGCGCGTCGACGACGGCCCCCGGATCGGGGCCGTTGAACACGAGGTCGCCGGCGACCAGGATCTCGTCCGGGCGCTCGGCCTTGATGGCGGCCAGCGTGGCCTCGAGCGCCGGCAGGTTGCCGTGGACGTCGGACAGGACCGCGATCCGCGTCATCGCAGCGCCCCGGCCGGCGGGATGATGAAGGACAGAACTCCCTCGCATGCAACTTCGCCGTCGACGCTCGCAACGCCGCGGCCCTTGCCGAAGCGCGAGCCGAGCTTTTCCATGGTGACCTCGAGGCGGAGCGTGTCGCCAGGCACGACGATCCGCTTGAACCGGACCTCGTCGATGCCCGCGAACAGCCCGATCCGGTCGCCGAACCCCGGCTGCTTCGCGACGTAGACCGCCATCGTCTGGGCCAGCGCCTCGACCTGGAACACGCCGGGCATGACCGGCAGGCCGGGGAAGTGACCCTGGAAGAACCACTCGGTCGCCGTCACGCCCTTGAGCCCGACGATGCGCTTCGCCTTGGGGTCGTATTCCACGATCCGGTCGACGAGGAGCATCGGCCAGCGGTGCGGGATCAGAGCCTCGATCTCGCGCACCGAGTGGACGGTGCCGGCGGATGCGGCGGCCGGCGCGCTGGCGGCGTCCGGCGCAGGCGCGTCGGTGGCGGGGGCGATGGCGTCGGTCACATGGTGCTCCAGGCGGGGTGGGACAGAGTGTCGCGCGCCGCGGGCCCGACGACCACGCCCATCGTTGCAGGGCTGCAGCCGCGGCGAGGCGCGCGGAGGTCGCGGCCGTGCAGCGGGCCGACGCGCCGCGGCGTCACGAGCGCGCCGCCCCGGCGAGGAAGGCGGCGCCGCCCACGCGGTCGAGCAGGTTGGTCGTGAACCGCCCGTCGAGGAACGGCTCGGATGCCAGCAGCGCGCGATGGATCTGGGCGTTGGTGACGACGCCGTCGATGACCAGCTCGTTGAGCGCGGCGCGGCCGCGCGCGATGGCGGCCTCGCGGGTCGGACCCCAGACCACGAGCTTGCCGAGCAGGGAGTCGTAGTACGGGGGCACCTCGTACCCCGAATAGGCGTGGGAGTCGAAGCGCACGCCGGGGCCGCCCGGGGCGTTGAACCGCTCGATGGTGCCGGCGCCCGGGCGGAAGTCGTGCTCCGGGTCCTCGGCGTTGATCCGGAACTCGATCGCGTGGCCGCGCGGGACGACGTCCTCCTGGGTGACCCCGAGGGGCTCGCCCGCCGCGATCCGCATCTGCATCGCGACGAGGTCGATCCCGGTCAGCATCTCGGTCACCGGGTGCTCGACCTGGATCCGGCAGTTGATCTCGATGAAGTAGGCGTTGCCGCTGTTGTCGACGAGGAACTCGAGCGTGCCGACGTTCTCGTAGCCTGCCGCGACGACGGCCCGGATCGCGCGCTCGGCCAGCTCCCGCCGCCCGGCCGCGGTCATCGCCGGCGACGGCGACTCCTCGACGATCTTCTGGTGCCGGCGCTGGACCGAGCAGTCGCGCTCCCACAGGTGGACGCCGTGGCCGAACCGGTCGACCGCCACCTGCACCTCGACGTGCCGGTTGTCCTCGAGCCAACGCTCCAGGTACAGCGCGTCGTCGCCGAACGCGGCCCGCGCCTCGGAGCGGCAGATCGGCAGGACCGCGGCCAGCTCGCGGGGCGAGCGGACCATGCGCATGCCCTTGCCGCCGCCGCCGGCCGACGGCTTGACCAGCACGGGATACCCGATCCGTTCGGCCTCCTCGAGGGCGTGCGTCTCGTCGCCCAGCAGGCCAGAGCCCGGGATCGTCGGCAGGCCCTGCCCCGCCAGCAGCCGCCGGGTCTCCTCCTTCGACGCGAAGCGCTCGAGGACGTTGGCGGGCGGGCCGATGAACGTCAGCCCGTGCGCGCGAACGGCATCGGCGAACGCGTCGTCCTCGGACAGGAACCCGTATCCAGGGTGGACGGCGTCGCAGCCGGTCACGAGCGCCGCGGAGATCAGCGCGGGCGCCGAGAGGTAGGAGCGCTTGGCGTCCGCGGGGCCGATGCAGATCGCCTCGTCGGCGAGCATCGCCGGCAGGGACCGGCGGTCGGCCTCCGAGTACGCGACCACCGCCTCGACCCCGAGGGTCCGGCACGCGCGCAGGATGCGCAGCGCGATCTCGCCCCGGTTGGCGATCAGGACCCGCCCGATCATGCCGACACCCCGCCGTCGGCATCCGGCGGCGCATCGTCGGGCGCCTCGTCGGCGTCATCCGCGTGCGTATCGCCGGCCGGGCCGTCCGTCTCCACCGTGACCTCCGCCTCCACGACCGCGACGTCCTCGCCATATTCGACGGCCTCGCCGGCCTGGGGGAACACCTCGACCACCGTCCCGTCGATCGGCGAGCTGACGTCCTGGCCGATGCCCAGCAGGTCGACGCTGGCGATCCGGTCGCCGGCTCGCACCCGGGTCCCGACGCTGGCCTCGGTGCGGAACACGCCCACCGCGGGCGAGGTCACGACGGTCCGCCGCGGGCTCGCCGGGATGGCCTGCGGGGCCTGGCGTGTGCCGCCGGCCGCCGGCATCGACGCGGTTGCCGTCTCGCGGCCGCGGGCATCGCGGTCGGCGTGGGAGCCCAGACGCGGCCGGTCCGCCCGCCGAGGGGCACCGCCCGAGCTCGGTGTCGAGCGGCGCAGCCGGATCCGCCAGTCGCCCTCTCGGACCTCGAGCTCACCCAGGCCGCTCGCCGACAGCTTCTGGACGAGCGCCGGCACGAGCGATTCCGACAGACGCGCGAGGCTCGCGTGGTCGGCCTGTCGCTGGGCAGGCGTTCGATCACCGGTGGGGCGCGGGTCGGGCATGCGTCAGACGTCCTCGCGGGCGGGTGGCTCGTCGCGCCGTCCGACGGGCAGCGGTGCCGGAATCGCCCGCTGGCCCGCCTCGAGCAGGCTGCGCAGGCGATCGGCCAGGCCGGGACGCGGGGGGATCGGTGGCGTGGGCTCCGGGCCCTCGAGCTCGGAGAACGCGCCGAGCGCACGGTACCGGCGATAGCGCCGTTCGACCAGCGCGTCGAGCGACAGCGCCGACAACCGGTCCAGCTCGCGCGTGATCGCCGACTTGAGCCGGCGGGCGGTCTCGGCCGGATCCGCCTGCGCCCCGTCGGCCGGTTCGGGGATCACCTCGTCGATCACCCCCAGCCGCTGCTGGTCGACCGCGCTCATGCGCATCGCCAGGGCCGCGGTCGCCGCCTCGTCCGTGGTCCGCCACAGGATGCTCGCGCAGCCCTCGGGCGAGATCACCGAGTAGACGGCGTTCTCGAGGGCGAGCACGACGTCGCCGACGGCGATCGCCAGCGCGCCACCCGAGCCGCCCTCGCCGGTGATCACGGTGACGATCGGCGTCCGGAGGCGGGTCATCAGGCCGACCGAGCGCGCGATTGCCTCCGCGATCCCCCGCTCCTCCGACTCGGGACCGGGGTGCGCGCCGGGCACGTCGACGAAGGTCACCACCGGCAGTCCGCAGCGCTCGGCGAGCTCCATGACCCGCATCGCCTTGCGGTAGCCCTCGGGATGGGGCATGCCGAAGTTGCGGCGCACGTTCTCCTCGGTGTCGGCGCCCTTCTGCTGGCCGACGACCACCACGCGCCGGCCGTCGATGCGGGCGAAGCCCGCGACGATCGCCTCGTCGTCGCCGAACAGCCGGTCGCCGTGGAGCTCGACGAACTCGTCCGCGATCTCCGCGAGGAACTCGAGGGTCCGCGGGCGCCTGAGGTTGCGTGCGAGCTGGACGCGGGCCCAGACGATCGCCTTCTCGTCGACCGGTTCGACGGTGGCCGCCGCGGCCTGCTCGCGGGTGTCGACCGCCTCGCGGCCGCGGTTGCGGATGCGGTCAACCACGGACGCCCTCCGGCTGCGCCGGCGCGACGAAGCGCAGGATCTGGGCGAGCTCGCGCCGCAGGTCGGGGCGTTGGACGACCCGGTCGACGAAGCCATGGCGGTACAGGAACTCGGACCGCTGGAAGCCCGGCGGCAGCTCCTGGCCGATCGTCCCGGCGCCGACGCGCGCGCCCGCGAACCCGATCAGCGCGTTCGGCTCCGCCAGGTTGATGTCCCCCATCGCCGCGTAGGAGGCGAACACACCGCCCGTGGTCGGGTCCGACATCACTGACACGTACGGGACGCGCGCCGCGCGCAGCCGCTCGAGGGCGGCCATCGTCTTGGCCAGCTGCATCAGCGCCAGCGTACCTTCCTGCATCCGGGCTCCGCCGGACGCCGAGACCACGACCAGCGGAACCTGCTCGTCGAGGGCCGCCTCGGCGGCGCGCGCCACCTTCTCGCCCACGACCGCGCCCATCGAGCCGCCCATGAACCCGAAGTCCATGACGACGATCGCGATCCGCTGGCCCTCGATCCGCCCCATGCCCCACACGGCCGCGTCGCGCAGGCCGGTCGCCAGCTGCGCCGCGGCGACGCGATCGGGATACGCCTTCTGGTCGACGAACCCGAGCGGATCCTCGGAGACCAGGCCGGCGTCGCGCTCCTCGAACGCGTCGTCGTCGAGCAGCTGGGACAGCCGGACCGGCGCCGCGAGCCGGAAGTGGTGCCCGCACGACGGGCACACGCTCATCGCCTTTTCGAGCTGCTTGTTGAACAGCTGCTCCTGGCACGACGGGCAGCGCGTCCACATCGTCTCCGGGTACGCGTCGCGGCGGCTGCCGAAGGTCGGGAAGCGACGCGGCATCAGGACAGGCCCCCGAGGCCGCCGGGGAGGGCGTCGACGTCGGCGACGGCAGGGCCGACGTCGACGGAGCGGGCGACGCGGGCGGCCGCGCGCGTCAGCACCTCCACGGGGAGGGAGCCGAGGGGCTGGCGCGCCGCCGGGCGGGTCGCCCGCCATGCGACCCAGGCGACGCCGACCAGCGACAGGGCCGCCGAGGTGATCGCGCCGCCGACGAGCAGCGGCCGGCGGGCGGCCGCGAGCCGCGAGTCGAGGTCCAGCGCCCGATCGTCGGCGGGGTCGAGGGCGCCGGCCAGGATTGCCGGCAGGAGCGGGTCGCCGTCGTCCGGTCCGACGCGCCGGTTCGTGGGGAAGGCCACCACGACGCCGACGGCATCGGCCTGCGCGTCGCCCAGCGCCGCGAGCCGGGCGGCCAGCCGTTCCTCGAACCGGAACGAGGGGTGGACGCGCACGAGGGCACGGCGCAGGACGACGACGGCGCGCCGGGTCTCCGGGTCCAGGTCGGCGTCTGTGGGGGCGTCGTCGGCGCCGCGCTCCGCGGCTGCGAGCACGGATTCGAGGTAGCGGTCCGCGATCAGCGCCTCGATGTCGGTCCGGTCGCGATCCGGCGGCGGGCCGGCCGTCACCGGCGGGTGGTCCGTTCCGGACCCTGTGGCTTGCCGAGGTCCCGGGCGACGGCGCGCAGACCGCGGTGGATGAGCACGCGGATCGCACCCTCCGACCGGCCGAGGACGCCGGCGATCTCGGCGGTGCTCATCTCGTCCACGAACCGCAGCAGGATCGCGCGGCGCCGGTCGTCCGGCAGGCGGTCCAGGGCGCGCAGGGCAGCGGCGGCCTCGTCGCGCGTCGCGACGCCCTGCTCGATGTCGACCGGATCGGCCACGACGAGGCCGGCGCCGAGCGCGGTCTCCAGCGAGGCGGCCGGCCGGCGGCGCCGGGTGCGGCGCTCGTTGGCCACCACGTTGCGCGCGATCCGGAACAGCCAGACCCGGAACGTCGAGGCGTCCGGGCCGTCCTCGGGCGTGGCCAGCTCGCGGAACCGCGGCAGCGCGGCGAGCGCGCGCATGAACGTGCGTTCCGTCGCGTCCTCCGCGGCGTGGTGGTCGGCGAGCTCGTAGAGGGCGTAGGCATACACCTGGGCGAGGTACTTCCGGTACAGCGCGTCGAAGCGGGCAGGGTCCCGACGGGCCGCCTCGACGAGCGGGCGGTCGCGATCGAGCGGGACGACGCCTCCACGCGCCGTTCCCTCCCGCCTTCCAAACACCGGCCGGGCCATCGCGTTACACCCCGGCCTGCGCGAGCCGCACGCGCCGGACCTCGCCCGCGTGGACGACGCGCTCGCCGGCCGGGGCCTCGTCGTCGGCAACCACCAGCCCGCCCGAGCCGGCGTCGACGCCGAGGGCGTGGACCGGGCGCGGGTCGTCGTCCAGGGTCACCAGCCGCCCGGTGGTCGCCTGCCGTTCGGCCCAGGTCGCGAGGTCGAAATAGCTCGTGCGCAGGGCGACGATCCTCGATTCGAGGCGGTCCGCGAAGCCCGCGAGCAGCGCCTCCCGGTCGATCGGCCGCCCGCCGGAGGCCTCGTGCAGGCTGGTCATCGAGTCCGCGAGGTCCGGCGGGAAGTCGCGCGCCCGCCAGTCCGCGTTGATCCCGATCCCCACGACCACGCGCGGGTCGTCCGTCCCGAGTCCCTCGCTCTCGCCCAGCACGCCGGCGACCTTGCGCAGCCGCACCGGCGCCGCGAGCGTCGCGGCCGCGGCCTGCGCGTCGAGCTCGCCGATCAGGAGCGCGTTCGGCCCGGCCACCTCGATCACGAGGTCGTTCGGCCACTTGAGCCGGATTGCGCCGACCGGCAGCCCGGCCGCGTCCTCCGCGGCATCCGCCATGGCCAGCGCGACGGTCGCGGCCAGCCGCCACGTCCGGTCGGGCGTCAGCCAGGTGGGCCGGAAGCCGAGCGACAGCAGCAGCGCGGCGTCCGACGGCGCCGCCCACGTTCGACCGAGGCGGCCACGACCCGCCGTCTGCTCGTCGGCGACCGCGAGGCAGATCTCCGGCACGCCGCCGGCCAGCCAGCCACGCACGACGTCGTTGGTCGACCCGATGGTCGCGAACCGTTCGACGCGGGCGAACACGACGGATGCGGCGGCTGCCCCGGTCACGAGCTCAGCCGGCGGCGGCGCCGGCCGCCTCGATGGTCTCGGGCTGCTCCAGCTCGAACGCGGCGTGGAGGGCCCGGACGGCCTCCTCGACCCGATCCTCGGCGATGATCGTGGTGATCCGGATCTCGGACGTCGAGATCATCTCGATGTTGATCCCCGCGTCGGCCAGCGTCCCGAACATCCTGGCCGCGTAGCCGGGCGCGTTCTGGATGCCCGCGCCGACGATCGACACCTTCGCCACCGAGCTGTCGGTCGTCATGTCGCGGAAGCCGAGGTCCCGGATCAGGGGCTCCAGCAGGCGCTTCGCGCGCGCCAGCTCCACCCGCGGGATCGTGAACGACAGGTCTGTCGCCCCGCCGTGGCCCACGTTCTGGACAATCATGTCGACGTTGATGCCGGCCTCGGCCAGCGGCTCGAACACGCTGCGGGCGACGCCCGGCTTGTCGGGCACCTCGACCAGCGTGATCTTGGCCACGTTTCGATCGTGTGCCAGCCCCCGCACCTTGTTGCGCTGCTCCACGAGGGGATCCTCCCTGATCTGGGTGCCGGGGGCGTCCTCGAACGAGCTGAGGACCTCGATCGCGACGCCGTTGACCCAGCCGAGCTCGACGGCGCGGGTCTGCATCACCTGGGCGCCCTGGTGGGCGAGCTCCATCATCTCCTCGTAGCCGATGACGTCGAGCTGGCGCGCGCCGCTCTCGATGCGCGGATCGGCCGTGTAGATGCCGCGGACGTCGGTGTAGATCTGGCACCGGTCGGCGTGCAGGCGCGCGGCCAGCGCGACGGCCGTGGTGTCCGAGCCCCCGCGGCCAAGCGTCGTGATCTCCGCCGCGTGGACGTCATTCGATGTCGGCGTGCCGTCGAGGCCGTCGGCCGCGGCCAGGCTCATGCCCTGGAAGCCGGCCACGATGACGACCTTGCCGGCCGCCAGCTCGGCGATGACCCGGCGGGGGTCGATGCCGGCGATGCGCGCCTTGCCGTAGCGCCCGTCGGTGGTGATGCCGGCCTGTGCCCCGGTGAGGCTGATCGCCGGGACGCCAAGCGAGTGGAGCGCCATCGAGACGAGGGTCGCGCTCTGGTGCTCGCCCGTCGAGAGGAGGACGTCGAGCTCGCGCGGATCGGGCTCGTCGGTGATGGCCGCGGCGAGCGACAGCAACTCGTCCGTCGTGTCGCCCATCGCGGACACGACCACGACCAGCTGCGACCCGCCGGCGCGCTCGCGGACGATCCGCCGGGCGACCCGCTTGATGCGCTCGGCGCCCGCGACGGACGAGCCGCCGAACTTCATCACGACGAGGGGTCCGGGCATGCGCGGCATTCTAGCGGAGGGCCACGGCCCGACCCGCTCATCGATCTGGCGCCGGCCCCGTGGCACGACCTCGTCTGCCGCCGCCTCGGGCGGCGCGCCAGATGCCTACCGAGCGGACCTTGTATGCCGCCTTCGTGCCACCTGCCCGCACGGCGAACCCGCGGGACCCTCCAACGGCCCCGATGGTGGCAACCGCCCACGGGGCGGCCCTTCGTCAGCGCGCTCGAGCCTTCCGGCCGCCGGGCGGGCATGTGGCAACGCCGGATCGGGCGCCACACGTGGACTACGTGCGGCGGATGCGCACACGGTGGCGCCGGACGCCCATAGCGTCCATGCCGCGGGCATCTGACACGAACCACACCCCGCGAACGCCGGGCCGAACGGGCTCGGCAAGCCATCGGAGGACATCTCGAGTGCCCGCCGGCAAGCTGGCGGACATGCTGGCGCGATGCGCTGCGGCGCGGCGCCGGTTCGTTCGCGTGTTCCAGAGGATCAGGATGCGCGCCACGACATCGGCATTCCATCCGCGCTCGCGTGCGATGTCGGGCCCGAGGCGCGCCTTTCGGTCGAGCCCGCCGAGCATCGCCTGCATGTCCGGCGTGATCGACTTCACCTCGATCACGGCCAAGGCTCGATGGGCCGGGTGGAAGGCGAGGACGTCGATCGAGCCTCGCTCGCCAAAGCGCGAGAACGACACCTCGACCGCGACCTCCCAGCCAAGCATTCGAAGGCGTCGAACGACGGCGTCGACGAGTCGCGCGTGAGCCTCGTCGATCAAGCGATCGAGGCCCTCCCCGCGCCAGCGGATGAGCAACTCGGTCGAGGCCCCGAGCGCGATCGCTACGGCGTCGACGGCCTCCAGCGTCAGTCCAGCCCGCTCCCCACGCTCGATCCGGCCGACTAGCGTGCGCGAAACGGCGGCGGTCGCGGCGAGGTCGGTCTGGCGCCAACCCCGCCGCACGCGCAACGCACGAACGGCCCTGCCAAACCGGCCAACGTCCACGTGAGGGAGGATCGCGGATCACGCTTATCTCCGGCTTACGCGACGATTCGCATCCGGCGCGCGACAATCGGCGAACCCTCGAATCGATCGCGCCGCCCGACGGAGACCGCCCATGTGCTTCGACCACGACTCCCGGCCACCCATCCCGCCGATCGCCGGCGGGGCGCTCGATGCCCAGACCATCGAGCTGGACGCCGCCGACGGCAACCACTTCGAGGCGTACCTGGCGCGGGCGGCCGAGCCGAGCGGCGCCGGCATCGTCATCTTCCCGGACGTCCGCGGCCTGCACGCATACTACGAGGACCTGGCGCTGCGGTTCGCGGAGAACGGGATCGACGCCATCGCCATCGACTACTTCGGCCGGACGGCCGGGATCGGCGACCGGGGCCCCGGCTTCCCGTACCAGGACCACGTGCCGCTGCTCACGTTCGACGGCCTTCGCGCCGACGCCAACGCCGCCATCGACCACATCCGGGCCGAGACCGGCGTGACCCGCCTGTTCACCGTCGGCTTCTGCATGGGCGGGCGGGTCTCGTTCCTCGGCGCCACGTTCGGCAAGGAGCTGGCGGGCGTCATCGGGTTCTACGGCTGGCCGGTCGGCGCGCACCGGACCAACACGCCGGCCCCTGCTGACCTCGCGGGCAGCTTCGAGAGCCCCGTGCTCGCGATCTTCGGGGGTGCGGACGACGCGATCCCGGCCTCGGCCGTGACCACGTTCGAGTCGTCGCTCGCGGTCGCGGGCGTCCGGCACGAGGTCACCACCTACCCCAAGGCCCCGCACGGCTTCTTCGACAAGAAGGCGGACGAGTTCTCGACGACCTCGGCCAAGGCGTGGGACCAGGTCCTCGGCTTCATCCGCGCCGGCGCGGCGGCCTGAGGTGGGCTTCCTCAAGCGGCTGTTCGGTGGCGACGGCGGGGATCGTCCGCCCGACGACGCCCCGGAGCCCGGCGCGCCCGACGCGGCGGTCGACGAGGCCGAGCGCGAGCGCGAGCTGCTGCGGGCGGACGCGGAGCGCATGAACGACGAGCTGATCCAGCGCCAGCTGCGCTATGCGGACCGGTCCTGGACGCCGCCGGCCCAGGGCGGGACCCGTCGCGCCGACGACGAGGGCGCGCCCGAAGGCTGACGCGGCGTCGGATCCGAGCACGCCCGAGGGGTAGCGCGCCCGCATGCGCCGACAACGCGCGGCGGCGTGGCCATCATTCGCGGTTCCAGACCGCCCGGCCGAGGCGCTACGCTGGCGCCACCAACCCCACGACCACCTGACGCAAGGAGCGGCGATGAAGGAACGGCTCATCGGCGACGACCAGCTGCTGGTCACCGCCGACACGACGCTCGGTGATGCGCTGTGGGACTGGGTCGCCGCCGACGCGGCCCGTCGCGCAGCCGATGGCTGGCGAATCTCCAACATCGGCGCGGTGCCGACGTCCATGGGTGCGCCCGCGCCCGGCTACGCGTACGGCCAGCCGGCGATGACGGGCGTCTCGATGTGGATCGTGTACCGCCGCTGACCTCCGGCTGAGCCCCGCGTGAGCGAGTACGCCGTCGGCCCGGAGGCGCCCGTGGCCGACGGGACGCCGCCGCCCTCGGAGCGCACGCGCGTCCGGCGGCTGCCCAAGCGCGGCCACTACGACCGCGAGACGCTCGATTCGATCCTGGATGCGGCGATCGTTGCGCACGTGGCCTGGGTGGACGACGGCCAGCCGTTCGCGACGCCCACGATCGCCTGGCGCCAGGACGACCGCCTGTACTGGCACGGGTCGTCCGCCAGCCGGATGCTGCGGGCGACCGACGGGCAGCGGGTGTGCGTCACGGTGACCCACCTCGACGGCCTGGTCCTCGCCCGGTCGGGCTTCAACCACTCGGTGAACTATCGATCGGCGATGGTGCTCGGGACCGCGCACCTGGTCACCGACGCGGACGAGGCCGAGCGGGCGCTCGAGGTGTTCATCGAGCACCTGTACCCGGGCCGCTGGGCGGAGCTGCGGCCGATGAACCGCAAGGAGAAGAAGGCGACGACGGTCCTGTGGATGGACCTCGACGAGGCGTCGGCCAAGATCCGGGACGACGTCAACCACGACGATCCGGGCGATGAGGCATGGCCGACGTGGGCCGGGGTCATCCCGCTGCGCACCGTCGCCGGCACGCCGGATCCCGACCCGTTCGTGGCCGAAGGGTCGCCGGCCCCCGTCCCGAACCTGCCCCGCAGATCGACGACGGACTGACTCGCAGGAGCGAGGGGCGCCGAACATTGAGGGTGCGCCGATGAGCGATGGTTCCGCACGAGCTGAGACGCGGCTTCGCGTGGCCCTGCCCGACGACGCCGGAGCCATCGAGGCCCTCCAGAAGGCGTCGATCGCGGCCCTGTTCGGCGCCTTCTACAGCGCCGACCAGACCACCTCGTCGGTGGAGCACGTCGCCCACGTCGACCGCGTCCTGCTCGGGGACGGCACCTACTTCGTGATCGAGGGCGACGACGGGCTGGTGGCCTGCGGCGGCTGGAGCCGGCGGGGCAAGCTGTACACGGGATCGGGCGATGCCGCGGACGACGACCGGATCATCGATCCGGCGACGGAGCCGGCCCGGGTGCGCGCGATGTTCACGCGGCCGGACCGGACGCGCCAGGGACTCGGGACCAGGATCCTCGAGGCGTGCGAGTCGGCGGCCAAGGCGGACGGGTTCTCGCGGCTGATCCTGGTGGCGACGCTGGCGGGCGTGCCCCTGTACGAGCACTACGGCTTCCGCGGGATCGAGCGCCGGATGGTGACGATGCCGGATGGCACCGACGTCGCGTGCGCGACGATGACGAAGTCGATCGCCTGACCGACGCCGGCGTCAGGCCGGGACCACCCCGGCCCCATGGTTGCGCGGGTCGACGACGGCGACCCGGCCGGGCAAGCCGCACGCGGCTGCCTCGTCGCGGAACGCCGCCTCGATCGGGGCGGTGTCCGCCCCCGGTGCGACGAACGCGAGGACCGTCGACCCGGCGCCCGAGAGGAACGATCCGAGCGCCCCCGCCTCTCGCGCCGCCAGCGTGAGCCGCGGCAGCTCCGGGTACGCGGCCGACCGATACGGCTCGTGGAGCCGGTCGACCGCGAGGTCGGCGAGGAGCTCGAACCGGCCGGTCGCGATGCCGGCGACGCCCACCGCGACCCGGCCCAGGTTCTCGACCGCGTGCCGAAGCGGCACCTCATCGGGCAGCACGCCCCGCATGTCCTCCGTCGCCAGCCGCCGGTCGGGGATGTACAGCACGCACCGGAGGCCCGCAGGGGCGTCGAACCGGATCGCGGCGACGCGATCGGCGAGCTGCGCGGAGACCACGAACCCGCCCAGCAGGACCGCGGCCGCGTTGTCCGGGTGCGACTCGATCGTCGAGGAGATCTGGAGCAGCGCCTCGTCGTCGGGTCGCGCCGCGCCGGTCCGTTCGGCGAGCCCCGCGCCGGCGACCACCCCGCCCACGGTCGCCGCCGCGGACGAACCCAGGCCGCGGGAGAGCGGGATCGCGTTGGCCATCGTGATCCGCCAGCCGATGGCCGCCGGCCGGGGCCCGAACGCCGCCTCCAGCACCGCCTCGAGGCCCGCGACGAACCGGTTCGAGCGAGTGGCCGGCAGCTCGGAGGCCCCCTCGCCGGTGACCTCGAGCTCGATCGAGCCGTCGCCCTCCACGGCGTCCACGGCCACGTGGTTGACGAGGTCGAGCGCCAGCCCGAGGCAGTCGTAGCCCGCGCCGAGGTTCGCCGACGAGGCCGGGACCTCCACCGCGATCCGGTGCCCGACGACGGCCGCCCAGCCGCCGGGACCGCCGGCGGCCGTCATCGGCTCACCACCAGCCGAGCGCCCGGCTGACGTCGGCGACGCTGGCGTCGGCTTCTACCACCTCGACCGTGAGGCCCGCCTCGGCCGTGGAGGGGTCCTTCAGCCCGTTGCCGGTCAGCACGCACACGACGGTCGCCGAGACGTCGACCTCGCCCGCGCGGGCCGCCTTGGCGACGCCCGCCACCGAGGCCGCGGACGACGGCTCGCAGAACACGCCCTCGAGCCTCGCCACGTCGCGATGGGCCGCGAGGATCTCGTCGTCCGTGACGGCGTCGATCCTCCCGGAGGAATCGTCGCGGGCCGCGATCGCCAGCGCCCACGAGGCTGGGTTGCCGATCCGGATGGCGGTCGCGACGGTCTCGGGATGGTCGACCGGCCGGCCGCTGACGAGCGGGGCCGCCCCGGCCGCCTGGAAGCCCCACATCCGCGGAACGGCGTCCGTGCGCCCGGCCTCCCGGTATTCGCGGAAGCCGCGCCAGTAGGCCGAGATGTTGCCCGCGTTGCCGACCGGGATCGCGAGCACATCCGGGGCGCGGCCCAGGTCGTCGCACACCTCGAACGCCGCCGTCTTCTGGCCCTCGAGGCGGAACGGGTTCACCGAGTTGACCAGGGTGATCGGGTGCTCGTCCTGCTCCGACAGCGCGCGGACCACCCGCAGGGCCTCGTCGAAGTTGCCGCGGACCGAGATCACGCGGGCGCCGAACACGAGCGCCTGGAGCAGCTTGCCGACGGCGATCTTGCCGGCCGGGAGGACGACGACGCACTCGAGCCCGGCGGCCGCGGCATAGGCGGCGGCCGAGGCCGAGGTGTTGCCGGTCGAAGCGCAGATGACACTGTGGGCGCCGTCTTCCAGCGCCTTGGCGACGGCCAGGACCATTCCCCGGTCCTTGAAGCTGCCGGTCGGGTTCTGGCCCTCGACTTTCAGGTACAGATTGTGGAGCCCGAGGGCTTCGCCCAGCCGCCGGGCATGGACGAGCGGCGTCGCGCCCTCGCCCAGCGAGACCACGGGCGTCGACGGGCCGAGGGGCAGGAACTCGCGGTAGCGCTCGACGAGCCGGGGCCGCGCGTGGTCGGGCGAGGTCACAGGCGCCTCAGTCCGCGGACGGATAGCAGGCGCCGGACGGCGCCGCGACGCATTCTGACGCGACGGGGCGGACCGCGAGGGCCGATCGCTCGATCGCGGGTGCGGCCCCCGCCCAGGTCGAGCCCAGACCACGCGCGATGGCGACCAGGTCGCCGAGGACCGCCGACGCGGTCGCCGCGCCGCCGGCGCCCGGACCCTCGAACGCGACCCGGCCGACGGGCGCGGCGTCCACCTCGACCCGGTTCAGCACGCCGTCGCAGCGCCCGAACGGGGAGCCCGCCGGCACCGCGCTGGGCACCACGGACGCCTCGATGGCGCCGTCGTCGGCCAGCCGGGCCGTGGCGAGGAGGCGCAGGATCCGGCCCTCGGCGGCCATGGCGGCGACGTCGTCCGCGGTGACGCCCGTGATCCCCGGCGAGCCGTCGAGCCCCCGCGTCGTCCCCGGACGGTTCGACACGGCCGCCGGATCGATCCACGCGCCGAACGCGAGCCGGGCGAGGATCACGAGCTTGTTGACCGCGTCGAGCCCCTCGACGTCGGCGGTCGGGTCGGCCTCGGCGTAGCCGTGGGCCTGTGCCTCCGCGAGGACGTCGGCGTAGTCGCGGCCCTCCCGCGCCATCGCGGTCAGGATGAAGTTCGTGGTCCCGTTGACGATCCCGCGGACGCGCGCGACCCGGTTGGCCGCGAGGTCCAGGGACAGCGGGCCGAGCACCGGGATCCCGCCACCCACGGCGGCCTCGAACCGCAACGGGCTGTCGGCCGCCCGCGACGTTCGCTCCAAGTCGGGCCCGTGCTGCGCGAGCAGGTGCTTGTTCGCGGTGACGACGGCCCGTCCGTTGGCGAGCGCCGCCTGGACCAGCGTCCGTGCCGGCTCGTCGCCGCCCATCACCTCGACGATGACGTCGACCTCGGGGCTCGCGACGAGGTGCGCGGGGCCGTCGGTCAGCAGGTCCTCCGGGATGCCGGCGGCCCGGGCCCTGGCGACGTCGCGGACGGCGACGCCCGCGAGCACCAGGGGCGAGCCGTCGGCCGGTGCCAGCCGCGGCGACCGCTCGAGCAGGGCGCGCACGACCTCCCGGCCGACGGTGCCCGCGCCGAGCACGCCCACCCGCAACGGCTGGAGGCTCACGACGTCGATCGGCGGACGGGGCAACGCACGACGGGATGGTACCGACCGGCCTCGCGGGCGGGCCGGACGGTGAGACCGATCCCGTACACTCCCGCCCGATGACCGTCGACACCGCCCCGGCGCCCTCCCCCGTCGCGGCCCCCTCCAAGCGGCCGCGGATCTTCTCCGGGATCCAGCCATCCGGGATCGTCCACCTGGGCAACGACCTCGGCGCGATCCGGAACTACGTGATGCTCCAGTACGAGTACGAGGCGATCTACTGCATCGTCGACTACCACGCGCTGACGAGCACCCACGACGCCGACGTCCTCCGTCAACGGACGCTCGAGATGGCCGCTGGCCTGCTCGCGCTCGGCCTCGACCCCGAGCGCTGCACGCTGTTCGTGCAGAGCCACCGGCCCGAGCACACCGAGCTGATGTGGCTCCTCGCGACCGTGACGCCGGTCAGCTGGCTCGAGCGGACGCCGACCTACAAGGAGAAGAAGCTCACCCAGCCGGACGACATCAACCACGGGCTGCTGACGTACCCGGTCCTCCAGGCGGCCGACATCGTGATCTACAAGGCGTCGCTGGTTCCCGTCGGCAAGGACCAGGCGGCCCACCTCGAGCTGTCGCGCGAGATCGTCCGCGCGTTCAACCACCGCTACGGCGAGACGTTCCCCGAGCCCGAGGCCGTGTTCACGCAGGCGCCGGTCGTGCTCGGCACGGACGGCGTGAAGAAGATGTCGAAGTCGGTCGGCAACACCATCGACATCCTGGGCGAGCCGGACCTGATCCGGAAGCAGGTGATGTCGATGGTCACCGACACCAAGCGGATCCTGCGCACCGACCCCGGCCGGCCGGAGATCTGCAACGTGTGCCAGCTGCACCGCTTCTTCGGCGACGACTACGAGGAGATCTGGGACGGCGAGCGCACGGCGCGCACCGGGTGCGTGGACACGAAGAAGCTGCTCGCCGACCGCATCGTCCGCCACTACGCGCCGGCCCGCGAGCGCTACGCCGAGCTGATGGCGCACCCGGCCGAGGTGGACGGAATCCTGGAGGCCGGCGCCGACCGGCTCCGACCGAAGGCGGAGGCCACGATGACCGAGGTGCGTTCGAGGATGGGACTGCGATGACGAGGACGGGACGGGTTGAGGCGATCCGGATCGCCCGGATCGCGGGGGCGCCGATGGTGCCAGTGGAGCGGATCGCCGCCCACGCCGGCGGCGGGCTCGAGGGCGACCGCTACCACAAGGGCACCGGTGAGTGGTCGCCATCGCCGGGCGCGGGGCGGGGCCTGACGCTCGTGTCCGCGGACACCCTGGACCAGGCGAACCTCGACCATCCGGGGCTCGCGATCGCGGCGGTCGACACGCGCCGCAACGTCGAGGTGCGCGGCGTCGACCTCGACGACCTCGTGGGTCGCGAGTTCACGGTCGGGACGCTGCGCTGCGTCGGGATCAGGCTCGCGGAGCCGTGCACCTACCTCGAGGGCCTGATCGGCCGCCCGATCATCCGCGCCCTCGCCCACAAGGCGGGGCTCCGCGCCGACATCCTCGAGGACGGCGAGATCGCGGTGGGCGATCCGATCGTCCCGGGCAAGGCCGTCGCGCCCGCGCCGGAGGCCGTTCCGACGCACTGATCTCGCGTCAGGCCGGGCGTTCCGGCTCGCGCTCGTGCCCGGCTCGCGCGCAGCCTCAGCCCGTGGATGCGGCCGGAGATTCCCGCGCGAGCCCACACGTGTAGGCTGACGCCATGTTCGAGGGCCTGACGGATCGCCAGCGCGCCCTGATCGACGCTGTGCTCGTCCTCGCGGTGATCGCCCTCGGGTTCATCGTGCTCGGCTACGTCGCGAGCGTGTTCTACGCGTTCTTCGACATCCTGCTGCTGTTCTTCCTGGCCTGGCTGCTGTCGTTCGCGCTGCTGCCGCTGATCAACGGGCTGACGCGGCTGATCCCGCGGCTGAACCAGACCGGCGCGGTGATCGTGATCTACCTCACGATCGTCGTCGTCCTGCTGTTCATCCTGGTCGAGGCTTCCGCGGCGCTCGCGTCGTCGATCAACCAGTTCATCCTCGACGCCCCGACCCTGCAGGACCAGCTCACGAATCTCCTGACCGGGCTGCAGGAGCGGCTCGCCGGCATCGGCATGTCGGTGGACCTCGTCGGCCAGGCGCCGACGATCGTCACCAACCTCCAGGACGTGGCCGGCGAGCTCGTCGGCCCGCTGCAGTCGGTGGCCTTCGCCAGCATCGGCGTGTTCGGCAACGTCCTGCTGCTGGTGATCCTGTCGATCTACATCGCCATCGACCGCGACGAGATCGTCGCCTTCCTGTACCGCCTGGTCCCACCGGGCTACGTCACCGAGGCGCGGCTGCTGCAGACGACCACGTCGAAGTCGTTCGGCGGGTTCCTCCGCGGACAGGTCGTCATGGGCCTGTTCTTCGGCCTGCTGACCGCGATCGTCAACATCGCGTTCGGCCTGCCCTACGCGGCGGTCACCACCGTCGCGGCCGGGGTCCTGCAGATGATCCCGTTCTTCGGACCGTTCGTGTCGTGGCTGCCCCCGGTCGCGGTCGCCCTGCTGCTCAAGCCGGACGTCGCGCTGCCAGTCCTGATCGTGATGGGCATCGCGTGGTTCGTGACCATGAACGTCATCTCGCCCCGGCTGATGGCGGGCTCCGTCGGGATCCACCCGATCGTGGTCCTCGCCTCGGTGGTCATCGGCGGCAAGATCGCGGGCATCGTCGGCGCGATCTTCGGGATCCCGATTGCCGCGGTGATCTCCGCGTTCTTCTTCTACTGGTTCGGCCGGTCTCGTGAGGGCGGGACGGTGGCCGAGCGGGCGACACAACGCGTGGCGGCCCGCGAGGGCCGCCAGGTCAGACGGCCGGTCGAGCCGGTCCCGGGCGTGGACGCCGACGTGGACGAGGTCGGCACCGCCCGGACCGCTACGACGGGCGAGGCCCCGGAGCCGTCCGGGCCCGGCGGATGAGCGAGGACGAGGGCCCGGAACGCGCGGAGGCGGGCGTCCCGGACATGACCCGGGAGCGCGCCAGGTCCGAGCGGCGCGACGTCGACCGCGAGCACGGCGAGCCGGTGGCGGGCGCGCGGGGCGGCAAGCGGGCCCTTCGCCCCTCCGGGCGGGGGCTCGCCGGCTCCACGAGGCGACCCCGCATCCTGGTGACCAACGACGACGGGATCGAATCCCGCGGCATCCTTGCCCTCAAGCAGGCCCTCGACCCCGTCGGCGACGTCACGGTGGTGGCGCCGGACACCAACCAGTCGGCCGTCGGGCACCAGAAGACGCTGATGCGCCCGCTGCGCGTCCGGGAGCGGACGCTGGCCGACGGATCGATGGGCTACTCGATCGACGGCTCGCCCACCGATGCCGTGAGCCTCGCGTTCCTGGGCTTCTTCGACGAGCGGTTCGACCTCGTCGCCTCGGGCATCAACTACGGCGCGAACCTGGGCGACGACATCACCTACTCCGGCACGGTATCGGCGGCAATGGAGGGCGTGATCAACAACTGCCCGTCGTTCGCGATCTCGCAGGAGTACTACGAGCAGGTCGACTTCGCGCTCGCGTCGCTGGCGGCCGCGATCGTGGCCCGCAACATCCTCGAGCACGGCCTCAAGCGCGGCGAGCTGCTCAGCGTGAACGTCCCGGCCGTGTCGATCGAGGACTGCGAGGGCTTCGAGGTCACCCGCGTCGGCCGCCGCGTCTACCAGGACCAGCTCGTCTCGCGCGTCGACCCGCGCGGCATCCCCTACTACTGGCTGGGCGGCCCGCCGCCGTCGGGGATCAGCGTCCCGGGGACCGACTTCAACGCCGTGGTCAACCGTCGGGTGTCGGTCACGCCGCTCCACCTCGACCTCACCGGCCGGAGCCTGCTGCGCAAGCTCAAGGCGTGGGACTGGTCGATCCCGACCGACGCCGACGCCGAGGGCGGTCCCGCGGCAGTGGTGCTGCCGCCGCCATCCGGGGCGGCCGATGCCGCGGAGGAAGCGCGGATCGCGGAGGAGTCGCAGCTCGAACGCCGCTGACCGGCCGAGGCGCGCACCACGCCCACCACCCGTCCGGTGCCACTTTGATGCGCCCACGGATGCAGATCGGGTCAATGGGGGCGCCAAGTGCCCCATCTTGCGGCGATTCGAGTCTCGGGCCCGTTTGGGGCAGCGCATGCCCCAACACGTGCCCGTCCGTGTCCATGTGCCACTGTGAGTGGCGCGGAGGGCCAACGGTCACGCGGCGCCGATGCCTGCCCGGACAGCGGCGACCGTCGAGGCCACCGCCGCCGGGCGGTCCGTCCTAGTCGAATTCGATCGAGTCGATGACCTGCTGGATCTCCTGGCCCGGTCCGCGGCCGGCGCCCTTATAGGTTTCGCCATCGATCCACACGGGAGTGCCGTTGACGTCGATGATCCAGGTCCTGATCGTAGATCCGGCGGCAGTCACATAGCGAGCCTGATCCGGCGTCGGCGAATACCAGAGGTAGAAGCTCGTCGGGTCGCACCCGATGTCGTCCGGGATCCGGATCACCACCTGCTTGGCGGGGTAGCCGCCGACGGTGACATCCGTGGGCCCGCTGACCAGGGTCGTGCCGGGGACCGCGGCGACGGCCGCGGCGAGATCGGATAGCGACGCACCGAGCTCCGGGCCCCGCGTGCCGGTGCACGGATTCGTGAACACGCCGACCGGCGTGTCCGTCCAGAGGATGAGACTTGCGCCGAGCGGTCCCAGCCCACCGGACTTGTCGATGCCGAACGTGCCGTTGCTGGTCCAGTCCGGCGCCGGCATGGTCAGCGTGAACGGAACCCCTTCGAGGCTGATGGCGTTCCGCTTGCCGGCCTCGAGGAGTCCGACCGGGGGAAACACGCCGGCCGCAGTGGTCGGCGACGGACTGGGCGACGGTGCGGACGATGGGACGGGCGTGGGCGTCGGAGCCGGCCCCCGGCCGACCCCACCGCCAGCGGGCAGCAGGTTGATCCCGATCACGGCGACGACCAGCACGGCCACCGCCCCGATCGCGATCTTCGCGTACATGTTCATGTCGGCGATCCTCCGCGCCGGCCATCGGGAGCGGCGCTGTGGGGTCGCGTCCAGCAGGGCAAACACGTTGTCCAGGACACGGTCCGCAGATTCGTGCTCGTCCGTGCGCAGCCACGACCGGACGATGCGGGTGGTGTCGCGTTCGGTGCTCATCGGGCAACCTCCCGCGTCGCCGGCCGCGTGTCGGCTTCGAGGGCCGCCCGCAGCGCGCGCATCGCGTAGTGAAGTCGGGAATGGGCCGTCCCGGCCGGGATGCCGAGGATGTCGGCGACCCGGTCGAGCGGCAGGTCGAGGTAGTGGTGCAGCACCACCACCGTGCGTTGGTCGATGGACAGCCGGCGGAAGCCGCGCTCGAGCTGGTCGCGGTCGACGATCGAGCTCAGGTCGTCGTTGGCGGCGAGCTCGTCCTGCGGCAGGAGCCGGAGGTTCGGGGCCCAGGCCCGTTGCTTCCGGCCCTCCGTGTAGCAGGCGTGCACGAGGAGCCGGTACGACCACGCCTCGAAGCGGGCGGGGTCGCGGAGTTGCGGGAGGTCCTGCCAGATGGCGAGCAGCGCCTGCTGCGTCGCGTCCTCGGCGAGGTCGATGTCACGCAGGATCCTGCGTGCCACGGCAAGGAACCGATCGGCGACGTCCCCGGCAAGGAGGGCGTACGCCCCCTTGTCACCGCGCTGGGCCCGGACCACGACGTCGGCATCCATGCACTTCCACCCATGGGATCGGCATCGTCTGACGCCGGTCATGCGGTATGGGTGGACACAACGGCCGAACGTGTCAATCCTCGAACCGGTCCATGTGCCCTTCGGGTGTCGCCGCGACATCGACGGATGTCCATGCCCGCCGACGACCCGCGCCGGGTGATCCGCGGACGGGCGCCTCGCATCCTCCGGGCATGCAGTTCCTCCGCCGGGTCCTCGCCGCCGCCACGTCGCCCGACCGGGCCGCGTCCCGGCGCGTCCAGGACCGGCCGGGCTACGACCCATCGACGGCGCGGACGCTCGAGCGCGTGCGGCCGATGCTCGCCGCCGAACCGGTGGTGTGGCTGTCGACGGTCCGTCCCGACGGTTCGCCCCACCTGGTCCCAACCTGGTTCTGGTGGGACGGCGAGGCGATGCTGGTCTTCTCCAAGCCCGACGCGGTCAAGGTGCGCAACCTGCGTGCGAACCCCCGGCTGATGGTCGCGCTCGGCCGGCCCGAGGAGGACTTCTCGGTCGGGCTCATCGAGGCCGAGGCCGCCCTCGAGCCCGGCGCCGCGGAGATCCCCGATACGTTTTTCACCAAGTACGCGGCCCAGCTCGCCGAGGGCGGGTTCGACCGCGCGGGCTTCCGCGCGACCTACACGCAGGCGATCCGCATCGTCCCCACCCGCTTGCTCTCGTGGCGAGGCCGCGGCGCACGGCACGAGGCCCAGGTCCGTCCCGAGCGCCCGTCGCTGTCGGACGCGCCCGCCCTGTCGTTCCGCGGCACGCTGCTCCCTGCCTGGGCCTGAGGTCGCCGGGTCCGCCACGTCCTGGGCGGACCGGCCGAACGGTGGCACCCTAGGATCTCGACGACACGCAGCGAGGTCCGGGTGATGGACGAGATCGGCAAGATGCTCGGTGGGTCGGGCGGGTCCGGCAGCGGAGGCGACATCGCGGGTGCGATCGGCGGCCTCGTGGGCGGCGAGGGTGGCCTCCAGGGCCTCGTGAACCAGCTGGGCCAGGCGGGGCTCGGCGACACCGTGAGCTCGTGGGTCTCCACGGGCGCCAACAAACCGGTCGACCCGAACGCGCTCGGCGCGGCGCTGGGGCCCGACAAGGTGCAGCAGCTGGCCGGGCAGAGCGGCCTCGACGTCGGGGCGCTGCTCCCGGTCCTGGCGGCCGCGCTGCCCACCGTCATCGACGCGATCACGCCCGACGGCAAGGTCCCCCAGGGCAACGCCGCGGCCGGCCTCGACGTCGGCGGCGTGCTCGAGGGCCTGTCCGAGGCCGCGAACGCCGGCCCGAACTCGCCGCTGGCGGGCCTGGGCGCGCTGCTCGGCGGCCCCAAGCGCTAGCGACCGCGCCAGGGTGCGCGGCCGCCCCCGACGCTAACGCCGGCGGCGCTTCGCGTCCGCGAGCACCTCGCGCGCGGCGTTACGGCCCGGGACGCCCGTGACGCCGCCGCCCGGGTGTGCCCCCGATCCCGCGAGGTAGAGGCCTTCGACGGGCATGCGATAGCGCGCCCAGCCGAGGAGCGGACGCCACAGGAAGAACGAGTCGAGCGCGGGCTCCACGTGCAGCGGGTGCCCGCCCGTCAACCCGTAGTCGGCCTCCAGATCGGCCGGGGTCAGCACCTGGCGGGCCGTCACGCGGGCGCCCAGCCCGGGTGACACGGTCTCGAGCGTCCGGACGGCGAGGTCCCCGACCTCGTCGCGTCGCCCGGCCCAGTCGTCCGCCCCGAGCTTCGGCGGCAGCCACTGCATGAGGACGCTCATCACGTGCGTGCCGTCGGGTGCGCCGGCGACCAGCGAGGGGTCCACGAGCGACGGGATCGTCGCCTCCAGCACCGGTCTGTCGGAGATCCGGCCGTACTTCGAGGCGTCGAAGGCCCGCTCGACGTCATCAATCGACGTCGTCCCGACCTGGATGCGGCCGCGCAGCAGCCGCGCGTCGCCGGCCGCCGACGGGAACTCGGGCAGCCCGTCGAGCACGAGGTTGACCTTGGCGAGCGTCCCGGGCGTCCGGATGTTGCCGGCCCGCCAGCGGAGCGAGGGCCCCAGGGTCACCGGGTCGACGAGGCCGGTGAGCAACCGCTTCGGGTCGAGCCCCGAGACGATCGCCGGGGCGTTGATCTCCTCGCCTCCGTCGAGCACGACGCCCGTGGCGACGCCGTCGACCGCACGGATCGAGACGACCCGCGCCGAAGTCCGGATCTCCGCCCCGGCGGCCTGGGCCGCCGCGGCCAGGGCATCGGCGAGCCCGGACGGCCCGCCGCGGGCGAACACCGTCTCGCCCGCGCCCCCGCCGTCGTTGCCGGCCGAGTCCGCGAGCAGCACCGCGGTGGTCCCCGACGACCACGGGCCCATCGCCGTGTAGCGGACGCCGCGCCAGGCGAGCGTCGCCCGCAGCGCCTGGGTCGTGAACGATTCGGCGAGGAAGTCGGCGACCGCCTCGGCCAGCACGCGCAGGATCGTGCGCCCGTCGTCCTTGCCCAGCCCGCGGAAGGCCCGGCCGAGGCGCAGGCCCAACAGCGCGTCGCCGAAGCCCGGGGTCCGGATCTCGGGCGGCGCCTCGTCGCCGAGGTCGGCCAGGAACCGGGCGAGCGCCCGGACGCGGCGGTCGAACTCGACGTAGGCCGTCGCGTCGTCCGCCGACCAGGCACGGAGCGCGTCGACCGTCGCGCCGAGGTCGCCCCACAGCGCGACCGCCCGGCCGTCCGGCTGGGGCGCGAACACGCGCACCTCCGGCGACACGAGCGACAGGCCGTGGGCGGTCAGCCCGAGCTCGCGGGCCACGGACGGCCGGAGCCGCCCCACGGTGTGGGCGAGCGACGGCACGCAAACGCCGGGCGCCAGCTCCTCGGTCACGGTCGCGCCGCCGGTGCGGTCGCGCGTCTCCAGGACCAGCACGCGGAGGCCGCCGGTCGCGAGGTAGGCGGCCGCGGTCAGGCCATTGTGCCCGGCGCCGACGACGATCGCGTCGTAGTCGCGGTTCGTCACCGCCACGTCAGGCCACCTTCCGGCCGCGGGCCTTGAGGACCTCGAGCGCGGCGAGCCGGCCGTTGGCTCCCATGAGGCCGCCGCCCGGGTGGGTCGACGAGCCGGACAGCCACAGGTCGCGGATGGGCGTCCTGAACCGCGCGTAGCCCGGGACCGGCCGGTTGAAGAACAGCTGCTCGAGCGACAGCTCGCCCTGGAAGATGTTGCCCTCGGTGAGGCCGATGGTCCGCTCGATGTCGAGCGGCGTCAGGACCTGGCGGCCGACGATGATGTCGCGGATGTTGGGCGCGAACTCGGCGATCCGGTCGATGACCGCGTCGCCGAAGGCCTCCCGGTTGTCGTCCCAGGTGCCGAGGCTCGGGTCGAGCCGGTAGGGCGCGTACTGGACGAAGCAGCTGATGACGTGCTTGCCGGGCGGGGCCATCTGGGGATCGACGAGGGTGGGGATGATCATGTCGATGTACGGCCGACGGCTCCAGTGGTCGTACTTCGCGTCGTCGTAGGCCTGCTCCATCTCCGTCATCGACGGGCTGAAGCTGATTGCGCCCCGCAGGTGCTCGCCGACGCCGGGCAGGCAGCTGAAGTCGGGCAGGGCGTCGACCGCGAGGTTGACCTTGCCCGAGCTGCCGCGGAACTTGAACCGCCGGACCTCCTGCTCGAACTCGGGGTCGAGCGTGCCGTCCTCGAGCAGGTCGAGGAAGGTGACCTTGGCGTCGGCGGACGACAGGACCGAGGACGCCTCAATCTCCTCGCCGCTCTCGAGGACCACGCCGGTCGCCCGGCCGTTCCGGACCAGGATCCGCGCCACGGGTGCCTCGGTCCGGATCTCCGCGCCGAGCGCCTGGGCGGAGCGGGCGATCGCGTACGAGACGCCGCCGGTGCCGCCCTTGGGGATGCCCCAGGCGCGGAACGCTCCGTCGATCTCGCCCATGTAGTGATGGAGCAGCACGTATGCGGTCCCGGGCGACCGGATGCCCTGGTAGGTCCCGATGATCCCGGAGGCCGACATCGTCGCCTTGAGCGGATCGGTCTCGAACCACTGGTCGAGGAAGTCGGCCGCCGACATCGTCATCAGCTGGACGAACACGGCCTGCTGGCGCTCGGGCAGCTGGCCGAACCTGCGGGCCAGGCCGGCCAGCGGCAGCATCGGGCGGGGGTCGATGTCGGTCGGGTCGGCCGGGACGATGCCCAGGATCGGCTTGATGAACCGGGCCATCTCGACCATCAGCTGGCCGTACTCCTCGTAGGCCTCCGCGTCGGACCTCGACCAGCGGCGGAGCTCGCGGATCGTCCGACCGTGGTCGTTGACGCGCCACAGGTAGTCGCCGCTCTCGGCGCCCCGGGCGGGCTTCGGGCCGTCGCCCTTGCGCAGCGGGGTGAAGGTGCCATCGAGCGGCAGGATGTCGAGCCCGAACTTGGGCAGGTCCAGCTCGCGGATCACCTCGGGGCGGAGCAGGCTGACCACGTAGCTGGCGACGGAGAACCGGAAGCCTGGCACGATCTCCTCGGTGACCGCCGCGCCGCCGAGGACGTGACGCCGCTCGAGGACGAGCGTCTTGAGGCCCGCCCGCGCGAGGTACGCCGCGGAGATGAGGCCGTTGTGGCCTCCGCCGATGATCACCGCGTCGTAGCGCTGCGGCACGCCCACCTCCAGCTCGGCGTCCGGTGGGCCGCGTGGCGCGTCGCCCGTCCCGTCCGCTCTCCAGCCTGTCTCGAAGTGGTGCAGTCTACCGTCGGTGGGTGGTCGGCAGCGGCGCCGATCCCGCTCGGGACGAGGGAGGTCGGATGGACGAGTTCGACGCGGGACCGGGGCAGTGCGTGGTCACCTATCGCTCGGTCGACACCGGCGGCGAGGTGCCCTGGGTGGACTTCGCGCGCGACATCGCGGCCGACGCCGCACGGCGCGCCGCCGATGGCTGGCGGATCCTCTCGGCGACCACGTTCCCGACCCGCCAGATGGGCACCAGCGGCAACATCATGTTCCAGAGCGGCGGCCAGTACGCGACCGAGCTCGGCACGATCGTCGTCTACTCCCGCCCAGCCTGATCAGCGGCGGGTTGGTGCCCCGGACCCGTGACGTGGATCCGGGGCACCCAGGTCGAGTGCCGAGCGGCCTCGCCGCCGGCGATCCGGCCCACCTCGTCGTCGAGCGGCGGCTCGACCTGTGCTCGCCAGCATCGGCGGCTCTCGGGTCGCCTCCCATGGACGAGTGATTGCAGCAGCAAGGACATTCGTCCATGCCCGCGCCTGCGCCTCACCCCCTCCGCGTATGCGCACCACGTTTACCGGGCTGGATTCCCCGGCTCGCCGGCGGCGATCGTGCCTGCCCCAGCTCGTCTGGCTCGCATCGCATGCGTGGCATGTCTATGCCGGCGCGTCCAGGACCTCCTGGGCGGCCATCGCTCCCGGAAATCGTGCGCACTAAACCTCACACGCATACGGGCGCGACCCGCGCCGGCGACAGCGGGCGCGACCCGCGCCGGCGACAGCGGGCGCGACCCGCGCCGGTGACAGCGGGCGCGACCCGCGCCGGTGACAGGGCACGCACGGCATACTGGCGGCCGTCAACCCAGGAGGAGCGTCCTTGAGCGTCGGCACCGCCTTCCATCCCCGGACGGCGCCCCTGAACCGGAAGATGCAGTGGCGGGAGTGGTCGGGCTACTACGCAAGCTCCACGTACGCCGACTTCCACGACATCGAGTACAACGCGATCCGCGAGGCGGCCGCGGTGATCGATGTCAGCCCGCTGTACAAGTACCGGATCACCGGCCCCGACGCGATCCGCCTCGCGGACCGGGTGATCACCCGCGACGCGACCAGGCTCAAGGTCGGGCAGGTCTACTACACGCCGTGGTGCGACGAGCACGGCAAGGTCATCGACGACGGGACCGTCCACCGCGTGGCCGAGGACGAGCTGCGCTGGACCGCGGCCGACCCCCAGGTTCGCTGGCTGACCCAGAACGCGGCGGGCCTCGACGTGGCCGTCGAGGACGTCAGCGAGTCGGTCGCGGCGCTCGCGCTGCAGGGCCCGTTCAGCCGGGCGGTGCTCGAGGCGGCCACGGGCGAGGACTTCGGCGACCTGCGCTACTTCCGGCGCCGGGCGAGCAAGATCGGCCGGACGAAGATCGACGTCAGCCGCACGGGCTACACCGGCGACCTGGGCTACGAGCTGTGGATCCCGGCCGAGCACGCCGAGGCGGTGTGGGACGCCGTGTTCAAGGCCGGCGCGGCGTATGCCATCCGGCCGGCGGGCATGCTCGCGCTCGACGTCACGCGGCTGGAGGCCGGGCTGATCCTGCTCGAGGTCGACTACACGTCCGCGCGCCACGCCATGAATCCCGAGCAGAACTACAGCCCGTTCGAGATCGGCCTCGGCCGCCTCGTCAGCTTCGACAAGGCGGACTACGTGGGGTGCCGGGCCCTCAAGGCCGAGCAGGCGGCGGGCGGCCCCCAGCGCCGGCTCGTCGGCCTGATGCTCGACTGGTACGACATCGAGCGCCTGTACGACGAGCAGGGGCTGCCGCCGGCGATCTCGCCGACCACCGACCGCTCCCCGGTCCCCGTGTTTGCGGAGGCCGGACGCCAGGTCGGCAAGGCGACGTCCCACGGCTGGAGCCCGATCCTCAAGCAGGCGATCGCGCTGGCCTCGGTCGCGCCCAGGTTCGAGCGTGTCGGCACCCGACTCCAGGCCGAGTGGACGGTGGAGGGGCGGCGCGGCAAGGTCAACGCCACGGTCGTCGAGCTGCCGTTCCTGGACCTCGAGCGCAAGCGCGCGTGACCGCCGCGCCCGACGGATCGGCGGACTTCGCGGCCTTCGACCGCCTCGTCGAGGAGCGCCTCGAGCGGTGGACGGGCGAGCTCGTCGATTACCTCGCGATCTCGTCCGAGGGCGGCGACAACGCCGGGCTCCGGGCCGCGGCCGACTGGACGGCCGACCGGCTGCAGCGCCTCGGCGCGACCGTCGAAGTGCTCGAGGTCGACGGCGCCCCGCCGCTCGTCGTGGGCGAGATCGGCGACGGGCCGCGCACGGTGACCGCCGTCCAGCACTACGACGTGCAGCCGGCCTCCCCGCTCGAGCTGTGGACGACACCGCCCTATGAGCCGGCGATCCGCGACGGCCGGGTCTGGGCACGGGGTGCCACGGACAACAAGGGCGCGTTCCTGCCGAGGGTCTGGGCCGTCGAGGCGTGGCTCGAGGCGATCGGTCCCCTGCCCTGTCGCGTGCGCTACCTCGTCGAGGGCCAGGAGGAGACCGGGAGCGGCGCCCTGGACGCCATGCTCGACCTGCGCCCACGCCTGCGCGAGGCAGATGCGGCGCTCGTCGAGGGCGGCAGCCTCGACATGCGCGGCAAGCCCTGGGTCGCCGCGGGCGGCAAGGGGATCGTGGTCCTCGAGCTGCACCTGCGCACGATGGTGGTGGACTCGCATTCGAGCGTGTCGTCGCTGCTCCCGAACGCGGGGCAACGCATGGTCGCCGCGCTGGCGACCCTGTGGGACGCCGAGGGCCGGCCGGCGGTCGAGGGCCTCGATACCGGCGTCGTCGCCCCGACCGACGCCCAGCGCGCGGTCGTCGCGTCGGGCGACCTCCGAGACCTCGACGACATGCGCGAGCACCAGGGCATCGAGCGGTTCACCGCGGGCCTCGACGGGATCGCCGCTGCCGAGGTGCTGGCCTTCGAGCCGACCCTCAACCTGCAGGGCCTGTGGTCCGGCCACACCGAGCCCACGCCGAAGACCGTGATCCCGGCCGAGGCGCACGCCCGGCTGGACATCCGGATCGTGCCCGATCAGCGGCCCGCCGACATGGTGGCGGGGCTGCGGCGACACCTGGACGTTCACGGGTTCGGCGACGTCGAGATCGTGCAGCGCGAGGGCGAGCCCGCGTGGTGGTCGCCGGTGGACCATCCGGTCGTCGTGGCCGCCGGCGCCGCGGCCGAGGCCGTGACCGGTCAGCCGCCGAGCTACTCGGTGTCGATGTCGGGCACGGTGCCGATGTACCAGGTCTGCGCGCGCCACCGGGTGCCGCTCACCACCCTGGGCGCGGCCCGCGACGACTGCGACGCCCACGCGCCGAACGAGAACGTCCGGATCGACGACCTGGCCACGGCCACCCGGATCACCGCCCGCTTCCTCGATCGGTTCGCCCGACTGCCCGAGGTTCCGAGGGTCCCCTAGCCCGCCTCGAGCGCCGCGCGGATCCGTGCCTCGTCGCGCCCGCGCAGCAGCGAGATCCGGAACGGGCGCAGCTCGCCGCGGACGAACCCCTCGGCAATCGTCGGGTCGGCGTTCATGAACGCGAGCGCCGCCGCCTCGTCGGGCGCCTCGAACACGCACAGGCCCGTGTTGTGGCGGCCCAGCGTGGGCCCCACGAGCACGATCGAGCCCTCGTCGAACAGCCGCTGGATCCGCGCCCAGTGGCGGCCCCAGACCTCGTTCTCGGCGTCGGTCATCGTCTCCGCGAAGTCCTCGCGGGGCGGGTGCATCAAGTAGATCCAGGTCTCCATGAAGTCCAGTATCGCCTCCGGTCAGCGGAGGTTCGGCACCGGCAGGGCCCGCTCGGCGTACGCCTCCAGCCGCTCCAGGCCGGCCGACAGGTCGGTGCGCCCGAAGCCGAGCCGGACGTGGTTGCCCGGGTGGCCGAAGATCGATCCCGGCGCGAGCAGGACGCCCTCCGCCTCGAGCAGCTCTTCGACGAACCGGTCGACCGGCGTGTCGCCGAGGAGCTCCGGGAACGCGATCGAGCCGCCGCGCGGCCGGACCCACGCGAATTGGCCCGTCTGTCGCGCGAAGAACCCGTCGAGCAGCGCGAGGTTGGCGTCGACGATCGCCCGCGAGCGGGCCAGCACCCGATCCCTCGCCCGGAGCGCGATCAGCGCCAGGATCTCGGCCGGCGCCGACGCGCAGATCGTGGTGTAGTCCTTGAACCGGGCCGCCGCGTCGAGCAGCGCGCGGTCGTGCGAGGCCAGCCAGCCGATGCGCAGCCCGGCCAGGGCGAACGACTTCGACATCACCCCGATCGAGACCCCGTGCGCGCCGGCGTCCGCGCCCGCCGGCAGTCGGTCCGCCGGGTCGAGCTCGAGGAAGCGATACACCTCGTCCGAGAGCAGGATCGCGCCGGCCTCCGCGGCGATCTCGGCGACCGCCCGATAGGTCGCTGCGTCGGGCAGGGCGCCGGTCGGATTGTGCGGCGCGTTGACGACGATCAGCCGCGTCCGCGGGGTGACCTGTCGGCGCATCGCGTCCACGTCGATCGCCCAGCCGTCCGCGGCGCGCAGCTCGTGCAGGGTCACGTCGGCGCCGGACGCGCGCGCGACCTCGTGCAGGCTCTGGTACGCGGGCCACACGACGATCGCGTGGTCGCCCGGCCGGAGGTGGACGTTCGCGACGGCGAAGATCGCCTCCTCGGCGCCGCTGAACACGACCACCTCGTCGGGGTCGACGGTGTCGTAGAGCGACGCGATCTCGCGCCGCAGCAGCGGGTGGCCGAGCGACTCCGTGTAGCCGAGCCGCAGGTCCCGCCACAGGACCTCGGCCTCCGGATCGGCCAGCGCCAGCAGCTCTGCCATCGGCAGGCCCTCGACGTCCGACGCACACAGCAGGTGCCGGACGGCGAACTCGTAGCGGGCGAAGAACCGCTCGAGCTCGAAGTCGGCGATACGCACGGTGATCGGGTCGCCGGCTCAGTCGCCGACGAGGGCGGCCGCCGCGGCCAGATCGGTCGTCTTGTTCTTGCCGATCCCGGAGGTCTGGAACAGCCACGACGGGTTCTCGCCCGGGTCGACCACGATGGCGAACCCGCTGCCGTCGTCGAGCTTCAGGAGCGTGCCATCCATCGGACCGAGCTTGGCGGGGCCGACCTCGGTGGCGGCCGGCACGCAGGTCGTCGGGTCGCCGCACCAGCCACCCTCATTGAGCTGGAGCGTCGCGCCGTTGGGCCCCTTGTAGCCGATCAGCAGCCGGCCGCCGCGGCCGCCACGGTAGGTCCCTTCGGACACGAACCACTTGGCCGGGAGCACGGAGCACACGACAGTCCAGTCGACGGCCGCGGCCGCGTCGGCGAAGAACGTCTTGTTGTCGTCGGTGCCGGTACACGCCGCGGCGGGCCCGGCGTCGGCTGACCCGCTGGGCGACTCGCTGGGGCCCGTGGACGGGGTCGCCGTCGGAGCCTCGGTCGGCGCCTCGGACGGTGTCTCCCCGGATGCAGGCTCGCCGCTCGGGGCGCCCGATGGCGTGCCGGCGCTCGCCGGCGCGCCCGGGGCCCCGCCGGACCCCGATGAAGGCGCGGGCGTGCCGGTGGCCGGCGAGTTGCCCGCACACGCAGCGAGGATGGTCGCGAGCAGGATGACGAGCGCGAGACGTGATCGAAGCATGGGCGGAAGGGTACCGGTCGTGCTCAACCCGCCCCCTCGACCCCGGCCTCGACCGATGACGCCAGCCGGACCAGCGCGGGCTCGACGCCGAACACGTCGCGGATGAGGTCGTCGGTCAGGACCTCGGACGGCGGCCCGTCGGCCACAAGCCGCCCACGGTCGATGACGACGAGGCGCGGGAAGAAATGCGCGGCGAGGCCGAGGTCGTGGAGGACGGCCACCATCGCTGTGCCGTCGCGCTCGTTGAGGTCGCGCAGCAGCTCCATGGCCTCGACCTGGTGACGGAGGTCCAGGTGCACGGTGGGCTCGTCGAGCAGCAGCGCCGGTGCGTCCTGGGCCACCGCGAGCGCCAGCAGCACCAGCTGGCGCTCCCCCAGCGAGAGCTCCCGGGCGTCCCGCCCGAGCAGGTGCCCCAGGCCCACCCGCTCGATCGCCGCCGCGACCGCCGCGCGATCCGCCGGCCTCGCCCCCCGCAGCGGGGCCTCGTGCGGCAGCCGGCCGAGCGCGACGACCTCCTCGACCCGCATGGCGAACGGCAACGCCGCCTGCTGGGGCACGACCGCGAGCCGCCGCGCGATCTGCGGCCGCTCGAGCTCGCCGATCGGCGTCCCGCCCAGCTCGACGCGGCCGGCCGTCGGTCGCAGCGTGCCCGCGAGGACGCGCAGGAGGGTCGACTTGCCCGCGCCGTTCGGGCCCACGAGCGCGACCCGCTCGCGTTCGCCCACGACGAACGAGACGTCGCGCAGGATCGCCCGCGGGCCGGCCTCGACGGTCACCCCGTCGGCGCGCAGGACCGCGCTCATTCGGCCGCGCTCACAGCTCGTACCCGGTCCGCGCGCGACGGAGGAGCAGCAGGAAGAAGGGTGCCCCGATGACCGCGGTGATGACGCCCACCGGGATCCCGCCCAGCATCCGGGCCACCAGGTCGGCGGCGGCGAGGAGGCTGGCGCCGAACAGCGCCGAAATCGGGATCACGAGGCGAGCGTTGGGGCCGACGAGCAGCCGCACGAAATGGGGCACGACCAGCCCCACGAACCCGATCAGCCCGGCCACGGCGACGCCGGCGGCCGTGACCAGCGACGCGAGCCCGAGCAGGATCGCCCGTTCGCGCCGCACGTCGACGCCCAGGTGCGCCGCAGCCTCCTCGCCCAGGAGGAAGCCGTTGAGCGACCGGGCGCGGAGCAGGATCAGCAGGGTCCCGCCGATGATCAGCGGCGCCGCGACCGCCAGCCGTGCCCAGGACGTGCCGTCGAACCCACCGAGCAGGTAGGCGAAGATCTGGCGCAGGCCGGTGCCCGACAGGTACATCGCCATCGCGAGCCCAGCGGCGAGCAGGGATCCCACCGCGTAGCCGGTGAGCAGCAGCGAGGTCAGCGGGGCGAGCGCGCTCATCCTCGACAGCCGGTAGACGACGGTCACCGACAGCAGCGCCCCCAGGAACGCGAGCAGGTTCAGCAGGCCGAACTCGAACACCAGGCCGCGGGCGGGGATCAGCACCGCGATCGCCGCCCCGAGCGCCGCGCCCGACGCCGTGCCCAGAACATACGGATCGGCGAGCGGGTTCCGGAGCAGCCCCTGGAACGTCGCGCCGGCCACGGCCAGCCCGGTCCCGACGACCATCGCCGTCAGGACCCGCGGCAGCCGGAGGTCCATCACGATCGCCTCCGAGGTCGGCGGCCACGTCACCGGCACGTGGAAGCCGATCCGGTTGGCGAGGATGCCGAGCGTCGTCGCGGGCGGCAGGTCGACGGACCCGAGGGCGATGCCGGCGATGAACACCAGCACCAGCACGACGATCCCGGCGACGACCAGCCACCCCGTCCGCGTCACCCGGCGGACGGTCACGCGCATGGCGAGCCGCCCGGGTGCGCCGGCGGGGACCGGACTGGTGGTCATCGTGGATCGCCTGGGTCAGTCGCCGGCCGTCACGGCGCCGCGGACGCCGAGGCCGATGGAGCGGCGGACGGCAGCACCAGGTCGGGGTGGATGGCCAGGGCGAGCGCCTGGATGCCCTCGCCGAGCCGGGGGCCCGGGCGGGTGACGATGACGTCGTCGATGGGGCGGACGTCGCCGTTCCTGACCGCCGTGAGGCTCTCCCAGCCGGGCCGCTTGGCGACCTGCTCGGGCGTGACCCCGTAGGCCGCGTCTCCGAGCAGGATCACCTCGGGGTCGAAGGCGAGGATCTGCTCCTCCTGGATCTGGTACACGCCGTCGGTCCCGCTGGTCAGCGGCTCGCCCCCGGCGGTCGTGATCATCTCCGTGCCGAAGTAGTCGGGTGCCGGCCCGAAGTACCCGTTCGAGGCGTCGAGCTCGTAGTACACGCGCGGCTTGGTCAGGCCGGCCGTCGCGTCCGCCACCTGGTCGAACGACGCCTGGATCGAGTCGGTCATGGCCGACGCCTCGTCGGGCTTGCCGACCGCCTGGCCGATCAGGGTCATGTCGTCGAGCGCCGTCTGGACGTCGAGCGCGAACACCACCATCACGGGCACGCCGAGGGATCGCAGCTTCGCGATCGACTCGGGCGGGTTGAAGTTGCTGCCGCCGGCGATCACGAGGTCGGTGCCCATCGCGATGATCTTCTCGACGTCGACCGACCCGAACTTCGCGACGTCGGGGACGTCGGCGATCTCCCGCGGGAACGGGGTGAACTCCTCGACCTTGCCGACGACCCGGTCGCCGACGCCGAGCCCGAACAGGATCTCGGTCGCGGCGTTGGTGATCGAGGCGATCTTCGTGGGCTCGGCCGGGATCGTGACCTCGGTGCCCTCGTCGTCGGTGAGCGTCAGCGGGTATGTCGGCGCCGCTGTCGGCGAGGCCGCGGGCTCTGGGGTTGGCCGTGGGGTCGCGGTCGCGGATGGCGCCGGTGATGCCAGGGCGACGGCGGTCGGGCCGGTGCTGGCGGCGGGCGACGCGCAGGCGGCCAGGACGGCGGCCAGCAGGAGCAGCAGCAGCAGGGCGGGGAACTTGGTGGGGCGGCGGCGTGTCGCCCGGGAGCGTGCGTCCACTCGGAACTCCGGGTGCAGGGTGGTCAGAAAACGATGGACCCCTCGCTTCGGGATCGAAGGAGGGGTCAGGCGGTGGATCGCACGATGCGCCTGACCTTTCTCTCGAAGGCTCGAGCGGCGACGGCGGATCGGCGACCGGACTTCCGCCCCGTGAGGGCGGTCACCGTAGCGGGACTGTGCCGGACTCGCACCGGCTTCGCGACACGCCGCGTCGGATGTGCAGGGACCACGTGGGCCCCGGTTGATGTCGGCAGCGTACCACCGGGCCGTGGCCCGGTAAGTGGGGCGTAAGCGGCCATGACGACACTGGCCGCCTCGCCCTCCTCCCGCCGGATACCCCGCCGGGGGAGGCCCTCGTGGAGGTGCTCCGATTCGCGCGTGCGCTCGTGCCCCTGGCCGCGGTCGCATTGCTGGGTCCGACCGGCGTGGTCCGGCCGCCCCTGCCGGAACTCGCGGATCCACCGTGGGATCCGCCGGCGTGTCGAACGGCCGTCGCGGCGAGCGCGCCGACCGCGGGCGTCGCCTGGTTCCGGATGGACGCCGTGCTCGATGCGGCGGGCACGCTCGCGGGCCAGCGGCTGACGCTGGGCGTGGTCGGTGGACGCGCCCGGCAGATCGCCCTGCCGCCGGAGTCGTTCGCCTCGGGTCCCGTCCGGGGCGTCGTGCTGGTCGGCGATGACGACGGCTCGCGGTCCCGGCTGCGCGCGATCGATCCGGCCGCCGGCTGCGTCTCGACGATCGCGGCCGACGCGTCTGTCATCCGTAGCGCCATCCTCGACACGGACCTGGGCGCGATGTTCGAGCACCGGGTCGACCGGGCGACACGCGAGGACCAGGGCGTGTGGCGACGAGCGACCCGCGGCGGCACGGCGGTCCGGGTGCTGCCCGGCCTGGCGTGGGACGGCCGTCACGGCCGCACGTTCTCGACCGACCTGCGCTGGGCATCGGACGGGCGGCTCGCGGTCGCGTCGTGCGGTGAGCTCGCGTGTCGCACACGGATCGTCGACGCGGCGACCGGGCACGTGGTCTCCACGTCCGGGACCGGACCGGTTCTCGGGGTGGCGGAGTCGCGCGTGATCGCCTACGACATCTGCCCGGGCTTTCCGTGCGGCGTGTCGGCCGTCGATCCCGCCACGGGCATCGGCGAGCCCATCGTGGCGGGCGCCGGGCCCGCGTCCGTCGGCGGGCGGTCGCTCGTCTACGAACGCGACGGGCACCTGGCGGCCCTCGACCTGCGAACCCGCGTCGCGAAGGACGTCGTCGCGTCGGCGGGCTACGAGACCGTGCGCGATGGTTCGGCGGCACGCGCGGGCGTCGACGGCCCACGGGGGTCCGTGCTGCTCGAGAGCGTCGGGCGGCCACCCGACCCGTCCAGCGTCCGCCTCCTCGACCCCGCCTCGGCCGTCATCGAACCCCTGGAGGTGCAGCCGTGACGCATGCGATCCCCGGCGCACACCGGTCCGGTGCCCTGGTCGTGGCGGTCGTCGTCGCGGTCCTGGTCGCGAGCCCGGTCGTCGGTCACGAGCCGGACCCGATCCTGCCGGGCGGCCTGTACGACCAGAACCTCGACCTCACGTTCGGTTGGGCCCGCCGTGGCACACCGCCGGCGGACATGAAGGACTCGATCAAGCAGGCGGCCGACGACGCGAACGCGTCGCGCCGGTCGAAGGCGCCGACGTTCGACTTCGACTCGGACTCCGTGAACGACGTCTACTACGGCACCGACGTCCCGTGCGGGATCAACGGCCTCGCCTGCATGCGACGCAACCCGCCCGCCAAGTTCGGGGTGTGGTTCCGTGAGAACGGCCACCGCTTCGACTGGGGCACCCTGCGCTGGTGCGAGCTGTCGGGCGGACCGGACGGCTGCTACCAGGTGCGCAACGTGATGCTCGATGAGCTCGGGCACGTGCTCGTCCTCGACCATCACCAGAACTTCGGCGACGACCGCGACTACGACGACGCCGTCGTGCAGACCTACTCGCGGACCAAACCCAAGGCCGGCTGGAACGCACACGCCTTCGGTCGCTGCGACGTCGCGACCCTGCAGCAGCAGTACGACGTCCCCAGCTCCAGCGCCACCTACAGCACCTGCCTCGACGTCCCGACGACGGTGTCGATGTCGGCGTCCAGGACATCCGTTGTCGCCGGCTCGATGGTGACGTTCACGGCGACGGTGCGCAGCGACGGCACCGGCAAGCTCTCGAACAACCTCGTCACCGGTCGCACGGTGATCCTCCAGCAGCGCCTGAGCTCGGGCTGGATCGACCTCGCGACGATGTCGCCCGGCCCGGCGGCCGGGACCTACGCCTCGAGCCTCAACGTGTGGTCGACCCGCGACTTCCGGGCCGTGTTCCGCAAGCCGTCCGGCGAGGGCCTGCGAGCCGCCTCGTCGTCGGCCCTGACCGTGTCCGTCGCCGCGGGCTGCCAGCCCAGCTGTCCCCAGTCCGCAGGAGGACCCGCCACGTGACCATGCCGACCGTCAAGCGCCACGCGCCGCCGTACGTCGCGTGGCTCGCGGCCCTCGTCTTCGTCATGGCCGGCTGCGCCGGCAATGCCGGCACGCCAGGCTCGAGGGCGCCCACTGCATCCAACCGCCCGGCCCCGAGCGTTGTAGCATCGACGACCGCGTCTCCCGACGCCGTGGCGTCGCCTGCCGAGGCGGCCACCGCGTCGCCCGCCGACACCGGGCAACCCCAGTCGGCCGAGCCGCCGCGGGCGATCCTCGTCGGCGCGCTCGACGGGCCCGAGGCGGGCGACCTCGGGACGTTCTCCTGGGACGGGCTGGTCTCGGACTCGCCCTGGATCGTCCAGCGCACCGGGTCCCCGACGACCGGCGGCACCCGGCTCCGTGTCCGATTCGACCCGCGGCTCCAGCCCCAGGCCTGGATCGCGCGCTGGGCGCCGATCAACCACGGCGACGCGGGCACGCCTCGCGACGCCGGCTCGGGCGATGACGGACGGGTCGCGGTCGAGGCCCCGATGGGCGCCGGGCCGTGGAGCCTGCAGCTGGACGCGACGTTCGCCGGCGGCCGGCGGGCCGTGTGGTACTGGCGGCTCAGCGTCAGTGGCTGAGCCTTCGCGCGCCGATGCGGGCTGGTCGTGGGGCTCGATCTGCCGGCGAGTCGCCGGCCGGGTCAGGCCAGGGCGGGGGCCGCCGATGCGCTGAAGATCGAGGTCTGCGCGTCCTCGGGCAGCATCACGCCGAAGATCTTCTGCAGCGTGAGGAGGTGGACGCAGGAACCCCAACTCTCGAAGTAGTGGCACGTGCAATGCCACTGGCCCGCATCGAGGCTGACGTGATGGGTGTCGTTGTCACCACGGAACGTCAGGGCGACTCGCTCGATCGAAATCCGGTCCAGCTCGCGTGCGTAGCGATTCGCCTTCTCGACCTTGCCGATGAGAGAGGAGTGCATCGCCGATCAACCTCCAGTCGCCCCGAACGGGCGTCCACGAGGGCCGCCGTCCAGTCGGACCAGGACCGGTGATGGCGGTCACTGCGGCAAGCCTACACCCCGGCGGGCCGCCGGTCAGCCCCCGGAATTGGACCTATTCCCGACGGTACGGATCGCCGGTGCCGGGACGCGACACCGGCTCGGGAGCCGTCACCGGCGCAGGATCCGACGCGGGCGCCGGCGCCGTACCCGGGGTTCCGGCGTCAGGGCGCGGAGGTGCCCTCGCGGCCGTAGTCGTCCTCGAGGCGCTCGACGTCGTCGAGCTCGGGCGTCGAGACCTCGACGAGCTCGACCCGCTCGTGGGCCTCGAACCGGTGGATCCGGTGCGGCGGGATGTGCCGCGCCTCGCCCGGGCCGAGGTCCATGACCTGGACCACGCCGTCGTCGTCCTCGAGGTGCAGCTGCAGCCGGCCGGACAGGACCAGCACGCTCTCGTCCTTGCGTTCATGACGCTGGAGCGACAGCCGCTTGCCCGCCTCGACGACGATGACCTTGCCGCAGTAGCGGTCGGTCAGCGCCCAGATGAGCTCGTGACCCCACGGCTTGTCGACGCGACGCGGCTCAGTCATCCGCGCGCACCAGCTGCTCGCCGGCGACGACGAGCTCGTCGCGCAGGCCGGGCCTCGTGGCCTCCGTATAGACGCGGACCAGCGGCTCGGTGCCCGACGCCCGCACGAGCAGCCACGACCCGTCGCCGAGGAACCACTTGACGCCATCGCCTGTGTCGAGCCACTGCGTCCGCTCGATCGACTCGCCGGCCAGGGACGTGGGCGGCGACTCGCGCAGGCCGACCAGCACGCGCTGCTTGACGGCGTCGTACGAGGGCCGGTCGAAGTGGACGTCGATGCGGCGATAGAAGGACGGCCCGGCCAGCTCGTGGAAGGCGGCCATCGCCGCCGACACCGGTGCGCGCCCCCGCTCGCGCTCGCGCAGGAACAGGTCGAGCAGGCACAGGTCGGCGTAGATGCCGTCGCGCTCGGGCAGGTGCATGCCGAAGCCGAACCCGCCGGATTCCTCGGCCCCCAGCATCGCGCCGGTCTCGATCATCTTCGGCCCGATGAACTTGAACCCGACCGGCACCTCGTAGGTCTCGATCCCGTAGTGACGCCCCAGCGTCGCGGCCGTGGAGGTGTTGTTCACCGACACGACGACCGGGTCACGCATGCCGCGGTACTCGGCCAGGTAGTACATGAGCAGGCTCGTGACCTCGAGCTGGTGGAGGAACGTCCCGCGCTCGTCCGCGGCGCCCGCCCGGTCCGCGTCGCCGTCGAGCAGCAGGCCGAGGTCGTAGCCGCCGCCGGCGATCAACGCCAGCGCCTCGTCGACGTTGGGCCGGATCGGCTCGGGGTTGATGCCGCCGAAGTACGGGTTGCGCTCGTTGTGGATCTCGGTGACCCGGACCCGTCCGCCGGCCAGCAGCCGGGGGATCCAGCCGGAGCCCGCGCCGTAGAGGGGCTCGACCAGCACCGACAGGTCGGCGGCCCGGAGCGCTTCGAGGTCGAGCGTCCGGCCGATGAACCGCTGATAGCCCTCGAACGGGTCGAACCACTCGACGAGGCCGGCGGCCTCCGCATCCTCGAGCGGCCGCAGCTCGATCGCCTCGCCCGCGTTGGCGGCGATCCCGGCCTCGATCGTCGGCAGCATGTCGGCCCCGGCGGCCGCCCCCGTGGGGGACTTGACCTTGAACCCGTTGTCGGTCCACGGGTTGTGCGACGCGGTGATCACGATGCCCGCCGCCGCGCCACGCTGGACGACCTCGTACGAGCTCATCTGGGTCGGCACCGCGACCCGGCCGATCGCGACGGGGATGTCGTGGGCCAGGAGGACCTCCGCCGCGGCCCGCGCGAAGTGCTCCGAGGCGAACCGGCGGTCGTAGGCAATCACCACGCCCTTGGCCTGATCACCGCGTTCGACGACGCAGCGCGCGACGCCGTCCGCGCAGCGGCGGACGTTCTCGAACGTGAACTCGTCGGCGACCCGGGCCCGCCAGCCGTCGGTACCGAACACGATGTTGGTCGGGGCCGCTGTGGCCGTCTCCGTCACGGGGCCTCCTCCCATCGGGCACAGCGCGCAAGGAGCGCCTCGACCTTCTGCGGGTCGGCGCCGCGGAGGACCGCGATCGGCTGGGTGGCGGTCATGCTACCGCCCTGGAGCGGCCGGATGACGCGGACCGCCCCGTCCGCGCGCCGCACGACGAGGTCGTCGGCGTCGACGTCGATCCGGTCCCCGGGCTGGACGACGGACCCGGTGCCGCCGGCCGAGATCGCCGCGAGGAGCTCGGTCCAGCTGCCGATGTCGGACCAGCCGACGTCCATCGCGCCCATGACGACCCGTCCGTCGCGGGCCGCGCTCTCCATCAGGCCGACGTCGATCGAGACCGGCTTCAGCTGCTCGTACGCGTGGGCGAGCAGTGCGGGGGCGCGGATCGTCGGCTCCAGCAGGCCGATCAGGCCGGAGTAGCGCTCGAACGCCGAGCGGATCGCCCGCCGCCGCCACATGAACATGCCGGCGTTCCACGCGACGCCCGCCTGCTTCGCGAGCTCGTCGGCGCGCGCGGGCTTCGGCTTCTCCTCGAACGCCTTCAGGGGGTACGCCTGCAGCCCCTCGATCACTTGGCGATCGTCAAGCTTCGGGATCAGGTAGCCATACTCGACGGCCGGCCGGGAGATCTGGATGCCGAGCGTCACCAGTGGATCATCGATTCCGAAGGACCCCGTCGCCAGGTGCGTTGCCGCCGTCGCGAGGATCTCGGCAAAGAGGGGCTCGTCGCGGATGGCATGGTCGGCGGGGAGCACGATCATCACGTCGTCGTCGGGGCGGTCGACCGCAACGGTGGCGAGCGCGATCGCCGCCGCGGTATTGCGTCCGGCGGGCTCGATCAGCACGCGCACGTCCGGGAGCTGCGCGCGCACGAGCTGCTCGTACCGCTGATCGGTGACCACGGTGACGTCGATCGGGACGCCGTCACCGGCGAGGCCCGAGAGACGCCGAACGGTGCCCTGGATCAGGGATTCCGGCTCGGCGTCGGGCGTCCGCGGCGGCAGCAGCGGCATGAACGGCTTCGGGCGCTCGGGGCGCGACAGCGGCCACAGGCGGGTACCGCCCCCGCCCGCCATCACGACCACGTACATCGGGCCATTCTAGGGAGCCGCGGGAACGCGCAGCGCGTCAGCCGGCACGGGGAGCCTTGCAGCCGGGCGAAGGGTGGGGTTCGGCGACGGGTCCACCCGGCGGGAGCCGGCGAGCGGCACGGCCGGACGCCTAGGCGCGAAATCGCACGAATCTCGCAACCCGCGGGGGCTTGCGGCGCGAACTTCGAACCGTCGGGCGGGCGTCCGCGTTGACGTTGTCCGCGCCGCTTCGTACCATCCGCAAACCGCCTGAGCACGAGCCGGCCGTCAGACCGCGGGTTCGCCGTCGCGCGCGAGCGTGGACGATGTCGGATCGATGCAGCCGTGAATTCGAAGGCCATGGCCCAGGAGTGTGCCAACCGGTCGGCCGGCGAGCCTGACGTGGCGCCGGAATCGCCGGTTCGAGCGCCGCGTGCCGCACCTGCGCCGTCGACCTGGCACATGTTCGTGCCAGGGGCGGGCGCGCGAGCGCCTGAGGCGACCCGGGCCGGGCGCCTCGGGAATCGCCGTTTCGGGCGTGGGCGCCGCGTGCGAGCGCCGGGCGACGCGGGCCGGGGCGACGCGGGCCCGGCGCCGCATTCGCGCGGAGGCGTCAGCCCGCGGCGGCGAGCTCGGGCTCGGGCAGCCCGGCGTCGGCGGCGAGGTCGGCGGCCTTGTCGGTCCGCTCCCACGGCAGGTCCAGGTCCTCGCGGCCGAAGTGGCCGTACGCGGCGGTCTGGCGATAGATCGGCCGCCGCAGGTCGAGGGCGTCGATGATCGACGCCGGCCGCAGGTCGAAGTGGCGCTCGATCAGCTGCTGGATCTTCTCGTCGGGGATCGTGCCGGTGCCAAACGACTCCACCGTCAGCGAGATCGGGCGCGCGATGCCGATGCCGTACGCGACCTCGAGCTCGAAGCGGTCCGCCAGGCCGGCTGCGACGACGTTCTTGGCGACCCAGCGCGCGGCGTAGGCGGCCGAGCGGTCGACCTTCGTCGGATCCTTGCCGCTGAAGGCGCCACCGCCGTGTCGGGCCATGCCGCCGTACGAGTCCACGATGATCTTGCGGCCCGTGAGGCCCGCGTCGCCCATCGGCCCGCCGGTCACGAACCGGCCCGTCGGGTTGACGTGCATGACCGGATCAACAGGGCGGAGCTCCTCGGGGACGGTCGGCAGGATCACCATCTCGGCGATGTCCGAGCGGATCCGCTCGGGGCGGACATCGGGATCGTGCTGCGCGGACACGACGACGGTGCGCACGCGCTTGGGCACGCCGCGCTCGTACTCGACCGTGACCTGGGTCTTGCCGTCGGGCCGCAGGTAGCGGAGCTGTCCGGACTTGCGCGCCTCGGCCAGCCGGCGGGCCATGCGATGGGCCAGCGCGATCGGCAGCGGCATCAGCTCCGGGGTCTCGCGGCAGGCGAAGCCGAACATCATCCCCTGGTCGCCCGCGCCGAGCTCGTTGGCCGGCGCGGCGTCGTCGCGCACCTCGAGCGCCGCGTCGACGCCCATCGCGATGTCGTTCGACTGTTCCTTGATGCTCACCAGCGTGCCGCAGGTCTCGTAGTCGAACCCGTAGTCGGACTTCGTGTAGCCGATGTCGCGCACGGTCTCGCGGACGACCGCCTGGAAGTCGACGTACGTGTGGGTCGAGATCTCGCCCAGCACGAGGACGAGCCCCGTGGTGGTGGCCGTCTCGCAGGCGACGCGCGCGTTGGGGTCGTTGCGCAGGATCGCGTCGAGGATGGCGTCCGAGATCTGGTCGCACATCTTGTCCGGGTGGCCTTCGGTGACCGACTCGGAAGTGAACAGGTAGTGGTCGGCGTCGACGATGCTCATGCTGCTCCGCGGTGTCGTGCCAGGGGACGCGTCAAGGCGTCGAGGATGATGGCCGGGCGACTGTACCACCGGGTCCGCCGGACGCCGAGCGGTACGATCCGACGATGCCCCAGTACGCAGCGGACCTCGACGCGTCTGACCCGCTGGCCACGTTCCGCGACCGCTTCGTCGTGGACGATCCCGGCCTCGTGTACCTCGACGGCAACTCGCTCGGGCGGGCGCCGAAGCGGGCCGTGGAGCGCGTCGCGGCCGTCGCGTCGGGCGAGTGGGGCGGCGAGCTCGTGCGGGCCTGGGACCACTGGATCGACCTGCCGCTCCGGATCGGCGACGCGCTGGCGTCGGTGGTCCTGGGGGCGGCGCCCGGGTCCGTGACCATCGCCGACTCGACGACCGTCAACCTGTTCCGCGTCGCGTCGGCCGCCCTCGACGACAAACCGGGCCGCGGGGTGATCGTCGCCGATCGCGGCGAGTTCCCGACCGACCGCTACGTCCTCCAGGGCCTCGCGGCGGCCCGCGGGCTCGAGATCCGGTGGCTCGAGGGCGACCCGTCGGGTGGCCTTCCGGCCGAGACGGTGGTGGCGGCGCTCGACGAGGACGTCGCGCTCGTCCTGCTGTCCCTCGTCAGCTACCGCTCCTCGGCGATCGCGGACATCGATGCCGTGGAGGCCGCCGCGCGGTCGGCCGGCGCCCACACACTGTGGGACCTGTCGCACGCCGGCGGCACCATCCCCGTGAATCTCGCCGCGCGCGACATCGGCCTCGCCGTCGGCTGCACCTACAAATACCTGTTCGGCGGGCCCGGAGCACCGGCCTACCTGTACGTGGCGCCGCGACTCCAGGAGCGGCTCAGGCCGCCGATCCAGGGCTGGTTCGCGCAGCGCTACCAGTTCGCGATGGGCCCGGCGTTCGAGCGGAGCCCGGGGATCCGTGGCTGGCTCGCCGGGACGCCGCCGATCCTCGCCCTGACCGCGATCGAGGAAGGCGTGCGCGTTGTGGCCGATGCCGGGATCGCGGCCATCCGCACGAAGTCCGCGGCCCTGACCGCCTACGCCGTGGAGCGGCTCGACGCGGACCTCGTGCCCCTTGGCTGCACGCTCGGCAGCCCGCGGGATCCGGCGCGGCGGGGCGCGCACGTCGGGATCCGCCACCCGGACGCGCGCGACCTCACGGACCAACTCAGGGAGCGGGGCGTCATCACGGACTTCCGCGAGCCCGACGTGATCCGCTTCGGGCTGTCGCCGCTGACGACGTCGTTCGCCGACATCGACCGGGGCGTGGATGCGCTGAGGGACCTGCTGGCCCCGGCCTGAGCGCAACTCCGGGCCTCGTCCCCTCCCCGCCCGATGCGGTCTTCGCGTTCATCGCCGACGGGGAGAACGCCCGCTCGCGGAGGCCCGGCGTCCTCGACATCCGCCGCGTCTCGGGCAGAGGAGGTCCGGGCGATCGACCGGATCGCCGGGGCGATCGCCGCCGGCCAGCGTTCCTCGGGCGGCGCGATGTCGTGGCGGCACGCCGTGCGCCCCACGCACATTCCTGACCGTGGTCGCCCATCGTCGCGTCGATCCCGTGCGTCGGGCGCACACATCGCACCATCCCGACGCGTCCGTCGTCGATTCTGTGCGTGCTGGGTACAGAGCGGGATGAACCGCCCTGACTTTGATGGAGACTCCACGTGCACAAGGAGGATCTGACATGGGCCAGGCGCGGGCAGTACGCCCGGCACCCAGGACATACACGGCGGAGTTCCGGGAGCGGGCCATGCGGCTCGTCACGGAGACGATCGAGGCCGAGGGCCGTTCGCAGGGGGTCGTGTCCCGGATCGCGCGGCAGCTTGACGTGCGGCCCGAGACGCTGCACAGCTGGCTCCGCCGGTCGGGCCGGGACCTGCGCCACCGGCCGGGCATCGCGCCCGACCTCGAGCTGCGGGTGAGCGAGCTCGAGCGCGAGAACCGGGAGCTCCGGCGGGCCAACGAGATCCTCAAGGCGGCATCGGCTTTCTTCGCGGCGGAGCTCGACCGCCCCGAGACGCGATGACCCGCTTCATCGACGAGCACCGTGCCACGTTCGGAGTCGAGCCGATCTGCCGAACCCTGGGGATCGCTCCGTCGTCGTACTACGCGGCACGGGCACGGCGGCCATCGACCCGGGCGGTCCGGGACGCGCAGCTCGCGGTCGAGGTCCGGCGCATCCACGCCGTCAACTTCGGCGTGTACGGGGTGCGCAGGATGTGGGCCGCGCTCGCCCGCGAGGGCATCGAGGCCGGGCGGGACCGGGTCGCTCGGCTGATGCGGGCCGAGGGCCTGGCGGGCATCCGTCACGATCGCCGGACGACGACCACCCGGCCGGTCCGCACCACGCCGTCGGTGGACGACCTCGTCGGGCGCCACTTCCGGGCGCCGGCACCCGACCGGCTGTGGGTCGCCGACATCACCTACGTCCCGCTCACATCGGGCGGGTTCTGCTACACCGCCTTCATCACCGACGTGTTCGCCCGTCGGATCGTCGGCTGGAAGGTCGCGGGCTCGCTCGGCGCGGACCTCGCGCTCGACGCGCTCGGCATGGCGCTCGCGGCGCGGGGCGGCCGGCTGCCGGGCCTCGTCCACCACTCCGACCGCGGCACCCAGTACGTCGCGATCCGCTACACCGAGCACCTGGCCGCGGCCGGGGCCGCCCCCTCCGTCGGCTCCCGGGGCGACAGCTACGACAACGCACTCGCCGAGTCGGTCAACAGCCTCTACAAGGCCGAGCTCATCCGGCGCCGGACCTGGCCCACGACCCGCGAGGTCGAGCGGGCAACGGCTGCCTGGGTCGGCTGGTGGAACGTCAGCCGCCTCCACGGCGCCTGCGGCCAGATCCCCCCGGTCGAATTCGAGGCGGCCTACCATCGCGCAAGAGCAGCTCCAGCCGACGCCGCCTAACCCCCATCGAAGGTCTCCACGAAACTCAGGGCGAACCAGGATCTGGAGGGCCTTGCCGCGTCAAGAATGTGCGTCCCACGCACGTCGGCCCGGGCAGGACAGGGAACGCCGCTCAGCCGGCGGGCGCGAGGTGCTCCACCAGGATCGGCTCGATGTCGTCCGCGGGCGTGAACCCGAAGACCTGGCCAAGGAACGACAGCTCGGCGGCGGCCACGCGTCGGCGCGACTCGGCCTTGCGGTAGCCGTGCCCCTCGCCCTCGAGCGCGATCGCCGCGTGCGGGATCCCGCGCCCGTGCAGCGCCGCGACCATCGCGTCGAGCTGCGACGGCGGCACGACCTTGTCGTCGAGGCCCTGCGTGATCATCATCGGCGCCACGATCCGATCGAAGGCGTGGATCGGCGACCGGTCGCGGAACACCTGCCGGCCTTCCGGCCAGGGCGCGAGCAGCGACTCGTCGTACCGTGCCTCGAACTTGTGGCCGTCGAGGTGGATCAGCTCGAGATCCGCGATGCCGAAGTTGGAGATCCCCGCGGCGAACACCTCGGGCCGCGTCGTCAGGGCCGCCAGCGTCGTGAAGCCGCCCGCACTCCCGCCGCGGATCGCCATCCGGCGCGGGTCGACCGAGCCGCGGTCGGCCAGGAACCGCGCGGCCGCCACGCAGTCGTCGACGTCCGCGATCCCCCACTCGCCCTTGAGCGCGTCGCGATACGGTCGCCCGTAGCCGGTCGAGCCCCGGTAGTCGACGTCGACCACCGCGATCCCCCGCGAGGTGAAGAACGCCCGGTCGAGAGAGAGCGCCGACGATGCAGCCGACGTCGGGCCGCCGTGCGAGATCACGAGCAGCGGAGGCAGCTCGCCGGCCGGACCCTGGTACGCGTCGTTGGTCGGGGCGAAGTACAGGGCGCGAGCCGTCGCGCCGCCGGTCGTCGGGAAGGCGATGGGCTCCGCGTGCGGCAGCACCCCGGGGTCGAGCGGGCTCGCGAGCGACCGCGCGAGCACGCCCGTGGGCCGGCCCGTGAGCGGGTTGAGCCTGGCCACCACCGCGCCGTCGTGCGGGCCGGCGCCGATCAGGACCGCCGTCCCGCCCGCGATCTGGAGCCCTTCGACCTCGCTGAACGGCGCGTCCACGGGCTCGACGGCGCCGTCTGCGGCGATCCGCAGCAGCCGGTCGCGGCCGTCGGCGCGGGCCACGGCCAGGATCCCGGCATCGTCGGTGAACGCGTACGACGACCTGCCGAACACCCATGCCGGGTCGCCCAGCTCGGCCTCCATCGGCGCCAGGTTCCGCGCCGGGCCGTCGAGGCCGCCGTCGCCGTCGAGGGCGAACAGGTTCCACCAGCCCGACGGCGCGTCGGAGACGTAGTGCAGCACGCCGTCGGCGCGCCAGGCCGGCTGGACGATCGAGACGCCGGGGCCTCCGGCGACCGTCCGCGCGGGGCCGAGGACGCCGTCCTCGCCGACCGCCGCGGCCCGCAGGCGGACCGCGTCCCAGGGCATGTCGGGCTGGTCCCACTCGAGCCAGACCAGCGTGCGGCCATCGGGCGACGGCCGGGGCGCGGCGTAGAAGTCGGAGCCGGCGACGAGCACGCGGCCCGCGCCGTCGGAGCCATCGAGGGCGATCGCCACCAGCTCGTTGACCACGAGGTCCGGCCGGTCGGGCTCGGCGTGGTCGTGCGTCTCGCGAATGGCGTACAGGCGCTCGCGCGCCGGGTCGAACCGGAGGTCCGCAAAGCGGCCGTCGTCGGGCGGCGTCAGCGCGACGGGCTCCGAGGCTCCCTCGGCGTCGATCCGCCACAGCCGGCCGTCCTCCGACGACGAGACGACGATCCGGCCGCGGTCGACGACGTAGGAGGCGCCGCCGTACTCGTGGACCCGGTTGCCCACCATGAACGGGAACGGCGTGAGCTCGTGCGTCGCGCCGTCGGGCGTGTGGCGCATGAGGGTCCGCCGGCCGCCCTGGGCGGAGCGCGACTCGAGCCAGTAGACGTCATCGCCGTCCAGCCACGGCTCGCTGAGCGCGATCGCCGAACCGGACACCATCTCGATGTCAATCGGCGACCGCCAGCTGCCGAAGGGCGCGACGACGACCGGCCGGTCGTCGTGCCGGTGATGGCCGGCGTCGGCGTCCATGCGCGGCTCTACGTCCCGTGCTGCCACGAGGAGACGTAGGCAAGCTGCTCGGGCGTCATCGCATCGAGCGTGATGCCCATCGCCGCCAGCTTCAGCCGTGCGACCTCGGCGTCGATCGCCTCCGGCACCACGTACACCCGGGGCTCCAGCTCGGCGTGATGCTTCGCCACGTACTCGGCCGACAGCGCCTGGTTCGCGAAGCTCATGTCCATCACCGCGGCCGGGTGGCCCTCGGCGGCGCCCAGGTTCACGAGGCGCCCCTCGGCGATGAGGTTGAGCTTCTTGCCGCCGATGTCGAACGACTGGACGTTCTCCCGGACCTCCGTGACGTGGCCCTCGGCCATCTCGCGCAGGGCCGCCAGGTCGAGCTCGGCGTCGAAGTGGCCCGAGTTGGCCATGATCGCGCCGTCCTTCATCGACGCGAAGTGCTCGCGCCGGAACACGTTCACGTTGCCCGTCGCGGTCACGAACAGGTCGCCCCACGCGGCCGCCTCGCCGACGGTCATCACCTGGTAGCCGTCCATCAGCGCCTCGAGCGCACGAACCGGGTCGACCTCGATCACCGCGACGTGCGCCCCGTGGCCGTCCATTCGCGACGCGATCCCGCGGCCCACCCAGCCGTAGCCCGCGATGGCCACGTTGCGGCCGGCGATCAGGATGTTGGTCGCACGGAGGATGCCGTCGATCGTCGACTGCCCGGTCCCGTAGCGGTTGTCGAACAGGTGCTTGGTCAGGGCCTCGTTGACGGCGACGACCGGGAACGCGAGGGCGTTGTCGGCGGCCATCGCCCGGAGGCGGATGACACCCGTCGTCGTCTCCTCGGTCCCGGCGAGGACCTCGGGCAGCTGGTCGCGCCGCTCGCTGTGCAGGAGCGAGACGAGGTCGCAGCCGTCGTCCATCGTCAGGGACGGGTGGATGTCGGCGACCGACCGGAGGTGCGCGTAGTACGTGTCGCGGTCCTCGCCCCGGCGCGCGAACGTCGCGATCCCGAGCTCCGCGACCAGCGCGGCCGCGGTGACGTCCTGGGTCGACAGCGGGTTCGAGGCCGCGAGGTACACGTCGGCACCGCCCGCCTTGAGGGTCCGCATCAGGTTCGCGGTCTCGGTCGTGACGTGGAGGCACGCCCCGATCCGCAGTCCCTCGAGGGGCCGTTCGCGTTCGAAGCGTTCGCGGATGAGGCGCAGGACCGGCATCTCGCGCTCGGCCCACTCGATGCGGCGCAGGCCCTCGGCGGCGAGGGAGAGGTCGGTCACGTCGTGCGGGACGTGCGTGGTCGTGTCGGTCATCGGGATTCCTCGGGCGTGCCGTCGGCCGACGGCGGGTCGATGGGATGGGCGTGGTCGTGGCTTGCGGGGCCGCGGGCGTGCTGGACCGCGGTCCGGTTGGCGCCGCCGTCACCCGCCGGGGTCGACTGGCCGCGGGAGAACAGGCGCCGCAGCGGTGCGGTCAGGTCGGCCCACGGCGAGGTCGTGCGACGGATCAGCCGCTCCTCGAAGCGGCAGTGCTCGGTGTAGCCGAGCCGCATGTAGGCCTGGATCGCGGGCGGATTGTCGGACCGGACGTTGAGCACGACCTGGTCGCAGAAGCGGAGCAGCTCCGCGGTCACCGCCGAGGTGACGGCCTGCGCGTACCCGCGGCCTCGATGGTCGGTGTGGGTGAGCACGTTGCCGACGACGGCCAGGCGGGCGTTGCGCGAGATGACGTGGGTCCCCGCGGCGGACACCAGCTTGCCGTTCACGCGGATCCCGTAGTAGATGCCCTCGGCGATCGTGCTCGACGGCAGCCATGCCGCGAACCCAAGCTGGTACAGGCGGTTGAGCTCGCCCACCTCGACGGGCAGCAGCCGCTCGACCGCAGCCGGGGCCGGCTGGAACCGGGTCCGGTCGACCCACATCCGGATCATCGGCGGGCCCGGGTCGATGTTGTAGAGCGGGTGCACGGCCGGGAGCGACTCGGCCTTCGCGGCGAGGTACGCGGCGCGCGGCCGCACGACGTTCTGGAGCACCGCCTCGATGCCGTCGTTGCGGCCCATCAGGAACAGCGGCTGCGGCGTCAGGCCGCCGTACTCGAGGCCGACGGACACCACCTCGTCGCCGTCGGTCGCGATCCCCCACCGGGTGCGCCCGAACTCGCGGTCCTCGAGGTCGCAGATCGCATAGGCCGCGAACAGCCGATCGTGCTCGAGGAACGCGCGCAGGAGCGCGCGGTCGGTGGTCGAGCGGGCGACGAGGGCGCCGCGCTGGCCGACCGCGATCGTGGCCATCAGCCGACGGCCTTGGCGGCCGACGGCGCGGCGTCGGTGGGAGCGGGGCTCGCCTCGGGCTCGGCGGCGGCTACCGGCGGCGGGAGGACGGCGGCGATCGAGGAGGCGAATGGCGGCTGGAGCGCGCCGTGCTCGGTGACGATCGAGTTGACGAGGGAGGCGGGCGTCAGGTCCTGGACCGGGTTGCGGATCCGCGTGCCCTCGGGGGCGACCCGCGTGCCCGCGGCGGCCAGCACCGGCCCGGGCCGGCCGTCCTCGAGCTCGGCGGAGGCGCCGTCCGGGAGGGCGGCGTCGATGGCGATCGAGGCGACGCAGACGATGAACGGGATCCCGGCCGCCGATGCCGCCAGCGCCAGCGGGTAGGTCCCGGCGATCGCGACGACGTCGCCGTTGGCGACGACCCGGTCCGCCCCGACCAGCACCGCGTCCACCTCGCCCGCGGCGATGCGCCCGGGTGCGGCCGCGTCGGTGACCACGGCGTGCGGAACACCGGCCTCGTGGAGCTCCCAGGCGGCGATGCGGGACCCCTCGAACCCCGGGCGCGTCTCGGCCACGAGCGCCTCGATCGGACGATCGGCGTGATGCGCCGCGATGATCGCCGACAGTGCCGTCCCGTATTGGCCGCCGCCCATCGCGCCGGTGCTGCCGATCGTCAGCACCCGCAGCGGCGCCTCGCCGTCACCGCGGAGCCCGTGGAGGGCCGCCAGGGCGTGGGAGACCAGCACGCCGTGCGCGGCGGATGCGTCCGCGATCACGGCCTCGGCCTCGGCGCGCAGGGCCGCGGCGATCGTCTCGCCGTCCGAGTCGATCCCCAGGCGGTCCTCCACGACCAGCATCCGGTTGACCGTCGCGAGCATCGCCGCCGACCCGGGCCGCACGTTGCGCAGCGCGTTGGCCGCGCCGCGGATCGTCGCCCGGCGCGCGAATGGGCGGTGGGTGAGCAGCTTGCCTGCGGTCAGCGCGATCGTCACGGCGCCGAGCTGGGCCTGCGCCGACGACCCGGTGATCGCCTCGTCGCGGATCGCGGCCACGCCGTCGCCCCCGCCGCGGACCTCGATGTCCACCAGCACGTCCGGGAGGCGCCGCTGGTCCACGACGAGGCACAGCTCGCCGTCCCAGCGCATCGGGGCCCGGAACCCGGCGCCCGCGGCCGGCTCCTCGCGGGGCCCGGCGATTGCAGCTGGTACCACGGCGGCGGGCACGCCACCCGCGGCATCGACCGCCTCCGCATCGCCGAGCAGCTCCCGGGCCGCCTGGGCGGACTCCTGCTGGAGCAGCTGCGCCGCACCGATCACGGACCCCATCGAGCTCATCACGTCCCCCGCGAACTGGCGGAAGAACCGTCGCCGCGTGGGGTCCGGCGGCGTGATCGACTCGGCCGGCCGCGCGGGCGCCGTCGGTTGGGCCGGCTCGGCCGGCGAACCCGGGTCGGTCCGCAGGGGCTCGTCAGCCACCGGAGGGACGCTCGACCAACGGAGGGAGCCGATCGTTCACGGGACGAGGCGCGCGATCCCGCAGCTGTGCGGCGTCAGTACTGGATGACGCTGGTGACCCGGCGGCCGTCCAGCCGCTCGCGGCCCTTGAGGAACTCGAGCTCGACCAGGAACGCGAGGCCCACCACCTCGCCCTTGAGTCGCTCGACCAGCTCGATCGTGCCCCGCACCGTGCCGCCCGTCGCCAGCAGGTCGTCGACGATCAGGACCTTCTGGCCCGGCGTGATCGCATCCCGGTGGATCTCGAGGGTGTTCGAGCCGTATTCGAGGGCGTACTCGACCGTCAGCGTCTCGGCCGGGAGCTTGCCCAGCTTGCGCACCGGCACCAGGCCCGTGTCGAGCAGGTACGCCATCGGCGCGGAGAAGATGAACCCCCGAGATTCCATGCCCACCACGATGTCGACGTGCTCGCCCTTGTAGGGCTCGAGCATCAGGTCGATGGCCTCCTTGTAGGCCGCGGGCTCCTTGAGCACCGTCGTGATGTCGTAGAACAGGATGCCGGGCTTCGGGAAGTCGGGAATCTCGCGGATCTTCGCGCGAAGCGTCTCGGCGGACATCGGGTTCGGGGACCTCCGGGGTGGCCAGATCGGCGGCGGCGAAGGCGTGTGGGCGGTGCGAACGGCGCCGGCCGGATGGCTAGTCTACCGCAGCGTCTCGCGTGCTCAGCACACGCTGGGGAACCTTGACTCTGCGGGATGCCACGGCGCCCAGTGCGGCGGCGATCGTCGACATCGCGAACACCGCCGCCAGCGACCAGCCGAGCGCGTCGCCGCCCGTCCGGGTGCCGTAGGCTGTGATCGCGCCGGCGATGCCGGCGCCCAGCGCCGTGCCGAGGATGTCCGACAGCTGGAGGGCCGATGACGCCGCGCCGGTCTCGGTCGGGTTCGCACCGCGCAGCACGACGAGCGTCACCGCGGAGTACATGAAACCCATCCCGAGACCCGGCAGGAGCCAGGTGAAGACGACGAGCTCCGGCGGGTAGCCCGGCAGCACGGCCGGGATCGTGATCAGGGCGCCGAGCGCGACGCAGGCGAATCCGAGCGCGACGAAGCGATGCGGTCCCCAGACGTCGATCCGGCGCGCCTGCAGCCACGTGGCGACGGTCCAGGCGATCGTCGTGCCGGTGAACACGAGGCCGGTCAGCGTGGCCGGCGTGCCGCGCCAGGTCTGGAGGAGCAACGGGATGTAGGCGTCGCCGCTGAAGAACGCGAACGTCATCACGCCGCGCAGCAGGACCGCCGCGGGGACGCCGGCCGCGAGGACGAGCGTGCCCGGGGGCGTGAGGCGACGGAACGCGGGGATGAGGAGGGCGAGGCCGACGACGGCGCCGCCGATGACCACGACCAGGAGCTGGGCGGTGAGGGCGGCGACGAGCAGCCCGGCGCCGGCCGCCGCCAGCAGCGCGTTGGGCAGGCGCCGGGTCGCCGCGGGTGGGGCTGCGTGCTCCTCCGGCGGGGCCGCGGCAGGGATCCGACGCAGGGCGGTCACGGCCGTCCCGCCGGCCACCGCCAGCAGCGGCAGCAGCCCCAGGAACACCAGCCGCCACGTCGTGAACTCGCCGACGATCGCCGCGACCGACGGCCCGACCACCCCCGGCACCACCCACGCCGTCGAGAGCAACGCGAACATCCGTGGCTGCAGCCGTTCCGGGAGGGTGCGGCCGATGGCCACATACGCCGTCGGACCGACGGCCCCGCCGCCCAGGCCCTGCACGAACCGCGCGGCGACGAGGATCCCCATCGTCGGCGCGAGCCCGCCGATCGTCAGGCCGATGGCGAACAGGGACAGGCCGATGGCGAACGGTCGCCACAGCGGCACGCGGTCCAGCGCCCCGCCCGCGACCACGACGCCCAGCAGGTTGCCCAGGAAGAACGCCGAGTAGACCCAGCCGTAGAGCTCCATCTGGCCGAGCTCTTCGCCGACCAGCGGCAGCACGGTGCCGATCGCCAGCGCCTCGAGGGCGACCAGCGTGATCGTCGCGATGAGGCCGATCGACAGGCCGCGCAGGCCGGGTGCGAACAGCTCCGCGGTGCGCGCGGGCACCGCGGCCGGGGCGGCGGTAGCGGTCGACGCGGTCACGGCACGATCATGCCGGGTCCGGCGAGCACGGGGCGGAGACGGGCGATGCGGGATGGCGTGCGGCAGATGACGTATGGGTGCGGCAGATGACGTACAGACCAAGGCCACGAACTCCCCGTACGCTCAAGGCAATGCCGGACGACATCGAGTACGTCGGCCTCATGGCGGAGGCGTGGGACGCCCTTCGGGGGGACACCTCGGGGTGGGGGGACCGCGACTGGTTCCGTGAGGTCATCGCCCGACGGGGGGAACCCGTGCTCGACGTCGGAACGGGGACCGGCAGGATCCTCCTCGACTTCCTCGCCCAGGGCATCGACATCGAGGGCGTGGACAACGCGCCGGACATGCTCGAGCGCCTCCACGCGAAGGCCGCCGCCGCCGGCCTCGACGTGGACGGGCGGGTGCACCTCGGCCGGATGCAGACCCTGCGGCTCACGCGGCGATTCGGGACGGTCATCGTCCCCTCGTCGTCGTTCCAGCTGCTCGTCGAGCCCGACGACGCCGCAGAGGCCATGCGCCGGTTCTTCGCGCTGCTCCTCCCGGGCGGCTCGCTCGCCATGCCGTTCATCGTCATGGACAAGCCGTACGACGAGGAGTGGACCAGGGAGGCAACGCTCGAAGACGGGATGCGCGTGAAGCGGACGGCCCGGGCGAGCTTCGACCCCGCGATGGGCATCGAGTCCACCGACGACACCTACGAGGTGTTCAACAACGGTGGCCTCGTCCGGACCGAGCACTTCGTGCGGCCGCGGGCCACCCGCGCCTACTCGCGCGACCAGGCGCGCCAGGCCTTCGAGACGGCCGGCTTCGTCGACCTCGAATGGGGCGCCGACTTCACGTTCGAAGATCGCGTGCCCGACGAGGTCTTCACGATCGTGGGCCGCCGGCCGGAGTAGTCCGACGGGGGCCCGCTCAGGTCGGTGCGGCCAGAGCTCCCGACCCGGTCCTGACCCCCGGGTCCTCCCTCCTCCAGGTCCTGATCCCCCGCCGAGTTTGCGTGCCTGCCAGACAACAGCTCCGGCGTCGACGGGTGCTCCCGGCTCGCCCCTGACGGATTCGTGTCTGTGGGACCCGAAACGGGTCTCAGGCCCGCGCTCGCGGCGTTCCGGCACCTCTTCGAGCCGAAACGTGGGCCTGCCGGACACGGAGGGAGTCTGGCCGGGTCACCAGGTCAGGCGCCGCGTCAGCGCCCGGCTGCGGCCTCGAGGATGCGTCCGATCTCGGTGAAGCCGCGCGATCGAGCGTGATCGAGCGGCGCGACGCCGTCCTTGTCGCCGATCGTGATGTCGGCTCCGTGGTCGACCAGCAGCTGCACGACCTGCTGATGCCGCGCATCGCCGCTGCTCAGGACGATCGCCTCGAGCAGCGCGGTCCAGCCGAGGTTGTTGACGTGGTTGACGTCGACCGCCGTCCGGGTCAGCAGCTCCTCGACGACCTCCACGTGACCGCGCTCGGACGCCGGGATCAAGGCCGTGCCGCCGAAGCGGTTGGTGAGGCGGGGATCCGCGCCGGCCTCGATGGTGAGTCGCAGGACGTCGAGCAGGCCCTCCGCACCGGCATACAGGAACGGGTTGTCCAGGCGGTCGTCCTGGATGTCGATGTCGGCGCCCGCCTCGATCAGCGCCCGCACCGTGTCGACGTGGTTGCCTCGGGTCGCCGCCATCACCGGCGTGCGGCCGTCCGCGTCCCGCTCGTCGACGTCGGCTCCTGCCTCGAGGAGCTGCAGGACGCTCGCGGTGTCGCCGCGCGCGGCGGCCTTGCCGAGCTGGTCAGCCATGGTGTCCGCCGGGACCGCACTGGGGACCGGCGTGGGCGGCGAGCCACCCGCCGACCCGCAGCCCGCGAGGATCAGGATCGCAGCCAGCCACAGGCGCCTCACCTCCAACCTGGACCTATGTCCCCGCCAGCCGCTCCACGACCGGCGCAAGCGTGTCCACGTCACCGACCATGATGGACGTGATGCCAAGCCGCTCGCGCTGCTCCCGGAGCTTCGTCACGAGCCCGTCCACCGACCCGATGAACACGTGCGGCGATTCGAGGAAGTCGTCCAGCGAGATCTCGATCCCCGTCCGGCTCCGGATCCCGTCGAGCACGTCGGCGGCGTCCTTGCGCGCGTGGTCGGTGAGGATCGGCGACGTCCCCGACGGGTAGGCGTTGATCTCGAGGTCGTCGAATCGCTCCCCGGCAGCCTCGCGCACCCACGCGAGCTTCTCCTCCGTCGCGGCGACCGTGATCGACCGCGGGTCGGAGCGCACCACCGCCGTGCTCGAGGCGCTGGCAAGCGTCCGCGGCGCCACCCCGACGATGTCGGCCTCCCGCCCGGCCAGCGTGAGCAATCGCCGCCCGCCACCCCCGATGAACAACGGCGGTCGCGGTCGCTGGATCGGCTTCGGGAGCCCGTCGTGGTCCGTGATCGTGTAGAAGTCGCCGGCGAAGCTGAATGGCCCATCGCCGAAGCAGCCCTTGATCACGGCCACGGCCTCGGTCAGCCGCGCGATCCGCGTCCCGATCGGGTCGAACGGGATCCCGAGGGCCTCGTACTCGGGGACGTTCCAGCCGCCGCCGATCGCCACCTCGACCCGCCCGTCGCTGAGCACGTCGAGCGAGGCCATGTCCTGGGCGACGAGCGCCGGGTGGCGGAGGTCGTTGTTGACGACGAACGCGGAGACCCGGAGCCGCTCGGTGACGGCTGCCACCGTGGTGAGCAGCGGAACGAGCCCGAACGGCAGCACAACGTGGTCGGGATAGACCATCACGTCGTAGCCGATCGTCTCCGCTCGGTGGGCGGCCTCGATCAAAGCCTTGCCGTCAGTGACGTCGCCCGGCTCGGCCAGGAACCGGAACGGCCTCACGCAGGCGCGGGAACAGCGAGGAGCTTGAGGAGCTCCCCGACGAGCGCTATCTGCTCGGGCGTCCGGTACAGCGGGTTGTTGAAGGTGAAGCCCGTGAACCCGTCGTCGATGTATGGGCGGAGGCCGTCGGCGCACGCCTCGATCCCGCCGGCGACCACGTGCGGCCGTCGGTCCTCGGGGATCCGGGCGAGCAGCGCGTCACGCTCGGCGTCGTTGCGCGTCACGACGACGGGCGTCGCCATGGTGAGCTCGATGGTCCCGGGGTCGCGGCCGATGGCTTCGCAGTGCCGGGCGAGGACGTCCTTCTTGTGCCGGAGCGCCTCGCGACCGAGCGGGAACCAGTGGGTCATGGCGGCGTACTTGGCGGCGATCTTGAGCGTCCGCTGCTCGCCACCTCCGCCGACCAGGATCTTCGGCCCGCCCGGCTGGACCGGCCGCGGGACGTTGAGGATGTCCGTCACCTGGTAGTGGTGGCCATGGAACGTCGACCGCTCGTTCGCGAACATCCCCTTCGCGATGGCGAGCGCCTCGTCCAGGCGGTCCATCCGCTCCTTGATCGGCGGGAAGGGGTAGCCGAAGGCGTCGTGCTCGGCCTCGAACCAGGCGGCGCCGATGCCGTAGATGACGCGCCCGCCTGAGATCACGTCGAGGGTCGTGGCCGTCTTCGCGAGCAGGGCGGGGTTGCGGTACGTCACCCCGGTCACGAGGGTGCCGAGGCGAACCTTCTTCGTCTCGCGCGCCAGCGCCGCCAGCGTCGACCAGCCCTCGAGCATCGGCTCGTCCTGCTGCCCGATGCCCGGGATCTGGTTGAGATGGTCCATGACGCTGACGAGGCCGAAACCCGCGGCCTCGGCCGCCCTGGCCTGCTCGACGATCGCGTCGAACAGCTGCTCCGGCGGTCGGTCGGGGAAGGTGTAGTTGGGAAGGTGGAGGCCGAACCAGATCTTGCTCATGCGACCAGCATGCCCCCGATCGATCGCGTCCGCGAGCGCTCGTCCCCTCAGCGACGCCGCCCTCCTCCCGCCGGGCGGGCAAACCGTCCGGTCCACGCCGGATCCGCCCGCCGGGCGGGACAGATGTGACCGATACAGCGCGTGAGGAGCGACGTCCTCCCGCTGCGCGGGCAGCTCGAGCGGCGCACCGGTTCGTTCGCCCCGCGGGCGGGACGCGAGAAGCTACAGGTCGATATCGGTGGCTCCCCACGTCGTCGGGTCGACGTCCTCGACCGACTGCGAGAAGGTCCACGTGTGGCCGGCGAGGTCTCGCGCCGAGTACTGGCGCTCGCCGAACGGGAAGGTCTCGGGCTCGCCGAGGATGTGAGCGCCGGCGGCGGCCGATTGGGCCTGATGCGCGTCGGCGTCAGGGACTCGGACGTGGACGGAGCCTCCGCTGCCAGTCCCCTGGACGACGATCACGGCACCGTTGCCGTACGCCAGCTGCACGCGATGGTCGCCGATCCGCAGCCGGACCCTGAATCCAAAGGCGCGGACGAGCCAGTCGGCGGCCTCGTTCACGTCGGGATATGCCAGCACCGGGATGACGTCGGCGTCGGGCACCGATCGGTTCGCGGTCATGCCACCAGCCTATGCCAGGCACGCGGATGCCCCGATCCGGCAGTGCCGAATCGGGGCGGGAGCTGCGAGGTTTCGGCCGGCGAGCCGGCCGAGGGCTCAGGAGGCCGCGGCGGCGGTCTCGCCCTTGAGCTCGGCCCGGAGGGTCGGGCTCTCCTGGACGGCCCACGAGTTGCCGTCTGGATCGTCGAAGAAGCTGAACGCGTTCCACTCGCCGCCGTTGCCGTCGGCCCATCCTTCCGGACCGACGTGACGGACCGGTGACACCTCGACGCCGCGCGAGACCAGCTCGGCGCGCGCGGCATCGATGTCGCCGACGCACAGCTGCATGCCCTTGACCGAGCCCGGCGCGGCGTCGTTGAGCCCGCGACCGATGGTCACCGAGCAGCCGGACCCTTGCGGCGTCATCTGGACGATGCGGCTCTCGCCCATTTCCTGGTCGACGTCGACGTGGAAGCCGACCTGCTCGGCGTAGAACTTCTTGGCCCGGTCGACGTCCGACACGGGTAGGACGACGACCTCGAGCTTCCAGTCCATCAGTGCACCGGAGCCTTGAGCGACTCGAGCAGCGTGTCGAGCCGTCCGAAGCCCTCGTCGACGCCCTTCTCCATGCCCGACGCGACCATCGCGTCGCGGGCCTCGATCGACTGGTAGACGGAGTGCATGTTCGCTCGCGTGCGGCCGTCACCCAGGTCCTCGAGCACGAGTTTTTCGAGCGAGACGTGCCCCGGCGCACCCTCGAACTCGAAGGTCTGGACGAACGAGTCGGGCGACGGGGTGCCGTGGAACACGCCATGGAAGGCGTACTCGTTGCCCTCGGGATCCTTGTGGATGTAGCGGTAGCGGCCGCCGTCGCGGACCTCGTACTCGTCGATGACCATCTCGTAGCCGTTCGGCCCGAGCCACTGCTTGACCAGCTCCGGCTCGGTCCACGCGCGCCACAGGATCTCGCGCGGGGCGTCGAACTCGCGGGTCAGGTCGATGAACGGCACCCCGGCTGGGGCGGTGGTCCTGGTCGTACCCATCACTCGGTCTCCTTCTCGTCCTTGGCCGGCATCCAGCCGGACTTCGATCGCTGGAGGGACACGAGCAGTGCGTCGAGGCGCTCGAAGCTCTCGTCCCAGTATTGGTGGTAGGAGACCAGCCACTGCGTCGCCTCCCGAAGCGGCTCCGCTTCGAGGTGGCTAAGCCGGGCGGTCGCCTCCCGATGGCGCGAGATCAGCCCGGCCTCCTCCAGCACTTTCAGGTGCTTCGAGACGGCCGGCTGCGAGATGCGAAACGGCTTGGCCAGCTCGGCGACGTTGGCGTCCCCCAGGGTCAACCGCGCGAGGATCGCGCGCCGGGTCGGATCCGAGAGGGCTCCGAACACGATGCTGAGCTGGTCGACGGCCATTCATCACTCACAGGCTATATAACTGATTGGTTTCAGACTAGCGGAACATAGAGGAGGCTGTCAACCCCCCCAAGCCGCCGCCTTCAGCCACGTAGTCAAAGCACGACTCTTAGGCCGCTCGCGCGGAGCTGGTTACTGACAGATCCCCGCCTGGTGACTGGCTGACGGCGATATCGGCGTCGAACGGCCGCATCAGACCCCGAGATGCAGACGACGAGTCGTCCTTGTACTGACTGACGCAACTGGGGTACCAAGTAAGGCATGGGCAAGCTGATCTACTCCATGAACGTCTCGCTCGATGGCTTCATCGAGACCCCCGACCACTCGCTCGACTGGGCGACCGTCGACGAGGAGGTCCACTTCTGGTTCAACCAGCAGACGCGCGACTCGAGCGCGTCGATCTACGGCCGTCGGATGTACGAGGTGATGACCTCGTACTGGCCGACCGCGGGCAACGACCCGAACGCGACGCCCGCGATGCGGCAGTACGGGGAGATCTGGAGCGAGCACCCGAAGTTCGTGTTCTCGCGGTCGCTCGAGTCGGTCGACTTCGGCTGCCGGCTCGTGGGCGGCGACATCGGCGACGTGCTCGCGACGCTCCGCGACGAGTTCGCCGGCGAGATCGACGTGAGCGGCCCGAACCTCGCCTGGCAGTTCGTCGAGCGTGGCTTGGTCGACGAGTACCGCCTGGTCGTGCACCCGGTGGTCATCGGCGCGGGCACGACGTTCTTCCCGCCACTCGAGACGACGCTCAACCTGCGCCAGGTGGCGGTCAAGCGCTTCGGCTCGGGTGTGGTCGCCCTGACCTACGTCCCCGCCTAGCTACCAGACGTCACCGCTCCGCCAGTCGCAGGTGAGCGGCGCATCCAGCGAAATCGAGGGCGGCGTCGACGGCGTGCGCAGGACGAAGATCGACCCGTCATCCTCCTCGGTGCGCTGGAGGCCGGCAGCGGCACGGACGAATGTCGGGCCGGCCCAGGGCTCCCAGCCCATCCGCGTGTAGAAGCCCGGCTCGCCGGTCGACAGCGCGCCGAGCTCGAACCGGGGACGCAGGTACGTTCCGGCCGCGCGGACCACCATCGATCCGAAGCCGCGCCGCTCGAACGCGGGCAGCGTTGCCACGGCCTCCAGGTATCCCGTTCGCAGCGCCCGGTCGCCGGCCTCCAGCCGCCGCGAGACGACCGACGCGTGCGACACGATCGACCCGTCGACCTCGGCCAGCCAGTGCATCCCGCCCATGCCGTGCGCGAAGTCGTCGTCCGTGAACCCGCCATCCGGAAAGGCAGCCGAAAGCAGCGCGTGCAGCGCCGACAGCTCGGGCGCCGTCAACTCGGCGGTGGGCAGCTGGCGCAACACGGCGCCGCGCGATGCCATCGGCGTCACCTAGTCCGCCTGGCGAAGTCCGAGGAAGTTGCCGTCGGGGTCGCGGAACCACGCGCCGAGTGCCGGGCCGATCCGTGCGATGTGGTTCGTCGTCTTGAGGGGTCCGTCGTCGTAGTCGACGAACTCGACGCCAGCCGCCTCGAGGTCAGCCACGGTGGCCGCGATGTCGGTCACCTCGAAGTGCGCGACGGTGTGCTGGAGCTCCAGCCCGGGCCGCCGGAACACGGAGATCTCGCTCGGGCCGATCCCGAATCGGATCGAGGCCGGGTTCTCCCACAGCAGCTCGAGACCCAACGAGTCCCGGTAGAACGCCCGGGCCCGGTCGAGGTCGCTCACCGGGATGGTGGCGACCGCCATCGTCGCGCCGCGCATCGTGCTGCTTCCGTGCTCGCCCTGCCGATGTCACCCAGAACGCCTATTTGACCTCGATCGGCGTCTTCGCGAACGTGCCGGCGACCCGGTCCGACGCGTACCAGATCTCGTACTTGCCGGGCTCGGCGGGCGCCGTGATCGTCACGGGGTTGCCGGTCGTCGTGTATGCGTACGAGGCATAGGTCCCGACCTTCGATCCCGCGGGCACGATCGTGATGTAGTCGGTCGGTCCGTTGGGACCGGTCCAGGTGACCTGGAACTGGCTGCCGGGCGCGACGGTATCCGGGGCGTCGAGCGTGATCGTGAACGGCGTGACGGTGATCGCCTGCCGCTGCTTGATCTTGCCCGCCTGGCCCGTCACGTACCACAGCTGGTAGGCGCCGGCCTTGACCGGGGCGACGAGCGAGCCCGGGTTGCCGTTGGCCGTGTAGAAGTAGCTCTCGTCGGTCCAGCGCTTGGCGCCCTTGGGGACGATCGTCACGTAGTCCTGCGGCCCGTTCGGACCCTTCCAGCCCACCTTGAACGGCGTGCCCGCGACGACCGAGGCGGGCGCGGCGAACGCGCCCTGGAACGGGGTGACCGAGATCGCGACCCGCGCGAGCACCGAATCGTCGTTGCCGGAGACGTACCACAGCACGTACGACCCGGCCTCGGTCGGGGCGACGAGCGTGCCCGGGCTGCCTGCCGAGGTGTAGAAGTACGACTCGTCGGTCCACGCCGAGGCGCCCGCGGGGACGATCGTCACGTAGTCGGTCGGCGCGTTGGGGCCGGTCCAGGCGACCTGGAATCCAGCACCGCCCTCGACCGTTTCGGGCCCGCTGAGCGTGGCGGGTCCGGTCGCGGCCGAGCTTGGGCCGGCGCTGGGCTCGGCGCTCGGCGACGGGCTCGCAGCCGCCGATGGCGACGCCGAGGCCGGCTGGGTCGGGGCGGCCGATGGCGACGCGGAAGCCGATGGCACCGCGGTCGCGACCGACGACGGCGGGGCGTCGAGTGCCCGCGAGGGCGCGGCGCTCCCGCTGCACGCACCGACCACCAGCATCGCCGACAGGCCGAACGCCGCGACTCCCGCGACACGCCGGCTCACCTGCACGCGCATCCCCGACTCCCCGTCATCTCGGGGCGAGGCGGCGCGCCGATGATTGCGTGCGCGTCCTGAGCCGCTACCCGATGTCGACGCGGCCGAGTGTAACCACCCGCGACTAGGGCTTCTCCCAGATCGACACGTGCCCGCGGCTCTCGTGCGTGAACGGCTCGCCGCGCCAGTCCGCCCACCGATCGCGCAGGAGCATGCCGGCCAGCTCCGCCATCAGGTCGAGCTCGGCCGGCCAGACGTAGCGGAACGGGACCGAGTTGCGTTCGATCTGCCCGTCGATGACGTTGAAGTGGTGGGAGATCAGGCCCTGGTTGGCGACGTCGTATTCATCGATGCCCCAGTGGCCTTCGCTCGCGTCGAACACGACGTGCCGCTGGCCGGGCGGCAGCCGCCGCAGGCAGGGAACCCCGACCTCGATCACGAACGTGCCGCCGGGCTCGAGGTGCGCCGCCGCGTTCCGGAAGCAGGCGACCTGGGCCGCCTGGGCCGTGAGGTTCCCGATCGTGTTGAACACGAGGTAGACGACCGCGAACGTGCCGTCGACGCGGGTCGTGGCGATGTCGCCGATCGTGACCCCGACGGCATCCGCGCCCGGCTTCGCGAGCAGCCGGGCCACCATCGCGCGGGACTGGTCGATGCCGTGGACCGGGACGCCGCGCCGCGCCAGCGGGAGCGCGATCCGCCCGGTCCCGACGGCGAGCTCGAGCGCCCGCCCGTCGCCCGCGAGCCGTGCCAGCACGTCGACGACGGGGTCGATCGTCTCCGGCGCGAACATCACCGCGTCGTCGTCGTACCTCGCCGCGACCGGCTCGTCGAAGTAGCCGTCGGCGCCGGGCATCGTGGCCGCTACTTGGTGGGCTCGGTCTGCGAGAGGCGGCCCTGCGAGGCGGCGTAGTCCCACACGTCGATCTCGGGTGGCTCGATGCCCAGCGACGTCAGCGCGGTGCAGATCTGGCTTCGGTGGTCGGTCCCGTGATGGAGGGCCTGCGCCAGCCGCACGCCGAGCGGCGCGAGGCTGTCCGACCCGTCGTCGCGGTGGCGAACGACGACCCGCTCAGCGTCCAGGTTGCCGGCCACGACCGCGGCCCACATCGCCGCGTCCTCCTCCATCACCGCCCTAAGCGCCGCAAGGTCCATCGCCGACTCGTCGATCGACTCCGCTTCGCCGTCCGTGAGCGGGACGAGATACGACCGGTCGGCCTCGACGAGGTGGCGCAGGGTGTCGAGGATCGGGCCGTAGGTGCCCGGTGCGTTCGTTTCGAGCTGTGCCGGCGGGAGGCCTGCGCAGACGTCGATCACGATCAGGGTCGCCCACACGTGGTGCTCGAAGGCGTCGGCCAACAGCGGTCTGCTCATGGCGCCACCCTAGCATCGCGACGCACCAGGTCCTGACACCTTTTCGACCGGCATCGGTCTTGCGTCGCGGGACTACGGTTGTGGCCTGATGGACGCTCCGCCGACCGACGATGACGGGGAGCAGTTCTGGCGCGACTACCTGACCCGCGGCGACTCCATGGAGCGCCGGGTGCGGCGCATCTTCCGCGTCCTCCCTCACGGGCCGCGCTGCCAGCTGTGCGCCGCGCCGTTCGCGGGCGCGGTGGCGCCGGTCATGCGGGCCATCGGCAAGCGGCCGGCCGACAAGAACCCGCGCGTCTGCCAGTCCTGCTTCTCGTTCATCGCCAAGCACCACGGCGGCGCCGAGATCGAGGCCAGCTTCATGTTCGCGGACATCCGCGGCTCCACGGCCCTCGCGGAGCGGATGTCGGCGGGCGAGTTCCACGCGCTGCTCGACCGCTTCTACGCCACGGCGTCGGCCGTGGTGTTCGACCACGACGGGAGCGTCGACAAGTTCGTCGGCGACGAGGTCGTCGCGATGTACTTCCCGATCATGTCCGGCCCGCAGCACGCGGCGCGTGCGGTCGCGAGCGCGCTGGCGCTCCTGCGGGCCACCGGGCACGACGACCCGGCGGGTCCCTGGGCGCCTGTCGGCGCCGGCGTCCACACCGGCCCCGCGTGGGTCGGCGCGGTCGGCGACGAGGCGCACACCGAGATCACGGCACTCGGCGATACGGTCAATACGACGGCGCGCCTGGCATCGGCCGCTGCCGCCGGGGAGGTCCTGGTGTCCGCGGCGGCGGCCAAGGCGGCCGGTCTCGATCCCGCTCTCGAGCAGACCGCCCTCGAGCTCAAGGGCAAGGAGCTGCCGACGGCGGTGGTCAGGCTGCGCGTCGGTGCGCCAACCGGCGCCACACGACCGCGACCGTGATCACTGCGATGAGACCGAGCCAGGGTGCGTCGTTCGATGTCCGATCGGGGGCGTCATCGGCGACGGCGACGGTGTCCGTCGCGGGGTTCGAGTCGGGCCCCACCGACAGGACGACGAGCTTGGCCCGGCACTCGGCGACCGCATCGGCCTTGGTGAAGCCGCCGCCGGCCGGCTTCGCCGAGTAGTGGCAGGTCTGCGCGACCGGGTCGTCGAAACGCGCGCTGACCGTCGCCCATTGCTCGCGGTACGGACGGAAGGGGCACGCCGAATTGTTCGTGAGGTGACAGCGCCCCAGCGCCGGCGGAACGTAGGCGGCGACCTGCGGGCCCTCCGGGACGGCCTCGAGGTTGACGCTGCTGCCCTCGAGCCCGTCGAGCCATCGGGGCGCGATGACGGTGGCCGAGGTCCCGCCACACTCGTCGCATGGCGGCGCGACGAACGCCCGGAAGACCAGCAGCCGGCCGCCGTAGCAGCGTTGGCCGGGGACGTCGAGGTTGACGAGCTTGGCGATGGTCACTGGCGACGAGGGGCAGTCCGCCGCCCGGACCACGGCGGTCGTCGCGGCACCTCCGGGCAAGGCCAGCAGGCTCAACGCGACCAGCGCGGCCGTCGCCAGCCGTGCAACGAAACCCATCAAGCGACCCATCGCGGATCTCCCCATGATCTCGAGGCTCCTGCCTCCGGGCGTTGGACGCGTGACCATCGATGATGTGTCGGCCATCAGCCAGGATCGCTACCCTCGGCGGTCCGCCACCACGCGGCCACCCTGGATGACCGCCACGATCCTGGACGGATCGCGCCACAGCGCCGGCTCGGCGATGGGATCGCCATCGACCAGCAGCACGTCGGCGGTCTTGCCGGTCTCGAGCGTCCCGATCTCGCCGTCGAGCCCGAGCAGACGGGCGGCGTCGATCGTCGCGGCGCGCAAGGACGCGAGCGGCGACATGCCGTGCTCCACCATCAGGCTCAGCTCGGTCGGCAGGTGGGAGCCGACGCCGCCGTCGGTGCCCATCGCGATCCGCACGCCACGGTCGACGGCGTGCCTGAACCTTGGCTCGATCTGGTCGACGAGCAGGCGGACCTTCTCGACCGCCCACGGCGGGGTGACGCCGCTCGCCACGCGGTCCTCACGCAGCATCTCCTCGATGATCAGGAACGTCGGCACGAGCGGCACGTCGCGCTCGAGCATCATGTCGATCGCCTCGTCGTCCAGGCCGTCCCCGTGGTCGATCGAGCGGATGCCGGCGCGCAGCGCGTTCTTGATCCCGGCGGCGTTCTCCGCGTGCGCCATCACGCCGCGGAGTCCGGCGTGCTCGGCCTCCTCCACCATCACCCGCATCTCGTCGACCGTGAACTGGACGGCGTCGGGCGCGTCCATCAGGGAGTAGACGCCGCCCGTCGCCATCGCCTTGATCCAGTCGGCGCCGGCGCGGATCTGGCGCCGGACGACCCGGCGAACCTCGTCGACGCCGTCGGCAATTCCCAGCGGCATCTCCGTCGGCGGCACGTCGCCCAGAAGGTCGATGCCGGCGGGCGTCTGGCCGTCGCCGTGACCGCCGGTGATCGAGAGCGGCATCACGCTGACCTGCAGCCTGGGGCCGGGGAACTCGCGGCTCGCGAACACGCGCTTCACGCCGGCGGGTGTGCCCCCGGCGTCCCTCGCCGTCGTCACGCCCGACTCGAGGAACGCCTGGCCGCAGCGGAGCATCTTCGCGACGCCTTCCGAGTAGGACCGCTGGATGAGGTCGTGGAGCATCTCGTGGGAGCCCCACAGGTGGACGTGGCAGTCGATGAGGCCCGGAACGATGGTCCGGCCTTCGGCATCGATGACGATCGTGTCGTCCGGAAGGGCCGATTTCGACGCGCCGACGCTCGTGATCCGGCCGTCGGCGTCGACCAGGAGCGAGTCGCCGGGGAGTGGGTCCTCCGCACGCGCATCGAGCAGACGGGCGCCGACGATGGCGAGCTGTGGCATCTCAACCCTCCGGGGGCGCGGCGACGGGTGGCGCGGCGCTCGGAGTATGGCTGGTTTCTGGCGGTCAACGTGCCCCGCGGCGCACCCGCGTCACAACGGCCGGCTAGAAGTCGATTCGCATCACGACCCGGCGCAGGGTCGGCCGGCTGACCTCGGTGAAGCCAGCCGCCGCGAAGATGCTGCGGCTGCCGACGTGCAGCTCACCCCAAGTGACGTCCTGCCCGGGTTCCGTGAGCATCGGATAGCCCTCGAGCGCGCGGGCGCCACGGTCGCGGGCGAAGTCGACGGCCGCCCGCGCCAGGGTCCGACTGACCCCGCGCCGCCGGAAGCCCGCGCGGGTGACGAAGCAGGTCACCGCCCAAACCTCCCGGTCGGCCTTGTCCTCCCTGCGGCCCACCCAGGGCACGCGCATGTCCCGCAGCAGCCGGGCGTGGTCCGCGCGCGGTGCGACGGCACACCAACCCACGGGCTCACCCTCGAGGTAGGCGACCAGGCCGCTCGTCGTGCCCGCCGCAGGCTGGCCGCAGCTGGTCTGGGTGAGCAGCCGGAAGCCGAGCTCCTCGACGCCGACCGAGTTCCAGGACTCCCGAAACTGCATCCGATAGCGCTGGCACTGGCACCGATGGGGATCACCGCGCGTGCCGAGCACGGCCTGGAGGTCGTCCCAGGTCGCCTCGTTCGCCGGGACGATCGTGAGCGGAGGCGGCGTCGCCATGACCGGAGCATAGTCAGCCGGCTGAGCCGCCGCGCCCCGTCAGGCAGTCAAAGGACGACTCATCGTCGACACACGGTCGTCCAGCGTTCGCGATGGACGCTCTCGAGTCGGAGGCGTCAGCCGGATCCGACTGATCCGCGTGCCGCATCGGCCGTAGACGAGCGATTGAACCTGTCGGCACTGGACGAACAGTCGTCCCTTGACTGGATGGCAACGCCGCCGGGTCGCCCCCGAACAAGAAAGGCCGCCCGCCGAAGCGAGCGGCCTTTGGCGTCGAGGACGAGGTCCTCGGGCGGTCAGGCGGTGGCCGGCACCCGGTCGGTGTCGACGATGAGCTCGGGGATCGAGACCGTCTGCCGCTGGGTGAGGTCGACGCCGTGGACGTCCTTCGCCTTGGCGGCGAACCACTTCGTGAACTCGTCGTTCGCGCCCAGCATCTTCCCGAACGCACGGCCCGGGTCGTCGCCTTCGAGGGTGACGATCACGACGTCGCCCATCGGGGTGGACTGGAGGAAGGTGCGCTCGCGGACGCCGGCGTTACGACGGGACTCGTCGAACTCCGCGCGCCTCGAGCCGTTCAACTCACCCATCCAGGACCGCCACGCGTCGGTCTTGCCGGGCAGGATGGGAAAGGCGACCGCAATCAGGGTCATGGGGTATCTCCTCGGGCACGTACGCGCCCTGCGACGGTGGGCCGGACTCGCCATTGGCCCTGCGCGACCGTCTTGGCGACCGTATGTGGCGCCGCGCTGGTGAGAGCCCGCGGGCTCCCGTGCCTCCTACCGAATGCTTCGAGTATGCGCGCGATGGTCCGGAATAGGTATCGACGCGCCCGGCGAACGAGGCTCAGGCGGTCGGCGGCTTGTACGCGCGGAGAGCCGCGGCGGCCTGCTTGACGATGGCCGCCTGCTCGTCGTGGTCGAAGATCTGGTGAGACTCCAGCCCGACGATCGCGCCCGTCGCGCCGACCGCGGCCGCGAGCGCCGACGCCGCCACGCCGTCGGGAACGCTCGAGATCAGGAGCCCGTCGTGCTTCCCCTGCGTCCAGTAGAACTCTTCCAGGGTGCCGCCGAGCGACTCGACGAGCGCGTTGGCCGCGGCGGAACGGTCGCTCGGGCGCTCGATCATCGCCTTCGCGGCCCGCCCGTGTAGGAGAAGAACGTGATGTATCTGGGCATGCGTGCCTCCTGGTGGTCGGCACGCGACGCCGCTCGGGTCGGAGGGTCGGTCGCGCGGTGGACTGCGCGATGTCTGGGCGACGACTGAGGTGCCGCCCTGGCGGGAACGCAACGCTCCCGTGTCTGCCTCCTGGTCGGCCCAGTGTGCGCGCATCGGCGCGACATGGATACCGTCTCAGCGTGCGACTTCCCGTCAGCCAGTCAAAGGACGACTCTTAGGCACCGAGGAATGGCCGCAGGAGTCACGACGACGATCTCGGGCGGCTCGTGTTAGCCGGAGACGGCTGCTCCGAGCGTCGCAACCGGCCGTGTGGCGGTGAGCGGAGCCGTCCACGTCGGACGAACAGTCGTGCTTTGACTACGGGGCAGCGCCGAAGGGCTCGGGCCCCACAGGTTCACGTCCAGGGCGACGGCAGATGCGTCAGCGGCTCGCGATCCGGGAGCACGTCCGGCTGCAGGGCGGGGTCGGCGCCGGGCACGTAGCGCTCCTCGAGCCCGAGCTCCTTGAGCACGATGTTGCGCCCCTGCGCGATCCCGGTCGCCTTGTAGAACGCGACGGTCCGGTTGAACCCCTGCCGCCCGAACCCGCAGTCGGAGGACAGGATCAGCTTGTCAGCGGGGATCACCTCGAGCGCGCGCCGGATCCTGCCCGCCACGACGGGTGCCATGTCGGCCTGCAGGGTCCGGTGACTCACCATCCCCACGGCGACCTTCTTGTTGAGGTTCGCCGCGTACGGCTTGAACAGGTCGATCTCGGCCAGGTCGTTCTCGGTCGCCTCGACGGTCCACACGTCGCCCTTGAGCCGGTTGAGGTAAGTGTCGATCGAGTTCGCGTACGACTCGCCGCTGTAGACCTTCTGCATGTTGGGGTTGCCCCAGCAGGTGTGGATCCACAGCTCGACGTCGTCGAGGCCCTCCACCTCGTGGTTGAAGGCGTCGACCATGAAGTCGAGCAGCTCGGTCTCCTCCGGGTGGAAGGCCGCGGTGAAATGGATCGTCGGCTCCTCGATCTGGATCACCTTGGCGCCGGCGGCCGCGAGCTGGCGCAGCTCGAGGTTCATCGCGCCGGCCATGTCCCAGATGAGCTGCTTCTTGTCGTCGAGGACGTACTGGTCGGTGTGGCTGTCGAGGAAGATCGCGAGCACCTGGGACGAGCAGGTCCCGAATTTGACCGGCTTGCCCGAGGCCGCGCGAGCCTGGGCGATCCGCCACAGCTTGGCGTACTCGAGCGGGTTCTTCGGGTTGTGCTCGACCTTGCCGACGACGCGCGGCCACCGCCAGGTCGTCTCGATCTCGTTCATCAGCGTCCCCGGCGGGAACGCGAGCAGGCTGTCGCGGGAGCCTTCGTATTGCAGCTCCTCGTGCTCGAAGCCCTTCCAGCGCTGGAGCGGGTAGTGGTGCCACGAGCGGCCGGCGAAGTCCTCGTCGAGGTGGTAGTCGCCGTTGGTGAGGATGTCCAGCCCCGCGCGCTCCTGGTCGGCGATGACGGTCGAGTGCGCGTCGAGGAACTGCTCCCGGAAGCGGACGTCGAGCAGGGCGGTGTCGAGCGGCCGGCCCCACAGGCCGCCGTCGTACCAGCGTGGCCGCGGCCACGAGCCGGTGACGGTGGCGGGGAGCATGAGGTCCTTGGTCGCCGTGAGCATCGCGCGTGCGCCTCCTCGTCGAGAGCCGGTGGTGCGTCGATGCTATGTCGTCGGAGCGCCGTAGCATGGGGCGATGCGCGAGCTGCGGCACCGCCGTGGCACTCGTCGACCGGCAGATCGAGCTCGTGCTCTCCGCCCATGGCGCACCGACCGGGCGGGCTGCCCTTGAGCGCGCGCTCGCCTGACGGGTTCAGTCCTCGTCGAGGGCTCCGGCGATCCCCCCGAGCGTCTCGCCGAGGGCCTCGAGCGCCTCTTGCTCACCTGCTGGTCCCGAACGCCGTCCACGCGACACCCGGATTCGCCAGGAGATCAGTGCCAGGAGGGCCTGGGACACGGCCACGACGATGAAGATCACCAGACGCGCCCGCTTGACCGCGCTCCACACCTGGGTCGCGAGGCTCTCTGACGGCTTCGTCGGGACGACCTTTCCGTCGTCTGCGGCCAGCGTCCCCTCGGGTGCCGGAACCTCCGCAATCGAGGCCTTGTTGCCGCCCCGAAGGCCCTGCAGCTTGCCCTTCGCGGCGGCGGCCGCATCGGTCAACTTCGTCCGCAGCTCCACTGCCACCACCTGACCTCCGTCCCTGCCGCAGGGTGTGCGTACACTGCCGCGGTGCGCCGGAATCTACAGCCGTGCGACCTCGTCGATCCGCTGGATCGCCCGGTGAACGCGATCGTCGTTCGCTCGCCCGGACGATGACTGGCCTGGATGAGCGCTTCGCCTCGCTGACGGCCGAGCTCGAGCGCCTCGGCTCGCCGATCCGGCGATACCTCCGACGAGGTCGCCCTGAGTCCGACATCCGGGACGCGCTCCGGACGCTCGGCCTGGCCCCGCCCGCCGAGCTCGTCGACTGGTACGGCGTCCACGACGGCGTCGACTACGCCGCCGCGCAGGGGGAAGGCGAGGACTCAACGCTCGAGGTCTTCTTCAGCGTCAGGCTGCTCAGCCTCGACGAAGCGGTCGGCCTCTGCATGAGCCGACGCGCCGGCGTGCGCGAGGCGTTCGGCGTCGACCCACCCCCGCCCGAGGCGGAGGCGTTCTGGCGTGATCGGTGGTTCCCAATCCTCGAAGGAGGAGACTGCCTGTTCGCCCTCGACTGCTCGGGCGACGCGCGAGACGACACGGCGCCGGTCTGGCGCGTCTTCTCGCATCCTGGTCCGCCGCACACCGGCGTTGTCGCCGACGCTGTCGCCGTCTTCCTCGATCGGATGACCACGGAGCTCCGAGCCGGGAGCCTGTGGTGGGACGAGGCCAGCCGCTCGCTCCAGCCGCACGAGGCGGACGAATGGCGCCTCTCGGATCTCGGTCTCTACTAGGGGCCTGTGGCCGAATGATCCCGTTCGGATCGGCGGGATCGTGCCGCATGAGGTGACATAGCCGGCCGGCAGACTGGCGGCATGAGCTCCGCGATCACGCTCTCGGATGTGCAAATGGGAGCTCGTCGTCGACCTGTTTGACCCGCCCGGTCGGCGCGGCGCGCCGGCGGTGATCCCGAGGCGCCAGATGGTCGACGCGATGCTGTTCATCGGGCCGGACCGGCTGCCAGTGGCGCTACCTGCCCGAGCGATACGGTGCGTGGACCGCCGACTGGGCGCAGTGGCGGCGCTGGCGCGCGAAGGGCGTGTGGGCGGCGGCGATGGCGCGCCTCGCGGCGATCGTCCGGGTGCTCCACAATCGTGAGACGCGCGGGTCGGTCTCACCCTCCAACCGCCCGATCACATCCTCATCGCCGGTCAGTATGCGCGAGCGAACACCGCCGTCTCCGAAGCTGGCGCGCCACAGCGGGCACAGGCGGTCGGGGGTTCAAGCTTCTCGAGCTCACCCTCGAAGGGGAGAACGCGCAGCGTGGCGCCGGTTGTGGCCTGGACCTCGCGTTCGCAGGCGGCCGAACCGCACCAGCCGGTGACGAGGAAGCCGCCTTGCGCGGCGTTCACGGCGACCAGGTCGTCCCAGCCGGGGACCCGGTGCGTGTTGGCGCGCTGGAACGTGATCGCTCGCTCCAACAGGCGCGTCTGAATCCGTTCGAGCCTCGCCGCGACGTCGGTCGGAAGGTGATGGACCGAGACCGACTCCTTCGCGCTCGAGCCGTCCGTCGCCGGCAACCGCTCGGCCACGACGATCGTGCCGGCCGCGACATCCCGTGGCCCGACCTCGAGCCGGATCGGGACGCCGCGCAGCTCCCAATCGTTGAACTTGTAGCCGGGCGTCACGTCGTCGCGCCGATCGACCCGCACGCTGATGCGTTGGTCGCCGAAGACGGCCTGTGCCCGCAGCGCGGCCTCGACCGGGGCGATTGCAGCTTCCACGGCCGCCCGCTCTTCCACCGTTCGCCAGATCGGCACGACCACGACGTGGATCGGTGCAATCCGTGGTGGCAGGACGAGGCCGCGCTCATCGCCATGGACCATGATCACTGCGCCGATCGTCCGCCACGAGAAACCCCACGACGTCCCGAAAGGGTGCCGCCGCTCGTTGTCGCGATCGAGGAAGCGGATGTCGAATGCCCGGGCGAAGTTCGAGCCGAGGTCGTGGCTGGTGCCCATCTGCAGTGCACGCTGGTCGCCCATCAGCGCCTCGCCGGTCAGCGTCACCTCGGCGCCTGGGAACTTCTCGGCTTCGCTCTTGCGGCCCCGGATCGTCGGGATCGCGAGCCAGTCGTGCCAGATCTCGCGGTACACGCCGAGCATCCGCTCCGCTTCCTCGCGGGCCTCGGCCGCGCTGGCATGGAACGTGTGGCCTTCCTGCCACAGGAATTCGGCCGTGCGCAGGAACGGCCGCGTGCGGAGCTCCCAGCGCACCACGTTCGCCCACTGGTTCACGAGCACGGGCAGGTCGCGATAGCTCTGGATCAGGTCGCGGTAGACGGCGCCGACCATTGCCTCAGAGGTGGGCCGGATCGCGAGGCGCTCAGCGAGCTTGTCGGCGCCACCGTGGGTGACCCAGGCGACCTGCGGGCTGAACCCTTCGACATGCTCCGCCTCGGTCTCCAGAAGGCTCTCGGGCAGGAGTAGCGGCAGGTAGATGTTCTCGTGGCCCGTCTCCTTGATCCGCCGGTCGAGCGCGTCGCGCACGTTCTCCCACAGCGCGAAGCCATACGGGCGGACGACGATGCAGCCCCGGACGGGCGCATAGGACGCGAGCTCGGCATCGCGGACGACGTCGAGGTACCACTGGCCGAAGTCGGCCGATCGGGATGCGCGGGAAGGGTTGGACGCACGCGCGGGCATCGGGAGAGCTCCTCGAGTCTGGGCGATCGTGGCCAGCGGCTCTAGCCGTGTCGGCGGTGCCGACCCTGTTCGGCTAGAGCCCGATCGGGATTCGGAGGAGTCTCGGACGGCGCATCGTCGCCGGATCGTAGCGCATCCGGAGCGCCTGCCCGTCGCCCATGCCCACGGGCACTGACACCCCGTTGACGTTGAGAGCTGGAATACCGCTTACAGGCCCTGAGAGCCTGTGATGGCGGGCCGAGCCGCTCTGGCCGCCTGTGACAAGATTTCTGGCATGCAGCCGGAGTCCAGGCACATCAGTGAGTGGATCGACCGGCCTGCAGCCGAGGTCTACGACTACGCCTCGGACCCGACGAACATCCCGAATTGGGCTCTCGGGCTCGGCGATGCCGTGGAGAACGTCGACGGACAGTGGTTCGTCGAGACGTCGTCGGGCCGGGTTGGCTTCGCCTTCGTGGAACGCAACCCGTTCGGCGTCCTCGACCATGAGGTGACGCTGCCGTCGGGCGAGGTGATCCACGTTCCGATGCGGATCGTCCCATACGGCGACGGCTCCGAGGTGGTGTTCACCGTGCGTCGGCCCCCGGACATGAGCGACGAGGAGTTCGGGCGCGATGCGGGCCTCGTCCAGGCCGACCTCGCTCGGTTAAGGCACGTGCTCGAAAGCCCCGCCTAGCGTCCCCCTTCGACGAGGAGTCCATGCGCTTCCACACAACGCTCCTGCAGAGTGACAAGACCGCGACGGGGATCGAGGTCCCGGACCAGGTCGTCGAGGCGCTCGGCGCCGGCAAGCGACCGCCCGTGCGCGTGACCATCAACGGCTTCACGTATCGCAGCACCATCGCCGTCATGGGCGGCCGGTACATGGTCGGCGTGAGCGCCGACAACCGTGCCGGCGCCGGCGTCAAGGGTGGTGACGAGATCGACGTCGATATCGAGCTCGACAACGCGCCGCGCGAGGTGGAGGTCCCGGCCGAGCTGGCCGCCGCGCTGGATGCGGATCCTGCAGCACGTCGCACGTTCGACGCCCTGTCGTATTCGAACAAGTCCTGGCACGTCCTGCAGGTCACGGGTGCCAAGACCGACGGGACACGGGAGCGACGGATCGCGAAGTCGATCGCCGCGCTACACGAGGGCCGGCCGCGCTGACCGCGCCCCAACCACCGTCCCTACAATCCCGCGGTGACGCTGATCCTCACGGCGATGACGCCGAACACGATCGTGCAGGTCTCGGACATGCGTCTCACGGACACCAGGACCTGGAAGGTCGTCGACGAGGCGACCGCCAAGACGATCGTCTACGAAGGTCGGGCGATGTGGGCGTACGCCGGTCCGGCCTGCATGGGCAACCAGCCAACCGCGGTGTGGCTGGCGAGCCTCCTGGCGGACAACGGGCCGAACGAGATCGTCGAGGCGATCGGGAGGTCGGCGGACTCGATCCTTCGTCGCTACCCCGACCACGCGCGGCGCCTCGCGGTGGTGGCTGGAGGGTGGGATGGCTCGTCAGCCGCGTTGTTCCCCCACTATCGCCAGATCGCCAACTTCGACTCCGTCACGGGCGAGCTCTGGCCGGGGATGCGCGCCAAGGAGGAGCGGCTGGATCCGCGACGCGACAAGGCGAAGGTGTTCGCGGCGGGCGTGGAGCTGCCTCCCTCGCTCCAGGCCGAGGTCGAAGGGTACGTGCGCCGTCGCGCCGGCCGCCGAGCCGAGAACGCGGGGGACCTCGTTGCCATCCTGACCGCGACGTTCTCGACGCTGGCCGTGCGACACCGGCGTGTCGGGAGGCGTGCGCTCATCGGATCGATCCCGCGCGACTGGCTCCTCCATTGGCGAGACCGACCGCCTGAGGGCAAGTGGATCCGCGTCGGCGGAGATGACACGGTTCCCGGGTTGTGGGTCAGCCGCGAGCCGGAGCCCGACTGGGCCGGACCCGCATTCCTCTCCTCCGGCGTGCCGCCCGCTCCTGACGTTCAGTACATTCCTGGCTACGCAGCTCCCGGCGTGTCGATCGTGACCGGCTTCACCCCCTTCGGCGGGCCGCCGACGCCTGGTGCGTATGACCCCTGCACCGGTCTGCCCCGGCGTCCCACGTAGGCGGGCAAGGGCCGTCACGCGAGCGCTGCTATTGGGCGTCAGGTTGCCCGCCAGACCGTATGACCGGCTGGGAACCCGTCGGCTGCGCGCGTCAGGGTCAGGAGACAGCGCTCCACCCTGAGTTCGAAAAGCACCTGCGACTCGAACCCCGGCCAGCGTTCCGTCATGGAACGCTCAGTGAGCGTCTGGAGTGCGACCTCCTCCCAGACGGCCGCATCGCTCACTTCGAACGCCATGCCAGTGACGTAGAAGGCGTCGTCCTGATCTGGTGGTGGGAACGTCTCGCCGTGGAGGGCATACCGGCCGTCTCGCCGAAGATCGTCGAGTTTCGGCCCCGGGACGATCATCGCGAACAGCGCGGACTCCGTCAGGATCGGACAGACGGGATGGACCCGCGGGCCTCCATCTGCGCGGGTGGTTGCAAGAAAGCCGAGACCGATGTCTCCGGCGTAGAGGAGCCGGCGACCCGCAGCAGCGAGATCCGGGCGTGCGGCGCTCAGATCGTTCCAGGTCACTCCCGGGCGCGATGATGCGGCCGTCACGGGTGGCCAGCCCGGAGCGCCGACAACTCATGCGCCATGGCAGTTGCCAAGCCGCCGTCGGGCAGTGGATGCACGTTCACCAAACGAGGACCTGCTCCGCAGGGAGTTTGAGATGGAGCACGAGCATGACCGATCCTCTCCGTTGGCGTACGTTTGGCGGGGCCCAAGAGGTACGACAACCGGCGATCCGCGCGGAAGGCGCCCGTCATCCGCAAGCGCCCGTCAATGTCACCTGACGCTGGACGACGTCTCAGCGACTGATCAATACCCAGGCGACCACTCCGAGAACAACCTGACCGACGGCTAGGGCCATCAAGGCCGCCATATTCCGTTGCCAGTCAGGCTTCTCCCGGTTGTAGAAGGCCAACCCTGCGACCGCGACGCCACCGCCTGCCAGAAGGAGGGGTACGAGCAGGTTCATGCGCGGACCTTACCTGTTCGCCGAGACCCGGGGGCAACGGCCTTGGCCGACAAGCGCGCCGCGTCGCCGGGCCGTGGTCCGCAAGTGCCCGCCGATGTCACCTGAGCAGGCTGGCATGCGCGTTCCTGTTAGCGCCCTCTGCCTGGTGGCAAGGTAGGCGTCACGGTGATGGGCGGTCGCCCGTCAGTCGGGCGAAACATGGCATCGGGAGGTGCTGAATGAGGGGTCGGCCTCTAGCCGCGGTCGTCGTCGTCGTTTGGGTTGCCGCCTGCCGCGCCGGAGCAATGGCTCCTTCGGTGCCGCCTTCAGCGTCAGTCCACGAGCCGACGCCAACGGTCACCTCTGAAGCGTCGCCGCTACGGTCCGCGGAGCTCGAATTCGCCGAACCCAACCATGACGGCGTCCCCCGCTGAAACGGTCGAGCCCGTGTCGCCGAGCACTCCTGCCGCCTCTCAACCCGCCGACGTCGAATGCCCGAACCGCGGCGCACAAGCCCGTCGCGAGTTGCGGGCACTCGATCGAGTCCTCGTCGTGGGCGGGCAAGAGCTAGGGTTTGACGGCACGACGACCGTCCAAACGCTCGACGGCGACTGGCTTGGCAGTGACGGCATTCCGGGGTTCGCCTTCCTGGACCTGGACATGGATCCGATCGTTGAGGGTGCCGGCGGCCGACTGGTGCTCCGGGAACGCGGTGCAAGGCTGACGGCCGTCACCCGAGCCAACAGTAGGCCGTTCGCGAACTTCCGGGATGAGGGCTTGCCGGAGTACGACGGCCCCAAACCGCAACCGCTTGCAGCGGGCGCGAACGAGGGCCGCGGCTGGATCGAGCTTCCCGACCGGGCCGGAACCTGGGTCATCGAGTTCCTGCCTGAATGGCAGACCGAGTGCTACCAAGGCAACGGAATCAACTGGGTCGTCGTCGAGACGCGCTGACCGGCGTCATCAGCCAGGGTCCGCGAATGACACCCGAGCGCCTATTCCTCTAAGCCGGACTCAATTCGACGGAGGTATAGCCAGGACTGGTTCTTCGAGAACAAGCCGACAAGGACGGCGGGGTCGGTCCCCGTCCTCGCGAGAAGAAGCGCTGCTATGAGCGTGCTCAGCCGCTGGCAAGTCCGGAACAGGTCGCGACTAGTCGCAGCCTTCCCACGAAGGGCGCTGTCGTAGTGCGTGTAGTAGTTGCGCGTGTCCGCGACGAGTGCGGCGAACTTGTCTAGATCGCCGACGATCGGCGCCATGACTTCGCTGACTATGGCGAGGAGCCGAGTGAGCCTCGTCCGCAACGTGGGTTCGTTCGAGAACGCAAGCTTCTCGCGCAGCCATGCCTGGTGCTCCGACGCTGTTGACCCGACGATGCCTCGGACGATGGCGCGGTGCTCAGCGCGAGGCCGCACGGCGTTGCCATGGACAAGGCGGTCGTAGACCTCGACCGCCCGAACGAGAGCGAGGAACCGTTCTTCGAGGAAGCCCGGCTGCTGCCGAGTGCTGAAGTACAGATTGCATACGTGCACGAGGTCGCTTTGGACGCGGTACCACCCGGAAAGGAGTTTCTGGAAGTCGGCGGCTATGTCGGGGTAGGCGAACAGCATGTCGTGGGTTGTGGGCGCGCGCCTCGGGGGCGCTGGAACATCGGTCGCGAAGATCGCCTCGATCAGCTCGTCCTCGCGGTTCGTTTCCCCGCTCGTCGACTTGAACAGGACGCGGGTGAACGTGTTCGGGAGGTCCACCGCGAGCGTGAGGAGGTTCTGCAGGGGTCGCATCCACTCTGCGATCACCGACTCCAGAGGACCCTCGACGTCAACCTGAATCGAGTATTGGGCCTTGATCCCCTGCTCCCGGACTGAGTCACCGGTTACCGACCAACCTGTACCAAGACGGATCGTCGCCCGCCCGATCGAGACTGGGGTGAAGTCCGGGGGGGCGAAGCCAATCGCCAGCGGTCCCCCATGGGGTAGGTTCCGTGAGAACCCATCCCGCCCCAGCCACTCCGCAAGGTGGGTGAAGTCGGCCCACGTGGATCTAGTGGTGATGGCCTCTGCCGTCTGAAAGTGCGCACCAATTATGGCGACGGTCCCCTGGATGACCTCGGTCATGTAGCCCGGCGACCGCATAGAAATGTCGGCTGAGGCGCAATCGACAAGAGTGATCCGCTGCCCGTTCTCCGTGAAGCCCAACACGATCGGGTAGTCGTTGCTACCCATCATTCGTTGGAGCGGTGTGAACGCACCACTCAACCGAAGACGAGGCGCAGCGGAGACGTGCGTTTCCAGCGTTCCGGCTGAGCGTTGATCGGGCGCTTCGGGCAACCACCAGAAGCCTGTGAAGGTCGCCTCGCGCACGGTTGGTCTACCTGGCTAACTGTGGGCCTGAGCCCCAAACGTCCGAGAACGCTTGGCGATCAGTTCGAACAGACGCGGGACAGTGTGCGGCCTGCGGTCAAGTAAGCGGCTGCCCAGCCGACACCATGTCAGGAGCCGGTCAAGGGCCGCCGCGCGCGAGCCTTAGCGAGCGGGCTACGCGGCGGGCGGCCGCAGGCCGCGCACCCTTGACGGGCGGCCAGCGCGCGCACCATTGAGAATGCGGCGGCGGAACGCCGCCGCTCCAAGACAACAGCGCTGGCCACGCGCTACGATGCCGTCGCCGACGGGGGTCGGCCAGCGAGTCCGGACTTGGGCCGGCTGATTGGGCGAAATGAGGCACGGCACGGAAGTACCCCGAGTGCCGAGCGGAGCGCATGCCTGTCGGGCGCTTCCGCTGAGCCGCCGGAAGGCGGTTGCCGATGGACTGACAGCCTGAAGCGGAATGGACCCCCACACCGACTAGAGGTGTGGCCGTGTCCGGGCATCCGCGCTCCCGCTCTTCACTTGAACATAGGGCGAAACTCGTCACGCCCACCGGGTACTGGGAGGTGCGCCTCTACCCGGATGCGGGAGAGGCAACCGGCTCCTTCCACTCCGCCGCCAAGTCGTCGCCAGGCGGCTACGTCAAGGCAGACGAGACGCTCACCGAGAGCGCCGCCGATGGCGCGCGCCGCGCCCGCGGTGCAGTCCGCCGCTACTGCGCCCAGAACCGGCTCAACCGGCTCGGGACTCTCACGTACGCGGGAGCGGGGTGCCACGACCCCAAGGGACTCCGTCAGGACGTCGGCGCGTTCTTCCGGCGGCTACGTCATCGGATCGGCCAGCCGCTCCCCTACCTCTGGACCGGTGAGTGGCACAAGACAGATCACGGGCTGCATGCCCACTTCGCAGTGGGTCAGTACATCCGGCGCGGGTGGATCGATGAGGCCTGGGGCCACGGGCTCGTGCACATCAAGCTCCTTGGGGACCTCCCCGCTGGACCTTCGTCACTGCAAGAGGCACGGGTAGCCGCTAGGTACCTCTCCAAGTACGTGAGCAAGGACCTCGGGGCGACAGTGCCGGGACTGCATCGCTACGAGGTCGCGCAGGGCTTCCAGCCGCGGCGGGTGGCGCTCCGTGGGCGGACAGCGTGGGAAGCGCTCCATCGAGCTTCTGAGGCGATGGGCAGCGATCCGTCCTACGTCTGGCACTCGTCTGACGCCGATGACTGGAGGCGGCCGCCGGCCGTGTTTGCCCAATGGAACGGGTGACGCCTCCTGCGGTCCGTGCGTGGGTCGAGGCTTCTTGCGCCGCCCAAGGCGTCCCGGTGAAGGTGAGCGACGGGCCGACGCTGGCGAAGGTCGCGGCGCTGCTTCGGGAGCGGGGTCAGAGCCGCCAAACGGGCGCGACGCGAGTGGGGTCGAACAGGTTGCGGCCCCGGACGGCAGGGCCGATGGTCGCCCGGTCCAGCACCGACGCCACGACGGCGCGCTGACGCGCGATCGGCAGTTCAGACCACCGCTCCCGCAGCGCCGCGGAGTCGCCCACGTAGTCCGCGATGGCCGTCGTCTGCGTGGTGCGTGACAGGTGCCGCTTGGCGGCCTCGATCCGGGCCTCGATGGGCTTGCGCGCCGCGAGGTACTCGGGGAACGTGATCTGCTTCTCGCCGTAGGCGGTCGCGAGCTCCTCGAGCTGGCCCTGGTCGGCGTCGAGGGCGCTCGCGGAGCGCGCCAGGTCGTCGTCCTTCGCGGCCTCTCCCCGCAGCGCGGCCGCGAGCTCGGGCGTGTCGAGCCGGTACAGCACGGCCTCCTGGACGAGAGCCTCAACGGGCTCGGCCATGATGACGAGCCGCCCGCAACCGGCGAACCCGGGTCCCTTGGCGCAGATGTATCGGCGCCGACCGTTGCTGTTGGGCCGCGCGACGAGGACCGAGTCGCAGTACGAGCAACGCAGGAGGCCCGCGAGGAGGTACCGGCGCGGCGTTCGCCCGATCTTGCGGGCTGGGTCCGAGAGAAGTGCGCGCAGCCGCGCGGTCTCGTCGGGGCTGATGATCGCCTCCCACTGCGCGGGGCCGACGATCTCGCCGTGGTGCTCTCGCTGGCCGCTGATCCGGGCCGAGACGAGCATGCGGTGCAGGGTCGAGATCGCCCACGCGCGCCCGCCCACGGTGCATACGCCTCGGGCGTTGAAGTCCGCGGCGACCGAGCGAAGGCTGTCGCCAGCGAGCACTCGCGCGACAGCCTCGCGGACGAACGGGCCTTCGGCCGGGTCGACGCTCACGCGGTCGGCGAGGTAGCCGAACGGGCGCGAACCGCCGCCCTTCCAGGCGCCCGTCTGCGCGAGCTCCAGGTGCTTGCGCCTGATGCGACGGCTCTTGTCGTCGCTCTCCTTCTTGGCCACGGCACCGAGGATACGGGCCATGAACCGCCCGTCGTGCGAAGCGAGGTCGACTTGGCCCGACACCGAGGCGAGGTCGGTCAGGTGGGCAGCGTCGCAGACGTCGAAGAATGCCTCCAACTCGCGTGGCTGGCGGTGGAGCCGGTCAAGGTGCCAGACGACCACGGCGTCGATGTGACCGCTCTCGATGTCCCCGAGGAGCCGCCGGTACTCGGGCCGCGCCTTGCCACTCCAGGCGCTCCGGTCGTCGTCCACGTACACGTCGCGGACGAGCCAGCCTCGCCGCTCGACGAGCTCCTGGCAGTCATCGATCTGACGCCTGACGCCAAGCTGCGCGCCGGTCGGATCCGACGAAATACGCGCGTAGATGGCGGCGGCCTTCGGCATCGGGTGACATTAGCACACACCGTCATCCGCAAGCGCGACATCGCGAGACTGACTACGGATCGCCTGGGACGGGCGTGCCTTGGTGGAAGCGAAGCTGGCAGCGCCCGTCGCGGCGGATCCAGGTTCCGCTGCGGCGGCGGCGAATCGGGACGCCGTCGGCACCCGTGGTGATGGCGTCGTAGGTCGCCAGGAGGACGTCCGGCGCCAGCTCGGCGAGGTGGAAGGACTCGATCGAGATCGACGGGTCGGGCGGCTCCGCGTGGAGCGCCTCGAGGATCTCGGCGCGGGTCCAGAGGCGTCCGCTCGAGCCGATCTCGACGAACTCGGGCGCCAGGACGGCCTCGTAGCCGCCGGGGATCGACGGCTCGTCGCGGCGGGCCAAGGCGAGCTCCAGCGCAGACAAGTCGTCGACGACCGATGGAAATTCTTCCGCGGGGTCGTCGAGACGCAGCTCCAGCTCCAGCTCGTCACGGAGCGGGATCCCGTGGGCGCCGACCTCCGGGATCGCGGGCTTCAGCGTGGAACGAGAACGATCGACCGCCCTGGCATCCACCCCGACCAGCCGGAACCCGCGACGCTGGTAGAAGCGCAGGGCGTCGACGTTGTCGTTGGTCGTGATCAGCCACAATCGGCGCGCGCCCGACGCCTCCGCGACGCGACGCGCCGCGGCGATCAGCGCGGACCCGGTGCCCGCCCACGGCTGCGCGGCGTGGAGCGTGAGCACCTCCATCGACGGGCCTTCCAGCACCCACGTCAGCACGCCTTCGATGGCGCCGTCGGCCTCCACGATCAGCGCCGGGTGGCGCCGCGCATCCACGAGCACGCCACGCCTCGCGACGAGGTCGGCGTTGTGCTCGGCCAGGAAGGCGTCGACGGCCGGCCGATCGGGCGGGTAGGCGGGGCGAACCACTGGCTGGAGGGGCAATCCATCCATCGCGAGGACGGCCGCGATCCGGAACCGCTCGACCACGACCGGCGTGTCGTCCGTGATGGTGAACGTCGGGTCCCCGAGCCCCTCGCGCACCTCCTCGATGAACAGGTTCCAGTGATCCTCGTGCGAGACGCGGAACGCCGCCGCATCGGCATAGCCCTCGCCCTCGTCGATCGCGTCCTCGTCGCTCATGTGGGCCAGCCGGATCACGATCGACTGCACGTCCTCGATCATCGCCACCGGCCGCTCGTCGGAGTCGAGGAGGATCGAGATGTCGCCCGGCTGCTCGACAAGCTCGCCTTCGATCTCGTAGTTGGCGAGCAGGTCGGACGTCACGACCTTGCCGCCGCCGAACGCGAGCGCGGTCAGCCTGTCGCGCAACGGGCCCGGCGTGGCGAACCCCCATCGGCTGGGCTCGCGTGCCGAGGAACCGCCGGTAGTGGAGACTTCGGTCATGCAGCCCTCCGAGATCGCGCTCATCTTCGACCATCTGTACTGGGTCCGTGACCGGATCCTCGATGCCGCGAACGCCCCAGGCGTGTCCTGGCCGGGCAGGGCTCCCGACGGCCTGCTGAACCTGCGGGCGACGCTGGTGCACGAGCTCGACGTCGAGTGGAGCTGGCGGCGGCGCCTCACGAGCCCGGACCCGACGGAGTTCCCGCCCGAGGACGTCGAGCTGGTCCCGGACGACTTCCCGAGCGTGGCCTCGATCCGCGAGCGTTGGACGGGCGACGAGATGGAGCTGCGGGCCTGGCTCGCTAGCCTGTCGGCCAAGGCGCTCGACGGGCCGTGCGGCGCGGAGGCGTCGCGCAGCCATCCGCTGTGGTGGCATCTGCAGCACCTCTACACGCACGCGGTCCAGCAGCTGAGCAACGCCGCCTGGATGCTGAGCGCCGACGGCCACTCCCCCGGCGACCTCGAGTTCCTCTCGTTCGTCGAGGCCCGCGAGCGAGGCTAAGCCGCGGTCCGCGTCATCCGGATGACGTCCCAGCGGCGGCCGTCGCGCTCGGTCTTCATCGGGTGGCGCCCCACCTCGCGGAAGCCGAGCCGCTCGTAGAGGCGCAGACCGGCGGCGTTGAAGCCGTACACGTCGAGACGGACCTCCCTCAGGCCAAGCTCCCCGAAGGCGTACCGCAGCACGAGCTCGCTCGCCTCGTTGCCGAAGCCCCGGCCGCGGTCCTTCGCCGCGCCGATCAGCGTGCGGAACGTGGCCGCAGACGACCCGCCCACGTCGACTTCGGTCAGCGCGGTGAGGCCGATCGGCCGCGACTCGTCGGTGCGGTAGATGAGCCACAGCCGATTGGAGGGTTCCGCCAGGAACGCGTCGATCCAGTCGCGCTCGTCCTCGTACGAGCGCGTGATGGGCTCCCCGAACACGTTCCAGGCGACCTCGGGGTCGTTCAGCCAGGCCTGGTGCAGCGGATAGAGGGCACGCCGGACCGGTCCAAGGGCGACCCGCGTGCCGACGATCTCGTAGTCAGCGTCCGCGATCCGTCGCCCGGCGAGGTCGAGCGACCAGTCGTTGCAGGTCATCCAGGTGCCCTTCGGATACTCGAACCGCTCCTCGCCCAGCGGCTCGAAGCCCAGCGTCCGGCAGAGCGCGTTCGAGGCGACGTTCTCGACCGACGGGTACGCATGGATGGTCTCGTAGCCACCGATCGCGGCGGCGATGTCGAGGCACTGGGCGGTCGCGCGGGTCGCGAGGCCGCGACCCTGGAACGCGGGGAGCACGCTCCAGCCGGTCTCCAGCGACCCCGATTCGTGCGGCCAGTAGCCCACCGAGCCGACCGGCTGCCGATCCGGCCCCACCGAGATCACGAACATCCGGCCCTCGGCCGGCGTCATCGCGAGATAGCGGTCGAGGCGCCTGCGGAGCTGCTCGGGCGTCTCCGGGCCGCCGAGGTGCTCGGTCATCGCCGGATCGCCGAGCAGCGCGATCATCAGGTCCAGGTCGTCCGGCGACCAGGGACGAAGCTCGATCTCGTGCGCGGCAACGCCGGCCATCCGGCTAGGACCTCGCGCGTTCGGCGTTCTCCTCCACCCTCGCCTTGACGATCCGGGTGACGAGGGCCGTCGGGATCGGCTGGTCCGCCGGGAACTGGATCGTCCCCTTGCCCGCGAGGTACGGCGTCAGCTCGTCGCCGCCCGCCTCGATGACCGCGTCGCTGGCCGGGAACAGGCTGTAGTGGCGCTTGTACGCGTCGTACGACACCAGGAACTGGCCGCCGTGGCTGCGCAGCGCCGGCATCCCGTAGGCGATGGTCTCGGTGGCGTCGGGCGCGGCGATGTTCACGGCCTCGCGGAGAGCCTCCATCGCGGGGCGCCGGTCGCTGGACAGCGAGGAGAGGTACCTGTCGACCGCGGGTGACTTGTCCATGCCGGCATCCTCCGGAAGCGTGTGTCTCGCGACGATCATCGCACCTCTGCCGGCACCGCCCCCGTGGCGGCGACCAGCCGCGACACCACGGCCTGCGTCAGCGTCCACCCCTTGAGCGGGTCGCGAGGCAGGCGGATCCGCACCTGGTTCGAGGCGAACGTCATGTCGCCGGGCCGAACGCCGGGCAGGGGGCCGCCCACCCCCGTCGGCACCAGCAGCTGCATCGCCGTCGCCCGCGTCATCCCCGCCCCGAACCGCACGACGAGCCAGCCCTCCTCGCGCGCGAGGCTCACGACGCCCGCCGATTCCGCCGACAGCCGCAGCTCCGCGACCTCGACCAGCCGCAGCACCGGCGACGGCATCGGCCCGTAGCGGTCGGTCACCTCCTGGCGGAACGCGGCGAGGTCGCCGGTCGACCGGGCCCGCGCGAGCCGGCGGTACAGCTCCAGCTTCTGGGCGACGTCCGGCACGTAGTCGTCCGGGAGGTGCGCGTCCACGGGCAGGTCCACGACCGCCTGCGGGGCCTCCTTGACCGGTTCGCGGAACTCGCGCCGCGCCTTCGCCTCCTCGACGGCCTCCCCGAGCAGCCGCGAGTACAGGTCGAACCCGACCGCCGCCATGTGCCCCGACTGCTCGCCGCCCAGGATGTTGCCCGCGCCCCGAATCTCGAGGTCGGCGAGGGCGATCTGGAACCCGGCCCCCAGCTCGGAGGCGTTGAAGATGGCCTGGAGCCGCTTGCGCGCCTCCTCGCTCATCCGCTCGCGGCGGCGGTACATGAGGTAGGCGTAGGCGCGGCGCGACGACCGGCCCACGCGGCCGCGGAGCTGGTACAGCTGGGCGAGGCCGAGGGTGTCGGCGCGGTCGATGACGATCGTGTTGGCGTTGGGGATGTCGAGGCCCGACTCGATGATCGTCGTGCACACGAGGACGTCGGCGGCGCCGTCGGCGAACGTCAGCATGACCTTCTCGAGCGCGCCCTCGCCCATCTGCCCGTGCCCGACGACGATCCGGGCCGCGGGCAGCAGCCGTCGCAGCTGCTCGGCCTGGGCCTCGATCGTCTCGACCCGGTTGTGGACGTAGAACACCTGGCCGCCGCGGTCGAGCTCGCGCAGGATCGCGTCGCGGACGAGGCCGGCGGACGCCTCGGCGACCCTCGTCTGGATCGGCAGCCGGTCCTCGGGCGGGGTCTCGATCACGCTCAGGTCCCGGATGCCGGCCAGCGCGAGGTTCAGCGTGCGCGGGATCGGGGTCGCGGACAGCGTGAGCACGTCGACGGCGCTGCGGAGCTGCTTGAGGCGCTCCTTCGCCGCGACGCCGAACCGCTGCTCCTCGTCGACCACCACCAGGCCGAGGTCCCGGAACGCGACGTCCTTCGACAGCAACCGATGGGTGCCGATGACGATGTCGACTGTCCCGGCGGCGAGCCCCTTGACCGTCGCCTCCTGGTCCCTGGCGCCCACGAACCGGGACAGCAGGCGCACGGTCAGCGGGAACGCCGCGAAGCGCTGCGAGAACGTCTGGAAGTGCTGGCCCGCGAGCACGGTCGTCGGCACGAGGACCGCGACCTGCTTGCCGTCCTGGGTCGCCTTGAACGCGGCGCGGAGCGCGACCTCGGTCTTGCCGTAGCCGACGTCGCCGACGACGAGCCGGTCCATCGGCCGCCGCGTCTGCATGTCGACCTTGACCTCCTCGGCCGCCCGCAGCTGGTCGGGCGTCTCCTCATACGGGAACGACGCCTCCATCTCGGACTGCCACGGCGAGTCGGGCGCGTACGCGAACCCCTCGGCCGCCTCGCGCTTGGCGTACAGCGCGAGCAGCTCCTCGGCGAGGTCGCTGACGGCCTTGCGCACCCGCTGCTTGGTGCGCAGCCAGTCGGTGCCGCCGAGGCGGCTGAGCGACGGGTGCTCGCCGCCCGAGTACCTGGACACGCGGTTGATCTGCTCGACCGGGACGAAGATCCGGTCGCCGGCCGCGAACGAGAGCTCCAGGTAGTCGCGTTCCTGGCCCTCTTCGCCGCGACGCAGCATCTGCTCGTAGCGCGCGATGCCGTGGTCGATGTGGACGACGACGTCGCCCGGGCTAAGGCGCTCGAGGAGGTCGCGCGGCACGACCCTTCGCATCGCCTTCGGCCGCCGGACCCTGACCGTCCCGAACAGCTCGCGGTCCGTGACCAGCGCGAGGCCGTCGGGACCGCCCTCGAAGCCGCCGTTGAGGCTGCGCTCGATCAGGGCGATGGCGCCGGGAGGTGGCGCCTCGGTGACGCGATGGACGATGCCGACGGCGTGGCCGGCCTCGCCCAGCAGCTCGGCCAGGCGGGGCGCCTGGTCGCTGGCGAGGACGACCCGGGCCTTCTCGCCCAGCCAGTGCTCGACGCCGTCGACCAGGCGCTCCGTCCGACCCGGTGGCAGCACCGGCTCGCGCCAGCCGAATTGGTCGCCGCTGGTCAGGCTCTTCGAGGCGAACGCCATCCCCTCCGCCGCGCCCGCCTCCGACTGCCAGGTCAGCTCGAGCGTGCGCGATCCGTGCAGGTGGCTCTTCCAATCGCGGGGCGGCAGGTACGCCGATGGCCATTCCTTGGGCAGGTCGCCCGCCTCGACCATCTCCCCGTGCCGCTCCTCGGCCTGGCGCCACAGGAAGTCCGCGGCGTCGGCGAGGTCGCCGGGCTCGTCGAGGACGAGGAGGGTCGATGGGTCGAGGTGGTCGAGGCCGGTGGTGGGGGCGACGATCCGCGCCCAGACCTCGGCCGCGTCGCCGGCGGGCAGGGACCGGCCCTCGACGGCCTTGGCGCCCGAGGCGGCGTCGCCGGCGAAGCGCTCGAGGTCCTGGGCCAGGCGGTCGGGCAGGCGGGCCGCCATCCGGCCGAGCCGCTCGCGGATCACGCCGGCGCCACCGGCGGGCAGCAGGAACTCGGTTGCCGGCAGGAGGGCGACCTCGCGGACGGTGCCGATAGTGCGTTGGTCGGTGGGATCGAAGGCGCGCAGGGAGTCGATCTCGTCCCCGAACAGCTCGATCCGGACGGGCAGGGGCGCCGACGGCGGGAACACGTCGACGATGCCGCCTCGGCGCGCGAACTCGCCCCGGCCCGCGACCTCGATGACCGGCGAGTAGCCGCGCTCGAACAGCTCGGCGATCAGCGGGTCGAGGCCGATCCGGACCCCGGGCTTGAGGGTGCGGATGTCGGACGGCAGGTCGTCCGGCGCGATCGTCGACTGGACCAGCGCCTGGACGCTGGCGACGAGAACCTTCGCGGCGCCCGATCGCCAGGCGGCGAGGGCGGCGACCCGTGCCGCGGTCTCGTCGGGCACGAGCTCGCTCCGCTCGTACGCCAGGGACGTCCTCGGCTCCAGGATCGCGACCAGGGCCGGGTCGCCGAGCCAGGCGCCCAGCTCCTCGGCCACGCGATCGCCGATCTCGGCGTCGCGCGCCACCCAGCAGATCCGCTCCGCGTCGGGCGCGAGGGCGAGGGCCGCGGCGAGATACGACTTGGCGCCGTGGGGCACGGACGTGAGGCCGACGTGCTTGCCGTGCTGGCCGGGCGGGACGCCGGCCTCGCCGAGGCGCTCGCGCAGCGAGCCGAACGCGCCCGTGTCGTGGAGGAGCGTCGGCAGGACCGCCAGGTCCGGCACCCGCCGGCCGGCTCCACGGGACGACGAGCCGGCCCGGTCCGTCGGCCTCGCCGTCGCCGGTCGCCTGGGTCGGACCGCGGTCGCGACGCCGCCCTCATCGGGCCGGGGCCGCGCGGCCGGGTCGAGCAGCTCGATCTCGGCGTCAACCGATGCCTTCTCGAGGTCGAGCTCCTGCTCGCCGGCCTGGGCGGCGGCCCGCCGCTCGGCCCACTCACGGGCCACCTTGTCCGCGACGTTCCGCTGGCGGGTCGTTCGGCCCCGATAGCGATCGCCCGTCATCGGTCGACCCGTCTGCCGACGTTCGACCGGCCGGCGTCCGTTGCGCCCGTCATCGGCGGCCGCCTCTGCCGCCGGTCTCGCCCGGCCCGCCCGCGCCCGCCTCGCCAGCGTCGTCGGCGCCGCCCGGGAGGATCCGCCGCCAGCCGGTCTTCGTCCGCCGGATGCCCTTGTCGTCGGCGGGGCCGCCCACCTCGCCGGCCTTGGGCCGCTCGCCGTCGCCATCGGCGTCGGCGGGTGCCTGGAGCTCGAAGCTGTTCCATCGGTTGGCCGCCTTCGATGTTCCCTCCTTGGCCCAGGCCTCGACGGCGTCGGCCGAGGCGTCGAGCAGGATCGCCAGCCGCGCCTTCTCGTCGACCCCGAACGTCGACAGCACGTGGTCGATCGCCCCCCTCGCCGGATCACCGATGCCGATCCGTAGCCTTGCTACCTTTTCGGTCCCGAGCTCGTCGATCACCGACCGCAGTCCGTTGTGGCCGCCATGCGAGCCGCTCTCGCGAAATCGCAGCTTGCCGAACGGGAGGGCGAAGTCGTCGGTGACGACCAGCAGCTCGTTGAGGGGCACCCGCTCGCGGGCCAGCAGCTTGCGCACGGCGATGCCCGAGTCGTTCATGTAGGTCAGCGGCTTGGCCAGCGTGAGGTCGAGCCCCTTGTACCGGACCTGGATGCTCTCGGACGCGTCGCGCTGCCGCCCGCGGCCGGACCGTCCGGCCCGGTCCGCCAGCCGGTCGACCACCATCCAGCCGATGTTGTGCCGGGTCGCCGCGTACTGGTTGCCCGGATTGCCCAGGCCGACTATGAGCTTCAAACTGGCCCGAACCCTCCTTGCGAACACGGCGAACGGCCCCGGGACACTGTCCGACGGGGCTCACCGCCATGGTACCGGCTGCTTCTCATCGCGGCGCGCGCCGCCCTTGCGTGCCACGCAAGAATCCGCGTCGCACGGCGCCTGCGCTGGCGCGGCGCGCCAGCCGGCGAGTCAGATTGGCCCGCCGCCGGCTGATTTCAGGTCACGCACGGGCGTGGCACGCCAGATCCCCGCCCGGCCGACACGAAAAACCTGCGTGCGACGCAGGCCGGCCATCGCGGCGGGCGGGCGGCCCGCTAGCGATCGATGGTCGGGTCGCCGGGCGGCAGCGTCCCGCCATCCAGCAGCTGTCGATCGCCAAGAGGCGAGCCCAGGTCGACCACGACGCGCGTCACGGGGTTGCCCGGGCACGACTGCAGGTCGCCGCCGAGCGGCCGGACGGCGAACGTCACCAGCACCTCGTCTCCGACCTCGAGGATGTCCGGCCCGACGACCCGGCCCTCGGAGGACTGCCCGCTGGCGCAGTCGCGCTCCGTCACGAGGGCCGTGAACGTCTGCGTGTCCGCGCCAGGCCTGGGTTCGGCCGGGTCGAGCGTCCAGCTGGCCTCGCCGAGGCCCGCCGGGAGCACGCGCTGCGGCTGGCAGTCGCCCCAGCCGGTGACGACCCATGGACCGACGTCGGCCGCGCGGAGCGTCACGACCTTCATGCCGAGATCGCCGTCCACGATCACGAACTCCGCGCCGTCGGCGTCCATGCCGGCCAGCGTCCAGCCTCGATCCGGCAGGAAGTCGGCGTCGCGGCCGGGCTTGGCGAGCTGCTGGCGCAGGGCCGCCGCGGCCGGATTGGCCGCCGCTTGGTCCTCATCGCCTCGGCCGAGGATCTCGGCGCCGAACGGGAAACGCCCACAGGTGTACTGGAAGGGCGCGACACCCACCTGCGGCGCGTCGTCAGGCGCCCAGGGCACGAGCCCGCAGCCCGCGACGACGACGCAGGCGTACAGGACGAGGATGGCAGGGACCGACCAGGCCCTGACCCGGGGCAGCGGCGCCATCAGCGCAGCAGCCGCTGCTCCAGGGCTCGCATCGCGGACTCCTCGGCCGGCTCGGCATGGTCCCAGCCGCAGACGTGGAGCGTGCCGTGGGTCACGAGGAGGCGCAGCTCGTCCCGCGCGTCCCACCGTACGTCGCCGGTCTGCCCGCCGCACCCGGCCGCCGCCTGTTCCACCGCCCGCTCAACGGACACGATGACGTCGCCGAGGTGCGGCCGGGCGTCGGGCGGAAGCTTGAACGCGACGTCGCCGTTGGTGGACCGGACACCGGGTGGCTGGCCGAGGTGCGTCGGGTACGCCGATGGCGGCAGCAGGGGGAACGAGAGGACGTCCGTCGGGCCGTCCTTGCCCAGGTGCGTGGCGTTGAGCTCGACGAGCTCGGCGTCGTCGGCGAGGATCAGGCCCATAGACGCCGGGCCCGGGGCGCCGGCGGCCTCGAGCGCGGCGGCGACGGCGCGCGCGAGGGCGGTCGATGGAAGGAGCCGCGGAACGGCGTCGCGCCACTCCACGTCGACCCGCCACGCGCCGAGGTAGAGGCTGCTCACCGGGCCACGCAGCGGAACCCCATGTGGGAGGTGCCAGTGTCGACGGCCTCCCCCTGTCGCGCCGCCGGCCGATAGCGCAGGCAGTAGCTCGGGGCGCACAGGTGCGAGCCGCCCTTCGTCACGCGGCGCGGGATGGTGGTCCCGTCGCCCGGCTCGCCGACCGGCGACTCCACCCGCGGGTTGTGGGGCGCGCAGCACGGGTGGGCGGCCTCATCAGGATGCCGGTCCGTGTAGAAGTCCGACGTCCACTCCCACACGTTGCCGGCCATGTCGTACAGCCCGAAGCCGTTGGGCGGGAACGACTTCACGGGCGACGTCCCCAGGTAGCCATCCTCGAGCGAGTTCCGCCACGGGAACTCGCCCTGCCAGGTGTTCGCCATGCGCTTGCCGCGCGGCGTCTCGTCGTCGCCCCAGGTGAACCGCTTCCCATCGAGGCCGCCGCGCGCGGCGAACTCCCACTCGGCCTCGGTCGGCAGCGTCTTGCCCACCCATGCGGCGTACGCCGCGGCGTCCTCGTAGTTGACCTGCGTCACCGGGTGGCGATCGCGACCGACGATGTTCGAGGCGGGTCCCTCCGGATGGTTCCACGACGCGCCGGGCACGAAGCTCCACCATTGGAGATAGTTGTCCAGCGGGACGGGACCGGGGGTCTGGCGGAAGACCAGCGACCCCGGGACGAGCAGGTCCGGGTCCGCGTTCGGGTACGCGGCGGGATCGAGCGGCCGCTCGGCGAAGGTCAGGTAGCCGGTGGCCTTCACGAACCGGCGGTAGTCGGCGACGGTGACCAGGTGCTCGTCGATCCAGAAGTCGTCGACCGACACGGTATGTACCGGGCGCTCCTCCGGGTAGAACTCCTCGGAGCCCATGCGGAACGTGCCGCCCGGCACGTGGACCATGTTCTTGTGCGGATCCGGGGTCGCCATCGCTGCATTGTCGCTCGACCGGACGCGAGCGCGAGGGCCGCCCGGTGCCCAGCCGCCTACGCCTCGGGGTGGTGTTGTGGTCTCGGTCCCGACGCCCCGAGCGTGACGAGCCGCTCGAATACCACACGGGATCGTGCACGAGGATGATTGGGACCACTCCACCACGGGGGGTGGTAGACGGGCCAAATGGCCATGGATCGGGCGGCGGGCGGCGGGCGGCGGGCGGCGGGCGGCGGGCGCGCCGCCCCTACTCCCCGGAGGCGCGCCTCGACTCGAGCTCGACGACCTTGTTCTGCGGGTAGGCGATCCGCTGGTGGTACATGCCGAGCAGCTGCTCCACGAACGCCTCGCGGATCAGCTCGATGTCGCGCAGGGTCAGGTCGCACTCGTCGAACTGGTCGTCGGCGATGCGCTCCTCGATGATCCGCGAGACCATCGCCCGGATCGCGCCCTCGTCACGGGACGTGAGCGAGCGCACGGACGCCTCGGTCGAGTCGGCGAGCATGATGATCGCGGCCTCGCGCGTCTGCGGCTTCGGGCCTCCGTGGCGGAACTTGCGGATGTCGACGGCGTCGGCCGCCTTCCTGCCGTCGGCGGTCTGCAGGCCACCGTACGGCTCAGCGGCCTGCTCCTTCGCCCGGGCGTAGAAGTAGGACATGACCGCCGTCCCGTGGTGCTGCGGGATGAATGCGATCAGGGCGGTCGGCAGGCCCGACTTGTACGCGATGTCGATGCCCGCGCTCACGTGGCTCTTGAGCAGCGCGGCCGAGGTCTCCGGGTCGAGCTCGTCGTGCAGGTTGTCGCCGCCCGACTGGTTCTCGATGAACGCGGCCGGGTTCGAGAGCTTGCCGATGTCATGGTAGTAGGCGGCCACGCGCGCGAGCAGCGGGTCGCCGCCGATCGCCTCGGCCGCGCGCTCGGCCAGGTTGCCGACCATCAGGGAGTGGTGGTACGTGCCCGGCGTCTCGACCAGCAGCCGTCGCAGCAGCGGCTGGGACGGGTTGGCGAGCTCGAGCAGCTGGAACGACGTGAGGATCCCGAACACCGATCCGATGACGGCGAAGCTGCCTACGGTCGCGATGGCTGCGCCGCCCGCCGCGGCGGCCGACGTGGCCAGGAGCTGCACCAGCCCCAGGGCGTCCTGGTTGCCCAACAGCGCGAACGTGATGACGACGAGGGCGTTGACGACGAACACGGCGAACCCGGCCTGGAGGAACACGGTCAGCCGCTCGCCCTTGCGCACGGTGACGATTCCGGCGATCCCGCCGAACAGCACGTAGGCGCCGAGCTCGAGGCCGGTGCCGTTCACGGCCGCGGCGAGCACCGCGATCAGGGCCGTCATCACCATCGCGACGCCGGCGTCGAGCAGGACGGTGACCAGCATCCCGATGGCGGCCAGCGGCAGCGCGTAGGGCAGCCACGCCCGGCCCGCGGTGAGCTTGAGGGCGAACACCGCGAACAGCAGCAGCAGGCTCAGCAGCAGCAGGACGTTGTTGCGGTGCCAGAACTCGCGCCGGAAGCGCCAGGTCCACGTCAGCAGCAGGCCCACGACGAGCACCGACAGGACGACGAAGCCGCCCAGGCGCGCGACGTCCAGGCCGCCCTCGTTGAGGGCGTAATAGGTGATCGCCTCGAACGCGAGGTCGTCGACCCGGTCGCCGCTGCGGACGATGGTCTCGCCCCGCTCCCAGCTCTTGAGGACCGGCGCGACGTCCTCGGCGGCCTGGGCCTTCTTCTGCGCCGTCAGATCGGCCGAGAACGTGGAGTTGGGGGCGATCAGCGGCGCGATGAGGGCGGCGGCGAGCGCTCGCTCGTCGGCGTTCAGGTCGCCTGCCATGCGGCCCGCGACGGACTCCCGGATGGGGGCGACCTCGCTGTCGCGGAGCTCGGCGCGCTCGATGGTCTCGAGCACGCGCGCCGCCTCGGCGCGGATCGCCGTCCAGCGCTCCTTGTCGAGGCCGGTGAGGGTCGCCCGGTCGTCCGAGCTGAGGCCCGGCAGGGCGGTCTGAAGGATGAGGTCGCGGTCGGCCGGCTTCACGCCCTCGGCGAACGCGGCCTCGATGGGCGCGACCTTCGTGTCGAGCTCGCGCAGCTGCTGGGTGGCGACGGCCGCGGCGTCTGCCGAGGTGAAGTCGTACTGCGGCTGGATGGCCGCGCTGGCGGCATCGCGCTGCTGCTGGGTGAGGATGTCGCTGACGTACTGGTCGGTCCGCGGCGCCTGGACGAGCGCCGGGGCCGGCCTGCCGGCCTCGAGCCGCGGCTGCGCCGGCAGGAAGTCGACCCCGAGGATGACCGACATCGCGGCGATGAGCACGACCGACGCGGCGATCAGGCGCCCGGCGTCACGACGCGTGAACTCGGTCTGGGGCTCGGCGGATGCGGCGAGCATGGTGTCGACCTCCGTGGCGGAGGGTCAGTGCCCCGTATCGTGCGCGGCCACGTCAACACGCGCCAGCGCCTGCGCGACGAGGCCGGACGCGACCTTGCCATCCGCCCGGCCGCGGATCTTCGGGGAGAGCCAGCCCATGACCTTGCCCAGGTCGCGGGCGGAGGTGGCTCCGGTCGCCGCGACGCCCTCGTCGACGAGCGCCTGGAGCTCCTCGTCGGACATCGCCTCCGGGAGGTAGTCGCGGAGGATCGCGATCTCGGCCTCCTCCTTGGTCGCCAGGTCCTCACGCCCGCCGGCCCGGAAGGCCTCGATGCTCTCGCGCCGCGTCTTCACCTCGCGCGAGATCACGCCCACGATCTCGTCGTCGGACATGGTGGTGTGCTTCGCCTTGTCGGCGTTGTAGACCGCGTTCTGGACCATGCGCAGGACGTCGCGGCGCAGCGTGTCACCCGACCGCATCGCGGCGGTCGTGTCGTCCTGGAGTCGTTCGCGTAGGGTCAACCGGATGGCTCCTCGGGCGCCACGGCGTCGGGTGGTCGATGGAACGACCGGTGATCGCCGTGCCCGCGAGCTGCGCCGATGCGGCCGGGATGCCCGGTCCGGTCGGCGCTCTGGGCCTCAACGCCTCGGGCAAGCGACCGGTCCTTGGATCCGGCCGCCACCCGTCAGTGGCTCAGCCCTGGCTCGCTCGTGCGTTCTTCTTGCGCTTCGCTTCCTTGCGCTTCCGCTTCACCGACGGCTTCTCGTAGTGCTCGCGTCGGCGAGCCTCGGCGAGGATGCCGCTCTGCTGGATCTTCTTGTTGAAGCGGCGGAGGGCGCTCTCGAACGTCTCGTTCTCACCCACTCGGACTTCGGCCAATCCCGGTTCACCTCCTCGGGCAGGGGTCTCGCACCCGCCTCCACGCTCGTTTGCCCGACGGCGCAGTGGCGTCCCGACGAGCGTACGCACGCGTGGTGCGCCAGCCGGTCGACAGGCCGACGGAGTGTACGCGGGCCCTATCGGGCGGTCAAACCCTCTCGATCGTGCTCGGCGGGCCATGCGCGGGACGTCGTCGAGCCCCAATCCTTCAGGTTCTCTTCATGTTCCCGGCGCACACGGCATCCCGGCCGCTCCTACGGTAGCCGCGTTCACTCCGCGAACAGGGAGAACGTCGTGCACATCCAGATCGTCAACTTCCGTCTCGACGCGATGACCGATCGCGAATACCGCGAGGTCTGCGACAGCCTGGCCCCGGCCTTCGCGGCCCTGCCGGGGCTCGTCTCGAAGACCTGGCTCGCGGACGAGGCCAGCAACACCTACGGCGGCGTCTACACTTGGCTCGACCGGCAGGCAATGGAGGCGTTCGCCCAGACCGACCTGTTCAAGGGCTTCGTCGCCGATCCCCACTTCACCGACATCACCGCGCGCGACTTCGCGGTGCTCGACGGTCCGACCGCGGTGACCCATCGTCAGGCCGCCATCGCGGCCTGATTGACACGGCGCGCAGACTCCGCTGATGACCGTCACCGTCCGGCAGCTCATCGAGGAACGGGCTGCCGGGCTCGTCGGTCGCGAAGACGAGCGGGCGGTCCTGCACGGGCTGCTCGAGGCCGACGGTCCCCTGATCGTCTTCGTCCACGGCCTCGCGGGCGTGGGCAAGTCGACCCTCGTGCAGGCGTTCGCGAACGAGGCGCGGGACCGCGGCGCGACGGTGCTCCACCTCGACTGCCGGGCGATCGAGCCGACCGAGCGGGGGTTCCGGTCGGCGCTCGCGGATGCGACCGGCGTCACGTCGCCGAGCCCGACGGAGGCGGCGTCGCGGCTCGACAGCCTCGGCGAGCGGGTCGTCCTCGTGCTCGACACGTACGAGGTGTTCCGGCTGTTCGACTCCTGGCTGCAGCAGGCGTTCGTCCCGTCGCTGAGCGACCGCGTGAGGGTGGTCCTGTCCGGACGCGAGCCGCCGATGACCGGCTGGCAGAGCACCTTCGGCCCGGCGTTCCGGGACCTGCCTATCGGCCGGCTGCCCAGCGCCGATGCCGAGGCCCTGCTGCGCCAGTCGCGGGTCGACGCCGCCGACGCCGAGCGGATCAACCGCTTCGCCCGCGGGCACCCGCTCTCGCTGCGGCTCGCGGCCTCGGCGCTGCAGAACCGCCCCGACGTGAACATCGAAGCCGTCACCCTCCAGGCGATCGTGGCGGAGCTCACGGAGCTCTACCTGGACGGCCTCGACCCCATGACCCGGCAGGCGCTGGACGCGGCCGCCATGGTTCGCCGGCCGACGGTCTCACTGCTCGCGGCGATGCTGCCCGACGCCGCGCCACAGGACGCGTTCGACCGCCTGCTGCGCCTCCCGTTCGTGGAGCTCAGTGACGACGGCCTGTTCCTCCACGACACCGTCCGCGAGGCCGTCGCGGCCCATCTGCGTTCCTCGGATCCAGACCGGTCGCGGCGATACCGCGCCGCCGCCTGGCGGCAGCTCCGCGACGAGGTCGCGCGGGCGTCGTCTCATGAGCTCTGGCGGTACACCGCGGACCTGCTGTACATCATCCAGAACCCGATCGTGCGCGAGGCCTTCTTCCCGAGCACGGAGCACCTCTACTCGCCGGAAGCCGCACGGCCCGCCGACGGCGCGGCGATCGCCGCGATCGTGGAACGTTGGGAGCCTCCCGCGTCCGTCGCGGTGCTCGACGCGTGGTGGCGGCGGGAGCCAACGGCGTTCCGGGTCATGCGGGATCGTTCGGGCAGCGTCGTCGGCTTCCACATCCTCGCCGAGCTCGATCACCTGAGCCACGCCTTGCTCGACATCGACCCCGTCGCGCGACGCTGCTGGGACCACCTGCGCCGCGATCCGGTCCCGCGCGGCCAGCGCGTGCTGTTCAACCGATGCTGGATGGCGCGCGACTTCGGCGAGGCGCCGTCGCCGGTCCAGGCCGCCTGCTGGCTCGACGTCAAGGGCCGGTTCATGGAGCTGCGGCCAAGCCTGCGGCGCATCTACTCCGTCGTCAGGGACATCGCGACGCTTGGGCCGATGGTCGCGCCGCTCGGCTTCGCGGCGCTCCCGGGTGACCCGTCGCAGCTCGACGGCCTGCCGTACTACGCGGCCGTGCTCGACTTCGGCCCATCGTCGATCGACGGCTGGCTGTCGGTGCTGATCGCGGCGGAGCTGCTGGTCGGCGAGGAGGCGATCCTCGACGTCGCGGAGCATCAGCTCGTCCTCGACGGACGGCGGGTCGACCTGACCGCGATCGAGTTCGCCGTGATGAGCTACCTCTACCAGCGACCGGGCCAGCTCGTTGACCGGGGGACGCTGCTGCGCGAGGTCTGGGGCACCGACTACGCGGGCGGCAGCAACGTGATCGAGGTGCACGTGGGCTCGCTCCGACGCAAGCTCGGCGACCGGTCCGCGGCCATCGAGACGGTGCGCGGCACCGGCTACCGGTTCGTGCCCTCGGCCTAGGGGGTCAGGCGACGGGCCACCGGCCGCCGAGGACGAACAGCCAGTACGCATCCGCGATCGCCACCAGCAGCCAGAAGCCGACGATGTAGGTCGGCCGGCGAAGGAAGCACTTCGTCCAGCCGACGCCGAGCGTGATCGCCCGGGCATAGAGCACGACCGCAACGATCGCCACGATGAGCACGAACAGGGCCGGGCCGAGGACCCATGCGATCAGCCCGACCGTGCCCATGCGGCAGAACGTGAACGCGAGCCGCTCGTACTTCTCGGGCCGGCTCAGCGTGCGGCGAGGATACGACCACGGCCCGACCTCGCCGCCGTGATCGACGACCTCGCCGCTCATGCCCGCACCTCGCCGCCGGCGACGCTGGCCTTGAGCACCGGCACGTCGCGCGCCGCGACCATGCCCTCGGACGTCCGCCTGCGCAGCGCCGCGAACGCCTGGCGGGCGCAGAACGGGATCCGGACCGGTTCGTCCTCGCCCGTGGAGGCGACGTGGACGCAGCACTGCTGGAGCCGCTCGACGTTCATCGTCCAGGTGTCCATGAACGTCTTGACGCTGATCCGCTTGACCCGCTTGGCGATGGCCTCGACCGGCACGGCGTCGCGCTGGACCAGCCACCGGCCGAGGGTCTTCACGAAGCCCGACACGCCGAGGTCGCACACCTCGCAGATGTCGAGGAGGTGGTCGATCAGCTCGGGCCGGCTGATCAGCGCGGTCTCGGACAGCAAGCCGGTGAGCGCGTCCCACAGGGCGTCGTCTGGCGCCAGCCGGTTGCCATACACCGCCATGTGCTGCTTGAGCTGGTCGCGACCGATCATCGAGACCACCGACCGGTACTGGCCGTCGTCGCGACGGACCATGTACGTCAGCGTCGCGCAGTCCGGGTGGCTGCACGGCAGCGCGATGAAGTCGTCGGCCGAGACGCGGCCGTTCGTCTGGGGCCCCAGCCGCTTGATCGTGCCCGTCGTCGTCGCCCGGTCCATCGGGTCGAACGCGTTCGCCCTGCCTGACCCGAACATCGGCTGGATGGCGACGCCCGCGATGTAGTCGGTGTCGAGCGCCAGGTCGACAACGGCGCCGACCTCGTCCTCGTTGACGCCCTTCGCGACCGCGACTGCCAGCGTCGTGAAGATGCGGGCGTCGGTGAGTCGCCGGATCGCGGCGTCCTTGATCGCCCGCAGGTCCTCGCCGCGGTGCCAGCGATAGGTCGACTCCCGGAAGCCGTCGAACTGGAGGTAGACCTCGACCCGGTCGCGCAGCCTGGCGAGCTCAGCCAGGAACCTGTCGTCGCGGGCGATCCGGATGCCGTTGGTGTTGAGGACGACGCGGGTCACGTTGCGCTCGGTTGCGGCGCGGACCAGGTCGAGGATCCCCGGATGGACCGTCGGCTCGCCGCCTGACAGCATCAGCGCGTCGACCTTGCCACCTTCGCGGGCGATCGCGGCGTCGAGCGTCCGCATCACCGCGGGCTCCGGGGCGTGGCGCCCGACACCCGGGGCGCTGACCGCGTAGCACGTGGGGCACTCGAGGTTGCAGGTCTCCGTGACGTCGATGAGCACGATGCAGCTGTGCTGGGTCTGGAGGTCGCCGAGGCCATCGAGATAGCCCATCGGGATCGGGCGGGTGTTGGCGGGGTGGTCCGGAATGATCTGGCGCGTGGGGATCCGCCATTGCTGGAGGTCCTCCCATAGCGCGCCGTCCTCCTCGTACAGGCCCATCACCTCGCCATGCCCCCGGCGGCAGACGCGGCGCAGGTAGACCCGCCCATCCATCGCGACGAGATTGCCCTGGAGCACGTCCATCTCGTAGTCCAGGTCGCGCTCGGGGTCCTCGTCGAAGCAGCGCGGGCAGACCGTGAGGACCATGCGCAGGGGCGTCCACGCGTTCAGCGGCAGGGCCATCGATCCGGACCTCCCCTTCTAGCTGATCGACTGCGTGACGGAGACGCAGGTCCCCGCGAGGGCGAACAGGATCAGCATCGGCACGAAGGCGAACGCGACGACGCGGCCCACGCCGGCGCGCCGCAGCCAGCCCGTCGATCTCGCGATGGCCACGGCGATGATCCCGGGGATGAACAGCGCGACGGCGAGGATCCCGGCGAGGAGCGCGACAGGGCTGTACAGGCCGCCGCCGCTGGGAATGATCGCCAGCAACGTCACCAGCAGCCAGGTCGCGACGTAGGCGAGGGCGATGATCCCGGCCGTCTGCCCACGCCGGTCCCGGAGCCCGGCCGCGCTGTCCTCCGCCTGGACCACGGACCAGGCGGCAGCGATCTCGTCCGGCGGGTGTCCGGCCGACGTCAGCCGGCTGTCGAGCGCCTCGCGCGTGTACCGGCCGCTGGTCGCCCGCAGGTAGGCGACGACGTCGGCGCCGGGCTCGGGCGGGGCGTACCGAGTGTCCCAGCCGGGCGGTCGATCCGCCGGGGGCGGGGGCAGCGCGTCGGACACGGATGGAGCTCCTTCCTCAGCCGTCGATGACGGCCGGTGCGAGGGCCTGGGGCGCCTCGGGCACCCGGTACACACCCCCTCGGACCTGTCGCACGAAGTGCGCGACCAGCAGGATGACGCACGGGATCAGCACGATCTGCGGCCCGGTGAGCCCGAAGGCCTGGACCTCGTTGCCACGGACGAACTCGACACCGAAGCGGAAGATCGCCGCGGCCAGGAGATAGGCCTTGAGCAGGTCGCCCTGGACGGGGACGCGGGGTCGGGCCCAGATCAGGATCGGGATCGCCAGCAGGTTGAATCCGATCTCATACAGCATCGACGGGTGCATCGGCAGGGTGCAGTCGGGACAGCGCGGGAACGCCGCGGCCGCCGAGGGGTCGACCGTCATGCCCCACGGCAGGGTCGTCGCGGTGCCCAGGGGCAGCTCGGTCAGGAAGCAGCCGACCCGGCCGATCGCCATCGCGATCGGCAGCGCGAGGACGTAGGCGTCGCCGGTCGATCGCCGATAGCCGAGGCTTCGCTTGGTCAGCACCCCGCCGAGGTAGCCGCCGACCAGCGCCCCGACGACGCTCTTGTTCCCGTGCATCAGCGCGTACGAGACAGGCGTTCCGGCGTCGATCGCCCGGCCCATGTCGTCCAGGCTCTCCCAGCCGGTCACCAGGCGAGCGCCCAGGATGCCACCCAGCAGCACGCCGAGGGACACCGTGGCGATCCGGGCATCGAGCCAGCCCCGCCGGCGCAGCTCGGCCCAGTAGAGCGTGAACCCGACGACCACGGCCAGCACGGAGAACACGTCGTGGGTCCCGAGGACGAACGGCCCGGACTGCCACAGGACGGGGACCATGGGGTCGGAGTCTGGCGGCCGGGACGGCCGCCGTCCAGCCTTCCGCGCGGTTCCTGGCCGCCGGTCCGCCGCCGCCCGTCCCGTCCCGTCCCCTCCCGCCCCGAGTAGCGCTCTTCCGATGCTTTCGATCATGCGGAACCATCCCGGGTCGTTCCGCGTGGTTGGAACGATCCGGAATGGGCGTGAGCGGGCGACGACGGGGTCCTGACAACGCGGGAGCGACGGCCCGTTAGGATCAGCCGACCATGGAAACGATCGTCGACCTGCTCGAGGACGCCGCCGCCCGGTTCGGGCCGAGGCCAGCGCTCGGGCTGCGCATGGACGACGGGTCGACGTGGCACTGGACGTACACGGAGCTCGTCCGGCGGAGCCGGATCGCGGCCTGGCGGCTGCGGGCGCTCGGCCTCAACGCGGGTGATCGCGTGCTCACCTGGTCCCCGTCGACGCCCGCGCTGCCGGCCGCCTACTTCGGGGCGATGTACGCGGGACTCGTGTTCGTTCCCCTCGACGCGCGGATGGCCCCGGACACGGTCGGCCGGATCGTCGACAAGTCGGGGCCGGTCCGGCTCCTGCTCGGCAGCGGCCGCGACGCCCCCGACCCGCGCGAGGTCGGGCTCGAGCGGTTCCCCACCTCGATCGTCGAGGACCTGTCCGCCGATCCCGACGACACGTTCCCGGCCGACTGGGAGGCGCAGCTCGCGACCTGGGAGCGTCCGAAGCCCGCCGACATCTTCGAGCTGGTGTTCACCTCCGGCACCACCGGCAACCCGAAGGGCGTGATCCTGACCCACGCCAACGTCCTGGCCGGCGCCATGTCGTTCCACGGGATCATCAACCCGATGGAGCACCGGATCGTGTCGCTGCTCCCGCTGTCGCACGCGCTCGAGCAGGCGGTCTCGCTGTACTACGCGCTCAACGTCGGCGCCGACGTCCTGTACGTCCGCAGCCGCAACCCGCGGGTGATCTTCGACTCGCTGCGCGAGCACCGGGTCAGCAGCATGGTCCTCGTCCCGCAGGTGCTCGACCTGTTCTGGAGCGCGATCGAGCGCGAGGTCGGGAAGCAGGGCCGGACCGCGACGTTCAATCGCCTGCGCGGCATCGCGCGGCGGGCGCCCTACGCGATCCGACGCCTGCTGTTCCGCAGCGTCCACAAGCAATTCGGCGGCGGCCTGCGCCTGTTCGCGACCGCGGGCGCGTTCCTGCCGCCCGCCCTCCAGCAGGCCTGGGAGGACATGGGGGTCATCGTCATCCAGGGATACGGCGCGACCGAGACGTTCGCGGGCGCGGCGACGACGATGGACGACCATCCGGTGGGTTGCGTGGGCTGGCCGCCGAAGCCGGTCGAGATGCGGATCGTCGAGGACGGAGAGATCCAGTTCCGCGGCCCGAGCCTCTCGCCCGGCTACTGGGAGGACCCCGACGCGACCGCCGCCGCGTTCACCGAGGACGGCTGGTACAGGTCGGGCGACCTGGGCGCGCTCGACGAGCAGGGCCGGCTCCACCTGCACGGGCGCAAGAAGGACATCATCGTCCTGCCCAACGGGTTCAACGTGTTCCCCGAGGACCTCGAGAACGCGCTGCGCGTCGCCGGGATCCGGGATTCGGTGGCGATCGAGACGAAGCCCGGGCGGATCGAGGTGGTCGTGCTGCCTCCGGGGACCCACGCCGTGCCGGGCGACGCGCGGGCGGCGCCCGCGCTGGAAGGCACCGAGCCCGAGGACGTCCGGCGCCAGATCGACACCGCGGTGAAGGTCGCCAACCGGTCGCTCGGGCCCAACCAGCGGATCGCCGGCTGGCGCGTCTGGCCGGAGGCCGACTTCCCGCGCACCCACACGTTCAAGGTCAGGCGTGACCGGGTGCGGGCATGGGCCGCGATCAACGAGCCGCTGCCGGTGGTCGAGGAGGCCTGAACGGGCACGAGCCCGGCCCGCGGTCAGGAGGGCGTGAGGGGCTCCCCGATCGTCGCCAGCGTCGAGGCCAGGCGGGCCATCTCCGGGTCGGGCGACACGAGCGGCGAGTACGAGAAGAACACCAGCGTGGGGCCGACGCGCCGGACGACGAACTGGGCGTCGCGGGGGTACTGGATCGCGCCCGTGCCCGAGGCGAGATAGGCGGCGAAGTCCTTGCCGACCCGGTCGGCCTCGCCGTTCGAGGGCAGCTCGTAGATGACCACGTAGCCCTTGTCCGGGTCCGACGGGAGCACCGCCTGCACGGCTCGCCTCGGGACGTCGATCAGGGCCGGCGACTCGCCGGGCCGGTACGGAGTCTGGGGGTCGACGACCTGGAACCCGGCGTCGGTGAGCGTCTGCGTGACGAGGTCGTGCGTGTACTGGGCGGCCTCGCCCGTCGGCGCCATCGTGGGCGGGGCAACCGGCGCGCCGATCCCGATGCCGAGCGCGGACGACGCGATCAGGACGACGCCGACCACCAGCCCGGCGATGCCGATCAGCGCAAACCACAGGGGCGGACCGCCGCGTCGGGGCCGTTCCGTGGCCGGGGCGGTCACCGGCGGGTGCTCAACCGGGGGGCCAGTTCATGCGCCGGCCGCCGAGCAGGTGCAGGTGCAGGTGGTCGACGGACTGGCCGCCATCGACCCCGACATTGGTGACCAGGCGCCAGCCCCGGATGAGGCCCTCGTTCCGCGCCAGCGCGGTCGCGACCGAGAACAGGCGGCCGAGCAGCGGGGCGTCCGCCTCGGTCAGCTCGGCCGCGGACGCGATGTGCGCGACCGGCAGCACGAGGACGTGGGTCGGGGCCTGCGGGCTGATGTCGCGGATCGCGATCACGAGGTCGTCCTCGTGCAGCTTGGTCGCCGGGACCTCGCCCGCGACGATCCGGCAGAACAGGCAGTCACCGGGCATGGGCGCCTCCGAGCGTCATCACGGGCAGGGCGTGGCGAAGGGTGTGACGGGCCGCGTCGACCGCCACGATATCGCCCGTCACCCGGTCCGCGGCCTCGCCGTCGATCGCCGTCCGGCGGACCGTGAGGATCGCGTTCTCGAGGTCGTCGGGATCGTGGGGCCGGGGATGCATCGCCGTGAGGACGTGGTCCTCCGCGTGCCCCACCCACCGGCCGTCCGGCAGCCGCGACTCCGCCAGGACGCGGGCACCCGTCCCGAGGCCACGCCTGGCGAACCTCGCGCGCGCCTCCGCGGCAAGCGCCAGCAGCTCGCCCGCGCGCGCCTTCTTCGTGCGTTCGTCGACGGGACCCGCCATGCGCGTCGCCGGCGTGCCCGGGCGGGCCGAATACCGGAAGACGTGGAGGCCGGCCAGGTCCATCGTCCGGATGAACGCCACCGTCCGGTCGAAGGCCGCGTCGTCCTCGGTCGGGAAGCCGGCGATGACGTCGGCGTGGACCGCGACACCGGGGAGCGCCTCGCGAGCCCGCTCGACGACGCGAGCGTAGTCAGCGGTCAGGTAGCGGCGGCCCATGCGTCGCAGCACGCTGTCGTCGCCCGACTGGAGCGGCATGTGGAGATGCGGCAGCGTCCGCGGTGCGCCGTGGACCCATGTCGACAGCAGGTCGTCGTCGACGTGCTGGGGCTCGATCGAGCTGAGACGGATCCGCTCGACGTCGGTCGCGGCGAGGATCCGGCGGACGAGGCCCGCGAGCGTCAGGGCCGACCGCGTGTGGGCGCCGCGATGGCCCCGTTCGGACCAGCCGCCGTCGTAGGTACCGATGTTGATCCCGGTCAGCACGATCTCGCGATGGCCGGCGGCCAGCGCGCGGCGGACATCGCCGATCACCGCCTCGGGCGCGAGCGACCGCTCGGCGCCCCGGGCCCGCGGGATGATGCAGTAGGTGCAGTAGAACGAGCAGCCGTCCTGGACCTTGACGAACGCCCGGGTCCGCTCGACGGACGCCCGGTCGTCCGCGATGCCATCGACGCCGGCCGACGCGAGGTCGACGCCGGAGAGCGTGGGGAGTGCCCCTGTGCCGATGCGGTCCGCGCCCTCGCCTGCGTGCCGGTCGATCGCCAGCAGCGCCTCGAGCTCGGCGAGGAACGCGGCCTTGCCGTCGTTGCCGATCAGCCTCGCGTCGGCGTCGATCGCCCGCAGGGCCTCCGGCCCCACCTGGACCGAGCAGCCGGTGACCACGATCTTCGCGTCCGGGTTGGCGCGGCGCGCGCGGCGGACGGCGGCGCGCGACTTCTCGTCGGCGGTGGCGGTGACCGTGCAGGTGTTGACGAGGTAGAGGTCGGCCGCTCGATCGGGGGCGACGAGCGGCACGCCGGCCTCGCGCAGCAGCCGTGCGGCGCCCTCCATCTCCGACTGGTTGACCTTGCAGCCGAGGTTGACGATCGCGGCGGATCGGGGCGCCGTGCGGGGAGCGGGGATCACCACAGCTGGGGCTTCGTCGACATCAGGAACCCGATCAGGCCTACGGCCGAGCCCAGCCCGTACGCGACGTAGCGCTGGCGCCGCGCTCGGTCGCGCCACGCGGCGCGGTCGGCGTCGGTCTGGATGCCGTCCCTCGCCTGGAGCGTGCGCAGCGCCGGGCGCTGGATGACGAAGGCGATGACGGCGGCGAGGGCGTACGTCGCGAGGCTGACGAGCAGCCACGGCTGCTCGAGCATGCGCGGGCCGAGCACGGTGATCATCAGGATGCCGGTGATCGCGAGGCCGATGCCGATGACCATCGTCCCGTTCGCCTGGGCCCACGACAGCCCGCGCACGACGCGTCCGGGATGCTCCGGGGCGGCGTTGGGGGCGACCGACCGGTTGCGCAGCGTGAACGGCAGCAGGACGCTCGGCACGAGCAGACAGATCGCGAGCGTGATGTGCGTCGCGACGATCGCCGGGAACAGCGACGACAGATCGGGCATCGAAGCCTGATCGTAGCGCAGCGCCGCCCTACGACCCCCCGCCGGTCAGGCCGGGCGGCGCACCTGGAGCGCGACCCAGTCGCCCTCCGACCACCGCCGCTCGATCGACAGGCCCCGCGCAGTGAACGCCGCCGCGACCTCGGCCTCGCGGTTCTCGAAGATGCCCGACGCGAGGAGGGTCCCGCCGGGTCGCAGATCCTCGACCAGCCCGTCGGCGAGCGCGATGAGCACCGACGCGATCAGGTTGCCGACGACCACGTCGAACGGGCCCTCGCCGCTGGGCGGGCTCCCCTCGCGCGCCCGGATCCGGCGCGCCAGACCGTTGCGCTTCGCGTTGGCATTGGTGGCGTCGACCGCGATGGGATCGATGTCCAGCGCGAGCACCCGTCCCGCGCCCAGGCGCACCGCCGCGATCGACAGGATCCCGGAGCCCGAGCCGACGTCGAGCAGCCGGGCCGCGGCCGTCTCGGTGGCCAGGAGCCCGCGATCGGCCATCGACTCGAGCGCCGCGAGGCACAGCCGGGTCGTCGGGTGGAGCCCGGTCCCGAACGCCATGCCCGGGTCGAGCGCGAGCACCACGTCGCCGGGCTCGCGATGGTGCCGCCGCCACGTCGGGCGGATCACGATCCGGCGGCCGACCCGGAGCACCGGAAAGTGCGCCTTCCACGCGTGCGCCCAATCGGCCTCCTGCACGATCCGGGCCTGGAGGTCGCCGATGGGCCGCAGCCCGAACGCCTGGAGGTGGCCGAGGTCTCGCTCGGCACGTCCGACCGCGGCGCGGACGGCGGCCACGTCGAGCAACGGGAGGTGGCCGCGCACCAGCGCCGGTCGGGCAAGGTCGACGCGCGCGGCCAGCCCCTCGTCGACCAGCTCGAACGCGGGCTCGACGCTCGTGCCGCCGGGCGCGGCCCGCGACAGGATCTCGGACACGGCCTCGACGGCCTCGTGGTCGGCGGCGATCGAGAGCTCGAGCCAGGCGCCTGGCGCCGCCGCCGCGGCGTCGAGGTCGAGGCCGGCGAGGGGATCCGTGGTGGACGGGCCGGGCCCGTCGCTCAACCCAGGCCCAGCTTCTCGCGGATCCCGGCGTGCAACGAGACGGCCTCCCCGCCCTCGGCCGCGTACTGCTCCAGCAGCTCGCGCTGGCGCTTGGTGAGCTTGGTCGGGACGTTGACGTTGGCGATCACGTGGAGGTCGCCGCGGACCGACTGGCGTCGCAGGTGCGGGACGCCCCGGCCGCGGAGGCGGATCTCCGTCCCGGGCTGGGTGCCTGGCTTGATCTCGACCTCGGTGTCCTCGCCCTCGACCGTCGGCACCAGGATCTTCGTCCCGAGCGCGGCCTGTGCGATCGAGAGGTCGGCATCGTAGAAGAGCTCGGTCCCCTCGCGCATCAGCGACGGGTGCGGGGCCACGTGGACCGCGACGTAGAGGCTGCCCGCGGCCCCGCCCCGCGGCCCGACCTCGCCCTCGTTCGAGAGCCGGATCTGGTGGCCCTCGTCGATGCCGGCCGGGATCGCCACCCGAAGCGTGCGCTTGCGCTCGGTCCGTCCCTCGCCGTGACAGGTCTCGCACGGCGACTCGACGATCTTGCCCTCGCCGTGGCAGCGGGGGCAGGGCGCGACGTTGACCATCTGGCCGAGCATCGTCTGGCGGATCGACCGCAGCTCACCCCGGCCCTTGCATTGCGGGCACTCGATCGACGTCGAGCCCGGCGTGGAGCCCGTGCCCTCGCACGTCTCGCACCGGCCGAGCACCGGGAACTCGATCTCCTTCTCGGTCCCGAGGACGGCCTCCTGGAACGAGATCCGCAGGTCGTACCGCAGGTCCGATCCGGTCTGGGGTCGCGCCGCCCGGCGGTTCGCGCCGCCCATCGCGCCGCCGAAGAATGCGTCGAAGATGTCGGAGAAGCCGCCGAACCCCGCGCCGCCGCCGCCGTCGCCACCGGCCCCGGAGACCCCTGCCTTGCCGAACATGTCGTACGCCTGGCGGCGGCTGGGATCCGACAGGACCTGGTAGGCCTCGTTGATCTCCTTGAACCGCTCCTGCGCCTTGGGGTCGGTGTTGACGTCCGGGTGCCACTGCTGGGCGAGCTTGCGGAAGGCGCGCTTGATGGCGGCATCGTCGGCGCCACGCTCGACGCCGAGGACCTCGTAGTAATCGCGCTCGCTGACCATGGGCGGTTGCGAGTGTACGGGAGGTCGGGGCGCGAGTCGGTCAGGCGGTGGGGCGCTCGCGCAGGCGCACGACGGGGATCTGGCGGTCGGTCTTGGTGCGGTAGTCCGAGTACTGCTTCGCCTCGGCCTCGATCCGCTTCCAGGCCGCCTCGAGGTCCGGGCCCTGGACGGTCTCCGCTCGCACGGCGACGCGGCGGTCGTCGCCGAAGTCGATGGTCGCGTTCGGGTCCTTGGCCAGGTTGTGGAGCCAGGCCGGGTTCCAGCTCGCGCCGCCGGTCGAGCCGATGATCAGCCACGCATCGGGCGGCTCGGCGAGATAGCCGAGCACGGCCTGGCGGGGCTGGCCCGTCTTCGCCCCGTGGGTCTCGAGGATCAGCGTTGGCGTGCCGGCCACCACGCGGCTGCGCCCGCGCCGGAACTGGCCGACCATCATCCCGTTGGTGAGGCGCGCCATGAACTTGGGAAACCGCGTGCCGCGGGTGCCCTTCGCCGGCACCTTGACCGTCATGCGGCCACGATACGCCTGCCTTCGCGGGGCGGCTACGGGTCCCCGAGATCGCGATGGACGACGCCAAAGACGGGGTAGCGAGAGGCCGCCGCGACGACCGCGTCCGGCTCCGGCGACTCGAAGAACCGCCGACCACCGGGCACTTGTTGGAGGAACGCCCGCAGGACGGGTTCACGCTCCGACGCGGGCAGCTCAGCGAGGCTCACGGCCTCAGCTTGATTGCCGCGACTGAGCGTTCCGACCCCCGCCGCCCGCACGTTCCCGACCCAGTCGGCGTCGGCGAACGCCGCGACGATGTGCCGCTGGCCGTCGAAGGTGACCACCGAGATTGGGGTGCTGCGCGGGGCCCCGCTCTTCCGCCCCGGGACGGTCAGGAGGTGCTGGGAGCCGACCTTCAGGCCGCGACGCAGGACCGCGACGTTCATCCGGACCATCCAGCGCGGGGGAGGACTCGCCATCTTCCGAACCTCCAGCACCCCGATGCTCCCACCTCGCGACATCCTCGCATTCCCGGGTATCACGCGGCCGCCAGCTCGACGACGCGGTCGAGGACCGCCTGGAGCATCGGCGGCGTGAGGCGGCCGGTGAACGTGTTCTGCTGGCTCGGGTGATACGTCCCGACGAGGGTGTAGCGGCCGACGCGGACCTCGGCGCCGTGGGCAAAGCGGGGCCTGGGGCTCGGTGTCCGATGGCCGAGCGCCGCGATCGCCTTGAGCGCCGCGTCCCAGCCGATGGCGCCGAGCGCGACGATGACCCGGAGCTCGGTCAGCAGCTCGATCTCGCGCACGAGGTACGGCCGGCAGCGGGCCTCCTCCTCGATCGTCGGCTTGTTGGCCGGCGGCGCGCAGCGGACGGCGGCGGCGATCCTGGCGCCGCGGAGCGTGAGACCGTCGTCGGCGCGCCGACTCACCGGGCGGTCGGCGAGCCCGGCCGCATGCATCGCGCGCCACAGGAAGTCGCCCGAGGCGTCGCCCGTGAACACGCGGCCCGTCCGGTTGCCGCCGTGTGCCGCGGGCGCGAGGCCCACGAGCAGGATGCGGGCGAGCTCGTCGCCGAAGCCCGGCACCGGCCGTGCCCAGTAGGTCTCGTCGCGGAAGCGGGCGACCTTGACCCGCGCCTGCTCCTCGCGCCAGGCCACGAGCCGCGGGCACGCGAAGCAGTCGGCGATCGCGGCGTCGAGCGTGGGGAGGTCGCGGGCCGCCGCTGCGGCGACGGGATCGGCGTGAGGCATCGGCGGGATGCTACCCGCCGGCAGTGAAGTCGCAGCCAAGTGGCGATCGCCAACCTTCGGTCGATGGATGCCGTTCGGTTCGGGCTCGGGCTTCGTGCGCTGCGTCGGCGCCGGGGTTGGACGCAGGCCCAGGTCGCCCGTCGGGCTCGCGTCACGCAGGCCGCCGTGTCGCGCGCCGAGCGCGGCCAGGCGTGGGGCCTCACGATGCGGACCATCGTGGAAATCGCCGAGGCGCTGGGCGCTCGAGCCTCGCCTGGACTCTATTGGCAGGGCGAGGCGCTCGATCGCCTCCTCGACGCCGCCCATGCGGGCCTCGTCGACCAGGTCGTGTCCATCCTGTCGGCCGACGGATGGCGCGTGGTTCCCGAGGCGACCTTCAACCACTTCGGTGAGCGCGGGTCGATCGACGTGCTCGCGTGGCACCCGGAGCACGAGGCCCTGCTGATCGTCGAGGTCAAGCCGGTGATGCCCGACGTCCAGGCCATGCTCGCCGGCGTGGATCGGAAGCAACGGATCGCGCGAGAGGTCGCCGCGGAACGCGGTTGGCGATTGCGGTCCGTCTCGCGACTGATCGTGTTTCCGGAGGATCGAACGGTGCGCCGGCAGCTCGACGAGCACGCCAGCACGTTCGACGTCGCCTACCCGGCACGCACGCGGGACGTCCGGCAGTGGATCCGATCGCCGGCAGGATCGATCTCCGGGCTCCTGTTCCTGCCAGCGAGTCAAAGCACGACTGCAAGGCACCGGGTCCGCCAGCCAAGCCGCTTGGATCGGCCACGTTCGTGACAGGTAGGCGTGAGGCGAGCGTTCTGCCGCCGATTGGGGGCGTTGCAGGCCAGATCAGGCGACCGCCCAGTGTCGAAGAGTCGTGGTTTGACTAGGTGCCGGAGCGCGTCGCGGTAGGGAGGGGCGGCGGTGCCGTAGCGGCGGTGGCGGCGCGACGGCGCGCGGCGACCGGCGCTACTTCAGCAGCAGGCGGTCGAGGCGCTTCGAAACGACCCACAGCCCCGCCACGCCCATCGCCGTGAGGTACACGACGTGGACGAGGATCTGCGGCCCGATCGCGCCGAGGATGAGCGAGCGGATCAGGTCCACGCCCTGGTACAGCGGCGTGACCTGGACGAACAGCTGGAGGGCCGGCGGGTAGGACGTGATCGGGTAGAACGTGCCGCTGAACAGGAACAGCGGCAGCACCACGAGCTGGATCAGGTCGAAGTCCTGCCACGAGCGCATGAACGTCGTCGCCGCCATCCCCGCGGCGCCGAACGCGAACGCCAGCAGCGTCGCCGCCGGAACCGCGAAGATCGCCCACGGGGACGCCACGAGTCCGAGCAGCACGATCACGACCATGAACCCGATCGCATACAGCGTCGCCCGGATCACCGACCAGCCGATCTCGCCCAGGGCCACGTCGCCCGGCCCGAGCGGCGTCGCGAGCACCGCGTCGTAGGTCTTCTGGTAGTTGAGCTTGAAGAACACGTTGAACGTCGACTCGGCGATGGCGCCGTTCATCGACGCGCTGGCCAGCAGCGCGGGCGCAACGAACTGCGCGTAGGAGATCGTGGTGCCATTGGGGCCCGGCACCGCACCGATCATCCCGCCGATCCCGATGCCCACGGCAACGAGGTAGAACAGCGGCTCGAAGAAGCCCGAGAAGATCACCATCCAGCCGCGCCGGTAGACGTAGACGTTACGCTCGATCAGCAGGATCGAGCGCCGGCTGCCCAGGCCGGTCGGGAGCACGCGCGGGATGGCGACGAAGCCGCTCACGGCTGCCTCATTTCGCCAGCTGCCGGCGGTACATGACGAACATCGCGACCGTGCCCGCTGTCGCGAGCGTCAGCAGGATCACGAGGTGGGCGAGGTTCAGCCACGGGTTCTCCATCACGATCCCCAGCGACAGCGCGCGCGCCAGCGCCACGCCGTGCCACAGCGGCAGCAGCCACGCGACCCACTGGATCTGCGCCGGCAGCTGGTCGATCGGGAAGAACGTGCCCGAGAACAGGAACAGGGGGGTGATGCCGAAGCGCCAGATCGCGTTGAACGACGTCGTGTCGTACTGGGTCGACATGTACGCCGCGATCCACGAGGCGAACGCGAGCGCGGTCAGCGTCCCGACCGGGATCGCGAGCAGGATCCCCAGCGTCGGCGCGGCGTTGAACAGCAGGATCACGAGGGCGAAGATCGAGGCGACCAGCGTGGCGCGGGTCGCGATCCAGGCGATCTGCCCGAACGCGATCGCGTACGGCCCCAGCGGCGTCGCGTACATCGCGTGATAGCGGCGGATCCAGCGGAACCCGCCGAGCACGGGGAACGTGGCCTCGAACGTCGAGCCCTGCATGACCGTCGACACGAGCAGCGCCGGGGCGAGGAACTGGAGATACGGCACGCCCTGGAGCGAGGCCGGGTTCGCCTGGTTCACGTACGACCCGAGCCCGATGCCCATCGCCACCAGGAACAGCACCGGCTGGGCGAAGTTGCCGAAGATCGAGCCGCGCCAGGTGCGCCGGTAGAGGAGCCACATGTGCTCGTATGCGGCTAGGGCGCCGCCGACCGGGCTGGGGCGCGGGACGGCGCCGCCGCGGAGCGGAGCGATCGGCGCGGGCGTCGTGCCCGATGCCGGCGGGGTCAGCGCGGTCACTCGATCAGGCTCCGGCCGGTGAGCCGCAGGAACACGTCCTCGAGCGAGCTCCGCCGGACGAGCACGGTCTCGGGACGGAGGCCGCGGTCATGGGCGGCGACCGCGGCCGCCTCGCCGTCGTCGGAGTAGACCAGCACGCGGTCCGGCAGGCGCTCGACGCGCTCGCCGATGCCGTCGAGCTGGCCGTCCAGCGCGTCGTGCACGTCCATCGGGAAGCGCAGCTCCGTGACCTCGCGGGTCGAGTACTGCTCGATCAGCTGGCGCGGCGAGCCCTCGGCGACGATCTTGGCCTTGTCCATGACCACCAGCCGGTCGCACAGCTGTTCGGCCTCGTCCATGTAGTGCGTCGTCAGGACCAGCGTCACGCCGCGCTGCTTGAGCCGGTACAGCCGCTCCCACAGGAGGTGGCGTGCCTGCGGGTCGAGGCCGGTCGTGGGCTCGTCGAGCAGCATGATCGACGGCTCGTTGATGAGCGCCCGCGCGATGGTCAGGCGGCGCTTCATGCCGCCCGACAGCGGCTCGACCTTGTCGTTCGCGCGCTCGGTCAGCTGGGTGAACTCGAGCAGCTCGTCGGCCCGGCGGGCGGCCTCGGACCGCTTCAAGCCGAAGTACCGGCCGTAGATCACGAGGTTGTCGCGGACCGAGATCTCGGTGTCGAGCGTGTCCTGCTGGGGCACGACCCCCAGGCGGCCGCGGATCCGAGGGCCATCGGCGTCGGGGTCGAGGTCCAGGATCGAGAGCGTCCCCTCGGTCACTGGCGAGACGCACGCGATCATCCGCATCGTGCTGGTCTTGCCGGCGCCGTTGGGCCCGAGGAAGCCGAAGCTCTCGCCTGCCGCCACGTCGAAGTCGATCGCGTCGACCGCCGTGAAGGTGCCGAAGCGCTTGGTCAGGCCGCGGGCGTGGATGAGCGGCGCGTCACCGCCGGACGTGTCGGACATGGGCGGCCGATGGTACCCCCGCCCCCATGCCAGGTCACGTCATGAATCGGCCCCGCCCGTTGCAAGCGCACCGCCATCGGGCGGTCCGGCGGCCACCCCGCCGGCGTGCGCGATGTTGTCGAACTGGCGCCACAGGACGATCACCAGCACGGCCGACCCGACGAACCCGAACCAGAACGGGGCCGTGATCCCGTAGCGCGCGGCGAGCAGGCCGCCGATCGGGGTGCCGATGACGATGCCGAGCATCACGCCGACGTGGTACACGCCCGTCACCCGGCCGAGCAGCGCATCCGGCGTCGCACGCTGCCGGATGGCGGTGGCGGTCGTGCCCCAGACGAACGCGTGCGCGCCGAACACGACGAACGTCACCAGGGCCACGGCGGGCACGGTGGTCAGGGCGAGCACCAGGTGGGTCGCCGTCTCGATCAGGAGGCCGACGCGCATGATGTCGGCGAGGGAGAAGCGACGCTCGAGCGCGCCGTAGGACGTCGTCCCGATGATCCCGCCGATCGCCATCGCGGTCGTGATCAGGCCGAACCCGACGTCCGTCATGCCCAGCCGCTCCTGCGCGTACAGCACGAGCACCGACCACGCCGTGCCGAACGTGATGTTGAAGGCGACGATGGTGATCGCGAGGGTCCGCATCGGCGCGTGGCCGGCGAGCCAGCGCAGCCCCTCGGCCATCTCGTGGCGCCAGTGCCGGCGCTCGCCGGACACCGGCTCGGCCGCCTGCGAGTAGACGATGCGCGTGATCAGCAGCGCGCCCAGGGCGAACCCGGCGGCGTCGGCGACGAACGGCAGGGCCATGCCGATGGCGAACAGGAGGGCCCCAATGGGCGGCGCCAGCAGCTGGTTGGTGACCAACACGCCGCCCGCGAGCCGGGCGTTGGCGACGCCCAGGTCCTCGCGCCGGACGAGCCGGGGCAGGACGCTCTGGCCCCCGATGTCGGCGAACGTCTCGGCCGTGCCAAGCACGAACAACGCCGCGAGCACGATCGCGATGCTGACGGCGCCCCCGACGATCGTCGCCACGAGCACGGCCAGGATCGCCGCCCGGACGAGGTTGACCGCCGCCATGAGGCGGACCCGATCGACCCGGTCCGCGACCACGCCCGCCTGCACGCCGAACAGCAGCACGGGCAGGTTCTGGGCGAGCGCCGCCATCGAGACGAGGAATGGGTCGCGCGTCTGGCTGGCGACGAGCAGCGGGCCGGCGGCCAGCGCGATCCCGTCGCCGACGTTGGTGATGACCGACGAGACGAGGAGCAGGCGGAACCCGTGGCCCAGGCGCGACGGGGCGATTCGCTCGGCGGCGAGCGTGAACGGCGACGGCACAACCCCGAGGGTACCGGCGGGTCAGGCCCTCGGGACCGTCCCCACGTGGAGCGTGACGATGCCGCCGGTGAGGCCGCGCCAGTGGACGTCGACGAGGCCCGCCTCGCCCATGATCTCCGCGATCCGCTCGGGCGACGGGTACTGCCGGACGCTCCGGACGAGGTACGCGTAGGCGCCGCCCTGGCCGGCGATCCGGCCGATCAGCGGGACGATCCGGTCGAACCACCAGCGCATGAACCGCGCGAGGCGGCTCCGCGGGCGGGCGATCTCGAGGCACAGCACGCGGCCGCCGGGCCGCACGGAGCGGGCCATCTCCTCGAACCCGCGGCGGTAGTCGGGCAGGTTGCGCATGCCGAAGGCGATCGTGGCCGCATCGAACGAGGCGTCCTCGGTCGGCAGGGCGAGCGCGTCCCCGACCAGGTACTCGAGCCCCGGGCGCGACCCGTACTGGCGACGCGCGATGTCGATCATGCCGGGCGAGATGTCGATCCCGACGACCCGGCCCCCCGGCTGCGTCCGCCGCTGGAGGTCGGCCGCGACCTTGCCCGTGCCCGACGCGACGTCGAGCGCGCGCATCCCCGGCCGGAGGCCGGTGGCCTTGACGAGGCGGCGGCGCCAGTACGGCTCCTGGAAGGCGGAGATCGCGAGATTCATCGGGTCGTAGACCGCGGAGATGCGGTCGAACATCGCCCGGACCTCGGGCGTCGGTGCGGCGTTGCCGGCCTCGGTCGCGGCGCCGGAGGGGGTGGCGCCCGCGGGCTCGGGGCGGGTGGTCGTCTTCACGGGCGGGGCTCCAGGGCGGCGAGGGGGGTCGAGGTCGGGCGGACGGCGTCGCGGACCGCGTCGGCGATCCGGACCGGCTCCGTGATCGGGGCGGGATGGCCGAGGCCGTCGAGGGTCCGGCGCCGCGCCTGCGGGATGCGGCCGGCGAGGGCGTCGGCGATGGGCGCGTAGAACGGCTCGCTCGCGCCGCCGGTCAGGACGGTCGTCGGGGCGTGGATGCCCGCGAGCGCGTCGGGCTCGAGGCCCACGAGCGCCGAGTCGGTGAGCGCGGCGTCGCCCTCGCGGGCGAGGAACGCGCGGCCCCGATCGGGCAGCCGGTCCCAGGCGGCGTCCCCCGCGACGGCCCGCAGGAACGTCTCGGCGGCCTCGGCCGGACCCTGCGTCGCGTGCGCGCGTGCCGTGTCTGCGGCGACCCGCGCGAAGCGGGCCCGCGACGCGTCGTCGGCTAGCGGTCCGTAGGGCGGCTCCCAGCAGACCAGCGTGGCGACGCGGTCCGGGTGCCGCGCCGCGAGCTCCAGCGCGACCACCCCGCCGAAGCTGACCCCGACCACGACGGCGCGATCGATCCCGCGGGCGTCGAGGTAGGCGACGAGGTCCCGCACGTGCACATCGACGTCCAGGGCCACCGGCCGCTGCAGCCTCGACGTCCCCATGCCCCGTCGGTCGATCGCGTGGACCGTCGCCTCGCCCGGCCGCGCGAGCTCCGCTGCGAGGCGGTCGAGCTGGGCGGCGTTCGACAAGGTTCCCGCCAGCAGCAGGATGGGCGTCGATCCCGAGCCGGTCGTGCGCCAGCCGATCTCGTCGCCACCGGGCCTCGCGAGGATCCCGGACGGCCCGTCGTCCACGAGCGCGCGCACGGCATCCCGGCGGAGCTTGCCGCCCGCGGTCCGCGGGAGCGCCTCGAGTCGAACGATGGCGGCCGGGACCTTGAACCCGGCGAGCGACGCGCGGCACGCGCGGAGGATCGCGTGGTCGCCGGGATCGGCGACGTCGGGGCCGACGACGATCGCCGCCACCGGCACCTGGCCGAGCACCTCGTCGCGACGCGCGACGACCGCCGCGTCGGCGATGGGCGGCAACGCCGTCAGGACGCCCTCGACCTCGGCGGGAGCGACGTTCTCCCCGCCGCGGACGATCAGGTCGGACCGCCGGTCGACGACCACCAGGCGGCCGGCGCCGTCGAGCCGGCCGAGGTCGCCCGTCCGGATCGGGCCGTCGGCGACGGGCTCGCCGAGATAGCCGGCAAATCGTGCCGGCGTGTCGACGACGATCTCGCCCACGTCGTCCGCGCCCGCGTCCTCGATCGTCACCCGAACCCCGGGGAGCGGGCGACCGGCGCTGCCCGGCGCTGCCCGGGCCTCGCCCGTCGCCAGGGCCGTCACGCCCGACCCGGCCTCGCTCAAGCCGTACGTCGGGACGACCGGCCAGCCGGCGTCGAGCGCACGGACGACGAGGGCATCCGGGATCGGGCCGCCGCCGAGGAGCACCGCGCGCAGGGTGTCCGGCGGCCGCCGGTGGGCCGAGGCCACGAGCAACCGAACCAGCTGCGCGGGCACCAGCGAGACATGGCTGATCGCCGGTGTCGCCCGCAGCGCCTCGAGCTGGGCGACCGGGTCGTCGGGCGCGGCGATCCGCATCGGGACCCGCTGGGTCATCGCCCGCCACAGGACGCCGATCCCGGCGACGTGCGCGAGACCGAGCGCGAGCAGCCAGCCGGTCGCGGGCGGCGTGGCCGCGAGCCAGGCATCGGCGCTCGCCTCCAGGGCCCGCGACGGCAGCACCACCCCCTTGGGCGTCGCGGTGGTCCCCGACGTCAGGACGACCACGCCCGCGCCACCGAGGGATCGCCCCGGTCGTGCGACGTCGTCGCGATCGAGCACGAGCACCGGATCGAGCAGCGCCAGGCTCGCGGCCTGCTCCGCGGCGGTCCGGCCCTCGGGCAGCGGCGCGGCCATGGCGCCGGCCCGCACGATGCCCAGGATCGAGACGGCGGCGCCGAGGGACGCCGAGCCGGCCACGGCGACCACGCCGCCCGCCGGCACGCCGGCCGCGCGCAGGTGCGCCGCGATCGCGTCGCATCGGCGGTCGAGCTCGGACCACGAGATCGCGACGTCGCCGGCGAGGATCACCGGAGCGGCAGCGTCGGGCGCCACGCTCATCCCACCGCCTCCACGGCCACGGCGCGATAACGCTCGATCGCGTCCTCGTCCGTGTCGATGCCCAGTCCGCCGGGCCCGGGCTCGTCGGGGATCCACATGCGGCCGTCCTCGAGGACCAGCTGGTGGCGCAACAGGTCGTGCTCGAGCAGGCCGGCCGTCGCGAGGCCATGGTCCGGCGGAGGTGCGTTCGACCCGCCCACGTCCGGTAGCGAGGCCGCGAGCGCCAGCGCCGCCGCGATGCCGATGCCCGTCTCGAACAGGGTGCTCACCACGACCGGCACGCCGCGCCCCGCCGCCAGGTCGGCCATCTGCGCGCCAACGGTCAGCCCACCGACGCGCGCCGGCTTCACGACGAGCACGTCGACCGCCTCCGCGTCGAGCAGCTCGCGCACGGCCTTCATCGACTCGACCGTCTCGTCGGCCGCGATCGGGACCCGGACGTGGCGTCGGAGGTCGGCGAGCGCCGCGGCATCGTCGCCCGCCAGGGGCTGCTCGACGTACTCGAGGTCGAACCGGGCCACCGCGTCGAGCCGGTCCTCGGCGATCCCCGGATCCCAGGCGCCGTTGAGGTCGAGGCGGAGCCGCACGTCGGGCCCGATCGCCTCGCGCACGGCGCGGACCCGGTCGACCAGCACCTCGGTCTCCCGCTCGGCCCCGCCCTTGAGCTTCAGCGTCGCGAACCCGGCCGCGACCGCCTGCCGAGCCGCCTCGGCGGACGCCACGGGCCCCAGCAGCGGGATGGTCGCGTTGACCCCGACGCCCTCGCCGTCGGGCTGCAGCGCCGCGGACGGCACACCATCGAGGTCGAACCGCGCGGCGTCGAGCGCGGCGCGGAGCGCCCGGCCCGGCCGCCCGTGCCCCTCGAGCTCGTCGCCGGTCGGCAGCCGGCCCGCGCCCGCCATCACGACCGCCTCGCGGACCAGCGCCTCGAGCACGCTCACGGCCACCTCGCCGTCGTCGGGCTCCACCACCGCCTCGCCGACGCCGGTCCGGCCGTCCCCGTCGGTCAGCCGGAGGATCCAGGCCTCGCGCGCGTTCCACATCCCGGACGCGACCGGGAACGGGCGCCGGAACCGGACGGTGACGCGGTCCGCGCGCAGCGACGCGACCACCATGGCCCCGCTCATGGTGCCGCCAGCCCAGCCGCGAACAGCAGCGCGAACACGAGCGCCAGCCGGGCCGTCCCCTTGAGCACGAGGTTCAGCTCGCGTCGGTCCCCGAAGCCCCGCACCGTCCGCAGCAGCGGGGCGGCCAGGGGCAGCGACAGCAGCGGCGCCAGCACGAGCCAGGACTGACCGGCGAGCGCGAGTCCCACGGGCACGATGTACGCAGCGGCGAGCAGCACCGCGTACTCCGCCTGTGCGCCCCGCTCGCCGAGCATGACCGCCAGCGTGCGCTTGCCGGCCGCCCTGTCCGTCGGGATGTCGCGCAGGTTGTTGACCACGAGGATCGCGGTGATCAGCGCGCCCGGCGGGACCGCCGAGGCCCAGTACAGCGCCTCGAGCCGCCCGGTCTGGAGATAGGCCGTCCCGACGACCGCGACCAGGCCGAAGAACACGAACACGAACACCTCGCCCAGCCCGCGATAGCCGTAGGGCCATGGCCCCCCCGTGTACGCCAGCGCGGCGACGACGGCGAGCACCCCCAGCAGGATCAACACCGGCCCGCCAACGTACGCGAGCCACAGGCCGACCACCCCGGCCAGCCCGATCGTGAACCCGATCGCCACCTCCAGTTGGCGCTCCGTGACCAGGCCGGCGGAGGCGACCCGCAGCGGCCCCTGGCGGTCCGGCGTGTCGGCGCCGCGGCGGAAGTCGGACAGGTCGTTCGCGAAGTTCGCGACGACCTGCAGCAGCAGCGCCACGGCCACGCAGCCCAACGCCGTATCGAGCCGCATCGGGCCGCCGCTCCCGGCGGCCGCCCCGATTCCCACGACGACACCGCTCAGGGCCGCCGGCAGCGTCGCGGGCCGGGCGGCCAGCAGCCAGATCCGGAGTGGCGATGGGCGAGCCGTCGGAGCCGAGGTCGCTCTCACGGGCGGCGCGGGTACTTCGTGTACTCGGCCGGGCGCTTCTCGAGGAACGCGGTGGACCCCTCGTGCGCCTCGTCGGTCGTGTAGTACAGGCCGGTCGCGTTGCCGGCGAACTCCTGGAGCCCGGCCAGGCCGTCGGTGGCGACGAGGAAGGCGGACTTCAGGAAGCGGATCGCCGTCGGGCTCATCTGCAGGATCTCGTCGGCCCACTGGACGCCCTCGGCCTCGAGCTCGGGCAGCGGGACGACCTTGTTCACGAGGTGCATGTCGAGCGCCTCCTGGGCCGAGTACTGGCGGCACAGGAACCAGATCTCCTTGGCCTTCTTGTCGCCGACCAGCCGGGCCAGGAGCCCGACCCCGAAGCCAGCGTCGAAGCTGCCGACCCGCGGCCCGACCTGGCCGAAGATCGCGTTGTCGCTGGCGATCGAGAGGTCGCACACGACGTGGAGCACGTGGCCCCCGCCGATCGCGTACCCGTTCACCAGCGCGATCACCGGGATCGGGAGCGAACGGATCTGGCGCTGCAGGTCGAGGACGTTGAGGCGGGCGAGCCCGTCGCTGTCGAGGTAGCCGCCCTCGTGGCTCTTGTACTTCTGGTCGCCGCCCGAGCAGAACGCCATGTCGCCCTCGCCGGTCAGCAGCACGCAGCCGATCGTCGCGTCATCGCGGATCCTCGCGAACGCGTCGATCAGCTCCCGCACGGTCTGCGGCCGGAACGCGTTGCGGACCTCGGGCCGCGCGATCGTCACCTTCGCGATGCCCGTGCCGGAGCGCTCGTAGCGGATGTCGTCGTATTCGACGACGGGGGTCCAGGTGACCGGGGCGGTCATGCGGCGTCCTCCTGCAGGAAGTCGAGGGCGAGGCGTCGGAAGCGGGCGGGCCGCTCGTCGTGCGGGGTGTGGCCGGACCCCTCGACGACCGCAAGCCGGGCGCCGGGAATGCCGGCGGCGACGGCCGCCGCGCGGGGTCGGGCGCGATCGTCCAGGGCGCCGGCGATCACGAGCGTCGGGGCCCGGACCTCGGCGAGCCGGTCGACGAGGGGTTCCATGACACCCTGGCCGGCGGCCCGCAGGCTGACGGCCAGGCCCTCGGGGCGGTTGGCGAGGCGGATCGCCCGGATCCTCGCGGCGCGAGCCGCTGGCAGAGCCGCCTGGGTGGCGAAGATCGGCTGCGCCTCCCACTCGGCGACGAAGGCGGCGATCCCGTCGCGCTCGATCCGGGCCGCGAGCGCGTCGTCGGCGGCCCGTCGCTCGGTCCTCGCCGCCGGGTCCGCGATGCCTGGCGACGGGCTCTCGAGGACGAGGCGGCGGACGACGGTGGGGTGGGCGACGGCCAGGCGGAGGGCGATTCGGGCCCCGAGCGAGTAGCCGACGACGTCGGCCGGTGCGGCCCCCAGGCGACGGAGGATGGCGGCCAGGTCGTCGGCTGTGCGCTCCACGGACGCCCGGTTCGCCTCGCCGGGTGCCGTGCGTCCGTGACCCGGCAGGTCCACGACGATGACCCGGAACGACCGCGCGAACGCGCTGGCGTGGCCCGCCCACGACGTCCCGCGACCGGTGAAGCCATGGATCAGCAGCAGGGGCGTCCCGGCGCCGTGCGCACGGACCTCCCAGCGGAGGCCGTCGACGTCCAGCCGGCTCATGGCCGGATCGCCGTCGCGACGACCGCGGCGACCTCGCGGTGGAGCGCGACGTTCCGCGCCCGATCGGTCCGCAGCTCGAGCACCTGCACCCCTGTGCAGGCGATCGACCGCTCGACCTGCGCCCGCAGGTCGTCCGGCCGGACCAGGACGTGCTCGCCGCCCAACGCGGTCACGACCGGCGCGACGTCGATCCCATGCGGCGTCCCGAACAGCTCCTCGTACCGGTCCGGCAGGCCGGCCCCGGGGATCGCCGCGCTCGCCTGCGGGAGGAACGAGAAGATTCCGCCGCCGTCGTTGTTGACGAGCACGATCGTCGCCGACAGGTCGTGAAGCTTGGCGGCCACGAGCGCGTTGAGGTCGTGGAGGAACGACAGGTCGCCGACGACCAGCGCGACCGGCCCGCCGGCGACCGCGGCGGATCCGAGGGCGGCCGACACGACGCCGTCGATCCCGTTGGCGCCGCGGTTCGCCCGGATCGCGATGGCGCGGGAGGTCGACGGCAGCCAGCCGTCCAGGTCCCGGACGGGCATCGAGTTGCCGGCCCACAGCGAGCCGCCGTCCGGCAGCGCCGCCGCGAGGGCGGGAAACGGCGCGCCCTCGAACGGCTCGTCGCAGGCCGCGAGCCAGCCGTCCATCGCCTCGACCGCCGCCCGATCCGCCGCGAGCCAGTCGGTCGCCCAGGGGTCGTCGACGCGCCGCGCCGGGAGCCGCGCCGCCACCGCTTCGGCCGTCGCCGCGGGATCGGCGTGCACGAAGGTCGCGGGGACGATCGCCGATTCGCGCCAGGCGCCGTCGCCATCGAGCACGAGGAGCTCCGGCCGGTTCGTTGCGAGGAGCTCGGCGATGGGCTTGGACGTGGGCATCGCGCCGGTGCGGACGACGAGGTCCGGGCGATGGGCGTCGATCCACGGCCCGCGGCGCACGAGCTGGTCGGCGCGAACGATCGCCATCGACCGGTCGTGAGGGCCCGCCCGGAGGCCGGACAGCGGATCGGCGAGGATCGGGAAGCCGGTCCGCGACGCCAGCGCGGCCAGCGCCGCGGGCAGCCGCGGATCGTCGTCCGGGCCCGCGACGATGAGCCCGCGCCTCGCGCCGGCGAGGCGCCCCGCGAGCGCGGCGATCGCTCCGTCGTCCAGCGTCGGGCGCCCGGCGACACCAGTCGTGAACGGGGACTCGGCAAGCGCGTCCGTCAGCGGACCGTCGGGGAGCAACGGCTCTCGGAAGGGCACGTTGAGGTGGACGGGGCCGGCGGGGCCGGCGAGCGCGGTCGCCACCGCGCGACCGGCGAGCGAGCGCACGTGCGCGGCGGTGGCCGGATCGCCATCGAACAGCGGCAGCTCGGCGAACCACTTCGCCTGCCGCCCGTAGAGGTGGTCCTGGTCGATGGTCTGCGGCGCCCCGCGGTCGCGCAGCTCCGCCGGCCGGTCGGCGGTGAGCACGATCAGTGGCACGCGCGCGTGCGCGGCCTCGACCACAGCCGGCCCGAGCTCCATCGCGGCGGTCCCGGACGTGACCAGCACGACGACCGGCCTCCGGTCAGTGCGGGCCATGCCGACGGCGAAGAAGCCGGCCGCTCGCTCGTCCAGCAGCACGCGCACCCGGAGCTCCCCAGTGGCTCGGAGCGCCAGCGCGAGCGGCGTCGACCGCGACCCGGGGCACACCACGGCCTCGCGCACGCCGGCCGCGACCAGCTCGGCGACGAAGGCCCCGAGCAGCGCAGCGTCGCTCACGGCTCGTCCGCCGGGATGCCCAGCGCCGCCACCACCGCGCGGAGCTTGATGCGCGATTCCTCCCACTCCGCCTCCGCGTCGGAATCGGCGACGATGCCGCAGCCCGCAAACAGCGTGGCCCGGGCGTGATCCACGATCCCGCAGCGCAGCGCGACGCACAGCTCGCCGTCGCCGTCCGCCCCCAGCCAGCCGATCGGTCCCGCGTACCAGCCCCGGTCGAACCCCTCGTGCTCCTCGACCAGGGCCAGCGCGACGTCGCGCGGCTGGCCGCCGACCGCCGGCGTCGGGTGGAGGAGTCCGGCCACCGACAGCAGCCCTCGGGCGTCCGGCAGCGTCCCCGAGATCTCCGTCGCCAGGTGCTGGACGAACCGGAGGGTCATCACCGAGGGCTCGGGCGCGACCTCGAGCGTCTCGGCGATCGGCGTCAGCTGGTCGCGGATCGCCTCGACGACGATCGCCTGTTCCTCGCGGTCCTTCTCGGACGCGAGCAGCTCCTCGGCGAGGGCCGCGTCCTCGGCGGCGTCGGTGCCACGGCGGATCGACCCGGCCACCGCCATGGTCCGGAACGCCCGGCCGTTCGTGCGCGCCAGCCGCTCGGGCGTGGAGCCCAGGAACGTCCGGCCACCGCGCCGGAACGCATACGTCGTGCTCTCCGGGGCGCTCGCGGCAAGGCGGCGGAGGGCGTTGGGGACGTCGAGCTCGACGGGCGACCGGAGCCCGACCCGGCGGGCCAGGACGACCTTGTCGATCCGCCCCCGGCCGACCGCCCCGGCGAACATCCCGACCAGGCGGTCCCAGACCTCGCGCGACGGCTGCTCGGCGTCGATGACGAGCGGCGCGAAGACCGGTCTCGCGACGATGCCGGTCGGGCTCGGCTCGAGCTCGCGGGCGCGTCGCGCGAGCGCTGACCAGCGCCGGTCGAGGTCGTCCGCCGTCGTGACGGCCGATGCGGTGAGGATCGCGCCGTCGGACACCAACGCGTAGACCAGCTGTGGGAGCACGAGCGACGCCGCTCCGAACGGCGTCCAGACGTCGTCGTCGCCGGGTCGCCGGCCCGTGAAGCCCAGCCCGCCCATCAGGACGGGGCTCGCGCCGGCGACGCGCGCGGCTCGCAGCAGCCCCTGCCAGGCCCGCTCCGCCTCGGCGAACCGATCGGGTCCATCGGGCTCCGTCGCCCAGGCGCGGCCGATGCCGACCAACGCCGTCCCGTCGGCCGGGCGCAGCCACAGCGCGGCCTCGAGGTCTGCCTCGACGGCCGCCGCGTACAGCGAGATCGGATCGACGATGCCGACCGGCGCCGTCACCGAGGCGAGCGTCGGACCATGGTCGTCGTCGCGGTCGTCGAGGAGTGCCGCGATCCGCGGCCCGAGCGACGAGGCCGCGAGCTCGGTGCGACCGCTCCCCGGCCGGACCGCGGTCATCGCGCCTTCTCCGGGAAGCCGACGCCGTCGGCGATGGCAGGCACAGCGACGCGCTCGATGCGCTCCTCGGGCACGCCGACCGATCGCAGCAGGACCGCCCGCAGCGCCGGATAGGCGTCCTCGAGCCGGCCCGCGTGATCGGCGAGCAGCCACCGGGCGACGACCTCGTTCAGGGCCCCGAACCACGCGATGCTCGCGATCCGGGTGTCGATCGGCGGGATCACGGCGGTCGCGACCGCCTCGTCGAGGTACCCCTGGATCAGGCGGGCGAAGCGCTCGTGGAGGTTGTTCGTCTCGGCCTGGAACACGCGCCCGGCGCCCATCGTGTCGAGGAACAGGAGCCGCGCCATGGTCCGATGACCGGCGAAGGTCGTGAGCACCGTGTGGATCGCCACCTCGGCCCGCGCGACGGGCTCGGTCTCGAGGTCGACCGACTTCTCCACCCGCGCGACCAGCTTGTCGGCGGTCGTCTCCATCAGCTCGCGGAAGATGGATTCCTTGTTCGGGAAGTGGAAGTAGATGCCGCCCTTTGACGTCTCCGCGGCGCCCGCGATGTCGTCGACGGCGGTGTCGCGGTAGCCGCGGGTCGCGAACGCGTGAAACGCAGCGTCGAGAATCCGCTCGCGGCGGCTGCGACTCTGTTCGGCCGGATCCGGGCGGGTCATGGGCCTCGGGCTCGATGGCGACCGACCGACCAGTCGGTCGGTCCATCCGCCATGCTAGCGCCAGAAACTTGGTACGGTCAACGCGCACGTTGTTCGTGGGTGGGTGCCCGCAAATTCCGGGATAAGCGCCGGCCGCCATCGTTCACCGCGTGGAACCCGTTCGACTTGGTCTCGCGATCCGCGCCCTTCGGCGCCGCCGCGGGTGGACGCAGGCCGATCTCGCGCGACGCACCCGCCTCTCCCAGTCCGCGATCAGCCGCATCGAGAGCGGCGGAGCGGACCGGGTCACGCATCGCTTGCTCGTGCGCGTGGCTGGGGAGCTGGGCGCGCGCCTCCGGGTGCAGCTGCTCGCCCACGGCGAGGACCTCGATCGGCTGCTCGACGCCGACCACGCCGAGATCGTCGAGCGGGTCGGCGCGCTCCTCCGCGGACATGGCTGGGAGGTCGTGCCCGAGGCCACGTTCAACATCTGGGGCGAACGTGGGTCGATCGACATCCTCGCGTTCCATCCGCCGACAGGCTCGCTGCTGATCATCGAGGTCAAGAGCGCGATCCCCGACGTCCAGGCGACGCTCGCGGGCATCGACCGCAAGGCGCGGCTCGCGACGAAGGTCGCCGGCGAGCGGGGCTGGCGCGTGCGGTCGGTATCACGCTGGCTGGTCGTGCCCGACACCACCACGACCCGGCGTCGCATCGAGCTCCATGCCTCCACGTTCGCCTCGGCCCTCCCGAGCCGGACCGTCGCGTTGCGTCGATGGGCCGCGGCTCCGCTCGGCCCCGTCGCCGGGATCCTGTTTGTCCCGGCGACCACTCACTCGGGTCATCGCCATCGGATCCGACCTCAGACGGCCCGAAACACCACCGGACATGCCCGGGGTGAGTAGGCGGGTCCGACTTGGGCGCCACGACCCGTGCGGGTGGTGGGCGGTGGAAAGCGGGCGAGCCAGGCCGAGGCCGAGCGCGGGACTGAGGGCGAGGGACGGACGCGGCACGGTCGCCGGTGAACAATTCCCGGCCCACCGACGCCATACGCTGTCGAACGCGACCGCCATGGTCGCGGCTCAGCGAGGTCACCGTGGACCAGCGAGTGCTCGTCGAACGCGCGAGGCAGGGCGATCATGACGCCTTCGCCCAGCTCGTCGATCCTGGGCTCGCGCGGCTGGACGCGGCGGCTGGCCTGATCCTCCGGGACGCGGAGCTCGCGCGCGACGCGGTCCAGGAGATGCTCATCCGCGCCTGATGGAACGTCGGTGATCGCCTACCCCAGCGAGGCCACCGGGCACCCGGTGCTGATCGATCCGCAGGACGGCACCTCGCGGATCCTTCCCCAGCTGATCTCCCCCACCCTGGACAGCCAGGTCTGGTAGCGGCTGGCCAACTGACGAGCACGCCGAGCTCGGCAACGCATACCCGATAGCAGCGCCGCCGGCCATGCTCGCTGGGCTCGTTTCCCCCCACGTACCACTCACTCGGGTGTTCGCCCCGGATCCGACCGCCAGACGCTCCGGAATCGCCACCGGGCACTCCTCCTGCGGGTAGGCGGGCCTGATCCGCGCGCGACGACCCGCCTGGATGGTGAACGGTGGAAACCGGGCGAGCGCGACCGCGGACAGGGAGCCACGGCGTACCCCGACCGGCCCCGCGCAACTCGACGAACACGAAGAAACGGCCCGCCGGCGTGAGCCGGCGGGCCGTGTGTCTGAACGGGGGAACGGAGGCTAGACCTCCTTGAACTCGCCTTCGACGGTCTCGTCGCCTGCGTCACCGCCGTCGCCGCCGGAGCGGGCGCCGGCCGGCTCGGCCTCGCCTTCGGCCGGACCCTCGGACCCGTCGCCCGAGGTGCCGTCGCCGTTCGAACCGGTGTCGGCCGCCTGGTAGGCCGCCGTCGACACGCGCGAGAGCGTCTCGACCAGGGCCTGCATCCCGGACTGGATGGCGTCGGCGTCCGAGCCCTTCAGCGATTCGCGCAGGGTCGCGACCTGCGACTCGACCGCGGCCCGGTCCTCGGCCGACACCTTGTCGCCGAGGTCCTTGAGCGTCCGCTCGGCCTGGTAGGTCAGCTGCTCAGCCTGGTTGCGGAGCTCGACCTCCTCGCGTCGCTTCTTGTCTTCGTCGGCGTGGCTCTCGGCGTCGCGGACCATCTTGTCGACGTCGTCCTTGGACAGCATCGACGAGGCCGTGATCCGGACCTGCTGCTCCTTGCCGGTCGCCCGGTCCTTGGCCTTGACGTCGAGGATGCCGTTGGCGTCGATGTCGAACGTCACCTCGACCTGCGGGATGCCCCGCGGCGCAGGCGGGATGCCGTCGAGGATGAACCGGCCGAGGGTCTTGTTGTCGGTCGCGAAGTCGCGCTCGCCCTGGAGGACGTGGATCTCGACCTGGCTCTGGTTGTCCGAGGCCGTCGAGAACACCTGCGACTTCGAGGTCGGGATGGTCGTGTTGCGGTCGATCAGCCGGGTCATGACGCCGCCCAGGGTCTCGATGCCCAGCGACAGGGGTGTGACGTCGAGCAGGAGGACGTCCTTGACCTCGCCGCCCAGCACGCCGGCCTGGATCGCGGCGCCCACGGCCACGACCTCGTCCGGGTTGACGCCCTTGTGGGGCTCCTTGCCGCCGAACAGCGACTTGACCATCTCCTGGACAGCCGGCATGCGCGTCTGGCCGCCGACGAGGATGACCTCGTCGATCTCGGACGGCTTGAGGCCGGCGTCCTTGAGGGCGGCCTGCACGGGGCCCTTCGTCTTCGCGACGAGGTCGCTGACGAGGTCCTCGAGCTTGGCCCGCGACAGGTTCATGACCAGGTGCTTCGGGCCCGAGGCGTCGGCCGTCACGTAGGGCAGGTTGATCTCGGTCGTGGCCGTCGAGGACAGCTCGATCTTCGCCTTCTCGGCGGCCTCCTTGAGGCGCTGCAGGGCCTGCTGGTCCTTCGAGAGGTCGATCCCCTGGTCCTTCTTGAACTCGGCCAGCAGCCACTCGATGACGCGCTGGTCGAAGTCGTCGCCGCCGAGGTGGGTGTCGCCGTTGGTCGCCTTGACCTCGAACACGCCCTCGCCCAGCTCGAGGATCGAGATGTCGAACGTGCCGCCGCCGAGGTCGTAGACGGCGATCTTCTCGTCGTGCTTCTTGTCCAGGCCGTAGGCGAGCGCCGAGGCCGTGGGCTCGTTGATGATCCGCTTGACCTCCAGGCCCGCGATCCGCCCGGCGTCCTTGGTCGCCTGGCGCTGCGTGTCGTCGAAGTACGCCGGGACCGTGATGACGGCCTCGGTGACCTTCTCGCCGAGATACGCCTCGGCGTCGGCCTTGAGCTTCTGGAGGACCATCGCCGAGATCTCGGGCGGGGTGTAGCCCTTGCCGTCGGCGACGACCTTGATGCCGTCGGACTTGGAATCCTTCTCGACCGTGTACGGGACGAGGGACTTCGACCGCTGGACCTCGGGATCGTCCCAGCGGCGGCCCATGAACCGCTTGATCGAGTAGACGGTGTTGGTCGGGTTGGTGACGGCCTGGCGCTTGGCCAGCTGGCCGACGACGCGCTCGCCGGTCTTCGAGAAGCCGACGACCGACGGGACGGTGCGATTGCCCTCGGACGACGGGATCACGGTCGGCTCGCCGCCTTCCATGACCGCCACGACGCTGTTCGTCGTTCCGAGGTCGATGCCGATGATCTTGCCCATGCGAGGCGCTCTCCTGGTCGTTACTGGGTTCGGGTGGTGGGTGGTCGGTGGTGATCGGTTGTCCTAGTTGGTCGGTCCCGGCGGTGCGTCCTCGGCCGTCGCGACGGCGACCAGGGCCGGCCGGATGACGCGGTCGCGCAGCCGGTAGCCGCGGCGCACCTCGTCGACGATCTCGCCCTCCGGGCGGCCGGTGCCCGGGACGCTCACGATCGCCTCGTGCTCGCGCGGGTCGAACTGGGTCCCGGCGGACGCCTCGACCTGGGTGACGCCTTCGCTCTCCAGGAGCTGGCGCAGCTTGCGGTCGATGACGACGATGCCGTCAGCCCAGGGGTCCTCCTCGAGGTCACCCGGCCGGGTCTCGATCGCGCGGTCGAAATCGTCGGCGAGCGCCAGGACCTTGCGGATCAGGTCCTCGCCGGCGAGGCCGAGCTCGCGCTCCCGCTCCTCGGCGGTCCGGCGCTTGAAGTTCATGAACTCGGCCCGCTCGCGCTGCAGCGCGAGCACGTACTCATCCGACCTCGAGACCGCCTCGTCGCGCTCGGCACGCAGGAGGTCGATCTGAGCGGACAGGGACGCGGGGGACACGTCGATGTCGTCGATGCGCTCTTCGGCGCGGGTCTTGCGGCTCATCGTTCTCCGGCTCGCGCGGGTGGATTCGGACATTTCTCGTTCAGGCGTACAGGTGGTCGATCAGCTCGTTCATCAGGCCGGAGACGAAGCGGACGGTGCCGATCGCCTGGGGGTAGGCCATGCGCGTGGGGCCGAGCACGCCCACGACGCCGATGCCCCGGCCCGGATGGCCGTACGGAGCGAGGACGAGCGAGACGTCGGCCATCTCGGCGGCCGGGTTCTCATGACCGATGTACACGCGGACCGTGTCCGATCCGGCGACGCCGGCGATGAGGTGGGCGAGGTAGGCCCGGTTCTCGAGAGCGGCGAACACGCGCCGGAGCTTCTCGCTCTGGGCGAACTCGGGCGCCGCCATCACGTTGAGCAGGCCGTCCGAGAACAGCTCCTCGATGGACGCGGCGTCGAACTCCTGCAGCGCGCGCACGACCCGATCGCCGACCCGGCGGGCCAGCGACAGCGACGGGTTCGCCGGGTCGAGCGCGCCGAGCGCCTGCTCGGCGTCCACGGCGGTTCGGCCCTCGAGCAGGTGGTTGAGCAGGGAGGCGATGCGCGACAGCTCGGCCTGCTCGGTGGACTCGTCGAGCGAGATCAGCACCTGCTTGAGCGAACCCTCACGGAGGACGAGGATGAGACTGGCCATGCGGTCGCTGATGGAGACGAGATCGAGGCGCCGGAGGTGGGCCGAGACCGGCTTGGCGGGGGTCGCCAGCCCGGCGGCCCGGGTCACCGAGGCGAGCGTCGTGGCCGCGAGGCGGAACCAGTGCTCGCTCGCGTACTCCACCTGGCCGAACTGGTGGCGGATCATCAGCTGCTCGACGGGCGGGAGCGGGACGCTGTCGACGATCGACTCGACGTAGTAGCGGTAGCCGCTCTCGGTTGGGACGCGCCCGGCGGACGTGTGCGGATGCGTCAGGAGGCCGGCGGCCTCGAGCTCCGCCAGCACGGCGCGGACGGTCGCGCTCGACACACCGAGGCGGTAGCGCTCGACGAGCGCCTGACTGCCGACCGGCGTGGCGGTGGTGACGTATTCCTCGATGACGGCCCGAAGGATCGCCTGGGAGCGAAGGTCCAGGAGGCCGCTCAACTGACGCGCGCGTCGCGCCATGGAGCCTCTCCCGAGCGTCCGTTAGCACTCGAACCACGAGAGTGCTAACGAAGTGAGGACAGTCTACGGAAGCGGGTGCCGGGTGTCAACGCGCAGGGCGTGGCCGCCGCCTGCCCGCCTCCCTTGTCTCACGCCCGGCTGGGGTGTTGTGGCCGGGTCGGCCTCGGATTTGGCGCCCGATTCCACCCTGCACCACAGGGAGGCGTATGGCTGGCTCGTTGCACCCTCGCCCGGCTACAGCACCACCGGAGGGGGCGTAAACGGGTCAACGGTCGCGCACCAACAGGTCGAACCCGACCCTACACGAGTCGGCTGAACAGCTCGTTCGAAAGGAGGCGGCCGCGCGTGGTGAGGCGGACGCGTGGCTCGCGATCCTCGAAGCGCTCGAGGAGGCCGGCGTCGAGGGCCCAGGCGAGGTGCGGGGCGAGCGGCCCGGCCTCAGCGTCGGCGAGCGCGAGGCCCGTGTCGAGCCGCAAGCCGAGGATCGTCGCCTCGGTCGCCGCCCCGGCCTCGTCGACCGCCTCGAGGCCGCCGGGCGGCAGGACCGGGGAGGCGCCGTCTGCCGGGGCGAGCGCGGCGAGATATCCGTCGAGGCGAGCGGCATTCCAGCGACGCACCACGCCGTCGAACGCGTGCGCCCCGGGCCCCACCGCCTCGCACGAGCGTCGCTGCCAGTAGGCGAGGTTGTGGCGGCTCTCGTGCCCGGGCCGGGCCCAGTTGGAGATCTCGTAGCCGCGAAAGCCCGCCGCGGCAAGTCGCTCGACCGCCAACCCGTACTGCGTGGCCGCCCGGTCGTCGTCCTGCTCCTCGATCGCCGCCGTGCGCCAGCGTCGCGCGCCCGGCCGCGTGGGGAGGTGGTCGCCGGCCGGCCCCGTGAGCCCCTCGGCATCGGGGTCGTCGAGGGTCAGCGCATACGCCGAGACGTGGTCGGGCTCGAGGGCGAGCGCCGCGTCGAGCGTCGCCGCCCAGGTCGCCTCGGTCTGCGAAGGCACGTCGTACAGGAGGTCCAGCGACACCGACGCGATGCCGGCGCCGCGCGCCGCCCCGACGGCGTCTGCGACGTCCGACGGCCGGTGTCGGCGACCGAGACGCCGCAGCAGCGTGGGATCGAACGACTGCGCCCCCAGCGAGACCCGCGTCACCCCGGCATCGGCCAGCGCCAGGGCGTCGCCGCGCTCGTCGGGCCCCGGGTTCGCTTCGATCGTGACCTCGGCACCGGGGGCCAGCCCGAAGTGGGTCCGGACGCGGTGGAGGATGGCGGCGATCGACGCCGGCGCCAGGAGCGTGGGCGTCCCGCCGCCGAGGTACAGCGTGTCGAGGGGCGCGCGGCCGGCCCCGAACGCCGCGTCGGCCAGGTCGGCCCGCAGGTCGATCTCCGTCAGCAGCGCGCCGACGAACGCCTCGACGCGCGCCCGCGGCCCCCGCGCCGCCGCGCCCGCATAGACGACGAAGTCGCAGTACGGGCACAGCGAGACGCAGAACGGCACGTGCACGTAGAGCGCGGCCGGCGGCTGCGGGGCGATCACGCCCCGGTCCGAGGAGACGGCCGGAGCGCTACTGGTCGCGGGACCCCTCGCCGGAATCGAGCACCCGCCAGCCCTTGGGCGTCGCCTGCCGCCGGGCGACCTCCTCGCTCTCGGTGCCCTTGGCCTTCGGCAGGCCGGAGTGGCCGGTCGTGAGGAAGATCGCGACCCGGGTGATCGAATGGCCCAGGAACGCGGCGCCGATGCCGCCCGTGACCCCGACCAACCAGCCGCCGGCGAGGCCGATCGCCAGGGCGGTCACGAGCATGTACCACGGCCGCCCGGGCGCCCCGAGCCGCGTGGCCAGCGCGTAGACGAGCGCCTGGACGAGGTTCGCGAGGTTCGGCTGGAGACCTGCGGTCAGCAGGAAGCCGAACAGCAGGCCCCGGAACACCGCCTCGTCGAAGAACGCCGTCGCGATCGCGTTGAGGATCGCGCCCGGGTACGACATCACCGGTGGCAGCCGGACCGTGTGGTAGCGATAGAGGGCGATGCCGATCGCGATCGCCGTCCCGATCGCGCCGTAGGCGAGGCCCAGCATCACCGCGCTCAGCCGGTCGCCGAGGCCGAGGTACAGGTCGGTGCTGGGGCTCGGGTGGATCCACAGGATCGCGAGGATGCCGCCGATGCCGAGCGTGTACCAGGCCAGCCGCCGCAGCAGGGACGGTTTGTTCCCCCATCGGTCGACGTCGTTGTACTCGGCGGCGTTGAAGCGCTCGGCGTCGAAGCGGAGGATGATCAGGATGCCGGCCAGGCCGACGGCCATCAGGACCCGAAGCGGATCGGGGATGTCGCCGATACCGGGCATTCCGGAGAGGTCCACGTCCGGCATCCGGCGTCAGGCGTTCCGAGACAGGACGGGGCGCATCAGGCCTCGTCCATGCGCAGGATGGCGAGGAACGCCTCCTGCGGGATCTCGACCGATCCCACGCGCTTCATTCGCTGCTTGCCCTCTTTCTGTTTCTCGAGCAGCTTGCGCTTGCGGGTGATATCGCCACCGTAGCACTTCGCCAGCACGTTCTTCCGCATCGCTCGAATGGTCTCCCGGGCGACCACGTGGCTGCCGATCGCCGCCTGCACCGGCACCTCGAACATCTGGCGCGGGATCAGCTGGCGCAGCTTCGATGTGAGCTGGCGCCCCGTCTGCTGCGCGTGGTCCCGATGAACGATGAGGCTGAGGGCGTCGACGGGCTCGCCGTTGACCAGGACGTCGAGCTTCACGAGGTTGGCCGGTCGGTAGCGCGTCTCCTCGTAGTCCATCGAGGCGTAGCCCTGGGTCCGGCTCTTGAGCTGGTCGTAGTAGTCGACGATCAGCTCGGCCAGCGGCAGCTCGAAGTGCATGTGCACCCGCTGTGGGTCGAGGTACTCCATGTTCACGAACGAGCCGCGGCGCCCGGTCGTGAGCTCCATCAGCGACCCGATGTAGCGGTCCGGCGTGACCACGCCCAGGTTGACCCACGGCTCCTCGATCGTCTCGATCTCGCCGATGTCCGGGAACTTGGCGGGGTTGTCGACGGCCACCGTGCCGCGGCCCATCGTCAGCTGCACCCGGTACTCGACGGACGGCGCGCTCGCGATGAGGTCGAGGTTGAACTCGCGCTCGAGGCGCTCCTGGACGATCTCCATGTGCAGCAGGCCGAGGAACCCGCACCGGAACCCGAACCCGAGGGCGACCGACGACTCCGGCTCGTAGGTGAACGACGCGTCGTTGAGGTGCAGCTTCTCGAGGGCGTCGCGCAGCAGCGGGTAATCCGGGCCGCTGAGCGGGTAGAGACCAGAGAACACGAGGCTCTTCGCCTCCTGGTAGCCGGGCAGCGGCCGGGTCGCGGGCTTGGCCACGGTCGTGACCGTGTCGCCGACCTGCGCCTCGCGCACGTTCTTGAGCCCGGTCGCGACGTAGCCCACCTCGCCCGCGACGAGGCGCGCGACCGGCACCAGCTGCGGCCGGAACACGCCCAGCTCCAGCAGCTCGGCCTCCGCGCCGCTGGCCATCAGCCGGATGACGTCGTGATCCTCGAGCGTCCCCTCGGACAGGCGCAGGTAGCAGACGACGCCCTTGTACGCGTCGTAGTGGCTGTCGAACACGAGGGCGCGGAGCGGCGCCTTGGGGTCACCCTTGGGGGGCGGGATGCGCGCCACGATCGCCTCGAGGATGTCCGGCACGCCGGTCCCCTCCTTCGCGGACGCGAGGATCACCTCCTCGCGCGGCATCGCGAGCACGTTCTCGAGCTCCTCGATGACGACGTCGGGCTGGGCGGACGGCAGGTCGATCTTGTTGAGGACCGGGATGATCGTGAGGCCCTCGCGCAGCGCGAGGTGGACGTTGGCGAGCGTCTGGGCCTCGATGCCCTGCGCGGCGTCGACGACGAGGATCGCGCCCTCGCAGGCCTGCAGGCTGCGGCTGACCTCGTAGGCGAAGTCGACGTGGCCCGGCGTGTCGATGAGGTTGAGGCCGTACGTCAGGCCGTCGCGCGCCGTGTACTCGAGGCGGACGGCCCGCGCCTTGATCGTGATCCCCTTCTCGCGCTCGAGGTCCATCGAGTCGAGGACCTGGCTCATCATCTGCCGGCCTTCGATCGTGTGGGTCAGCTCCAGCAGCCGATCGGCGAGCGTGGACTTGCCGTGATCGATGTGCGCGATGATCGAGAAGTTGCGCAGCCGCTCCTGGGGGATGATCACGAGGCGGGAGTGTAACCGGGCTACCCAGGTGACTACACTCTGGCGTGGACGGCGACCACAACGTCATCACCCAGGTCGTCCGCACGGCGCTGCAGAACCCATCGCTCGTCGTGCGCGATTGGTCGATCGAACCGCTCCTTGGCGGCTTCGGCGAGGTCACCGCGACCTCGGAGGGCGTGTGCCGGGTGCGCGGGACTGCCGTCGCCGCCGGGCGGCCCGTCCGGTGGTCGGTCGTCCGCAAGCGGCTGCAGGGCACGGCGGGCCATGCCGACCCGGTCGACTGGGACTACTGGAAGCGCGAGGCGCTCGCCTACGAGGCGGACCTGCTCGGCGACCTGCCCGAGGGCTTCGCGGCGCCCACCTGCTTCGCGGTCGTGGTGATTGACGATCAACATCTCGAGATCTGGCTCGAGGATGTGAGCGAAGCCAACGCTGAGCCGTGGCCGCCAGCCCGGTACGGGCTCGCAGCTCGACATCTCGGGCGCTTCAACGGGTCGTACCTCGGCGGCCGCCGGCTCCCGACAGACCAGTGGCTGTCGGCGGGTCGGATCCGGTCATGGCTGGCGTTGGGCGAGTCGGGCGTCGCGGATCTGGCTCGTCTCGCGGCGACTCCCATCGGGTCGGCTTGGATGTCAGACGACGACGTCGCCAGGATCCGGCGCCAGTGGCGGGACCGTGACCAGCTCCTCGCCGGCCTCGATCGACTTCCGCGCTGCCTCTGCCACCATGACGCATTTCGCCGGAACCTGATCGGAGTCAGAACGCCCGAGGGGCACGATCGGACGGTAGCGATCGACTGGGCGGGCGTCGGCATCGGGGCTATCGGGGAAGACCTCGCCGGCCTCGTCGCGATATCGCTGCAGTTCCTGGATGTCAGCATCGCCCAGGCGGCCGACCTCGAACAGGTCGCGTTCGAGGGCTATGTCGCCGGCCTGCGGGACGTGGGAGCCACGATCGACGCACGTCGCGTTCGCTTTGGCTATGCAGCCGCCTCTAGCCTGTTGCTCGGCGTCGGTGGCGCGGCCGCGTGGCTCGCTTGGCTGGTCGAGGACCCCGTGCACGTCGCAAACGCAGAAAGGGCGATCCGTCATCCGCTCGATGAGATCCTCGAGCAGTGGCGTGGCCTGCAGCCGTTCCTCCTCGACCTCGGTTCCGAGGCGCGCGTCCTGCTACGCCAGGCAGGACATGCGTAGTTGTCATTTCCTGGGGTTCGCAGAACAGAGTCAGCACACCCGACACCGCAGGATGGTCGCAGCTGACAGTAGTGCAACCGCTCCTGGGGGATGATCACGAGGCGGGACTGTAGCCGCTCGGGCTGCTCGCTCCCTCGCGTGCGCGGCCCTCAAGAAGGGAGGACGGCCCGCCGGTCGTCGACGAGCGGACTGCCGGTGGATCTCCTTGTGCCTGACGCGGATGCCGCCAGGCCGACTTCGGCATAGGCTTCGCGTTTCCCGGGTCGCTCGACGCGGGAGACGCAGGAGGTCGCCCATGGCGCTCGACGAGCTCGACGGGGTGATCGTCGCCCCCGACATCCACCGGGTGGTGTTCGAGAACGACGAGGTCCGGGTGCTCGAGATCACCATCGCCGCGGGGACGACGACGCCGCTGCATACGCACCTCGTGCCGACCGTGACCTACCGGATCTCGGGCTCGCACTTCGTGCGCCGGGACGAGCACGGCACCACGATGTTCGACTCCCGTGCCGACCCAGCGGCCGCGGCACCGCGGGTCTCGTTCACGACATCGACGCCGCGCCACACCATCGAGAACACCGGCGACGATGACCTGGTGGTGATCGGCGTCGAGCTGAAGGCCGCGCCGCGCGACCGAACGGATGGTGGGTAGCCCCAGTCGATAGGCTGTCGGCGTGGCCTCCCCCAAGCCGATCCTGCCGACCGAGCTCGACGCCGGCTACCGGCGATTCCGGCGGGCCCGCTACCCGGCGCTGCGCAAGCGCTACCGGCGCCTGGGAACCGAGGGCCAGCGGCCGACGATCGTCGTCATCGGGTGCTCTGACTCGCGATCCGCGCCGGAGACGGTGTTCGACGCCGGGCCCGGCGAGCTGTTCGTGATCCGCAACATCGCCGCCCTGGTCCCGTTGTACGAGCCGGACGACCGAAACCACGCCACCAGTGCCGCGCTCGAGTACGCCGTCCTCGCGCTCGGGGTGCGCCACATCCTCGTCCTCGGCCACGGTCGGTGTGGCGGGATCGAGGCGGCGCTCGACCCGACCAGCCCGCTGAGCACGACGGATTTCGTCGGGGCGTGGGTCTGGGGAATCCGCGACCTCGCCGCCGACCTCGACCGCGATGGCTGGACGGACCCGGAGGCGCGCCGTCGCGCCCTCGAGCTCTGCTCGATCGAGCGATCGATCGCCAACCTGCGCTCGTTTCCGTGGATCCGGTCACGCGAGCTGGATGGATCGATCGAGCTCCACGGCGCCTGGTTCGACATCGCCGTGGGCGAGCTGTCCGTGTGGTCGCCGGATGGTTGGGTGCCGATCGCCTGACGTACGCTGCGCCTGCCATGACCGCCACGACCGACCGCCCATCGTCCATCGACCGGACCGCCGAGTGGAAGGCGCTCGTCGCCCACCATCGGGCGGTCAAGGACGCCCACCTGCGTGACCTGTTCGCCTCGGACCCCGAGCGGGCGAGCCGCATGACGGCCGAGGGTGCCGGGATCTTCCTCGACTACTCCAAGCACCGGGCGACCGCCGAGACCATCGACCTCCTCGTGCACCTGGCGCGCGCAGCCGGCCTCGAGGAACGGCGGGCCGCGATGTTCGCGGGCGAGCACATCAACACGACCGAGGACCGGGCGGTCCTGCACACGGCCCTGCGTGCGCCGGCGAGCGAGCGCCTGGTGGTCGACGGCCAGAACGTGGTCGCCGAGGTCCACGCGGTCCTCGACCGGATGGCCGCCTTCTCGCTCAAGGTCCGCGACAACGAGTGGACCGGGTTCACGGGCAAGCCGATCCGGAACGTGATCAACATCGGCATCGGCGGCTCCGACCTCGGCCCCGCGATGGCGACCGAGGCCCTGCGCCACTACTCGGACCGGTCGCGCCGGTTCCGGTTCGTGTCCAACGTCGACGGCGTCGACATCCGCGAGGCCACGATGGACCTCGATCCGGCCGAGACGCTGTTCATCGTCAGCAGCAAGACGTTCACGACGCTGGAGACGCTGACCAATGCGCGGACCGCGCGGGATTGGCTGCTCGCGACCCTCCACGACGAGGTGGCCGTCGCCAGGCACTTCGTCGCAGTCTCCACCAACGCCGACAAGGTCCGCGAGTTCGGCATCGACACCAACAACATGTTCGGGTTCTGGGACTGGGTCGGCGGCCGGTACTCGATGGACTCGGCCATCGGCCTGTCGCTGATGATCGCGATCGGGCCGAACGACTTCCGGGAGATGCTGGCGGGCTTCCGGGCGATGGACGAGCACTTCCTGACCGCGCCGCTCGACCGCAACCTGCCCGTGCTGATGGGCATGCTCGGGGTGTGGTACGGCGACTTCTTCGGCTTCGGGACCCACGCCGTCCTGCCCTACAGCCAGGAGCTCTCGCGCTTCCCGGCGTACCTCCAGCAGCTGGAGATGGAGTCGAACGGCAAGTCGGTGCGGCTCGACGGCAAGCCCGTGACCGTCGGCACCGGCGCCATCGTGTGGGGCACGGCCGCGACCAACGGGCAGCACGCCTACTACCAGCTGCTCCACCAGGGCACGCGGATCGTGCCGGCCGACCTCATCGGCTTCGTGAACCCGACGACGGAGATCGGCGACCACCACGACCTGCTGATGGCGAACCTGTTCGCCCAGGCCGAGGCATTCGCGTTCGGGAAGACCCGCGAGGAGGTCGAGGCGGCGGGCGTGCCGGCCCACCAGGTCGCCGCCCGGGTGTTCGCGGGCAACCGCCCGACGTCGGTCCTGCTCGCGAACCGCCTGACGCCGCGGACGCTGGGGTCGGTGGTCGCGCTGTACGAGCACAAGGTCTTCGTCCAGGGGACGGTCTGGGGGATCGACTCGTTCGACCAGTGGGGCGTCGAGCTGGGCAAGGCGCTGGCGACCCGCATCGCCGCCGAGCTGCTGGCGCCGCTGGGGGATCCGCCGGCGACGGGCCACGATGCCTCGACCAACGGCCTGATCGCGCGGTTCCGCGCCGACCGCGTGCGCGACGACTGACGTTCGGGGTGCCCACCGCCGTCGACATCGCACGCTGGCTGGATGAGGCGCTCGAGGCCGCCCGATATCGCGACGGAGAGCCGGAGAACGGGCTGGTCGTCGACGCCGGCGGGCCGGTCAGCGTCGTCGCGTCGACCGTCAACACCACCTTCCGCTCGATCGGGCTGGCGGTCGCCGCGGGTGCCCAGCTCCTCCTCGTCCATCACCCCTCCTGGTCGTACATCGACCGGGACCTGCACGAGCGCAAGCTCGAGGCGCTGCGCGCGGCCGGGGTCTCGCTGTACGGGGCGCACGCCTCGCTCGACGGCGCGCCGGACCACGGGACGGGCCACGAGCTGGCGGCGCTGCTCGGGATCGCCGTCCAGGGCCGCTTCGCGCCGTACGAAGGGTCGCTGGCCGGCGTGCACGGGAGGATCGAAGGGGGCTGGGACGCGCTGGTCGCGACCGTCTCGTCGACGCTCGGCCGGGCCCCCGAGGTCCACCGGAACGCGTCCACGGCCCGCCACGTCGGCATCGTCACGGGAGCGGGCAGCTACACGATGTGGCTGGAGGAGGCGATCGCGCTCGGCTGTGACACGTACCTCACCGGCGAGGGCAGCATGTACACGCGGCTCTACGCCAAGGAGGCCGGGATCAACCTGGTCCTGGGCGGGCACGACCTGACGGAACGGCCGGGCATCGAGGCGCTCGGACGGCGCACCGCCGAGCGGTTCGGGCTCGAGCACCGGTACGTCGAGGAGCCGCATATCGGCTAGCCCGGTCGCACGGTTCGGGACCCTCGCCGGCCCTCGCCAGCGTGGTGGTCGGTTCCCGGAGCACCTGCTACCATTCGCCGTCGCGCCACGGGCACCCTACGCCCGCGCGCGCATCGCCCACGACAGCAGGCACGAAACGGAGATCAGCCACCTTGGCCAGAACGCCCCGGAAATGGCAAGGCGCACGCACCCCGTCCGGGCTGAAGCGCGTCCGCCAGGCCGAGCGCCGGCGAGCGATCCTCCAGCCCCGGCGGTCCGCCGCGAAGACGCTCATCGCCAAGGCCCTCACGACCGCGACTGTCGAGCCAACGAGCGCTGACGTCGCGACCAGCCTGAGCGAGGCGATCTCCGCCCTCGATCGCGCCGCCAAGGCCGGGGCGATCCACCCGAACGCCGCGGCGCGTCGCAAGTCGCGTCTCGCGCGCAAGGTCAACGCCGCCGTCGGCGGCTCGACCGTGGTCGCCGCCGGCCACATCGCCAAGTCGACCGGCAAGGCCGCCGCCGTCAAGGCCGCCAAGGCCCGCATCGCGGCAGGCAAGGCCGTCAAGGCCAAGGGCGCCCAGACGGCCGCCGGCAAGGCACGCGCGGCCCTGTCGAAGTCGACCCGCGCCGACACCGCCCAGACCGAGACGCAGGCCGACACCGCCACCCCGACCAAAGCCGCCGCCAAGCCGGCCGCCAAGGCGACGACGAAGTCGACCGCGACCAAGGCAACCGCCACCAAGGCCGCGCCGAAGGCCGCCGCGAAGACCACGGCCGCGAAGACCACGGCCGCGAAGACCACGGCCGCGAAGGCGAGCGCCGCGAAGGCCGCGCCCAGGACGACGAAAGCCAAGAAGGCCGAATAGCTCGTCGAGTCGAGTCCGACCCACGTCCCGGTCAGCGGCCGGGGCGTCTCGATTCCCGGGCCTCGTGCAGGGTCAGGCGGCCGTCGGGGCCCGCTGGTCCTCGGCCCGGCGCCGGTTCGCGGCGCCGTACATCAGTCCGCCGCCCAGCGCGCCGCCCACGCTCAGGACGAGCAGCAGCCCGGCGCTGGCGGCCTGCTCGCGCCAGTAGAACGAGGTGAACGACCCGACGTCCGTGATCCCGGCCGCCTCGAACGCCGGGCCACGCCCGATCGCGAGGTAGCGCTGGTAGACGCAGTCGGCGCCGGTCTGGCACGTGATGGGGCCGCCCGCCGACGCGTCGCGATAGCCGTTGTCGGCGGCGAAGAACAGGAGCTTTACCACCAGCAGGAACAGCGCGAACGTGATCCCGGTCGCCACGCCGGCGAGCAGCGCGTTGGCCAGGATCCGACCCCACGGGCCGCCCGCCCGGTTCGAGCGGGCGTTGGCGTAGTAGCCGATCAACAGCCCCGCGAACAGGGCGAACGGGGTCACCAGGAACTCGATCGGGATCACGAGCAGGAAGCTCACCCCGATCGTGACGGCCATGCCGACACCGACCCACGAGGCGGCGATCGCGCCACGATCGACCACCCGGCTCATGCGGCGCCGCCGAAGGCGCGGACCGACGCCGGCGAGGAACCCGTCGGCCTCAGGAAACCAGCTCCCCGCGCAGCGCCGCGCCGGCCAGGGCTCCGCGGCCCAGGTAGCGCGCGTCGTCGCCCAGCTCGTCGGCGATCCGGAGCAGGCGGTTGTACTTGGCGACCCGCTCGGAGCGCGACGGCGCGCCGCTCTTGATCTGGCCCGTGCCCATCGCGACCACGAGGTCGCTGATCGTCGTGTCCTCGGTCTCGCCCGAGCGGTGCGACACGACCGCCGACCAGCCGGCGCGCCGCGCGAGCTCGATCGCGTCGATCGTCTCGGTCAGCGTCCCGATCTGGTTGAGCTTGATCAGCACCGAATTCATCGCGCGTTCGCGGATGGCTCGCCTGATGAAGTCCGGGTTTGTGACCACGATGTCGTCGCCCACGAGCTGGACGCGGTTGCCGAGCCGGACGGTGAGCTCAGTCCAGCCGGCCCAGTCGTCCTCGGCCAGGCCGTCCTCGAGTGACACGATCGGGTACTTCGAGATCCAGCGCTCCCAGAGGTCGATCAGCTCACCCGAGTCAAGCGTGCGGCCCTCGCGCTCAAGCCGGTACTGGCCGGTCACGCCCTCGGCTCCGGTGCCCTCGACGAGAATCGAGCTCGTGGCGGGATCCAGCGCGATGGCGACCTCGTCGCCGGGCTTGTAGCCCGCCTTCTCGATCGCCCGCAGGATGACCTCGACGGCGGCCTCATTGGTAGGCAGGGACGGGGCGAAGCCGCCCTCGTCGCCCTGGCCGGTCGCAAAGCCGTCGTCGTGGAGGATCGTGCGCAGCGCGGCGAACACCTCCGCGCCGGCGCGGAGGGCCTCCGGGTACGTCGCCAGCCCCACGGGCATGACCATGAACTCCTGGAAGTCGGTCGAGTCCTGGGCATGCTTGCCGCCGTTGAGGATGTTGAACATCGGGACCGGCAGGATCCGGGCGCCGACGCCCCCAAGCCAGCGGTACAACGGCACCTCGTGCGAGCCCGCGGCCGCGTGGGCGCAGGCGAGTGAGACGCCGAGGATCGCGTTCGCGCCCAGCTCAGCCTTGTTGGGCGTCCCGTCGAGCATGACCAGGACGTCGTCGATGCCGGCCTGGTCCGCCGCGTCGAAGCCGACGATCGACGGCCCGATGCGTTCGGTCACGTTCGCGACCGCCGTGAGCACGCCGTTGCCGCCGTAGCGCGCCTTGTCGCCGTCCCGAAGCTCCACCGCCTCGTGCACGCCCGTCGACGCCCCGGACGGGACCGCCGCTCGTCCGAGCGAGCCATCCGCCGTGACGACGTCCACCTCCACCGTCGGGTTGCCGCGCGAATCGAGGATCTCCCTGGCATCGACCCAGGCGATGGTGGTGTCGGTCACTTGACGGCCTCCGGCTGACGGTCCAGGAGCACCGTCACGCCCGGCAGCTCGCGGCCCTCGAGGAACTCCAGCGACGCGCCGCCGCCGGTGCTGATGTGGGTCATCTTGTCGGCCAGCCCCTGCTGCTGGATCGCGGCCACCGAGTCGCCACCGCCGACGACGACGGCGGCCCCCGCATCGGCGCGATCGGCGAGGAACCGGGCGAGCGCCTTGGTCCCGTGCGCGAACGACGGGATCTCGAACACGCCCAGCGGCCCGTTCCAGAGCACGGTCCGGACGTCCGCCAGGGCCTGCTCGATGTTGGCCAGGCTCTGCTTTCCCAAGTCGACGATGTGCCAGCTGGCCGGCACCTTCTCGGCGGGGATCGTCTTGTACTCCGTCCCGCGGGTGACCTCCTTGGCCACGACCACGTCGACGGGCAGCACGACCCGCACGCCCCTGCGCTCGGCGGCGGCCAGGATCGACCGCGCGTCAGAGACACGGTCCGGCTCGGCGAGGCTCTTGCCGATGGGCTTGCCCTGGGCGAGCAGGAAGGTGTTGGCCATCCCGCCGCCGATGACCATGACGTCGACCTTCTCGAGCAGGTGCTCCAGCACCTTGATCTTGTCGCTGACCTTGGCGCCGCCGATGACCGCCGCGAACGGGTGCTCCGGGTTCTCGAGCAGCTTGCCGAGGTTGGCGAGCTCCTTCTCCATGAGCAGGCCGGCGTAGGCGGGGCGGAGCTTGGCGATGCCGACGGTGCTGGCGTGGGCGCGGTGGGCGGTGCCGAAGGCGTCGTTGACGTAGATGTCGCAGTACGAGGCCAGGGTCTCGGCGAAGGCGGGGTCGTTCGTCTCCTCCTCCACGTGGAAGCGGAGGTTCTCGAGGAGCAGGATCTCCCCGTTACGCATGCGGCGGACGGCGTCCTCGGTCCCGAGGCCCAGGGCGTCGCCGGTGACCGGCACCGTGCGGCCGATCAGCTGGCCCAGCCGTTCGGCCACCGGACGCAGCCGGAGGCTGTCGGTGACCTTGCCGGCCGGACGGCCGAGGTGGCTGGCGAGGATGACCCGGGCGCCCTGCGCCTGCAGGTAGCGGATCGTCGGCAGCGAGGCGCGGATCCGCGAGTCGTCGGTGACCCGCCCGTCCGCGAGCGGGACGTTGAAGTCCACGCGTACGAACACGCGCTGGCCCGACGCGTCCATGTCCCGGACGGTGAGCTTGTCCATCAGATGTTCCTTTCCGGGAGCCCGGCGAGGGAGCCTCGGGGCTCCGGTCAGGCCGCGGCGGCCGCCGGCAGGCGCTCCGCCACGAACTGCGCGAGATCGGCGACGCGGCAGCTGTAGCCCCATTCGTTGTCGTACCAGGCGATGACCTTCACGAAGTTGCCGCCCAACACCATGTTCGACGGCAGGTCGACGATCGAGGACCGCGTGTCGCCGCGGTAGTCGGTGGAGACGAGCGGCTCGTCGGAGGCGCCGAGGATCCCCTTCAGCTCGCCGGCGGCCGCCTCGCGGAACGCGTCGTTGAGCCCCTCGAGCGTCGTGTCGCGCTCGAGCTCGGCCGTGAAGTCCACGACGGACACGGTCGGGGTCGGGACGCGCAGGCTGAAGCCGTCGAACTTGCCCTTGAGGTCGGGCATCACGAGGGCCAGGGCCTTCGCCGCGCCGGTCGAGGTCGGGATGATGTTCTGGCCGGCGGCGCGCGCCCTCCGCGGGTCCTTGTGGGCGACGTCGAGGATCCGCTGGTCGTTGGTGTACGAGTGAATCGTGTTCATCAGGCCGCGCCTGATCGTGAACCGGTCGTGCACGACCTTCGCCGCGGGCGCGAGGCAGTTCGTGGTGCAGCTCGCGTTGCTGATGATCTGGTGCTTGTCGGGGTCGTAGGTCCCCTCGTTGACCCCGAGCACGATCGTGATGTCCTCGCCCTTGGCCGGGGCGCTGATGATCACCTTCTTCGCGCCGGCGGCGATGTGGGCGCGGGCCTTCTCGGCGTCGGTGAACAGGCCGGTCGACTCGATCACGATGTCGACGCCGAGGTCGCCCCACGGCAGCTGGGCCGGGTCCTTGACCTGGAGCACCTTGATCACCTTGCCGTCGATGACCAGGGCATCGTCGGTGTGGCTCACCTCGCCCTTGTAGGCCCCGTAGGTCGAATCGTGCTTGAACAGCAGGGCGTTCATCGGGACGTCGACGAGGTCGTTGACGGCGACGACCTCGACGCCCGGCGCGCGCTCGAGGATCGCCTTGAGCGACTGGCGGCCGATACGGCCGAAGCCGTTGATTCCGACGCGGACGGTCATCGGGGATCCTCCTTGGATCGAGGCGGCGTACGGTCGGGCGCCGTCGCGGCGGCACCCGAGACTGGATGCTGGCGCGGGCCGGGCCCGCTGCGGCCTCCCGGCGAGGACCGGTGACGACGGCGTCGGGAGCGCTGCGGCGGCCGCGGGCGTGGCGGCGGCTGCGGCGACCCCGAGACCGGCCGGCGTGCCGGGGGTGGCAGGCCGATCGGTGGACCGATGCTCGTGGAGGCCCGTCCTCGATCGAATCGGAGCGCCTGAGTCGCTGGCGAAGGCCGATAGAGCGGACAGGTGGTGACCTCGGACTTGGTGATCGAGGGGTTCGCGTCCATCGTAGCAAAAGGCCCGCCGCAATCCGACCCAGGCCAGTCCTCACCTCCGGCCGTGCCGTCTGGCATCTGGCGTGTCGGCGGCCGCGCGGCGGGCAGCATTGAGCCCCTGCCAGGCGTCCCGGCAGGGGCTCAGTGTCGCGGTGTGAAGCGGCGCGTCAGCCGCCGATCTTGAACACCTTGGTGCCGCACTTCGGGCAGGTGCCCTGGAGCGCCGGCTTGCCGTTCTTCATCGTGATCTGCTGCGGGTTCTGGACCTCGACCTTCATCTTGTCCTTGACGCAGTAGGCCTGAGCCATCGAGTCCGCTCCTCCTCACGCTTTCCGTGTCGCGAGAGTACGCCCCTCGGGTCCACGGGTTCGCTCGGTCTGGCGCTCATTCTGGGGCCCAGAGCGACGGGCGCCATCGCGCCGCACCGGCCTTCGCCTTCTGACGGTCCAGCTCCGCGAGGATCAGGAGGCTTTCCAGCCCCGTCTCCACGACGGACGCTTCCGCCCGGTCCTTGTGGCCGCCGGTGACGAACTCGCCGGTCCGGCGGTTTGCATACACGGCGCACACGACGCCGGCACGACCGCCACCGAGACCTGCGAGCACGAGCACCGCAGAGGCTTCCATCTCGAAGTTCAGGATGCCCTGACGGGACATCTCGTCGGCGAGGTCAGGGTAGCGGATGGGAAGCTGCGGGATCGGGCGTCCCTGCGCACCGAAGAACCCCGGCGCCGTGGCCGTGATTCCCACGTGGTGGGGATGTCCCAGCCGCGTTGCCGCTTCCTCGAGCGCCAGCACCGCCTCGTAGCTCGCCACGGCGGGGTAGCCCTCGTGGACGAACCAGTTCGTCGTGGTCTCGAGCCGGACCGATCCGGTCGAGATGATGAGGTCGCCGAGCTCGATCCCGTCCTGCAGCGCGCCGCACGACCCGATCCGGATGAACGTGGGGTGCGAGTTGATCGCGAGGACCTCGCTGATCACGATCTCGACGTTGTCCGTGCCGATCCCGGTCGACAGGCACGACACCCGCAGGCCCTTGTACATCCCGGTCGCTGTCGCGAACTCGCGATGCCGGTGGCGAAGCTCGACGGAGTCGAAGTGGGCCGCGACGCGATCGACCCGATCCTGGTCGCCGGGGAGGAGGATGTAGTCGGCCAGCTCGCCTGGGCCGAGGCCGATGTGGTACTGCCGGTCGCCGGTGGGGACCGCGACGCGGGTATCCACGCTCGGCAAAGGCTCGCTCCCCGTGCTCAGTCACGCTCGTTCGGCGTGCACCTCCGTTCGAGCATAGGGGCCGGATTCCGGCAGCGTCAAGCCGATCCACGCACGTTTGCGCCGAGTTCGACCCCTGTTTGCGCCCGGATCGCGGCCGCCGGGGGCTGATCAGCGGGCCGATCGGGTACCAGGTCGGGGGTTGGGCCGGCCGCCGACGTGGGCGCCGAGGACGCCGGCGCGCCACGCCCGAGGGCCTCGAGGCGGGCCCCGATCCGTGCCCGGAGCAGGCGCCGGCCATGCTCGCGGCGGGCCAGCGTGACCCCCACCGACGCGACCCCGACGAGCACGAGCGTGCCGAGGCCGGTCCACACCGAGTCGAGCCCGAGGCCAGCGGCGAACGCGGCGCGGACCGGCGCCGCAGGCTGCTCGCCGTCGCTTGCGATCGTGGCGGCCTCGACCGACGGCCCGGCATCGGACGGCACCACCGCCCCGGCGAGATCGCCGACGAGCTCGATGCCCGCCGCGTCGTCGACGACCAGCACCGGCTCGTCGCGGATCTCGGGCGTGCCGGTCGCGTTGAGCGCGTCGCCGACCTGGAGGCTGGCGGTCAGGCCTGCCGCGTCGCCGCCGAGGACGATCAGCGCCTCCGCCGTCCCGTCGTCGAGCCGGACCCCGCCGGCCTCGATCGCCGCCACGAGGCCGCCGACGCGGACCCGCTCCCCGGCGTGCGCGGCGAGGTCCCGGAGGTCGATGTCGCCGGCCGGCACCGAATCGGGGCCGCCGATGCCGCCGGCCGCGCCGGATGATGCCGGCGTTCCGGGCGTCCCCGGATACCCCGCCGCCGATCCCGCGTTGGGTGCGGCGGAGGCGCCGGCCGCCGGCGCGACCCCGAGGACGATGTCGGAGCGCTGACGGGGCACGATCGCGAATCGGCGGTCCGTCGCGGTGGGATACGGCCGCTTCACGATGCCGGTGATCGTGGCCGTCCGGCCGACGAAGAGGTCGGTCGAGGAGATCCCGCTCCCCGAGAGCCCGGCGATCGGCACGCGACCCCCGTGGATCTGCAGCTCGGCCGTCCATCGGTCGCCGCTCTTGTGGACCTCGACGACGGTGCCGGCCACCCTGACCAGCCGCCACTCGACCGCGGCCGTCGGCGCGGTCTTCAACCCGTGCACCGCCGGCTTGCGCGAGCCGAGCACTCGCGCCTCCTCGGCCCGCAGACGCGGAGCGCCCCACGCTTCGCCCACCGTGCCCGTCACGCGGACCCGGGTCCCGAGACGCATCGAGGCGTCGGGCGCGGCGAGGTAGACCTCGATCGCTGCGGCGTTGTCCTCGACAATCGTCCGCCGACCGCTGCCGTCGAGGAGGCTCGTGCCGACGGTGAGGATCCCCTCTACCGTCACCCGCTGGCCCGCGTGGACGAGCGCGGCGCGAACGGACATGGCCGGCGGCTTCTGGCCGCCGTTGCCCGGCCTCGGCGTGGGTCCGCTGCGGGGCGTTGGCGAGGGTGTCGGGGCGGGCGCGGCGGTGATCACGACATCGGCGCGGTCGCGCAGCCACAGCCGGTAGCCGTCGAGCGCGCCCTTGCGCGACGCACGCTGCCCCACGATACCCGTGAGACTCACGCCAGCGCCCATGCGAAACAGGCTCGCGTCGAGGCCGGCCGACGCGTCGGCGAGGATCCGCAGCGGCGCGCCGTCCGTTCCCTTGATCGAGAACGTCAGGTCGTTGCTCGTGGACTTGGCCGCCTGGCCGTCGATGGTGCCGGTGACGCGGGCCAGGCGGCCCTCGTTGGCCTCGCCGATGGCGCCGGCGTGCAGCGCGACCGGCGCGGGCGGCGTTCCGGCACCCGCGACGGTGATGCCGCCGGTCGCCGGGCGCAGCTCCGCCTGCCCGTAGGGATCGGCCAGGACGGCGCGCACCTCCAGCAGCGCGCCGCGCACCGGTGGCGCAACCCCGTCCGGCAGCTTGACCGGGATCCCGCCCGTGGCATCGGCGATCGCGAGCAGGGGCGGCGTGCCGAGCCTGCCAGCCTCGGCGACGACCACGCCGCGCACGAGGACGGTCGTGCCGATCGGGCCGAGGCGCGCGGCGGCGATCGAGATCGGCGCCGTCGACGGGGCGGGCGAGGCCGTCGGCGACGGCATCGGGCCGGGCGAGCTCGAGGGTGCGGGCGAGGCGGTGGGATGCGGCGTCGGACTCGGGGAGGAACTCGGAATCGAGCTCGGGGAGGTGGCGGGCGTCGTCGTGGGCGTGGCTGCCGGGGTCGGCGTCGGCGTCGAGGCGGGTGATGGCGAAGGCGTCGAGCCCGGGCTCGCAGTCGATGACGCGGCCGGGGTGGGACTCGCCGACGGCACCGCGCTCGGTGAGGTCGAGGGAACGGGGGCCGCCGCCAGGTTCTGGGCCACCGGCGCGGCGTGGATGACGAAGTCGGCCGCGTTCTCGTTGGTGTCGACCGAGCTGCCGAGCGGTCCGCCCGGCCGGCGCTCGATCGAGCTGCCGGCCGCGGGTGCCGGCGCCGCGCTGCCCTCCACGTAGGCGCTCGTCGCGTCACCCCAGGCGACGGCGTCAACGGGTTCACCGCCGATGGGGCGGACAACGATCGAGCCGCCGGTCGCCGCGAAGCCGCCCGAGTAGATCGCGTCAGCCGCCGTCGCGTAGATCCCCGACCCGTTCGCGATCAGCAGATGCCGGCCCGGCTCGAGGAACAGCGGCGCCGACCACGACGCCTTGCGGGTCACGGTGCTGCCGCTGCTCGTGACGTACGCGACCTCGTGACCGGCGAGGTCCACGGCCGTCGCCGACGCGTTCGTCAGCTCGACATACTCGTCCGACGCCGAGGCACCGCCCGTGACCACCTCGGCGACGAGGAGCCCGCTCGAGGTTGACCACGCCACGGCGGCCTGCGCCGCGACGCCCGTCGGCCGCACGGCGCCTGGAGCCGCGGCGGCCGTCGCTGCGAGCAGCAGGACCAGGACCAGCGCGGCCACCGCCGCGATCCGTGCACGGGCCATCGAGGACCTCCGGGCGGGAACCGGCGGCAGGTGACGGGTGGCGGCATCCTACGAGCGGCCACTTATCCGCGACTCACCGATCCTCGACGCGCCCGACGGCGGGGAACCGGGTAGGATGCACCGGCCGCGCCCGCCCGTCCCGCGGCCCGCCCCGCGTCTACCTGGAGGCACCTCGTTGGCCCGCGCGAAGCGCACCGATCGCACCGAAGCCCGACGTCGCCATCGGGCCGAACAGGCCGTCACGATCGACCCCGACGAGGCGAGCGACGCCCCCGCGAGCGCCAGCAAGTCCGCCAAGGCCGCGAAGACCGCCGCTCCTGCCCAGGCGGCGGCGCCGCGACCGAGCTTCATGGCGGCGTTCCGCGGCGCCTTCCGCCCGGTTGACCTCAGGGCCGACCTGCGGGCGCTGCCGTCGATCCTCACCCACTGGAGCCTGCTCGTGGCCCTCGCGGGCGCGGTCGTCTCGACGGCGGTGTTCATCCTGTCGACCAACGAGTTCGCCTCGACGCTCGACCTCACCCTGTCGGACCCGGCCGCGGGCAAGCCGATCGGCACGATCTCGAACGTCTCGTACATCGCGGTCAGCCTGTTCGTTGCGCCGCCGCCGGCCGCGGGCGCGTTCCTGGTCGGCTTCACCGCGCCGCGCGCGAGCTGGCTGGGCGGCCTGATCTACGGCCTCGTCGCCGCCGGCTGCTACAGCGTGATCCTGCTCAGCCCGACGGGACGTCTGTTCATCGGCGGGAACGCGCCCGAGCCGTACATCGTCAATGCCTGGATCGTTTCCCCGCTGGGCGCCGCGTTCTTCGCCTCGGCGTCGGCGTGGTACAAGCGGTTCCTCAACCTCGCCAACCCGAATCGCGGTCGCCCGCAGCCGAAGCCAGCGGCGAAGGGCCGCGGCAACGCGCGCCCGAACTCGCGCGTGGCGGGCCGCCCCTAGCCCATCCGGCGCATGCCCGCGTGCCCGATCTGACGCACGCCGGCCGGTGATGCGGGACCGCCGACGGGCCCGGCCGCCTCGACGAGTGGCGTGACCGACCGCGCGATCACGTTGACGACGTTCGCCTCCCGCTGGAGGTCGCCGTCGACGAGCAGCAGCGCGTGTCGCCGAACCACCGAGCGGAGCCGCTGCCACGTGTCCGGCCAGAGGGTGACGTTGACCATGCCGGTCTCATCCTCGAGGGCCAGGAACACCGTCCCGCGCGCGGTCATCGGGTGCTGGCGGGTGACGACGAGGCCGCCGATGCGGACCGCGCCCGGCCGGTGCTCGGCGAGCGCCGCGTTGGTCACCGCCCCCAGCCGGTCGAGCGCCTCCCGGAACAGGCTCACCGCCTGGCGCCTCGCGTCGAGGCCCACGACCCCGTAGGCGTCGCCCAGCCGCTCCGGCTCGGTGATCGCGGGCAGCGGCGGCGCCTCGGTCGCGGGCAGGCGCAGGTCCATCGGCCGCCCGGCGGCCTTGCCCCGGCCACCGGCGCCGCGCACGATCCGCCCGTCCACGCGCCCCTTCGACGCGCCGGCGACCTCGCGCAGCTGCCACAGCAGCTCTCGCCGCGGCCGGCCCAGCGAGTCGAGCGCCCCGGCCCGGATCAGCCGCTCCACGACCTCCTCGGCGAGGCCGGTCCGCTCAACCACGTCCGCCAGGGAGGCATAGGGCCCGCGGGCGAGCTCGGCGTCGATCCTCGCCTCCTGCTCCTCGCCGATCCCCTTGACCAGGTGCAGCCCGAGCCGCACGCCCCAGCCCGTCATCGACTCCGCCGCCCATCGCTCGCGCGCCGCGGCGCCAGGGATCAGGCAGGCGGGCGAGCGGACCGGCGCCGGCAGCGCGTCGATCCCGCAGCCCTCGGGGAGCGGCTCGCCCGGATCGCCGTCGTGCGACCCATCGTCGCCCGCGGCCCCGGCCAGGGCCCAGCCCGGCCGGCCCACCCACTCGGTGGTCGTCTGCCACGAGCTCCGGTTCATGTCGACCGGCAGGACGGCCACGCCGTGGCGCTTCGCGTCGTTGATCAGCACCTCGACCGGGTAGAAGCCCATCGGCTGGGCGTTGACCAGGCCGACCACGAACTGGGCCGGGTAGAACAGCTTGAGGAAGCTCGACTCGTAGGCCGTCCGGGCGAACGCCGCGGCATGCGACTTCGCGAAGCCAAAGCTGGCGAACGCGGCGCACTGGCGGAACAGCTCCTCGGCGTCGTCGGGTGACATGCCCTGGATGCGGATGCAGCCCTCGACGAACTGGAGGTGGAGCTTCTCCATCTCGCCCTTCGAGCGCCAGGTGCCCATCGCCCGCCGGAACCCGTCCGAGCCCGCCGGCGTGAAGCCCGCGACGTCGATCGCGATCTTCATCACCTGCTCCTGGTACAGGATCACGCCCAGGGTGTCGCGCAGGATCGGCGCCAGGCTGGGGTGGAGGTAGGTGACCGGCTCGATGCCCTGCTTGCGCCGCAGGTAGGGGTGGACGGCGTTGCCCTGGATCGGACCCGGCCGGATGATCGCGACCTCCACCACGAGGTCGTCGAGGCTCTGGGGTCGCGACTTCGGCAGCGTCTGCATCTGGGCCCGGCTCTCGACCTGGAACACGCCCACGGTGTCGGCCGCCTGGAGCATCTCGAACACCTCGGGGATCTCCTCCGGGATGTGGTCGAGGTCGAGGCACACGGCGCAGTCGTGCTCGATGAGCTGGATGCACTCGTCGATGGCGGCGAGCATGCCGAGCCCGAGCAGGTCGAGCTTGATCAGCTTCATGGTCTCGACGTCGCGCTTGTCGAACTGGACGACGACGCGGTTCTCCATCGTCGCCCGCTCGATGGGGGCGATATCGATCAGCGGGGCGGCGGTGACGAGCATGCCGCCCGAGTGGATGGACAGGTGGCGCGGGAAGCCGTCGATGCGGGCGCACAGCTCGAGCCAGCGCTCCCAGTCGGAGAGGCCGGCGACGCTCCCCGGCCGCGAGCCCTCGCCGGGCGGGCGCAGGACCTCGGCCGGCGCCAGCCGCATGATCGAGTTGCTGCGGTCCTCGCGCATCGCCACCTGCTCGCGCGCCCAGCGCCGGGCGGCCGCGCTCTCGTCGCCCGGGCCGCCCCCGTCGTCGGGCGCGTGCCGGTCGATGGGCCGGTCGAGCGCGCTGCGCCCGCCGATGGGGAGGTCGAAGCGGCGATCAGCGGGGAGCAGGACGCCCGTCTCGGGATCGAGCCGACGGGCCACCTCGCGGTCCATGTCGCGGCGCCGCTCGAGCGCCCTCGACGGCGGCCCCTCGCGGATCCAGCGCACGCTCACCGGGGAATCACCGGGGCCGCCCTTGTCGTCGCCGACCGGCGCGTGGTCGCCCGGCGCGAACGTCCCGACCTGGTCCCGGAGCCATCGGTCGGCCTCGTCGCCACCGAGCCATCGTTCGCCGCGGCGCTCGTTCGCCGCCGGATCGTTCGATCTACGCCTGCCCGTGGTGTTGTGGGCGGCGCTCCCGCCACGTGGTCCCGGATCGGCCTCGCCTACGCCCGGCGGTGGTATCCGAGGCTCGTCCGCCCCCAACGGGGCTACAGCACTCCCCCCAGGCGTATCCGCGAGAACCCGGGCGGGAGCAACGCCCGGGTCGGCGGGCGTGCCGCCATCGAACCGGCCGCCGCGGGGGTGGTTCAGCTGGCCCATCGCGTCGGTCAGGCCGCGGGCCTGGGTGAGGGACGGGGTCTCGAGCTCGGGCTCGCCCGGCCGCGCGAAGAACTGGGCGAAGCCGCCCTCCGCCTCGAGGTCCCGCCGGACCATCACGCTGTCGTACGTCTCGAGCGCCTTCGCCACCCGGTCGACCAGCGGCCGCGGAAACCCGAGCGCGTAGCCCACCTCGCGCACCGCCGAGCGCGCCCGGTACGTGACGAGGTTGCAGACCATCCCCGTGTGCTCGGGCCCGTAGCGCTCGTAGACGTACTGGATCACCTCCTCCCGCCGCTCCGAGCTGAAGTCGATGTCGACGTCCGGGTACGCCGTCCGCCCCTCGTTGATGAACCGCTCGAACAGCAGCTCGTGGCGGATCGGGTCGACGCGCGTGATCCCGAGCACGTAGGCCACGATCGAGTCCGCCGCGCTCCCCCGCCCCTGCGCCGGGATGTGGCGCGACTTCGCGAACCGCATCAGGTCCCAGCAGATCAGGAAGAACTCCGCGAGCCCGGTCTTCTCGATCACGTCGAGCTCGTGCGCCAGCTGCCGCACGACGGCCGGCGTCATCGGGTGATAGCGACGCTGGGCGCCCGCCCAGCACAGCGACGAGAGGTGGCTGAACGGGGTCTCGCCTCTCGGCACGTCGAAACCCGGGAAGCGGTAGCGCTCGAAGGTGAGCTCCACCCGGCAGCCCGCGGCGATCTCCGCCGATGCCGCGATCCCCGCCCGCCAGGCGAGCGCGAGCACCGGGTCGGAGGCGGCGGTCGCCGGCTCCCCCGGCGGCAGCGCGAGCAGCTCGGCCGCGCCCTTGAGGTACGACTCCCCGTCCGGCCGCCGCAGGTCCCGCAGCTCGGGCAGCGACCGGCCGTGCTTGATCGCGGTCAGCACGTCGTGGAGCTCGCGGCCCTCGGGCCGGTCGTAGTGGACGTCGTTGGTCACGACCACCGGCAGCCCCAGCTCGGCGGCGAGGCGCGCGGTCTCCGCGACGAGCCAGTCGTCGTCGGCCAGGAGGTGGTGGGACAGCTCGAGCACGAAGCCGCTCCCCGCGGCCGACTCGCCGCGCAGGCCGGTCGTCCCGTTCCCGAACAGCGTCGCGTAGCGCTCGGCCACCGCCCTGGCCCCCTCCCGGTCGCCGGCCCGCAGCCGTCGCGCCAGCTCGCCCTCCCGGCAGCCCGACAGCGCGATCACCCCCTCGGCGTGCTCGGCGAGGAGTGCCTGGGTGAACTTCGGGACGGCCTTCGTCCCGGCGAGGTTCGCCCGCGACACCAGCCGGCACAGGCTTCGCCACCCGGTCGCGTCCCGCGCCAGCAGCAGGAGGTGCGGCCCGCGCTGCGCCTCGCCGATCCCCCGGTGGTCCTCCTTCACGACCTCACGATGACCCGGCAGCCGGGTGCGGGACGGCCGCGGCCGCGCGGGCCGCCCCTCGTCGATCACCGGCGGCTCCACCACCACGGGCGGCCGGCGACCCGGTCGCCAGGGACGCCTCGTCGGGACCACGATCCCCGCCGGATCCGGCGCCGCGGCGTCGACGAGCTCGATCTCGACCCCGACCACGGGGTGCAGCCCCGCGGCCTCCGCCGCCGTCGAGAAGCGGACCGCGCCGTACAGGCCCTGGTGGTCCGTGATGGCGAGGCCGGCCAGGCCGAGCTCAACGGCCCGCCCGACGAGATCGTCCGGGGCCGAGGCGCCGTCGAGGAACGAGAAATGGCTGTGACAGTGCAGCTCGGCGTAGGCGGGATGGGCCACGCGACGGTCTCCGGGGGGCGGGCCGACAGGATAGAACAGATGTTCGATCATGTCTCCCATTCGGACTCGCGGCTCCCGATTTCGCCTCCCGGCGCGCAACCGCAGACGGCGTCCGCGCGTCTGATACCCGTGACCGCCCATCCGACAGGCCATCCCGGCCGGCGCCTCGCCCTCGAGCTGCTCGCTCGCGCAGCAGCCGTCGCGGTGGCGGCGACCGTGATCCTGGGGCTCCTCCCCGAGATGGCGAGGGCGGTGTGGTGATCACGCCAGCGTTCCCGTCGACCTGAGGTCCCGCGGAACACCATCGGCATCGGGCGTTTGCGATGACGCCCGATGACCTGCCGCCGAACCCTGGGCAGTTCAGGCGGCGACCCCGAGGACCCTCGCTGCTGGGGCGGCGGGGGTCCTCGATTTTCCGGCCGTGACCCGGTGCCCGCTACGATGAACCGGCCATGCGACCCACCCGCGATCCCCTCCGACGCGCCGGGCTCGTCATCGCCGGCCTCGCCATCGCCCTGGCTGCGACCGCGTGCGGCGGCTCGACGCCCGCCTCCTCGGGCCCCTCGTTCGCGTCGCCCTCGTCGACTGCGGTCGCCGCGGCGTCGCCGTCGGTCGCCCCCAGCGAGGCCACGACCGACGCGCCGGCGCCGACCGCCGTGCCGGGCGGCGAGACCGTCAGCCCGGGACCTCCCGCGACGCACAAGCCCACGACCACCAACACCGACTGGGGCGTGATCCTCGATGCCGTCCCCGACGACTTCCCGCGCTATCCGGGCGCGAAGGACACGGAGGCCGACCAGCCGGTGAGCGCGGCATTGGTCGGGGCGGCGGACGTCGAGACCGTCGCGTCGTGGTACCGCGACGCGCTCGAGGCCGCGGGCTATCAGACGGTCGATCTGTCCGATCCCCTCGAGGACGGCTCGCGGGTGCTGGACTCCCAGACCGATCTGCCGGAGTGCCAGGTCCAGACGACCTTCCGGCCGCAGGGCGGATCGACGATGATCACGGTGCTGTTCGCCGCCGGCTGCGTGGCGATCGGCGGCTGAGAGCCGAGGAGAGGCACGGACCGATGAAGCCAAGGCGGCGCGACGTGATCGGGGCGGGCGTGCTGTTCGTCGTGCTCGTCGGGATGGTCGCGCTGCTCGTGCTGGCCGGCCTGGGGACCCTGCCCGCGATCCCCGCCGCCTGACGCGACCGCAACACGACCCGCGAGGGCGGCGTCTATGCTCAAGGCGACCGGCCGGGACCGGTCACGGGGCATTGGGGGTTCGCAGCCATGCAGACCGCTCGACCGCGCGACTACGGGGCGCTCGCCCTGGTCATCGCGCTGTTCCTCGTGCTGCTGGTCGTCTCGATCGCGCTCGGGTCGCCAGCCGTCCGCTGACGGCAACGGCCTTTGCGACCCGGGTCGCAAAGGCGGCCTGCTCGACGATACGGCACGCACCTCGTCGACCTCCGGTCGGTCGCCGCCACGCTCAGTCGAACAGCCGCTCGAGGTGCCACGTCCCGGCGGCCCGATCGTGGTACACGAGCGCGAGCCAGCTCCGGCCGACGACCTTGAAGTAGTCGCGCACGATCGGCTCCTGCCACCACGACTCCTCGATCCGCCAGCGGTTGCACACCTCCACCGCTTCGCGACGCCCGTTCCAGCGGATGGCGACCAGCCGCCCGTCCCCGTCCAGCTCCGCGTCGATCGCCGGGTGCTCGCGCAACAGTCGGGTCACGGGAGCCGCTCGCCCGTCACCGACGCCCCGGCGACCGGCACCCAGCGCCAGCGCGCCTCCGCGATCGACGCCTCCGGGTCCGTGATCTCGACCCGGTGCACGCGGTCGGTCCCGAACGCGATCGCGAGCCGGGCAAGCTGCCAGGCCAGGCGGGCGTCGCGTGCGGCCTGCGGCGTGAACAGGGAGAGTTGTTGCCCGGTCGCCGCCTCGACCCTCGCGAGCTCGAGCTCCAGGCGCGCGACCGCGGCCGGCGGCGGGACCTTCTCCAGGCGGGCGAACAGCAGGCGCTCGATGGCCTCGGCGTCGGCCGTGGGCTCCGGGAGGCGCTGCTCGAGGTCGAGGATCGGCGGGGTCCCGCGGCGGGCAAAGGCGAGGTCGTGGGTGATCAGCAGCCGCGCGAGCCCGGCGGCCTGACCGCGCGCCTGCAGCTGGTCGGCGAGGGTCGCCGCCAGCCGGTGGAGGACGAACCGGACGGCATCGAGCTCCTCGGCCGGCGGATCGAGCGGCAGGGCGAGCGCGAACCGCTCGGCGGTGCGGCGCGGCTTGAAGCGCTCCGTCTCCTCGCCCCGGGCCCGGGCGTGCAGCCTCGCCCCCTCGTCCCCGAAGCGCGCCACCAGGGCCGACCGCGGCAGCTCGGCGACCGAGCCGATCGTGCGCAGGCCGAAGCGGGCAAGGCGCGCCCGGATGTCGGCGTCGCGGGTGAGCAGGCGGGCGGGATACGGGGCGAGGAACCGGCCATCGTCGCCGGGCGGGACGAGGATCGGCGGGCCGCCCTCGGACGCATGGGCGGCGGCGACGCTGGCGGCGAAGCTCGTGCCGGCCACCCCGGCCCGCGGCGGCCCGGGCAGCAGCGGGGCGAGGGCATCGCCGATCCGGGCGACCAGCGTCTCCTCGATCCCCCACAGCCGCGTCAGGCCGTCGACGTGGACGGCGAGCCGCCCGAACGTCGGCTCGGTGACGTCGCTCGTGCCGGCGATCCCGGGGCTGAACGCCGCCAGCCGCTCGCAGGCGGCCTCGACGGCGTCCCGGTCCGCCTCAGGCGCGAGGTCGAGGAAGGTCGCCTCGGGTGCCAGCCGGTGGGCGCTCCCGAGCGGGATCCCCCGGCGCACGCCGAGGGCCCGAGCGAGCGGGTCCGCGTCGACCACCGTCCCGTCCGTCCAGGGCTGTCCGCCGAGGACGATCGGGCCGGGCGGCCACGAGGCGGAGGTGCCGTCGCTCCCCGGTGACCCGAGGCGGGACCGGGCGAGCCGGAGCGGCAGGTGCGGCCAAAGCAGGTGCAGCAGGCGCATGGGTATCGGTCGATGCAGGGGGGCCTTTCAGATCGATGGCTGGGGCGGGTGGGGCGGTCCCGGATGCGCGACCCGGGGGCGCGGGCGGCTCGCCGGCGGGGGACGGGCCGGCCAGCAGCCCCTCCCGCAGGAGACAGGCGTCCCGGGCGCCGCCTTCTGCATACAGGATCTCGAGGTCCGTCCGGCGTCCCGGCGGCCCGTGGCGGTTGCGGGCGACGGTCACGGCGCTGCGCTGGCCCACCACGTCCCGGCCCAGCCGGATCCAGCCGGTCCGCTCCAGCTCCAGCCGCAGGCCGCTCGCCTCCTCCACGGCGGCCGCCAGCCCCCGGCCCAGCGCGTTCGGCTCCACGACCACGAGCAGGGTCCCCGCGCGCCTGGCGAGCGCCGCGAGCCGGCCCAGCCGGTCGCCGACGCGCACGCCGCTGACCGCCGGGTCCCGGCCGTCGGGCAGGTCGACGACGAGGAGGTCCACCGTCCGGGCCGCGAGGAGCGCAGCCGAGAGCACGAGGGCCTCCTCGAGGTCGACGGGGGTGAGCACCACGAGCCATTCCGGGCGGATGCCGCGGGCGACGGCCTCGACGGGATCGAACGCGCGGGCCAGGTCGAGCCAGGCGACGATCGCACCCGTCGCCTGCGCCTCGGCCGCCACCCGGAGCGCGAGCGTGGTCTTGCCCGAGGAGGCGTCCCCGCGCAGCGCGACCGTGGCCGATCGTGGCAGCCCGCCCATGCCCAGGATGGCGTCGAGGGCCGCGAACCCGGTGGGCACGACCCGTCCGTCCGCGTCCGGGCCGGGTGCCGGGCGTGGCGCGGCGGCCGGCCGCGGGGAAGCTGCCGGCGCGTTCGGCGAAACCGCCGGATCCAGCGGCACGAGCCCCGGCAGCGGCACGGCCGCCGGCGTCAGCGGCGTCGGCTCCGGCAGCGGCACGAGCCCCGGCAGCGGAAACGGGCCGGGCCGGTCGAGCTCGTCCGGGTCGTCGAGCGGCATCGGTGCCCGGGCGAGCGCGCCCTCGACCACCAGCCCCAGCTCGCCACCCCGCCGCGGAGCTGCCGCGCCCCATCGAGCCTGGAGCGTCGCGAGTGCCTCGGAAACGTCGGATGAGGGAGCCATCGGACGTCGAATACTAGAACAGATGTTCTATTCAGGCAAGAGGGAAACCGCCCGGTTGGCTGGCCGCTCGCGCGCCCCGCGCCGCCGCGTCTCCTGTTACATGCTCGCCCGCTGGACGCTATTCCGCCGGCTTGTGACACGCGCCCGCCGGGTGAACACAAACGCGCCATTGCGCGCCTGTTCCTGCCAGTCGTCCGCCCGGCGGACGTTCGTCACCAGCACGCTGACGACAGTCCGTCAGGTGAACCGCTGACAGGATCGCGGCTCGGCCCTGCACTCGCGCCTCGAGCGGAGCGCGGCCGACACGTGCCGCAAGCCTCGATTGCGTCCGCCGGGTGGACATCTGCCGGTATCGCGGGGGCGTTCGATCCCGCGCCGCGTCATCCCGCCAGCGCCAGCACCACCACGCCGGCGGCCAGGAAGCCAGGCCCAGCCATTGCGTCGCGCGCGGGCGCTCGCCCAGCCGCCAGACCGCGTAGGCGACCGCGAGCACCGGCCCGAACGAGCTCGCCAGCCCCACCAGCCACGTGGGCGCAACCTCGAGCCCGACCGCATACACGACGAAGTCACCGATGTCGAACACGCCGGCGACGATCACGAGGCCCACCGACACCCGGTCGGCCGCCGCCGAGGGCTCCGTCAGCACCTCCAATCGCCTCGACCGAAGCCGCCCGACCACGATGAGGAGGATCAGGGCCGAGCCCGCGCTGGCCAGCCTCGATCCCAGCACGACCGGCAGCCAGCCGTGATCCTGGATCGGCGCCGCCAGCGCCACCGTCAGCGTCGCGAACAGCAGCATCGTCACGATGGCCACGACGACCCCCCGGGCCGACCAGCCGCGCACCGCGCATCGAGCCGCCGTCGAACACGATCGCCGCCAGGACGACCCCGGCGGTCGCCAGCACGGCCCCCAGCACCTGCGCCGGCAGCAGCGTCTCGCCACGCAGGAGCACGGCGAGCAGCACGGTGGTGCCGCCGTACGCGACGATCACCGGGCTGACCACGCTGAGCGGACCGATCCGGAGCGCGGTGAAGTAGCACAGGTATGCGAGGGCGGCCCCGACGCCCAGTGGCAGCCCGGCCAGCACGCCCGCGACGGCGTCGTCGCCCAGCCGCGAGCGCTCGACCAGCACGATCCCGATCAACGCGATCAAGCTCACGACCTGGGACCCGGCGAGCACCCGGAGGCTGCCCATCCGACGGCTGGCGAGGGCGCCCGTGATGTCCACCAGCCCCCATGCCAGCGACGCGATCAGCCCGAGCGCGAGACCGGCGGACATCGCCGGAGTCTACGGGCCGGCCGAGGCGGATTCGTCGGTGTCGCGTGCTACACTTCCCGGCCGGTCCACCCGGTCTGCCGGGTGACCCCAGTGGGGATGTAGCTCAGCTGGGAGAGCGCCGCGTTCGCATCGCGGAGGCCAGGGGTTCGAGTCCCCTCATCTCCACCATCGTGGGTCGGTTGGGCAGGTGGTGAGCCCAAAGGTCTGTAAAACCTTCGCCTTCGGCTGTGGCGGTTCGATTCCGCCCCGGCCCACCAGCATCCCCGGAGACGACGCCCGGTCTCCGCATGCCCGCGGCGAGTCGTACGAGACGGGGTTCAGGCGGACCACGGGAAGGTGTCGGTGGTCACCCAGGGCCCGAGGATGAACGGCTCGCTCGGCCAGCCGGCGGTGGCGCCGGTGATCGCGAGCGGTCCGGAGGCGTCGGCGACCGAGAGCTGCATCCGGAACCGGCCGTTGCCGTTGCGCGGCAGGCGGAACCCATCGGAGTCGACGCACACGTGGAGCGTGCCGTGGCAGCCGCCGGCGGCCGCGGTGCCGTCCAAGTAGCCCGACAGGTCCATCTCGCTGACGACCTCGCTGTCGCGGATCTCGCGGGCGGTGATCACGGGCGCGACGTCGCTGGTCTCGACCTCGACCTCGAGCCGGTCGTAGGCGAGGTCGCCGCTGCCGGCGATGACGAGCCGCCAGGCCTTCGCGGACGGATCCTGAAGCGTGATCCGCAAGGTGGCCGGGTCGAGCGTCTCGACCGTGAGCTCCGGGTAGACGTCGCCGTCGACGTTGCCCTCGTCAGTGGGCGGGGTCGGCGTCGGGGCGCTCGTCGGGGCGACGGTCGGCGTGGGGATCGGCGTCGGCAGCGGGGCGGTCGAGACCGGGCCCGAAGACGGGGCTGCCGGCGTGGACACGACCGACGAGGACGTGCACGCGGCGACGGCGAGGAGGGCGATCGTGACGATCAGGAGGGGCGCGCGACGCGGGGTCAAGGGAACCTCGGGCGATCGGGGCGATGGGCGGTTTGCTGGGGTCATGGCTGTGACGCTTGAGCGCACGCAAATGGTTCCCCGGCCGGGCCGCGAAATCGAGTGACATTCGTCCATGCTCGGCGGGCGCTTCGTCACGTCCCGGGCGGGCGAATCCGGGCGGTCAGTCGATGGCCGCGTGCAGCTCGGCCGAGTGGCGCCGGAGCCAGCGCCGCCACGCCGCGTGGTCGGGGACCCGCGATGACAGCAGCGAGACGAACCGCGGCCCGTGCCCGAACACCCGCAGGTGGCACAGCTCGTGCGCCGCGACCACGTCGAGCGCCTCCGACGGAGCGAGCACCAGGCGCCAGCAGAACGAGAGGTTGCCCGCCCGCGAGCAGCTCCCCCAGCGGCTCGTGGTGTCGCGGATCGTGATCCGGGACGGCGTCACGCCCAGGGCCGGCGCATGGCGGCCGATCGCGGCGTCGAGCGCCGCTCGGGCGCGCATCCGGAACCAGGCCTCGAGGATGGCCGACGTCGGTCGCCGGTCGCGCGCCGACCGTTCGACGACCAGCTCGTCGCCCTCGTCGCCGCCCACCCGGGACACGCGCGACGACCGCACGCCGGGGCCGGCCGCGACCACCCGGACCCGGTGCGGGAGCCCGAGATAGGGCACGGTCCGGCCGGCCTCCAGCGACGGCCGCGCCTGCAGCCGGGCGCGTGACGCCTGCTGCGCCTCGAGATGGCGCCGGATCCACGACTCGCGCTCGGCGAGGAACGCGGCCACGATCGGCTCGGGGCGCGCCCAGCCGCGGCGGCCGGCCGGCGGGATCGAGACGACGACCCCGCGGTCGGGCACGATCGTGACCCGGAGGCGGCGGGATCGCGGCGACCGACGGAGGACGTACGGCAGGTCGCCGCCCGGCAGGCGCGCGAACGTGTCGGTCTCGACGGCGACCCGGGCGACGGACGAGCTCAGGGCCACGGCCGGCCTCAGTCGCCGCGCCGCAGGAGGCGACCCGGGCGATCGCCGGTCTCCCGGCCGTCGCGGATGGCCGCGACGCCGTTCACGATCACGTCCCGGATCCCCGCCGGATGCACGGCCGGCCGCTCGTAGGTCGCGAGGTCGGCGACGGTCGCGGGGTCGAACACGACGACGTCGGCGAACGCGCCTTTCCTGAGCACGCCCCGATCACGCAGCCCGACGCGCGCCGCCGGCACCGCGCTCAGCTTCGCCACCGCCGTCTCGAGCCCGATCACCCCGCGCGTCCGGACGTACTCACCGAGCACGCGCGCCGTCGAGCCGTAGGTGCGGGGATGCGGCACGCCCTGGCCCAGGATCGGGTGGTCCGGGCGGCGGCCCTCGGCGTCGGTGCAGACGCCGATCCATGGCACCCGCAGGATCGTCTCGAGGTCCTCCTCGGCCATGCAATGGATGACGATGTCGACCGACAGGCGGTCCTCGGCGAGGAGGTCGAGCGCGACGTCGGCCGGGTCGCCGCCGACGTCGTCGGCCAGGTCTGCCAGCGAGCGGCCGGCCCAATCGGGCCGGCTGGGGCTGTGCGAGACCACGATCCCCGCCCAGCCCGGGTCGCGCGTGACGTTCTCCCAGCCCGAGACGCCGGTGGCCTGGAGCTCGCGGATCCGCGCGCGCGACCCGGGCTCGCGGATGGCGGCGACCGCCTCGTCGGTGGGCAGCGCGAGGATCGCGGGCGGCAGGATCGTGGCCAGCGTCGTGGCGGCGGCCGTGTACGGATACTGGTCGGCGGCCACGTCGAGCCCCGCGTCGCGTGCGCGGTCGAGCCGCTCCACCAGGGCGCCAGCCTGGCCCCAGACCGTCCGGGCCCCCGCCTTGAGGTGCGAGACCTCGAGGCGCGCCGGACGCCCCGCGAGCTCGCCGGCCTGCCGGGTCGTCGACAACGCCTCGTCGATCGCCTCGAGCACGCCCTCGGATTCGTTGCGCATGTGCGTCGCGTACAGGCCCCCGCGGCGCGCGGCGCCGGCCGCGAGCGCGGCGACCTCCCCGGGTCGCGCGTGCACGCCGGGCGCGTAGATGAGGCCGCTGGACACGCCGGCGGCGCCCGCGTCGAGCGCCTCGTCGACGTGGCGGACCATCGTCGCCAGCTCCGCCGGATCGGGCGCCCGGTCGGCGGGCCCGATCACGGCGGCCCGCACCGTGCCATGGCCCACGAGAAAGGCGACGTTGGGCCCCAGCCGCTGGGCCTCCACAGCGTCGAGGAACCCGGCGAACGTCGTCCAGCCGGGGTCGAGGCCGAGCACCGCGAGGTCCTCTGCCAGCATCTCGCGGGCGGGCGGCGTCAGCGGGGCGAACGTGTAGCCGCAGTTGCCCGACAGCTGGGTCGTGAAGCCCTGGCGGAGGTGGCTGACGAGCGCGCCGTCGAGGAGCACCGACCCGTCCGAGTGGCCGTGTGGATCCACGAAGCCGGGCGAGACGACGTGCCCGGCCGCATCGATCACGGTTGCGACGCCCGCCTGGTCGGCCGCCGAGAGGTCGCCGACGGCAGCGATGCGATCGCCCGAGACGCCGACGTCGGCCGCCCTGGCGGCGGTGCCGCTGCCGTCGACGAGCAGCCCGCCGCGGATCAGGAGGTCGAACGCCATTCGGGCGATCGTACCTGTGGTCGGCGGCCCGCGGACCGCGGAACGGGCCGCCCGCGACCCGCCCGGCGCGGGGTCAGGCCCCGGCGGTGACCTCGGCGATGACCCCGAGCGAGACGCGGAATCCGGCCCGGCGCTGGAGCGGCGGCATGAGAGTCCCCTGCCCGACCGGCGCGTCGCCCGGGAACCAGCGCACCCACTCCTCGTTGAAGCTGTCGAAGTCCGCCTGGTCGCGGAGGGCCCAGGTCGCCCACGCGACCTCGTCCAGCGAGCTGCCGGCAGCCTCGAGCCTGGCCTGGAGGTTGGCCAGGCACTGGCGCGCGTGCTCCTTGATCGACCCCGGCACGACCTGGCCGGTGTCCGGGTCGAGCGGCCCGATCGACGACACGTACACCATCCCGCCGGCCGTCACGACCCGTCCTCGCCCGACCGCCTCCGCGCTGTGGTCCGGTCCATCGGACGTCGTCGTGCCGCCCCAGCGGGACTTGATCGCCTTCGATGCGATCGGCTTCGCATCCTTCTCGCTCGGGATGCCGAAGTCGCCGGGCGGCAGCTCCACGCCGTTGCGGGCGAACTGGGACATGAACGTCGGCCGGTGGCCCGTCGGGGCCAGCGCGCCGTCGATCTTGCCGTCCTCGCGCACGCCGGTCTGTCGGAACTCGAAGATGTCCTGGGTGAGGATCTCGTCGTCCTCGATTCCGTAGATCTCGGTCATGCTGACGATCTTGCGGGTCCCGTCCTTGAGCCTCGCCGTGTGCACGATGAGGTCGACGGCCGAGGCGATCTGCTCGCGGATGGCGCGCAGCGGCATCTGGTAGCCGGTCATCAGCACCATCGTCTCGAGACGGCGGAGCATGTCCCGCGGGCTGTTCGCGTGGCCGGTCGAGAGCGAGCCGTCGTGGCCCGTCGTCATGGCCTGGAGCATGTCCAGCGCCTCGCCGGCGCGGCACTCGCCGACGATGATCCGGTCGGGCCGCATGTGCATCGCGTTGCGCAGGAGGTTGCGGATCGTGATCTCGCCCTCGCCCTCCAGGTTGGGCGGGCGCGACTCGAGCGTCACGACGTGCTCCTGGCGGAGCTGCAGCTCGGCGGCGTCCTCGATCGTGACGATGCGCTCGTCGTTGGGGATGAAGCCCGACAGCACGTTGAGCGTCGTCGTCTTGCCCGAGCCGGTGCCGCCCGAGACGAACAGGTTGAGCCGGGCCTCGATGCACGCGCGCACGAAGTCGAACATCTCGGGCGTCGCGGTGCCGAACCGGATCAGGTCGTCCACCGTGTACGGCCGGGTCGAGAACTTGCGGACGGTGATGACGGGGCCGATGAGCGAGAGCGGCTCGATGATCGCGTTGACGCGCGAGCCGTCGGGCAGGCGGGCGTCGACCCGCGGGCTGGTCTCGTCGATGCGCCGGCCCATCGGCGTGATGATCCGGTCGATGACGCGCAGGACGTGCTCGTCGTTGAGGAACGTGGAGTCGACCCGGAGGATCTTGCCGCCGCGCTCGATGTAGATGTGGTCCGGGCCGTTGACCATGACCTCGGTGATCGACTCGTCGTGGAGCAGCGGCTCGATCGGCCCGAAGCCCGTGACGTCGTTGATCATCTCCTCGATCAGCCGGCCGCGCTCATCCCGGGTGACCGCGAAGCTGTACTTCGTGACGACCCGGTCGAAGATCCCCTCGATCCGCCCGCGGACCTCGTTGGGCGGCGCGTCAACCAGCGCGTCGAACGCGGTGACGATCTCCGTCTGGAGGACGACGCGGATCTCGTGCAGCAGCTCCTCGCGAGCCGGGGCGCGCGGCGTTTGCCGAACGGACGGATCGATGACGGGCACGAGCGCGTTCGGGGGGACGGGCGGCGCAGCCGGGCTCGCCGGGGCGTTGGCGGCGGCGCTGGCCGCCTGCTGCGCTCGTTCGACTCGTTGGAGCAGCGACATCGGCTCGGTTCCCTCCGGCCCGTGACGTGACTCGCCGAACCGATCCTCCGGGCTGGGTGGCCCCGAACGTCGGCTCCGGCCCCCCAATGTGCCGAGGTTTCCCTGAGCATAACTCCAGATGTGTCGAGGTCCGTTGCTGGGGCGCAACGGAACTGATGCGGACCGGTCCGGTGCGGGTCGGTCCGGACGGGGGCGTCCCGGCACCGCCGAGCGGCCGCGTGTGTCCGGGTATACTCGCCGTCCGGCGTGGGGCTATAGCTCAGCTGGGAGAGCGTCTGAATGGCATTCAGAAGGTCAGGGGTTCGAATCCCCTTAGCTCCACCACTACACTGACGACGCAACGACGACCGACCAGACCCCTCGCCGGGACCGGCGGGGGGTCTCGTTCATGCCAGGGCAGGGGAGCCGTGACGACGACAGGCGACAGCGCGACCGGTGCCTCCGGCGTCCGCGAGGGACGCGGCCGGATCGAGCGCTACGACCCGACCAGCATCGAGCCGCGCTGGCAGGCGCGCTGGGAGGAGCTCGGGCTCCACGCCACCGATCTCAACGACGAGTCGCGGCCGAAGTCGTACATCCTGACGATGTACCCATACCCGTCGGGCGACCTTCATATCGGGCATTGGTACATCGTGACCCCCACGGACGCGCTGGCCCGGTTCCACCGGATGCACGGCGAGAACGTGTTCTTTCCGATCGGCTTCGATGCGTTCGGGCTGCCGGCCGAGAACGCCGCGATCAAGAACAACATCAACCCGCGCGACTGGACGATGCAGAACATCGAGCACGAGCGCATGCAGTTCCGGTCGATGGGCGCGGTGTTCGACTGGCGGTACGAGCTCGTCACATGCGAGCCCGAGTTCTACCGCTGGAACCAGTGGATGTTCCTGCGCTTCCTGGAGGCAGGCCTGGCCTACCGCCGGAAGTCGCCGGTCGACTGGTGCCCCAATGACGGCACGCTGGCGAGGGAGCAGGTCGAGGGCGTTGATCGGCATTGCTGGCGGTGCGGGGCGCCCGTCGAGAAGCGCGACCTGGAGCAGTGGTACCTCCGAACGACCAGGTACGCCGACGAGCTGCTCGACTTCAGCGGCATCGATTGGCCGGAGCCGATCCGCCTCCAGCAGACGAACTGGATCGGCCGGAGCGAGGGCGCCGAGGTCGTCTTCACCACCGCACCGGACGACCATCAGCCCGGTGGCGATGAACTGCGCGTGTTCACCACCCGGCCGGACACGCTGTTCGGGGCGACGTTCATGGTCCTCGCGCCCGAGCATCCGCTCGTCGCGAGGCTGACCGCGCCGACCCGACGGGCCGAGGTTGAGGCCTACGTCCTCAAGGCCCAGTCGGCGACCGAGATCGAGCGGCTGTCGACCGATCGCGAGAAGACCGGCGTCTATCTCGGCGCAGACGCGATCAACCCGGTCAACGGTGAGCGGGTGCCGATCTGGATCGCCGATTACGTGCTGGCCGGCTACGGGACCGGCGCGATCATGGCCGTGCCCGCCCACGATGAGCGCGACTTCGCGTTCGCCACCCGGTTCGGGCTGCCCATCCGGCGAGTCATCGCGCCGGCCGGCACGGCCGACGACGCGCCGCTGGACGACGCCTACATCGCCCATACGCCAGGCGAACGACTGGTCGACTCGGGCCGGTTCAGTGGCATGCCGGCGCCCGAAGGGATGCGCGCCATCGTCGACTGGCTGGCCGAGGACGGCCGGGCCAAGTGGGCCATCACCTACCGGCTGCGCGATTGGCTATTCAGCCGCCAGCGCTACTGGGGCACGCCGATCCCGGTCATCTACTGCGAGCGCGACGGGATCGTCCCGGTCCCGGACGAGGACCTGCCCGTCCGACTGCCCGACACGGTCGATTACGGCGGCCGCGGCGAGAACCCGTTGAACCACGACGAGACGTTCCTGCGCGTGGCCTGCCCGACCTGCGGCGAGCCCGCCCGGCGCGAGACCGACACGATGGACACGTTCGTCGATTCCTCGTGGTACTGGTTCCGCTACCTGTCGCCGGACAAGGACGATGCGGCGATCGACCGCGCCATGGTCGACCGCTGGACGCCGGTCGACCAGTACACGGGCGGCGCCGAGCACGCCGTGATGCACCTGCTCTATAGCCGGTTCTGGACCAAGGCGATGCGCGACGTCGGCCTGGTCGCGCAGGACGAACCGTTCCAGCGGCTGTTCAACCAGGGCCAGATCCTGGGCGCCGACGGCGAGCGCATGAGTAAGTCACGGGGCAACGTCCAGGACCCCGACGACCTCATCGCCCGCTACGGGGCGGACACGATCCGGCTGTTCCTGATGTTCATGGGCCCGTGGGACCAGGGCGGTCCGTGGAGCCCGACCGGGATCGTCGGCGTGAACAAGTTCCTGCACCGGGTGTGGACGATCGTCCTCGACCCGCACGGCCGCGATGCGGGTGACCGGACCGGCGGCGAGCTGCCGGTCGGCGAGTCCGAGCACGACGCACGGTCGCGGATGCGCGCGGCGGCCCACCGCACCCTGCGCGACGTGACCGAGGACTTCGAGGGCTTCCGCTGGAACACGATGGTCGCCAAGCTGATGGAGCTGTCCAACGTCCTGTCGCGCTACCGGGGCACGTCGGTCGCCGGCCTGCCCGAGTGGGACGAGGCGGTCCGCCTGCTGCTGCTGATGCTGTCACCCGCGGCGCCGCACATCACCGAGGAGCTGTGGTCGCGGCTGGCCGACGTGCGCGGGGAGGCATGGTCGTCGATCCACAAGGAGCGCTGGCCGGACGTCGACGAGTCGGTGATCGTCGAGGCGACCCGCGAGGTCCCGATCCAGGTCAACGGAAAGCTGCGCGACCGGGTTACGGTCCCCGCGGGCATCTCCGAGATCGAGCTCGAGCAGATCGTGCTGGCCCGCGACAAGGTCGTCGCGGCGCTCGGCGGCAAGCAGCCGCACCGCATCATCCACGCGGGTGGCGGCCGGCTCGTCAACATCGTCGTCAGCTAGCGCGGCGCCCACGAAACGCGGACCGGCGGCGAGCGACAAGCCCCTGGACGGACAGCGTGGAGGACGCGATGAGCGACGAACCTGCGGCACCCGAGACGAACGGTGTGGCGGTGGAGCTCCTTGCGACGGTTGACCTGGCCCGGGAGATCGAGGGCCTCGCGGGGCGCCAGCTCGAATGCGCATGGTGACCATGGAGCCCGGGGGCGTCTTCGGCCCGGTCCACGACCATCGAGGCAGGCCGGGGATCGTCTACGTCCTGCAGGGAACGATCACCGACCATCGGGACGGGGTCGCGACCGACTATGGGCCGGGCGTGGGCTGGCCCGAGGATCGGAACACGACCCACTGGCTCGAGAACAGGGGAACCATCACGGCCGTAGAGATCTCGGTCGACATCGTCAGGCAAGCGTGATTGAACAACGCGAGCGTGCGTTGAGCGACGTCAAGATCGGCGCCCTGTGCTGGAACCAGTACACCGAGTGGCCGCGGCTGCTCGCCGCCGGCGTCCGCGCCGACGAGCCTGGCTACGACACGTTGTGGACGTGAGTCCCCTGACAACAGTGTCGTACCGCCGCATCAGTCCACTCCTGACCGCCATGCTGCTGCTCCTAGCGGGCTGCGCACCGTCGGGACCTTCACGGAGCGAGCTCGCAGGGGCCGAGGCATTCACGACATCGATGCCGGAGGCTGAAGAGATCGCCACCGGCGGCGGCGACCCGCGATGGACGGTCGAGGGGTCGTCCAACGGTTTCGCATTGCGCATGCTCGAAGTCGACATGGACGAAGCGGCGGTCGTGGCCTGGTACGGCGCTGCATTGGAGTCCGACGGCTGGGCTCCCGCCGACTTTGGATACATCCAGATGATGGATGGCCGCTTGACCATGCACGCGTGGCGAAAGGGCGACCTCGTGTTCGGCCTCGGCTTTCCGGACCGCGACAGTAGGTGGCCGAGCGACCCCGCGAATACGCTCTTCGAGATCACCATCACCCACCAGCCGGCAGACGACTAGCAGTAGCAACGTCGTCAAGCGGGCTGACACTCTGAATGGAGCATGACCTTGAGCGACGTAAGGATCGGAGCCCTCTGCTGGAACCAGTACACGGATTGGCCGAGCCTCCTCCAAGCGGGCGTCCGTGCTGACCAGCTGGGTTACTCGACCCTTTGGACGTGGGATCACCTCTACCCGATCGTCGGCGACTCGCACGGCCCCAACTACGAGGGCTGGCTGACGATCACCGCGTGGGCCCAGGCGACGACCCAGGTCCGCATCGGGCTGATGGTCGGCGCCAACACCTTCCGGGCCCCGACGTTGACCGCGAAGCTGGCAACGACGCTCGACCACATCTCGGGCGGACGGGCCATCCTCGGCATCGGCGGGGCATGGTTCGGGGAGGAGCACGAGGCGTTCGGGCTCGAGTTCGGGTCGGGCTTCCCCGAGCGGCTGCGCTGGCTGGGCGAGGCGGTGCCGGTGATGCGCGGGATGCTCGACGGCACGGAGCCGACGGCCCGAGGCGACCACTACCAGTCCAAGGCGACGCGCAACCTCCCGGTGCCGGTCCAGGCGCACCTGCCGCTGTGCATCGGCGGTGGCGGCGAGAAGGTCACGCTCAAGCTCGTCGCCAGGTACGCAGACATGAACAACCTCGGCGGCGGCATCGCGTCGGTGCGCCACAAGGAGCAGGTGCTGCTGGAGCACTGCGAGACCGTGGGCCGCGACCCGGCCGAGATCGAGCGGACGTCGGGCATCGGGACGGTGGTCATCCGCGACGACCGCGCCGAGGCGGAGCGGATCTTCCACGAGGCGTTCGACCGCAACCGCGTCGGCCACCACTGGGGGGAACAGCCGGTGGGCACGCCCGAGGACGTCGCCGAGAAGCTCGCGCCCTACCTCGACCTCGGGTACCGGCACCTGATCTCCGGGTTCCCGGCGAACTACGACGAGGAGTCGATGACCCGGTTCGCGACCGAGGTCCGGCCGCTGCTCGAGAAAGGCTAGCTCCGGACCTCGCCCGGCGCGCCATCCGCCGCCGGCTCGACGGGATCGCCCGCCTTCTGCCTCGACCGATAGCGCTGGACCTTCGCGCGGTTTCCGCACGAGGTCATGTCGCACCACCGGCGCCGGCCGGCGCGGGACCTGTCCTCGAACACCCACCGGCAGGCGTCGTTGGCGCAGATGCGGAGTCGGGCGGTCTCGCCGGTGGCGATCGCCTCCACGAGCGGCTCGATCACGCGCGCGAAGGCCTCGCCCGTCGGGTCGTTCTGGGTGTGCCGGTGCCCCACGCCCACCCCGCCGACGCCGGGCACGAGCTCGACCCGTGGGGCCTCGCGCAGCAGCGCGTTCACGGTGTCGAGCGCCGCGGCCGACGGGGTCCCCGCCTCGACCTGGGCGTCCCACACCTCGCGCAGGGCGCCACGGGTGGCATACAGGCGTTCGAGCCACGCGTCCCCGCCTCCGGGTCCGGACTCCGCCTGGGCGCGGATCGACGCCTCGTGCGCGAGCCCCCGCGTCGTGAAGAACGCGATCGCGTCGTCGACCGTCGGCAGGTGCTCCTCCGGGACGCCGTCGCGCCCGTCGAGCTCCTGGCTGTTGATGAGGTCCGAAAGCGCCTCGAGGTCGGCCGCGTGGGCATGTTGGAGCGGCAAGGCGGGAGTGCTGGGGGGCCTGTTAACGATCTGCATCTTGGCTTCGTAACCACTGTAAATCAGTTGACAGGTTACGCGCAAGCGGGTATCGTTGGTAACTGGTTAAGACATCTGATCCGGTTACCAGCGGACGGACCCAGCGGAGCATTCGAATGGACATCCTGTACGTGGTCCTGGCCGCGCTGGCGCTGTTCGGCGCCGTGGCCAGCATCGCCGGTTACGAGAGCCGCGACGGCTTCGACGACCGCCGATCGATCTCGAGCTAACCCAACATCCTGAAAGAAGGAGGACGGCAACCATGTTCCAGTACCTGGGCCTCGTCGCCCTCGACATCGCCAACGAGCGAGCGCGCGAAGCGGAGGCGCTGTCCGAGCGCCGCCGGCTCAGCCGCCTGGCCCAACCAACGGCGGAGCCTCACCCGGGTCTCGGACGCCGTGCGGTCGCCGTGGCCCTGCGGCGGTTCAGCGACGCGTTGCTGTCCGTGGGCCAGGCCGCCTGCGAAGCCGCATCGCGGCTCGAGCACCGGACGGCGTAAGGTCGCCCCACCAGTCACGGTGGAGGGTCCATGCACGACGTCGCCGCGGTCTCCTGGGGACCCGATCGAATCGACCTGTTCTGGGTCGACGCCGATCGGGTCCTTTGGCATCGGGCGTACGACGGCGCCTGGCGCGAGCCGGAGTCGCTCGGCGGGCCGCTGGCCTCGGCGCCGGCCGTGACCGCGTGGGCCGTGGACCAGATGGAAGTGTTCGCGGTGTTCGACGACGGCGAGCTGTGGGACCGCTTCTGGGACGGCGCCTCGTGGCACGCGTGGGAATTGCTGGGCGGGTCACTCGCCCTCGGGCCGGCGCCGGCAGCGAGCTCGTGGGGCGCCGACCGGCTCGACGTCTTCGCCGCCGGCGTCGATGGGCTGACCTGGCACCGCTGGTGGGACGGGTCACGCTGGGTCGACTGGGAGCAGCTTCCCGCCTAGGTCAGGGCCGCTCGCGCCGCTCGCCGTGGATGCGCCGACCGACCCGGCCCAGCCGCTTCCCAACCTCACCCTTGGCCATGCCGGCGACCGACATCGTCGTGCGCAGCGCGATCTCCGCCCCGTCCTCGGCGACGTGGGCGCCGTCGCGGAGCAGGCGCCCGGTCAGCCGCAGGCCCCGGCGACCGATCCAGGCCGCGGTCGCGCCGACGGTCCTGATGTCGTCGGTGAGGTGGGCGTCCTCGAGGCCCACCGCCTCGAGGTGCATGCGCCGCCGGTCCGGGTGGAGGCCGTCGAGGGCGAGCCGCAGGGCGGCCAGGGCGAACGCGAGGTCGTCGAGCTGACCCAGGACCGGGATGAATCCCGGCACGAGGTCGACGGGGCTGACGAGGTAGCCGGCGGCCGCGACGACGGCCACGCGGCGGGCCTTGCTGAGCATCGGGTCCTTGCCCAGGCGCCAGGCGAGCTTCACGTACCTCGGCCCGCGATGAACCATCGCGGACAGGCGGTCGCGCGGGAACGGGTCGGCGTGCGGTTCCGGGGGCGCGTCCGGCGTCGGACCCGGCGGCGTCGCCGGTTGGGCGTGCGGCGGCGGGGGCGGGGGCAGCGGCGGTCGCACCGCGGGGTCGTCGCTCATCGCGGCCATCGTAGGGTGGGCGAGGCTTGCGGCCCCGTTGCGAGACGACGCGTTTTGACGCATAAGTCCGGGATAAGTCGCGCCTCCTAGGGTTCGTCACGGACGTCGACTCCGCCGGAAGTGCGTCCGACGTAAATAGGCACTGCTAGAGTCGTCTCCCAGATCCGCGATGGAGCGAACGTTGGAGAGCGAGCCGAGGCCGCGCACAGATATCCACATCGACGCCGGCGTCTTCCACATGCACGACGAGGTCCCGGTGCTGCTGACCGAGATCAGTGGCGAGGCCAAGCGGCTCGAGGCGGCCCACGGCCGCACGCTCGACGAGCACATGCTCCTGTTCTACTGCTCGCAGTGCCCGCCGGACAGGACGACCATCGCGTTGAAGCTGAGCACCGAGACGAGATTCTCGGTCTCCTTCGAGGGCGAGGCGGAGGGCGGCGGAGTGAGCGTTGACGAGCTGCCGCCCTGGAAGCAGGGCTGAGGCCGGCATGGAGACGCCCCGGCCGCCGGGGGGAGCAGCCGGGGCGTGCGGTGGAAGCGCTCAGTCGGGGATGACCACGACCGCGAACGGCGGCACGCGCACCGACGGGTGGAGCCCGCAGGCGACTTGCCGGCCGAGGTCCAGCGTCAGCTCGGTTGGCAGCAGGCACCGCACCTGGTGGCCCTCGGCGTCGGTTCCTTCGACCACGGCAACGCTGGACGCCGTCAGGCGGCGGACCTTGTCAACGACGACCTGCACGTCCGGCTCGGGCGCGGGCGGTCGGGGCCATGTCCTGTTGGTCGTTCGGATCACCGGAAGTTCCTGGCCGAGTAGCAGAGGCCGAGGGCGTCCAGGACGACGACGATCACGGTTGTGATCGCGTAGGCGGCGACGCCGGAGCCGGCCGCGACGATCAGGCCGAGCAGGATCACGTTCATGGTCCGACGGCCTCGAGCACCGACGGCTCCGGCGATGGACTCGAAGGGGATGAAGCTGATGGTTCCGGGGCCGTCAGGGCGAAGACCTCGGTCGACGTGATGACCGTGTTGTCGAAGACCCGGAGCCCCTTCGTCACCAGCGGCTCGTACCGGCACGAGGCCGTCGCCGTGACGATGCCGAGGTCGTCGTCGAGGCTGACCTCGAGGTCGCAGCCGCGGAGGCTGTCCAGGCGCCCCACGACCGGCCCGGGAGCCTCTGAGGGGTGGACAGCGACCCATGCGGCCACCGTGGCCGTGTCGCGGTCCTGGGCGGCCTTGGTGACCATCAGCCGGCCGGCCTCGAGGAACCCGAGCGCGACCAGCATCAGGACGGGCAGGGCGACGGCCAGCTCGACCAGGGCCTGTCCGTTCCGCTGTCTGTAGGCGGCCCCGAGCAGCCGCCGGGCGGCGGCGTGTTCCCGGCGGTGTCGAGCGACACGACGCCGCAGCCGGAGTTCTAGAACGCCGATAAGGACGATGGCCCCGACGAGGATGCCGACCGCGACCCAGCCGGTGGGCGTCGATGGCAGGAAGCTCACGGCACGTCCCACCGCATGCCGGGGTCCGGCTCGAACGGAGGAAAGTCCTCCGGCCGGCAGTGGATGAGGATCGGCTGTCTCGGTGCCCCGCACTGGAGGCACCTGCCGAAGGGTTCGGGGTTGCGTCCCTCGCACGCCCCGCACAGCCACACGTTGACCACGGCGGACCTCCCTAATAGGTCTACCGGGCGTCGCGTCCCTGAACCGGAACGCGAAGCGCCCCCGCGGCAAACGGATTAGGGCCGTCGCCACGGGGGCACTTGCTATCCGGCCCTAATCACGGATGCCGGATGGAACATACCACCTTACGTGCACTGCCTACACAACAAGTTGATCACCCTCTTGTCGGTCATCAGCGCGGTGTTGATCGAGGTCGGGCCCCGCCGGCGGAGTTCCTGACGCCGGCGGGACCCTGAGGCGGCGTCTCGGGGACCGCCCTATGTGGTCCCCGGCGACCGCTGGAGACGACGACGGCCGCCGGGGGGGCGCCGCCCGGAGGGCCGGCGCCGTGTGTGGTTAGAGCTCGGCCGGCTCGTCCAGGAACGTCCGGCGCCGGGTCGGGAGCTTCGCCGCGATCCGTTCGGTGATGCTCTTGTCCCGCTCCCGCTCGAGGGCCGCGGCGTGGATGCGCGCGTTCCGGTCGCCCTTCGCGCCGGCCATCGCCACCCGGCGCTGCCCGTACTCCTCGGTCGAGAGCCCCACCGGCGCGAAGTAGTGCGGGAGAGCCCGGACCACGGGCTCGTCGGCGCGCAGGTCCTGGCCGGCCCCGATCGCGAGCGAGTGGGCCTTGCCGGGTGACGTCCACACGAACGAGGTCAGGCTCTTGACGAGCTCCGCCTGGCCGGCGGGTGCTGATTCCTTCGGTGCCATGTCGATCTCCTACACGTGCGCGGCCGACCTGGCCGCCTCGGTTGCCTCGGCCAACAGGGCCGCCTGGCGCTTCTTGGTCATCGGCTCGCCGCGGCGGCGCGCCTCGGCCATCAGGCGCTCCCAATGGATCCGGACCTCGACGGGGTCGACCGCCGCGGCGAGTCGCTCGGCGTCGGCCGCGGCTCTCTCGGCGGCGACGATCCGCTGGGGCCTCGAGGCGCCGCGGAGCGCCTCGAGGACCTCGGGGCCCGCCAGCCGGCCGCCGCTCGCGCGCAACGCCGCGGCCAGGCGCGCCAGGGGCTCGGCCGCATCTTCGCGGAGCAGCTCGAGCGCTCGCTGGTACGCGGTCGCTGACTCGTGCTCGGGGTCCGCCAGGCCGAACATTCGAGCGACCTCGAGCGCCCGATCCCGGTCGGAGTCGCTCCCGTGGGCCGGATTGGCCAGGCCGGCGACCTCGACGGCCGCTTCACCGGCGCGCAGCTGCAGGATCCAGCGACGCGCCGCCGTCGGCCATTCATCGGAGGGCAGCGTGCCGGGGTCCACGGTGTCGCCCTCGCAGGTCGTCAGCCCTTCGTGACCGAGGAAGGACTCCACCGAGCTCGGGACCAGCCCGACCCGCGCGGCGACGACCGCGTGCCCGGCCTCGTGGACGGTCGTCCGGAGCTGCTCGAGCTCACGCGCCTCGCCCGCCTCGGCCAGCGCTCGCTCGTACGCGTCTCGGCCGCGGGCCGGCCGTCGCTCGCTCGACGCTGCGGGCTTCGCGGGCGGGGCCGCGGCCGCTGCGAGGCTGAGCACGTCGTCCATCGTCGCGATGCCGTCGACCATGCCCGCGGCGAGGGCCTCGTCGGGGAGCAGCATCAGGCCGTTTCCAAAGTCGGCCAGGACTTTGCCGGGCGAGACCCGGCGGCCGGCGGCCACGTCGACGACGAACTGCCGCGCATGGGCGTCCACACGGGCCTGCAGCCGGCCGCGGGCATCGTCGCTGAGGGGCGCAAACTCGCTCTGCTCGATCTTGAGAGGGGAGCTCGTGATGACCGTCGGGGTGATGCCCTCGGCCTCGAGGGCGCGGGACAGGTCGTAGTGAATGCCGTAAACCCCCACGCTCCCCACGCTGCCCGAAGGCACGATGTAGAGCGCCGAGGCCTGGGCCGCGATCCACAGGGCCGCGGAGGCCGCCGTCGTATCTGCGATCGCCAGGATCGTTTTCAAGTCGCGGGCCGCCCGGAGCTCGGCCGCGAGCTCGGGCAGGCCGCCGATCCCCCCGCCGGGGCTGTCGACGTCCAGGATGATCGACCGGACATCGGGATCCCGGACGGCCTGGCGGAGCATCGTCCGGATGGCTTCGACGGACGTCCCGCCGAACATGTCCCCGCCGGCCCACCTCTCGATGGCGCCTCTCACGGGGACGACCGCGATCGACCCCCGGCGGCCGGGGGCGATGCTCGTGGGTTTCGCCAGCGAACCCCCGGCGAGCAGGCGGTGGAGCGCGTCCGTTTCGAGCGCGAGGATCTCCCCCGCGAGCCGGTGCGTGGTCATGGTCATGATCGGGTCTCCTTCGGTTTCAGCTCGAGCAGGAAGTAGGGCGGCACGCCGCCGTTGTCGCGCCTGGCGCGTTCGCGGACCGCGTCGCGAACGTCCGCCCACGAGATGACGCGGTGCTCGGCGAGGAGGCGGAGCTCGCCCCACGACAGCTCGAGGGGCTCGTCGGGGTCGGGTCGGCGGATCATCGCCAGGCCACCAGCAGCACAGGCTCGGCGGGCGCCGGGATCATGGCCAGGAGCAGCGCGACCACCAGCTCGGAGCCGATGGCGCCGTCGTCGCGGACCTCGCGGCGGTAGCCGACGATCGCCTTCGACATGGCGGCCTGCTCGCTGAGGTTGGGGGCGAAGTGGAACCGTTCCTCGAACACGGCCACGAGCAGCTCATTGACGAGGGCCTGCCGTTCGATCCCGCGACCGGCGTACAGCGACCAGCGATCCTCGTCGTCGGGCGGTCCCATCGCGTCCCACAGCGCGCCGCCGACGCCCTCGCCGTCGACGACGAACCGCACATCGGCGACCTCGCGGTCGAGCTCAGCCACGCGACGTGCGACCGCGCTCAGGTCGAAGGGCAGGCGCTCGATGGCGGTGACGAGCAGGTCGTCGCCGGCGCCGTGGTCGACGTGGACGATGGCCGCCCCGGCCGACGCGATGGTGACCCCGATGTGCTTCATGCCGTCTCCTGCAGGACCAGGCCGGCCAGCTGGTCGAGGTTGAACAGGGAGCCGTCGATACCGCCGGAGCCGAACTCGGCCATGTACTCCTGCCGGTACAGGTCGGTCGACAGCTCGCGCCGCTGCCGCTCGAGGAACTCGGCCGAGATGGTGGGCACCTCATCGGCCCTGACCTTCATGAACGCCCAGTCGTCCGGCACGTTCTCCGTCAGCTCGTAGAACCAGCCGACGGGCGCCCCGGGCGTCGACTGCACGATCATCCGGCCGCCGCTGGCCGCGGTCAGGGGCCGGGCGGCCGAGTACGCGTCATCGGTCACCCACGAGGCCTCGTCGATCACCACGAGGTCGGCGGCGTAGCCCCGGACGCCGCGGGCCGTCCCGGGCAGGCTGACGACTCGGGATCCGCTCGCGGTCGCGAGCACCGTCGTCGAGTCCTGGCGCAGCGTCTCGCCCATGGCCCAGAACCCGAGCCGGGCCCGGAGGGTGACCTCGGTCGACTGGCGCAGCGAGGGCGAGATGATGCAACTGGTGGATCCTGGCATCGCCTGGGCGACGTGGATCGCCAGCGCGGCGGCGACCTCGGTCGCTCCGACCTGGCGGGCCTTGAGGAGCAGCGTGTCGCGGGCCTCGGCGAGCAGCCCCCGCTGCCAGGTCATCGGCTCGTGGCCCATGGCGCGCTCAAACGTGTCGACGGGCGACGACGCAACGGCCTGCAGCGTCGGCGCCGGCGCGGCGCGCCCGTGAGCCCGGATGTGGCGCTTGCAGGCGTCGTACGGCAGCCCGGCGCCGCGGGCAGCGGCCTTGACGGTCTGGCCGGCGCCGACGGCGGCCTCGAACGCGAGGCGGACGGGCGAGACGCATACCTGGCACTGGCGCGGCATCAGCGCCTCCGCTCGAGGTAGTCGGCCGCCCGGCGGAGGATGGCCGGATCGTCGCCGAACATGCCCAACGCGCCGTTGTGGGCGTGGCACACGATCCCCCGGAAGCACGCCGAACAGCCGCGCTCGGCCGCGTGCCCATGACGGAGGGCGAGCCGGTGGTCGTGGTCGACGGCGTAGCTCGAGCCGAGCGGCTCGCCACCGACCGCGCACAGCCCGTTCTGCGCTGCGATGGCGGCGTCGATCTGCACCCGGCTCAGCCCCTGGCGCTTCGCCGTGGGCTGACGGGGGTCCAGGGCGCTCAGCGGGCGCTGTGGGCGCTGCCTGGGGCGGATGGGGGCGGTACCGGGGCCGACAGGGGCACTCATGTCTCAGGAGGGGCCGTCGTTCACGGTCGAGGTTCGTGGCCCGTCAACGGCCCGCCCCCCCCGGGGGTGGGCGTCCCCGATGTCCGCCGCGACGGCCCGGAGGTCCATGTCGTCGGCCGGGGTCGGGGTCGACTTCATTCCGTCGGGCGGTTCCCACGTAGTGGGGGAACCGCCGGAATGAATCGAGACCGCCCGGCGGAACCGCTGAGGGTCGCCCTTCACGCCGCGGCCGGCGCGCTCGAGGAACCCGCCGGCGACCAGCTCGGCGAGGATGCCGGTGAGGCGCTCGCCGCTGATCCCGGACGCCGACTCGACATCCTTCCGGGTCAGCTCGGCGTCGGCGATCGCGGCGATGACCTTCTGCTTGCCCTCGGCCCTGGCGTAGCCGGTCCCGTCGCCGAGCTCGACGAACCCGTCGGGCGTCAGCTCGATGACCAGCTCCGCCGGCGTGTCGGGGAACCGCGACAGGGTCGACAGGTAGCGGACCGTCGGCCGTTCGTCGGGGTTGCCGCGACGGAGCTGGATGATTACGTCGACCGCGGCGCCGAACGCCGTCGATCCTCGAGCCGACTCGCCCACGTCGCCGGATCCCTTCCGATCGTGACGGACGATGATCACGGCGAGGCCGGCGGCCGCGGCCCGCTGCAACGGGGCGACGGCCTCGAGGGCTGCGCCCGAGTCGTTCTCCGAGTCGCCCCGGAGCCCGGCCCACTGCGGGAGCGTGTCGACGATGAGCAGCGCGCCGAGCCGGATGGCGAGCTCGGTCGCTTCGGCGCTCACGTCGCGCCATGGGCGGCCGACGGAGTCGCCCCAGGTCAGGATCCACAGATCGTCACGCTCGACGAGCCCGGCGCCCGTGAGGGACGCCCGGAGGGATGCCACCGGCTGCTCGGAGAGCATCACCACCGGCAGGCGCCGTGTCGCGCGCCCCATGAACGGCGTGCCGTCGAGCACCGATCGCATCGCCCAGGCCAGGAGCGTGGTCTTGCCGGCCCGCTTAGCCGGCCCGTCGAGCTCGGCGATGCCGCCCATCGGGACCAGTCCGGCGATCGCCCACTCCGTCACCTCGGGCACCGCGGCGAACATCTCGCGGGCAGTCCGAAACATTCCGGCGGTGGGTACGTCATCGGCGCCGGAATGAATGTCGGAGTCCTGGCGGAGACGACTCTCGGCGGCGTCGAATGCCCGGGCGTCGATCTCGTCAGGCTCGACGCCGGTGATCGTTCCATTGAGGCGGCCCAGCTGCAGCTCGAGCCTGGCCTTCTCGATCCCAAACGCGTCGGGGAGCCGGATCGGCGGCGCGTCGATGATCTCCTCGTCGATCGGCAGGGCGTACAGATCCGGCGGTTCCGCCGGTGTAGAGTCGAACGAGAGCGGGTCGGCAGCCACAACGACGACCCGCTCTAACTCTGCCCGTCGCCCGGCGCCGGCTTGGCGTTTCGCTTGGCGACCTCGACGAGCTCGACGATGAATGCGCGCTGCTCATTCTCGAGACCGTCGAGCCGGATGACGCGGGGCGGTCCCCAGCGGGAGCGCATGGCCTGACGGCCGATCGCGACTCTGCGCGGGTCCTTGGGTCGGATGTATTCGGGCACGATGCAGCCTCGCTCGAGACTTGCGCATCGGCCCAAGCGCCTGGCGGGCTCCCCTTAACCCCGGGGCGGCTGCCCTCGGCGGTCGGTGCCGCCGTAGCCAGGAGGTACTCGCCTCCGCAATCGGACGGCCCTGCCAGGTCGCACGGCCCTCGCTAGGCGAGGGAGCATTCAGCGATTGTGCGTTGCCCTGGGCTTCGTCCGTTGGATTCGATTACGCGGATACTAGGTTGCAGCGGACTAGGGTGTCTAGTGTCAGTTCGCCCACTCCGCGATGCTGCCGCGCCAGTGGACGCGGACGGGGCGAAGGTCAGGCCCGAGCTCGACGTGGTCGACGAGCAGCCGGAGCAGCCGGTTGACGTCGGCCGGCGGCCAGGTCCAGTCGATCGACGTCGGCAGCGGCTCGACGATCGCAGCGGCTGCGCCCGATGCGATCTGCTCGTCGATCGACGCGAGCTTCTCGTTTCGCGCGGAACGGTCGATCAGGCCGTCTTCGTAGTTGTCCAGGACGCGGCGCCGGCGAGCCTCGAGCTCGTCGCGATCCACGGCGGCCGTCGGGATCTCGACCGGGCCCGCGCCCCAGTGGAGGCCGTCGACCCGGTCGCGGATCCACGGCGCGATCGAGCGCTCGGCGATCGAGGTCTGGCCCTGGTGGGCGGGATCCAGCGGCGCGCGCTTGCAGCGGTAGGAGACGTTCGTGCCGCCGTTGGTCCGGCCACCGGTGAGCGTCGAGCCGCATGGGCAACACAGCAGGCCGGCGAACAGGAACGCCCTGGCCGTCGGCCGGCCGGCGTGCGGCCGCTGGTCCCGGACGCCGGCGACCTCGAGGACCGGGGCCAGCGTGGACGGCCGCCAGGGGCCGCCGCCGCGCGTCGGGACGCCCTCGGCGTTCAGGAGTCGGCAGGCCGCCTGCAGCCCGCCGGCACGGCGGTAGACGTCGACCACGCGATCGAGGTCCTCGTCGGGGTTCGGCTCGAGCTTGCCGCCGCGGACCCGCTGCCCGAACGGCGCCGGGCCGATCCGGTCGCCGCGCTGCCGGCGCATCATCGTGATCCCGCGCATTCGCTCCTGGGTGCTCATGGCGTAGAACTCGCCGATCGCCGCCAGGATGTTGAGGACGAGCTGGCCCTGGGGGTTCGACACGTCGGGGCTGAACCCGTCCGCGCACCGGACCGGGATCGCGAGCTCGCCGCAGCGCTTCGTCAGGCGGTGGACGGTGATCAGCGACCGGCCGAGGCGCGACAGGTCGTACGCGTAGACGGCCGAAACCTCGCCGGCCTCGATCATCGCCTCGAGGCGAGCGAAGCCGTCGCGCTGGTGCAGCTTCTCCTCCCGCCCGGACCGGCCCCAGTCCTCGAGGACCGTGAGCTCGCCGTGGCCGTGCTGCTCGGCGAGCTTCCTGACCGCGGCCAGCTGCTGCTCGTGGCTGAGGGTGCCCGGACGTCGAGCGTCGACCCGAGACCGGCGGATGTACGCGACCGGTGTTGCCATGTCGCCATATTACGTCGGAAGTGCCCCCAACGGAGTCGACGGCCTCCCACCCGCCCGCCGCGGCCCGCCGGGGAGCTGCTCACCCGTGGAGCCTTCCGGCGCGCCGTGGCGCGCACTCGAAACCACCGAGCCCACGCCCGCGGACGCCGCGGCGCCACCCCGAACCGCGCCGTGGGTCGCGGTGGGCGCCGTCGTGATCGCGATCGCGGTCGGCGCGACGGCGTTCCTGCTGGTGACGCGCACCGAACCGGTCATCGAGGTCGACGGCGGGATCGCGGTCCCGGAGGCCTCCGGCGCCGTTGACGCGCTGCCGGGGTCGTCGGTGGTCCCGGGCGAGCTGGTCGTCGAGGTCGGTGGGGCCGTTGTCGATCCGGGGGTCTACCGGCTGCCGGCCGGGTCGCGGGTGGGTGATGCGATCGCGGCCGCGGGCGGGTTCGGGCCGCGCGTGGATGCCGCGGCGGCCGACCGGCAGCTGAACCTGGCGGCCACCCTGCGAGACGGCGACGAGGTCCACGTGCCGCTCCGCGGTGAGGCCACGGCGCCGGGCAACTCCAATGCCGGGGCGGTGCCCGGCGGCGGCTCGACGACCGGGCCAATCGACCTCAACACCGCGACGGCCGACCAACTGGACACCCTGCCCGGCATCGGGCCGGTGACGGTCGCCAAGATCGTCGCCGCGCGCGAGGAACAACGATTCGCGACCGTCGACGACCTCGGGACGCGCAAGGTGATCGGGGCGGCGACGCTCGAGAAGATCCGGGACCTCGTGACCGTCGCGCCGTGAGCTCGTCCCGGGGCGCGATCCCGCGAGCGGCATGGGTCGCGGTCGGTGTCGCCGCGGGTGCGGCGGCCACGACCCTGGGCGTCCCGGCGGCGCTTCCGCTCGTGACGGGGCTGATCGCGCTGGCCGCCGGGCAGGCGCCCGCCATCGCGCCGCCGCGCTTGCGAACGGCGGCGTCGGGCATCGGGGTCGGCGCGGTGCTGCTCGCGTTGCGTGCCGTCGCCGGCCCGGCGGGCGCGCCGGCGCCGCCGCTGCCCGTGGACGCCGGGCCGTGGATCGCCGTGGTCGAGTCGGTGGGTTCGCCGCGGGACGGCGACCAGGTCGCGCGGCTGCGCCTGCGCGCCGATGGCGGCGAGGTGCCCGTCGCCGCGACCCTGCCGGCCTTCCCGTCGATCGCTGCGGGGGATGTCGTCGAGGTCGGCGGCGGCCTCCGCCCACCGCCGGACGACGATGGGTACGGTGCCTACCTGCGGCGATCCGGCGCGTCGGGCACGCTCGACGCCAGGACCCTCAAGCTGGTCCGCGCGTCGCCGATGACCCTCCAGACGCTCCGGGACGGGAGCGGCGACGCGCTGCAGCGGGCGCTCCCCGAGCCCGAGGCCGGCCTGGCGGCGGGGATCCTCGTCGGTCTCCGGGAACGCGTCGACCGCACGCTCGCCGCGGACTTCGCGACCGCGGGCGTCAGCCACGTGGTCGCGATCTCGGGCTGGAACATCGCGATCGTCGCCGCCCTCGTCGCGGCCGTCCTCCGTGGCCGGTCCCGACGGCTGCTTGCCCTCGGCATCCTGCTGACCGTCGTCGCCTACGTCATCGCGGCGGGTGCGTCGTCGTCGGTCGTCCGGGCGGCGGTCATGGCCGGCGTCGTGCTCCTCGCCCGCGAGAGCGGCCGTGCCGGCCGGGCGGCGGCAGCGCTGGGGATCGCCGCGACGCTGCTGCTGCTCAGCGACCCCGCCATGATCGGCGACGCCGGGTTCCGCCTCTCGGTCATGGCGACGGCCGGCCTCCTCGCGTGGGCGACTCCGCTGGAACGGCGCCTGCGAGGAGCGGCCGGCGGCCGGCTGCCGGGATGGCTCGCCGAGAGCCTCGGCATCTCGCTGGCTGCGCAGGCGGCGACCCTGCCGGACGTCCTGGCGACGTTCGGGCGCCTGTCGCTGGTGTCGCCGATCGTCAACCTGGCCGTCGTCCCGCTCGTGCCGGCTGCCATGCTCGGCGGGGTGGTGGCGATGGCCGCCGGGGCGGCGAGCATGCTCGGTGCGCCGTCGATGCTGGCGACGATCGCCGGCCTGCCGGGCTGGATCGTGCTCCACGTCATCGTGTCGATCGTCCGGTTCGCGGCCGCGGTTCCGTTCGCGGCCGTGGCGCTGCCGCCGGGCGTGGCGGAGGTCGCGGCGGCGGCAGCCGGCGTCGCGATCCTCGGTGGCCCGGCCGCGATCCACTGGCTCCGCGGCCGCGTCCCGCCCCGTGCGCGCGCGACGAACCAGGCCGCTCGGCCGGCGGCCAGGGCACGCACGCCGCCCGTCATCGGGCGCAACCAGCGCATCGGGCTCGCCGCGACGGCGCTGGCGGTCGCCATCGTGGGCGCGGCGCTGGGCGACGCGATCCTCCGGGAGACGCGGCTGACCGTTCTCGACGTCGGCCAGGGTGACGCGATCCTGCTCGAGACGCGGACGGGCGCCCGGATGCTGGTCGACGGCGGCCCGGACCCCGATCGGGTCCTGCTGGCGCTGGACGCGCACATCCCACCCTGGGACCGGCGGCTCGACATCGTCGTGCTCACGCATCCGCACGAGGATCACGTCGCCGGGCTCGCGCGGATCCTCGAGCGATACGCCGTCGGGCGAGTGTACGAGCCCGGCATGCGCGGACCGGGCCCCGGCTGGGCGGCGTGGGACGCGGTCCTTCACGACGGGCCGCCGCGGGGCATCCTCGCCACGGGCGCGCAGATCCGCCTCGGCGAGGTGCGGCTGTCGGTCCTGTGGCCGGATCCGGGCGCGGTGCCGCCGGAACCGCCCGATACCGGCACGGGGATCAACAACGTATCGGTCGTATTCCTGGGCGAGGCGAACGGCCGTCGCTTCCTGCTGATGGGCGACGTCGAGCAGGGCATCGACCCAACGCTGCTCGCCCGCGGGCTCCCGCGCGTCGACGTGGTCAAGATCGCGCACCACGGCAGCGCCACGGCGTCGACACAGGCGTTCGTCGACGCGGTCCACCCGCGAGTCGCGATCGCCTCGGCGGGCGCGGGCAACCCATACGGACATCCGGCTCCCTCGACCCTGGACCGATTCCGCGTCGGCGGTGCGCGGGTCTTCAGGACCGACCAGGACGGCTCGGTCGAGGTGGACCTCCGGCCGGACGGCGTCGGCGTGCGGGAGACGGGACCGGCCCGGGCCGCGGACGGCGGCGCGCGTCTCGTGGCGAACTCGCGGCCGATCGCCGGCACGCGTCAGGCCGCCTTCCTGTGCGCGATCCCGATCCCGGTCGGGTCGCCCGCCTGGGTCGCGCCGCGCACCGGATCGCCGGGACCGGCCGTCGATCCGGGCACGGACGTGCGCGGTCCGGCACGCTGGGCCACCGCCTGGGCCTCCCCCATTGGATACGATCCTGCGCATGACCGTCCCCAGCCGCCGGGAGGCCGCGAGCGTGCTGCGCTCCCTGGCCCCGTCGGCGAAGTTCCTCCGCCACGCCTGCGCCGTCGCGGACATCGCGGCGTTCCTCGCGATGCGCGCGGACCAGCAGGGCCACCCCGTCGACCAGCGCCTCGTCGAAACCGCGGCGCTCCTCCACGACGTGGACAAGCTGGCCTCGGCCGAGGCGCCGGCCCGCCTCCGGCATGGCGAGGGGTCGGCGGCCTGGCTCGAGGCACACGGCTTCGCGGAGCTGGCGCCGGCGGTCAGGGACCACCCGGTGACGCGGCTCGCCGAGCCGGGGTTTGAGAACTGGGCGGACACCGCACCTTTGGCGGCGCGAATCGTGGCCTATGCAGACAAGCGAGCGGCGCAGTACCTCGCGCCCATGGACGCGCGGTTCGCGCGCTGGCGGCGCAAGTACCCGCCTGGGTCGAACCGGGTCGTGCGGCGCGGCGGTGGTTCGGCCTGGACCGAGGACACCTTCGAGCTCGCCGAGCGGCGCGCTCGCGATCTGGAGCGGGCGGTGTGCACCGCGGCCGGGATCCGCCCCGATCAGGTCCAACGGCTCCGGTGGTCGCGACGCGCCCTGCGGGAGAGCGGCCGGATGAGCGCGGAATGAGTGCCGACGTCCCGGTCATCGCCTACTTCCGGGGCGACGACGGCTACACGATGGATGCCGCGGTGATGGCGCTCGCGAAGCACCTCGAAGCGGAGTCGGGCACGCCCCCGGACCGCTGGCGGGCGAACGGCGTCGAGACGGACGCCGCCGCGATCGGCATGCGGGTCGCGACGGCGCCGCTGTTCGGCGGCGGCACGGTCGCCGTCGTCGTCGACCCCGCGCCGCTGCTCCGGTCCAAGGCCGACCGGGAGGCGATGGAGCGGGCCATCGGCACCGTGGCGCCGGGCAACGCGCTGGTGTTCATCGAGCAAGGGGACGCCGGCAATCGGCGCCCGGCCGCGCTCCAGGGGCTCGAGACCGCGGTCCTCAAGGCGGGCGGCGACGCCAAGGCGTTCAAGGCGCCCCGCGAGGGCCAGCTCGCCGCGTGGATCGAGGCACGCGCCAGCGAGCGCGGCATCACCCTCGGCGCCGGCGCCGCCAAGGAGCTGGCGCGGCGAGTCGGCGGGTTCGTGCGTGAGGGAGACGTCGACCGCCAGCGCCAGGGCGCCCTCGCCGTGGGCGAGCTCGAGAAGCTCGCCCTCTACCGCCCGTTCGACCCGGTCAGCGAGGCCGACGTCCGCTCGCTGGTCGCCGAGGTCGTGCCGGACTCGACGTGGGCGTTCCTCGACGCCGTCGCCGAGCGGAAGGCCGCGATCGCCGGTCCCCTCCTCGGCCGCCTCCTCGAGACGACGCCGGAGCCCGTCGTCCTCGTGCAGCTGCACCGGCGGATCCGGGAGCTGCTCGAGGTCGCCGACCACCTGGCCGCCGGCGCCACGCCGGGCAGCCTCGTCCGGACGTTGGGCATGAAGCCGTTCCGGGTGGACAAGCTCGTGGGCCAGGCGCGGCGCTGGAGCCTGGCGGAGCTGGACGACGCACTCGAGGGTCTGCTCGACCTCGACGCGATGGTGAAGGGCGCCCCGGACGCCGCGGCGACGGACGCCCAGCGACGCCTGGCGTTCAGCCTCTGGATCAGGGAGCGCGTGGCGCCGGTCGCGCCGAGCCCCGTGGGGGCGGCCGCCCGATAGACGAGGGCGGCGGGCGGAGCGGTCAGTCCGCGGAGGACCAGGCCTCTTCCTGCAGGACGACGTCGCTCTGGATGGCGAACACGCACCGGCCCTCAGACAGGTCGAGCAGCTCGATCAGCTCCGGGTCGATGTACAGCTGGTGGCAGTCTTCGCACAGCCCGCCCGGGATCCCGAAGCACAGGCGCTCCGTCCGGTCAGGGAGCCGGAACGTCGTATCGAAACGGGTGATGATGAGGCGCCGGGTACAACCGGGGCAACGATCTCGCAGGCCCGACATGGGGGCTCTCCGGGTGACGGTGGCGTCGACCCCAACGGTCGAACGACTTGCCCGGGATGCTAGGAACGGCGTTGCCCGGGTGTCATGGCCCAGGGGTACCGAGAACGGGGGTACCCGGTGACCCTGTCAGCGACGGGCGGGCCTCACTGCACGCGCAGGACGGTCTTCGCGCCTGACCAATGGCGCTCCAGCTGGTAGTACTCGCGCTCCGGCGGCGTGAACACGTGGAGGATCACGGCGCCGTAGTCGAGCAGGACCCAATGCGATTCTGCGGTGCCCTCGCGACCGATCGGCCGGACGCCCTCGCCCCGCAGGCCCTCGACCACGCCGTCGGCGATCGCGCTGATCTGGCGCTCCGACCCGCCCGAGCAGATGACGAACGCGTCGGCGACGGTCGTCAGCTCGCCCAGGTCGAGCAGGATGATGTCGGCGGCCTTCTTGTCCTCCGCGAGCTCCACGATGCGGCGCGCGATGTCGAGCGGCGCACGGCCCGACGACGGCGCCGCGGTCTCGCGCGCGGGCAGGCCGTCCGGCCGGGGGGCGGTGGACGAGGCGGGTTCGGTCACGGGGTCGGTGTCCTTCATGCGAGTTCCGCATAGAGCGCGTGGTCGGCGATGTAGCGCGCGACCGGGTCGGGGACGAGGTAGCGGATCGATCGCCCGGCGGCGACCCGTCGCCGCACCACGCTACCGGAGATGGGCAACAGGGGCCCCGCGAGGAAGCGGACGCGATCATCGCGGCCCGGGAAGTGCGTCGCGACCCAGGCCGCGTCCACGGTCTCGCCCTCGCCGCGCGGCATCACGGCGAGGCACGCAAGCTCCAGGATCCGGTCCGGCTCGCGCCATGACGCGAACCCGGCCAGCGCCTCCGACGACAGGATGAACCACAAGGGGGCGGCGGCATCGACGCCCCGCCGGAGCTCCGCCAGCGTGTCGACCGTGTACGAGCTCCCGCCGCGCTCGATCTCGATCGGGCTCACGGCGAGCGAGGGGTTGCCCACGACGGCGAGCTCGGCCATGGCCAGACGATGCTCGGCGGCGGCGATCGGCCGGCCCGGCTTGTGCGGTGGGTGCGCGGCCGGAACGAGCAGCACCCGCTCGAGGCCGAGCGTCTCGCGAGCCTCCTCGGCGATCGCGAGATGCCCGTGATGGATCGGATCGAAGGTGCCGCCGAGGATTCCGACCGAGCCCTCGATCACGTTCGCCGGCGGAGCGACGAGGTCATCGAGCTCCCTCAACGGTCGTCCTCGGGCTGATCCCACGCGAGCTCCGAGCTCCCGATCCGCACCGCGTCGCCGGGCCGGATCCCCGCCTTGCGCAGCGCGCCGTCGATCCCCGTCCGCACCAGCTCGCGCTGGAACCGCTCCGCCGACTCCTCGTTGTCGAAGTTGGTCTGGGCGACCAGCCGCTCGATCCGCCTGCCGGACACGCGGAAGGCCCCGTCCTCGACATCCACGTCGAACGCGTCTGTCCTGGCCTCGAGCCGGTGGACGACGACCCCCGCGGGCTCGGGCGGCTCCGAGAGCCCCTCGGCGTCGGGCAGCAGTCGCGCGATCGCCGCACGCAGCTCGTCCAGTCCCTCGCCCGTGTCGGCGGAGATCGCCAGCGGCTCGAGGCCCGACGCGCGGGCCTCGCGGAGGAACGCAGGCCACGCCTCGCGTGCTGCGGCGAGGTCGAGCTTGTTGAACGCGACGAGGATCGGCTTCTCCAGCAGCGCCGGATCGTGGGCGCGGAGCTCGTCACGGATGACGTCATGGTCCCAGCGGGGATCGCGCGACGCGCCGTCGACGATGTGCAGCAGGATCCGCGTCCGCTCGACGTGGCGCAGGAAGGCGTGCCCCAGCCCCGCTCCGGACGAGGCGCCCTCGATCAGCCCGGGGACGTCCGCGATCGTCGGGCGCCGGCCGTCGTCCACGCCGAGGTCCATGACGCCGAGGTTGGGCTCCAGCGTCGTGAACGGGTAGGCCGCGATCTTCGGGGTCGCCGCGGTCAGGGCCGCGAGCAGCGTCGACTTGCCGGCGTTGGGCAGGCCGACCAGGCCCACGTCGGCGATCAGCCGCAGCTCGAGCCGGATGGTCCGGTCCTCGCCCGGCTCTCCGCGCTGCGCGTGCTTGGGCGCCTGGTGGGTGGCGGTCGCGAAGTGCGTGTTGCCGAGCCCGCCGCGTCCGCCGCGCGCGATCATCGCCTCCTGGCCCACCGCGACGAGGTCGGCGAGCAGCGCGCCCGTCTCGCCATCGAGGACCCCGGTGCCGGGCGGGACCGCGAGGAACAAATCCTCGCCCGCCTTGCCGTGCCGCCGCGAACGTTCGCCCCGGCCGCCCGGGGTGGCCCTGAACTCGTGCTTGTACCGGAAGTCACGGAGCGTGGTCTGGCCGGCGTCGACCCGCAGGTAGACCGAGCCACCGCGACCGCCGTCGCCGCCATCGGGACCGCCCCTCGGGACGTGAGCCTCGCGGCGGAACGTCGACGCGCCGTCGCCGCCGGCACCGGCACGCACGGTGATCCGGACGTCATCGAGGAACATTGACCGCATTGTCGCACGGGGCTCCCGGCGGTCCGGGTGCCCCATCGGACGCCGGAGGTCCGAGGGCCGGCTAGAAGTACCGCAGCGGGTTGACGCGCGTGCCGCCGCTCCAGACCGGGCCGATCCAGACCTCGAAGTGGAGGTGCGGTCCGGTCGCGTTGCCGCTCTGGCCTATGCGTCCCACCTGCTGGCCGCGCCCGACGCTCTGCCCGTCCCCGACCGTGATCGCGGACATGTGGTTGTAGGTCGTGTACAGGCCGCCGCCGTGGGCGACCCAGACCTGGTAGCCGCCGCCGTTCGACTTCCAGCCGGCGAAGATCACCCGCCCGCCGGCGGCGGCCACGACGTGGCTGCCGTAGTCGGCCGCGATGTCGATGGCCTCGTGGCCGTAGTGGAAGTACTGGCTGATGTAGTTGCCGCCGCCGATGACTGGCCATTGGAACTGGCCGCCGTTGTAGTGGACCTGGCCGCTGGGATGCGACGACCCGCCGCCACCACCGCCCCCGCCCCCGCCGGACGACCGGTTGTCGGGCTTCGGCGTGGGCTTGGGGGTCGGGATCGGCGCCCCCTTGGCGCCGGGCAGGACGAGGACCTGGCCGACGACCAGAACGGGATCCTCGAGCCCGTTGAGCTTGGTGATGTGCGCGGCGGAGACCTTGTAGCGGGAGGCGAGCGCGTCCAGCGTGTCGGTGTCCCTGACGGTGTACACGAGCCCGCTGACCGGCGGAATCCGCAAGACCTGGCCGATGTGGAGGTCGTCCTTCGACTCGAGCTTGTTCGCCCACCACAGGGTCATCATCGAGACTCCGAAGTGGTGCGCGACGTCGACCAGGGTGTCGCCCGACCTGACCTTGTACGTCTCGATCAGGTCGGCGCCGTCCTCGACCTCCGTGGTCGGCGCGTATCCGGTGAGCAGCGTCCCGTCGTCGAGCACCGGTCCCGGATCGATGGTGGACTGCTCGGCCTCGGGTCGCGTGTCGACTGACTTCGGGATGGCGAACGGACGGAACGAGGGTTCGTCGCGATCGATGACCGCTTCGTACGCCTGCGCCGCTGCGGCGGCCGCGTCGCTGGTGCGGCCGTCGGTGTCGACGCCGCCGTCGACCCCGCCGTTGACCGCGAGGCGGAGCGACGTGCCGCTGCCCTCGGTCCCGCCGACGGCACCCTGCGAGGTCGAGGGCAGGACGGCGAGCAGCGAGGCGACGGCGACGATGCTCGCGACGGCGATCGGCAGGAGGCGGTCAGGCGCGCTGAACGACCGCAACCCGGCCGCGGCCGTGGTCGCGATCGATGCGGAGGTCTCGGCGGCCCGTCCGTAGACGGTGTCCTGGATCGCCCTCGCCGCACGAATGGTCAACCGGTTGATCCGGGAGGTCGTCGTCGCGTGGGCTCGGGCTCGGTGCAGGCGGTCGGCATGGCGCTCGGCGCCGGCCGGTGGCTTCTGCAATACGGTCTCCTGGCGCAGCGATCAGCCCGTAGACGGGACGCCGTCGCAGGCGTCGGGCTGATCTTCCGGGGTCGCGATGGGTGCGGACGTCCCCCCACGGCCGATCCCGGAAGCCCGGGTCAACCCTCAAAGTTCCGCCTGACCGTACCAGAAGCGTTCAATGACGCGCAAACCCTGAGAGACGCGCGAGGGCACAACCACGTGACGGAAGGCCACGCCGGGGGAGGAAATCTGGGCGAATCGCGCGGGCGTTCCGCCCGGCACAACCGGTCGACCCGGGGTCGCCGCAGAGCCGGTCAGTCCAGGGTCTTGGTCAGCGTCCCCAGGAACTGGGCGTTGGTCTCGGTCTTTGCGATCCGGTTGAGCAGGAGCTCGATCCCCTCGTTGGTCCCGACGGCCGACAGCATGCGGCGCATCGTCCAGACCATCTTGAGGGTGCCTTCCTCGAGCAGCAGCTCCTCGCGCCGGGTGCCCGAGCGCTGGACGTCGATCGCCGGGAAGATGCGCTTCTCGGCGAGCTTGCGGTCGAGGATGAGCTCCGAGTTGCCGGTGCCCTTGAACTCCTCGTAGATGACATCGTCCATGCGCGACCCGGTGTCGACGAGGCAGGTGGCGATGATCGTCAGGCTGCCGCCCTCCTCGATCTTCCGCGCTGCGCCGAAGAAGCGCTTGGGCGGGTAGAGGGCGATCGGGTCGATGCCACCCGACAGCGTCCGGCCGCTGGGCGGGAGGGCCAGGTTGTACGCGCGTGCGAGGCGGGTGATCGAGTCCAGCAGGATCACGACGTCGCGGCCGGTCTCGACCTGCCGCTTGGCGATCTCGAGGGCCATCTCGGCGACGTGGGTGTGGTTCTCGGTCGGCTCGTCGAAGGTCGAGCTGATCACCTCGCCATGCACCGAGCGGCGCATGTCCGTGACCTCTTCGGGACGCTCCCCGATGAGGGCGACCATCAGCAGGATCTCCGGGTAGTTCACGGTGATCCCGTTCGCGATGCTCTTGAGGAGCATCGTCTTGCCGGCCTTGGGCGGGCTCACGATCAGCGCGCGCTGGCCCTTGCCGAGCGGGTTGACCAGGTTGACCAGCCGCTGGCTGAGGTTCTTCGGGTCCGACTCGAGGTTGATGAGCTCGATCGGGTGGATCGGGGTCAGGTCGTTGAAGTACGGGCGGCGGCGCGCGGTGTCGGTGTCGGTGCCGTTGACGCTGTCGACCCGGATGAGGCCCCAGTACTTCTCGCCTTCGTGCGGCGCGCGCACGGCGCCGGTCACGCGGTCGCCGACCCGGAGGCCGAACCGGCGCACCTGGCTGGACGACACGTACACGTCGTCGGGGCTGGGCAGCAGGCCGTGGCGGCGCATGAAGCCATAGCCCTCGTCGACGATGTCGAGGATGCCGAAGGCGTAGTCGAGGCCGGCTCGCTCGGTCTGCGCCTGGAGGATCTGGTCGACCAGGTCGTCGCGGCGCTCGGCGGGCTCGCCGTCGATCGAGAGGCGCTCGCCGACCTCCTGCAGCTCCTTGACGGTCATCTCGCGCAGGTCGCGGATGTCGAGGTCGTTGCGCTCGCGCGCGGCCTCGAGCTCGGCGACCTCGTCCTGCTCGGTCACCGGCAGGCGGCTGGTCTGGGAACGACGGCGCGGCCGACGATTGCGGGTCGGACGCTGGTCGGAACCATTCGGCATGGGGTTGGGCACACTCCGGGAGGTGGAGTTCGACACCGGTGGAGGCCGGCGGGGAACGATGAAGTCGCGCCACGGGCCGTTGACTCGCGCGGAATCGGGGTGCCGTCGCGCGCGGCCCGTGGGGATGCATGGAGCATATCGCGCGCCCGCGACATCGTCAACGATTTCGAACACACGTCCGGCGCAGCGGCCCCCCGGAGCACCGCACCGGCCGCGGCGGTGGGTGTGCGGTGCCCCTCTCAGTGGCCCAAGGAAACGTGGTCTGGCCGATCGGCGCATGGGGTGCCCCGATCAGGCCCGATTCAGCCCGAACCGGTCGATTCGGTGGCTGGCGCGACCGGGGCGAACGGGGGTCGTGGCTCGGCGGGCGAGCCTGGCGCGAGCGGTCAGGCCTTGACGGGCATCGCGGCTCGGGCGGCCTCCCAGTCGGCCTTGAAGCGGCTGATCCCGAGGTCGGTCAGCGGGTGGTGGACCATCTGCTGCAGCACCTTGAACGGGAGCGTGGCGATGTGCGCGCCGGCCAGCGCCGAGTCGGTGATGTGGCGTGGCCCCCGGATCGATGCGGCCAGGACCTCGGAGTCGAGGTCGTAGAAGTTGACGATCTCCGCGAGCTCGCGGATGACGATCATCCCTTCCTCGTTCGTATCGTCGACCCGGCCCACGAACGGCGACAGTAGCGAGGCGCCGGCCTTGGCGGCCAGGAGGCCCTGGTTGGCCGAGAAGATCAGCGTGCAGTTGGTCTTGATGCCCTCGGCCTTGAACCGGCTGATCGCCTCCAGGCCGTTCTCGGACATCGCGACCTTGACGACGATGTTGTCCGCCAGCTTCGCGAAGTGCCGGCCCTCGGTGAGCATGCCCTCGACGTCGTCGGCGACGACCTCGGCCGAGACGGGGCCCGGGGTGATCGAGCAGATCTCCTGGAGGACCTCGTCGTAGGTCTTGTCGCGGATCTTGGCGTACAGCGACGGGTTGGTCGTGACGCCGTCGATGACGCCCCACCGGACGCCGATTCGGATCTCGTCGATGTCGGCGGTGTCGAGGAACAGCTTCATGGCGGGGCTCCTGGGGCGAGCGCGATCTTCGGGTCGTTCGCATCCAGTCTACGACCGGCCCTCGGCCGGGCGGGGGCGAAGACTGGCTCGACGCCTTGCAGGCGCCGATCAGGAGGCCGTCGACCTCAGGAGGCGGGCGCGGTCTCGCTGGGGACGTCTCCGGCGCGGTCGGCGTCGAACGGATCCGCGGACCCGGCAGCCTCGTTCTCCGGTTCCACGCCGACGGACGTCAGGACCGGCTCGACGCCGTTCTGCAGCGCGAGGGCCGTCGCCACGAACCCGTGGAACAGCGGGTGGGGGCGCTCGGGCCGGCTCTTGAACTCAGGGTGGAACTGGCTGGCCACGAACCACGGGTGGTCGCGCAGCTCGACGATCTCGACGAGGCGGTCGTCGGGCGACACGCCGGACAGCAGCATCCCGGCGGCCTCGAGGGTCTGGCGGTAGCGGTTGTTCACCTCGAACCGGTGGCGGTGCCGCTCGTACACGACCTCCTGGCCGTACACCGCGCGCGCCTTCGAGCCCGGCAGGAGCTTGGCCGGGTACAGCCCGAGGCGCATCGTGCCGCCCTTGTCCTCGAGATCCCGCTGGTCGGGCATGAAGTCGATGACCGGGTTCGTGGTGAACATGTCGAACTCGGTCGAGTTGACGTCCTTGGTGTCGAGGATCTCGCGCGCGAACTCGATCACCGCGCACTGCAGGCCGAGGCACAGGCCGAGGTACGGGATCCCGTTGTCGCGCGCCCAGTGCGCCGCGAGGACCTTGCCCTCGATGCCCCGATGGCCGAAGCCGCCCGGCACCAGGACGCCGGCCGCCCCGTCGAGCCGCTCGCCGACGTTCTCCGCCGTCAGCTGCTCGCTGTCGACCCAGCGCACCCTGGCGTCGACGCCGTGGGCCCAGGCCGCGTGCTTGAGGGACTCTGTCACCGAGAGATAGGCGTCGGGCAACTCGATGTACTTGCCGACGAGCGCGATCTCGAGCGTCGCCTTCGGCGCCTTGATGCGGTCGACCAGCGCGCGCCATCCGGCGAGGTCGGGGGCCGCCTCCGGGTCGCCGAGGCCGAGGTCCCGGACCAGCAGCCGGCCGAAGCCGAACGACTCGAACTGCAGCGGGACCTCGTAGATCGTCTCGGCCGTCGGCGCCGGGATCACCGCGTCGACGTCGACGTCCGTGAACAGTGCGATCTTCTCGCGGATCTCGTCCGGGACCTCGGAGTCCGAGCGGAGCACGATCACGTCGGGCTGGATGCCGATGCCGCGCAGCTCCTTGACCGAGTGCTGGGTGGGCTTCGTCTTCAGCTCGCCGGTCGCGGCGAGGGCCGGCAGCAGCGTCACGTGGACGTACATGACGTTCGCGCGTCCCTGGTCCTTGCGCATCTGCCGGATGGCCTCGAGGAAGGGCAGGCTCTCGATGTCGCCGACCGTGCCACCGACCTCGACGATCACCACGTCCGGGTCGCCCGCGCGCGCGACCCGCGTGATCCGCTCCTTGATCTCGTTGGTGATGTGCGGGATGACCTGGACCGTGCCGCCGAGGTAGTCGCCGCGCCGCTCCTTGGCGATCACCGCCTGGTAGATACGGCCCGTGGTGACGTTCGAGCCCTGGGACAGGTTCTCGTCGATGAACCGCTCGTAGTGGCCCAGGTCGAGGTCGGTCTCGGCGCCGTCGTCGGTGACGAACACCTCGCCGTGCTGGTAGGGCGACATCGTCCCCGGGTCGACGTTGATGTAGGGGTCGAGCTTGAGGACGGAGACCTTGAGGCCGCGTGCCTTGAGCAGCCGGCCGATGCTGGCGGCGGTGATGCCCTTGCCCAGTGAGGAGGTCACGCCTCCGGTCACAAAGACACACTTCGCCACGGGTCAGGTCCTCCGGGGGTTTTTCCAATGCTATCGATTCGGAGGTCCCGAGTCGAATCGGATCGGTGGCAGGTTCGGCCCGCTCGGCGTGCGCCTGACGCACATTCCTGACGCGGCGCGGGCCCTCCGGGGCAAGCCTGTGACTCCCACGCACGTTCTTGACCCGAAACTGCCCGGCGGCGTCCGATTCGTGCTCCGGGGACACATCCTTGGCGCCCGACGGCGTCCCGACGTCAAGAATGTGCGTGTGGCGCACGGCCCCTCGCCGGGTCAGCCGGCCGCACGAGGCGGTGGGATGCCACCATCCGTCTGATCTGCATCCGGAGGAACCATGGAGTTCGTCGAGGTCGTCATGAAGCGGCGTGCCGTCCGGCGGTTCGAGGACGGCGGCGTGGACCGCGAGGTGATCGAGCGGATCGCGAGGCTCGCCCAGCGCACGCCCTCGGCCGGGTTCAGCCAGGGGCAGCGGCTGGTCGTGGTCACGGATCCGGAGCGCCGGCGCGAGGTCGCCCGGATCTGCGGTGAGGAAGAAGTTGCGCCCGACTTCGGGCCGTGGGTCAGCGAGTGCGCGGCCCAGTTCATCCCGTGCGTGAGCGAGTCGATCTATCACCGGCGCTACCAGGAGCCGGACAAGGTCCTGGAGGACGGGTCGGAGATCGAATGGCCGGTGCCGTTCTGGTGGATAGACATTGGCGCCACGATGCAGAACGTCATGCTGGCGGCCGTGAACGAGGGGCTCGGCTGCGGCTTCATCGGGCCGGAGATCGTGCCGCTGCGCGCCTACCTCGGCATCCCCGAGGAGTTCGTGCCCATCGGCGTGATGCCGGTCGGCCGTCCGCTCCCGGACGTGCGGTCACCCAGCCTGAAACGAGGCTGGGTGTCGCTGGACCAGTTCGCGCGCTGGGAGGCCTGGGGGCTGGGATGACACGTCGACGCCGGGCCCGGAGGAGCTGGGCCCGGCGTCGTGACGGGACGCTCCCGTCGCAGGTGACGAACGCTCTACGACGGTGAACGCGAAGCGGTTGTCCTCTCGAGAGGATCCGATCGACCCGCCGTCGCACCCCCGCTGACACAGAGGGCGTCGGACGGGGCCGAATTGTTCAGGATTCCTTCGTGCCGTGCGTCAGTCGAGGGCGTCGCAGAGCGGCTGGAGGGCTGAGGCGTCGCGGTCGCCGAAGTAACGGCCGAACGGGTGCAGCCTACCCTTCGAGCACGGCACAGACTTCGGGAAGCACGAGGTCGAGATTCCCGTGGTCAGAGTCGTGCGGCCCGTGGGTCAGGTCGATCGGCTGGTCGACGCCCGGCTGAAACCGGACGAGGCCGACATCGTGGAAGACGACGCCCTCGCCCCTGGCAGTCACCTGCCAGTCGGCGCCCGTGATCGTCCGGACTCGCGAGTCGAGGTCACCCGGGATCGGGTACTCGAAGTGCTCGTTCCAATGGCCCATGACCTTCACGGACGGTCCGTCACCCGCGGGCGACAGGGTCCAGACCTCCGTGCTTGCGTTGTTGAAGAACGTGTGGACGGCCCTGCCGTCGGGCAGGTGCCAGCGCGTTCCGTCCGACGAGAACTGGCCGGTGCTATAGATCGGCCGGCCGTCGCAGCCGAAGTCGAACTGCTCGCCCGACCACGCTGCGTCGACGTGTCCGCGACAGATCGGACCGCCTCCTGTCACGGTGCAGACCCACGGGTCGTAATCGGGGTTGAGCGCCGGCGTCATCCCGGCTGGGTCTACCTGGTGCGGCGAGGCCGCGGCGGCGGGGCCGGCGAACGCGATGGCCACGATGGCGATGATCGCGAAGAGCACTGGAATACGACGCATGAGAGCCTCCGAGGGTGGACTTTGGCCGCGGGCGGGCGAGTCGGATGTCAGACCCGCCAGCCCCGGCCGCTGTTTGGGATACGTGCGCGGCGACCGTCCAGCCTAAGGACCGGCGACCCGCTGCCAGTCGGGCAACTCCGAGGTCCAAGGAATCTCCTCGTAGCTGCCCGTGATGGGATCGATGGAGAACACCTGCTTCGTGTTGTCGGTGGACATCAGGATCCGCGAGCCGTCGGGCGACCATGTCTTGACAAGGCCGGTGTCCTCGCCTCCCGGGATCCTCGGGCCGATGTCGCGGGCCGGCGCCGAACCGTCGACGGGCATCGCGGCGAGCCAGCCTGCCCCGGGATCGGTGTCCGACTTGAAGGTCCAGCGGTGGACGATGATCCGTCGCCCATCGGGCGAGTAGGTGGGCCAGCCCTCCTGCACGGCCGGGTCTGTCGGGCCGGGGAGCGCGCGGCCGTTCGACCCGTCTCCCGCAATGAGCCGAGTGCGGAAGTGCGTGATGAATGTGGTCGGGTCGAGCTCGATCGAGTTGTAAGCGATCGTCGAGCCGTCCGGCGACCAGGAGGAGCCGGAAAGCGTGTAGGTGGAGCCGAAGCTCGACGTGCCGGGCAGGCCGAACCCGTGGAGTCCCGTCCCATCGGGTCGGATCGCATAGAGGTCGACCACACCCGCCGGGTCCTTGGCGCGAACGAGAATCGTCGCCCCGCCCGGCGGTCGCCACGAGACGTCGAGCGGCGACAGGTCGCCGAGAGCGACGTCGCGGGTCGGCGTGCCGTCGACGTAGCTGATCGACATCCTCGGCGCGCCGCTGACGTCGCGGATGATCGCGATCGCCCGGCTGTCGGGTCGCCAAGCCGCCTGGGCGTTGCCCGTGGGCGGGATGGTCATCAGCTGCCGTGCACCGGACCCATCGGCGCGGACGACGGTGAACAGGTCACCGGCGTTCGTCGTCGTAACGAAGGAGAGCCACTGTCCGTCGGGCGACCAGGTCGGGGCGGTCTGCTTGCCATCGCCGCCAACGAGGAGCCGGCCTTGGTCCGCGAGCGAGTCGCGGACGTAGAGGTCGCCGTTGGACGGGTAAGCGATTCGCCCGTTGTTCGCGGGCCCGAACGGCGCCGGCACCCTTCGCTGGGCGCCGACGTAGACGGCGGTGAGCGCCGCCGCGAGGAGCAGCAGGAGGGCGAGGAGCAGCAGCGGCCGGAGCGGCATGCGCCGCACGGCCACCGGACCGAGGGCGGTATCCAAGTGGAGCCACCTTTCGAGGAAGCTCCAGCGCGGCCGCTGGCTAGTGCGAGCGGTCACGCTGAAGACGTCTGCGAGGTAGTCGGGTCGCGCGGGCGCGGCGATCTCTTCGATCGCGGCGCTGATGCGCTGCTCGAAGGGATCGAACTGGTCGAGGGCGGTCATGCCCGCACACCTTCCAGCGCGACTGCCTCGGGACCGTCGGCGGCGAGCATGCGGCGCATGCCCAGCATCGCCCGATGGAGCCTCGACTTCGCCGTCGGCAGCGAGATGCCGAGCGATGCTGCGGCGTCGGGCAACGGGAAACCGAGGTAGTAGTGCAGGACGACGAGCGCCCGCTGGTCCGGATCGAGGCGGGCGAGTGCCTGCTCGACAAGTTCGCGGTCCGCCAGACGGCGAGCGTCGTCGCCGGGAATGGATGGTTCGTCGATCGGGAGGATGTCGACCTCGATCGGCCGCCGGCGTCGCCGACGCGCCTCGTCGAGGCAGGAGTTCACGAGCAGGCGGTGGAGCCAGGCATCGAACCGGTCTGGGTCACGAAGCCCGGGGAGGTCCTTCCAGGCGCGCACCAGGGCGTTCTGGACCGCGTCGCGCGCGAGCTCCGGGTCCCGGAGGATGAGGCGCGCGGCCGCGTCCAGGCGGGACGACGCCGCCGTCGCGAGCACGGTGAAGGCGTCGTGATCGCCTCGCCCCGCCCGCTCGACGAGCTCCCGTCGGTCCACGGTCCCTCACCCTCGCCCGGCACACGCGGCCGGGTCTGCAGGGTATGGCGCCGCCGCAAGTCGATTCGTTTCGCGGCGCTTGATCAGCCTCCGGGCGGTGCCGGGTCGAACCGCCCCGGGCCCCAGACCTCCGCGCCGCAGAACAGGGGCCGGTGCCGCGGCCCGGGCAGCGACGTGGGGTCGGCCTCGAACGCCGCAAGGGTCCGGTCCAGCCACGCGTGGATCTCGGCGAACGAGGTCCAGCGCGTGTACGGCCAGCGTTCGGTGATGCAGATCTGCTCCAGCGATTCCTTCGCGAACACGATGTCGCTGTAGCCGGCGGCGTAGCGGTCGGACGGGCCGTCGCCGATGAAAGCCACCGCCCGGCCGGCCGCCTGGTGGGCGAGGACCCGGTTGCGCTTGCAGGTGCCGCACACGAAGCAGTCGGGGTTGCCGTTGGGGAACTCGATCCGCGCCCCGTCCGGACCGAACGATGTCGCCGCGGTCACGACCGGCAGGCCGCCGACGCCGAGCGCCTCGAGGGCCGGCTCGATGAAGAAGCCGAACCCGTCGGAGACCACCTCGACCGGGATCCCCGCGGCGAGCGCGCGCTCCGCGAACGGCCGGAACGCGGGGTCGTGTGGCTGGGCGGCCGCCTTGGCGCGCAGCGTGGCCGGGTCGGCGGTGATCAGGCCCACCTCCCAGGCCATCAGCCGGCGCGAGCCCACGAGCCCGGCGTCGTACTCGGCGACGTGCGACTCCCAGTCCGCGGTCACGAACTCCGCCATCAGCGTGTCCGAGACGTCGGTGCGGGCGATGGTGCCGTCGTAGTCGACCAGGATCGCCAGCGGCGGTTGGTCGGTCTCGAGGGGCGGCACGGGGACCGGCGGCAGGACCGACGACCGGGGCGGGTCGGGCAGGGTCGACGTCACGGGTCGGACCGGGTCGTGGTCACGGGTCGAGGCGGCGCATCACGCGGCCGAGGATAGCCGGGCGCGCATGGCCGGCGGCAGGATCCACGGCCTGCGGGTCAGCCAGACGCCGAGCACGATCACCGCCCCGCCCACGACCTGTGGCAGCCCGACGGGCTCGGCGAGGAACACCGCGCCGAGGACTACCGCGCCCGCCGGGACCAGGAACTGCATCGCGGTCGCCCGGGTCGGCCCAACCGACCGGATCGCGTTGATCACGAACACGTTGGCGACGCCGGCGGCCAGCGCGCCCGAGTACAGGATGGCGAGGATCGCTGCCGGGGTGACCTCGACGGCCGGCCGGGTGACGGCCTCCGCGATGCCGAGCGGCACCAGCAGGCAGGCGCCGCCGATCACGGTCCAGGTCGTCGCCTGGAGGGGGTCGATCCGCCGGACGACCCGGCTCGCGCCGACGGTGTAGATCGCCCACAGGACGGCGCCGCCGAGCGTCAGCGCGTCGCCGACCAGCGACGAGCCGAGCGACAGGGCCTGCGAGCCGCCGATCACGACGGCCACGCCGGCGAACGCGATCAGCGCACCGGCGAGCTTCGGCGCGCTGAGCCGGTCCATCCCGACCGCCGCGGCGAGCAGCGCGACGATCACCGGCGACACGGCGATCAGCAGCGCGGAGTCCCCGGCGCTGATCTGCGTCAGCCCCGTCGTCCACAGGACCTGGTACCCGCCGAATCCCAGCAGCCCGAGCGCGAACAGGGCCGCAAGCCCCGCGGGCGGCCGGATGGACCCCTGGCGGCGCCACAGGATGAACAGCAGGGTCAGCGACGCGACGAGGTACCGGGCGCCGGTGAACGTGAACGGCCCGAGGGTGCCGATCGACGCCTTGACGATGACGAAGTTGGCCGACCAGATGACGACCGTCGCCAGCAGCCCGATCTCGGCCAGGCGGCGCGTGCGTCCCGGCACCTCCAGCCCGCGCGCGCCACCGGACACGGAAACGCCCGCCGGTTCGGCGGGCGTCGCGTCGGTCGACGGGCCGGCGGACGACTCGTCCGTCGGCCGGGGATGGTCGCTCAGATGCCTTCCTGCTCGAGCTCGAGGGCCTCCTCGTCGTCCTCCTCGGTGAGCTTGAGCCAGACGAACAGCCCGGCCAGCACGACCAGCGGGATGACGATCAGGGCGCCGAGGGTGATCCCCAGGGCGACGGCAACGGTCCGCAACGCCTTCATCGGGTTGGGCCTCCTTCGAGTGCGACGTTCAGGGCGTTGATTGTGCCCGCCCCACCATCCGATGTCACGCCGGCATTGGTCATCGGACCCGTGACGGCGCTGGACGCGCGATCAGCTGGCGGGTTCGCCCCAGCTGCCGGCGGCCGGTGGCTCGGACGTGGGGGCCGCGGGCGCCGGAACGCCGGCCGCGAGCGGCGGCGCGGCGGTGATCGGACCGCCCGCCCCGGGCGCCTTGGGCTGGTCGCGCAGGTCGGGCCCCTGCTCGATCAGGGTGTCGATGTCCTCGCGGGTGAACTCGCTGATCGTGTGGTGCGCGCCCGCCTGGCCGACTTCCAGCAGGCGGACGACGTATGCCCCGTCCTGCTCGAACAGGAACACGTCCTTGGGCTTCTGGGAGTCGATCCAGTGGCCGATCACGCGCAGCGCGCGCTCATGGGCGCCGGCTTCCGCCGCGCCGGGCTGCTCACCGCCCCGCCGGGCCGCGGCCTCCTCCATGAACTTGGCGATGTCGTCGTCGAAGAAGCTCAGCGTCTCCTTCGTCAGCGACCCGACGGTCTCCGACCAGGCACTCGTCGCGTCCGCCCCGGCGACAAGGCCTTGGACAACGAAGCCGTCGGGCACCTCGACGACGAGGATGTCGCGCATGCCGCGGCTGTCCAGGAAGGCGCCGATCGACCGGAACACCTCTTCGAAGTCCTGGCGCGGACTCCCGTCGTAGATGCGCATGAGCACTCTCCCCTTGGGCGCCGCGCGCCCGCCGACGGTCCGGGACGCTACGAGCCGGTCGTTCGATCCAGCAACCCGAGATCCCGGGCCCGACGTTCGCTGGATCGGAAGATCGCGATGGCCGCGAGTGTAGCCAGCGCCCCCGTCACGCACAAGGCGATCACGATGGTGGTTCCGTCGGGCGCGGCAGAACCGGTGACAGCCGTCCACACGGAGCCCGGTCCGCCGATCGACGACGGCCCGTCGGGCACCAGCGCGAGCCTGACGCCCGCCACCCACCACGTGATCGGGTTGAGGAGGCCGAGCACCTGGAGCGGCGGCGGCAGCGCGGACAGCGGGAACACGACCCCGGTGATCAGGAACAGCGCGCCGGCGAACGCGTCCGGGTAGGACCAGCTCTCCTGGCGGGTCTGGAGACATACGGCGGCGAGCAGCACGCCGAGGGCGAGGATCGGCACGATCCCCAGGACCAGGCAGACGACGAACAGCGGCCAGTTGACGGCGGCGAGGTCGATGCGCAGGCCGAGGACGATGACGGCGAACACCAGGGCGACGGCCGTGCCCATCGCCCCCGCGGCGAGGCGTGCGCCGCCGCGCCCGACGAGCAGCACCAGGAACGTCGCCGGGCTCACGTACAGGTACTTGAGCATCCGGTACCGCTCGCGGTCCTCGAGCACCGACCACGCGGGACCGGACAGGCCGGCGACGAGCATCGCCCACAGCGCACTGCCCAGGATCACGAACGTCCGGACCCGGTCGTTCGCCGCGCCGCCGATGATGGTGACCATCGCCACCAGCAGCAGCAGGGACGCGATCGGCCGGGCCACCGTGTAGATGAAGAACAGGACGGGGTCGGTCCAGTTCGACTCGACGCGCCAGCCGAGCAGCAGCGCGGTGCGCAGGTTGCGCGCCGTGTCCGGGGCGCCACCGCCCTCGGTCCGCTCGGGATCGAAGGTCGGCACGGCCCCGGTCAGGCCGTCCGCGGTCAACGCGCTCATTGCCAGCGCAGCGAGAGCGTGCCGCGCGCCCGGGCCATGCGCTCGATCCGGCGGATCAGCCAGCGCGCGGCGATCGTGAACCCGAAGGTCATCGCGACGAGGATCAGGGCCTCCACCTGGGGCGAGGGCGTGCCGGTGATGTAGGGCTGGCCCGTGAACACCAGCTGCCGCATCGCGTCGAGCCCGACCGCGAACGGGATCGTGGCGATGGCGACCGCACCGAGCGCGCCCAGCCGGCCGACCGGGAAGTTGAGCCCGGACACGAAGTACACGGGCTCGATCATCACGTTGGTCAGGTGGAACGCCTCGCGGCCCCACAGCAGGTACAGGCTGGCCATCGCCATGCCCAGGCCGTACAGCGCCGACAGCGTCAGGAAGAACACGAGGAGGAGCAGGCCCCACTGCTGGACGTCGAACGTGACCCCGAACACGAAGGTCGACACGACTAGGATCGCGAGCGCGCGCGTCGAGCTCATGATCAGGCCGCCGATGGCCATCCCCAGCAGGACCGACATCAGGTTCATCGGGGCCGCGAAGTAGAGCTCGAGGTTGCCCTGGTCCTTCTCCCAATAGAGCTGGGCCGCCATCATCCAGACGACATTGAGCCAGAAGGCCGCCATCGCGCCGCCGAGGACGACGAAGCCGACGTAGGCCTCGGGCGCCTGCAGGGTGCGGTAGACGAGCACGAACGCCGACGTGGTGAGGAACGGGAGCAGGATCTCGAAGAACAGCCACGACGGCTCGCGGACCATGCCCCGGACGCGCGGGAATGCCCGGCCCACGAGCGCGCGGGCGTTGTTCTCGGCGACCTGGCGCCGCGTCCAGGCCGAGGCCTCCCGCGGGTCGGTGCCGTTGCGCGACGAGGCGAAGATCGACGCGCGCGGCTGCCCGGCCGGGCGCGGTGCCGGCGGTCACCGGCCCGCCTCCACCGGGTGGGCTTCCTCGGCCTCGTCGGCGCTCGGCGAGGGTGGCAGGTCCTCGACGCCCTCAGATGCGTCGTCCCGTCGAGTCGGCCCCGCGCCCGGCCCGCGCCCGTGCCCGTCGGTCTCGTCGGATCCGTCGCCGCCGCCGGTCTCGTCCCCGAGCCCGCGGCCGACCAGCTCGACGAACACGTCCTCGAGCGTGGGCTCCGACTTGCGCAGCGCGAGGATGTGGCTCCCGATCCCGGCCAGGGCCGTGACCACGCCGCCCAGCGCCGCGTCCTCGTCCAGCACGAGGTTGACGGCGATGCGCTGGAGCTCGGGGTCGGTGTCGGCCGCAGGGGCGGCGGAGACCACGCCGGGCAGGCGCGACAGCGCGGACATGCCGGCGTCGAGGCTGTCGAGCTCGAGCCGGAAGATCGACTCGCGCTGGACGCGCTTCTTGAGCTCGTCGGGCGTGCCGATGGCGAGGATCCGGCCGTGGTCGACGATCGCGATCCGCTCGCACAGCTCGTCGGCCTCCGCCATGTAGTGCGTCGTCAGCAGCACGGTGCGGCCGGCGACGGCGCCCTTCCAGTCGAGCACGAGCTCCCGGATGGACCGGGCCGCGGCGACGTCGAGGCCGAGCGTCGGCTCGTCGAGGAACAGGATCCAGGGATCGTTGAGCAGGCCCCGGGCCATGTTCATCTTCTGCCGCTGGCCGGTCGACAGCGTGCTCACCCGCTGGAGGCGCTGCTCGCGCAGGCCCACGGCCTCGATCAGCTCGTCGGTGCGCTTCCAGCCGTCGCGGGTGCCGATCCCGTAGAACTGGCTGAACATCCACAGCTGCTCGCGGACCGTCAGGATGCCGTAGCCCGACTGCTCGCCGCCGGCGACCATGTTCATGATCCGGCGGATCCGCCGGGTCTCGGTGGCGATGTCGAAGCCGAAGATCCGGGCGTCGCCGCTCGTCGGCAGCAGCAGCGTCGTGAGGATCTTGATCAGCGTCGTCTTGCCGGCGCCGTTCGGTCCGAGCAGGCCGAAGAACTCCCCCGGCGCGACCTCGAGGTCGACGCCGTCGAGCGCGACCACCGGCTTCGGCTTGGTCGCGTAGACGCGCCGAACCCCGGTCACGGAGATGGCGGGCGGCAGGTTGGGAGCCGGGCGTGCGACAGCCATGGTCAGCTGATGCGGACCTCGTGCGGGAACGCGGATGCTACCACGCCGGACCGTGCCAATGGAAGATGGATGTCTTACACGCGCGTTACGGTTGTCGAACAAGTGGCGGCGTCGCGCCTACCGCCGCAGGCCCCGTGTGGCCCGAACATCGTCGTTTGTCGCCGTTGCCTTCTCGACCGGCGTCCATCCGGCGCGCACGGCCCCGACCCTAGGCTGCCGGAGTCAATCGCACGACCCGTCGCCCAGGCCGAGTCGTGGCCAACCGCCACCACGATCGGAGTCCTCCGAGATGTTCGCCAAGACCTCGAAGCCGTCGCGCTTCCGCATCCACTACGTCGGCCGCCCCGGACCCTCCAGCCCGCTGCCGCCGAGGAGCGACGCCTACCGCACCCAAGACGGTCAGTTGCTGACGTTCGCCGGCATCGCCGCGGCGTCGACCGTCGGCGGGTTCGGGTTCGCCGCCCGCAAGGCCGCCTGACCCATGCCCGAGACCCGCGTCGCCGACTGCAGCCGACACGGACACCTCATCCGCGAGCGCCGATCCGGTCCCACCGGGTCGGCGTTGTCACGTCTCTAGGGCGGCTCCGGGCTTACGCTCCTCGGGTAAGCGCGCCCGCCAGCTCGCCACCGACCTTCGCGTTGTTGACGATCAGGGCGATGTTCGCCTTGACCGACGCGCCGTCGGTGATCGCGGCGACCCTGGCCAGCAGCCAGGGCGTGAGCGCCGCCCCGCTGACCCCGGTGTGGTCGGCCTCGCGGATCGCCTGGTCGACCGCGTCCCGCGTGACCGCGTCGGGAAGCGCGTCTGCCTCGGGCACCGGCGCGCAGATCACGAGGCCCGACGCGAGCCCCAGCGCCTCGTGGGCGCGGACGACGGCCGCGGCAGCCGCGACGTCGGGCACGCTGCTGGGGGCCCTGAGCCCAGACCCGCGGGCGTAGAACCCGGGGACCTCGTCGATCCCGATCGAGACCACCGGCACGCCGCGCGTCTCGAGGTACTCGAGCGTCCGCGGGACGTCGAGGATCGCCTTCGGTCCCGCGCACACGACGGCGACCGGGGTCCGGGCGAGCTCGTCGAGGTCGGCCGAGATGTCGAAGCTGGGGTTGTCGCCGTCGATGGCACCCCGATGGACCCCGCCGATCCCGCCGGTGGCGAACACGCGGATCCCGGCCGCGTGGCACGCGATCATCGTGGCCGCGACGGTGGTCGCGCCCCATGCGCCACCGGCGATCGCCGCGGCAAGGTTCCGGCGCGACACCTTGTCCACGCTGCCGCGCGGCGCGGTGGCCAGCGTCTCGAGCTGGTCGCGCGACAGCCCCACCAGGAGCCGGCCCTCGTTGAGGGCGACGGTCGCGGGCACGGCACCGGTCGACCGGATCGCCGCCTCGGAGGCCGTCGCGACCTCGACGTTCTGCGGGTACGGCAGGCCATGGCTGATCAGCGTGGATTCGAGGGCGACGACGGCGCGGCCGTCCCGAAGCGCGTCGGCGACCTCCGGCGCGATGGCGAGGTGCTCGGGGGCGATCATGCGCCGAGAGTACGTCAGGGTCCGTGCGTGGCGTAGTGTGACCGGATGGCCGATTCGACCCGTGCGTTCGTGCTCCGCAACACGCGGCTGCGCGCCGTTCCCGGGCTCGAGGCGATCCGGCTCCAGCTCGCCGACGAGGCGCTCCCGATCTGGCATGCGGCGCAGGTCGAGACCGGCGACCCGGATGCGCCGATGACCTACTGGGCGTTCGCGTGGGCGGGCGGCCTCGCGATCGCCCGCTACCTCAGCGACCATCCAGACGCCGTCGCCGGGCGCCGGGTCCTGGACTTCGCGTCCGGATCCGGGGTATGTGCCATCGCGGCGATGCGCGCCGGCGCCACCGACGTGGTCGCCGTGGACATCGACCCGATCGCCGTGGCCGCGATCAAGCTGAACGCGCGGGCAAACCGGGTGCGGGTCAGCGCCAGCCGTCGCGACCTGCTGGGCGACGGGCCGCCCGACGTGGACGTCGTCCTCGCCGGCGACTGCTGGTACGACGCCGGGCTCGCCGAACGCGTCCTGCCCTGGCTGCGCGAGGTCCGGGCGAGCGGCATCGACGTCCTCGTCGGCGACCCCGGCCGGCGGTACCTGCCCCTGGACGACCTCGAGGAGCTGGCGACCTACGACGTGCGGACGACGACCGAGCTCGAGGACATGGATCGCAAGGTGGGGCGCGTGTACCGGCTGCGAGCGGGGGCGGTCAGCCCAGGCTGAGCTCCGACCGGGGTTGTGACAGCTGGCGCAGCGCCGCCCGGTTGCCCGCCACCGCGCCGCGTCGCAGGGCGGCCGCCGGCGAGAGCCCGCGGCGCCGGCCATCGAGCCAGCCCACCAGGAACCCGGCGTCGAACGCGTCCCCCGCGCCGGTCGTGTCCCTGGCGACGATCGGCGACGTCGCGACGTCGAAGCGCAGCGGCTTGCGGTCGGCCCGGATGTGGATGGACGCGCCCTTGCGGCCGCGCTTGACCACGGCGAGCGGCGCCAGCTCGAGGAGGCCCTCCTCGTACCCGTGGCCGAGCAGCGCCTTCGCCTCGTCGCGGGTCGCGAACAGCAGGTCCGGCGCGGCATCCCGGATCACTGCGATCCCGGCCCGGCGGCCGAGCGCGAGCAGCGGGGCCGTCGAGGCCAGGTCCACGGTCACGATCGCGCCCGCGTCGCGCGCGAGCCGGATGGCGGCCGTACCGGCCCGGCCGAGCGGCTCGTCGAGCAGCGAGTACGCCGGCAGGTGGAGGGCGTCGGCGCCCGCGAACCAGTCCGCCTTCAGGTCCTCGGGCCGGAGCCGGAGCGCCGCCCCCCGGTCCTGGACGAACGAGCGCTGCCCGTCGCGCTCCACGAGCACCCCGATCCGCCCGGTCCGCGCACCCGACACACGCACCGCCTTCACCGTCACGCCGTCCGCGGTCGCAGCCGAGACGAGCGCGCGTCCCGCGGCGTCGCGCCCGATCGCGCACACGAGCGTGGATCGCGCGCCCAGCCGGCCGAGCCAGCGGGCCGCGGTGGCCGCCGACCCGCCCGCGCGGGCGAGCACCCGGCCCGGGACGTCCGTGCCGAGCTCGATCGTTCGCTCGGGCGCCAGGATCACGTCGACGACGATGTCGCCGACCACCACGACCTTCGGCCGGTCGGCGGCACGGCGCGTGCGGATCTGGGTGCGCGTCCGGCGTGACACGCGGATGTCAGGCATGGCCCGGAGGATAGTCGCCGGGGTGCGCGGCGTTGCGCGCTACGATGGGGATCGCGGCACCACCCGCCGCGCCGCGTGCGCCGACGATGCCCGGCCGGCGCGCCGGTTCGGGACCCGCGCGCCACCGGGAGAGAGCGATGACCCTCGCCACGGACCAGCTCGATCGACTCGCGATCGACACCATCCGGACCCTCTCGATCGACGGCGTCCAGCAGGCCAACTCCGGGCACCCGGGCGCGCCGATGGGCGCCGCGCCGATGGCCTACGCCCTGTGGACGCGCCACCTCCGCCACGCGCCGACCAACCCGCACTGGCCCAACCGCGACCGGTTCGTGCTCTCGGCCGGCCACGCGTCGATGCTGCTGTACTCGCTCCTGCACCTGACCGGCTACGGGGTGAGCCTGGACGACCTCAAGTCGTTCCGCCAGTGGGGCTCGATCACGCCGGGCCATCCCGAATACGGCCTCACGCCGGGGGTCGAGGCGACCACCGGCCCGCTCGGCCAGGGCCTGGGCAACGCCGTGGGCATGGCGATCGCCGAGAAGCGGCTCGCCGCCGAGTTCAACCGGCCCGGCCACGAGATCGTGGACCATCGGACGTACGTCATCGCCAGCGACGGCGACATGCAGGAGGGCGTGGCGTCCGAGGCGAGCTCGATCGCGGGGCACCTGCGGCTGGGCAAGCTGGTCGTCCTGTACGACGACAACCGGATCCAGCTCGACGGGCCCACGGCGTGGGCGTTCAGCGAGGACGTGCTCGGGCGGTATGCCGCGTACGGCTGGGACACCCGGCGGGTCGAGGACGGCACCGACGTTGCCGCGATCTCGGCCGCCATCGACGCCGCCAAGGCCGACGACCGGCCCTCGATCATCGCCGTGCGGACGCACATCGGCTTCGGCTCGCCGAACAAGCAGGACACGCAGAAGGCGCACGGGGCGCCGCTGGGCCCGGATGAGGTGCGCCTCGTCAAGGAGGCCTACGGCTGGGACCCGGACCGGACGTTCTACGTGCCCGACGAGGCCGCGGCGCTGTTCCGGCGCGCGATCGACGAGGGCAAGGACCTGGTCGCCGAATGGGAGTCGCGGCTCGACCGGTACGCGGCGGAGTTCCCCGCCGAGGCGGCCGAGCTCGAGCGACGCCTGCTGGGGCGGCTGCCCGACGGCTGGGACGCGTCGCTGCCGGCCTACGAGGTCGGCACCGAGGTCGCAACGCGCAACGCGAGCCAGGACTCGATCCAGGCGCTGGCGGGGCCGCTGCCCGAGCTGTTCGGCGGCTCGGCGGACCTCTCGGAGTCGAACCTGACCGACGTCAAGGCGAACGGACCCGATCACTTCGAGGCGGACCACGCCGGCCGCAACCTGCGCTTCGGCGTCCGCGAGCACGGCATGGGCGCGATCGCCAACGGCATCGCGTACCACGGCGGCTTCCTTCCCTACTGCGCGACGTTCCTCACCTTCAGCGACTACATGCGGGGATCCGTGCGACTGGCGTCCCTGTCCGGCCTGCACGTGACGTACGTCTGGACGCATGACTCGGTGGGGCTGGGCGAGGACGGGCCGACGCACCAGCCGGTCGAGCACTACGCCGCGCTGCGGGCGATCCCCAACCTGTGGTTCGTGCGCCCGGGCGACGCGACCGAGGCGGCGGCGGCCTGGGCGCTGGCGGTGGAGCGGCCGACGATCCCGGGCGCGGCGCCGGGCCCGGTCGCGCTCGCGTTCACGCGCCAGAAGCTGCCGACACTGGCCGGCTCGCCGGAGCACGCCCGCGAGGGCCTGCGCCGAGGCGGCTACGTGCTGCGCGAGGCGTCGGGCGGGTTGCCGCAGCTGATCCTGATCGGCACGGGATCCGAGCTCCAGCTGGCCTTCGCCGCCGCCGAGACGCTGGACGGCGAGGGGATCCCGACCCGCGTCGTGAGCCTGCCGTGCTGGGAGCGGTTCGAGGCGCAGGACGAGGCTTACCGGGACGAGGTGCTGCCGCCGGCGGTCCGCAAGCGCGTGTCGGTGGAGATCGGGGTCTCGATGGGCTGGGAGCGCTGGGTCGGAGACGAGGGCGCGATCATCGGGCTCGACCACTTCGGCGCGAGCGCACCGGCCGGCACGATCTTCAAGGAGTTCGGCTTCACGGCCGACCGCGTCGCCGACGTCGGCCGGCGGGTCGTCCGCGATGGCCTGCATGGCCGCCAGCCGGCGCTCGGTCCGGCGCACGGGAGCCACCCGACGATCGGGCATGGCGACGCCGGCGTCGATCGCACCCCGGGCACCGACCCGGGCCACGACTGAGGCGCGGGCGATGCGCGTCGCGTTCGCCGCGGACCACGCCGGAGCGTCGTTCAAGGACGAGCTGATCCGGCGGCTGGTCGTCGAGCTCGGTGGCGCCCACGAGCTGACCGACCTCGGCGGCGACGGGTCCGATCCCAACGACGACTACCCGGACTTCGCCCAGGCGCTGGGCGAGGCCGTGCGCGACGGCCGCGCCGATCGCGGGATCCTGATCTGCGGGTCCGGCGTCGGGGCCTCAGTGGCCGCGAACAAGATCCCCGGCATCCGGGCGGCGATCTGCCACGACACGTACTCGGCCCACCAGGGCGTGGAGCACGACGACATGAACGTGCTGACGCTGGGGTCGCGGGTCATCGGCATCGAGCCCGCGGTCGAATGCTCCGTGGCGTTCCTGGCGGCGACCTTCTCGGGCGAGGAACGCCACCAGCGGCGGCTCGCCAAGGTGCTGGCGATCGAGGCCGCGGCGCGCTCCGGGGACTGACGCTCTCCCCGACCTCACCGGCGTCGTCGAGCACCGCTACGATCCGCGGATGGCCCAGTTCGACCTGCCGCTCGACGAGCTCCGCGCCTACCGGCCTCCGATCGAGGAGCCGGCCGACTTCGACGCGTTCTGGTCGTCGACCCTCGCCGAGAGCCGCGCCAAGCGGTCGCCCGCGGTCGTCGCCGCGGTGGATTCGCATTTGGAGACGATCGAGGCGTTCGACGTGACCTTCTCCGGCTTTGACGGCCAGCCGATCAAGGCATGGCTCCTGCACCCCGCGGGCCGGCCGAACCCGTTGCCGACGATCGTCGAGTACCTCGGCTACGGCGGGGGCAGGGGCCGGCCGGTCGACTGGCTGGTCTGGGCGTCGGCGGGCTACGCGCACCTCGTGATGGACACCCGCGGGCAGGGCGGCAACTGGCGCTCCGGCGACACGTCCGACATCGAGGCGACCGGCACCGGCCCCGAGTACCCGGGCGTGATGACGCGCGGCATCCTGAATCCCGCGACCTACTACTACCGGCGGCTGATGACCGACGCGGTGCTGGCCGTAGAGGCGGCCCGGGACCTTGCGATCGTCGACGGCTCACGGATCGCCGTCTGCGGCGCGAGCCAGGGCGGGGGGCTGGCGCTGGCGGCCGCGGCCCTCGCGCCAGGGATCGTCGCGGCCATCCCCGACGTGCCGTTCCTGTGCCACTACCGGCGGGCCGTCGAGGTGACGGATCAGCATCCGTACGCCGAGATCCGGGGATTCCTGCGCAGCCACCGGCGCGAGGAGGCACGGGTATTCCGGACGCTCGGCTACTTCGACGGGCGGTCGTTCGCGTGCCGCGCGACGGTGCCGGCGCTGTTCTCGGTGGGGCTGGAGGACGAGATCACGCCGCCGTCCACGGTGTTCGCCGCCTACAACGAGTACGCCGGCCCGAAGGAGATCCGCGTCTGGCCGTTCAGCGGCCACGAGGCGCCCGAGGCCGACCACGTGCTCGAGCGCCTGGAGTTCGCCGCCCGCCACCTGCGCTGACCCCCGCCCCCGGCGCGTTACGCCGCCGTTTCCACCGTTGACCCATGTCGCGGGTCCTCGCAGCCGGAATCGGCCGGATCCGACCCGAATCGCCACCACCTGCCCGTGGCGTGCATGGACGGCGTGGATCCGGCCGCCACCACCCGCCTGAGCGGTATCCGGTGGAACTGCGGCGCTTCGGCGGCGGGCCGGAGATGGCGAAGCGTCGGCGGGGCCCCGGCTGAATTCGGTCCCGCTGTCGCGATTGGCGACGAGCGGTCCTATGCTCTGATCGACACCATCGTTCGTTCATCCGCAGCCTTGGGAGAACGGCCCATGCGCATCGGCTTCATCGGACTCGGGCGGATGGGCGCGAACATGGTTCGGCGCCTCCTGCGCGACGGGCACGAGATCGTGGCCTACAACCGGACGCCCGAGAAGACGAAGGAGATCGTCGGCGAGGGCGCGATCGGCGCCTTCTCGATCGCCGAGCTGGTCGGCAAGCTCGAGAAGCCGCGCGCCGTATGGGTCATGGTCCCGGCGGGCGATGCGACCGAGGCACAGATCAGCGACCTCCTCGAGCACCTCGAGCTGGGCGACACGATCATCGACGGCGGCAACACCAACTTCCACGACGACGTCCGCCGCCACGCCGAGCTCGCGAAGAAGGGCATCAACTACGTCGACGCCGGGACCTCGGGCGGGATCTGGGGCCTCCAGGTGGGCTACTGCCTGATGGTCGGCGGCGACAAGGCGGCGGTCGATCCGCTGGTGCCGGTGTTCACGACGCTCGCCCCGGAGGGTGGCTACCTCCACGTGGGCGGCCCGGGCGCGGGGCACTACGTGAAGATGGTCCACAACGGGATCGAGTACGGCCTGATGCAGGCGTACGCCGAGGGGTTCGAGATCATGCACGCCTCGGACTACGGCCTCGACCTCGGGCAGATCGCGAACCTGTGGGGCCAGGGATCGGTCGTCCGATCGTGGCTGCTGGAGCTGCTCGGCCGCGCGTTCGCGTCCGAGGGTCAGGACCTCGCCCATCTCAAGGGCTGGGTCGCCGACTCGGGCGAGGGCCGATGGACCGTGCAGGAGGCGATCGACCGGGACGTCCCGGCGCCCATCATCACGCTCTCGCTGCAGACGCGGTTCCGCTCCCGCCAGGACGACTCGTATGGCGGCAAGGTGCTCGCGGCGCTGCGCAACGAGTTCGGCGGCCACGAGGTCAAGACGGAATAGTCGGGGACCACCCATGGATCTCGCCACGGCCATGGCCACCCTCGAGGAGGCTGGGACCGAGCAGAACCGCAAGACCTACCGGCGCCACGGGGCACGGGAGCCGATGTTCGGCGTGAGCTTCGCCGTCATGCGCCCGCTCGCGAAACGGGCGAAGCGCGATCAGGACCTCGCGCGCGGGCTGTGGGCCACCGGCAACTACGACGCGCGGACCCTCGCCTGCATGGTCGCCGATCCGGCCTTGGCCACCGAGCACGACCTCGACACCTGGCTGGCCGAGATCGACGTCTACACCCTCGTCGACATCTTCGTCGTGGGGCTCGCCTCGCAGGTCCCGGGCGTCCGCGAGCGGGCCGACCGCTGGAGCGCCTCGGATCGCGAGTGGACCGCGCAGGCCGGCTGGGACCTGTACGCGCAGCTCGCGCTCAACGACCCGACCATCGGTGACGCGTATTTCGAGGCCCTGCTCGAGCGGATCGAGGCGGGCATTCATCGCGCAGGCAACCGCACCCGGCACAGCATGAACGGCGCCCTGATCGCGATCGGCGCCCGGAACGAACGGCTGCGCGCCGAGGCGGAGGCGGCCAGCGGGCGGATCGGGATCGTGGTGGTCGACCACGGCGAGACCGGTTGCGTCACCCCGGCCGCGGTGCCCTACATCGCGAAGATCTGGGATCGCAAGGCGGCCAGGGCCGCGAAGGAGCCCGTCGGTGCCGCGGTCTGAGCGGACCGCCACGGCTACCAGCGAGGCGCCGTCGGGAGGCGGCAAGACGACCACGCGCCCGGCCGCCCCCGACAAGCCGACCCATCCGGCTCCGCCCGCGAAGAAGGACGCGCCGCGGACGATCCGCGACGTGCGCCTGGCGTCCGAGGGCAAGAAGCGCCCGCCGGCGAAGGCCGCCCAGAACCCGCTGCGCGAGGGCCTGCGGCTCGAGCGCGTCCCGGACCCGGCGACCTTCGTGCTGTTCGGCGCCACCGGCGACCTCGCCCACCGCAAGGTCATCCCGGCCCTCTACCACCTGTGGCGGACCCACCTCCTACCCCACGACTTCATGATCGTGGCGCTGGGACGGCGCGACTACACCGACGAGTCGTTCCGCGACGGCCTCCGGGAATCCCTGGCGAGCTACTCGCGCCTGCTGCCGATCGACCTCGACGTCTGCGACGAGCTCTGCCAGCGCGTCATCTACCACCGGTGCGACTTCGCCGACCCCGGCGGCTACGCGAGCCTCGCAGACCTGCTCGACAAGCTCGACGAGGAACGCGGCACCCGCGGCAACCGCCTGTACTACCTCGCGACCCAGCCCTCGGCGTTCGCGGAGATCGTGGGCCAGCTGGGTCGCGCCGGCCTCGATCACGAACGCCACGAGGGCGGCTGGCGCCGGGTGGTCATCGAGAAGCCGTTCGGGCGCGACCTCGAGTCGGCGGTCCGCCTGAACCGCGAGGTGGGCAAGGTCTTCCGCGAGCGGCAGGTCTACCGCATCGACCACTACCTGGGCAAGGAGACCGTGCGCAACCTGCTGGTCTTCCGGTTCGCGAACGGCATCTTCGAACCGATCTGGAACCGCCGCCACATCGACCACGTGCAGATCACTGTGGCCGAGTCGATCGGGATCGAGACCCGGGGCGCGTTCTACGAGGAGACCGGCGCCTCGCGCGACTTCCTCCAGAACCACCTGCTCCAGCTCCTCAGCCTGGTGGCGATGGAGCCGCCGGCGACGTTCGACGCCGACGCGCTGCGCGACGAGAAGGTCAAGGTGCTGCGCGCGATCACGGAGCTCAGCCCGGAGCAGGTCACGCGCGATGTCGTCCGCGGCCAGTACGGCCCGGGCTGGGTCTCGGCGAAGCCGGTCATCGGCTACCGCGAGGAGGCCGAGGTCGACCCGCAGTCCGAGACGGAGACGTTCATCGCGGCGCGGCTCACCGTCGACGACTGGCGCTGGTCGGACGTCCCGTTCTACCTGCGCATGGGCAAGCGGCTGCCGAAGCGGGCGACGGAGATCGCGATCCAGTTCAAGGAGGTCCCCCACCGGCTGTTCAAGGACAGCGCGACGGACCCGGAGGCGAACCTGCTGGCGATGCGGATCCAGCCGGACGAGGGGATCATGCTGCGCTTCGGGGCCAAGGTCCCGGGGCTCGGCATCGACGTCCGCAACGTCACCATGGACTTCACCTACGGGTCCGCGTTCCAGACCGACAGCCCCGACGCGTACGAGACCCTGATCCTCGACGCGCTCCTGGGCGACGCGTCGCTGTTCACGCGGGCCGACGAGGTCGAGGAGGCGTGGTCGATCGTCGACCCCATCCTCGACGCCTGGGCGACGATGCCCGCGCCCGAGTTCCCGAGCTACGAAGCCGGCACCTGGGGCCCGGAGGCGGCCGACGACATGCTGGCGCGCGAGGGTCGGCGGTGGCGCAGGATCTGAACGGCGACGGCCCCGAGGACGGCCCGAAGCGGTCGTTCGGCGAGGTCATCGCCGTCGGGACGCGGCCCGCGGGCGGCGGGCAGATCGCGCTGGCCGAGCCGCCGCGACCCGGCGAGCCCACCCTGCGCTGGATGAGCCGCGCAAAGACCATCGAGGGGATCGAGCGCGAGCTGGCGCGCATCTGGGCACAGCCGAACCTGACGATCGACGCCGACGACGGCGTCGAGGGCGGGCGCCACATCGCCGCCCGCACGTCCGTGATGAACCTGGTCGTGGTGGCCCGCCAGCCTGAGGTCGGCGAGCGCAGCGCCGAGACGATCAGTCGGCTCACCGGCCGCCACCCGTCGCGCACGCTCGTGGTCCAGGGCGCCGACCCCGACGGGCCGCCCTGGATCGACGCCCGGATCCAGGCCCATTGCGTGCTGCCGCGTGCGGGTGCGCCCGAGACCTGCACCGAGCTCATCTTCCTGACCGCCGGCGGCGAGACCGGCCGGCACCTGTTCGGCCTCGTCGCGCCGCTGCTCGTGCACGACCTGCCGGTCACGGTCTGGTGGCCCGGCGAGCCGCTCCTGGGGTCGCAGCCGGTGCGCGAGCTGCTGGGGTCCACGGACCGGCTCGTCGTCGACGGCTCCGCCTGGTCGGGCGACGGCGTGGATCGCCTGGTCCAGCTGGGCGGCCTGTACGACGAGTTCGAGCGGCTGGCGATCCGCGACTTCGCGCTGGTCCGGCAGTCGCGCTGGCGGGAGGCGATCGCGACCGTGTTCGACCAGCCCGACTTCGTCCCGTTCCTGCACTACGTCCGCCGGATCGCGGTCACCTACGCGACCCACGACGAGACGGGCGCGCCCGGGACGACCAACGTCGTCAAGCCGCTGTACCACGTCGCCTGGCTGGCATCGCGGCTGGGCATGCGGGTGCTGGCGCCCCTGACCCCCATCGAACCGAAGGGACGCGCGACATCGGCCGCGACCCGGACGCCTCGACCGGGCGAGAAGCCCCCGCTCCACCGCGGCCTCCAGGGGCGCCTCCGCGACCAGACGGGCGAGGTGTCGGTGGTCATCCGTCCCGTGGCGTCGCCGATGCCGCCCGGGACGACGCTGCGGGTCGAGATCCTCGCCGAGAGGCGCGGCTCCGAGCTGCGGACCGACGTGACCGCGGAGGCCGACAACGTCCACGTCCACGCCTGGCTCGACGGGGTGCAGGACATGGACCGCACGTTCAAGGCGCCCCGGCGCACCGACGTCGACCTGCTCGGCGAGGCGCTCGAGACCGGCGGGCGCGACCCGCTGACCGCCGACACGATCCGGATGGCGGCGGCGCTCATGGAGGGTCGACGATGACGGACGGCGAGGGCCTGCCCGAGCTGCGCGTGCTGTCCTCGCCGGACGCGGTGGCCGAGGCGGCCGCGACCGAGATCGCGGGGGCGCTCGCCGAGGCGATCGCCGCACGGGGCGTGGGGCACTGGGTGACGACCGGCGGCTCTTCCGCGCCGGGCATCTACCACCACCTCGGGCGCGCGCCTTTGCGCGAGCGCGTCGACTGGTCGCGCGTCCACGTCTGGTGGGGCGACGACCGGTTCGTGCCCTCGGATCACCCGCTCTCGAACGCGCTGCCGCTCAACCAGATCCTCCTGACCTCGGGCGGCGACGAGGAGACCGGCAGCCCGGAGAGCGCCGACGTCGCCGGCCACGGCGAAGGCGTGCGGATCCCGGCGGCGCAGCTCCACGAGGTCGCGGTGACCGAAGCGATCGCCCACTCGGGCGGGGCCGCGTGGGCGGCGGCCCGCTACGCGGCCGAGATCGAACAGGCGGGCCCCCCGGCCGGCTCGGACGGCGTGCCGGCGTTCGACGTCCTGATCATGGGCGTGGGCCCGGACGGCCACGTCATGTCGGTCTTCCCGGGCTCGGCCGTCTGGGACGCCACGGCCACGGTCGTCGCCGTGCCCGCCCCGACGCACGTCGAGCCGCACGTCGACCGGGTGACCCTCCATCCGCGGCTGATCGCTGCGGCCCGGCGCGTGATCGTGGTTACGACCGGCGCCGGGAAGGCGGACCTGCTGGCCCGCGCCTGGGGCGGCGCCGACGTCCGCGAGCTTCCGGTCGGTGCCGCCCGCCTGCCGCAGGCGGTGTGGCTGCTGGACGAGGCGGCCGCAGCCCGGCTGCCGCGGGCGTAGGCGGCTTGCCCGCGCCGTTCCCCGACCGCCCCAGCCGGCGCATCACCGCCCGGGACGGCGTGCCGATCGCGGTGTTCACGGCCGGCACCGGACGGCCGCTGGTCCTGGTCCACGGGACGACGGCGGACCACCGCACCTGGCGCGTGGTCGGACCCGACCTCGCGCGACGCTGGCGGCTCCACGCGATCGACCGGCGGGGACGGGGCGACTCCGGTGACGGCGATCCGGCCGCCTACGACATCGAGCGCGAGTTCGACGACCTGCGGGCCGTCGCCGACGCGCTGGCCGCCGAGGCGGGCACGCCCGTGGACGTCGTCGGGCATTCGCTGGGCGGGCGGATCGCCCTCGGGGCGAGCCTGCGGACCGCGGCGATCCGGCGCGTCGTCGCCTACGAAGGGGCGCCGCTGGCGCCCGGCGAAGAGGCGATCGATGAGGCGCTCGAGGCGCGGCTGCGCGAGGACCTCGCCGCGGGCGACCTCGACGGCACTCTGGCCCGGTTCATGACCGAGGCCATCGGGATGCCGGCGGCGGACCTCGCGGCGTTCCGCGCCGACCCGGTCTGGCCGCTGCGCGCCGCCGCGGCGCCCACCATCCTGCGCGAGCTCGATGCCGCGGAGCACGCGCTCGCCGCCGGCCTCGACGCGCTCGCCGCGGTGAGCGTCCCGGTCCTCCAGCTCGTCGGTTCGCTCTCGCCGGCCTCGTTCCGCAGCGGCGCGGCGGCGCTGGACCGCCGGCTGGCGCGCGGACAGCTCGAGGTCATCGAGGGCGCACGGCACGGCGCCCACCACAGCCACCCGGCGGAGTTCATCGCCCGCGTCGAGGCGTTCCTCGCCGCCTGAAGCGGCGCCGGGGGCTACCATCGGGGCCATGACCAACCCCGCGCCCGCCGCGCCCGCCGCGCCCGCCGCGCCCGCCGCGCCCGCCGACGATCGCCCGTACTCGCCGGGCCTCGAGGGCGTCGTCGCCGGCGAGACCGCGCTGTCGTTCATCGACGGGGCCGCCGGCCGCCTCCTGTACCGCGGCTATCCCATCGGGGACCTGGTCCGCGAGGGCACCTACCCCGCCGTCGCCAATCTCCTGTGGACGGGCGACTGGGACCCGCAGGCGAAGCTCGCCTGCGCACCCGTGCCGGACGCCGTGCTGACCGCGCTCCGCGCGCTCCCGGCGTCGGCCAAGCCGATGGACGCGCTGCGCACCGCGGTGTCGGCCTGGGGCGCGACCAAGGCCCTCGGCTGGCCGCCGAACGCCGACGAGGCTCGCGCCCTGACCGCGTTCTCGCCGTCCGCGCTGGCGGCGTTCGCGCGGATCCGACGGGGCGACGAGCCGATCGCCCCCGATCCCGACCTCGACCTCGTGCCCGGCTACCTGTACATGATCAACGGCACCCGCCCCGACGACGAGACGGCCCGCGCGCTCGACGCCTACTTCGTGGTCGGCGCGGAGCACGGCTTCAACGCCTCGACGTTCACGGCCCGCGTCATCACCTCGACGCGGTCCGACATCGCGTCCGCCGTGTGCGGCGCGATCGGGGCGATGAAGGGGCCGCTCCACGGCGGCGCCCCGTCCGAGGTCGTCGAGCAGATCCACGAGGTCGGCTCGCCCGAGAAGGCCGAGCAGTGGGTCCGCGACACGCTCGCCCGCGGCGACCGGCTGATGGGCTTCGGCCACCGCGTCTACCGCGCCTATGACCCGCGCGCCGCGGCGCTGCGCGACGTCGCCGAGCGCATGGAGCACCGCCCTGACTGGCTCGAGCTCGCGATCGCCGTCGAGGACGTCGCGCTCCGGGTCCTCGCCGAGAAGTACCCCGACCGCCCGCTGCGGACCAACGTCGAGTTCTACGCGGCGCCGGTCCTGATGGGCGTCGGCCTCACGCCCGACCTGTTCCCGGCGACGTTCGCGCTCGCGCGCCACGCCGGCTGGACCGCGCACGCGATCGAGCAGGCCGGCGCCAACCGGCTGATCCGCCCCGACGTGCGCTACGTCGGGGCGCCCGAGCGACACCTGCCCGAGGCCTGAGAGGCGCTTCTCGGGGCCTGAGAGGCGCTCCGCCCGTCACCCGCCGACGTAGGCCGCGAGGTGCTCGCCGGTGAGGGTGGAACGGCCGGCGACGAGGTCCGCGGGCGTGCCCTCGAACACGATCCGGCCGCCATCGTGGCCGGCCCCGGGACCGAGGTCGATGATCCAGTCGGCGTGCGCCATCACCGCCTGGTGGTGGGCGATGACGATGACCGACTTGCCGGAGTCGACGAGCCGGTCGAGCAGGCCGAGCAGGTTGTCGATGTCGGCGAGGTGGAGGCCGGTGGTCGGCTCGTCGAGGACGTAGATCCCGCCTTTCTCGGCCATCCGAGTGGCGAGCTTGAGACGTTGTCGCTCGCCGCCCGACAGGGACGGCAGCGGCTGGCCGAGCTTGAGGTAGCCGAGCCCGGCGTCCTCGAGGCGCTCGAGAATCGTCGCCGCCGCCGGCGTCTTCGCATCGCCCTGGGCGAAGAAGGCGTGCGCCTCTGCGACCGGCAGGTCGAGGACCTCGGCGATGTTGAGCCCGCCCAGCCGCAGCTCCAGGACCGAGGGCTGGAAGCGCTTGCCGCCGCAGTCCTCGCACGGCGTCGCCACCGTCTCCATGAAGCTGAGCTCGGTGTAGATCATGCCGTTGCCGTTGCACGTCGGGCAGGCGCCCTCGGAGTTCGAGGAGAACAGGGCCGCCTTGACGCCGTTGGCCTTCGCGAACGCGGTCCGGATCGGGTCGAGCAGACCGGTGTACGTCGCGGGGTTGCTCCGGCGCGAGCCGTGGATCGCGCCCTGGTCGATCGACACGACGTCGGCCGACTCGGGAATCGAGCCGTGCACGAGCGAGCTCTTGCCGGAGCCGGCCACGCCGGTCACGACGCACAGCAGGCCGAGCGGGATGTCGACATCGACGTCCTGCAGGTTGTGCGCGTCCGCGCCGCGGATCTCGAGCTTGCCGCTCGGCGTCCGGACCGTCCCCTTGAGCGCCGTCCGGTGGTCGAGGTGGCGGCCGGTGAGGGTGCCGGACGCCTTCAACCCGTCCACGGTCCCCTCGAAGCAGACGGTGCCGCCGCCGGTGCCTGCCCCAGGTCCGAGGTCGACGACGTGGTCGGCGATCACGATTGTCTCGGGTTTGTGCTCCACGACGAGCACCGTGTTGCCCTTGTCCCGGAGCTCGAGGAGCAGGCGGTTCATCCGCTGGATGTCGTGCGGGTGCAGCCCGATCGTCGGCTCGTCAAAGACGTAGGTGACGTCGGTCAGCGCGGACCCGATGTGGCGGACCATCTTGGTGCGCTGCGACTCGCCGCCCGACAAGGTCCCGGATGGACGGTCGAGCGAGAGGTACCCCAGGCCGATCTCGACGAACGAGTCGAAGAGGTGGAGCAGGTTGGCGACCAGCGGCGCCACGCCCTTGTCGTCGATGCCGCGCAGCCACTCGGCCGCGTCGGTGACCTGCATCGCACAGACGTCGGCGATGCCGATGCCCTTGATCTTCGAGGATCGCGCCGCCTCGTTCAGCCGCGTGCCGTCGCACGTCGGACAGGTCTTGAAGACGGCAGCACGCTCCACGAATGCCTTGATGTGGGGCTGCAGCGAGTCGACGTCCTTGCTGAACATCGACTTGCGGATCTTCGGGATCAGACCGTCGTAGGAGACGTTGATGCCCTTGGCCTTGATCTTGACCGTCTGCTTGTAGAGCAGGTCGTGGCGCTCCTTCGCCGTGTAGTCCTTGATGGGCTTCGTCGGGTCGAAGAAGCCGGACTCGATGAAGGTCGCGACCATCCAGCCGTCCGCGGTATATCCGGGTACCAGGATCGCCCCGTCGGCGAGGGATTTCGACTCGTCGAGGATCACGGACAGGTCGAGGTCCGACACGGTGCCGCGCCCCTCGCACTCGGCGCACATCCCGCCGAGGTAGATCGCTCCCTGGACGATCTTCTGCTCACCTTTGGGGCCGGTCATGACGCCGCTCGCCCGCGTGGTGGGGATGTTGAAGGAGAACGCCGTCGGGCCGCCGATGTAGGGCTTGCCGAGGCGGCTGAACAGGCTTCGCAGCATCGCGTTGGCGTCGGTGACGGTGCCGAGCGTGGAGCGGGGGTTCGCGCCGAGCCGCTCCTGGTCGACGATGATCGCGGTCGTCAGCCCCTCGAGGACGTCGACCTCGGGACGCGCCAGCGTCGGGATGAAGACCTGGACGAACGTCGAGTACGTCTCGTCGATCAGGCGTCGCGACTCCGCGGCGATCGTGTCGAATACGAGCGAGCTCTTGCCCGATCCGGAGACGCCGGTGAACACGCTCAGCCGGCGCTTCGGGATCTCGATGCTGACGTCCTTGAGGTTGTTGACGCGCGCGCCCTGCACGCGGATCCGATCGTGGTTGTCGGCCGCGTGCACCCCGGTGGCGTGCGAATCCGTCCTCGTGGCCAGGCTCATCCGGTCGGCCTTCGCCGGTCCTGGATCGGGGATGTGTCGCTCATGGTCGCTCCTGGCCTCGTGGTCGATGTCCTGACCGTCACTCTAGCCGCGGCCCGGTGAACCGCGCTTCTCCGTTCCTGACGAGGATGCCCACGTCGCCGGTCAGTGGATGACGAGCACCTTGAGCACGACGATGACCAGGCCCAGCAGGCAGTCGCCGAGGGCCACCACCAGCGCGACGGGCCAGCCCTTGCCGAGCGCTCGCCCCACGATCAGGCCCCACAGGAACAGCTGCGCCACGCTCACGGCCAAGGCGAGCGTGATGGCCTGGTCGACATCCGCGATGTCCAGGCGCCATGTCGCCAAGGCGATCAGGGGGAGGATCGCCGCGGCGACCATGGGGCTGTGGCGAACCGCGACGCCGCGCGCCTCGGCGGCGGTGATCGGACCCGCGACCCGGAGCCCGACAAGGCTCGACCACACCTCCATGAGCCAGAACACGAGGACCGAGACCAGCACCGAGAACCCGATGAGCTCCGGGTTGGCGTCGTGCGTGCCCTGGGCGCCGACCAGCGTGGTGATCAGGAGCGACCCGTAGATGGCCGACGTGAGGTCGAAGCGGCCGAGCAGGGCAATCGCTCCGCCCGGCGCGGGCTCCGCCTCGAGGGGATGGGACGCAGCCGGCTCCATGGCACGCATGATCGCAGGATCGCGCGATCGGACGCGCCGCGGTCGCGGATCTGCTCAGTGCGACTCGATCGCCCCCTCGACGTCGAACCCGGTTGCGAGCGCGACCTTCGGGGCCGCGGCCATGACCCGGGTACGGCCGATGAACGGCGCGAGCACGACCAGCGCGTCGACCACCTGGTCCGCGGTCAAGCCGGCGTCGAGGGCGCAGGCGACCGTCCGCTGCCAGGTGAGGTCGGGGCCGTCCGTCGCGGCCAACGCGCCGAGCTTCACGAGGGCCTCCCCGACCCAGTCGAGGGCTGTCGCGGCCGGGTGTGCCTGGCGCTCGTTCAGGAGGGCGTCGAGGTACGCATCGTCGCCGAGGGTCAAGCGCCGAAGGGTCTCCTCCCGGTCAGCCATGGCGCTCCGTTCCATCCAGCCTGGTGGCGCCAGCGAGGGCGCATCCCCCATTCAACGAGGGCTGCGGCGACCGGTCATCGTCAACTGCTGGTGATCCGGCCCTCCGCCAGTACGGGCAGCGGCTCGAGCAGGCCGATCTCGATCGCCGCCTCGACCGCCTCGGCGCGCGAGGTGGCGCCCAGCTTTCCGTAGAGGGCCTGGATCTGGGTCCGGACGGTGTTCGGGGTCACGAACAGCCGCTCGGCCATCTCGGAGGCGGTGAGGTATGTCGGCAGCAGCCGCAGCACGCGGATCTCGGCCGGGGTGATGGTCGATGACCCGCCGGGACCGGGCGGCAGGCTCCTGATCCGTTCGCGCAGCTCGGCGATCTCCGGCCCCAGGGGTCCGAGTCGCGGCCGCCGGACGAGGATGTCGCCGGCCTGCTGGAGGCATGACCTCGCACCCGCGGGATCGGCGAGCGCGAGATTCACCCTGGCCGCCTCGAGGAGCGATCGGACGCTGATCCACGACGTGGCGGCGCTGAGCGCCGCTCGGGCGACGGCAAAGGTGGCCATCTGCCGGCGCGCCTCGGCGAGCTCTCCGCGGTGCACGGCCACTCTCGCCGCCACCACCGCTCGGACGGCGGCGATCGAGTCGGGCCCGTACTGCGTCCGCTCCGCGGCCTCGCTGCTGAGCCGCGACAGGGCATCGGCGGTCGCCCAGTCATCGCGCTCGATGGCGCTCAACGCGCGCCATGAGATCGCGAACACGTGGGCCCGGCTGCCGCCGAGGGCCTCCGCCGCGCTGGCGGCCTCCGCGAGGACCGCCTCACCCTGGGTCCGGTCCCGCTGCAGGATCAGGATGGCGCCCAGCGCCGCCAGCGACTGCGGTCGCCAGGCGCTGAGCGGGGTGCTCGCCGCAACGGCGGCCCGCGCGTCGTCCGCCGCGGCGTCCAGGCCGTCGCGTGCCATGAGGGCCCGCAGCGAGGCTCGGGCCTCCTCGTACAGGGCCGCGCCCGGCGGGCGCTCGCCGACGTAGTCCGCGCCGAGGGAGAGGTCGGCCATGCGCTCCGCCTCCGCGGACCGGCCGAGGATCGTGTGCATCCACGCCCCTAGCACGGCGAGGAACGGCTGCCGGCGGAGGCCATCGTCGTCGAGGCGGCTGAGCCAGCGGGCGAACGTCGCCTCGCGGCCCTCGCGGAACAGCCGCGGCACGATCGCGCAGGCGAGGGCCGCAGCCGCATCCGGATCACCCGCCTCGAACAGGTGGTCGACGGCGAGCTCGGGCATGCCGCCGGAGGCGAACCAGGCGGCCGCGCGACGATGCACGGCCTCGGCCGCGCCGCGATCCCGTTCGAGCCTGGCCAGGAGATGCTCGCGGAGCAGCGTGTGGTAGCGGTACCAGCCGCCGTGCCCGTCGAGGGGGACGACGAGCTGGTTGGTCGCCGCCAGGTCGCGCAGGACGCGATCTGAGCCCCTGCCATCGACGACGGCGTCGCACAGGTCGGCGGACATGCGGTCGAGGACCGCGGTGCGCAGGAGGAACGCGCGCACGCGGGGCGTCGCGTGGTCGAGCAGCTCCGCGTCGAGGTAGTCGCCGATGTCGGTGTCCCGGCCGGAGACGCCGATGGGCGCCGGGGCCTGCGAACCGGACCGCTGGACCCTGCGGGCGGCGAGGTACACCGCCGCCGGCCAGCCCTCGGTCCGGGCGTGCAGGTCGCGGGCCTGGTCCGGCGGGAGCTCGCGTCCGTCGAGCGCCGCGAGCATCCCGGCCTCCCGCTCGTCGAGGGCCAGGTCGGCGACCCCGATCTCGACCAGCCGGCCGCTCGCCCGGAGGCGCGCCAGGGGCAGCCCGCCGTCCATGCGGCCGGCGACCGCCACGGTCACCCCGCCCGGCAGGTAGTCGACGATCATCGACAGCACGTCGGCCGACCGCGTGCCGGCCAGGTGATGCACGTCGTCGAGCATCAGCACCATCGCCATCCGGGCCGAGTGCAGCGCCGAGGTGAGCCGGGGGACGGCGCTGGACAGCGCGGACTCCAGGTTCAGCGTGACGCCATCGAAGATCGGGGTGCCGAGCCCGAGCGCGTGCTCGACCGCGAGGCCGACGTAGTTGAGGAAGCGGACCGGGTCGGCGTCGGCGGCGTCACAGGTCACCCAGGCCACCGGGCGGCGCTCCCTGGCCCGCCACAGCGCCAGGCTCGTGGATTTCCCGTAGCCGGGCGGCGCGACCATCGTCACCAGGCCCGAGTCGGTACGCAGGAGCTCCCGCACCAGGGCGTCGCGTTGCAGGACGGACGGCCGGAGGTAAGGGGCGGCCAGCTTCGCCTCGACCAGCGGTTCCTGGAACCGGACCGTCGGGGCGCGCAGCAATGCGGTCAAGGCACCGTTCCCCACGGTGCCCGGCGACCCAGGCGCATGTCGGCTTGCTTGCCTCCTGTTGCGCAGCACGCACCGGTCGGTCATCGACCGGCGGCGTCCCCACTCCGCGACGAGGCAGCCCTCACGTTCGAGAGAGCGGTCCCGTTCCCCGAGACGGCTAGGGTGTGGCTGACGCGCGTCCGCGTCAAATCCGCGGCTCGGTGGATCGCTCCAGCTACAACCAGCCGCGACGCCGCATGTAGACGGCCGCGCCGATGGTGAACACCGTCATCAACGCCGCCAGGATCCAGAACTCGACGAGCGACTCGTCGCCGGGCAGCTCGACGTTCATGCCCCAGATGCTCGCGACCAGCGTGGCGGGGAGGAGCAGCACGCTAAGGGCTGTCAGCACGCTGAGGTTCGCGTTCAGGCGATGCGATAGCACAGACTCGTTCGTACCTTCGAGCGCCTCGGCGACCTCTTTGTAGTTCTCGAGCACGTCCCAGATCCGCTCGGCTGCGTCGGTGATGTCATCGAAATAGACGTCGAGGTCATCCGCGAGATAGCGCTGCTTGGTGCGCTCGAGGTCTCGGAGCACGGCCCGCATCGGTCGGACGACGCGGCGGAAGTTGATGATCTCCTGCTTCGCGTTCGAGAGCTCCTGGACGACCGCGTCGGACTTCCCTTCGAAGATGCCGTCCTCGAGTTCGTCGAGCTTGGCTCCCAGCTTGCGCAGCATCGGAAACGAGGCGTCCACGCAGGTGTCGACGATCCGGTACAGCAGGTAGCCCGTGCCCTTGGAGAAGGTGGCCTCGCGGACCTCGGGGCGCTCTCGGTAGCGCTCGAACATGGCCGCCAGGGGCGGCAGGTTCTGGTCGGGCAGCGTGATCAGGTAGTCGGGGCCTACGAACAGGTCGAGCTCGGCCGAGAGGAGGCGGCCGCTCGGCTTGTCGAAGACCGGGAAGTGGAGAACGATAAACAGGTAGTCGTCGTAGGCGTCGAGCTTGGGGCGCTGGTTGCGCGACGCGACGTCCTCGATGTCCAGCGCGTGGAACCCGAACTCGCGCTGCAGCCACTCGCGATCGACCTCGCGGGGCTTCTCGAGGTACAGCCAGCGGACGCCGCTCGCGCTGACCTCGTCCGGTTGGACCTCCTCAGCCGGCGGGCCGACGGCCAGGTCGACGGCGCGGCCCGGCCGCAGTCGCGATCGCGTCAGCAGGTTCGGCACTTGGAGGGACCCCGGTCGGCATGGGCCGATCCTAACCCAGCCCGATCGTCGCCGGACGTGCAGTCGGAAGCCGCGACGCGACGACGAAGAATGAACTCTTGCGCGCCTCCCGACACCGGTAGTGGTGAGGCCCGCAATCGTGGGTCGAGATTCGGCCGGTACCGGGGTGACGACCATGTCCATCGATGCTGCTCGGCTGGAACGTACCTGTTGGCTGCCGGCCGTCCTCGTCGGGCTGCTCGTGGCCGGATGCGCGCCCGCCACGCCGACCACATCGCCTTCATCGACAACGGGCCCCTCGTCGACCTCAGGCGTCCCATCGGCCATTGAGACCGCCAGCGCAGCGTCCATCTCGGGCGTCATCACTGTCGCCCCGGCGGAGGTCCAGATCGGCCAGCCAGTTTCGATTCACCTGGCCGGCTTCCCCCCGAATCACGAGGTCACCGTGCGTGCGACCACGGTTGGCCTCGCCTACCCGGACCTCGAGGACAGGGGAACGACGCTCGAGGCCGAGGCGACGTTCCTGACCGACGCCGGCGGCACCGTCGACCTGGCGACGCAGGCACCCGTCAGCGGGTCGTATGCCATTGCCAATGCCATGGGCCTGTTCTGGTCGATGCAGCTTGCGGCGAGCGACACGCACCCGACGGCATCTCCACCGCCGGACTCGCCCGATCCGGAGGCCTTCCTCCAGTACCGAATCCAGCTGACGGCCGAGGTCGATGGGGCACCGGTCGCCACGGCGATCGTCGACCAGGACATGGGCGCTCCGGACGTCACGATGACCGAGCTCTCGGAGGGTGGCCTGCTCGGCCAGTTCTACCTGCCTCCCGGTCCGGGGCCGTTCCCCGCCGTGATCGTCCTGTCCGGCAGCGGCGGTGGCGTGACCCTCCGTCGCCCGAAGATCCTCGCCGCCGAGGGGTACGCAGTGCTCTCGCTTCCGTACTTCAACTACACGTCGCCGATCGACGGCACGGCGTTGCCGTCGGAGGCCGTCGAGCTCCCGCTGGAGTACTTCGGGAAGGCCATCGACTGGCTGCAGGCCCAGCCGGGCGTCGACCCCGAACGGATCGGGATCTACGGCACGTCGCTCGGCGGCCAGGTGGCGATGCTCGTCGGCACGAAGTACCCGGAGATCAAGAGCGTGATCGCGATCGCGCCGCCGACGGTTACCTGGGACGGCGGTCCCGGCAAGTCGAGCTTCAGCTTCAAGGGCAGGTCCGTCCCGTTCGCCGCGCCGGGTGACCTCGAGTTCATGGCGCAACCGTTCCGCGCCGCGATTGCGGCGGGGCAGGACTTCCGGCCGACGATCCCCGGCATCCTCGCGAGCGCGAAGGCGGACCCGGAGACCGCGGCGGCGATCATCCCCGTCGAGAAGATCAAGGGCTCCGTGCTCATCGTCTCGGGCACCGACGACACCCAGCTGCCGAGCGTGGTGTACGGCGAGCTGTCGATGGACCGGCTCAAGGCGCACGACTTCGCGTTTCCGTATCGCCACATCATCGGCGAGGGTGCGGGGCACCTCATCGACGTCCCCTACGTCGACCGGTCTCTCGAGATTTCGGAGGGCGGCGGCGACCCGCTCGCGAACGAGCTGGCCGGCGAGGCGATGTGGCCGGTCGTGTTGGAGGACCTCCGCGCGATGAAGTAGCTCGCTCCGTCGGACCTCGGCGCCTGCTGACCGCCCTCGCCGCGGCCCGGTTGCGACATTCGGCGATCGACCGCATCCTTCCCGGCAATGTCCGACGAGCCCGCCCAGACCGGCGCTACCCCGTCACGCCCGGTCGGCGACCCTCCCTCGCACGCCCCGCGCTTCCTGCTGCTCAACGCGATCTTCCCGGGTCTCGGTCACCTGGCCGCCGGCCGCTGGAAGTGGGCCCTGTTGCTCGGCGGCCCGCTGCTGATCCTGCTGCTCGCCCTCGTGATCCTGGCGGCGACGAGCAACTCGACCGAGCTCGCGGCCCGGCTGTTCGACCCCGCCGTCCTGACGGCGATCCTCGTCGTCGAGGCGCTCGTCGTCGGCTGGCGGCTGTTCGCGGTCGGCGCGACCCGCGTCATCACGCCGATCACGGCGCGCGCGACGACCGTCGCCGCGCTGGCGATCTCGGTGCTCATCGTCATCGGGCCGCAGCTGGTCATCGCGGGCCTCACGGTCGATGCCCGCGACGCCGCGGACGAGGTGTTCGCCCCGGTCGGCGAGGGCGGCGCGTGGGTGCCCACCGAGACCGCGCCGCCGGTCGAGCCCAACGACCCCGACTTCGCCGTCGACCCGTCCGCGTCGCCCGGTGCGTCGTTCGAGCCCAGCCCGTCGCCCACCGCAACAGCCGAGGTCCCGCGCGTCAACGTGCTGCTGATCGGCATGGACTCGGGCGTCGGCCGGACCACGGCCCTCACCGACACCATGATCGTCGTCTCGCTCGACCCGGTCGCGAAGACCGTCTCGATGGCGTCCATCCCGCGCGACATGGTCGACGTGCCGCTGCCCGACGGCCGCAAGTACCGGGGCAAGATCAACGGCCTCGTCAGCTACGCGCGCTGGCACCCGAACAAGTTCCCGGGCTCGAAGGACGGCCAGTCGGTCCTGACCGCGGCCCTCGGGACCCTGCTGGGCATGAAGATCGACTACTGGGCCCAGGTCAACCTGGGCGGCTTCGTGTACCTCGTCGACTCGGTCGGCGGCGTGAACCTCAACGTCACCGACGGCTTCTGCGATCCCCGCTACAAGGAATACGGGATCAAGGGCTTCAACATCACGCCCGGCCGGTACCACATGGACGGCGAGGAGGCGCTCGCGTACGCCCGCGTGCGCAAGGCGCTCGGCGAGAGCGACTTCACCCGGGCCGGCCGCCAGCAGGAGGTCATCGGTGCGCTCCGCGACCGGCTGGTGCGCGGCGAGTTCCTCGGCAACCCGTCCCGGTTCCTGAAGTCGCTGGGGCAGACGATCACGACCAACATCAAGCCGTCGCTGATCGCCGACTACCTCGCGGTCGCAACCCAGGTCAAGCGGGACGACGTCTTCCGCGACGTGTTCGACCACCCGCTGGTGAAGTCCGGCTACGACGCCCGGGGCTCGATCCAGATCCCCGACGTCCAGGCCATCCGGAAGAAGGCCGCGCGGCTGTTCCCGCCGACCGGAACGCGGCCGAGCGAAGCGCGGTTCGACGCCCTGCCGGACCCGGGCAGCGGCCCGCTGCGCAGCCCGTCGAAGTCCTCGACCTGCGGGCTCCCCCCGAAGGCCGACAACAAGCCGGATCCCAAGCCGAAGCCGACGCCGAAGCCCCCGAAGGCGACGCCCAAGCCGACGAAGACGCCCAAGCCGACCGATCCGCCGACGCCCGAGCCGCCGCCGTCCGACGGCGAGTCGTCGTCCGCCCCCTGACCCACGGGCGCGGGCCGGGCCGGTGACCGCGAACCTCGTCATCGAGATCGTCGACCCATCGCTGGTCGTGCTGATCGGCGCGGCGGGGGCGGGCAAGTCCACCTTCGCGGCGCGCCACTTCGCCCCGGACGAGATTCTCTCGTCAGACGCCCTGCGCATGGCCATCGCCGGCGATCCCGCCGACCAGGCCGCCACGCGGCCGGCGTTCTCCGCGCTGCACCGCTCGCTCGCGCGCCGGCTCGCCCAGGGCCGCCTCACGGTCGTCGACGCCACGAGCGTCAAGCGCGCGGCACGGCTGGACCTGCTGCGACGGGCCCGGGCCGCCGGCGTCCCGGCCGTCGCGATCGTGCTCGACCTGCCGGCCGCGACGGTGCACGAGCGAAACCTCGCCCGAGGCGGGCGCGTGGTGCCGGGTGATGCGGTCGACGCCCAGCTTGCCAACCTGGCGTCGTCGCTGCGCCCCGGCGGTCTCGACACCGAGGGCTTCGCCGCGGTCTTTCGGCTGCGCGGTCCCGCCGCGGTCGACGCGGTCCTGGTGCGACGCGTGCCACGTCCATGATCAGCCCCCGCGCATTTGACAACCCCCGTCGCCCTGTGGTCTATTCTCACTAGTTCGGTAGAAATAGCCCGAAAACACGACATCACACGCCAGCCCACACGCCATCAACCGGAGGTCTCATGCGGCCCGTCACACGCGGACGATCCCTCGCCACCATCGCCTTCGCCGCTGTCCTGGTCGCGGCCTGCAGCAGCGGGTCGGGAGCGACGACGGCGCCGACCGCCGCGGCGAGCGTCCCTGCCGCTTCCGTGCCCGCGGCCTCAGCGTCCGAAGGCTCGGCACCGGCGGGATGGGCCGCAACGGGCGGGGTGATCGCTCCCCTCGAGGACGCGGTCACCGTCCGGTTCGGCGTCTTCCCCAACATCACCCACGCCCCGGGCCTGGTGGCACTCGCCGACAACGGGCCGCTCAAGCAGCTCCTCCCCAATGCCGACATCCAGGTGCAGTCGTTCAACTCGGGCACGCCAGCGAGCGAGGCGATGCTGAGCGATGCCATCGACATCACGTACATCGGGCCCAACCCCGCGATCAACATGTTCGCGAAGACGAACGGCGAGGCCGTCCGGGTCATCTCGGGCTCCACGTCGGGCGGCGCGTTCCTCGTCGTCCGGCCGGAGATCACCAGCGCGGCCGACCTCAAGGGCAAGAAGATCGCGACCCCGTCGCTGGGCAACACGCAGGACGTCGCGCTCCGCAGCTGGCTCAAGGAGCAGGGCCTCGCGACCGACACCGCCGGCGGCGGCGACGTCTCGGTCGTGCCCCAGGAGAACTCCCAGACGCTCGAGACCTTCCTGGCCGGCACGATCGACGGCGCCTGGGTCCCGGAGCCGTGGGCGACCCGGCTCATCCAGGACGGCGGCGCCAAGGTGCTCGTCGACGAGCGCGACCTGTGGCCCGACGGCAAGTACGTCACGACGCACCTCGTCGTCGCGAAGAAGTTCCTCGATGCCAACCCCGAGGTCGTGAAGCGGATCCTGGCCGCGAACCTCGAGGCCGTCGATGAGGTCAACGCCGACTCGGCCGCCGCGCAGGCGACGGTCAACGCCGAGATCGAGAAGTTCACCTCGAAGAAGCTGAGCCCCGAGCTCCTGTCGGCCGCCTGGAACAACCTCACGTTCACGGTCGACCCGATCGCGTCGTCGCTCCAGAAGTCGGCCACCGACGCGGAGGGCCTCGGGCTGCTCGAGGACCCGGGTGACCTGTCCAAGCTGTACGACCTGACGCTGCTCAACGAGCTCCTCCAGTCGTCGGGCCAGCAACCCGTCAAGGGGCTGTGATGGGGGGAACGACGCTCGCGGCGCCCCCGCCGCAGTCCGCGGCCACCACTCCTCCTCCCGGGCCGGCGACGGCCCGGGAGGTGGCCGTTCGAATCGACCACGTCACCAAGGTGTTCTCGAGCGGCGGCGATTCCGTCACCGCGCTCGAGGACATCTCGCTGTCGGTGGGGCGTGGCGAGTTCGTCTGCATCCTCGGCGCGTCGGGCTGCGGCAAGTCGACGCTGCTGAATCTGGTCGCGCGACTCGACGCGCAGACGGGCGGCACCGTCGAGTGCGAGGGCGATCCCTCGTTCATGTTCCAGGAGGCCGCGCTGTTCCCGTGGCTGAACGTGGAACGCAACGTGGAGCTGCCCCTTCGCCTGCGCAAGGTCCCGAAGGCGGCGCGCGAGCAGCGGGTCGCTGAGCTGCTGGAGATGGTCCAGCTCAGCGCGTTCGCGAAGCGGCAGCCGCACGAGCTCTCGGGCGGCATGCGCCAGCGCGTGTCGCTCGCCCGGGCCCTCGCGCAGGACGCCGAGGTGCTCCTGATGGACGAGCCGTTCGGCGCGCTCGACGCGATGACCCGCGACATCCTGCACGACGAGCTGGAGCGGATCTGGCATGCCACCGGCCGGACGATCCTGTTCGTGACCCACAACGTCCGCGAGGCCGTGCGCCTCGGTGATCGCGTGGTCCTGCTCACGAGCCGGCCCGGCCGGGTCGCGGCCGAGTTCCCGGTCGACATCCCGCGACCGCGGCGGATCGAGGACCGGGACGTCGCCCAGCTCGCGGCCGAGATCACCACGTGCCTGCGCCAGGAGGTCGCCCGCCATGGACGCTAACCTTCTGGGCGCGATCAAGATCGAGCGCCCGGCCGCGGCGACCGACGCGACGCCTGCGACCAACACGGGTCGCAGCGAGGTCGCCGGCCTGGACGCGCTGGAGACGCCGCTCGTCCGCGGCCGGCCACTGTGGCGCCGGGCCTGGTCCGCCACCTGGCCCAAGGTGGCCGCGATCGGCATCGCCCTGGTCGCCTGGGAGCTCGTCGTCCTGAGCGGGTGGAAGCCGACCTACGTCCTGCCGGCGCCGACCGACGTGCTCGGCCGGCTCGCGTCCGAGGCCGGCCAGCCCGAGCTTTGGGGCGCCATCCTCACGACGCTCCGCCGTGCCTTGTGGGGCTTCGGGATCGCGGTCGCGAGCGGGGTCGGGATCGGGGTCCTGGTCTCGCGCTTCGCCGTGCTCCGGTCGGCGACCGGTTCGCTGATCATGGGCCTCCAGACCATGCCCTCGATCGCGTGGTTCCCGCTGGCCGTGCTGCTGTTCAAGCTGACCGAGGAGGCGATCACCTTCGTCATCGTCCTCGGCGCCGCGCCCTCGATCGCCAACGGGCTGATCCACGGCGTCGACCACATCCCCCCGGTCCTCACGCGAGCCGGCCGGGTCATGGGAGCGAAGGGCCTCGACGCCTACCGCTACGTCATCCTGCCCGCAGCGATGCCCAGCTTCGTCGCCGGCCTCAAGCAGGGCTGGGCCTTCGCATGGCGGAGCCTGATGGCGGGCGAGCTCATCGTCGTCATCGCCAACAAGACGTCGCTGGGCCAGCTGCTCCAGGTCAACCGTGACCTCGTCGACAGCGAGGGCCTGCTGTCGATCATGCTCGTGATCCTGACGATCGGGATCCTGCTGGACTCGCTGGTGTTCGGCACGATCGAACGGCGGATCCGCGCGAAGCGGGGCCTGCTGACCGCCTGATCCGCGGGGTCAGTGCACGGGCCGATGTGGGTGCCGTGATCCCGTCGGCCCCTTGGCACGCGCGTGTGCCAGAACGAGGGCCGCCACGCTCGTCGCCGATGTGGGATCACGGGTTGCAGGCGCCAGCCGTGCTCCGGGACGCTGGATCTGGCACATCTTCGTGCCAGGTCGGCGGCGGGCCGGACGGACCGCGAATCCGCGGGTCAGTGCCCGACGAACGCGTCCTTGTCGTCGAGCAGACTCCGCACGTCCGCCGGCAGCTCGCCCGCGACGACGTCCGCGATCGTGACGTGCTCCAGGACGCGCCGCACGCTGACCCGGTTGGCGAGCCACACGTCGCGCAGCGCGGTGGCGGGACCCTCGAATCGGAGCGCCTCGGGACGGGCGCCGCGGACATCGGCGAGCGGCCCCTCCACCGCGCGGATGATGTCGGCGATCGAGATGGCCTGCGCAGGGCGGCCCAGGCGATAGCCACCGACCTGGCCGCGCAGCGAGCGGACGAGCTCGGCGCGCTTGAGGTCGACCAGGATGTTCTCGAGGAACGAGAGCGGGATCTCCTGGGCGGCCGCCATCTGCTCGGCCTTGAGTGGCGCCGCGCCATCGTGTGCCGCGAGCTCGCACATCGCCCGGACCGCGTAGTCGACCTTGGCCGAGATCCTCACCGGGTGATCGTACGCGGGCGTCAGGAGCCCGCGGTCCCCAGCCCGATGAGCACGATCGCGGCACCGGTGAGCACGATCCCGACGGCGTGGCTGCGCGTCAGCCGCTCGTGCAGGATGGCGATCGCCAGGATCACGGTGCCGACCGGGTAGAGCGACGACAAGGTGGCGGCGATCGCGAGGTCGCCGGCCTGGGCGGCGAGGATGAACGCGGCGTTGCCGGCCATGTCCAGGAGGCCGATGATGATCAGCCAGCGGGCCGAGGTCAGCGGCATCCGCCACGCCTGACGGCCGAGCACGATGATCGCCAGCAGGATCCCGGCCTGGACGATCCGCGTGATCACCAGCGGACCGAACGCGCCGGCGCCGGACAGCTGGCCGATGCAGACGTTGAACAGGCCGATCGCCACGCCGCCCAGGAGGCCCCATTCGATCCCGGATGGCGCCGACGCGTCGTGGCTCGGCGCCCGCGTCACCAGCACGACCGCGAGCAACGCGACCAGGATCCCCACCACGACCTCGGTCGTGGGGACGCCCTCGGTCGTGAAGCCGACGACCACCGGGACCACGGCCGCGAGGACGCCGGTCGTCGGGGCGACCACCCCCATCCGGCCGACAGACAGCCCGCGGTACAGCGAGGTGATGCCGACGACGCCGAACACGCCGGCGGCGACGGCCCACGCCACGTCCACGCCCTGGGGGATCGGCTCGCCACGCAGGACCCCGATCGCGAGCGCGGCGACCATGCCGATCAGCTGCATCCCGAACACGACGCCGAACAGCGGCGCGCGACGGCTGAGCAGCCCGCCGCCGAAGTCGCCCGCGCCCCAGCTGGCCGCGGAGATGAGCCCGAGCGCCAGGACCGCGACCGGTCCGGCCACCTCAGGCAGGGGCCACCCCCTCCGGCTCGGTGGGCAGGTCGACGGCGGTGGGCCCGTCGAGCTCGATGACCCGCTCGGCCAGCGCGTCGTACCGGTCCGACGTCGTGAGGTAGATCACCTGGAAGTCCGTCGCGAGGTCCCGGATCAGCTCGAGCGCCCGCGCGGCGCGCACATCGTCGAGCGTGACGAATGGGTCGTCGAGCAGGATCGGCGGCCGGCGGTCGCCGGTCACCAGGCGCACGAGCCCGATCCGCGCCGCGAGGTACACCACGTCCAGGGTCCCCTGCGACAGGTCGGTGACCGGCACCCAGTCCCCACGCTCGGGCGCGTAGATCTCCATCCCGAGGTTGCTGTCGTCGATCCGGACGCGGCGGTAGCGACCACCGGTGATTCGCTCGAGGTCGGGCACCATGCGCCGCTCGAGGTAGCGGGTGGCGAGCTCCATCGTCGCCTGCTCGGCGGTGTAGAGCTCGGCCTGGGTCCGCTCGTAGACCCGCTCCCGGCGCCGGAGCGCCGACAGGGCCTCGCGGTGCATCGCCAGCCGCTCGGCGAGCGCGGCGACCTCCTCCGCGTCGACCGGGTTCTGCTCGACTCGGGCCCGGGCGTTGGCCTCGTCGTCGCGGCTCCGGTCGACCAGGCGCTCGGCGTCGACGACCTCCACCTCCAGGCGCTCGCGGGCACGGGGCTCCTTGGCGATCGGGCCAAGGGACTCGAGGGCAGCCGTCTTCTGCTCGATCTCGAGGGCCGCGTTGTCGCGCCGGGCCGGCAGGGCCTCGATCTTCTCGTCGCCGATCAGTCCGGACAGGTGGGCCCGATGCTGCTCGATCCCCGCGACGTGCGCCTCCTCGAGCCGCAGCCGATCCTCCGCCTCCTCGAACTCGGTCAGCCCGAGGCGCTGGAGGATGTCGTCGTGCTCGGCCTGCGCCTCGCGCAGCTCCTGCTCGATCTCGGAGCGACCGCGCAGCCGGCGATCCACCTCGACGTCGCGGAGCGACTGGTCGGCCGGCGCGCCGCGCCGCAGCCACCAGCCGACGATCGCGAGCACCAGCCCGATCCCCGCCACGATGCCGCCGATCACGATCGGGATCACGCCGAGGTCGACGACGTTGAGGAAGCCCAGCAGGTAGCTGACGATCGCGATCGAGCCGCCGATCGCCACGAGGACGAGGGACCAGCGCGACAGCGGGCGCCAGCGGACCTCCGGCGGAGCCTCGAAGTTGACGTGGACCTCGCCTTCGAGCATCCCCTGCAGCGTGCCGATCTTGGCGTCGACGGCGCGCAGGCGGTCGACGGAGGCGCGGAGCACCGGCAGCGGCGTCGGCGACGGATGGCTGCGCTCGAGGTCGGCGATCTCGTCGCGGATCGTGACCGCGCTGCGGTAGCGGTCGTACTTCTCCTGGGCGGCGTCCCGTTCGGCCGTCAGGCGCTCGGCCTGGCGCGCCTTCTCGAGCATCGACCGGCGCTCCGCGAGCGCGGTCTCGGCCTCGGCCCGATGCTCGCGCGACACGGCCAGCGCGTCGCGGTCGTGCTCCAGGCGCTGGAGCGCGTCCTCGCCGGCCTGGAGGCGCGACGCGGATTCCGTGACGGCGTCCTCGGCGACCTTGAGCCGCCCCGGGTTCTTGACGCCGCGGGTCTGCAGGTCGTGGAGCGCGCGCTCGAGCTTGCGCTTGGCGCGGCTGGTGCCACGGTCGGCGCCGCTGATCGACGCCTGGAGCCGATCGCGAAGCGCGCCCTCGTCGCGCTGGAGCCCGGCCAGCTCGTGATGGCGGACCGACGCGGTCGAGCGGAAGAAGCCCTCCGTCGGGACGCCCGAGATCGAGGCAAGCTCCTCGTCGGCGCGGGCAGGATCGGTGATCGGTTCGCCACCGAGCTCGAGGCGGACCTGGCCCTTCGAGCCGCGGAACGACTTCGCGAGGCGCCCTTCCCGCTGCTCGCCCTCCTCGTCCTCGTAGGTGAACGTCAGCGCGACCGTCGTCCGAGCGTCCGGACTGCTGTCCCACGAGACCAGCCCATCGAGGTCGGCCGCGGAGCTCGTGACCTTGCGCGTCAGCGCGAGCTCGATGGCGCGCTGGATCGTCGACTTCCCGGCCTCGTTCGGCCCTCGGACGATGTTCAGGCCGGGCGACAGGATGAACTCGTGGTCGCGATACCGCCGCAGGTCGGTGATGGCGAGGCTGGTGATCCTCACAGGGTCACCTCCGACCCGGCCAGCAGCAGCCGACCGAGCTGGAGCACGTCGCGCAGCTCGTCGGCCTCGCGGCGCGCCATGTCGTCGCCGGACGCCTCGAGGTCGGCGATCCGTCCCTCCACGTTGCGGATGAACGCGCCCGCGATCGTCTCCTCGGGCGGCAGGGCGCCCTCCGTCAACGCCGGGTGGCTGACGTCGCGCACGCGGACCCGCAGGTATGAGGTGCGAAGCTCCTGCTCGATCTCGGTGGTGTCGAGGTCCAGGCCGTCGGGCCGGATTCCGATCACGCGCACGTCGAGGACGAGGTCCGGATTGGCGCCCTTCATGAGGTCCGCGACGAGCGCCGGCTGTGAGCCCACCGTTGCGGCATCCACCTCGCGGCGTTCGAACGTGGTCCTGCCCACGACGCGTTGGTCGACCTCGACCGTGCGCTGGCCGCTCTTGTCGACGTCCAGCGTCACCAGCAGGACCTTGCCGGCCTTGTCCTGGTCGACCGCGACGGGTTCGGGCGCCCCGGCGTAGGCATAGGTCACGCCCTTGGTCTTGGCGACCTGCGCGGAGTGCCAGTGCCCGAGCGCGAGGTAATCGAGGCCGCTGGCGGCGATCTCCTCGACCGTGACCACGACCTCGTCGTGGTCCGTGCGCCCGGGGATCGCGACCGACGTGTGGAGCACGCCGATGTGCCAGGTGGCGTCGGGCGTCTCGACGGCGGCGAGGTCGTGCAGCGGGCTGCGTGGCGCACGCTTGGTCGGGAAGCACGGACCGTGGACGACCGCGTCGATCGCCGACAGGTACACCCACGGATGGTCCGGCGTCAGGACCGTGACCATCTCCTCGGCGGGCCGGGTGCCGGCCATGGCCGCGAGGTCGTAGGCGCGGTACACCGACGAGCGGTCGTAGACGTCGTGGGTCCCGGGCACCAGCGCCGAGCGGATGCGGGCCTGCGCGAGCCGTGCGAGCTCGGCGGCCACGCGCTCCACCGAGCGCTTGGGCTGGACGTTCGAGTCGAACAGGTCCCCAGCGACGACGAACAGGTCCACCTTCTCGGCGATCGCGAGATCGACGGCGGCGCGGAACGCGGCGAACTGCCGCTCGCGCTGGGCCGCGGCGGCCTCCCCGAGGTCCGCGTGCCGGGCGCCGAGATGGACGTCTGCGGTGTGCAGCAGTCGAAGCATCGGGTGCGGGTGCCCTCCCTGGTGGTCCGTCCCGTGATCGGACCCGGGGATCGGCAAGCCGAACCGGGACCCGCGAGCGGCCGCTCCCGCCCTGCGCTCCCGTGACCTGGCTCGATCTCGGGCCGCTCGGGCCGGGCCGGTCGCCCCCGGGACCCGGCACGCGATCCGGGCGCCCCATCGCTCCCGGCTCGCATGCCCGAGTCTTGTCGCCCATTGTGACATCTCGGGTGTCACGCCCGACGCCGTCCGTCTCACGTCATCGAATCGGGGCAAGTCACGCGTCGAGGGCGGTCTGGGTCGCCGTCGCGGGCACGCTTTGACCACCCGGTGTAGGCTCAGGGCCACTTCAATTCACCGGTGCGCCCCGAGCTAGGGACTCCGAGAACGGCACCTTGATCGCGCGGCCACGGCTGACTCCCCGCCGCCGCCGTCGTCCAGGCGTCGGACCCCTCGTCAGGCGCGCACCAGACCTTGTCCGAGCGCGCGCCCGGGAGGAGCATCGTGACCTACGTCGACCGGACCCTGACCTGTGTTGACTGCGGGGTGGAGTTCATCCACTCGGCGGCGGACCAGGAGTACTACCAGCAGAAGGGGTTCACCTCGGACCCCAAGCGCTGCGCATCGTGCCGCGCCTATCGGCGCTCGACGCGCGACGGCGGCAGCGCGGACATGCGCGACATCGGCGGCCCGCGCGGCTACGAGCGGACCGACGACCGCATGCCCCGCGAGTACTTCGTCGCGATCTGCACGTCGTGCGGGAACCAGGCGCAGGTGCCGTTCAAGCCGCGCATGGACAAGCCCGTCTACTGCTCCGACTGCTTCCGGCAGATCCGCCCGGACTGATCCTCGCCTCGCCAACCTGATGCCCCCGGACTGCCCGGGGCATCGGCATGTCCGGGCCAGGCGGCGCGGGCGAGGCGGCGCGGGCAACCACGAGCGGCCGCGGCCGCTCGAACGGAGCCAGATGTTCACTCGGGCGGACCGTATTTGGGCTGGCGGCGCTGAGGCTTCTGCAGGCCGGCCCGCTCGAGCGTGCCGCCGACGACGCGAATTGCCACCGGGGCACCATGCGGACCGTTGTCACGAGCATCGTGACCAACGTCTACCGAACGGACCGATGGCTAGAGGTGGCGGTCGGGACGGCCGTTGTGCCCGTCGGGTGGACGCCTGACACGAGCTCGCGAGATAGCGCCCGCTCCACGGCCATGTGAGACGAATGGATCGTCGCGAGCATCCGCGGCCAGACCCGACACCTACTCGCCCTCGGCGTCCTCGCCGTCGATCCGGAATGCGTCGCCGCGCCGGAAGCGCTCGCGGTGGCGGCCCCGCCACACGGTGACCCGGCCTCGCCCGTGCACCTGCCACGCGTTGTTGCAGCCGACAGCCGCGGTGTCCTCGTCGATGCCCAGGATCACGCCGCCCTTCGGGGCCTGCAGGGCGACGAAGGCCGAGAACGGCTCGGGCCAGGCGTCGTAGTGGGGCAGGACGGCGACGCCGGCCACCAGCGACAGCCCGACCGGCCAGCGCACCGGGAACGGCATCGGCATCCGGACCTTCGGCAGGAACCGGAAGTCGACGGTGCGGCTGACGATCGCCATGGCGCCGGCCGAGCAGCCGGCGATCACCGCGCCGCGGTCGTTGGCCGCGCGAATCGCGCCACCCAGGGGCGAGTCGCGGAGGACGCCGAGCAGGTGCCGTGGATGCCCGCCGGAGAGGTAGACGAGGTCGGCTTCGCCGATCGCCTGCAGGGCGGCGGCATCGTGGCCCTCCGCGGCGTCCCGCACGAGCACGGGCTCGACCTCGGCACCGAGGGCGCTGAAATGCTCGACGCCCATCTCGGCCCAGACGCGGAACGTGTGCTCGCCGTCGGGCGCGGCGGCGGTCGGCAGGATCACGACGCGCGGGCGGAGTCGGCCGGTGGCCTCGAGCAACCCGCGGTCGAACTCTGCCATCGGCGCGAGGAACTCTCCGGCGCCCACGAGCGCCACCGGTCCGGGCACGGCCGCAGCATAGATCAGGCGGCGCAAGTGCGATCCGGCGAGGCCAGGAGCGGCGGGCGGCCACGCGGTTGGACGCTCCGATCGGACGCCTGACACACTCGAACGACGCACCCCAAGGAGATCGGTGACCACGTCCCAGCGCTGGACCATGCTCGCGACGATCCTCGGCACGTCCATGGTCTTCCTCGACGGCACCGTGGTGAACCTGGCGCTGCCGCACATCGGGCGCGAGCTGCCGGCCACCCTGGTCTCGACCCTCGAGGGCCAGACCTACGTGGTCGGCGGGTACCTCGCGATCCTCGCGGCGCTGCTGCTGCTGGCCGGGGCCCTCGCGGACTACTACGGCCGTCGGCGCCTGTTCGCGATCGGGCTGATCGGGTTCGGCATCACCTCGGTCCTGTGCGGCCTCGCGCCGACTCTCGAGCTCCTGATCGTCGCCCGCCTGCTCCAGGGCGCCGCCGGCGCCCTGCTCGTGCCGGGGTCGCTCGCGATCATCACCGCGACCTTCGCCGACGAGGCGCGACGGTCCCGGGCGATCGGCATCTGGGCGGCCGCCGCGTCGGCGACGGCGTTGATCGGGCCCGTGGTCGGTGGCCTGCTGGTCGACACCGTCACCTGGCGGGCCGCGTTCCTGATCAACGTGCCGCTCGTGATCCTCGCGCTGTTCGCGCTGCGCCACGTCGCCGAGAGCCGGGCGGGCGACGCGACGGCGCGGTTCGACTGGCTCGGGGCTGGGGTCGCGATCGTCGCGGTCGGCGGCCTCGCGTTCGGGGCGATCCGCGGCCAGGAGCGGAACTGGCAGGACCCGGTGGCGTGGGCGGCCCTCGCCGTCGGCGCCGTCGCGCTGGTCGCCTTTCCGATCCTCATGGCTCGCCGGCCGCATGCCCTCGTGCCGCTGGGGCTGTTCCGGCGGCGGCGGTTCGCGACGATCAACCTCTCGACGCTGCTGATCTATGGCGCCGCGTACACGATGGGCTACCTCCTCGGCCTGTTCCTCCAGAACGTCCTGGGCTACACCGCGACCGCGGCCGGCCTGATCGGCCTGCCGACGTCGGTGATCATCGCGCTGCTGTCGGCGCGCATCGGCGGCATCAGCGGGCGGATCGGGTCGCGGCCGTTCCTCATCGCGGGTCCCGTGCTGATGGCCGCGGGCCTCGCCTGGCTGGCGCGGATCCCCGAGACCAGCGAACCGTGGCGGTTCACGCCGGGCGACCCGACCACCTACGTCCCGCCGGCGTCGACACTGGTCGACGTCCTGCCGTACGTCCTGCTGTGGGGCTTCGGGTTCGTCCTCGTGGTCGCGCCGCTGACCGCGACGCTGATGTCGTCGATCCCGGTCCAGAACGCGGCGACCGGGTCGGCGGTCAACAACGCGATCAGCCGCGTCGGGCAGCCCCTGCTGTCGGCGGTGATCTTCGTGGCGATCTCGGGCACGTTCTACGCTGCCCTCTCGGGTGCCGCACCAGGCGTCGACGCGGCCGACCCGGCGCTGCGGGCCATGGTCCAGCCGCTCAACCCGCCGGCGGCCGACGCCCCACCGGCGGTCGCCGCGGCGGCCCGGACAGCATCCGTGAACTCGTTCCACCTGGCTGTGATCGTGTGCGGCGCCCTCCTCGTGGGCGGGGCCGTGGTCAACGGCGTCGGCCTGCGCTCGCGTCGCGCGGAGCCGGCGCTCGCGCCGGCCGAGGCAGCGGCGGCCGACCAGCCCGGGGCGGGCGGTGGCTGACCGCGAGACGGCCGCGCCGATGGACTGGGACGCGGCGAACTACGATCGGATCGCCGACCCCATGACCCGCTGGGGCACCGACGTGCTCGACCGGCTCCCGCTGCGGGGCGACGAGACGGTGCTCGACGCCGGCGGCGGCTCGGGCCGGGTTACCGAGCGCCTCGCCGATCGCCTGCCGCGCGGCCGGGTCGTGGCGCTCGACGGCTCGCCGGCGATGGTCGATGCCGCCCGCCAACGACTCGCCCGGTTCGGCGACCGGGTCAGCTACGTCATCGCCGACCTGGCGGCGCCGCTGCCGCTCCCCGCCGCGAGCGTCGACGCGATCCTGTCCACAGCCACGTTCCACTGGGTGGCGGACCACGACGCGCTGTTCCGGCATCTCGCCGCCGTCCTGCGGCCGGGCGGGCGGCTGGTCGCACAGTGCGGCGGGCTGGGCAACATCGGGTCGGTCCGCGCGGCGCTGACGGAGGTGGGCGAGGGCTGGCTGGGGCCGTGGACGTTCGCGTCGCCGGAGGACACGGCGCGGCGGCTCACGGCCGCCGGGTTCACCGATGTCGAGGCCTGGCTGAGCGACGAGCCGACGCCGATCGAGCCGGGCGCGCCGCTGCGCGACTACCTCCGCACCGTGATCCTGGGCGCCCACCTGGAGCGGCTGCCGGCCGCCGAGCGCGATGCGTTCGTGGATGCGGTCGCCGCGCACCTGCCGGCGTCGTCGATCGACTACGTCCGGCTCAACATCCTCGCGACGCGCGGGGGTCCGCCCGGCCGCGGATGACCGCGCCGCCCGGGTCGGCGTGCGCCAGGCGCACATTCTTGACCGACGTCCGCCTTCGCGTGCCGATTCCGTGCGCCCCACGAACGTTGTCGACCAGATGTGCCCAATGTGTGAGCCTGGCGCACGAATTCAGCAGACCCGGCGGCGGTTGAGGTCAGGAATGTGCCTGGGACGCACGCCCGCCTAACGACCCGTCCGGAACGCAGCCCCGTGCCCCGGGATCACGATATCGGCGGCCTCGAGGACCCGCGCCCGACCGCGCTCGATCGCCGCCTGGTCGTCGCCCAGCGGGTCCACCTCGGGCGTCCGGTCCGCGTGCCACCACAGGTGGGTCATCGCGTACACCGCGTCGTCCGCCTGGACCACGAGGGTCGCGTCCTCCGCGGTGTGCCCCGGCGTCAGCCACAGCTCGGCGGCCGGCGAGAGGTGGTAGCCGTCGCCGTCGTGGTCGAGCCACAGGTCGTCGCGATAGCGAGCCCAGAAGTCGACTACCTCGGCGTTCGGGAACAGCGCGCAGTTGATCGTGTGGTCGGGGTGGTGATGGCTGAGGAAGACATGGGTCACGGCCTCCGGCGCGACGCCCAGGGCCGCGAGCGGGTCCGTGATCAGCGAGCGGCGGGCGACCATGCCCGGATCCACGACGATCAGCGCGTCCGCGTCGCGAACCAGGACGACGGACGAGCCGACGCGATCGCCGGTGTAGCCCGGGTGGAGCAGGTGGACGGTCGTCATGCCTGGAAGGGTAGACGTCAGGCCGCACGACGGGACGCGGGCACAGGCGTCGTCGCGCCTCGTGCATCCTCGTCGGCATGACTGCGAGCCACGCCGACCTCGTCCTCACCGGTGGCCAGGTGTTCACCGCCGACGCCGCCATCTCGTGGGCCGAGGCCGTCGCCGTGCGCGATGGCCGGTTCGTCGCGGTCGGTGGCGACCGCGAGGTGATGTCGCTGGTCGGGCCGCGCACCCGCGTCATCGACCTCCGCGGGCGGACCGTCACGCCCGGCTTCGGCGATTCGCACGTCCACCCCATCTCGTCGGGCATCGACAAGCTCCACTGCGATCTCATGGACTCGAGCGGCATCGACGAGTACCTGGCGCGGATCGCGAGCTACGCCGCGGCCAACCCGGACGTCCCCTGGATCCTCGGTGCCGGTTGGTACCTCGCCCACTTCCCCGACGGCCTCGCCCGTCGCGAGGCCCTCGACCGCGTCGTCCCCGATCGGCCGGTGTTCCTGCCCAACAAGGACGGACACGACGCCTGGGTCAACAGCCGGGCGCTGGAGCTGGCCGGCATCACCGCCGACACGCCCGACCCCCACGACGGGCGCATCGCGCGCGACCCGGACGGCACGCCGCTGGGCACCCTCCACGAAGGGGCGCAGGACCTGGTGGAGCGCCTCATCCCGCCCACCACGGCGGCGGAGCGCGAGCAGGCGCTCCTCGCGAGCCAGGCATACCTCCACGGCATCGGGATCACGAACTGGCAGGACGCGATCGTCACGCCCGAGATCCACGCGACGTACCTCTCGGTCGCCGGCCGGAGCGCGCTCACGGCGAGGGTCGCCGGGGCGCTGTGGTGGGAGCACGACGGGGGCCTCGACCAGATCGAGGGGCTCGTCGCCCGGCGCGCCGAGGGTCCCGTGGGCCGCTACGCCGTGACCAGCGTCAAGCTGATGCTCGACGGCATCGTCGAGAACTACACGGCCGCGGTGCTCGACTCGTACCTCGACCATGACGGCGTGCCGACCGGCAACCGGGGCATGGACTTCATCGACCCTGACGTCCTCATGCAGGCGGTGCCGAGGCTCGACGCGCTCGGGTTCCAAGCCCACTTCCACGCCCTCGGCGACCGCGCCGTCCGCCTGGGGCTGGACGCCGTCGAGGCCGCGCGCCGCCAGAACGGCTGGACCGACACGCGCCCGCACCTCGCCCACCTCCAGCTCGTGCACCCCCACGACATCCCGCGCTTCCGCCGGCTCGGGGCGCTGGCCAACGTCCAGGCGCTGTGGGCCGTGCACGAAGGGCAGATGGACAAGCTGACCCTGCCGTTCCTCGGGCCCGTCGCCGGTGCCCGTCAGTACCCGCTTCGGTCGTTCCGCCGCCACGGCGTGACGATCGCGATGGGCTCGGACTGGTCCGTGTCGAAGGCCGACCCGTTCGCGCAGATGGACATCGCGGTCAACCGCATGATCGCGGCCGACGTCGAGATGCCGGGGGTCGAGCGGACGCGGACGCCGTTCATGCCCGAGGAGTCGATCGAGCTCACCGAGGCGCTCACGGCGTTCACGGCCGGCTCCGCGTACGCGAGCCATCTCGACGACGCGGGCACGATCGCCGTCGGTCGCCTGGCGGATCTCGCCGTGCTCGACCGCGACCTGTTCGACCGGGGCGCCGGCGGCATCGCCGACACGCGCGTGGTCGCGACGTTCGTCGGCGGCGAGGCCGTCCACGAGACGCCGGCGCTCGAGGGCTGAGCGGCCGCCGCTCGCGCATCGCCCCCCGCCCACGTCCGGCTCGGTCGGATGACGTAGTCGATTCGAGGTTCGCGGTCCATCGGCCGCGGCGTGCGTTCGCGGGATAGTGCCTTCAGCGGCAGACACCAACCACCACAGCGCACCACCGAAGCCGCAGGAAAGGAGGTCATCGAGATGATGCACCCGCTAGCGATCTACGCGGTCCAGGTTCACCTGGCCGACCTGATGGCAGAGGCCGAAGCGAACCGCCAGGCCAAGCTGGGACGCAAGCCCCGAACGGCAGGCCTCGTGGCCTCCATCGCCGGCTTCGCCCGCAACCTGTTCGGTTCGAACGACGCACGGAGCGCCGCTTCGCCCGCCTGATCGATCACACACCGGCCGGCTGGCCTCACTCCCAGCCGGCTCGCTTCCCCCGGGCCACTCCTCCGGCCCGGGAGCTATCTCCAGCAGGACGCCCGCCCACCCTCCCAGGGGCGGGCGTCTTGGCGTCTCCGGCGGGTCCGTGTTCCGGGCTTGCGCGCTCAGCCGTCCGGCGCACGTTCGAGGTCGGCCGGCGTGTCCACGTCGTCGAGGGTCCGTCCGTCGGGGTCGATCGCCCGCCATGTCGACGCCGGGACGACCACGACGGTCAGCCGATCGAGGAGCGCCCGCAGCGCGCGTCGGTCCTCACGCAGCAGGGCATCCGCCACGGGGCCGGCGAGCGAGGGACGCACGGCGAGCGGGAGCACGCACGGCGGATCGGTCTCGAGCGTGGCGGCGCCGGCCGCCGGATCGCCGTCCACGGCGGCCGCCAGGAGCTCGAGCACCGCGGGCACGAGATGAGGCATGTCGCCGCCCACGACGATCGCGGCCGCATCGAATCCCCGGTCAATGTCGGCGAGGGCGACCAGGCCCGCGGCGAGGCCGGCCAGCGGTCCGCGGTGGGCGACGCCGTCGCGCATCAGCGTCACCTGGCGCGCCAGGGCGGGCGGGACCGGCGGCATCGGGACGTCCGGTGCGATGACGATGATGACCGGGTTGGCGATCGCGCCGACGGCCTCGAGGGCGTGGTCGAGGAGCGCCCGCCCGTCGAGGGTGGCGCGCAGCTTGTCGCCGCCGAAGCGGGTCGACGCCCCGCCGGCGAGCACGATGGCGGCGGTCATTCGCGGCAGGCCGAGGTCAGTCGCCGCCCGCAGAGGCGGCGGCCCGCTCGCGCATCCGGGCGAGCGTCGTGGGTCCGAGCACGTGCCCGGCGTCCGTGCGGCGCAGGAGGCCGCGCCGGTCCAGGTCCTCGAGGATGACCATGACGTACCGCCGGGTCGTGCCGGCCTCGTCGCGGAACGCCGCGGGGGTCAGCGGCCCGGCCGCCGCCATCGACAATGCGCGCCGGACCAGGTCGCGATACGTCGGCGCCGCCCAGGCGAGGTCGTCCTCGAGTCGGACGATCCGCCCGCTGGTCTCGAGCTCGCGGAGGCCGTCCGGAGGGCAGCCGGCCGCTCGAGCCGCGCCGGCCAGGCCGGGCGGCGCGGCGACGGCCAGCGCGGCCTCGAGCCGGTCCATCGCCTGGCGGGTCTCAACACCGAGGCCCGACGTCCGGGCGGCGTCACGGATCCGGTCGCCGTCGCGCGCGAGCTCGCCGTCCGCGAGGAGCCCGGCGATCACGCCGTCCGCCACGTCCGATGCGGCGTCGCGGCCGAGCGTCACCAGACGGCGGGCCGAGAGGGCGACGTCCGCCCGCAACGACGGCAGCGGCAGGCCGGTCTCGTCGGCGTGCGCCGCGTGGTGGGCGGCGACCAGCGCCCTCGCGCGCTCCCGGAGCGCCGCGTCGACGTCCGCGGCCAGGCGCCAGGTCGTGCCCGCGCGAAGCGCCCCATGGAGGTCGAGCCGCGCCGCGCCGGAGCCGGCCGGCGACGCCGCGAGCGCCGCCGCGCGCTCCGGGGTCAGCCGGCGTCGCGAGATGCCGCGGGGTGGCGCGGGATCGAGGACGACGCCGCCGCCGGCCACCTCGCGGGGCGATGGCCGGCGGAGGGCGAACCTGTCGCCGGGGCCAACGGCGATCGCGGCGTCGAGGCGCAGGATCGCGATCGACATCCCGTCGCCGAGGTCGATGGCCTCGCGCGGGCCGCGCACGACGAGGGCCTCCGCCTGCGCGGTGCCCAGGTGAATCCGCAGGCGCTCGCGATCGGCCGACGGTTCGGCGGGACGGGGCGCCGGCCCGCGCATGGCCACGAGGATCCGCGAGGTGGCGACGACCTCGGGATCGGTCGTGAGCACCTGCCCGCGCCGCAGTCGATCGCCTTCGATGCCGCCGACCAGGACAGCCGTTCGGCCCCCCGAGGCGGCGGCGACCGCGGCTCCGCGGACCTGGACCTCGCGGACTCGCGCGGCGTCACCGCCCGGGACCAGCCGGAGAACCGTGCCCGTCGTCACCGCGCCGCCGCGAAGGCTGCCGGTCACGACGGTCCCGCGACCCTTGACGGCGAACACGCGATCGATCGCGAGCCGCGGACCTCGAGCGTCTCCGGCGTCGTCGCCCGCCAGCACGCGCCGCACGAGCGCGGTCACGGCCGTCCGCACGCCGTCGATCCCCGCGCCGCCGGTCGCGGAGGCCGCGATGACCGGGGAGGCGGCCAGCGTCGTCGCCGCGAGCAGGGCGACGACCTCGGCCTCGACCGCCGCGAGTCGCGCCTCGTCGGCGAGGTCCGCCTTGGTCACGACGGCCAGCCCCTCGCGGATCCCCAGCGCGTCCAGCAGCCCGAGGTGCTCGAGCGTCTGCGCGTTCGGGCCGTCGTCCGCGGCCACGACCAGCAGCGCGGCGTCGATCTCGCCGGCGCCGACCAGCATGTTGCCGACCAGGCGGTCGTGCCCCGGCACGTCGACGAAGTCGATGACCGACCCGTCGGGCAGCGCCAGGTGCGCATAGCCGACGTCGATGGTCATCCCGCGCCGCCGCTCCTCCGGCAGGCGATCGGCGTCGATGCCCGTCAGGGCACGCAGCAGCGTCGTCTTGCCGTGGTCGATGTGGCCGGCCGTGCCGACGACCACGCTCCGGGCCTCGCCCGCGCCGGCCATGCGCGGCTCAGGCATCCCCGGCCAGCGCCGCCGCGATCGCCGCCGACAGCGCCGCGTCGTCGGCCGGCTCGACGGACCGCAGGTCGAGCAGCACGGCCCCGTGCTCGACCCGTCCGACGACGGCCGGCGAGCCGGCCCGCAGGCGGGCGAGGATCCGGTCCGGCTTGACGAACGCCAGGCACACGGCTCGTGACGGCAGCACCTCGCCCGGCAGCGAGCCGCCCCCGATGGTGGCCTCGACCGTCGCGACGCTGGCGCCCGCGCCGACTGCCTCGGCGACCGCCGCCGCCCGCGCCGCCAGGTCCTCGACCGACACCGAGATCTGCCGCCAGACGGGGATGTCGCGGGTGGCGACCCCCGCGCGGTACAGCGCGAGCGTCGCCGCGACCGCGGCCAGGACCACCTTGTCCGGCCGCATCGCCCGGGCCAGCGGGTCCTTCCGGAGGCGGGCGACGAGGTCGGCGCGTCCGACGACGAACCCGGCCTGTGGCCCGCCGACGAGCTTGTCGCCGCTGAACGTCACCAAGTCCGCGCCCTCGGCCAGACGCTCGGCGGGCATCGGCTCGTGCGCCAGCCCGAAGACCGCCGTGTCGAGCAGCGCGCCGCTGCCGAGGTCGTCGACGACCAGCGCGCCGTGCCGGTGGGCGGCGGCCGCGAGGGCCGGCGCGTCGGGCGCCTCGACGAACCCGGCCTGGCTGAAGTTCGACGGATGGACGCGCAGCACCAGCCGCGCGCGGCCGTCCTCGAGGGCCGCCTCGAAGTCGCTTGCCCGGGTGCGGTTCGTCGTCCCGACCTCGACCAGCCTCGCGCCCGCGCGCCGCACGATCTCGGGAATCCGGACGCCGCCCCCGATCTCCACGAGCTCGCCGCGGCTCACGGCGACGCCGCCCCGCCCCGCCAGGCCGACGGCGAGCGCGACGGCCGCGGCGTTGTTGGTGACGATCAGCGCGTCCTCGGCGCCGGTCAGCGCGACGAGGTGAGCCTCGGCCTCCCGGTATCGGCGGCCTCGCCGCCCGGTCTCGCGGTCGAGCTCGAGGAACAGCGTCCCTTCCGCGGCCTCGCGGGCGGCCCGGATCGCCGCGTCCGGCCAGGGCGCACGACCGAGGTTGGTATGGACGATGACGCCGGTCGCGTTGATCACGCGCTCGGGGCCCGCGACGTGCTCGAGGGCCGCGAGGCGGGCGGCGACCTCCGCGCCGAGCGCCTCCGGGGTCCGCGGGGCGCCGGTGTCGCGCGAACCCTCCAGGCGCGCGCGCTCCTCGTCCACGACGGCGCGCGCCATGGCGAGCACCGCCGCGTCGTCCCGGCCGGCGGTCGCGGGGCGCGCCGCTGCGAGCACGCGCTCGACGCTCGGCGGACGCGGTCTGGACACCCCGGACACCTCGGACGCCTCCGACGTCATCGGGCGCCGTCCCCTGGCTTACGAGCGACGACGTCGAACACGTGCCAGTGCTTCGGGCCGTCGAACGAGTCCCCGTCATTCTCGACCTCGTCCAGCACGAGCACCTCGAGTCCGGCGAGGAGCCCACGCACGCGCCCGAGGTCGAGGAAGGTCATGTCCGGCTCCCCGGCCCAAGTGTCGTGGATGCCGAACAGGTTGACGATCGCGAACCCGCCGGGCCGCAGCCGGGCCACGGCGTCCGTCCAGAACCGAGGAAACGCCTCCGGGCGGATGAACGGCAGGGCATACCCCGCATACAGGAGGTCGAACGGCGGGAGCTCGACCGCGTCGGCCCGCGCGGTCACGATCTCGAGGCCGGCCGCCGCCGGCGGAGGGACCCTGGGGAGCAGGACGTCCGCAGCGACCGGCGTCGGGTCGATCGCCACCACGCGCCAGCCCGCCGCGAGCAGCGCCAGGGTCTCGGTGCCATCGCCGAACCCGATCTCCACGGCCCGGCCCGGCGCCAGGCCGGCCTCGCCAACGAGGCGCATCCCGCGCGTGAACAGCGGCCGGGGCTCGCGACCGATCGTCGCACGGTAGTAGGCCGGCCAGTCGGGGCCGTCCTGGACGTCGTCTGGGGTCTCGGGTTCGATCATCGGCGCCTGGTCGATCCATCGTCGGTTGGCGGGAGCGCATGGGAGTCGAACCCACCGCGCGACGCCGAGCGCCGCGCCACCGGTGTTGAAGACCGGGGGACCCACCGGGACCCCTCCGCTCCCATTCGCCCGATGGTAGCGCCGCGACAGGGGCGGACCTTGCGGCGGCCTACTGGGCGAGCGCGATGTCGTCCGCCGGGTACGGCTCCCAGGCCTGGTGCGGGCCCCGCAGCATCGAGACGCCGGCCCCCAGCAGGCTCGCGACCGCTCCGACGGCGAACGCGAGATGGAGCGCGTCGATGAACGGCTGGAGGTCGACGTCGCCGGCGCCGACCTGCGCCCCGGAGAAGATCGCGAGCAGGACCCGTGGGTCCATCGCGGTCGTCACGATGCCGATGGCCAGGGCGATCGAGATGACGAAGCCGCTCTGCGTCAGCATCATCCGGGTTCCGGAGCCGGCGCCGCGCTGGGCCGGCGGCACGACCCCCATCACGGCGCTGGCGTTGGGGCTCGCGAACAGGCCCGAGCCTGCCCCGATGACGAGCTGCCAGGCGGCGAGCTGCCAGTACGGCGTGTCGACCTCGATCGTGGTCAGGCCGATCAGGCCGATCGCGGTCACCACCATGCCGGCCGTCGCCAGCAGACGGGAGCCGAACCGGTCGGCGAGGGCACCGCTGATCGGCGACAGGACGAGCAGGCCCACCGCCAGGGGCGCCAGCAGGATGCCGGCCATGACCGGATCGTCGCCCTTGACGCCCTGCAGGTAGAACACGAGCAGGAACAGGACGCCGTTGCGCGCGATCCCGTTCAGCAGCGCGGCCAGGTTGCCCATCGCGAACAGGCGGTTGCGGAACAGGGTGAGGTCCAGCAGCGGCTCGGCCCTGTGGGACTCGACCCACAGGAACGCGGGCAGCGCGACGAGGAAGGCGACGATCCCGCCCAGGACCCACGCGGTCGTCCAGCCGTACAGCCCACCGAACGCGAGCGAGACCATAAGCCCCAGCAGCCCGACCAGGTACAGCGCGGATCCGACCAGGTCGAACGATCGCCGTCCGGTAGGGCGCGCCTGCTCGTGCAGCATGACGACCACGAGGAGGACCGCGACGATGCCGATCGGGACGTTGAACCAGAACACGCTCCGCCAGCCGATCCCGGTCAGCAGCCCGCCGAGGATCGGGCCGAGCATCAGGCCCGCCCCGATGACCATGGCGTTGATGCCGAGCGCCCGGCCCAGCTCGTTGCGCGGAAAGGCGTCGGTCACCAGCGCGGCCGAGGTTGCCATGATCAGCGCCCCGCCCACACCCTGGACGACCCGGCCGAGGATCAGCAGCCCGGCCGAAGGGGCGATCGCGCAGAACAGCGATGCCGCCGTGAACACGGCGAGGCCGGCGGCGAAGGTCCTGACCCGGCCGACCATGTCGGCGAGGCGTCCGGCGTTGAGGACGAGGACGGTCGCGACGAGCGTGTACCCGACCACGATCCAGAGCAGCGCGAACAGGTCGGTGTGGAGGTCGCGCAGGATGTCCGGCAGCGCGATCACCAGCGTGCCCGAGTTGAGCGACGAGAGCAGGGCGCCGAGGCTGGTGATCCCGAGCACCCACCAGCGGTTGGCGTGGCGCTCCGCGACGGGTTCGGCGGCGTGAACGCGGGCGACGGGCTGCATGGCGAGCGCCAAGTCTAGCCCAAACCTTCACGTGTACGTGAAGGTGCGGCCGTGGGCCCGGGGGGCGCCCGACGGGGGCGCCCTATGATCGGAGCATGACCGTCCGACCCGATGAGACGCGCACGCCCATCCGCCTCACCGAGCTGACCGACTGCGGCGGGTGCGCGGCAAAGTTGGGCGCTGACCTGCTCGCCGAGGCTCTGTCTGGCCTGGGCGCCGCCCCGACAGCCACGAGCGGCGCAGCCTCCGCGCTCATCGCCGGGCTCGAGCCGCCCGACGACGCGGCCGCCTACCGGGTCTCGGACGACCTCGCGATCCTCGGCACGCTCGACTTCTTCCCGCCGCTCGTTGACGATCCCGTCGACTTCGGCGAGATCGCCGCGGCGAACGCCGTATCGGACGTGTTCGCGATGGGCGGCCGGGTCCTGTTCGCGCTGTCGATCGCCGCGTTCCCCGAGGACTTCCCGCGCGACGCGATGGCCGCCGTGTTCGAGGCGGCGGCGTCGAAGGTCCGCGAGGCCGGCGGCGCGCTCGCCGGCGGCCACACGATCCGCGACGCCGAACCCAAGTACGGCCTCGCGGTCATCGGGGCCGGACACCCGGACCGGCTGTTCCGCAAGGGCGGTGCGAGGCCGGGCGACGTCCTGCTGCTGACCAAGCGCCTGGGGACCGGCTTCCTGGTCAGCGGGCGCCGGTCCGGCCGGACGTCCAGCGCCGACCTGGCGGGCGCGATCGAGCAGATGCGGACACTCAACCGCGCCGCGTCCGAGGTCTTCGCGCGCCATCGCATCGCGGGGGCGACCGACGTGACGGGGTTCGGGCTGCTGGGACACGGCCTCGAGATGGCGAACGCGTCCCGGGCGCGCCTCGTGTTCGAGGCCGGCGCTCTCCCGGCGCTGTCCGGCGCGCTCGACCTCGCCCGGGCCGGCATCGAGACCGGCGGCGCCGCGCACAACCGTCGGTTCACGGCTCCGGCGCTCGAGGTCGACCCGGCGGTGGCCCCCGAGCTGGTCGCGCTGGCGCACGACCCCCAGACGTCGGGCGGCCTGCTTGCCGCCGTCGCGCCCGATCGGCTGGCGGCGGTCGAGGCCGACCTCGAAGCCGCCGGCCTCAGCTCGTGGCGGGTCGGGACGGTGGAGGCGGTGGGGCCGTCCGGGCCCGGTGTCGCCCTCGCCTGACGGGCCTCGGCCCGGTCGGGCCGTTCAGGCTTCGTGGGACGGCGCGGGCCGGGCGGCCTGGCGCCGCCACATCAGGACGACGACGATGACGGCCGCCGCGAGCCCCGCGGCTACGACGACAAGCTCGGCGGTGGACGGCCCGGCCTGTCCCGCGGTTGACGCCCGGACGGGCTCGGCCGCAGCAGCCTGCGCCGCGCCCGGGGCCGAGTTGCCGCCCGGGGCCGAGTCGCCGGCCGGGCCCGCCACGGGCAAGATCGCCGCGGCGTCCGCCCCGCCGACCACGATCGCGCCGACCATGCCCGGGTGGAGCGGGCAGCTGTACGGGTAGACGCCCTTGGCGCCGAATGTCCGTGCGAGCTCCTTGCCGGGGATCAGCACGTCCTCCGTTCCCCAGCCCTGGGCTTCGCCGACGACCATATGGTCGACGGAGGCGGTGTTGAGGAATCGGACCTGGGTGCCGGTCGGGACGTGGACGACCGTCGGCGAGAACGAGCACTGGCCCATTCGGACGACCGTCGCGTCGCCCTCGGTGTGGACCACCCCCTCCTCGTTGTGGCAGCCGCCACCGGCAGCCACGGGTGACACGCCGATCGAGGCGAGGATCAGCGACGCGGCGGCGAGCAGCCGCAGGGCGAATCGGAGCATTGGACGCGCCTCCGGAACGGGATCTGGTGCTGTCGATACACCGCTCCGAAACGATCCGTTCCCCTCAGGCGACCGCGTCCGCGGCCATCGTTGGCTCCTCGTGGTGGCGCGTGGCGGTGACGGGGCCACGCGCGTGCGACGGGGAGGGTAGCCTCCGCGGACGAAACGGGCGCGCCGACTGCACTGAGGGGGCCGGGTGTCGATCGCGGGCACATACCGCCAGCTTCTGCGCAACGGGCCGCTCACCCGCCTGTTCGTCGGCGAGTTCGTGTCGTCGATCGGGGACTGGCTGTACCTGGTCGCCCTGGTCGTGCTCGTGTACCAGGAGACGCAGAACGCGATCGTCCTCGGCATCGTCGGGGCTGCGCGACTGCTCCCGTACATGCTGTTGTCCATCCCGGCCGGGGTCATCGCCGACCGCTTCGACCGGCGGCTCGTGCTCCTGACGTCGGACCTGGCCCGGGCCGCGTGCATGCTCGTGCTGGCCTGGATCGTCGCGATCGGCGGGCCTCTGTGGGCGGTCGGCGCGGTCGCCATCCTGGCCGCCTGCTTCTCGACGTTCTTCTACCCGGCCATCGGGGCCCTGGTCCCAAGCCTCGTCCGCGACGAGCGCGAGTTCGGGCCCGCGAACTCCGCTTGGGCGACCCTCGACAACCTCGCGTGGATCGTGGGACCGGCCATCGCGGGCCTGCTCCTGGCCACCGGCGACATCGTGCTGGCCTTCGTGCTGAACGCGGTGTCGTTCACGCTGATCGCGGCGATCCTGTGGACGCTGCCGAGCCACAAGCCCGGCGCCCAGAGCCCCGCCTCGGGCGCCGCGGCGACGCAGCCCGGCGATCCGACCAGCGCCACGGAGACCCCGCCGGACGACGGCGGCGTCGACACCCGCGTCTTCCTCGGCCGTCGGATCCCCTCGTCGATCGACGTCTCCGCGCTCACGGGCGTGGTGCTCATCGATCTGCTCACCTGGTTCACCTTCGGCGGCCTCGGCATCCTGATCGTCGTGATCGCGACGGACGTGTTCCACGGCGGCGACGCGGCGACCGGGTACCTGAATGTCGCCCTCGGCGTCGGCGGGACCATCGGGGCCATCATGTCCGCCGCCCTGGTGCTCCGCCCGCGGCTCGGCCAGGTGCTGCTCGTCGGCGCGGCGGCCTTCGGGGCCGCCATGGTGCTCCTCGGCATCGCCGGCCAGTTCGCCGTCGCCTTCCTCGCCATCGCCGTGATCTCGACCGGGAACCTGATCCTCGACGTCGCCCGGACCACCATCTTCCAGCGCGTCGTGCCCGACGCCTATCGCGGGCGGTTGGGCGGCGTGATGCTGACGACGCAGTCCGTGGCCGAGTCCGCGGGCACGCTCGTCGTGCCAATCCTCGTGACCGTGTTCGGCTTCGGGATCGTGATGGGGCTGGCGGGCGTCGCCGTCATCGTCGGCACCATCGCGGCCGTCGCGATGATCGGGACCGCGGGCGATGTCGCCGCCGGCGAGCACGACGTCGCGCTCCGCCGGATCGCCCGCCTGCCGCTGTTCGGCGGCCTGTCGCCGGCCCGGGTCGAGGGTGCGCTGCGCGGGCTGCTGCCGTTGCCGGTGACCGCCGGCGACGTCGTCATCCGCCAGGGCGACCCGGCCGACCGCTTCTACGTCATCGGCTCAGGGTCGTTCTCCGTGACCTCGGACGCCGGCGAGGGTGCGCACGAGCTGCGCAAGCTGGGCCCCGACGACGTCTTCGGCGAGCGCGGCATCCTCGCCCAGGCCCCGCGATCGGCGACGGTGACGGCGGTGACGGACGGCCTGCTGTTCATAATGGACGGCGACGCGTTCCTGGAGCTCGTCGGCGCCCGTCCCGCTGTCGCGGACCGGCTGCTCGCGCTGTATGACACGCCCGTCGCCGAGATCGCGGCGCGCAGCTGAGGCAGACGACTACACTCGGCTGGTCGGACCTTCACCACGAGGTACGCCTGTGCCGAAGGAGTACGTTCGCCTCACGACGCCGCTCGTCCGCGACGGCGACCGCTCGACCGGTGTCCTCCGCCCCGCGACGTGGGACGAGGCGCTGGATCGGATGGCCGCCGGGCTGCGAGCCGCGGGCGAGGCGCACGGCCCCAGGACGTTCGGGGTCTTCAGCTGCAGCAAGTCGACCAACGAGGTCAACTTCGCGGCCCAGAAGTTCGCCCGAGCCGTCCTGGGCAGCAACAACATCGACAGCTGCAACCGCACCTGACACGCCCCCTCTGTCGCCGGTCTGGCGACCGTGTTCGGCGCTGGCGGCGGGACCAGCTCATATCGTGAAGCCGAGGAGACGGATCTCTTCCTCCTCTGGGGCAGCAACGCCCGGGAGACGCATCCGATCTTCTTCCACCACCTCCTGAAGGGGGTGCGCCGGGGTGCCCGGTTGATCGCCATCGACCCGCGGCGGACCTCGAGCGCGGAGTGGGCGGACCTGTGGCTCGGCCTCGACGTCGGGTCGGACATCGCGCTGGCGAACGCGATGGCGCGCGAGATCATCCACGCCGGGCTCGCGAACGAGGAGTTCATCGGGCGGGCGACCTCGGGCTTCGAGGCCTACCGGGCCGGCGTCGAGCCGTACACGCTCGACTACGCGGAGCGCGAGACGGGCGTGCCGGCGGATGCCATCCGCGAAGCGGCCCATGCCTACGCCAAGGCCGATCGGGCGATGATCTGCTGGACCCTCGGCATCACCGAGCATCACAACGCGGTCGACAACGTCCTGGCGCTGATCTCGCTCGCGCTGCTGACCGGCCACGTGGGGCGCTACGGCAGCGGGATCAACCCGCTGCGCGGACAGAACAACGTCCAGGGCGGCGGCGACATGGGCGCCTTGCCCGATCGGCTGGTCGGCTTCCAGCACGTCGAGAACGACGAGCCCCGAGAGCGATGCGACAACCTGTGGGGCGTTCGCGTCCCGCCGAAGCGCGGCTGGCACCTGTCGGGGATGTTCGAGGCGATGGAGCGCGGCGAGCTCACGGCGCTGTACGTGATCGGGGAGAACCCGCTGCAGTCCGAGGCCGACCGCCATCATGCGGAGAAGCTGCTGCGCGGCCTCGACCTGCTTGTCGTGCAGGACATCTTCCTGACCGCCACCGGCGAGATCGCCGACATCGTCCTGCCGGCCGCCGCCGCCTGGGCCGAGAGCGAGGGGACGGTCACGAACAGCGAGCGGCGCGTCCAGCGGGTGCATCGGGCGCTCGTGCCGCCGGGTGAGGCGAAGGACGACCTGTGGATCATCTTCGAGATCGCCAAGCGCCTGGGCGCCGACTGGGGCGAGGCCGACGCGGAGGCCGTGTGGAACGAGGTCCGCGAGCTCTCGCCCGTCCACCGCGGCATGACCTATTTGCGCCTCGAGGCGTCGGGTGGCCTCCAGTGGCCGTGCTACGACGAGTCGCACCCGGGCGAGCTGTTCCTGCACTCGCGGCTGTGGGAGGACCCGGTGCCGGGCAACCGGGCGCCGTTCGTGCCCGTGGAGCACGATCCGCCGGTCGACAGGCTCGACGACGACTTCCCGATCCGGCTCACGACGGGCCGTCACCTGGACTCGTACAACACGGGCGTCCAATCGGGCGGCTATCGCTATCCGCGGCGGCGCGGCGAGACCCTCGACCTGGCACCCGAGGACCTGGTGCGGTTCGCGCTGGCCGAAGGCGAGCGCGTCCGCGTCGTCTCGCGCCGCGGATCCGTCGAGGTGCCCGTGCGCGCGGACGAGGGGCTCCGGCCCGGCCTGGCGTTCATGACGCTCCACTTCCAGGACGACGTCACGACCAACAACCTCACGATCGACGCCACGGACCCCAAGTCCGGCACGGCCGAGTTCAAGGCGACGGCGATCCGCATCGAGAAGCTGGCCGAGACGGCGCCCGCGGGCTGACCCCGCCCTGCGAGCGCGTCGCCTCATCCTCGCCCGCCCCCGCCCGTGCCTTCCCCGCCCGCGCCTGCGTGCCACGCAGGTTTTCCTGTCGCCCGGATCATCGGCTGGCGTGCGACGCCGGTCCGCGGACCGATTCGGCGGTGAATCGGCCCGATCCGGCAGCGCATCGTGCGTCGGACGCCAGCCGCAGGTCGTCGCGACACGAATGCGTGCGTGGCACGCAGGATTCGGCCGGGGGGCGCTCGGCAGCGGGCGGGCGAGGCGTGACGCGGCGGGGGCCGCCACGCGCATCGGCGCGACGCCCCCACCCTCAGCGTGGGCGGGTGACGAACACGCCCCAGCCGAGGTAGCGGCGACCCCAGCGCAGGTGGTACCGGCGGCCGGCGTCGAGGAACTCGCGCATCGCGTCGTGGTCAGGATCGGCCGGGTTGGCCTCGAGCCAGTCCGCGATCGTCCACCACTGCGCGGCCTCGTAGCGGTCCCAGCTGTCGCCATCGGCGAGGACCATCTCGACGAGCTCGAGATCCGCGGCCTCGAGCCGGTCCAGCGTGCCGTCGAGCGACACGAACTCGTCGTCCTCGAAGCCGTGCGCCCGAACCGCCTCCTCGGGCGGCGGCTCGGTCCAGTACGGCTCGCCGAGCAGGATCAGCCCGCGACGGCCGATCGCGGGACGCAGCAGCTCGACCGTCCCGGCCAGCCCGCCGCCGATCCAGGTCGCTCCGATGCAGGCGGCGATGTCGAACGCGCCCGGCTCCGGCGCGTAGGTGCCGGCATCGCCCTGGAGGAACGTCAGCCGGTCCGCGACCCCGAGCTCGATGGCCCGGGCGACCGCGGCACCGAGGAACACCGGGCTGAGGTCGACACCGACGCCGGCGGACCCGAACCACGCCGCCCAGCGGCACAGCATCTCGCCCTTGCCGCACGCGAGGTCGAGCACCCGCGTGCCGGCGGACACATCCGCGACCTCGCCTAACAGGCGCAGCTTCTCCTCGGTGAACGGGTTGAGGATCCGGTGGTTGGCCTCGGCGATCTCGTGATGGCGCAACGACATCGTCCGATGATGCCCCCGGAGCGGGCGCCGCCGCACGACAACGGCATGCATTCGGTCGAGGCACGCCGTTGACACGGCACCGCGCCGCCCGCGAGAGTGGCAACCGATGACGGAGACGCACGCCCAACCGCCGGCCGGCATCGCCGCTGTCCTGGGCCGGACCGCGCTGGTCATGATCGGGATCTCCGTCGCGGGGATCGTCGTCACCGCGGCCCTGCGGGTCGCCGGCGCGTCCGACACGCTGATCTTCGTCATCTCGGCCGTGACCCTGGCCGGGCTCGCGGGCCTGGTCGGCGAGGGCACCGACAACCTCGGCGGCTACTTCGGGCCGGCGACGACCGGCATCCTCCAGTCGGCACTCGGCAACCTGCCGGAGCTGTTCATCTCGCTGTTCGCCCTCCAGCAGGGCCTCGTCGTCCTCACCCAGACCGCGCTGGTGGGCTCGATCCTCGGCAACAGCTTGCTCGTGCTGGGTCTCGCGTTCCTCGCGGGCGGGCTCAAGCACGGCCGGCAAGTGTTCGACGCGGCACCGGTGCGGACGATCGCCATCACCCTCCTGCTCGCCGTCGCGGCCCTCGCGATCCCGACCGTGGCGACCGAGCCCGGCGCCCCGGACCAGGGGCACGCCGTCGAGATCTCGGTGTTCGTGTCGATCGTGTTGCTGATCGTGTTCGCCGCCTCGATCCCGTACTCGCTCGGCGGCGGCAAGGGCGCGTCGGCGGTCGCGGAGCCGTCGGACGACGCCTGGCCGCTCAAGCTGGCCCTGAGCGTGCTCGCGGCGGCAGGGCTCGGCGCGGCCGTGGTCGCCGACTGGTTCGTCGACGCGCTGCAGCCGGCGATGGCGTCGCTCGGCTGGTCGGAGGCGTTCGTGGGCCTGGTCGTCGTCGCGCTTGCAGGCAACGCCGTCGAGAACGTCGTCGGCATCCAGCAGGCGATGCGCAACCGCAGCGACCTCGCGATCAGCCTGATCCAGAACTCCAGCCTGCAGGTCGCGCTCGCCCTGACGCCCGTGCTCATGCTGGCCAGCCTGTTCATCTCGCCGGTGCCGATGACGCTCGTCGTGTCGCCGACCCTGCTCGTCGGCATGGCCCTGGCCGTCACCCTCGGGGCGTTCATCGTGTTCGATGGCGAGTCCAGCTGGCTCGAGGGGCTCATGCTCCTCGGCCTGTACGCGATCATCGCCGCGTCCGTCTGGTACGGGCCCGCGATCATCGTCTAGATCGCCGTACACTCGGGCCGATGGACCTCCACGTCGTCGGGCCCGCTGCCACGCCCGAGGAGCGAGCCGCGGTCGACGCGGCGCTCGACACGGAGATCGGCCCGCCGCGTTCCGGCTGGGCGGGCGGAGCCCGGAATACCGCGCTGGACGGCCACGTCGCCCGCGGCGGCCATGACGCACGTGCCCGGCGCGACCTGCTGCTGCCGGCCCTGGAGGCCGTGGCGGCGCGCGTCGGCTGGGTGAGTCGCGGCGCCCTGAACCACATCTCGAGGCGGCTCGCGGTGCCGCCGGCGGAGGCCTATGGCGTCGCGTCGTTCTACGCGCTGCTGCCGACGACGCCGCGGCCGCCGATCGTCGCCCACGTCTGCGACGACCTCGCGTGCCGGCTGCTCGGCGCGGAGCGGATCTGCGATGAGCTGGAGACGCGGCTCGGACCGCCCGGCGAGACGGCCGGCCACGAGGACGCGACCTGGCTGCGCAGCCCGTGCCTCGGCCAGTGCGAGCGGGCTCCGGCGGTGCTCGTGACCTCCGCCGGCCCGACGCCCAAGAACCACGTCCGCGGCGGCATCCGCGGCGTCGACGACGTCGCCAGCATGCTCACGACCGTTCGCCTGTCGCCGGGACTCACGACCGACGTGGTCGATGCGGGCGAGCTGGCGCCGCAGGTCGGCGATCCTTCGCGCCGGTTGCTTGCCCGGGTGGGCCGCGTGGACCCGTCATCGCTGGCGGCCTACCGCGACTCCGGCGGCTACCGGGCCCTGCGCAAGGCGTTGCGAATGGGTCCGGCCGCCGTCATCGAGCAGGTCACGGCGTCGAAACTCGTCGGCCGCGGCGGCGCGGCGTTCCCGACCGGCCGCAAGTGGGCCGCGGTCGCCGCGCAGGCGGCCACGCCCCACTACGTCGTGTGCAACGCCGACGAGTCGGAACCCGGCACCTTCAAGGACCGCGTGATCCTCGAGCACGACCCGTTCGCGCTCATCGAGGCGATGACCATCGCCGGTTTCGCCGTCGCTGCCTCGCGCGGCTACCTGTACCTCCGCGGCGAGTACCCGCTCGCCCGACGGCGCCTCGCCGACGCCATCGACCAGGCGCAGCGGGCCGACCTCCTCGGCCCCAACGTCGCGGGCTCGGGCTGGTCGTTCGACATCGAGCTGCGGATCGGCGCGGGCGCCTACATCGCGGGCGAGGAGACCGCGCTGTTCGAGTCGATCGAGGGCGGCCGCCCGGAGCCGCGCAACAAGCCGCCGTTTCCCGTCGAGGTCGGGCTATTCGGCAAGCCGACGGTCGTGAACAACGTCGAAACCCTGGCGAACGTCCCGCTGATCCTGCACGACGGCGGGGCGACGTACGCCACCATCGGCACGCCGGGCTCGACGGGCCCGAAGCTGTTCTGCGTGTCGGGGAACGTCGAGCGGCCCGGGGTGTACGAAGTCGAGTTCGGGGCGCGGCTGCACGAGGTCCTCCAGCTCGCCGGCGGCGTCACGGGCGGGCGCCGGATCCAGGCGATCCTGCTGGGCGGTGCCGCGGGCGCCTTCGTCGGGCCCGACAAGCTCGACGTGACGCTCACCTTCGAGGGCACCCGCGCGGCCGGGGCGACGCTCGGGTCCGGCGTGATCCTCGTGTACGACGAGACCGCCGACCTCGCCGACGCGCTGCGCCGGATCGCCGCGTTCTTCCGGGACGAGTCGTGCGGCCAGTGCGTCCCGTGCCGCGTGGGCACCGTGCGCCAGGAGGAGCTGCTCGCGCGGCTCGCGGCGGGCCGGCCAATGGGCTCGCTCCAGACGGAGCTCGCGCTGTTCGACGACCTCGCCCGCGCGATGCGGGACGCGTCGATCTGCGGCCTCGGCCAGACCGCGTCGTCCGCGATCGAGAGTGCGATCAAGGGCGGGCTGGTGCACTTCGACGCAGCTGGAGCCGGCGCGTGACGGACCCCGACATCTCGCGCATCTACACGGAGCTGCCGGCCCGCCCGTCGCGCGTGCCGGGCGCGCCGCCCGCCCCCGAGGTCGCGACCATCGAGCTCAGCATCGACGGCGCGCCCGTCGCAGTCCCGGCCGGATCCACGATCCTCGAGGCGGCGCGGTCGGTCGGCATCGACACCCCGACCCTGTGCTACCTCGAGAACCTCACCCCGGTCAACGTGTGCCGGGTGTGCGTGGTCGAGGTCACCGGGTCGCGCGTCCTCGTCCCCGCGTGCTCCAGGCGCGTCGAGGCCGGCATGGAGGTCCAGACCGACAGCGAGCGCGTCCGCCATTCGCGGCGGCTCGTGCTGGAGCTGCTCGGGTCCTCGGTCGACCTGTCCCTCGCCGGTCCCGCGGAGCCCGACGGCGACCTCGCCCGCTACGGGACCCAGTACGGGGCCGACGCCAGCCGCTTTGGACGGCCCGCCGCCGCCGCGGCCGCCGGCGAGCGCGACGCCCGCGAGCCTGGCCACCACCACGAGCCGGCCGTCGATGCCGCGCACACCGCGAGGGCCGAGACCGTCGCCCAGCCCGTCAAGGTCGACAACGACCTCTACGTCCGCGACTACTCGCGCTGCATCCTCTGCTACAAGTGCGTCGAGGCGTGCGGCGAGGACGCCCAGAACACGTTCGCGATCGCGGTCGCCGGTCGTGGCTTCGACGCCCGGATCTCGACCGAGTTCGACGTCCCCCTGCCCGAATCCGCCTGCGTCTACTGCGGCAACTGCATCGGCGTCTGCCCGACCGGCGCGCTGATGTTCCGCTCCGAGTTCGACATGCGCGAGGCCGGCACGTGGGCCCCCGAGGAGCAGACCGTGACCGGCACGATCTGCCCCTATTGCGGCGTCGGCTGCACCCTCTCGCTGCACGTCCAGGACAACCGGATCGTGAAGGTGACGTCGCCCGCGGACTCGGCGGTCACCGACGGCCACCTGTGCGTGAAGGGCCGCTTCGGCTTCGAGTTCGTGCAGGTGCTCCCGAAGGGCACGCCGCGACCCTGACCGACGCTGCCGACACGCCGCCTGCGCCCCGGGCGTCTCGCCGATGATGCGACTCCTCTCGGTGCTGCTCGCCCTCCTCGCCACGGTCGCGATCGCCGTCGCCGTGATCGACCGCACCGTCGGGCCGGGCTCGGGCCCGCTCGCGCTGGCGGCCGTCGTCGAGCAACAGCTGGTGTTCATCGGCGCGGTCGCCGCGATCCTCGCGCTGCTCGCCGGAGCGCGCTCGCGCGATCGCCTGGCGGGCTGGCTGGGCGTCGTCGCGGTGGCCAGCCTGGTCACGGCCGTCATCGTGCTGGGCGGTGGCTGGTGGTCGCCGTCCGCGCCGGGCCAGCCGGGTGCGGAGGCGATCCGGGTGCTGTCCTGGAACCTCGAGACCGGCTCCAAGGCGGCCGCCATCAGCGTCGACGGCATCGCGGAACGAGACGTCGACCTCGTCGCGCTGCAGGAGCTGACGCCGGACGTCGCGGCGGCGATCGAGGACGATCCCCGGCTGGTCGAGCGGTTCCCGTACCGGATCCTCGAACCCCGGGTCGCGGCCGGGGGCGCCGGCCTCCTGAGTCGCCTGCCCCTGACGAGCGGGACCATGACGACCCACCCGGTCGTGCTCCGTGCCGGCCTGCTGCTGCCCGGCGGCCGGCGCGTCGAGGTCCTCGACGTCCACCCCTATCCGCCGTCCATCACCCGCACCTGGCGCGTGCCCACCGGCCTCGACACCCGTGCGCGCGACGCCGATCTCGCCGCCATCCGTTCGACGATCGACGGCCTGACCGACCCGGGCGCCGCGCTCGTCGTCGGCGACCTCAACACCTCGCCGACGGAGCCCGGGTTCGGGATCGTCGCGGACGGCCTCCGCGACGCGCACGAGGTGGCGGGCGTCGGGACCGGCTTCACGTGGCGACCCTCGTCGCTCGAGGGCCTGGGCATCGGGATGCTGCGCATCGACCACGTCCTCACCGGCGGCGCCCTCGACCCGACCGGCGTGGATGAGGACTGCCGGCTGCCGGGCGATCACTGCCGGCTGTACGTCACCCTCGAGCCGGCCGCGGCGCCCCGTTAGCGAGGGTCAGGCGGCGCCCAGCGCGATGCGCTCCGGGTGCGCGTAGACGTTGAAGCCGTCGCCGCGCAGGAAGCCGACCAGCGTGACGCCCAGGCGTTCGGCGGCCTCGACGGCGAGATCGGACGGGGCGGACACGGCCGCGAGGATCGGGGCGCCGGCGACCGCCGCCTTCTGGACGAGCTCGAAGCTCGCCCGGCCCGACACCATCACGATCCGGTCGTGGAGCGGCAGCGCCCCGGCGAGCAGCTGGCTGCCGACCAGCTTGTCCAGGGCGTTGTGGCGGCCGACGTCCTCCCGGAGCACGATCAGCGAGCCGGCCGCATCGAACAGCCCCGCGGCGTGGAGCCCGCCGGTCGCCTCGAACACGGCCTGGGCCGCTCGCAGCGCATCGGGCAGCGACAGCAGGGTCGACGGCTCGACGAGGGGGCCCGCCGGGATCGGGTCGCATCGGACCTCCACCTCGTCGAGCGACGCCTTGCCGCAGATGCCGCACGAGGCCGTGGCGACGAAGTGCCGTTCCGCCACCCGCGACGCGTCGAACGGCCGGCCGAGGTGGACCGTGATCTCGTCGTCCGGCTGGGCATGCGTGGCGGGGGCGCCGCGGGTGATCTCGACGATCGCGGCGGCGTCGTCGATCAGGCCCTCGGTCCGCAGGAACCCGACCGCCAGCTCGTCCTCGTAGCCGGGCGTGCGCATCGTGACGGCGACGTCGACCGGGTCCTGGCGAGGTCCACACGCCCGGATGGCGAGCGGCTCCTCGCCCGACAGGCGATCCTCGCGGACTTCGACTCGCCCACCCCGAAAGGCGACGACCCGGGCGTGCGAGGCCTCGCGCGGGGTGGGCTCCGACGCGATCGGCGCGTCGCCCGACGGGCTCGTCATGGCGGGAATTTACCCGCCGCGGCGGTCAGGGGCCGCTGACCTTCACCAGGCGCAGCGTCTCCTGGCCGCCGGAGATGTCGTTCTCCATGATCTGGCCGACGCCCTTGGCGTACCACTTCTCGCCGACGATCCCGGGCTCGAGCGGCGTCCACTCGCCCGTGACCATGGCGTCCGGATAGGTGCCCGACGGCGTCCTCGCCCGCATCCCGGTGAACAGCACCACGAACCAGTCCTCGGCCTCGCCCGGGAACTGCTCCTGGGGGAGCGACTGCCCGACCTCCGGCTTCGCGGGCATGTAGACGCCGGGCCGGGCGCCGTCGACCCCCGCCTCCCACGACCCGCCGGTGCTCGTGACCCTGCCGTGCGCGTCGAGCTCGGCCGTCGCCTCGCCGAAGTACCAGACGTTGCCGTCCAGGTCCTGCGCGTACCAGTCCTCGGTGCGCTCCTCGACCACGCCGCGGACGCGGACGGTGTCCTTGATCACGGTGGTGGTGATGCCATCGACGACTCGCGTCCGGTGGGTGACCGCGTAGAGGTCGGTCGTCGGCTCGCCGTCGGCGACCCCGCGGTAGTGGAACGTCGTGCCGGGGATGAGCGGGAACCACGGGTTGTCGACGACCGCGACGAAGCTCGCGGGCTCGATCGGCATGTCGAGGAGGGCGGTCGGCGCCGGGGCATCGGCGGATGGCGACGCCGACGGTGATGCGAGAGCGATCGAGGCCGACGGCGCCGCGGTCGGCGACAGCGGGGCCGGCGATGTGGCGGCCGGCTGCGCGGTCGCCGACGGACCGCCGTCGCTGCCGCACCCCGCGATCACCACCAGGCCGGCGATGGACAGGCTCGTGAGGGTCCGGTTCATGGCAACGCTCCGACGACGGATCGACCTCTCATACACCCGAATCGAGGCCATCCGGCCCGCGGAGGTTTCACCGGCAGCCTTGGACGACCCGGCGATACTCCACCGATGGCGGACGTCGCGAACGAGCTCACCGCTGCGGCGCGGACCTTCGTCGAGGCCGCGCGCCGCGCGACCCTGGCCACCATCGCCGGCGACGGCCGGCCGCGCCTCGTGCCGGTGTGCTTCGTCCTGGACGGCGATCTCGCCTGGATCCCGATCGACGAGAAGCCCAAGCGCTCGGCCGACCCGCTCGAGCTCGCCCGGGTCCGCGACATCCGCCAGCGGCCGCGGGTCACCCTGCTGGTCGACCGCTGGGACGAGGACTGGACCCGCCTGGGCTGGGTGCGGCTCGACGGTCGAGCCGGGATCCTCGATTCCGGTGCCCCGGAGCACGCCGCCGCGATCGTCGCCCTGCGCGCGAAGCACCCGCAGTACCTGGCCCACGACCTGGAGACGCGGCCGATGATCCGGGTCCGGATCGAGCGGGTGGTCAGCTGGGGCTCGCTGGGATCCTGACGTCGCGCACGAACGCGACGCCGCGCTCAGCACTCTGATTGCTCATCGGGCGCAGTCGCAGCGAATCACGCGGCGCATGGGCTCTCCTGGACGCGGGCTCAGCAGCCCGGGTGCTGAAGCCACGGTTTCAGGACCGTCGAGCGGGTCGAGGCCCGATGTTGCCTGCGGATGAGCAACGGGAGTGCTGCCCGTGCCGCTGCGCGACGCGGTTGGAGCCAGGGGCCGTGTCAGCCCTTGTCGACCGAGGCAAGGAATTCCAGCAGCGTGGCCGTGAACCACTCCGGCCGCTCGAGGTTCGGCATGTGCGCGACGTCCGGCAGGTCGATGCGGCGGGCGCCGTGCACGGCGGTGGCGAGCACGCCGGCGTTCACGACGGTCGGCGACTCGTCGAGCAGCCCGATGATGACGAGCAGGGGCACGCGGATCTCGCCGAGCCGGCCGATGGCCGGCGGGTCGAGGACGACCGTGTCGCCATACGGCTTCTCCTGCACGTAGGTGTCGTACGCCATGCGGCGGATGGCATCGCGCGCCGCCGCGGGGGCCCGGCCGGCCGGCTGGCCGATCCCGTCGACCCAGATCGCCACGTCGTTGTCGGCGGCCGCCGCCCAGTCCTTGGCCGTCTCGAGCGCCTCCGCCCGGTCGAACGCCGCCTGCTCCTCGGGCGTGTTCTCGCCCTCCGCGCCGCTGATCCCGCCGCACACCCAGACCAGGCCCGACACCCGCTCGGGGTACTCGATGGCCGTATCGATCACGATCGAGCCCGCGCGCGAGCAGCCGACCACGACGGCCCGGTCGAGGCCCGCCGCGTCCATCACGGCGACCAGGTCGGCCCGGTTCGAGAACGTGGTATCGACGACGTCGGCGCGGCCGAACCCGCGCAGGTCGTAGCGGACGACCCGGTGATGCGCGGCCAGGGCCTCCCACTGCGGATCCCACTGCCGCATGTCGGCGATCCCCGCGTGTGCGAGGACGACGCCCGTCCCCTCCCCGGCCACCTGGAACGGCAGCCGGCCGCCGGCGACCTGTGCCCAGCCCTCGAGCTCGCTCATGCGCCGACCTCCCGATCGAGATAGACCGCCGTGCCCATCGGGCGCAGGCAGTGCGTGGACGACATCGCCTGGAGGTAGCCGCCGGCGTTGAGGATCGCGACGACCTCCCCTTCGGCGACCTCGGGGAACGGGTAGTCCTCGGCGAACACGTCGCTCGCCTCGTTGATGTGGCCCGCGACGGTCACCACCTGCGTCCGCTCCCGCATCGGCGCCCGGACCGGCACGATCTCCTGCTCGAACTTGTAGATGAAGTAGGCGCAGTTCACGTTCCAGCCGATGTCGAGGCCGACGAAGGTGGTGTCGCCGCGGCGCTCGACGGTGACGATCTCGCCAAGCAGGACCCCCGCGTCCTTCATGATCAGGTCGCCCGGCTCGCACGCGGCCATCACGCCGTACGGGCCGAGGTGGCGGGCGACGACGCCGGCGTAGGCGTCGAGGTCGACCGGGCGCTCCCCGTCGCGGGCGACGCGACCGAGGCCGCCACCGACGTTGACCTCGCGGATCGGGAACCCGGCCGCGAGCAGCCGGTCGAGGTAGCGGGTGGCGCCCGCGAGCGCGGCCTCGAACCCGTCGAGCTGGCCGCCGAGCCAGCCCGACCCCGCGTGGAAGTGGAGCGTGTCGACGATGAGCCCGTGTCGGCGGACAGTGTCGATCGCGTCGTCGAGCCGGTCCTCGCTGACCCCGAACTTCGTCGGCCGGTCGCCGGCGTAGGCCAGCTTGTCCGTGTAGCCGGCGCCCGCGCCCGGGTTGATCCGGATCCCGATCGTGCGGCCCGGGGCCCGCCGGCCGAGCCGCTCGATCTGGGTGACCGCGTCGAGGTTGATCCGGATCGGATGGGCGAGCAGGACGTCGAGGTCGCGCTCCGACACGTTGGTGCCGGTATGGCTGATCTCCTCGGCACGCCAGCCGTGCGCCAGGGCGTGCAGGACCTCGCCCGGCGAGCACGCGTCGATGCCGACGGACGCCGGCTCGCCCGGCTCGCCCAGGCCCCGCAGCACCGCGAGGATCCTCGGGTCCGGACACGCCTTGAGCGCGAACCGGACGACGTGCGCGACACCGGCCCGATCGAGGGCGCCATGGAGCGCACGCACGTTCTCGACGGGACGCGCGAGGTCGTACACGAACAGCGGCGCGCCGTGCTCGCGGACGAGGGTCTCGAGGTCGGCGCCGTTGACGGTCAGCCGGTCGTCGGCCACCTCGAGGCCCGGCCGGACCCACCATGTGGGCGCCGATCCGACCGTCGGTCCGAGGCCCGCCGTCACGTGCCGGGCGAGGTTCGCTGGGCGCGCCCGGTCGAGCGCGGCGATCGGGCCTCGCGGGCCGCGATGATCGCGCGCCGGGTGACCGGGTCGGCGAACGGGTCGGGACCCTCGGCGACCGGCGTGCCGATCTCCTGGAGCAGGCGCTCCGTGATGGCGGCGATGTCCTCGATGGCATGCTGGAACGCGTGCTCGTTCTTCGCGGACGGTGCCCGGAAGCCGCTGACCTTGCGGACGTACTGGAGGGCGGCGGCCTCGGCCTCGCCCGTGGTGGCGGCCCCGGCCTCGTCGCCGCGGCGGAGCTGGCGGATGCTGCGACACATGCCGCCAGCGTACCGCCGCCGCGGGCGTCGGTCAGTAGCCGGGATCGACCGGTCCCGTGCCGAACGGGAGCGGCAGCCCGGCGTTGGCCGTCAGCGTGATGGCCGCCACCACGACGGCGACCAGCACGAGCAGGCCCAGGTGGGCCATCGCCCGGTCGGACGACATGCCCCCGGCACGGCGGACGAGGAGCGCCACCACGACCGCGATCGGGAGCGTGATCGGCACACCGACCACCTCGGCGTAGCCGATCACGACGAGCGCGAGCGGCACGGCGATCAGCCCGTCGAGGCCCGAGGTGAAGACGGAGCCAATGCCGATCGCGGCGACGATGAGGGCGATCGGCAGGCCCAGCACGAGCGGCGCCGCGAGCGCGCCGACGATCGTCGTCGCGATCCATGTCGGCCCGACCAGTCGGTTGGCCATGAGAGCGCCGACGACCGCGCCGACCGGAACCCCGATCGTCGCGATGGCGGCGACGACCTCGACGTTCAGCCACCAGGCCGCCGAGGCGACCAGCGCGGGGATCGCCGCGCCGATGACGAAGCCGAGGAGCGGCGGGTCGACCCGCCTGGCGTCGACGGCGACCGGCGGGGGAGGCAGCGGCAGCGAGGCATCCATGGCTCGGACCTCTAACGTGCTACTCCGTGGTAGCACGTGCAGCATCCCGCCGATACCGGCTACTGTCAAGTAGCACTATTGGCGCGGGCGCCCTGGCCCACGGCTGGCTCCGCCCATTCGGGCCACCGGGACTGCCCGATCGGGCGCGAGGGACGGCTCCAGAGGCGGCCTCGACGTCGGCTACGGTTCGGCCGTGGGCACGGTGCATGAGCTGGCGGCACAACGGGGCCCCGCGGTTGCGCCTGCCCCGGACCCGGGCGGCCCGACGGCGACCCATGGGTTCGGCGTCGCGCTGAACGCCGCGACGATCGGACCGCTCCTCGCGAGCTCCGACGGCGCGACGCGTGAACGGCTGATCGCGTCGCTCCAGCGCCTCCACGGCAACGCCGCCGTCCAGCGGCTGCTCGCGGGGCCCGGCCTCGCCATCCAGCGCTGGGCGGTGACCCTCGCCCGGGGCACGACCGACTGCAACGTCGTGGTCAACTGGATGAACGCCAACAGCCCGTACCGCACGTCGAGCGGCTGGGCGAAGACGAATGCCCGGTTCTCGTGGGGCGGGGACCCGTCGTTCAGCGTCGCCGACGGCGTGATCACGGCGACGGTCGCCAACCCCACCGTGACCAAGACCGTGAGCGTGGACATGCCCACCTGGGCGCCGACCGACCCCACGATGGCCGCGGCCTGGTCGTCGATGATCGCGGCCCTGCGCGCGCACGAGGCGCGCCACGAAGGCATTGCGACGACGTGGGAGTCGACGCTCCGCACGAACCTCACGAACCTGAGCGTCACCATCTCCAGCCGAACGACCGCGGCGTTCACCTCCGCCGTCCAGCGCGAGTGGAACGGCTGGCTCGCCCAGCACCAGGCCGACCAGACGGCCATCGATCCCTACACGGCCCTGCTCGACTGCTCCGGTGGCGGCGACGAGTCGGCGACCACGGGCGGGGGTGGTGGCGGCGGTGGAACGGGCGGCGAGCTGACGGGGCTCGACGAGGAGCTCGACCTCGGCGGTCTCTGACGCTCGCCGACCCGCGGTCGCGCCGCGTACCCTGTCGCGACGGCGATGCGCAAGGCCCGCGCACGCGCGAATGGGGTTCCGATGACCGACTCGAAGCCGCTCGATGCCGCCCTGTGGGACGACGCGATCGCCATCGGCGACGACTTCTACCACCACGTCAACGCCAGGTGGCTGGCCGCGAACCCGGTGCCGCCGGAATACCCGATGTGGGGCGCCTACCTCGAGCTGGACCACAACAACAAGGAGCTGACGCGCCGCCTCCTCGAGGCGGCCGCCGACGCGGGTTCCGACGCCGATCCCGTCACGCGCCTCGCGGGCGACTTCTACGCGGCGGGCATGGACGAGGCCGCCATCTCGGCGGCCGGCGCCGAGCCCCTGCGCCCCTACCTCGAGCGGATCGACGCGACCGGCTCCCTCGACGACCTCCGGGCCGTGAACCTCGACCTCCATCGCGAAGGCCTGGGTGCGCTGTTCGGGATCGGCGTGGAGTCCGATTTCGAGGACAACTCAATCAACCTCGGCTACCTCGGCCACGCGGGCCTCGGCCTGCCGGAGCGGAGCTACTACCTCGACGACGACGAGCGGTCGGTCGCGCTGCGCACCGCCTATGTCGCGCACGTCGCGGCGCAGCTCCGGAACCTCGGCGCCGGCGAGACCACGGCGACGGCCTCGGCCGACGCCATCCTCACCTTCGAGCGACGGCTGGCGGAGGTCTCGCTGTCGCCGGAGCAGAAGCGCGACCCCACGCTCACCATGAACCGGTTCGAGGTCGCGAAGCTCGACGAGGTGATGCCCGGCTACCGCCTCGGCGCCTACCTGCGGGAGGTCGGGGTGGGGGGCGACACCGTGAGCGTGGACAACCCGGGCTTCTTCACGGCCCTCGACGGAGCCCTCGCGGACACCTCGCTCGACACGCTGCGGGACGTGCTGCGCTGGCACCTCGTTCGCGCGACCGCCTCCTCCCTGTCGCCGGCGTTCGAGGACGAGCACTTCGCGTTCTACGGGCGGATCCTCGGCGGCCAGCAGGCGCAGCAGCCCCGCTGGAAGCGGATCGTCGGCGCCGCCTCGTCGGACGTCGGTGAAGCGGTCGCCCAGCTGTTCGTCCGCGAGACCTTTCCGCCCCAGGCGAAGGCGAGGGTCGAGGCGCTCGTCGAGCACCTGCTGTCCGCCATGGGCCGGGCCATCCGCGGCAACACCTGGATGACCGAGGCGACGCGTGCCGAGGCCCTGACCAAGCTGGCCGCGTTCGGCTACAAGATCGGCTACCCCGAACGCTGGCGCGACTACTCGGCCCTCACGGTCGATCGCTCGAGCTACGCGGCGAGCCGGATCGCGGCCTCGAGCTTCGAGATGCGGCGGCAGCTGGCGAAGATCGGCGCACCGGTCGACGAGCACGAGTGGGCGATGCCCGCCCACGTCGTCAACGCCTATTACCACCCGCTGCGCAACGAGATCGTGTTCCCGGCCGGCATCCTCCAGCCGCCGTTCTTCCATGCGGACGCAGACGACGCGGTCAACTACGGCGGGATCGGGACGGTCATCGGCCACGAGATCACCCACGGCTTCGATGACTCCGGCTCGCGCTTCGACGCCGCCGGGGCGCTGCGCGACTGGTGGACCGAGGCGGACCGGACCGAGTTCGAGCGGCGCGCGAACCTCGTCGTCGAGCAGTTCAACGCGTTCACGATCGCCGACGGCGTCACCGTCAACGGCCGCCTGACCCTGGGCGAGAACATCGCCGACCTGGGTGGGACCTCGATCGCCCTCGACGCCATGCATGAGGCCATCGGCGCCGACGCCCCGCTCGTCGACGGCCTGACCCCGGACCAGCGGTTCTTCCTCGCCTACGCCACGATGTGGCGGATGGGCTACACGGAGGCGGCGGCACGGATGCTGGCCAACGTCGACAGCCACTCGCCATCGCAGTACCGCGTCAACGGCCCGCTGTCCAACACGCCCGGGTTCGCCGCGGCCTTCGGGGTCGCCGACGGTTCCCCGATGGCCCTGCCCGACGACCGCCGGGCGAAGGTCTGGTAGCGGGCTCCGCTCCTCGAAGGCCGCGAGGGCCGGCGCCTCAGCCGGTCAGCGGCCGCCCCAGCGCCACTCGATGGCGCCCGTGTAGCAGTGGTCGAGGTAGTCGCACAGGCCGCGTGACAGGTCCCACTGGCGCCCGGCGACGTACGGCCCGCGGTCGATGACCGGCACGGTGACCTGGCGCCCGTTCGCCGGGTTGCGGAACGTGACCAGCGTTCCGCACGGGAGCGTCCGGTGGGCGACGCCCATCAGCGTCTTCGTGTAGCTCTGCCCGCACGCGGTCCCCGACCCGATGAACCCGGGCCCGTACCAGCTGACGTCGCTGTCGTAGCGCCAGTAGTTCTTGCTGAACACGCCCGCTCGGGTGCCGGGCTGGTCGACAGCGACGCGTCGCACCGGATCCTTGCGCTCACCCGGCTCGAGGAACGTCGAACCGGGCCCGAGCCAGCCGGCCGAGCGGGACGCCGTGTCGAGTCGCGGAATTGTCGTCGCCGGCGAACCGGCGGGCAACGCGATCGCCACGGCGGCCAAGGTCGCCGAATCGATCTGCCGGGCGGAGCTCGGGGCACTCGAGCCCGCGGGTTCGGGTACGGCGACCAGGGCGGACGCGGCCATGAGTGCCGCGATCGCGACGATGAGCCTGGTGCGCACGATAGGAGGTCAGGCTACCGGGGTGTCAAGCCCGCTTGAACGCGTCACGTGGCGGCGGACGGCGTCCGACAGCCACGCTGGACGCCTGCGTGGTGATCGCGCTCAGCTGACCTCGAGCGAGGGCTCAGGGAAGCCGCCAGCGGATCGTGCCCGTGTAGCAGGCATGGAGGGCTTCGCACGCGCCGCGCGACAGGTCCCACAGCCGCCCGCTCACGTACGGGCCGCGGTCGATCACGCGCACGGTGACCGTGCGACCGTTTCGCGGATTGCGCAGCGTGACGCGGGTGCCGCACGGCAGCGTGCGGTGCGCGACGCCGAGGATCGACTTGGAATACGTCTGCCCGCACGCCGTGCCGGAGCCGTAGAAGCCCGGGCCGTACCACGAGTACTCGGCGGTTCGCCAGGCGGACTTGTTGACGGCGATCGGCATCGCCGCCGGCTGGCGTGTAGCCGGCCGCTCGGCGGGCAGGTCCGCACGGCCCGGCTCGAGGAGAAGGGAATCATCGCTGAGGGTCGCCGCCGACTCCGTGTCGGCGGTGGGGGAGATGTTCGTCGTCACTGCGGTGACGGGTCGATCGATCGTGAGCTGGCCGGAAGGCGGCCGCGTCGATCGTCCCTGTCGTGCCGGGCGCCGCGAAGGCTGCCGGTTCGGCGAACGTGACCAGGGCGGCGACGGCGATGAGCGCCGGCGCCGCGACGAACAGCCTGGTTCGCACGGTGTCCGAGGACGGTAGGCTGACCCGCGTGACAGCGACGGGGCAGGGTCGACCGGCTGAGGTTTCGGCGGCGTGACGGTTGCGACCCGGCCCGGCGCCCCGGATGGAGAGCGATCGCTCGCGGTGAGCGGCCCGCTCGACCTCCGGCGGACGCTCGCGATCCACCGGCGCGGCCCCGGCGACCCGACGCTCCGCTTCGAGGCCTCCGGGTCGGCGTGGCGGGCCTCGCGCACCCCGGACGGCCCGGCGACGCTGTTCATCGAGGCGCGTGACGGCGTCGTCCGGGTTCGGGCGTGGGGGCCCGGGTCCGGGTGGGCGCTGGCGAGGGCCGGCGGGCTGGTGGGGCTCGACGACGATCCGGGTGAGCTGGTCGCCCGGCATCGCGCGGTCGCGATGGCCGTCGAGCGGTCGCGCGGGCTGCGCATCGGCCGCACGGCGATCGTGATGGAGTCCCTCGTCCCGGCCATCCTCGAGCAGAAGGTGATCGGCGAGGAGGCGCGGCGCGCGTGGCTCGGCCTCGTCCGGCGGTACGGCGAGGACGCGCCCGGGCCGCCGGGGATGCGCCTGCCGCCGACGGCGGCCACGCTCGCGGCGCTACCGTACTACGCGTACCACCCGTTCGGCATCGAACGGCGCCGCGCGGACCTCATCCGGGCGGTCGCTCGCGCCGCGCCGATGCTGGAGGCGCTGGTCGACGAGGCGACGATGCCGGGCGGCGATCCGGTCCGGGCCTACGACGTGCTGCGGGCGTTCCCCGGGATCGGGCCGTGGACGGCGGCGGAGGTCGGGATCCGCGCCTTCGGCGATGCCGACGCCGTGAGCGTCGGCGACTTCCACCTGCCGTCGATGGTGGCCTGGGCGCTCGCGGGCGAGTCGCGCGGCACCGACGAGCGGATGCTGGAGCTGCTCGAACCCTACCGCGGGCAGCGCGGCCGGGTGTTGCGCCTGCTCGAGCTCACCGGCATCGGGCCGCCGCGCCGCGCGCCCCGGCTCTCGCGCCAGCGGTTCGAGACGTTCTGAGCCCGGACGGGCGGGCACAAAACCCGGCGTACACTCGCCGTCCGATGGCCACCCGCACGATCCACACGCCGTTCACGCGAGCCACCCGGATGGAGCGCCTGCCCGCGCTGCTCCGGGAGCGGATCCTCGTGCTCGACGGTGCGATGGGCACGATGATCCAGCGCTACCGGCTGTCCGAGGCGGACTTCCGGGGCGACCGGTTCGCCGACCACCCGAAGGACCTCCGCGGCGACACCGATCTCCTGTGCCTCACGAAGCCCGAGGTGGTCCGCGAGGTCCACGCCTCGTACCTGGCGGCCGGCGCCGACATCATCAGCACCAACTCGTTCACCGCGACCCGCATCGCGCAGGCCGACTACGGGCTGTCGGACGTCGCCGCCGAGATGAACGAGGCGGCATCGCGGCTCGCGCGCGAGGCGGCGGACGCCGCCGAGGCCGCGGACGGCCGGCCGCGCTACGTCGCGGGCTCGCTGGGTCCCACCAACCGGACCGGCTCGATCTCCCCGGACGTGAACGACCCCGCGGCGCGCAACGTGAGCTTCGGGGAGCTGGCCGCGGCCTACCGTGAGTCCGCGGAGGGCCACGTCAAGGGCGGCGCCGACCTGCTGCTGGTCGAGACCATCTTCGACACCCTCAACGCGAAGGCCGCGATCTTCGCCATCGAGGAGACGTTCGAGGCGCTCGGCTGCCGGATCCCCGTGATCATCAGCGGGACGATCGTGGACGCGTCGGGGCGGACGCTGTCGGGCCAGACGCTCGAGGCGTTCTGGACCAGCATCCGGCACGCGAAGCCGATGCTCGTCGGGCTCAACTGCGCGCTCGGCGCGAAGCAGCTGCGCGAGCACGTCGTCGAGATGAGCCGGCTGGCCGACGTCCCGCTGGCCGCGTACCCCAACGCCGGCCTGCCCAACGAGCTGGGCGGCTACGACGAGACGCCGAACCAGACCGCGACCGCGCTGGGCGAGTGGGCGCGCGCGGGGCTCATCAACGTCGCCGGATCGTGCTGCGGGAGCACGCCCGAGCACACGGCGGCCATCGTGGCCGCGGTCGCGGGCGTCGCCCCGCGCGTGGTCCCGCCCGGGACCCGCTCGACCCGGCTGGCCGGCCTCGAGCCGCTCGTCATCCCGATGCCCGGCGGGGCGTTCGTCAACGTCGGCGAGCGCACCAACGTGACCGGCTCGCGCCAGTTCGCGCGCCTGATGCTGGGGATCGACGGCGAGGGGGCGTCGGGCGCGACGAACGGCGCGGCGATCAAGGCCGAGGACGAGGCCGTGGCGATCGCGCGGGACCAGGTCGCGAACGGTGCGGTGATCCTCGACGTCAACATGGACGAGGCGATGCTCGACGGCGTCGCCGCGATGACCCGCTACCTGCGCCGTCTCGGGTCGGAGCCGGACATCGCGGCCGTGCCCGTCATGGTCGACAGCTCGAAGTGGTCGGTGATCGAGGCCGGGCTGCAGCAGCTCCAGGGCCGGCCGGTCGTGAACTCCATCTCGCTCAAGGAGGGCGAGGCCGAGTTCCTGCGCCAGGCGAAGCTGTGCCGCCGCTACGGCGCGGCCGTGGTCGTGATGGCGTTCGACGAGGAGGGCCAGGCCGATTCGGTGGATCGGCGGGTCGCGGTCCTGAACCGCGCCTACCGGCTGCTCACGGAGCAGGCCGGCTTCGCGCCCGACGACATCATCCTCGACCCCAACATCTTCGCCATCGCCACCGGCATCGAGGAGCATGCCCGGTACGCGATCTCGTTCTTCGAGGCGACCCGCCGCCTCAAGGCCGAGCTTCCAGACGCTCGCGTGAGCGGGGGCGTGTCCAACGTGTCGTTCGCGTTCCGCGGCAACGACCGCGTCCGCGAGGCGATCCACGCCGTGTTCCTGTACCACGCCATCCGGGCGGGCCTGGACATGGCGATCGTCAACGCCGGGGCGCTGCCGCAGTACGACGACATCGACCCCGACCTGCTGGAGCGGGTGGAGGACGTGGTCCTCGACCGGCGGCCGGACGCGACCGACCGCCTGCTCGAGATCGCCCCGCGCTACGCGGGCGGCGCCGCGGTCACTCGCGCCGTCGACGACCTCGGCTGGCGCGACCTGCCGGTCGACGAGCGCCTGACGCACGCGCTGGTCGAAGGGATCGACGCCTGGATCGTCGAGGACACCGAGGAGGCGCGGCTGGCGACGGCCCGCCCGCTCGACGTCATCGAGGGTCCGCTGATGGCGGGCATGAACGTCGTGGGCGATCGATTCGGGTCGGGACGCATGTTCCTGCCCCAGGTCGTCAAGAGCGCGCGGGTCATGAAGAAGGCCGTGGCGCATCTCATCCCGTACCTCGAGGAGCAGCGCGAGGGCACGGGACGGCGAGCCGGCACGATCGTGATGGCGACCGTGAAGGGCGACGTCCACGACATCGGCAAGAACATCGTCGGCGTCGTGCTGGGCTGCAACGACTACGAGGTGATCGACCTCGGCGTGATGGTGCCGGCGGCACGGATCCTGGAGACGGCCCGGGAGCGCAACGCCGACCTGATCGGGCTCTCGGGCCTGATCACGCCCTCCCTCGACGAGATGGTCCACGTCGCCTCGCTGATGGAGGCGGAGGGGATGACGACGCCGCTGCTGATCGGCGGCGCGACGACGTCCCGCATCCATACCGCGGTCAAGATCGAGCCCGCCTACTCCTCGCCCGTCGTCCACGTCGCCGACGCATCCCGCGCGGTCGCGGTGGCCGGGTCCCTGCTCGATCGCGACGGCCGCGACGCCTACGCGGCGCGGATGCGCGCGGAGTACGAGCAGCTCCGGACGGAACGCGAGAGTCGGCGCAGCCGAGAGGCGCGGCTCAGCCTCGCGGACGCGCGCGCGAACCGGCAGGTCGTGGACTGGCCGGCCACCCCGCCGCGCCCGTCGTACCGGGGCGTGCGCGCGTTCGAGGACTACCCGCTCGCCGAGCTCGTCGAGCGCATCGACTGGACGCCGTTCTTCACGACCTGGGAGCTGCGCGGCGCCTACCCGGCGATCTTCGCCGACCCCAAGGTCGGCAAGGCCGCCCGCGACCTGCACGCCGACGCCGTCGCGCTGCTCGCCCGGATCGTCGACGAGCGCCTGCTCACGGCGTCGGCCGTGGTCGGGTTCTGGCCGGCCAACGCGACGCCCGACGACGACGTGATCCTGTTCGAGGACGAGAGCCGCACCCGCGAGCTCGCCCGCCTGCACGCGATCCGGCAGCAGATGGCGAAGCCCGACGGGCGGCCGAACGTGTCGATCGCCGACTTCGTGGGCCCGGCGGGCGTCGCCGACTACATCGGCGCGTTCGCCGTGACGGCCGGCAAGGGGACAAGGGACCTCGTGGCGCAGTTCGAGGCGGCGCACGACGACTACTCCGCGATCCTCGCGCGGGCCCTCGCCGACCGCCTCGCCGAGGCCTTCGCGGAGCGGCTGCACGAGCGCGTGCGTCGCGAGCTGTGGGGCTACGCCCCGGACGAGACGCTGTCCAACGACGACCTCATCGCCGAGCGCTACCAGGGAATCCGCCCGGCGCCCGGCTATCCCGCGACGCCCGATCACTCGGCCAAGTCGACGCTGTTCGAGCTGCTCGATGCCGAGGCACGGGTGGGAATCGAGCTGACGGAGTCGCTGGCGATGCTGCCCGCGGCCTCCGTGTCCGGCCTGTACCTGTGGCACCCGGAGAGCCACTACTTCGGGATCGGCCGGATCGGGCGCGACCAGCTCGAGGACTACGCACGCCGCGCCGGGATCACCGAGGGCGAGGCCGAACGACGCCTGGGCCCGAACCTCGCGGACGACGCCCAGACCTGAGGCTCTCGGAATCACCCTGCCGCGCTAGGGTAGTGGGTGAACCCGACACCGAGCCTCCGCCCGCACGGGATCGCGCCCGGCAGGTTGGCCGTTCACCCGAGTCGGTCGGAACCGACGACAGGGATCCGGACGTAAGGTTTCACTGCCGAATGTCACCTCGAATCGCCCTCGCCACCCTGATCGTCGCCATGGCCCTGGTGGTGGCTGTCGCTCCGGTGGTGGTCGCACCGTCCGGCGATCGGGCCCTTGCCGACGGCCCCGCCACAGTGCGAACCGGCGACGCCCTCGCGAATGCGGCGACGTCCGATCCCGCGCCGTCCGACAACCCGGACGAGACCGCCGCGCAGCCGCCGACGCACCCGGCAACCCCGGCGCTGCCGCCCCCGACCGCCGCATCGTCACCGACGACGTCGCCGGCGCCACCCGCATCGAGTCCGACGACCGGGCCGGGCCCGCAGCCCGCAGTCCGGTCGCCCATCGGCGGCACGAACGGCCGGACGCTGCGCCTCGACCTCGCTGGAGCGCGCGACTATGTCGCCCAGACGAACCTCGTGCAGTGCGTGGGGGCAAGCGTCCAGATGATGCTCAACATCATCAAGCCCGGGGTGAACCGGACCGCCGCCTATCAGCACCGGCTCCAGGTCCAGGCGCGCTCGCTGAGCGGCCCGACGCCGCCCGGCTTCGTGCGCAGCGGCGCCGGCGTCTTCGGCTGGGCAGCCACGCTCCCGCTCCGTGGCGGGGGCGACTACCGCGTCGGCGGCGCGGACACCCTGCGACAGGCGATGCGGATGGCGGCGAGGGCGATCCACGACCATCGGCGTCCGGTCGGGCTCCTCGTCTGGCGCGGTCGCCATGCCTGGGTGATGAGCGGCTACCAGGCGGTCGTCGACCGTGCCGCGCCAGGCGGCTTCCGCGTCACCCGCGCCAACATCCTCGACCCGCTCCATCCGTACGGCGGAAGCGGCTGGGGCCCCAGCCCCAAGCCCGGCTCATCGATCTCCATCAAGGCCGTGGGGCGGCAGTTCGTGCGGCGTCAGCCTCGCCCCGACAGCCTGTGGACGGCGTTCTGGCGGTCCATCCCGGGCAATGCCGCCCTCGAAGACAAATATGTTCTGGTGCTGCCGGTCGCGGCGGCTGCCGAGGAGCGATGATGGCCGTGCCCAAGTTCACCAAGTCGCCGCCCGAGCTGGTCGAGCGCTTCGACGCCGCCGCCGCGCGCCACCCCGACGCCGAGTGGCGCAAGATGTTCGGCTACCCGGCGCTGTTCGCGGGCGGCAACCTCGCCACCGCGTTGTTCGCCGACACGTGGATGGTCCGCCTAGGGCCGGCGGAACTCGAGGCGCTGGTCGCGCTGCCGGGATCGGGGCCGTTCTCGCCGATGCCGGGCCGCACGATGAGGGGCTACGCGACGCTGCCGCCCGACGTTGTCGCCGACGACGCGGCCCTCGACGCCTGGCTGGACAAGGCCATCGCGTTCGCTGGCAGCCTGCCGGCCAAGAAGAAATAGGCCGGTTCGGAGGTGGCCGGATCGCCGTCGCGCGTTCGTACGGGCCATCCGATCGTCGGGCGGACTATCGCGATCGGCGCATAACCGGGTATCCTCTCGCCGCGCCCCCTGATGGGCAAAGCCGGTCACGGCCACCCGATCCTCTCCCCTCCGGATTTCCGCGAAGGTCTGGTCGCGGAAACCGTCACCCACATACAAACGAGAGGGTCCGTATGGCCATCGACAAGATCCTGACCTGCAGCGACTGCGGCCAGGAGTTCACGTTCACTGCGAGCGAGCAGGACTTCTACGCGGAGCGCGGCTTCACCGAGCCCCGCCGCTGCGCATCGTGCCGGGCGAGCCGCAAGGCCGCGCGCAACGCCGAGGGCGGCGGTTCCGGCTCCTACAGCTCCGGCGGCTCCTACAGCTCCGGCGGGTCGTACGGCTCGGGCGGCGGTGGCGGCTACGGGTCGCGCGGACCGCGCGAGATGTTCCCGGCCACCTGCTCGTCATGCGGGCAGGAGACCGAGGTCCCGTTCAAGCCCACGTCGGGCAAGCCCGTCTACTGCAGCGCCTGCTTCGCGCAGCGCCGGGCTTAACGGACATGGCCGAGACACGGCGACCCCCGACGGGGCTCCCCCCGCGGCGGCCGCCGAGCGAGCCCGACCCCCGCAAGCACGTGATCGCCGACTACCGGCATCGCGAGCAGCAGGTCACCTGCGTGTGCGGCTGGGTCGGGAGCTCGCAGTCGACCGACGGGCGGCTCTCCAACTGGAGCCGCCACGTCGCCGACGCCAAGCAGGACGGGCGCTAGCCCGACTCCTCGGGCGTCCGCCCTTTGGGCGCCCTCCTCTTCGGGCGCCTTCCTCTTCGGGCGCCTTCCCCTTCGGGGCCCCCGCCCCTCGGCGTCTACCCGTCCCCCTTGAGCAGCTCGAGGGCCTTCAGCAGCTGCGTGTCGTCCGAGCCGGCCAGCTTCGCCGGCGTCAGGTCCCGGATGTCGTCGGGCAGCAGCGGCGTCACCGTGTCGCCCAGCGTGACCTTCACGTCCGGCTCGAGGCCCTCGTGCCAGATCGGCCGGCCGTTTCTGGTCAGCCAGCGCTCGACGCCGATCCGGAGCGATGAGCCGTCCGACAGGTCGAAGCGGCCGAGGACCGTCCCCGTCCCGAACGTCTTGTCGCCGACCACCTTGCCCCGGCCCGCGTCCTGGATGGCGCCGGTGACGATCTCCGCCGAGCTCGCGGTGCCGTCGTCGGTCAGGACCACGAGCGGGATGCTGGTGGCGAGCCCGCCCGGCTGGACCGGCACGTCCTTCTCGACGCCGCTCGCGTCCACGCTCTGGTAGACCGTCCCGTCGCCCACGAACTGGCTCGCGACGCCCACCGCCTCGTTGACGTAGCCGCCGGGGTTGCCGCGGAGGTCGAACACGATCGCCGTGGCCCCGTCGGCCTTGGCACCCTTGATGGCGTCCTCGACGCCCTGGGTGGCGCCGGTCGCGAACTGGTCGAGCCGGATCATGGCGACCTTGCGGCCCGGGACCATCGCCCAGCTGACCAGCGGCAGGTCGAACTGCTTGCGCGTGATCGTGACGTCGAACGGCTTGGCGTCGCCGCGCTGGATCGTCAGCGTCACCGACTCGCCCTCCGGGCCGCGCACGCGCGAGACGACCTCGTCGATCGACTGGCCCGTCGTCGACGTGCCGTCCACCTGGACGATCAGGTCTCCACGCTTGAGGCCCGCCTTCTCGGCGGGGGTGCCCGGGATGATCGAGCGGATGATGGGGCCCTTCGTCTCGTCATCGTCGAGCTGGACGCCGATGCCGACGAAGGTGCCCGACAGCGACTGGTCGACGGCCTTGGCCTCGTCCGCGGTCAGGAACGACGTGTGGCCTTCGTCGCCGACGGCCTCGGTCATGCCGCGGATCGCCCCGTAGGCGAGGTCGCGGTCGTCGAGGTTCTTGGCATCGACGTAGTTGTCCTGGATGGCCTTCCACGCCTCGCCGATCAGCGCAAACTCGTTGCCCGCGTCGCCGCCGCCGGGACCCGCCGTCTGACCGGTCGGGATCGTCCCGCTCGCGATACCCGTGTTGCCCACGGCCACGCCGCCGGCGAACACGACGATGGCGAGGACCGGGGCGAGGACGCCGAACACCCAGCGCGAGTAGCCGCGGCGCGGGCCGCCGCCCTTGGATGGCACGGGCGCCGGCGGGGGCTGGGGCACGACGGCCTGCACGGCCACGGGTTGCGGGACGGCGTCGAGAGCTGGATCGCCGGCGGCCGCCGGATCGGCGGGCGCTGGCTGGACGGGTTCGTAGGGGTTGCTCATCGGTCTCGGGGCTACAGGCGCGCGGGAACGCGGGCGCTCTTGGCAGCATGATGCCTCACCCTTCAGGCGGGGTAGCGGACGGGTGAAGTTGCCTTCGCGAACGACAGGACGCCGATGGCCCGCCCGGACGCGGATGCGCCCCCGACGGCGGACCGTCGAGGGCGCGGGAGCTGCGAGGGGCTCGGGCCGCGACCGAGCCGGACCCGCACCGGTCAGTCGGGCCGGATGTTGTGGTTCGCGTGGAACACGTTGTCGGGGTCCACGCGGCGCTTCACCTGGACGAGCCGCTCGAAGGTCGCACCCGGATACGCGGCGTGGATGCGGCCCGCCGCCTCGTCGCCGACGAAGTTGGCGTACACGCCCGTCGCTCCGCCGGACAGGTCGGCGTGGTACGACTCGGCGTACGCCCTGAGCTCCGCGTAGTCGCCCTCGCCGTGGGCGATGACCGATGCCATCACCGTCGCGTCGCGGTGGGCGAAGGCCGTGGCGTCGGCCGGCACGCGGGCCATGGCGCCGCCGAGGATCCGCAGCTGGGTCATCGCCAGCGCGCCCTGCGGGCCGTGGTGACGCTCGACGATCGCGTTGATCGCGGTGTCGTCGAGGTCGGGCAGGAACGCCGACCGGACGACGCCCGGGCCGCGCTGCTCGCCCTCGGCGGTCAGCTGGTACATGGCGGGGTACGGCATGGGACCGACCATGTCGGCCAGCGGCGTCGCGATCGCGCGGAACGGCGCCATCGCGGCCGTGCCGTCCTCGATCGAGCCCGCGTGGACGGGCATGACCACGACGGCCGGCATGCCGACGGCCTGCGGCGGCACGAACGGCGCGGGGGGCAGGCCCATGACGAACGTGATCTGGGTCAGCTCCTCGGGCGCCGCCACGGACGCGTCGACCAGGTCGCGCAGCACCTGCGCCGTCAGCGGCAGCACGAGCATCCCGCCCGTCACCACGTCGACCGGGTGGAGCCGGTAGCGGAAGCGGGTCGCGATGCCGAAGTTGCCGCCGCCGCCGCGAACCGCCCAGAACAGGTCCGGATCGGCGGCCTCGCTCACGGTGACGAGCCGGCCGTCGGCGGTGACGAGGTCGACCTCGACCAGGCTGTCGATCGTCAGGCCGTGCTTGCGGGCCAGCCATCCGATGCCGCCGCCCAGGGTCAGGCCGCCGAGGCCGACCGAGCCCGTGTCGCCGAACGGCGTTGCGAAGCCCTGCTGGCCCGCGGCCGCGGTGTACTCGCCGGCGGTCGCTCCGCCCTGGGCCGAGCCGATACCCCGGACCGGGTCGACGTCGATCGCGCGCATCGCGCCCAGGTCGATGAGCAGCCCGTCGGTCGACGAGTGGCCGGCGACGCTGTGGCCGCCGCCCTTCACGGCGATCTCCAGGCCCAGCTCGCGGGCGGTCGTGACGGCGCGCGAGACGTCGATCGCGCTCTCCGGGCGCACGATGACCGCCGGCTGGCGCAGGAAGTGGGTGTTGTGGACGCCGCGGGCGTCGTCGTAGCCCGGGTCGCCCGCGACGAGCACGCGCCCGTTGACCGCCGCGCGCAGCGCACGCAGGTCGGCGCCCGACAGGGTGGTGTCGGCGGTGGTGGTGACGGAGGTCGCGGGGCGGGTCGGCGCGACGGGGGCGGCGAGGGCGGCGGCGAGGTCCGGCATCGCTTGTCGTCTCCTTGGACGTTCGGCAGGTCGGTCGATCGGGTGGATCGGTGACCTGATCCTCGGGTCCGGGACGGCCCGCGCCAGCGGACGTGCGATGCCACTGCCGCACGACGGCCGATGGCGTCCGCGATGGACGAATGACGATGCCGGGGCGACGCAGGCGGCCTCGAACCACGCCATCGCCCCGATCACAACGGGCTCCGAGCGCCCGCCGGCGGCGCCCGCCGGGTTGTGCTGGGGGCCGATTGCGAGTACGGTTGATAGGTCGCCGCCTCCTGTGGTGATGCTCCGCGTGGTCGACCCAACCTTCTCGAACGGGCCGTGCGTCTGCTCCCCGGTTCGGGAATGAAAGGGTCACTGTCATGACCAACGGCACCATCAAGAAGGTCGTCGCCGACCGCGGCTTCGGCTTCATCAGCGCCGAGGACGGGAAGGAATACTTCTTCCACCGCGGCGGCCTCCAGGCTCCGCTCGACTTCGACAGGCTCACCGGCGGTGAGAAGGTCGAGTTCGAGGTCGAACAGAGCCCCAAGGGACCTCGGGCAACCCAGGTGAGCGCGGCCTGACCAGGCCGGCGCAGCCCTTCGATCGACACGGCCGGCGCGTCTGCGCCGGCCGGGCCGACCCCGCGGCCCATCCCGGCCTCAACCGGGCCGCGATCCCGCCCGACTGAACGGAGGCCCGAGATTCCGACTCCCGCATTCGTCTCCACCTATTCGCCGCATCACTGCGGCATCGCGACCTTCACGCATGACCTGGCCGCGTCCGTCGGGCACCACCAGGTCGTCGCGCTGCATCCCACGACCGGCCCGGCCACCTATCCGTCCGAGGTCCGTCAGCGCATCCGGCGCGACGTCCAGGAGGACTACGTGGCCGCGGCCAACGCGCTCAACCAGTCCAGCATCGACGTCGTCTCGATCCAGCACGAGTACGGGATCTGGGGCGGCCCGGACGGCGCGTACGTCCTCGACTTCGTCCGCGCCCTCCGCCGGCCGGTCGTCACGACCCTCCACACCGTCCTCCGCCGTCCGACCGCGTCGCAGCGACAGGTCCTGGCCACGCTCGTGAGCCTGTCCACGACCACCGTCGTGATGTCCCGCGCCGCGGCGACGATGCTGACCCGCGCGTACGGCGTGGACGAGCGGCGGGTCGAGATCGTGCCCCACGGCGTCCCCAACCTGCCGCTCGTGGATCCGGACACCATCAAGCCCCGGCTCGACCTCGAAGGCCGCAGCGTGATCCTGAGCTTCGGGCTGCTCGGTCCCGGCAAAGGCTATGAGTCCGCGATCGCGGCGATGCCTGCCGTCGTGAACGCAATCCCGTCGGCCGTGTACGTGATCCTGGGGGCCACGCACCCCGACCTCCTGCTGCGCGAAGGCGAGGCGTATCGAGAGCGCCTCGAGGCGGTCGCGGCGCAGGCCGGCGTGAGCGATGCCGTCCGGTTCATCGACCGGTTCGTCGGGCGCGTCGAGCTCGGGACGTGGCTCGAGGCCGCCGACCTGTTCGTCACCCCGTACCCCAACCTGGATCAGATCGTGTCGGGGACCCTGTCCTACGCGATGGGCTCCGGCAAGGCCGTCGTGTCCACCCCGTACGCCTACGCCAAGGAGCGGCTCGCCCACGGCCGAGGGCGCCTCGTGGCGGCCGAGTCCTCGCCGGCGCTCGCCGACGCGTTCATCGACCTGCTCGGCAACCACGAGCGGCGACTGGCGATCGGGCGGCGGGCCTACGAGTACAGCCGGGACATGGTGTGGTCGAGCGTGGGGGCCGAGTACAGCCGGATCTTCGCGCGCGCCTCACAGCCGGTGCCCCCGCCCGCTCCGCCCCTCACTCGTCCGATCGCGCAACCGGTGTCGCGGCTCGCGGCCGTCGGTGGGTAGGCGCCCGCTCCATCCCGTCAACCGGCACCACCTCGCCGAGATGACGGGGGAGCTGGGGATCTGGCAGCACGCAACCGGGCCTGTGCCCAACCGCGAATTCGGCTACTGCACCGACGACGTCGCCCGCGCGCTGACCGTCGATCTGGCGCACGCCCGCGTGCTCGGCTGGGTCGCCGTGGCCGAGAGCGCACGCCGCTCGCTCCGCTTCATGCGCGACGCGTCCGATCCTGTGACCGGCCGGTTCCGGAACTTCCGCGACGAAGACGGCCGCTGGCTCGAGGGCGATGCGTCCCAGGACAGCTACGGACGCGCGATGCTCGCCCTCGGCGGGGCGATGAGCACCCGACACGACGCCGCGTTCGCCGCCCGGGCGAGGCGGCTGTTCGCCGGCGCGCTCCCGGCATCGGCCCACCTGACGGCGCTTCGGGCGACGGCATCCACCCTCCTCGGCTGCGCGGAGGCACTCGAGTCCCCGGGCATCGACGACGGGCTCCGCACCGCGACGAGCGATGCGCTCGCGCGGCTGGCCGGCCGGCTCGGGCGCGTGTTCGCGCCACTCGCAGGCTCGGACGACTGGCCATGGCCCGAACCCGTGCTCACCTACGAGAACCCGCTGTTGCCGCGCGCATTGATCGTCGCGGGCCGACGGACGGGGGATCGCGTCCTCATGGGGATGGGCCTGCACGCGCTCGACTGGCTGATCGACGTCCAGACCTCGAACGGCGGCGAGTTCTCCGCGATCGGCAGCGAGGGGTTCTGGCCACGAGGCGGCCGTAGGGCACGCTTCGACCAGCAGCCGATCGAGGCGACCGCGATGATCCTGGCCGCCGAGGTCGCGCTCAGCCACACGGGCGAGCCTCGATACCTCGAGGCGATCGACCGCGCCTACGGCTGGTTCCTGGGCGACAACGACGTCGGCCTGCCGATGGCCGATCCTGCGTCGGGCGGCTGTTTCGACGGCCTGGAGCGGGTCGGCGTGAACCGCAACCAGGGCGCCGAATCGACGCTGATGTGGCTGACGGCCCTCGAGCATGTCCGGGAGATCCGACGCGAGCCGACCGCAGCCCCGATCATTCGACGTGCCCGGGCCGCCACCTGCCTGCCCGTGAGCCGAGGGTGAAGACCATGGATGTCGATGCCGCCACGCTCTTCGAGCGCCATCCCGCCAACCCGATCATCAGCGCCGACCAGCTGCCGTATCGGGCCAACTCGGTGTTCAACCCGGGCGCCGCCCGGATGGGCGACGAGACGGTGCTCCTGGCGCGCGCCGAGGACTTCCGGGGCATCTCGCATCTCGTGGTCGCACGGAGCGTGGACGGCGTCTCGGACTGGCGCTTCGACGAGACGCCGCTGCTCGCCCCGCACCCCGAGGACCACCCGGAGGAGGTCTGGGGCTGCGAGGATCCCCGCCTGACGTGGCTCCCGGAGCGCGAGGAGTGGGCGATCGCGTACACCGCGTACAGCCGGCGCGGACCGCTGGTGTCGCTGGCGATGACGCGCGACTTCAAGGAGGTCCGCCGGCTCGGACCGGCCATGCCGCCGGAGGACAAGGACGCGGCGCTGTTCCCGCGACGGTTCGACGGCCGCTGGGCCATGATCCACCGGCCGACGCCGCTCCGTGGCGGTGCGCACATCTGGATGTCGTACTCGCCCGATCTCCGTCACTGGGGCGACCACACGATGCTGCTCGAGGCGCGCGACGGGGCGTGGTGGGACGCGGGCAAGATCGGCCTCGGGCCGCCGCCGCTCGAGACCCCCGAGGGCTGGCTGCTCGGCTATCACGGCGTCCACACGACCTCGGCCGGGCCCATCTACCGGATCGGCCTCGCGCTGCTCGATCTCGAGGACCCGTGCATGGTCCTGCGCCGGACGGACGACTGGGTGTTCGGTCCGCTGGCGCCGTACGAGCGGGGCGGCGACGTGGACAAGGTCGTCTTTCCGACCGGCTGGGTCCACGACCCGGAGACCGACGTCCTGTCGATGTACTACGGGGCGGGCGACAGCGTCATCGCCCTCGCGACCGCGAGGCTGCGCGACATCCTCGACCACCTGGCCGTGGCGCCGCGTCCGGATCACCGCCGGTCGACCGACATCGGCAGCTGGTAGGACGACGGGGGGCGGGGCTCAGCCGCCTTGCCTGACGAGGCGGCGCGCCGCCCGCGTGGCGCGGACGAAGTGGCGCAGGTGCGCGACCGGGCGGATGTGGCTCGGCTCGCCCGCGTAGATCGTCGAGATCGGCACCCAGCCCATCGTCCAGCCGTTGCGGATGCACACGGCGATCATCTCGACCTCGAACTCGAAGCCGGTCTCCCGGCTGTCGAGCATGGCGGTCATCAGGCGGCGACCGAGCAGCCGGTACCCGGACTGGTTGTCGGGCACGCGCTGGCCCACGGCCCATGAGAAGGCCGCGGTCCCGAGGGTGTTCGACAGGCGGCGGGCCGGCGGCATGCGCGCGAAGTCGCGGCTGCCGATGATCAGCTCGGGGCGGGGGCCCGACGCGCCCGGGGCCGTGTAGGCGGCGAGGAACCGTGGGATCTCGTCGGGGTCGTGCTGGCCGTCGGCGTCCAGCGTCAGGACCGCGGCGCAGCCGTCCGCGAGCGCCCGCGCGAACCCAGCCCGCAATGCGGCCCCCTTGCCCTGGTTGGGCACCTGCCGGATGACCTCGGCGCCGGCGGCCTCGGCGTTGGCGGCGGTGTCGTCGGCAGAGCCGTCGTCGACGACGATCACCGGCAGGTACCGACGCGCGGCCTCGACGACCGCGGCGATCCGGGGGCCTTCCTCGTAGCCCGGCACCAGCGCGACGACGGCGACCCGGTCGGCCCCGACCGATCCCTCGACGTCCCACGCAAACGGCATCGCCATGGCCGGATTATCGGCGTCCGGATCGTGCCCGCGCGTACGATGGCGGCGTGGGTGCGGCGATCGACCTCAACGCCGACGTCGGCGAGGGCCTCGGACCGTGGCCGATGGGCGCCGACGGCGACCTCATCCCGCTGGTCAGCTCCGCCAACGTCGCGTGCGGCGCGCACGCCGGAGATCCCCTGACGATCCGGCGGACGGTGCGGCTGGCGCTCGATTGCGGCGCGTCGGTCGGGGCGCATCCTGGCTACCCCGACCTGGTCGGGTTCGGCCGCCGGGCGCTCGCGATGGCCGACGACGAGCTCGAGGCGTCGGTCCTGTACCAGGTCGCCGCGCTCGCGGGGATCGTCCGGGCGGAGGGTGGCCGGCTCGCCCACGTCAAGCCCCACGGCGCGCTGTACCACCGTGCATCGGCCGACGCGGGCGCGGCGCGGGCCGTCGCGACGGCCGTCGCACGGATCGATCCAGGCCTGCAGCTGGTCGTGCCACCCGGATCGGCGATGATCCCGGCCGCCGCGGACCTCGGCCTGATGACGGTGATCGAGGGGTTCGCGGATCGCGTCTACGAGGCCGACGGCCGGCTGCGGTCGCGCGACCTCGCGGGCGCCCTCAACGACGACCCGGCGGCAGCCGCGGCACAGGCGCTGTCGATCGCGCGCGACGGGCGCGCGCGGGCCCGCGACGGGTCATCGGTGGCGGTCCCGGCGGCCACGATCTGCGTCCACGGCGACACCCCGGGCGCGGCGGCGATCGCCGCGGCGGTGCGGGCCGCTCTCGAGGCAGCGGGCATCGCGGTCCTCGCGCCCGGTGGCTGACCGACGGTCCCGGGTCCGCCCGTCGCACCCGCCCGCCCGGATCGACCTGGTCGGGGAGGCCGCCCTGCTGGCCACCCTCAACGACGCGTTGACGCTCGAAGCCAACGCACGGGCGCATCACCTGGCGGCGCGGATCGGTGACCGGCTGCCCGGCGTCGCAGGCATCGAGCCGGCCGTGGCGGGACACGCGAGCGTCCTCCTCCGGTTCGATCCCGACGCCATCGACGAGGCGGCCGTCCGGACGCTCCTCCTCGATGCCCTCGCCGAGGCCGACAGCATCGAACCGGTCGACGACCCGGCCGTCCACGAGATCCGGGCCGCGTATGGCGGCGCCGATGGCCCGGACCTCCCCGAGGTCGCGACGCGCACCGGACTCACCGAGGCCGAGGTCGTGCGGCGCCACGTCGCCGTCGAGCACACCGTCCTGGCGATCGGCTTCGTGCCCGGGTTCCCGTACCTGGGCACGCTGCCAGCCGAGCTCGACCTGCCGAGACGCGCGACGCCGCGCGAGCGCGTCCCGGCCGGCAGCGTCGCGATCGCCGGCCGCCAGACCGGCCTCTACCCGTTCGAGACGCCCGGCGGCTGGCACGTGATCGGCCGCACCGACGCCCGGCTGTGGGATGCCGGACGCGACCGACCGTTGCTGCTCGCGCCGGGCGACCGCGTCCGGCTGGTGCCAGGCTGACCGGCGGCGATGCTGGAGGTCGTCGATCCGGGCGCGCTGCTCCTCGTCGAGGACCGCGGCCGCCCCGGCTTCGCCCACCTGGGCGTCCCGCCCTCAGGCGCGTGCGACTCGTGGGCGTCGGCCGCCGCGAACGTGCTCGCCGGAGCGCCGCCAGACGCGGCGGTCCTCGAGATCACGCTCGGCGGCACCGAGCTGCGCGTCGTCGAGACGTGCGTGATCTCGATCGCGGGCGCCGACCTGGGTGCCGAGCGCGACGATGGCCGGGCGCTCGCCCCGGGCGCGGCCCACCGGCTGCCGGCCGGCGCACGACTGCGCTTCGCCGGCGGCCGCCGTGGCATGCGCGCCTATCTCGCGCTCGCCGGCGGCCTCGTGGCGGACCGGGTGCTCGGTTCGGCGTCCACGTGGGCACCGGGGGCGTCGCAGGGCGTCCTGGGTCGAGCCCTCGTGGCGGGCGACCGGATCGAGCCCCAATTCCGTGGCGACCTCGCCGCGGGCGGTCGCACCTGGCCGGCGACCCTGGCGCCGAACCCGGCCGCGGCGGACGGTCCGATCCGGTTCATCCCCGGGCCCGATCTCCGCCACCTCCCGCCGGACGTCGTCGCTGCGTTCGCCGCGACCGCGTGGCGGGCCGCGTCGGCCATCGACCGGATGGGCATCCGGCTCGACGGCGATCCTCTGCCCGCGGGTCGCGAGGCCCTGTCCCACCCGCTCGTTCCGGGCGCCATCCAGGTCCCCGGCGACGGCCGGCCCCTGGTGCTGCTGGTGGACGGCCCGACCATCGGCGGCTACCCGGTCATGGGCGTCGTGACGCGCGCGGAGCTGGCGCGCCTCGCCCAGGTCCGGCCCGGCGACGGGCTCGCCTTCGCCGCGCAGGAGCCCGGCGAGGCCCGGGACGCGTGGCGCGAGCAGCGCCGGCACCTCGAGGCCGCAGCCGCGGCGCTGGGCGCCGACGACGTGTGGGCGCGCCTGCCCGACAACGCCGGCGGCTGACACCCGGGAGGTTCAGGCCGGGTTGAGACGAGGGTGAGGTCTCGCCACCCGCGCGGCGTTGTCAGGGATCTCTCATGTGGCGACCGAAGCATCGGGGCAGCCGGTGGCAGTGCTGAGGAGTGCCTGTCACCGGCCCTCGTCCAGCACACCGCCCGCCCGACGCGGGCCCCGGAGGCTCCCGATGATCGAACCCGTCCGCGACGCCCGGCCGTCGCAGCCCCCCGCCAAGCCCGACGACCCGCGCGCGACCGCGGAGGCGGTCCTGTTCGAGATCCGGCGCGTGATCGTCGGCCAGGACCAGATGCTCGAGCGCGTGCTCGTCGCCCTGCTCTCCGGCGGCCACCTCCTGCTCGAGGGCGTGCCCGGCCTCGCCAAGACGCTGACGATCCGCACGCTCGCCGAGGCGCTCGACGCCTCGTTCCGGCGCATCCAGTTCACGCCCGACCTCGTCCCTGCGGACCTCGTCGGCACCCGGATCTACCGTCCGTCGACCGGCAGCTTCGACACGGAGCTGGGCCCTGTGTTCTGCAACTTCCTGCTCGCCGACGAGATCAACCGCGCGCCCGCGAAGGTCCAGTCCGCGCTGCTCGAGGTCATGCAGGAGCGCCAGGTCACGATCGGCCGCGACAGCCACGCGGTGCCGCGCCCGTTCCTCGTGATGGCGACCCAGAACCCGATCGAGTCCGAGGGGACCTACCCGCTGCCTGAGGCCCAGGTCGACCGGTTCATGATGAAGGTCGTCGTCGGCTACCCCAGCGCCGCCGAGGAGGCCACCGTCGTCGAGCGCTCGCTCGGGCCGGCGCCCGCGGTGCGCGCGATCCTCGACGCGGACGCGCTCGAGGTCCTCCAGGCCGCGACCCCCGCCATCTACGTCGACCCGGCGATCACGGCCTATGCCGTGGCGATCGTCGCCGCCACCCGCAACCCCGAGCTGGTCGGGCAGGCCGCGCTCAAGGGCTACATCTCGTTCGGGGCCAGCCCGCGCGGCTCGATCAACCTCGTCCACGCCGCGCGCGCGCTCGCGCTCCTCCGCGGCCGCCGCTACGTGGTGCCGGCCGACATCGCCGAGCTCGCCCCCGACGTCCTGCGCCATCGCATCGTCCCGAGCTTCTCGGCGCTCGCCGAGGAGGTCACGCCGGACATGCTGCTGGAGCGGATCGTCCCGCACGTTCCCGCGCCGCGGATGATCACGGAGGAGCGGACGGCATGACCGCCCTCGCGCCGCGGCTCCGCACGCCGGCGCAACCGGGACCCGGGGCCACGCCGGAGGCGCTCCTGCGTGCGCTCGACCTCTCGATCGGGCGCCGGATCCGCGGGCTCGTCGCCGGGGAGTTCCGCGCGCGGGACCTCGGCGGCGGCACCGAGCTCGCCCAGGTTCGGCCGTACGAGCCCGGCGACGACATCCGCCGCATCGACTGGAACGCGACCGCCCGCATGGCCGTGCCCCACGTCCGCGTCCACGTCCCGGAACGCGCGCTGACCTCCTGGCTGCTGCTCGACGTCTCGCCGTCGATGGCCTTCGGCACCGCCGATCGCCGCAAGACGGACGTGGCGGAGGGCGTGGCGATCGCCATCGGCCACCTGTCGACGCAGCGGGGCAACCGCCTCGGCGTGTTGACCTTCGGCGGCCCCAACGACCGCCAGTCGCGGCCGACCGCCGGCCGAGCTGGCCTGTTGATGACGCTCGCCGCCGTCGAGCTCGAGTCCGACGGCAACGAGGCCGGCTTCAAGTCGCCCGAGGCCGCCCTCCGCTTCGTCGCTCACGGCGCGCCGGCCGGCGGGCTGGTCGTCCTGGTCTCGGACCTCCGCGGCCCGCTCGACTGGCTGCCGCAGCTGGGCGCCGTCGCCCAGCGCCACGGGGTGCTGGTCGTGGAGATCCGCGACCCGCGCGAGGACGAGCTCCCGGACGTCGGCGAGCTCAACCTGATCGACGCCGAGACCGGCCGGACCGTCCGCGTCGACACCTCGTCGTCGACCCTCCGCAACCGGTTCGCCGAGGCGGCCGCCCGCGATCGCGACCACGTCGCGCGCGAGCTCCGCCGGCTCCGCGTCCGTCACGTCGTCCTGTCCACCTCGGGCAGCTGGCTGCGATCGCTCGCCGACCAGCTCCGCATCCAGGGAATGGTTCCATGACCTTCGCATCGCCCGAGCTCCTGCTCGGCCTCCTGCTCGTGCCGATCGCCCTCGCGCTGTACCTCCTGGTCCAGCGGCGCCGGGCGCGGTACGTCGTCCGGTTCACCAACGTCGACCTGCTGTCGAACCTCGTGCCGCGGGCCCCGCGCTGGCGGCGCCACGTCCCGACGGCCCTGTACCTCGGGGCCGTTGCCGCGCTCGCGATCGCGCTGGCCAGGCCGTCGGCCGTCGTCGCGGTTCCGCGCGAGGAGGCGACGGTGATGCTGGCGATGGACGTGTCGCGCTCGATGCTCGCCACCGACGTCGATCCCGACCGCCTGACAGCCGCGCGTGCCGCGGCCCTCAGCTTCGTCGACCAGCTGCCGAAGGGCTTCCGCATCGGCCTCGTCGCGTTCTCGACCGACGCACGCCTGGTCGTGCCCCCGACGACCGATCGCACCGCCGTCCGCGACGCCCTGGACGACCTCCAGGCCGACGGCGGGACCGCGCTGGGCGACGCGATCGTCGTGTCGCTGCAGGCGACCGCCGACGCGCGGACGACCTCGGCCGACACGACGCCTGGCGCCACGCCCGCGCCGTCCGCGTCCCCGGACCCGTCGTCGTCCTCGGCCCCGGACGCCGGCCAGCCGCCGCTCGTCGCCACGGTGCTCCTCTCGGACGGGGCGAACTCGACCGGCTCGACCGAGCCGCTCGACGCCGCGTCCCAGGCCGCCAGCGAGGACATGCCGGTCTACACGATCGCCCTCGGGACCCAGGACGGCACGGTGGACGTGCAGGACCCGAACACCGGCCAGATGGAGACGCTCAACGTCCCGCCCGACACCGCCACCCTGGCGGCCATCGCCGAGACGACCGCCGGCCGCTTCTTCGAGGCGCCGACGTCGCAGGACCTCGCCCAGATCTACGAGAGCCTCGGCTCCAAGGTCGGCTATACGCAGCAGGAGCAGGAGGTCACGCAGTGGTTCGCCGCCGCGGCCCTGCTGCTCGTGCTCTCGGGCGCCGGGCTCGCCGCGCTCTGGTTCAACCGCATCCCGTAGGTCCCGTGCGCAGGCCGGCGCATCGGCCGCCTGCGCCTTCCCCGTCCCACGAGCCGGGCACTCCGCACGCTGCGGGGCCCGGCTCGTTTGCTCCCCGCACGCCTCGAGGGCGGTGTCGGCGCGCCTGATGGTTCACCCCCCACCTACGCCTGCGGGGAGTCATAGACCGACATCTGCGGTCAATCCGGCTCCATCCACCCTTCGGGGTGGTAGGAAGGCCCGAATCCGCTCGAATCCACCCTCGCCCGGGCTCTACCACCACGCCGGGGAGTACATGGTCCGTGACGGCGATCGCCTCCGGCGCGTATCCGGCGTCCGGTCGCCACCCTACACTCGCGACCGTGACCCATGCGCCCGGATCGATGCCCCGCTGGACCGTCACCGTCGCCTCGCGAGGCACATACGGCTTCGCGCGGACCGGCCACTGCGGCCTGCCGGAGACGCCGTGGGCCGGGCGCCCGTGAGGGCGTTCGTCATCGAGGGTCCAGAACGAGGTCGGGTCCGGGAGGTCGAGCCGCCCGTCGCCACGGCGGGCCTGGTCGTGGTCGACGTCGCGCGAGTCGGGGTATGCGGGACCGACGTCGAGCTGTTCTCGGGCGAGATGGCATACCTCCACTCGGGCGAGGCGTCCTACCCGATCCGGATCGGGCACGAGTGGTGCGGCACGGTCCGGTCGGTGGGCCCGGACGTCGACGCGACGTGGGTCGGACGGCGGGTCACGGGCGACACGATGCTCGGCTGCGGCCGCTGTGACCGATGCCGCGGCGGGCGGCAGCACCTGTGCGCCGACCGGTTCGAGGTCGGCATCCGGAACGGCTGGCCCGGTGCGCTCGCCGAGCAGCTCGCGGTGCCGGCGAGCTCGCTGCTGCCCTTGCCCGATGGCGTCGACGACACCCGCGGGGCCCTGGTGGAGCCGGGCGGGAACGCGTGGCGGGCGCTGGAGGCGGCCGCCCTCGAGCCCGGCGAGCGACTGCTGGTGCTCGGCGCGGGCGCGATCGGGCTGCTGGTCGCCCTCATGGCCCGCGCACGGGGTGTCGAGGTGCACGTGGTGGCCCATCGCGAACCATCGGCCCGGTTCGCCGCGGCGCTCGGGTTCGAGCATGTCCACGTCGCCTCGACGGTCCCGCCCGGACCGTTCGACGCGGTGGTCGACGCCTCCAACGCGGCCCAGCTCCCGGGCCTCGCGGTCGATCTCGCCGAGCCGGGGCGGCGCGTGGTCTGGATCGGGCTGTCGGGGCGGCCCAGCCTCGTCGACACCCGGCGGGTCGTGCTCAAGGACGTCACGGCGGTCGGGATCCTCAGCGCCTCGCCCGGCCTGGGCGGCGCCCTCGAGCTGCTCGCGGACGGCCGCGTGGACCCCTCGCCTCTGATCGCCGCCGTTGTCGGCCTCGACGAGGTGGCCGGCGTGCTCGCCGGCGGCCGCGATCCCGCTTGGGGAGACGCCCCCAAGGTGCACGTCGACCCGGGCCGCTGACGGCCGCCGGGACCCGGTCCCCGACGCGTGGGCCGTCTCGTCGGGTGGGCGCGTTCGCGTCGTGCTTCGGAATCACGCAAGATTGGCGATCCAACGGGGACGCACGCGCGGCACGATGGCCGGGAACGTCAAAGCAAGGAGCGCATCATGGCGAAGGGGAAGGCCGGCATCGCGGCCCGGGCAGACGCAGCACTCGAGGCCGGCGCCGAGGACCTCGAGGCCGGCGCCGAGCTCATCGACGCGGCCGGGGCCGCCGCACGCGAGACCGTCGCGCTGGCCGCCGAGGGCGCCGCCGACGTCACCAGGGGCGCCGACGACCTCGACCGTGCCGAGTCGCTCGAGGACCTCAGCGACCTCGCGACGGGAGAGGCGGTCGCCGACACGGTCCGGGGCGCCGCGACGCTCGAGGCCGCGGAGGAGACCGCGGACGTCAGCGCGCTCGTCGCGGCCGTGAGCGCGGACAATCTCGATCGCGGGATGTTCCTTGCCTCGCTGTCGGGCCAGCTGGACGTGGCGAGCAACGTCGTCGCGCTGATGCGCATGCCGGTCCTCTCGGCCTTCCTTGACGCGAAGGGCCGCCAGCTGCGCGGGCTCGCCGTCAACGAGATCGGCCGGGCGATGGCCGCGGCCGCGCTGGCCGAGGGCATGGACGCGCTCAGCGGGCGGCTGGCGGCGATCGGGTTGTCCGAGATCGCCGAGGGCATCTCCGAGCTCGAGGCGGCCGACGCGCTGCTCGACGCTCGCGACGACGCGGTGGCGGAGGGATTCGAGTCGGCGGCGTCCGGCGTGGCCGAGCTGTCCGCGGCCCAGGCGGGCGCGCGCGCGACGCGTCAGCTCGCGGGCGCGGGCATGGTGATGGCGACCCAGGGCGCCGAGGAGGTCGGGGCGGCCGAAGGGTTGGCGGTGGGTGCCGCGAGCCGCCGGTCGACGGGCTCCAAGGCCACGGCGAAGCGGTCGACGAAGGCCGCCGCAAAGGCCGCCGCAAAGCCCGCCGCAAAGCCCGCGGCCAAGCCCGCCGCCAAGCCCGCCGCCAAGGCCTCGGCGAAGGGTCGCTCCACGGGCACCGGCCGCAAGAAGTAGCCTCGTGGGCCGGGCCTGCTGGGCGTTCAGCCGAGCCGCAGGCCCATCACGAAGCCGTCGTCGGTCGTGGCGAGCGCCTCGAATCCGAGGTGCCGGTAGAACGCGATCGCGTTGGTGTTCGTGGCGGCAACGTCGAGATGGACCCCACGGGATCCGCCCAACCGGAGCTCGCCGGCGAGCCACTCGATGAGTGTCCGCCCATGCCCCTGTCCGCGGGCGCGCTCGAGCAGGTTGATGTGCAGATGACTGGGGTACCCGGCGACGATGGCCTCGGCAACCATGTGGGGATGATGGATCGTCTCGATCAGGTCGGCGTCCGGCGTGCCGTCGCCGACCTCCGGGTACTGAGCACGCAGAACCGGCCACCAGGCCCGCTCCGCCCAGGCCTCGAATGCTCTGCTGTCCGCGGCGCCCAGGACGTACCCGACCACCCCGTCCGCGTCGACAACCACCCGCGCGAGATCGGGGCTGCCGACGATGTACGGGCCGACGAAGACGTGTCCGAGCAGGTCTGGATTGCGGAACGATCCGGACGCGTCCCGGCCGGCGTCGCCGGTGAGCAGGCAGACCCGATAGGCGCCCGGCAGGTCCTGGAGGGTCGCCCCTCGGCTCTGGGACATCACGGCAAGGCTACCCTGTCACCCGTCGATGTCGGAACCAACGGAGGGGGCCTCGTCCGTGACACCCGCTGAGCCGGCGACGAGCAGCCGCCGATGACGCCGACCGCGCCGTCCCCGTTCGCCATCCGCGGCATCGTGGAGGGCTTCTACGGCAACCCGTGGACCCACGAGCAGCGCCTGGAGCTGCTGGGCTTCATGGCCTCCCGCGGGCTGAACACCTTCGTCTACACGCCCAAGGACGACCCCTTGGTCCGCCGGGCGTGGCGGGCGCCCTACGAGGGCCACGAGCTCCGGCGCCTCAACGAGCTCGTCAACCGGTCGCTCGCGACGGGCGTGGACCTCGTGTTCTGCCTGTCGCCCGGGCTGTCGATGCGCTACTCGGACGAGGGCGACCTCGACGCGCTGACGAGCAAGCTCGCGTCGGTCGGGGCCCTGGGCGTGCAGGCCTTCGGGCTCCTGTTCGACGACATCCCCCGCCAACTCCAGCACGTCGAGGACAGGGGCGCGTTCGACACGCTGGCCGATGCCCACGTCAGCGTGGCCAATCGGGTCTTCGAGCGCCTCGGCCAGCAAGCCCGCCTCATCGTGTGCCCGACGGTCTACTGCGGCGACGGCACCGAGGAGTACCTGGCGATCCTCGGCGCCGGCCTCGAGCCCGGCATCGACCTGTTCTGGTCCGGGCGCGCGATGTGCTCGCCGTCCCTCGACGTCGGGGATGCGGCGGTCTTCGAGCGCGCGGCGCGCCGGCCGGCGACCTACTGGGACAACTACCCGGTGAACGACGTCGCGATGGGCTTCGAGCTGCACATCGGCCCCTATCGCGGTCGCGACCCGCACCTGTTCCGCCACGCGTTCGGGATCGTCGCCAACGGCATGGAGCTGTACGAGGCGTCGAAGATCCCGTTCGCCACCATCGCGGACTACCTCGCCGACCCCGAGACATACGACCCGGAGCGAAGCTGGCGGCGGGCGATGCGCGACGTCGTGGGCGATGCCGACCTCGAGGCGTTCTCGCTGTTCGCGGACAACGTCCGGTCGTCGTGCCTCAGCCCCGACGACGCCCCGGTCGTGACGCGCGCGCTCGAGTCGTTCGCGTTCCGGCTCGACCAGGGCGAGGCGAGGGGCGCGGCGGCCGATCTCGCGGCGCTCGCGGACACGCTCATCGACGCCGCCGATCACCTGCTGCGAGGGCCGGTCGGGAACCAAGCCCTGATCGCCGAGTGCCGGCCCTGGGTCGAGGCCTTCGAGACCGGGGCCCAGGCCATGAGCCGGATTGCCGAGCTCGCCGCGAACGGACGACTCGAACGCGATGCACGGACTGCGCTCCGCCCGTTCCTCGTGCGGCTTCGGGAGGCACGCGTGCGCGTTTTCGGCGACGCCCTCGACATGGCCCTGTCCGGCCTCACCGGGACCCACGTCCGGCCGGGGCTGCTGACGTTGGATGAGCCCGAGCCAGCAGCCTGAGCGCGGGTGGCAGGGTGGAACGTGGGTAGGCTGAGGCACGACGGGGGTACGACGTCAACGATGCCCGGGTAGGCAGGCGCAGCACCTGCCGTCCCGGTGCATGAAGGCCGGCGACCCGTGAGGCGGCATCGCCGGCCCTCGTTCAGACCGCGGGCGCCGCGCTGGAGCCCGGGGTCGCGGGGGTGCTGGGGGCCGTCTGGGTGCCGTTCGAGCCGCCGGAGCTACCGGTGCCACCGGTGCCGGCGCCCTTGTCCGGGCAGTCCTGCCCGTTGGCGTGGTTCGGGCGACCCGACGGGTCGTTCGTGCCGCCGGGATTGGTACCCGTGCTCGGGCCTGCGCCGCTGCCGCCGGTCGACGGCTGCGCCGACGTGGAGGGCGACGGGCTGGCCGACGGGTCGGCCGCCATGACGACGGCGGTGCCGCCAACGGCGAACAGGCCGACGATGAGGAGGGCCGATGCGGCGGCCCGCCGCGAGAACGACAGCCGTGCCGGGCCCGGGGCGGGCGGCGGCGGGGTGTCGAGCGATGGGTTGAACTCAGTCATGGAAATCTCCGCGAGGAGTGCGGGGTGGGTGGTTCGGGTCGCAGTCAGGTCGAAAGGCGGTCCTCCGTCGTCGGCCACGCCGTCTGGCGCGGTCTTGATCTCGATGCTCGTCATGCCCGCCTGAGAGCCCCCTGAGGGCGCCGGCCATTACCGGAAGCTCACGGCCAGCTCTCAGCCCGCTCCAAGGTGGGGCACGACGGTCCCGCCAGGGCTTCGGGACGCCCGAGGGAGTAGCCTCCGGCAATGACCGAGACGCACGACCACGAGCACGACCACGAGCACCATCACCACACGCTGTCCTACGAGGATGCGATCGCCGAGTTCCGGCAGGACAAGGACGAGTTCTTCCGGACCGCCCACGGGAGCCCGATTCCGGAGGCCGAGCGGGAGGGCTTCGACGGCCTCCCGTACTACCCGGTCGACGAGCGCCTCGTATTCGACGACCTGGCGCTCGAGCCGTACGCAGGCACGGAGCCTGTGGCGTTCGAGATCCCGACGTCCGATGGGCGGCTACGCCCCGCCGAGCGGGCCGGCGTGCTCAGCTTCCCGCTCGAGGGCGAGGTCCGGACGCTGACGGCGTACACGTTCGCGGGCGGCAGCAACGAGTCGCTGTTCGTGCCCTTCCTCGACGCGACGAGCGGCAAGGACACCTACGGAGCTGGGCCGCTACATGGACATCGAGGTCGAGGGGGACGGCACCTACTCGGTGGACTTCAACTTCGCCTACCACCCGTCGTGCGTGTACGACCCGAAGTTCTCGTGCCCGCTGACGCCGGCCGAGAACCGGCTCCCGGTGCGGATCGAGGCCGGCGAGCGGCTCGCGCCCGGCCACGGCTGATCGAGCCCCGAGCCGACCCTAGCTGGCCCGGACGGCGGCACGTCCGCTGCGGCGCCGGGCGCGATACCAGGCGAGGTACTCGAGCAGCTCCTCCCGCTCGTCGTCCGTGAGGTCGGCGAACAGGGCGGAGGTGACGCCCGCGGCCGCGCTCGGGTCCAGCTCGCCGGGGACCCGGTAGCCGCACAGGCGCATCAGGTCGGCGTAGGGCAGCCCGAAGGCCTCGCTCAGCTGGAGGAGCACGTGCGGCGAGGGACGTTTGACCGCGTCGTTCTCCAGCTTGCTGAGATAGGCGGGCGAGATGCCGGCCGCGCGAGCCGCGTCGACGCCGGACAGCTCGCGGACGTCGCGCGCCTGCTTCAGCACGGGTCCGAGCGACAGCGTCATCTGCCTATTCCTCCCAGAGTGGCATCGTGCAACTACAGTTGACACTACCATCGGCGTGTGGTTCACTGCAACCCCACTGGGGCGGAGTTTCACCTTCGGTGTCCCGGAGCTCCACGCTCCGATCGACGTCGCCGGAACCCTCGTCCCGAGAAAGCCGTTCGCGATGCCGTTGCCGTTGTTCATGCTCGCTGTCGTCGCGATGACCGGCCTGGGGATCCTGCGGCTGGTCCGTGTACGGATGGGGCGGACGCCCCTCCCCGAGGGCAAGGCGAGAGCCCTCTTCCTCATCGCCTTCCTGGTCCTGCCGGCGGTCGCGCTCAAGGCGCTCCTCCAGCCGGCTTCGGGCGGGCCCGCGCTCGGCGCGATCGCCTGGGTTCCCCTCTACGGCCTGATGCTTGCCCTCCTCATGGTCCTCATGACGATCGCCGCGATGATCGTCGAGCGCGTGGTCAACGGCCGTTGGCGCCGGCCCCTGATGCTGGCGCTGGTCGGCAGCGAAGGCGATCCCGAGGACGTCCCGTTCGACCCCCCGCTGACCGCGAAGCTGAGCGAGGGCATGGCGCTCGTCGACCGTCGCAACGCGGCGTTTCCGCGCGGCCGCACGTTCCCTGACCAGGTCGACCGCGCCGACTTCCACGAGGCGTGGGATGCGCTCGATGACGCGACCCGGACGCTCGAGGGCGGCATCGCCGCCGACCGCCGGCTGGGGCTTGGGATCGCGACGGCCGCGTCGGCGACCGCGCTGGATGCCCGCGGACGCCTGGACACGCTGCTCCGCCTGTCCAACGACCGCCCTGCCGCGGTGCCGGCCTGACCCGGAGGCGAGCGATGACGACCAGCACTGGAACGCGGGCCCGGGGACGGGCTCGGGCGAGCCTCGCCACCGTCGCAGGGCACGTGCCCGCGACGGCCCGTGCCACGGCGGCGGGTGGACGAGGAACGACGAGCGCCTTGCAGCAGATCCCCGACGCCACGCTTCGATGGCTGACGGCCGGCGCGGTCGGCCTTGCCGCGGGGCTGCAGGTCGCCGGAGCGCCGCGCTGGATGCAGGCGGCCGGGATCGTCCCGGCGGTGTTCATGGGCGCGGCGATCGCGCTGCGGCCGTCCGCGCCGGTCGAGACAGCCCCGATCGTGGAGCTGGTCCCGGCCCGGCTGGCAGGCGTTCGCAGCAGCCGCGACGGGTGATGCGATGACGTTCCTGCAGAACCAGGCGATCACGGCACGGCCCAACGTGCTCCGGGATCAGACCCAGCCCAACACCCTTTCGGGCTTCAGCGATCCTGCCGCCGTCGTCCGGCGAGGGGCTCCGTCGGGCGCGCCGGTGGTGCGCGTGGGGGCGCTGGTGGTCGTGGTCGTCCTCGGCCTGCTGGCGGTCGTGGCGCGCGGCATCTGATCGATGGTGGTCAACCGCCCCTGAGCTTGCGCCATCCGCCGGCCCGGTTGTTCGCGATGATCTGGCGGAACATCTCGCCCAGGGCGCGCTCGTTGATGGACTCACCCTTGCGGTAGGCGACCGTCCGCCCGGTCAGGTTGTCGTGGCCCGCCGTGACGATGCCCTCGGGATCGGGCGCGATCGGGTCGTACAGGAACACGTTGACGTGGTCCCTTGCGGCGAGCAGCGCGCAGATGTTGCCGTTCAGGACGAAGTACGGCTGGACGCTCCGCTTGATGGTCTCCTCGACCTCGGGATCGGCTCCGTGGACGAGGTCGCGGACCCGGCGGCAGATGTCCTGCTGCCAGTCGGGCAGGCCGTCGATGTAGGCGTCGACGCGAGGGTCCTTCGTGTAGCCGCTCACGCGGCCAGTATCGGACCGCCGGGCAATCAGCAGCCGGCGGCGTCCATCGCCCCCGCGATCGCGCCCTGGTGGCCGAGGAATTCTCCGATCGTGCCGACGTGCGTGTTGTAGGCGTCGATCGCGTCCTGGGTCACGGGATCGGTGGCGAACAGCGTCTTGGCGGCCTCGCCGGCCTCCTCGTACGCGTCGATCGCCGCCTTCGGATCGCCCATGACCGAGGTCTGGCCGTCGAGGGCGTGCAGCTCGTGAAGCGCGGCCAGGAACTCGTCGGGGTCGAAGTTGCCGATCGTCTTGGACTTCACAGCCGCGACGCCATCCGGGTCGCGCATCTGGGCGAGCAGCTGCACTGACACGAGGATCTTGGCGGTCGCGGCCTTGACCGCGGTGCAGTCGACGCTACCGCCGCCCGCGGGCGCCGCGGTGGCGGCCGGTTGGCCGCTCGAGGCCTGGGCGTTCGTGGCCGCGGGCTTCGCGGTGGATGCAGAGCCGCCGCTGCAGGCTGCGATGAGGACGGCGGCCAGGATGGTCGTGAGGGCGAGTCGTGTGCGCATGCCGGGCATCCTATCGTCGTCGCAACGGCGCCGTCCCCGGTACGTTCGTCGCGTCAGCGACCCACCTCGATGACCGGATTGCGCAGCTCGCCGATCCCGTCGATCGTGATCACGACCTCGTCGCCGGCCTGGAGCGTGAACGATTCCGGCGGCACGATGCCGGTGCCGGTCATGATGTAGGCGCCGACGTCGAACGTCATCGCCCGCCCCAGCCAGTCCACGAGGTCCTCGAGCCGGCGGTGGATGGCCGCCGTCGAGGTCTCGCCCGCGAACGCCGGCGAGCCGCCGCGCAGGATCGTGAGCCCGATGGCGGCGGGCAGCGCCACGTCGTCCCACGCGACCACGCACGGTCCCAGCGCGCACGACCGGTCGTAGACCTTGGCCTGGGGCAGGTAGAGCGGGTTCTCGCCCTCGATGCTGCGCGAGGACACGTCGTTGCCGATCGTGAGCCCCACCGGCCTGAGGGCGGCGTCCGCGACGATCACGAGCTCGGGCTCGGGCACGTTCCAGGCGGAGTCGCGGCGGATCCCGATCGCGTCGCCGGGCGGCACCACGCGCCGGCCGGCGGCCTTCAGGAACAGCTCCGGCCGTTCGGCGTCGTAGACGAGGGCGTAGACGTCGGCCGCCGAGACCGATTCCGCCTCGCGCTCGTTGCGCGAGCGCTCGTAGGTCACGCCGGCGGCCCACACGGGCTGCGACTCGATCGGCGCGAGGATCGTTGCCCCGGCGGGAACCGGATCCGTCCCGGCTGCGGCCGCGACGCGGTCCCACGGCCCGCCACGGCCGAGCAGGCCGTCGATCGAGAGGGCCGCGTCGAGGAGGGTCTCCGGGCCGGTGTCGGGAGACCCCGACGCGAGGCGGACCGACCCGTCGGTTAGCTGCAGCCGAAACAGGGCTCGAGCCGTCATGCCCGCCAGCATACGGGCGGCCGACGGTGCCAACCCCGCCCGCGGGGCGCTACGTCAAACGCTATGCAGGCTCGGGAAGCGACCGACGACCGTCACCCACGGACGGACCAGCTGCTCGAACGTCGGCGGCGGGATGAGGCTCCTGAAGCGCACGGCCATCCAGGCATTCCAGGTTGCGACCAGGCCCAGGCGCCCCGAGTCGCCGCTGCCCTCGATCGCGGCGGCTGCCTGCGCTTCTCCCGGACGCGCCCGAGGCACCAGTTGCCCGAGCAGGCCACTGACGCCATCCGTCCGCACAGTCGGCTCGGACCGCAGGTCGCGCCCGGCGAGGACCCCGGCGACCGTCATCTGGAGCTCGGTGAACTCCCGGAACAGCTGGTCGAGCTCCCGGCGAGGGAGGCGTACGCCGGCGTCCCATGCGAGCCCGAAGCCTCGGCCGATGTCTGCCGGCGCGCCCGAATCGAGCATCTCCCGGACGATGCACCCGAGACGCTGGACCTCGCCGCCGGTGAGCAGGGCGGCCCATCCGAACGTCGCCTCGGCCCCGATGCTCGCCCGCTCCGCATATGGCACCGCCGCGGAACGGGCGAGCAGCGCGGACCGGACCGGGACCGCCGGGGCTTCGCCAGAACCCTCGCCGGCCGGGGCGCCAACGGGGGAGCCGAGCGCCCCATCCTCCACAGCAGGCGCGACTCGATCGGCCGCTCGGGCTGCGATCAGCTCGAGCAGGCGTCGCGCGTCGTCGGGACGTTCCAGTCCGAGCCTGATCCCGATCCCCAGCCAGCGGTCGTCCACCGGCGTGAGCGCGTCGGCGCGAGCCTCGTCGGGGAAGCCCGCGACCGCCTCGTCCACGGCTCGTTCGAGGGACTGCGCGTCGGGCGGAGGATCGCCGGCGTCGATCGGCATCGAACGGTCGCTCCTCGTCTGGTGATCGAGGCGAGCATACGGCCTCAGCGACCGCATCCGACCACGCGCCGGACCCGCGAGAGCGTCAGTCGACGGGCAGCACCAGCAGCCAGCCGGGCGCGACGCCGAGGTCGTAGTCCGGCCGGTCCCGCAGGACGAACTGGCGCGCGAGCTGCTTGAGCCGCACCAGGCTGTTGGGCGCCGGGCTCGGCCCCCAGCGGGACCCGTGCGGGTAGAGCGGGTCCATGACACGGACGCGGGTCACGGCAGCATCCTCGTCGCGCCGCGGATCGCCGTTCGACTCGAAGCCGGTCATCACCCACGCATGACGTCCTGCCCACATCACGAGGCCCACCGGCCGGCGGGTCTCGGCGATCGCGCGGGCGGCGGTCCGGACGGCCGCATCGAACGTCGGCAGGCTCAGGAAGCGATACCGGCCAAGGCCGAGGTCGTTGAGCGTCGCCGCCCAGCCGATCGGGTTCGCGCCGCCATACGGGCTGTCGGGACTACGGTCACGCGCCATCTGCCACAGGCGACGCTGCGAGCGGCGCGACTCGTTGCGGTCGCCCGTGACGATCGAGCGCGCCATCTGGAGGCTGGCGCCGACGCACCAGTCGAAGGTGTACTGGGGCGCGAAGTCCGCGACGCGGGCCAGGTTGACGGACATCCTCGAGGACGGCGAGTCGGTCTTGTCGGCCGCGTGCTCGGTCGACGGCTTCGGGGAGGCGGTCGGGGCCGGCGTCGCGCTCGGCGACGAGCTTCCGGGCGCGGGCGAAGGATCGACGTTGGCACGAGCCGTCGGCGGGTCGACGGGAGCGGGGGCATCGGTGCGGGCGGGCGCGATCGTTGGCGGCGGTGCCGTCACCATCAGGGCACGGGGCGGCTCGTCGGCCTCCGCGGGCGCACAACCGGCCACGACCACGAGCACCAGGAGCATCGCGGGGGCGCATCGAGGCATGGTCCGGGGAGTATGCCCGGAGGTCACGAACGACGCCTCTCCGCCGAATTGCGGCCGGATCGGCCGATCACGCGGTCGCCGCACGTGGCACTTTAGCCGGGTGAGCGTCCCCAGGACCCGATCCGCCAGTCCGCCCGAGACCGCGCTGTACGGCCCGGTGAAGGCGTTGCTGGAGGGCCAGGGCTACGTCGTCAAGGGCGAGGTCGTCCGCTGCGACGTGGTCGCCGTTCGCGGCGACGAACCACCGGTCGTCGTCGAGCTGAAGCGGACGTTCGGCCTCGACCTCGTCCTGCAGGGCATCGACCGGCTCGCGATCACCGACGCCGTCTACCTCGCCGTCGGCACCTGGCCGCGCCGGCCCGCCGACGCCCGCCGGCTCTGCCGCCGCCTCGGACTGGGACTGATCGTCGTCGCCGGCGACCGCGCCGATGTCGTCCTCGACCCCCTGCCGTACCAGCCACGCCGGAGCCGGGCACGCACGTCGCGGCTGCTCGACGAGCACCGACGACGGGTCGGCGATCCGACGAGCGGGGGCTCGGTCCGGCGTCCGATCATGACCGCCTACCGTCAGGAGGCCCTCCGCTGCCTCGAGCGACTGGAGCCCGGTCCGGCGACGGTGCGAGCCATCCGCGCGGCGGGCGATGCACCGCACGCGGGGCGCATCCTGCAGTCGAACGTCTACGGCTGGTTCGAGCGCGTCGAGCGCGGCGTCTACGGTCTCTCCCCGCTCGGGCGGCGGGCGCTCGAGGCGGAGACTCCGGCGCCGCTGGCTCCAGGTGCGACGGGGTCCCCTACCGCGTGAGCGCTGGAGCGCGCTCGAGCCGGCCCGGCATGGGCGCCATCCCGTATCCGGGTGGGACCACCTTCCGCGTCTGGGCGCCTCACGCCGATGCCGTGTTCGTCACCGGCACGTTCGATGGCTGGGCGGGCGACCGGACCGCGCTCGAGCGGGACGGCGACGGTTCGACCGGCACCTGGTCGGCCGACGTCGAGGGCGTGGATGCGGGTGCCGAGTACCGCTACACCATCCGCACGCCGGCGGGTGACCTGTCCCGCATCGATCCATACGCACGCCAGGTGACCAACTCCGTCGGCAACGCGGTCGTGTACGATCCGGCCGGGTTCGACTGGGGCGACGACGCCTTCCGGATCGCGACCTGGGACGACCTCGTCATCTACGAGCTCCACGTCGGGACGTTCAACGCGAAGGAGGATCGGCGAGGGACCTTCGACACCGCCCGCCGCCGGCTCGGCTACCTGCGCGAGCTCGGCGTCTCGGCCGTGCAGGTCATGCCGCCGCTCGAGTTCGCCGGCGACATCTCCTGGGGCTACAACCCGGCGCACCAGTTCGCCATCGAGTCCAGCTACGGCGGGCCCGACGCGTTCAAGCGGTTCGTCCGCGACGCGCACGCGCACGGGATCGCCGTCATCGTGGACGTCGTCTTCAACCACCTCGGACCCTCCGACCTCGACCTCTGGCGGTTCGACGGCTGGGCGGAGGGCGGCGGCGGCGGGATCTACGTCTACAGCGACGTGCGGGCGGTGACGCCGTGGGGGGCCACGCGCCCCGACTACGGCCGCGGCGAGGTCCGGACGTTCCTCCGCGACAGCGCCATGACCTGGCTCGAGGAGTTCCGGTGCGACGGCCTTCGCTTCGACTCGACCGTGAACATCCGGACGGTGACCGGCAGGCCCCGGGACGACGGCTCGTCGCTCCCCGACGGCTGGTCGTTCATGGCCTGGATCAACGACGAGATCCGGGCGCGCCAGCCGTGGAAGATCACGATCGCCGAGGACATGCAGGACGATCCGGCCCTCGTCGCGCCAACCGCCCAGGGCGGGGCCGGCTTCGGTGCCCAGTGGGACGCCGGCTTCGTCTATCGCGTCCGCCCCGTGGTCATCGGCGCCGACGACGCCACCCGCGACATCGACGCGGTCGTCACCGCGATCCTCGGCGAGGGCCGGGGGGCGCCGCTCGCCCGGGTGATCTACACCGAGTCGCACGATGACGTGGCCAACGGCCAGGTCCGCGTCCCCGAGGCGATCGCCCCCGGCGCCGCAGGCAACTGGTGGGCGCGGAAGCGTGCGGTCCTCGGGTCGGCGCTGGTGCTGACCTCGCCGGGCATCCCGATGCTGTTCCAGGGCCAGGAGCTGCTCGAGGATCGCTGGTTCGACGACGAGGTCGGGCTGGACTGGGCGAAGGCGAGCACCAATTTCGGGGTCCTGCGCCTGCATCGCGACCTCATCGCGCTCCGGCGGGCGGCGGACGGTGCGACGCGGGGCCTGCGAGGCTCGAACGTGGCGATCCTGCGGGCCGACGGCGAGGCCAAGCTGCTGGCGATGCACCGCTGGATGGACGGCGGCCCACACGACGACACGGTGGTCGTCGCGAACTTCGCCGATCGCACGGTGGATGACCTTCGAATCGGGTTCCCGGCGCCCGGCCGATGGCGTGTTCGGCTGAACTCGGACTCGGCCGTCTACGCACCCGACTTCGGCGGCCACGAGGCGTTCGACCTCGACGCCGACGGCGAGCCGATGGACGGCTGTGCCCAGAGCGGACTCGTGGCGGTAGGCCCGTACAGCGTCGTCATCCTGTCGCGAGAGACCTGACCCGGGGACGCCGGCTTCGGGGGCCGACGCGACCCGGTCGCGGCTACAGTGGGGCGGCATGCCAGGTCAGCTCCTCGCGACGAAGCTCTACGCACCGAAGCCCCGAAGCGGCCTGGTGCCGAGGCCGGGACTCACCGGGCGCCTGCTCCGGGGGACCGAGTCCAGGCTGACCCTGATCTCGGCCCCGGCAGGTTTCGGCAAGTCGACGCTCCTGGCCGAATGGATGGCCGCTCCGGCCGTCGGCTCGGTCGTGGCCTGGCTCTCGCTCGATCCCGGAGACGACCATCCGGTCGCCTTCTGGACCCAGGTGATCGCCGCGCTGCGGACCGTGAAGCCGGACATCGGGGCGAGGTCGCTGTCCCTGCTGGAGTCGCCCGACCGGCCCATCGATGCGGTCCTGGCGCCCCTGCTCAACGAGCTCGACGCGCAATCCGGCAACATCGTCCTCGTGCTCGACGACTACCACACGATCGGTTCGCCGGATGTGCAGGCCGGCATGACGTTCATGCTGGAGCACCTGCCGGCCCACGTCCGCCTGGTCATCGCCAGCCGCACCGATCCGGCGCTCCCCCTGGCCCGCCTGCGCGCGCGAGGGGAGCTGATCGAGATCCGCGCCAGCGATCTGCGCTTTACGCCCGACGAGGCCGACGCCTACCTGAACGGGGTCCTGGGCCTGGGCCTGTCGGCCGACGATGTCGCGGTACTCGAGGGCCGGACGGAGGGCTGGGTCGCCGCGCTGCAGCTGGCGGGGCTGTCGATGCAAGGGCGCGAGGACGTCGCCACGTTCATCGCCGGCTTTGCGGGCGACGACCGCTACATCTTCGACTACCTCCTCGAAGAGGTCCTGCAGCGCGAGCCGGAGCAGGTTCGGACCTTCCTGCTGCAGACCTCGATCCTGGCGCGCATGAGCGGTCCGCTGTGTGACGCCGTGACCGGCCAGGAAGGGGGTCAGGCGACGCTGGAGGCGCTCGATCGGCGGAACCTGTTCCTCACCCCGCTCGACGACCGGCGCCGCTGGTATCGCTACCACCAGCTGTTCGCGGATGTGCTCCAGGCGCGTCTGGTCGACGAGAAGCCCTGGCTCGTGGCGGAGCTCCACCGGCGTGCGACCGAGTGGTACGCGCGGGCGGGCGAACACGGCGAGGCGATCCGCCACGCCTTCGCGGGCAACGACATTTCGAGGGCCGCCGACCTGATCGAGCTTGCCATCCCGGCGACGCGCCAGGCCCGCGCGGACGTCACCTCGCGGCGCTGGATCGACGCGCTCCCCATCGAGCTCATCCGGGCGCGCCCCGTGCTCAGCGACTCGTTCGCGGGTTCACGCCTCGTGCGCGGCGAGGTCGAGGGGGTCGAGGCGGCCCTGCGGGACGCCGACGATTGGGTGGCCGCATCGCGCGCCGGGACCGCGGACGCGATGGTCGTCGTGGACGACCAGGCCTTTCGCGACCTTCCTGCCTCGATCGCCATCCATCGCGCCGGGCTGGCGCGGCTGCTCGGCGATGTCGACGGCACGATGGCTCACGCCCGGGCCGCGCTCGAGCTCGTCGGTGAGGACGACCTGGTCGGTCGTGCGGCGGCGGCCGCGTTGCTCGGGCTCGCGTCGTGGTCGCGTGGAGACCTCGAGGCCGCGTCCCGCTGGTACGAGGAGGCGATCGCCCACCTGGAGAAGGCCGGCTTCCTGTCCGACGCGATCGGGTGCTCGATCGCGCTGGCGGACCTCCGCCGGGCACAGGGCCGCCTGAGCGAGGCGATGGGCATCCTGCAGCGGGGCCTGGCCCTCGCGACGCGGCCGGGCGAGCCGGTCCTCCGGGGCGCGGCCGACATGCACGTCGGGTTGAGCGAGATCCTGCGCGAACGGGACGACCTGGAAGCGGCGTCGGCACACCTGGCCCTGGGCCGCGAGCTGGGCGAGGAGAACGGCCTGCCGCAGAACCCCTACCGGTCACGCGTCGCGGCGGCGCTGATGCGACAGGCCGCGGGCGATCCGGACGGTGCCCTGGAGCTCCTGGATGAGGCCGCTCGCCGGTATGACGGTGACTTCTCGCCCGACGTCCGGCCAGTGGCGGCCCTGCGGGCGCGGGTGGTGATCACGCAGGGGCGGCTCGCGGAGGCGCGGACCTGGGCGCGAGATCGCGGCCTCACGGCCGTCGACGACCTCGCGTACGTCCACGAGTTCGAACACGTCACGCTCGCACGGCTGCTCCTGGCTGAGGGTGTCCGGGATCGTTCGGACGATGGGCTCGCCGATGCAGGACGGCTGCTCGCGCGCCTGCTGGACGCAGCCGAAGGCGGCGGGAGGACGGGAAGCGCGATCGACATCCTCGTGGTGCAGGCGCTCGTGCACCAGGCCCGGGGCGACGCGATGGCGGGGCGGTCGGCGCTCGCGCGCGCGATCGACCTCGCCGAAGCGGGTGGCTACGTGCGGACGTTCGTGGACGAGGGTCCGCCGATGGCCGCCCTGCTGAAGCTGGTGGTCCGGCACACGGCACCGTCGACCTACGCCCGCCGACTGCTGGCGGCGATCGGTTCGTCGGAGGTGCGGGCAACGAGCGACCAGCCCCTGGTAGAACCGCTGAGCGAACGCGAGCTCGAGGTCCTGCGCCTGCTCGACACCGAGCTCGATGGCCCGGACATCGCGCGCGAGCTCACGGTGTCGCTGCCGACCGTCCGAACGCACACCCGGAACATCTACGCGAAGCTCGGGGTGAACAGCCGCCGAGCCGCCGTCCGCCGTGCCGCAGAGGTCGGCCTGCTCTCGCGCGGCGAGGGACGACGCCCGACCGGGTAGCCAGGCCGGTCGCTCCGTGCGCGATCCGGCGACGTCTCGCTCGGATCCCCGCAAATCGTCAGCGCACTCATCACGTGTGGTGATGCGCGCTCATCACGTCCCACTCCACGGTTTTGCCCGTGAGCCAGGTCGGTGCCGTCGATTGGCCCTCCGGCTGGCAACACGGACGAGGAATGGAATGACCGACCGACGGCCCCCGACGCCCGATCGGCCCGAGGCCGGCCACTACGAGATCCGGCTCACGGGCCGCCTCGACGCGCACTGGGTTGCCTGGTTCGACGGCATGAGCGTCAACCAGGACAGCGACGGAACCACCGTCATCAGCGGCCCGATCGCGGACCAGGCCGCACTCCACGGCGTGCTGCAACGCGTGCGCGACCTCGGCCTGCCGCTGGTGTCCGTCACTCGCGCCGAGGCACCGCCCACGATCACGACCGGCAGCGACGCCGGCTGACCCCGTTCAAGAGGAACGCAGAAAGGACTCTCGACATGGCATCCACCTCCCGACTCTCGACGACGAATCCGCTCTCGATGGACTTCATGCGCAAGACTGCGCTCGTCGCCGGCGTTCTCTACCTCCTCACGTTCGCCAGCTCGATCCCGGCCGTCTTCCTTCAGAGCCCGGTCCTGACCGATCCCAACTTCATCATCAGCGGCGCCAGCGCCGGCCAGGTGCGCCTCGGCGCCCTGTTCGACATCGTCAACAGCCTCACCGCCATCGGGACCGCGGTCGCGCTCTACGCGGTCGTGAAGCGCCAGAACCTCGGCTTGGCTATCGGCTTCGTGAGCTCGCGGCTGTTCGAAGCGACCATCCTCATGATCGGCGTCGTGAGCATCCTGTCGATCGTGACCCTGCAGCAGCCGGGCGCGACCGGAGCCCAGGCCTCGCTCCTCGTCACCGTGCAGGAGACGCTCGTCACCGTCCGCAATTGGGCGTTCGTCCTCGGGACCGGCGTCCCTGCCCTCAACGCGTTCCTGCTGGGCTGGCTGATGTACAAGTCGCGCCTGGTCCCGCGTGCGATCCCGGTGATCGGACTCATCGGAGCCCCGCTGTTCACCTCCTGGATCGTCGGCTACGTCCTTGGCGTCACCGAGCCGGGCACCGCCTGGCACGCCATCGCGCGTCGCCCCGATCTTCGTCTGGGAGCTGTCGCTCGGCCTGTGGATGACCTTCAAGGGCTTCCGCAAGGACGCGCCGCTGATGATCGAGGCCGCCGGCGAGTCGGCGGAGCTCGGTGGCTCGGCGGGCGTCGCTCGCCCGGCCAGCGGGGTCGCCACGGAGGCGGGCGCCGCATGACCGTCGCTCGCGTGCAGGCGCCTCGGACCGACCCCGTGGCTCGGACGTTCTGGATCCTGCGCCGAGCGGCCGTGAACCAGCTCAACGGGTCGGTCGGCATGGGCACCGCGTCCCCTGCCGACAGGCTCGCGGTCTCTAACGGCGAGGCGTTCCGCGCCTCGCCGATCGTCGTCGGCGCATGACCTCGGCGTCGCCGACCTTCGATGTCCTGGTCGTGGGCGGCGGCGCGGCCGGCCTCAACGCTGCGCTCGTCCTGGGCCGGGCGCGTCGCAGGGTCGCGGTGGTCGATGCAGGGGCGCCTCGCAACGCCCCGGCGGCGCGCATGCAGGGGTTCCTGTCCCGCGATGGGATGCCGCCGGCCGAGCTCCTGGCGATGGGCAGGGCCGAGGTCGCCGGCTACGGCGTCGAGCTCATCGAGGAGCAGGTCGTCGGCATCGAGGCTGGGTTCTCGGTTCGCCTGGCCGGCGGCCGAGTGCTGCTGGCTCGGCGCATCCTGCTCGCGACGGGCGTCCGCGACGAGCTGCCGGAGATCCCCGGCGTCCGAGATCGCTGGGGTCGCGATCTTCTCCACTGCCCGTACTGCCATGGGTGGGAGGTCCGCGACCAGCCGCTGGGCGTGCTCGGCACCGCGCCCGGCTCCGTCCAGCACGCGCTGCTGGTGCGGCAGTGGTCCGACGACGTCGTCTTCTTCGCCCACACGCTGGAGGTGAGCCTGGACGAAGTTGGGCAAGCTCCAGGCACGGGGCATCCAGGTGGTACGCGCGGAGGTTGCGCGGCTCGTGGTCGAGGCCGATCGGTTGACGGGCGTCGAGCTGACGGACGGGCGGGTGGTCCCGCGAGTCGGCCGTGTTCATCCGGCCCGCAAACGTCCCCCATGCAGACGGCCTGCTGGCCGGGCTGGGTTGCGACGTCGACGCGGTGGGCTTCCCCATCGTCGACGCCACGGGCCGGACCAGCGCCGCGGGCGTCTGGGCCGCGGGCAACCTCGTGGACCCGCGCTCCTCCGTCATCACCTCGGCCGGCGACGGGATCCACCGCGGCGATGGCGATCAACGCCGACCTCGTCGACGATGACGTCGAGCAGTCGGCGACCGACCAGGGCGGCGTTGTCAGCCGTTCGTGAACAGGCTGGCGTAGGCGTTGATCGCCGGCTGTCCGCCGAGGTGCGCGTAGAGGACGTTCGAGTCCCTCGCGATCTCGCCGCGGGCCACCATGTCGACCAGGCCGGCCATCGACTTCCCCTCGTACACCGGGTCGGTGATCATGCCCTCCAGGCGGGCGGCGAGGCGGATCGCCTCGAGCGTCGCGTCGTCCGGGATGCCGTAGACGCCGGCGTGGTAGCGGTGGTCGAGGACGATCTCGTCGTCGCGCAGGTCCCGCTCGAGGCCGATGGCCGCGGCGGTCCTCCGCGCGATCCGGGCGACCTGGGCGCGGGTCTCGATCGGCGTCGCGGAGCCGTCCACGCCCACCACGCGGCGCGATCGGCCGCCCGCCTGCTCCAGGACGGCGAAGCCGGCGATCATGCCGGCCTGCGTCGAGCCCGTGACGGAACACACGACGACGGTGTCGAAGAACACACCCAGCTCCCGCTCCTGCTCCGCGACCTCCATCGCCCAGCCGGCGAAGCCGTGGCCGCCGAGCGGATGGTCCGAGGCGCCGGCCGGGATGGCGTACGGCCTGCCGCCGGCCGCATGAACGTCCGCGAGCGCCTGCTCCCAGCTCGCCTTGAACCCGATCCCGAAGCCCGCCGGATCGAGGCGGACGTCCGCGCCCATGATGCGGCTCAGCAGGATGTTGCCCGTCCGGTCGTAGGTGACGTCCGGCCACTCCACCCAGTGCTCCTGGACGAGGACGCACTTCAGGCCCGCGTGCGCGGCCACCGCCGCGACCTGGCGCGTGTGGTTGGACTGGACGCCGCCGATCGACACGAGCGTGTCGCAGCCCTGCGCGAGGGCGTCGGCGAGCAGGTACTCCAGCTTGCGAACCTTGTTGCCGCCGAAGGCGAGGCCGCTGTTGCAGTCCTCGCGCTTGGCCCAGACGGTGGCGCCGCCCAGGTGCTTCGTCAGGCGGTCGAGCCGCTGGATGGGCGAGGGGCCGAACAGGAGCGGGGTCCGCGGGAAGTCGGCGAGGGACACGGGGCACGCTCCGGCTCTGGCACGCTGGTTGGGTGGACGGCCACGCAACGGTAGGTGGTCGCGTGTGCCCACACAAGCCACGCGGCTGTCGTCTCCGCGTACGCTGGCACCCGACACCAACACGGGAGACGGTGAGGTAGACGAGCCCGCTCGCTTCGTGGCGAAGGCGGCCTTCGACCGCATCCTGGTCGAGCCTAATCCGGCTGACCTGTGGCAGCTCCAGAAGGCGCTGCTCGTCATCGACGGCGAGCAGGCCGCGCGAGCGCGCGCCGTCGCACGCGCCTTCCACGGCTGCCTTCGGAACCTGGAGAGCAAGTCCGCCTCGCGCAGGGCCAGCCGCTGGGGCGCCGTGCTCGGCACCGCCGCCGTGGGCAGCGTGAGCGCCGGCGACCTGGCCGACAGCCAGGAGGACGCGCTGCAGCGCCTGCTGCAGAGCGGGGTCCCGGCGATGCTCGAGATCGGCTCGGCGTTGAAGTCGGCCGAGGCGTGGGAGGTCGAGTCCGGCCTGATCTACGACGACCTGGCCTGGTTCCTGTACGACGAGCTGTGGGATGTCTCCGCGACCGCGCGGCCAGAGCTCTCCGAATCCGAGCGCCGCGACCAGATCGACCTGCTGATCGACCCGCTGCTCGACGCCGAAGTGCCCGACGGCGACCGGGCGGCCCTCGTGGTCAATGTCTTCCGGGCGGTGCTCGCGGCTCGGCTCGTGCCGCTCTTCGACGGGCTATCGCGCGACCAGGGGCCGGCGATCGCCGACTGACCGCTCAGGCAGGCAGCGAGGCTGCGGCGTCGCGCGTACGAAGGCACGCGCAGGGGCATGACGGAATGGTCTGTGATCCACCGCCAAGTCTGCTCTGGAATGACCCGCCTGGATACTCTCGGTTGACAACGACCGTTCCCGCGCGCATACCGTCCGCCTGAGCCGGCATTGCCTGCGCCGGGGGGAGCCGGATGTCATGGCCAAGATGGAATCGATTCGCCTGCGCGGGGCTGGGCTGTGTGCCCCCGGGCGATCCCCTCTGGTCGCGATACGGACCCCCGCCTTTCCCCGTGACCGTACCGGCCGTAAGTCGTTAACGCGGGGTGACGTTGGGTGAAGAACCTTCCGTTGGTGCCGCACAGCGGTCAACAACCTCATCACGGACCCACACGATCCTGACGCGAAGGAGAAACGATGGCTGACGAGTTCACGGAGGAGCGGCTCGACGAGGTGACGGAGACAATCGACGCGGCCGTGAAGCTGGCCGAGGACCCAGAGGCGTTCCTCCGGGCATTCGACGCGTTCCGTGCCGAGGACGCGGAGCGATTCCAGAGCGAGCTGGGGCGAGCCGGGCTGCTCGCGCACTGTCACCACATCTGTCGCTGGTTCTGTTCCAAGCACTGCGTGTTCGTGTGTCGCAAGCTGGCGGGTCCCGCCGGGGGCACCGTCGAGTACGACCCGAAGGAGGTGCTCGAGTTCACCCAGGCCGTGCGGGTCATCGCGGCCGATCGGGAGCTGGTCGCGACGTTGGTCAGGGCGGTCGACGAGGCCGACGCCACAGCCTTCCAGGCGCTTGTGAAGGGGATCGACCTTGACCCGCGCTTCTGGCACCAGCTCTGCCACTGGCTGTGCTCGGTGAAGTGCCGCCTCGTGTGCCGCAAGCTCTGCCCCGATCTACCCAGCATCACCAAGGTCGGCCTGATCCCGGCGACCCAGATCAGTCCAGCCGGACTCGGGGCAGGGCCCAGCGCGCCCCCAGGGCTCACCCCGGCGGACAGCTTTTCGCCCGGTTCGATGGGCCATCACCCTTTCGGTGGGCTCACGAACGTCCAGGGCAGCATCTTCGGCATCGCCAATGTCGACAAGTACAAGGTCGAGTCTGCGCCCAACCCCGGCGGACCCTGGACTCCGATGCTGAACCCGGTCGCCGACTTCAACCTGGGCCTGCTCATGGACTACATGCGCAGCCCGGTTGGCGACTGGTTCCTCGTGGCTGACATGGGGCTGTACCGCACGGACCTGGCCAACTGGTCGACGCCGGCACCGGACGGCTTGTACTACCTGAAGCTGACGGCCCGGAACACCGCAAGCGTGGACTTCGAGAGCGGGCTCGTGCCAATCCTGGTGGACAACACCTACCCCAGCGACTTCACGTTCAAGATCACCCAGAAGGGCCAGGAGCTGCCGTGCTGCGGGTCGAATGTGACCAAGAAGGGTGGCCCTCTCGAGATCACCGTCTCGGGTGAGGACCTTAACTTCGCGGCCCTGTCCATCACCTTGCGCGGCGGCTGCAACGTGTCATATCCCGTGTTCTCCAAGTCCTACGACGGCAACATTCTCGACACTGGCGCCCCGCTGCCTGGGATCACGTTCCAGTACGACCCCTGGGCCGCCGGGGTGGAGCCTTGCTGCTACGTCCTGGAGGTCGTCGTCGGAGACCGGGCGATTGTCAACAACACGGTGTACGCCGCTCACACGGTGTCGAGCGTGCACTCGATCACCATCTCGTAGAGACCACGCTCGCTCGGACGCCTCGTCGAGGATCACTCGGTCTCGCCGAGGTACTTCGCCGCGACGGGATGCGCGAATCCACGTCGTGACGGTGCCATGCATGCGACGCTAGAGGTGCGGGCCATCGACATCGGCCCGGTGTCGATCAACCTTGCCGAGGGATCCCGTTCCGGGACGCCGCTGGTCATGCTCCACGGAGGATCCGCCAGATGGCAGTCGTACCAGGCACTGCTCGAGGCTATGGCGCTCCGTTGGCACGTCTACGCCCCCGACCTCCGGGGGCGGAGCGTCGTCGTGGACGCCCGGGCAATATCGACTGTGGGACTACGCCGCTGACGTGATCGCGCTGCTCGAGGGGGCCGTCGGCCGGCCCGCGGCAATCGCCGGGCACTCACTGGGAGGCGAGGTCGCGGTCATCGTCGCGGCCGAGCGACCCGACCTCACCCGGGCGGTCATCGCGATCGATGCGCCCCTGTCCGTCGATGAGGCCCGTCGCACCGTCGGCCCCGACCGGGAGCGACTCTCATGGATGCGGTCGCTCCATCCGCTGCCCAGGAGTGGCGTCGCGGCCGCGCTCCGAGACGTACCCGTTCGCGACCGGGCGACCGGCCGCCTCGTACGGGCGGAGAACCTGTCCGGCGACGACGACGCGCTGTTCGATGTCCAGGCCGAGACCCTCCTGCAGAACGACCCGGCGATGATCGACGCCGTGATCGAGTTCGAGGGCATGCACGCGGGCTACGAGGCCGAGCGGCTGCTCCCGCGGATCGAGTGTCCGGTGCTCCTGCTGCTTGCCGACGCCAATCCTGGAAGCGCCGTCTCGCCCGCGAGCGCCGACCACGCCGTCGGGCTCCTGAGGGACGCGCGGGTCGTCCGCGTGCAGGGGACCACGCACAGCCTCGTGTGGGAGGAGCCGGAGGCCGTCTTCGACGCCATCGAGGACTTCCTCGGCTCGACCTGAGCAGCCTGCGGGACACACCAGCCAAGCCGAAGCGAGGAACCACCCATGACCACCGACGTGCCCGGCCTGTTGCTCGCCCGCCTCGACGAGCTGGGCCGGGTCCTGGCCGATCGTGGCGATGCCCTGGCGCTGCTCGGGCTCGGGTCGGTCGGCGCGGACCTCGGCCGGCTCGACAACCATTCGGACCTCGACTTCTTCGTCATCGTCGACGACGGCGCCAAGCCTGGCTACCTCGCCGACATCGACTGGCTCGAGGCCCTCGGCCCCATCGCCTTCGAATTCCGGAACACCGTGGACGGCCGCAAGGTGCTGTTCGAGGATGGCGTGTACGCGGAGTACGCCGTATTCACGCTGGACGAGCTCGCCGGCGCCGCCTACACCGCCGGCCGGGTCGTGTGGCGACGCGACGACGCGCCTGCCGGGCTGGAGCACCCGCGCCGCGCGGCATCGCCGAGAGCGCGCGAGCCGGTCGAGTGGTGCGTCGGGGAGGTTCTGACCAACCTGTATGTCGGGCTGCACCGCGATCTGCGGGGTGAGCGGCTCAGCGGCATGCGGCTCATCCAGGTGCACGCCGTGGACCGGCTCATCGAGGTCCTCGACGCGCTCGGACGCGCCGGGGCGGCGCGCCAGGATCCGTTCACGGTGGAACGTGCCGTCGAACGGCGGCTCGACGCGACCGTCCTCCCGCTAGGCGACCTCGTGCCCGGCTACGACCGTAACCGCGATGCGGCGCTCGCACTGCTCGGCGTGCTGGAGGGACTCGTGCCAGTGGACGGCCGGATGGCGCAGGCGATCCGCGAGCTCGCTGGCTGACGTCCGCAGGTCGATACATGGGGATCTGACAGGGTCCGTCGCCGCGTACGCTGGCGGGCGACATCCGCACCGGAGCGACGATCACCTGAGCGACACCGCGCGGTCCGTACGCCAGCCGGAGCCTGTGGCCGACGGGCCGGCCGTCGGCCCTGAGCCGAGCGCTCTCCGCCGCTTCCGGGGCTGGTTCTGGCGGCCGCCGAGGGCGCACGGCGAGATCGAGGCGGAGCGCAGGGTCAGCTTCCTCGAGCTCTTCTACGACCTCATCTACGTCGTCGTCATCGCGCAGGCCTCGCACGAGCTGGCAGGCTCGATCTCGGTCCGCGGCTACCTCGAGTTCATTGTGATCTTCGCCGTCGTGTGGGTCGCCTGGGCGAACGGAACGCTGTACTACGAGCTCCACGGACGCGAGGACGGCCGGACGCGGACGTACGTGTTCGTCCAGATGGCGATCCTCGCCCTGCTCGCGGTGTTCACCGGCCAGGCGGCGGGCGAGACCGGCACCGCCTTCGCGTTCGTGTTCATCGCCTACCTCGCCGTGATGACCTGGCTCTGGTACACCGTCCGACGGCAGGACCGGCCCGAGTACATGGCCACCTCGGCGCGATACCTCGCGGCCATGGTCGTGTCCATCGTCGTCATCGCAGTCAGCGCGCTGCTGCCGGCCGACGCACGGCTCGTCGTCTGGGCGGCCTTCTCCATCGGGTGGCTCGTCCTCATGCTCGCCTTCGGCTGGAGGTCGAGACGCGGATCGGTGACCGGCATCGTCCCGACGGACGCGATGGTCGAGCGCTTCGACCTGCTGATCATCATCGTCCTGGGCGAGGTCGTGACGGGCGTGGTGAACGGCCTGGCCGGCGCCGAGCACGATCCGCTGGGCCTGGCGACGGGCCTCGTCGCGCTGCTGGTCGGCTTCGGCCTGTGGTGGATCTTCTTCGACGTCGGCGGGCGACGCCTGCCCCGGCTCGACGGGCTGTCCATCAACGCCTGGATGGAGGCGCACCTGCCAATCGCGATCGCCATCGTGGGGGCGGGCGCCGCGATGGTCGGGCTCATCGGGGACGCGCGTGAGCCGCAGACCCCGGCGCCTGTCGCCTGGCTGCTGGCCGGCTCCGTAGCGCTGTTGCTGGTCGCTCTGGGCGGCATGACGCGCACGCTCGCCGACTTCGACCGGCACGCCATCGTCTATCGACCGCTCGCCTGGGTCATGCTCGGGGCGGCCGGTGTGGCGCTGCTCGTCGGCTGGTGGCGGCCGGCCCCGTGGCTCCTCGCGCTGCTCCTGGCGGCCATCCTCGCGTCGGTCTGGCTGTTCGCGGTCGTGCGGCTGTTCAAAACGGGGACGTGGACGGCCGCCGGCGCGCCGGAGACGACGAGCGAGCCGCCACCGGCGCTGTGACGCGGCGCGCGCCATCGGTCGGCGCCAAGGCTGGTCCGTGTGGATCTTGCTGCGAGCTCCAGCCCGACTCCAGGCTCAGGCGTCGGCGGCCCGGCGCAGGCGCTCGAGCTCGCGCCGCAGGCGCTTGCTCGGCCGGCCCTCCCCGCGGACGAGCACCATCGCTGGCCCCGCCTCCCGCACCGCGGGCGGGCTGTGGTCCACGTAGCAGGTCGCGGCGACGGCGGCCCCGACGCGTGACTCGATCGGCCGCATGACCTCGACGATGCGCTCGCGATCGGCGATGAGCGCCTCCACTCGATCACCCGCGCGAACCTTCGTCGACGGCTTTGCCGGCGATCCATTCACGAGGACGTGGCCGCCCTCGCACAGCCGGGTCGCCAGCGGGCGGGTCTTCACGAGGCGCACCGCGCACAGCCAGCGATCGATCCGCGTCTCGTCGGTCGCGAGGGGATCAGTCACGCGATCTAGGATGGCACGCCTCGCGCATCGCATCCCGGCTCGTCCGAACGAGACGTCGTTGGCGCCGAGGCGTAGTCTGTCGCCGAGCGCACGGCTCCGCGATCCTGCGAGGAGGGGGAGCGATGGGGGTGGCACAACCGGCACGCCTCGCCTGGGGGCTGCTCGGTGCCGCCGCGGCTGCCTGGTTCGCGGTCTGGTTCCTGTTCTTCCCCCAGTTCGTCCCGGACTACTTCGCCTGGGACATCGAGCCGCGCTTCGCGCAGGCGTTCATCGGCGCGGGCTACGTGTTCCGGACGGCCTTCTTTCTCAACGCGGCGTTCGAGCGGAGCTGGCTGCGGCTCCGCTGGATCGTGTGGGGCAACCTCGTGTTCACGGGAACGCTCCTGTTGGCGACGTACTGGCACGCCGGGGAGTTCCACTGGAACCCGTTCGAGACGCCGCTCGCCCACATCTGGATCATCCTCTACGTCTTCGAACCCGTCGTCATGATCTACCTCATCCCGCGGGGCACGTTGTCGGCGCCGGCACCGATCTCCGGTGGCCCGATCGACCGCTGGTTCAAGCGGTTTCTCGTCCTCGTCACCGGGCTGCTCCTGATGAACGGCCTCCTCCTCCTCATCAACCCGGAATTTGCCGCGACCCGCTGGGCGTGGGAGCTCAACCCGCTCGACGCGCGGATGGTCTCGGCGTGGTTCCTCGGCTGGTCGGTGTGGTGCGGCACGATGGCCTTCGCGCAGGACTGGGACGAGATCCGGACGGCGGCCAGGCTGTTCATCCTCAACGGCGTCGCCCTCCTGGCGGTCACCGTCGTCTTCCGCGACGAGTTCCTGCCGGGGCGGGGGACGGCGATCGGGTTCGCCGTGGGAGTGGCGGTGATGACCGGCCTCATGGCCGTGTTCCACGTGCTCCAGGACCGGCGTCGGCCGACTGATCAACCAGCGCCCAGCGATCTCGCCGCCGAGGGACGATGACGACCGGGCTCCCACGGGCCTCGCTCCCCGAGAACGCCCGCTTCGCGCTGACCTACGCCCTCCCGAGCCTGCTCCGCGGCGCGCTGATCCCGCAGCCGTTCTGGACCGAGCTCGCCATCCGCCTGAACACCGGGCAGTGGGCCATCGCGACGGTGGAGCGGCTCTCCGGGCGGCATGGCGGCCGTTCCGTGCTGCTCCGCGGCGCCCTCGGGGAGACGCTCCTGGTCCTGGCGACGGAGGATGTTCGCCGCGTCCTCGACTCGCCCGTCGAGGTGTTCTCGCTCGATGCCCGCGAGAAGCAGCGCGCGCTCGATCCGTTCGCGCCCAACGCGCTCAACGCGTCACCACCCTCTCTCCACCTCCAGCGCCGCCCGTTCAACGAGGCGGTGCTCGACTATGGCCACGAACCGCATCGGCTCGCCGAGCGGTTCCTCGCGGTGATCGACCAGGAGATCACGGCGATGCTCGGGACACCTGATGTCCTGGATTACGAGCGATCGCTTGCAGGCTTCCGTCGGATCAGCCGTCGCTGCGTGCTCGGCGACGCGGCGGCCGATGACACCGAGTTGAGCGAAGAGCACAGTCGCTTGCGCGAGGACGGCAACTGGCTGGGCCTGAAGGTCTGGAATCGCGGCCGGGATGCACGGCTCCGGGCGTCGATGGACGAGCGGATCCGGGGCTACGTCGACGCCTCCGAGCCCCGCACGCTTGTCAGTCTCTTCCCGAGCGCGCCGAAGGTGCGGGAGACGCTTCCGAACGGCCAGGTCCCGTTCTGGCTCATGGCGCTCGATGCCGTGCGGACCGTCGTCGCGAATGCGTTGGCGCTGCTTGCCACCCATCCCGCGGCGCGAGCGGCGGCCGTCGAGGAGATCGCCGCCGCCGATCTGACCCACGGCCGCGGCACGGTCGCCGGACTGGCGGACCTTCGCTTCATCCGCGCATGCGTCCAGGAGAGCATCAGGTTGTGGCCGGCGGCCCCCACGCTCGTCCGGCGAACGACAACCGACACCGAGTGGAACGGCACAACCGTGCCCGCGGGCGCTCGCGTGCTGATCCCCGCCGCCGTGTTTCATCGCTCGCGAAGGCACCCGTACGCGAACCGGTTGGCGCCGGAGATCTGGCTCGACGGGTCAGGGGACTCCGACTGGTCGCTCAACCTCTTCTCTCGAGGCGAAGCACAGTGCGCCGGCAGGAACCTCGCCCTGGTGCTGGCCACCGCGAGCCTCGCCGAGCTGCTGCGACAGGCGGAGTTCGAGCTCCTGATGCCGAAGCTCGGCCCCGACCGCCCGCTGCCCTATGCGATCAACCCGCTGACCACCCGGTTCGCGGTCAGGAGGCGGTCTTCGCGCGCCGATTGACACGGACGATCGCATCCATCACGACTGCTGCGAGAGCGCGCGGTCCTCCCCACCAGCCGTTCCGGCAGCAACGCGCGGACGCGCCGCGTGCCCAGACTCGGCCACGAGTCGATCAGCCCCAGAAGATGCTCGTCGGATCGGTGTCGAGCACGGCCAGTAAGTCGTCGATGATCGGAGTCGGTCTGGTCTCCGAGTAGCGGTGAAAGGCGAGGTTTCGGTCGCACCAGAAGAGCGTCCACTCCGCACTGGCGATACCGAATCGCAGCCGCGCGATCGGGAGGCGGCTCCACTCAGGCCCGATGTCCGGCGACCATGGCGCGCGGCACTCCACGATCGTGACCGCCGTGCCCCGGACTTCGACTTCGAGTCGGACCTGCTCGGCAAGGCGTGCGGGGACTCGACGCCTGCAGAAGCGCTCGATGCGCGCCAGGTCGAGCTCCGGGATCCCTCGTACGTCCTGCGTCATATGCAAAGGGTAGCGACGCCCTTCTCCGGTGCGCCTGGCCACCGACGCCTCGACTGCCTCGCTGATCCGCCGATGGTTCCAGCGGGCCACCTCCGGTCCCGGACATGGCGACGCCCAGCTCGGGCCAAACAAGGAAGGGTTCGCTTACGGGCCATGGATGGGCCTTGTGGAAGGGCTCGGTCCCGTCGTCAGCCTTGTGGCGGCTGGGATACTGCCCGGGAAGGCGATTGGAGAGGACCCGTGATCTCGAGCCGTGACGTGTACCGCGACCGGCCGACCGACCAGGAGGTCGAGAACGTGCTGGGCCAGCGTCTCTCCGGAGCGGTCGGGACGCTCAACGAAGACGGATCGATCCACCTCACGTATGTCATCTTCCTGCATGAGGCGGAGCGCGTGTGGTTCGAGACGGCGTCGCTCACGCGCAAGGCGCGTAACGTGGCGGCGCGGCCCACGATCTCGTTCCTCGTCCAGGGCACCGCGTCGACCGGAAGGAGCCTGATGGTGGCCTTTGAGGGTAACGCGGAGGTCTTGACGGGCGCCGAGGCGCACGCGATCCAGCATCGGATCCGGGCGAAGTACGTCACCGGTGACGCGCTGCCCGCCCTCGACCGGGCGTGGGACGAGATGGACGACATCGCGATCGCCATTGTGCCCCGCCGCCGCCGGTCGTGGACGGGGACCGCACTCGCGGCGCAGACGGAGGCGGCAATGGGTCGCTCCTACGACGCGGCCTGGATCCCGGACTGAGGCGCGGATCGGATCCGCTTCCGAAGCAGGAACCCGCCCGATCGCCGCTGTTGGTCACGTCGACGGCGACGGTAACGGCCCGACCCGCTTCGATGGTGGGAGATGACAGGCGTGGCTGGTCAAAGGTGAACGATGTGTAGGAAAGCCCATGCCCGAACGGGAATGTGACGGGGACCTGCCGCGCGTCACGACTCGGTGTTCGAACCCATCTCCGTCACATAGCACACGATTGTGGTGCACCGGGGCACCGCTGCTCACGCCCGTTGACGGCGCCCTACTGGTCGCGGTCGGTGCAGCCGGGCAACATAGGCGGATATCTTGGAACATGGCTCGGGGGAGCCAACAACTGGAGGAGGCATCGTGAGGATCACGCGCGTCGTGCCCCACCGCGGTCGACTCGCCGTCGTCATCGCCGCGCTCGCCTTGGCCGTGCCCGGCCAGGCCTTCGGCGCGGCCGGCTCGGGCCCGGCGAAACAGCATGGGACCAGTTACGTCACGTCGAGCGATCCGTTCGTCGAATCGACCGGAGTGGTCAATGGCGTGACGTTCACGCCCCTGATCAATTCCGGAGAGGAGGCCTTCGGGACGCTGTTCGAGGGCATCCCCGACGGGATCGGGGTGGTGCCGGCCCCGGGCAGGCATGGCTATGTCGACCTGTACGTCAACCACGAGCAGTCGCGGGTGCCGTTCGGCGGCTTCGCCGACTTCAACGACTCGTCCGTGTCGCGAGTCCGCGTGGACATCGCGACGAAGCGGATCCTCGATCTCAGCGTCGCCCTGTCCGCGGACGAGGGCTTCATCCGGTTCTGCTCGTCGTTCATGGCCGGTCCGGAGCAGGGCTTCCCGCACTACACCCTGCTGACGAACGAGGAATCGAATGATCCGCTGGCCGTGCCGGCGGGCGCGGTCTACGGGGCCGATCCTGCCTACGGCGGCGACAACGTCCGGCAGGCCGGCTACTCGGTCTATCTCGATACGGCCAACGGCAAGATGGACGTCCTCGAGGGCGCCGGTCGCCACAACCACGAGAACCAGGTCATCGTCCCGGGCGGCTGGAACGGGATCGTCTCGCTCTCGGGCGACGACACGTTCACGTTCCCATCGACGCCGGAGCGGCCGAACCTCAGCCAGCTGTACGCGTTCAGCAGCAAGAACTGGAAGTCGTTCCAGAAGGACCAGGGCGCCCTCTGGGCCTTCCGGGTGACCGGTGCCAATGGCCAGGCCGTCGACCCGGCCGATCCGATGAACGGCGCCAACGACTACTTCGACATCGCCCCCGGCGATGACTTCACCGGCGAGTTCATCCCGGTGCCCGCGGACGTCGCCCGGGGCGACACTGTCGATCTCCCGCAGGACGCCCTCGAGGACTGGTCGAACGCCAACAACGTCTTCCAGTTCGTCCGGGTCGAGGATATCGCCTACGACCCCGACAGCCCGCGGACGGTCTACTTCGCGGATACCGGCAACAGCCGGCTGGTCGAGGACCCCGGAACCGGGCGCCTGTACCGAGCCTCGAGCGGCGGCTCGTTCGCCGGGGGCCGGATCTTCAAGATGGTGATGAACGCGAACGACCCGACTGTCGTCGACTCATTCAGCGTTCTCCTCGACGCCGCGTCCATCGGCATGCGGACCCCCGACAACGTCGCGGTCTCGCACGACACGCTCATGGTCCAAGAGGACACCTCCAGCTTCAGCAAGATCTGGGCCTACTCACTCGCGACCGGTACCTGGACCCATATCGCCACGGGGACGCAGGGACCGGCAGAGACGAGCGGGATCGTGGACGTCTCCCGCTGGTTCGGCGACGGCTGGTGGGCGCTCGATGTGCAGTCGCATGAGAACCTGCCCGGCGAGGTGCCCGGACAGGTCTACGGCGGCCCGGGACCGAACAACGGGGTCGTGTACACGGCCCGCCGTGAGCTCGGCCAGCTCCTCTTGATGTACGTCCCGGGCAGCTGACGCCCCCGGGACCACGCCGCATCGGGCCGCCCGGCGCACCGCGCCGGGCGGCCGCCCTGTGCGCCCGGGGCCGTTTCGGCCCCTGACCGCCGTGGGCACGACGATGACCTCGTTCTCCACGATCTTGCCGTCAACGAACCGGTAGTACGTCCGATGAGCGGGGTCGAGCTCGTCCTGGCGTTCCTCGCCGGCGTCGTCACAGGCGTCATCCTCGACCGTCGGCTGCTCCCGCCAAGTCGATGCCTGGATCGCTCACGGCTGGTCAGAAGCGTTCTGTGCTGTGCCACTGCTACTAAACGCGGGAAGGGCGTCGAGTACGGATGGTCGGGGCGAGAGGACTTGGCCCGACGGAACCTACCTCATCGACCCGCTGCGTCGGGCGCGGCCGCGGGCTCAAGCCGCAGCATCGACCACGAGACCGGGGGCAACGTAACGGGGTGCCGGCCATCGACCGCGGCGGCCGGCGCCACGCGCCGAGGCTGGACACGGGTCGGGGCGTCGCTCGTGTTCCGCGCGTGCGGATCGTCGTCAGCCAGGACCACGTGCTCGACGATGTGCATGCCGCCAAGGCCCGCCAGCGCGAGGTCGAGCGCGACCGGCTCCGTGGCAGAGCGGTTCACGAGGAACACCGACACGACATGCGATGCCGCGTCGTACGTCGCGACGCCGTCCACGGCGGGGACGGGTCCGTGCTCGGCGGTGTCGACCAACGGCACCTCGAGCGCCAACGGCACCACGGTCCCGCTGGCGTGGCGGGCGGTCCGCGAGAAGGGAAAGAACGTGGTCTGACGCCATGCGGGCCCGCCCGCCTCGGCGCGGATCGGCGAGATCACGTTGACGAGCTGGGCGAGGCAGGCGCACCTCACGCGGTCGGCGTGACGGAGCAGCGAGATCAGCAGGGCGCCGACGACGACGGCGTCGGCGACCGAGTAGTCGTCCTCGGCCAGGCTCGGCGCCGCCGGCCAGTCGCCCGGGAGTGGCTGCGCCTGGAAGCGGCGCAGGTACCAGACGTTCCATTCGTCGACCGACACCTGGATCCGCTTGGCGCTGTCCAGCGCGTCACCGACGCCATCGGCCGCCTCGACCACCGCGTCGATGAACCGGTCCAGCACAACGCCGGAGGCCAGGAAGCTGGCGAGATCACCGGCCTCGCCCTCCTCGAAGTAGGCGTGCAGGGACACGTAGTCGACGAGGTCGTAGGCGTGCTCGAGGACCGTCCGCTCCCACTCGATGAAGGTGGGCATCCAGCCCCCCGAGCTGCCGCACGCGACCAGCTCGAGGCCTGGGTCGAGCATGCGCATCGCGCGTGCGGTCTCGGCGGCGACCCGTCCGTACTCGTCCGCGGTCTTGTGCCCGAGCTGCCACGGCCCATCCATCTCGTTGCCCAGGCACCACATCCGGATGTCGTACGGCGCCGCGCTCCCGTTGGCGAGGCGCGCGTCCGACCGGGTCGTGCCGCCGGGCACGTTCGCGTACTCGAGGAGCGCGACCGCCTCGTCCACGCCGCGCGTCCCGAGGTTGACCGCCAGCATCGGCTCCACACCTGCCCGCGCGGCCCAACGCATGAACTCGTGCAGACCGAACTCGTTGGTCTCCGTCGAGTGCCAGGCGAGGTTCAGCCTGCGGGGTCGTGATTCGCGAGGCCCGACCCCGTCCTCCCAGCGGTAGCCCGAGACGAAGTTGCCACCGGGATAGCGCACGATCGTTACGCCCAGCTCGCGGACGAGGTCAAGGACGTCCTCACGGAACCCGTCGGCGTCGGCGTGTGGGTGGCCGGGCTCATAGATGCCGGTGTAGACGGACCGGCCCATGTGCTCGACGAAGGAGCCGAAGAGGCGGCGATGGACCTTGCCGATGGGTTCGCCGATCCGGATCTTCGCTCTGGCCTTCACCATCGATCCCACAGTTGGCGAACGGCATGGTGACCGGGTTGCGGAACGCGATCAAAGGCCACAGCAGGTCCGTCCAGTACCAATACGAAGAGCAGGAACATTATCGCGTGGGCGGGCCGGACGTTGGCCAGCGCGATCGACTTAGATGACCGCCCTCTGCAGGCCAGCACTCGGTCGAAGGAAAGGCGATCAACCCCGAGCGAATCGCTGGGGCGTGGTGGGATGGTCGCGTCCCCCGGGGGCCGGGCCGTCGGATCGCCCATCGGAGCGGTGGCTCGACGATGTGGGAGGTCTGGTCGGGGCGAGAGGACTCGACCCCGCGGAACCTACCTCATCGGTGATCCAAGCCCACGGCGGAGTTACGGCGAAACCAGGCGAGTCAATCCCCTTCGTCCGTCGCACTCCAGACTCGGGACCACCAGCCAACGAGGCTAGCGCGGCATCAACACTCCCACCGCGACCACTCACGATCCCGACCACGAACACGAGCACGACGGGGAGAGCGCTGAGGCATCCGCCACCCGTTGCCGGAGCCAGTTCGAGTGCCGCCTTGATCCCACTCGCGGAAGAATCCTTGACGAACACCGCCGCGACACGCCAGCCACCGCTGTCGGGGAGCATCCAGATCTGAGCCTCGCCAATGTCCATGCGACTGAGCGGCGTCGTCGGACCGGCCAGGTTTGAGAGCTACTGTCGCTCGACCGGTGTTGGGGCATCGCCCGCGTTCACAGTCGTACCCGGGGCGAGGGATGCCGCCTTCTCAAACCAGTCGTAGCGCCCGGCGACGATCAGGGCCCGCAGGCCCTTGATCCCTGGAATGGCCGATCCATCAGCAAGATCGACCACCCCGCTACCGAACTTCCAGCCCTTGTGCGCGAGTTGGTGGCCCGCCTTGAAGCCGACGCTACCCAGCTTGTCGCGACTCTTCCACCCGCTGCGCATGTGCCGGGCGATCTCACGGAGCACTGACCGCTGATCGGGACCATCGGGCTCCCACTTGTCCCAGCGCTCGTTCGTTTCAACCATGTGGGGAGTCGCTAGGAGCCAAGCGTGAGGGTGGCGTGCGCGACAATCAGGCAGCCCACCCAGCGCTCCACAAGCGGCTGGCGCTGCACCAGCACGACAGTGCTCAGGAAGACCCTCGGCCCGCCGTCCTTGGTCGACGATCGCGAGTCGATGGAGCGTGCAATACACATGATGTCTGATGTATGCTGAATCTGCCGGGCGATCTCCGCACGAATGAGCAAGGCGACGATGAAGATCACGGGCTATCGCACGCTGCAAACGATCCATTACTGGGGTCGCCCCATTGGCGACATCAACGGACACATTGAATTTGGTATCACCGAGGTTCCTCTGGTGATCGTGGACACAGATGAGGGTGTCAGCGGCGTGGGTATGGGTTCGCACCAAGACCTCGCGCGCATCTTCCCTGCCATCGCGGGCGAGGATCCGCGCGCGGTGACGGCGCTGTACGATCGCATGCTGGCACGCGTGTTCAAGGCGAGCCATGCCGGAGCGACGTTTGGCGGCATCGGTACGTTCGACATGGCGTTGTGGGACATCAAGGCAAAGCTTGCTGGTGAGCCACTGTGGCGCCTGCTTGGAGGCCGTGATCGGTTTGTCGCGGGGTACGCGTCAGGGCTGGACATCGCCCTCGACGATGCCGAGCTCGCGCTCTTCTACTCCGACATGGCAGGCAGGGGCTTTACGGGGGGCAAACTCAAGGGCGGCAGAGACCTTTCCACGGACCTTCGACGTTTGACGATCATTGGTGACGCGCTGCGCGTCAACACCCCGGAGCCGAGCCTCATGCTCGACGTGAACGAGTCATGGAACCTCAAGCAGGCGGTCCGCTACGTGTCCAAGGTTGAGGAGGTCTTCGACCTTGCCTGGATCGAGGAGCCGATCCGCCGCTGGGACGCGGAGGGCCATGCGCGGTTGAGTGCGTCGGTGAAGGCCGCGGTCGCCACCGGCGAGAACCTCACCGGCCTCGAACAGTACCGCCCACTGTTCAATGCCGGCGGCATCGACATCGTCCAGGCTGCGGCGACGTGGGGAGTGACCCACTTCTTGCGCGTCGCCATCGCGGCCCACAGCAGGGACCTGCCCGTGAGCCCCGTGGGCCTGACCGCGAATGCCGCGGTCGCGCATGCCGCGGCCGCCGTGCCCAATCATTTGACCGCCGAGGTGCAGGACGTGGGTGCGCCGTTTGGCGTCGCCATCGACCAGGAGTATGCCGACGGGGGGATCGTGCTTGGAGATCGGCCCGGGGTCGGAGTGGATGTCGACGAGGCGGCGATCGCGGCACTGAAGCACAACGAAGCGGGATGGCACGCAGAGGCGGGTCCGCACGTGAGGCCCACTCGTGCGGGCTTGCGGCTGTCGAGCACAGAAGAGTCCGACGCGTAGTTCTGCCAGGGCACGACGCAGTTGCGATCGCCTCAGATCCCCGTCACGACCGCTTCAACAAGTACCGGATCGCGTGTGTCAGGCGCCGGTCGAACCAGCGGAGCGATCACCTTGGCGATGCGGAATGCCCCTCGACGAGGCCCGTGCCAGCAGTTGCACGCTGGACAGCACGTCGGCGCGGCGTCTTCGCCGCAGATCACCGTGCGAAGTAGGATGACAAGATGGCGCAGAAGATCACGGGGGATCTGGTGACGACCGCCGCACCACAGCGGCAACGCATCTTCGGCGACAGCGTCGTCAGGGTTCGCGCGGCCCATCTGGGAGTAGCCGTCGTGCGGGACTTGGTGCAGGCGATCGTCACCGGCAGCGTCGCTCCCGGCGAGATCCTCCCTCCAGAGGCCACGCTCAGCCAGCAATTCGCCGTGAGTCGCACCGTGATCCGCGAGTCAGTGAAGCGCTTGCAAGAAAAGGGGCTGGTCACAGTCAGCCAGGGGCGCGGCACCATCGTGAACGAGCCGACCCAGTGGAACGTGCTCGATCCCGATGTGCTTTCCGCTCTCGTGGACCACGACGAGGCGCTCGTGGTGCTTGATGAGCTTGCAATCGTGCGCGGGAGCCTCGAGGCGACCATGGCCCGCGCCGCGTCGGCCAGGCAGACCCCAGAGCGCTCCGCCGCCTTGCGCGAGGCGTTTGAGCGTGCCGCGGCCAATCTTGGCAACATCTCTGTCTACAACGACGCCGACGCCGCGTTCCACGACCTCGTCATGGAACAGTCGGGGATTCGGCTGGCTGCGAATATCACCCGCATCATGTTCGCGCGTGCTCGCGAGAGCAGCCGCTTCACCGGCATCACTACCGACGACGCTGCCCAATTGACGCTCGAGGAGCATCGTGCGGTCCTCGAGGCGATCGTGGCCGGCGATGGCGACACGGCCGCGACGGCCATGAGCGAGCACATCGCCAAGGCTTGGGCACGCAGGCGGGCGCCTGGCATCTCCTGACCGGCGGTTCGCCTGATCGACTGACCGCGTCAGTCGTGGTGCCGCAGCTACGTTGGCGGACCTACTCCTTTGTCGCGCCGGCGGTGAGGCCCGCCACGAGGAATCGCTGTGAGAACAGGAACACGATCAGCACCGGTGCGACGGAGATCAGCGTCGCGAGCGCCAGCTGTGGAAACGGGATCGAGTCGGAGGCGACGGTGGTCGGATTGATCTCCCGGACATTCGCGAGCAATTCCACCAGACCCACTTGAATGGGCTGTGTCTTCGACCCGGGAAGCATCACGAAGGGCAGGAAATAGTTGTTCCAGTTGGTGACGAAGTTGAAGAAGCCTACGAGCGCGACGACAGGGATCGCGAGCGGCAGCGCGATTCGCCGGAAGACCGCGAACTCGCCCGCGCCATCGATGCGGGCGGCGTCGAGAAGCTCGCGCGAAACGCTCGTGGAGAAGTAGATATACGCCAGATAGACGCCGAACGGGAAGAACGCGAATGGCAGGATGACCGCCAACGGCGACCCCACGAGGTGCACCGCATTGATCTCGAGGAAGACCGGCAGCACGAGCGCCGTGTTCGGGATGAGCATCACCATGAGGGTCGAGATGAGGATCGCGCGGCGAAACCTGAAGTTGGTCTTAGCCAGCGCGTAGCCGGCCGGAATTGACACGAGGAGCGTGAGCACCAACGCGACCCCGGCGTAGAACACCGAATTCCCGAGCCACGTCCAGATGCGGCCATCCTGGAACCCGACCAGCTCGTTCCAGTTTGCGACGAGTTGTTCGAAGGAGCCGAAACTCAGGGAAGCCTCGCCGTGAAAGCCGTTGAGTTGGGCGGTGTCCTTCGTCGGCGCGAGCAGGAGCCAAACCAGGGGAAGGACGAAGAACACCGCGAAGAATCCGGCGATCAGGAAAGCTGTCACGCGACCGAGCCAGCGGCCCGGCGCGAAGTCAGATCGCACGACGGATCTTCTAGTCGCGGTCAAAGAGTCCTCCTCGGAAGACGAAGAACGCGGCAAGCCCCGCCGCCACGACGAGCAACATCATCGAGATCGCGGCAGAGCTGTTGAAGTCCGCTTGCGGGCCGAAAGCGGTGACGTATGCGAGTTGATTGAGGGAATAGTGCTTCGGGATCTGGTTCCTGCTCGCCTGGGCGAGGATCTTTGGTTCCGCGAACAGCTGGGTCCCGACGGCGACCGAGATGACGGCCATGTACGCGATCCACTTCCGGATCAGCGGGAGCTGGATGTACCAAGCGGTCTTGATGGCGCTGGCGCCGTCACAGCGGGCAGCTTCCATGATCTCGTTGGAGATGTTGTGCAACGCGGCGTACATGATGATGATCCATGCACCGGCGCCGGTCCAGAACGCAATGACCGTGAAAATCAGGGGCAGGTTGTTCAGGTCGATGGCTTGAACGAAGTTCGTGTACCCGAACCCCTTCAGGACGAACGACACCGGGCTGACCGAGGGATTGAGCAAGAAGAGCCAGAGCATGACGCTGGCCGCACCCGCGAATGCGCCGGGGATGAAGAACAGGAAGCGCGTGGTAGAGGAAAGCCACCTGACGCGCACGGCGTGGACGATGAGCGCCAGCAGGGTGACGAGCACGGTCAGGGTCACGACCCAGATCACCAGGAAGGCCGCGACGTGCTGCACGGCCGGCAAGAACCGGAAGTCCCCGACGGCCTTCACGTAGTTGTCGAGTCCGACGAATTGCCCACTCTTGGTGAATGAGAGATACAGGGCATAGACCATGGGCAGAACGCCGAAGAGCAGTAGCAGCAGCACGTAGCCGCTGCAGAACACGTAGGCGGCGAACGCCTGCGCGCGGGCTCCGCTTTGCGGCCCCCTTCGCGGGCGCAACGTGGCCCACTGCCGCCCCGTTGTGGGGGCGGCAGTGGGCACGATGGCGTCAGTACGAGAGATGGAGCGTTCCTTCGCCTACTTGGTCACGACTGTGAAGCCGTTCACCTGGGCGTCGTCCACCATTCTCTGCTGCCAAGCGCTGACCTGCGAGGCAATGGTCTTTCCGGAAGCAAGAGCCGGATTTACGATCTCCGCCCACGGAGGCTCGGAACTGAAGGGGAGCGTGGCACCCCAGCCCTTCCAGATGTTGTTGGCTGCCTCATCGACGACGTCCTTGAACGTGTCCGAGTTGGCCCAGAAGCCACTACTGGTCTGCGCGTCCAACCACGCACTTGCGGTCGAGGCGTAGGCCGGGAGGCCCGTGATGAGCTTGACCGACTGGGGTCCGCTCGTCACGTACTGCAGGTAGGTACCCACGCATGCGAGGTTCGCCGAGTGGCTCGACCCGTACCAGAAGCCGCCACCCACGTTGCCGGTGCCGATCGGCTCGCCAGCCCAGTGGAGGGCGTGGCCGGCACCCCACTCGCCTGGCTGCCCGGCGAGGTTGTCCTTGTTCTGGAAGAGGGCTCCCGTGAACCACGTTGGGCCAGGGATCGCCAGGACCTTGTCCTTCCAATTCTTGACCCAGTCGGGGGTGAACAGTCCATCGATCGTCAGGGTCTTGTTCGCGAACATGTGGTCCAGCAGGGCGATCATGCGGGTCGTGTGGTTGTCCGAGAAGTCGCTGGTGAAGGTGGTGCCGTCGACCGTGTAGATCGGCGCCTGGGCGGCCCACATGTCGGTCAGCACGGCGGTGAAGGGATCGCCAATCGAGCCGAGGATGTACCCGGGGTGCTCAGCCGCCACCTTGTCGCCGAGGGCCTGGTATTCCTCCCATGTGGTCGGGACGGTGTACCCGAACTTGTCGAACAGGGTCTTGTTGTACCAGAGCACCACGGGCGCCAGGTTGTCGCGGGCGCCGTAGACATGGCCGTCGACCGTGACAGGGTCGAGCGCGCCCGGCGTGTAGCCGTCGAGCCAACTCTGGGGAACGACGCCCTCGTCGAGCGGCGCGGCAAAGGCCTGAACGCCATTCTGCTCGTGGGCCGCCCAGCTGGCGTCGTTCACCTGTCCCGACCACGCAACGTCGGGCCAGCCCGAGCCGGCCTGATCGAGCAGCGAGATCTTGGTGTGGAACGTGTCGCTACCCCCGGCGCTGGCGTCGTAGGTCTCGATGCTGAGCGGGCACTCGGGGTGGTCCTTCTGGAAGGCCTCGGCGATGGCCGAGCGGTCGGCGTCGACCCAGACGGTGATCTTGGCGGTTGGGTCCTGCGCAACGGTGGGGAAGCCGTACGTGCTGCCAGTGGAAGAGCCAGCGGATTCAGTCGGACCGCTGGTGGGCGTTCCAGAGCCAGCGGCTCCAGTCGGACTGGGCGAATTGCCCGCGCAGCCCGCTACCACTAGTGCGATGGAGGCTGCGGCTGCGGACACTCCCATCAACCTGCGCGGCGCAGTTCGTTGATGCAAAGACATGTCGTTGCTCCCGTTCAGATTCGTGGGGACCTCTTTGACCACTCCGGGCGATGATTCGAAGTAAATCATACATGTGATGTCTTAGCAATAGGAGCCGCCGAGGGGGCCACCCCCATCTATTGCTTCGACGGCCTAGGCCCGTGGCACGTGGGAGCACGTCCAGTCGCTGCGGGCGCGGAACAGCCCGTCGGCACCGTGGGGTCGCTCACCCGCCGCCACTATCGGCTCGCCGGCCTGCTGGCCTGCGCGGCCCTGCGGCCGTCACCTCATCGGCAACGTTGGGCGGTACCGGCACACCGACGCCTGCCAGGCGTTCCGTGCGGGCGCTCCGCGCAGGGTGCAACGCGACGGGGCGACGATCGACCCCCGGGTGCGGGGCGAGTCCCACAAGGTCGACGTGTACGAGCGGGTGGTCGGCCGGGCCTTCGAGCACGTCGCGGTGTCGGCGAGGCTCAAGACCGACACGTGGCTCAGGCGACGCGACCGGGCCCGGCGGGCGCGGACCAGCTGGCGCTGGCGCTCATCACTTCAGGTTCGCGCTGACCGCCCACGCGAAGGCTCGAGGCTGGGACGCGGCCTTTCGGGGCCGGCGTCGTCCGCGTGAAAGATGGTCAGTCTGGTCGGGGCGAGAGGACTTGGCCCGACGGAACCTACCTCATCACCTGGCTTTCAGGACCGGCCACGGACCGGTCGACGGCGTAGGCCGACGTGTTACTCGGGCCGGACGGGACACCCAGGTTGTCCCTATGCTCCGCGCCATGACGGCTGCCTCGTTCATCTCCCTTCACCTGGCACGGTTCGATCAGCTGCGGGCGGCCGGGTCCGCCGATCCCGGTGAGCGACCTGGGCTCCTGTTCTGCGAGGTCGGGGCCGACTGCCGGGCGGCCGGCATGGACCCGGCGTCCCGGGAGGCGTTCGCGTTCCTCGTCGTGGGGATGCACGACAGCAAGGAGTCAGCGGACGACCTGGTCGAGGACATCACGACGGTCGCGCCGTGGTTCGTGGACGCGGCGGAGCGTTGGAGCGGCGTCCTGGCGCCGTTCCGCACCAAGGGCGAGTCCAACCTCATCCACCCAGCCGCGCCGGCCCGCCTGTTCGATCCGCTCGCCACCGCGCCCGGCCGCGACGAACCCGTGGTCGTGTTCACCACCATCGGCTGGAACCACGACGGCATCGACATGGCACGGGTGCAGGAAATCGGGACGGGGACTGCCGCGGTGAGGATCTCTATGACGGCCGTCCCGGGCCTCCGGTCCCAGCACTCGTTCTTCTTCCCGGGGATCATCGCCATCGACCCGCCGACCCTGTCGTTCTGGGACAACGAGGCCTCGCTCGTCGCGTGGGCGCATCGACAGGCGACACACAAGCGCCAGATGGACCGCTACCGGACGTCCGGCAACGCAGACCGGGCCTCGTTCACGCGCCTGACCGCCCTCCGCAGCAGCGGGACGTGGTACGGCGCGGACCCGGTCTCGATCGCCCCTTCGCACGGGTCGGATGGGTCGGGCTCGTAGGCAGCCCCTCGCTCCCGCTGGCGCTCGCCATCCGCAAGCCCGCACCGACAAGGGGATGGCTCATCGGGGACGCCCCAGGCGATGAGGTGTCTGGTCGGGGCGAGAGGGATTAGCCCCGCCACCAACGACCTTCCGATCTCGATGCGGCTCGCCGAGCCTCCAGAGCCTTCCGAGTGGCTCCAGAGCGCATGACGCGACGGTCGTCCCGCCCCGCCGCGCGTGCCACCGATCGCGAGGTCGGCGTGGTCGCCGCCGTGCTGGTCGCCGGGTCGGAGAAGGCGGCCGCCCACCGGCTCGGCCTGTCGCACTCGACCGTGAAGCACCACCTGGCGAACGCCCGCTCGAAGGTCGGGGCCGAGACGACGGCGCAGCTGGTGTGGATCCTCGGGCTGCGGCTGCCCGAGCCCGAGGAACGAGAGGCACATCCGGCATCGACTAGCGCCCGTTGATCCCAGGCTTCGCGGCCGCCTCTTGACAGCGGAATGGAGGTCCTTCACCATTGTATTATGGAGATAGATAAACAGGCTGGTGACTCGCGGGGTCTGAGCGGCGCGACGCAGTCAGGCGGTGGCGACGACCCGACCGCCAAGATCGCGCCGGCACCGGAGTCCCCCATCGTGTTTCGGCTCGATCCGGCCTCCGGCGTCCCGACGTACCTGCAGCTCGTGCAACAGGTCGAGCACGCCCTGCGCCTCGGGTACCTCGAACCAGGCGACCAACTGCCCAAGGTCAGGAGCGTCGTCAGCTCGCTGGCCATCAACCCCAACACGGTCCTGAAGGCCTATCGCGAGCTTGAGAACAAGGGCCTCGCGGCGGGGCGCCCCGGCCAGGGCACGTTCGTCGAGGCGACGCTCAATCGCGTCGCGTTGTCCGAACTGGCGTCGCTGCGCCGGTCCCTGCTCGACTGGCTCGCGGCCGCCGACGCGGCCGGGCTCGATGAGGACGCCGTCGTGGCGCTCGTGACCAGCGTGCTGGCCGAAGCCCAGGATCGCCGCCCAGTCGAACGCCGCGTCGTCGCGGGTCTCGAGTCCGAGGGCGTCGCGTGAACGTCGTCGAGGCCCGCGGACTCGGGAAGCGCTACGGCCGGACGTGGGCCCTGCGCGGGTGCTCGCTGACGATCCCCGCCGGGCACGTGGTCGCGCTCGTCGGTCCCAACGGCGCCGGCAAGACCACTCTGCTCAACCTGCTGGTCGGCCTCGGCACGCCGACCGAGGGCGCCCTCACGGTGCTCGGCGGCTGGCCGGCCGGGTCGCCCGCCGCGCTCGACGGCATCGCCTTCGTCGCGCAGGACATGTCGCTTTACCGGACTCTCTCGGTCGCCGACATGCTGCACATGACCCGCAACCTGAATCGAAGCTTCGACGAGGCGTATGGCCAGGGCCGGCTCGACCAGTTGGGCATCCCGCTGGCCCGGCAGGTCGGCAGACTGTCAGGCGGGCAGCAGGCGCAACTCGCGCTGACCCTGGCTCTGGCCAGGCGACCGCGGCTGCTGGTGCTCGACGAACCCATGGCCATGCTCGATCCGCTGGCCCGCCACGACTTCTTGGCGTCGGTGATGGCGGCTGCGGCCGATGGCGCGGTGTCGGTGCTGCTCTCGTCGCACGTGCTGGCCGAGCTGTCGCGGGTCGCGGACTACCTGATCCTCCTGTCGCGCGGCAGCCTCCAGGTGGTGGGCGAGGTCGACGACCTTCTCGCCCATCACCGTGTGCTGACAGGCCCGACGGCGGACCTCGACGGGGTGGCCGGCGGGCAGAACGTCGTCCACGGCCAGCGCGGGGGAGCGCAGGCGCAGCTGCTGGTTCGGACGAGCGGAACGTACGAGTCCGTGCCGGCTGGGTGGGAAGCCCACGCGGTGAGCCTCGAGGAGCTCGCCCTCGCGTATCTGCGCGAGCCCGGCGTCGGTGCCCTCCCGGGCCCGGCGCTCGCCGCGACTGCTGGCGCGGTGGAGGCGCTGCAGTGAGCGCGTTGACGGCGACGATGGGGCCGGGATCCGACACGCCCTCGCGCCCGGTCCCGTGGCGTCGGATGGGCTGGATCGTCTGGCGGCAGCACCGTTTCACAGTCGGCGGCACCCTGGCCCTGCTTGGCGCGCTCGCGCTGTATGTGCTGGTCACGGGCCTGCAGATGCGCGATGCCCACGCCACGGCTGCCGCCTGCCATCCGGCAGCCTCCGATGTCTGCCAGCGGGCGATGACCGACTTCTTCGCCTCCTACTCGCCCCGCTGGGCAGTGACCGCCGGCCTGCTCCAGCTGGTTCCGGGCCTGATCGGGGTCTTTGCCGGGGCGCCGCTGCTGGCGAGGGAATTCGAGACCGGCACGTTCCGGTACGCCTGGACGCAGGGCTTCGGACGGGTGCGCTGGACGGTGGCCAAGCTTGCTCCCCTCGCCGTCGCCGTCACGGGTGCCGCCGCCGCCTTCAGCCTGCTGTTCGCATGGGCCTTCCAGCCGCTCCTCGACACCCCCACGTATGGCCCGAGCCCGCTCGAGCCCTGGGTGTTCAACCTGCTCGGAGTCGGGTTCGCGGCGTGGACGCTGGCCGCGTTCGCCATCGGCAGTCTGGCCGGCGTTCTCGTGCGCAGGGTCACCCCGGCGATGGGCGTCGCGCTCGCCGTATGGGCGGCCCTCGCGTTCACGACGGGCGCCTACCTGCGCCCGCACTACGCGGCGCCGCTCGCCGCCGCCGGCAGCGACGTCGAGGCCCCCGCCTGGGTGCTCAGCCGGGCCTGGCTGCAGAACGGCCAGCCAGCCGACCTCGCCATGATCAACCAGGCGCTCCGTCCGATCGACGTGCAGGCCGTGACGCCCGAGCTGTTCCAGCCGGGCCCGGCGACCCCGGTCAACGCTGACCCGGTGCCGTACCTGGCCAAGCACGGCTTCGTGCACCTCACGACCTACCAGCCGGCGGACCGCTTCTGGCCCTTCCAGTGGATCGAGGGAGGCTGGCTGCTCCTCGTCTCGCTCCTGCTGCTCGCCCTGACCGTCTGGCTGGTCCGGCGCCGGGCGGCCTGAGGGCGGGCGCTGCTTCCAGCCTAGGCGGTCAGGAGGCCGCTCCCGACGCTACGAGATGGTCCGCAGGCTCGGCCAGAACCTCCTGGACCCAGGGCGGTGGCGCGCGCGATCAGGTCGATCGCGACGCACTGGCAGATGTTCACCGCATGGTCGCAAGCTTCACCGCGCACGGGATGGGAGCTCGCGGTCGGGCGGCTTATGTGTCCAGCGTGATCAGGACCTGAACGGTACTTCTCGCAGCGTGGGTGGCGTGTCGCGGCCCTCGATGTGCGCGGGTACGGCGGGTCAAGTTCGCCGCCCGAGGTCGAGCGATACACGCTGCGCGAGCTCGCAAGCGATGTGGCTGCGGTGGCAGCGGAGCTCGACGACGATCCGGTGGTCCTGTTCGGCCACGACTGGGGCGCCCCGATCGCATCGCACGCCGCGATCCGCCACCCCGACCGGGTCCGGGCCGTGGCCAACCTCAGCGTCCCACACCTGCCGCCCCGCTCCGCTGACATGGTCGCCACCTTCGATCTGGCCTGGGCCGATCGGTTCTTCTACATCCTCCGCTTCCAGGAGCCGGACGTGATCGAAGCGGAGTTCGGCGCCGGCTTGCACGACGCGCTCGAGCGTGTCTACTTCGCGGGATCCGGCGCCGCACCAGGCGCCATGCTGCCTTCCGGCCCCCGGAACGCCGCCTACCTTCCCCTGCTGCCCGACCCTCCGGAGGGAGGGCTCGGGTTCATGTCCGAGGTTGATCTGGACGTCTACGTGTCGACGTTCCGGCGGACAGGGATGGTCGGCGCCTTCAATCGGTACCGGGCGATCCCGTTCGACGGCGCCGCCGACGCCGACATCGTCGGTGCCTCGCTCGATCAGCCCTCGTGCTTCATCGCAGGCGAGAACGATTTCGTGAGGGACATGCTTCCAGGAGTCGACCTGTTCAAGTCGCCCTGCGCAGCCTGCTCCGACTTCCGCGGCTCGACCATGGTGCAGGGGGCCGGCCACTGGGTCCAACAGGAGGGCCCCTGCCAGTGTCAACCAGGCGCTCGACGCCTTTCTCACCGGACTCTGAGCGGGGGCCCGAGACGTCGCCGGTCTCGAATGGCCAGTTTGGTCGGGGCGAGAGGGATAGCCCCGCGACCACCGACCCTTCCGATCACGATGCGGCTGGCCGAGCCGCCGGAGCCGTTCGATTGGTTGCGCAGCGCATGACTCGCCATGGAGCCCGCCCGCCGGGCGCGCAACCTACCGCCAAGGTCGCGGCCGCGTTCGTGGAACCGGACCGAGCATCGCGAATTGGGGCGTCGCCGACCTGTGCTCCCGGTCTGGACTGGGCTACGACGGCTCCACCTCAAGCACTTCCTTCAGCGTGGCGAAGTCGCGCAGGTACTGCTTCTTCCCGACGCCTGAAATGATCGGCCAGATCACCTTGGTGAAGCCCACGGGGTCGACACTCATCGTCACCTTCACGCCGGTAGCGGTTGGCTCGAACCGATACGACGCGGCGAAGGGCACCGGCTTCGTCACGTTGAAGGCGAACAACTCGTTGGGTACCAATTCCGTGACGACCCATTGGGTCGTGCTCTTCATGCCCATGGATTTGCGGATGTCCCGCCCGGTGGAGCCCACGGCCAAGGGCCCGTCAGAAGTGATCCTCGAATTGATGAGGCCCGACTGCCACCGAGTCTCGTTGGACGGATCGGCCAGGAACGCGAACACATCGTCGACCGACCGCTTGATCTCGACGCTGCTCTCGAACTTAGCCACCATTCACCTCGCCGACGGCGGCGAACCCAGGCCGGTTCGCATTCGCGGAAGGGTAGTCGATTCAAGCCCCGCCAATCGAGTGACCCGTGTCTCATCGACCTGCCGACGTCATATGAGCTGGTCCGCAGCGCATGACGCGTCGACCAGCCCGCTGCCCCGCCGAACGCGCCACCGACCGTGAGGTCGGGTGGTCGCCGCAGTCCTCGTCGCCGGCTCGGAGAAGGCGGCCGCCCGCCGACTCGGCCTGTCGCACTCGACGGTGAAGCGCCACCTGGCGAACGCCCGGTCCAAGGTGGGGGCGACGACGACGGCCCAGCTCGTGTCGATCCTGGCGCCGCGGCTGCCGGAACCCGAGGGCATGGAGCAGACGGCCCATTAGCGATCACTCGACGAGCTCTCGGCGGCTACCGGAACCGCGCGAGCCGGTCGTACGGCCGTCTCCCCGCACGTGCCGCACCGGCATTGTTAGCATCGCCTCGGCGACCGGACAACCCTGACGATCCGCGGTCCACGAGGCTGAAGGGAATGAGCGAGGTCGAGGTATCGGGCCTTCGGATCAGCTACGAGCGGAGAGGGACAGGTCCAGCGCTCGTGCTGCTCCACGGCGGGTTCGGGTTCGACAGTCGATCGTGGCAGCGGCAGTTCGATGCGTTGTCGGACGGGTACACGGTCGTGGCGTGGGACGCGCCCGGGTGCGGGCGGTCATCGGATCCACCGCCGGGATTCCGCTTGCCCGACTACGCCGACTGCCTGGCCGGGTTTATCCGCGCCGTCGGGCTCTCCCGGCCGCATGTGCTCGGCCTCTCGTTCGGTGGGGCTCTCGCGTTGCAGTTGTTCGACCGCCACCCAACGGTACCGCGGACGCTCATTCTCGCCGGGGCGTATGCCGGGTGGGCGGGCTCGCTGCCGCCCGACGAAGTCGATCGCCGGGTCGCCCGCCTGGCCGCCGACATGGAGCGGCCAACAGAGGAGTGGATCCCGAGCTACCTACCGGGCTTGCTTACCGAGGCTGCCCCGCCGGAGATGGTCGAGGAGGTGAGGTCGCTGATGTCCGGCGTCCGCCCCGCAGCCAACGAGGCGATGCTGCGTGGGATGGCCGAAGCCGACCTCAGGGACGTCCTCTCCCGCATCGACGTGCCAACCCTCCTCCTCTACGGCGACCAGGATGCTCGCTCACCTGTTGAGGTTGGCCAGGCCCTGAACATGGGCATTCCCGGGTCAAGCCTCGTCATCCTGCCGAGCGTCGGGCACCTCAGCTGCGTCGAAGGCGACGGCCAGTTCAACCGCGAGGTTCGGTCCTTCCTTCAGAGGAACAGCGGCTGAGACACCGCAGCGGTCGGTCGCCCCGGTCGCAGCGATGGCACGAGACCAGGGCGACGTTCCTCCACTCACGGGATCGGACTGGCTGGGCCGACTCTACTCCGCGCGGAGACGTCGACAAGGAGGCGGGCCCTGGAGACCGCCCACCGACTCAGCCAGTCCCACTCGACGGTCAAGCACCACCTCGCGAATGCGCGGTCCAAGGTCGGCGCGACGACGACAGCGCAGTTGGTGTGGATCCTCGCGCCGCGGCTGCCGGAACCCGAGGTGGAGCTCAGACGGACGAACAGGCCTCTGGGTGCACAGGCCAGGTGGCGCCTTCCACGCACCCCCTCGTCGCACTCGTCCACGCAGGAAACGAGGTCCGAGAAGGGTCTCCTCGTCGAGCGACCCGACGCCGAAACCGACCGCGAATCAACCGGACCCGACCATCGATCGAAGGCCCACCACGGCCAGTTGTACGGCGCTCATATGATCGCAGGACAATGCAGAGGGAATGACGCGATGGCATGGTTCGATCGTGGTGGCGCGCGGATCTATTACGAGGAGTCGGGCTCCGGTGACCCAGTGCTCCTCATGCCCGGCTGGGGCGGCACGATCGATGAGCTCGCGCCGCTGCGCGCGGCACTGGCGCCGACGCACCGAGTGATCGCCGCTGACGTCCCGGGGTCGGGCAAGTCGGGTCCACAGCCACGGTCCTATCCGCGCACCTACTACCAGGACGACGCGGAGACGTTCCTCGCGATGCTCGATTCGATCGGGGCGTCGCCGTCGCACCTGGCCGGTTTCAGCGATGGTGGCGAGTACGCATTGCTCATGGCAACGCTGAGGCCGGACGCTGCCAGGTCGGTCGTCACATGGGGCGCGGCCGGCTCACTGGCCGACAGCTCCGAGATCGTCGACGCATTCGCCAGGCTCATCGACGACCCGATCCCGCCGTTGAGCGACTTCTCCACTTACATGACGGCCACGTACGGCGTCGAGAACGCGCGGGTCATGACACAGAGCACCGCGAGAGCGTTCCGCGAGATCATGCAGGCTGGCGGCGACATCAGTCGGTCGCGGGCCGCGAGCATTGCCTGTCCTGTGCTCCTGATCACCGGCGATAGTGACTTCCTGGCGACCCCGGCGATCGTCTCGGACATGGCGCGAGCGATCCCCGGTGGAGAGTTCCTGGAAGCAAAGGCTGCCGGCCATGCGGTCCACCGCGATCTGCCCGCGTGGTTGGCCACGACCACTGTCGAGTGGCTATCGAAGCGCTGAAGCTGATCCGATTCGCGGGCTGACCCGGGCGTGCGGCTGACGAGCTGTTACACCAGTCCCCTGACTTGACCGATCACGAATATCTCCGCAGCACGACGGACGCGATCGAAGACCCCATCGAACGATGGTCGTCCGCGGAGTCGGTCCGCCCGAATCGGCGCCGCGACCGCGTTCTCGCTCGTCGTGGTCGTCCTCCTCGTCCTCGATGTCGGCACTCCTGACTACGACATCGCCCCTGGAGTCCTCCTGCCCATGCTCGGTGCCATCTGTGCGCTCCTGTGCCTCGAGGCCTCGGCCTTCTGGACGGGCGTAGGGCGAGCACGGTCACCGCGCCCCTGACGAACAAGGCGTACCGCTATCCGCGGCGGGGAGCGAGGCACCGCCGGAAGCCGAGGATCCTCGCCTGCGCGGCAGCGCGGGTCGGCGTCCGGTCCAGCGCGCCAAAGCGCCACCTCGCAGACCTGCGCGCGCGGTCGCGCCTCACCACCGAACAGCTGATCTACCGGGGGGCGGGCGGAGGGCTGGCTGGTCGTGCCGGACCTTGAGCCCGAGCGAACCCTGATCCGTCCGTCATGTGATCTGGCGGATCTGTCGGCGGGCGCGTCAGCCCTGACCTGGAGTTGCCAGCAGGGCCAGGGCGTTCTGGATGCCCTGCTCGAGCACCTCGTCGGCAAGTCTTTGGTCCGCGAGGGCGCGAGAGACCTGGAGCGTCCCGACCATCAGGGCGAAGACGCCGAGCGTCTGCGCGAGCACTGACTCGGGGTTGTCGGGCATCGACCGGGCGGCAGCGTCGTCGATGATCGCCACTTGACCATCGGTGTAGGCGCGCTTCACGGCGTCGGATGAGCGCGCGATCTCGTCGAGGAGCGCGGCCGATGGACAGCCACCTTCCGTATTGTTGCGGTGCTCGATCGACAGGTACCCGCGGACGATTTCCTCCAGGGACTGCCCGCGGAACGTCTCGCGCTGCTCCCGGAGCTGGTCCGCGACCGCGCTCGCGACGAGGTCCTCCTTCGAGTCGAAGTGGGCGTAGAAGGCGCCATTGGTCAGGCCGGCGTCGGCCATGAGCGCCGCCACCCCTGAGCCGTCGATGCCGTCGCGCTTCAACCGACGACCGGCCGCCTCGATGATCCGCCGCCGCGTCGCCTGCTTGTGATCTTTGCCGTACCGCGCCATGCACGACTCCCTTGTCGGACTTCTCTGTTGACACTCATCATATGTCACGCGTAATATTACGACCGTCCGCCAATGAGAGCAAGGAGTCCACGATGACAACAGCAGCCAAGCCGGTGGCGCTGGTGACCGGCGCGTCCTCGGGCATCGGGAGGGCAGCCGCGGCCGCCCTCGTCGTGGCCGGTTTCGAGGTGATCGGCACGAGCCGGAACACGTCGGGCGTCGCCCCGCTCGACGGGGTCAGGTTCCTCGACCTCGATATCACGAGTGACCACTCGGTCGGCACGGCCGTCGGGCGCGTCATCGACCTCTTCGGGCGGCTCGACGTCCTGGTCAACAACGCGGGCACCGGCGCAGCCGGGGCCGCCGAGGAAAGCTCCGTCGCCCAGGACCAGCGCGTCTTCGATATCAACGTCTTCGGGCTCGTCCGCATGACGAAGGCGGTCCTCCCGCACATGCGCGCCGCGGGAACCGGACGGATCGTCAACATCTCCTCGGTCCTCGGACTCGTCCCCGCGCCGTACATGGCCAGTTACGCCGCGACGAAGCACGCGATCGAGGGCTACTCCGAGTCGGTCGACCACGAGGTTCGGGAGCACGGCATCCGGGTGCTTCTCGTCGAGCCCGCCTACACCAAGACCGGCTTCGACGCCAAGGCCATCCAGCCCGACGCACCGTTGCCGATCTACGCGGTGCAGCGGCACGTCTTCGACGGCGTGATGGCGCGCGCGATGGCGGACGGCGACGACCCGGCCATCGTCGCCAATGCGATCGTCGCCGCGGCGACCGACCCGAGGCCGAAGTTGCGTTACACCGCCGGCCCGACGGCCGGGCGCGTCAGCGCCCTGCGCCGCTTCGTGCCCACACGGGTCTTCGACCGGCAGATCCGGAAGCTCAATCGCCTGCCCGCCTGAATCTTGAACCCTTACTCAGCCACACCCAAGGAGAACTGTCATGGGCACAACCAGTGATGCCCCCATCATCACGTCCTACGCGAAGGCACCGGCCCGCACCATCACCGCCGAAGGGGTGACCTACGCCTACCGCGAGCTCGGGCCGAAGGGCGGGATCCCCGTGATCTTCTTCGTCCACCTTGCTGCGACCCTGGACAACTGGGATCCGCGCATCATCGACCCGATGGCCAAGGAGCACCACGTCATCACGTTCGACAACCGCGGCGTCGGCGCCTCCACCGGCCAGGTCCCCGACAGCATCGAGGCGATGGCTGACGACGCCTACACCTTCATCCGTGCGCTCGGCTTCGACACGGTCGACATCTTCTCCTTCTCCCTCGGCGGCATGGTCGCCCAGGCACTCGTGGTCAAGCATCCGGATCTGGTTCGCAAGCTGATCCTCACCGGGACTGGCCCCGCCGGCGGGAAGGACATCGACAAGGTCGCCGGTACGACCTACTGGGACATGCTGCGCGCGGCCCTGACCCGGTCGGACCCGAAGGAGTTCCTGTTCTTCAACCGCAACGCCACCGGCAAAGCTGCCGGTCGCGCGTTCGTCACCCGTCTCGTGGAGCGCACCGTCGACCGCGACGCCAAGATCTCGGTGAGGGCGTTCCAGACGCAGCTCAAGGCGATCAAGAAGTGGGGTCGCTCAGCCCCCGCCGATCTGTCGAAGATCATCCAGCCCACCTTGATCGCCAACGGCGACAACGACCGGATGGTGCCCTCCGTGCTTTCCCAGGACCTGCACCGCCGGATCCCTGGCTCCGAGCTCGTCATCTACCCGGACTCCGGCCACGGCGGAATCTTCCAGTTCCACGACACGTTCGCCCCCGTCGCCGTCGAGTTCCTCGGCCGCTGACCGCACCCTCGGAAGGAAGGCAAGAACGTGGCTGCGACAGTTCCCTCTGCGAAGAAGCCCTTGGCCTCATCGATCCTGCTGTGGATGCGCACCGATCAGCGCCGACAGCACGGGATGGACTACGTGAAGGACGGCAAAGTCCTCGCGAATTATCAGACCTAGCTCGGCAGGCCGGATCGTCCTTGGAGGGACAACGCCATCCGCCACCGCCTAGCGCGGATCAACGTGATCCCGCGGGCGTGGCACCGCGAGCGAATAGAACGCGCCAGCCACCCCGTCGACGAGCTGTGGGAGGAAGACCTCCGATGCTGGCCGCCACGCGATCGCCGAGGCCGTGTTCGAGCGGATCGACATCCTTGGGGCGACCGACTTCACGTTCACGCTCACGGCCCACGCCAGAGCGCGAGGCTGGGAGGCGGCCTTCGGAGGCGGCGTCGTCGCCGTCAAAGAAGGTCGATCTAATCGGGGCGAGAGGACTCGAGCCGACGGAACCTACCTCATGGCACCCAACGTGCCGGCGTCGCGTCAAGCGCGCGCCGGTGGCAGGTCCTCCACACTTGGCAAATGCATCGCCGCCGCCTCCTCAGCGCGCTCCAGTTCTTTCCCCGCGGCGGCTCGTCGCATGTCGCCCGTGCACTCGCGCTGGAGCTCCCGGCATTCGGCTGGGACGTCACCGTCGTCTCGGGCTCGCGCACCGACCTCGCGGCGTTCGGCGACGCCGCGCGCTTCTACGCCGGCCTCGACGTGCATCCGGTGTCCTTCGACGCGGCACTCGCCTCGGCCGATCCGCTCGATCCGCCCCCAGGGGCCGCGCCGCTGCACCCTTCCTACGAGGACCGTCCCGGTGCCCCGGACCGCGTGTTCGCCGCGCTCGACGACGACGCGTTTGAGCGCCAGGTCACGGCATGGGCGCGCGCTCTGGCCGCCGCCGGCGCTGACCAGGCCGACGCGCTGCACTTGCACCACCTCACCCCGATCCACGAGGCGGCATCGCGCGTCGCGCCGGACGTCCCGGTCATCGGCCACCTGCACGGCACCGAGCTGCTGATGCTCGAGGAGATCGCGGCCGGACCACCCCCAGGGTGGATCCACGCTGAAGCCTGGGCCACGCGGATGCGCGCTTGGGCGCACAGGTGCGAACGGCTGATCGTGCTTTCGCCCTCGGAGATTCCGCGCGCCGAGGGTCTGCTGGGCCTCGATGGTGATCGGATGGTCGTGCTGCCCAACGGGTTCGACCCGCGCGTCTTCGTCCGCGGGGATGTCGACCGCGCGTCGCTGTGGCAAGACGCACTCGTCGAGGCGCCGCGCGGCTGGCGGCCGGACCAGCGTGCCGGCAGTGTGCGCTACCGCGCGGAGGACCTCGCGCCGATCATCGACGGTGTGGTGGTCCTCACCGTCAGCCGTTTCACGGCGGTCAAGCGACTTCCGCTGCTCATCGAGGCCTTCGCGCAGGCGCGCGGCCGCGCGCAGGCTCCTGCAGGCCTCGTTATCGTCGGCGGTCATCCAGGGGAGTGGGAGGGGGAGCACCCCGCCGACACGGTCGCCCGGCTCGGCGTCGGCGGTGTCTTCCTGGCCGGCTGGTACGACCACGTCGAGGTGCCGGCGTTCCTGTCGGCCGCCGACGTGTTCGCGCTGGCGTCCATCCGCGAGCAGTTCGGCCTCGTGCTCGTCGAGGCGATGGCGTGCGAAGTGCCGCCGGTCGCCATCGACCGCTTCGGCCCTGCCGAGATCGTCGCCGACGGCGAGACCGGCTGGCTCGTGGAGCCCGACGACGTGGGCGCCTTCGGCGCCGCGCTGCTCGATGCGATCGACGATCCCGCCGAACGGGCGCTCCGCGGCATCCGCGGACACGCCATCGCGGTCGAGCGCTATGGCTGGCAGGCGCTCGCCCAGCGCTTCGCCGACGTGCTCGACGATGCCGTCGATGCGACAAGAACCGTGGACGGGTCCTCTCGGAGCCGCGGCTCGACGACGAGGTAGGTTTGGTCGGGGCGACAGTGTTAGATATCAGCACATCCTAGACAGCTGTCTCAGGACATCGTGGACACCTTCGAAGGGAGGGTGTCCGGATGGTGCTGGCGCGCTTCGTCGTGGACGCGGTCGTCGTGGAGGGCCGCAGCCCGACCGAGATCGCGCGACGACACGGGATCTCGCGGGCATGGCTGTACGTGCTGCTCGCCCGGTACCGCCAGGGCGGCTACGTGGCGCTCGAACCGCGGTCGCGGCGACCGCGCTCGAGTCCGCTCCGGACCCCGCCCGAGGTCGAGGCCGCGATCCTCGGGCTGCGGGCGGAGCTTGCCGCGGCCGGTCATGATGCCGGGCCCGCGTCGATCGCCCACCACCTTGCGCAGCGCCTCGGGGCGAGCCCGTCCCCGGCCACGATCTGGCGGATCCTGCGGCGCAACGGCCGGGTGACGCCGCAGCCCCACAAGCGGGCGCGCTCGTCGTTCATTCGGTTCGAGGCCGTCCTGCCCAACGAGCTGTGGCAGCCCGACACGACCCACTGGCGCCTGGCCGACGGCACCGACGTCGAGATCCTGGACTTCATCGACGACCACTCCCGGCTGTGTCTCGCGGCCGTTGCCTGCCGGACCGTGAAGGCGCATGACGTGGTCAGCGTCTTCCACGAGGCCGCGCAGCGCTACGGCCTGCCAGCCGCGCTGCTGACCGACAACGGCGCGGTGTTCAACGGCGGTCCGAGGCGCGGCCGGGTGCTGCTCCAGACCGAGCTCGACCGGCTGGGCATCGTTGCCAAGCACTCGACCCCCAACCAGCCGCAGACATGCGGCAAGGTCGAGCGCTTCCACCAGACCCTCAAGCGCCACCTGACCAGCCAGCCGCCGGCCCACTCGCTCGCGGTGCTCCAGGCGCAGCTCGACGCCTACCGCGGCTACTACAACGCCTCCCGACCGCACCGCGCCCTGGGTGGTCGCACCCCGCTCGCCGCGTTCGGCGCCCGGATCAGGGCGCGCCCGGTCATCGATCGACCGATCGCCAACCTGCGGGTCCGCGAGGACCGGGTCAGCAAGGGCGGCAACGTGACCGTCCGCTACCTGAGCCGTCTGCTCCACATCGGCGTCGGCCGGGCGCACACCGGGGCGAGATCGACCTCGACGCCGAGCTGGTCGCGGCCTACCCGCTGGTCGCCCGCCGACTGACGGTCGTTCTCCACGATCCCGACGAGGCGCAGAACGTTGCGCAGTCGGCGTTTGCGCGCGCGCTCGAACGGAGGAACCGCTTTCGCGGCGGCGATGTTCGTGCCTGGCGCTACACGATCGGCATCCGCCTTGCGCTCAATGAGCTGCGCAGACGGCGCCGCCTGGTAGCGCTCTCGGATGTGGACGAGCCGGATTGGGCGATGGCGTCCGAGCCAGACCTGTGGCTTGCGCTCGCACAGCTCGAGCCGCCGCAGCGCGCGGCACTGGTCCTCGCGACCCTCGACGGCTACACGCACGCCGAGATCGCCAGCATCCTCGGTGTCCGCGAGGGCACCGTCTCGAGCTGGATCTCTCGATCGAAGGACCGCCTTCGCGCGGTCCTGGGAGACGACCGATGACCGACTTTGATGCTCGCCTCCGCGAGCGGTTCGAGCACCTCGACGCCTCGATGCCAGCGGTGCCCGTGCCGGTCGTGACGGCGCGTCGCCGTGGCCTGAACCGCCGACGCCAGGGTGTGTTCCTCCTCGTCGCGGCGGCCGTGTTCCTGGGGACCGCGGCCGTCATGGCGGTGGCCACGCCGCCCCCGCCCGACCCGACGGTCGTCGCCCGTAATGCCGCCGACGAGGAGCGGGTACGCAACGACCTCGGCACCTACACGGTGGACGCCTGCCTGTCACGCGACCAGGCCACGACCCTGTTCCGGCAGCGGCTCGATGCCCTCGGGCTGTCGGACTGGACGATCCGGGCCGACGATCGGATCAAGGGGGCCCGGTGTGTCACCGGCGCACCTATCGGCGACGACAAGGAGATCCTTCTGATCGCGTCGATGGGTGGCGACGTGGCAACGGCGCTCGATGGTGTATCGGCCACGCTGGTCGATCAGTGCCTCAGCCGCGACGACGCCGTCGCTCTCGTGCGTTCGACGCTCGCCGCACTGGGGGTCCAGGATCCGAAGGTGGAGGCGACCGGCGTGCGGCACGTGCCGGTCGGCTCGGCCGGCGATGCGTACCTCGCGCGCGTCGACGCCGGCTGCTATGTCTACGGCGGCGCGCAGTTCGACGACGTCGGTCACTACACGTGGTTCGTGAGCGGCAAGTAGGTCGCACTCGCCAAGGCCAGCAGGCGACGCCGTTACGGCCCCGGAGACGGGGCGGTGCTTGCGCGGACCCCGGTGATCAGCTGCCCGATGACCGTGTGGCCGTCGGACGTGTAGACCGGGATGCTGCGAATTTGTCCGGTCGACGCCCCGATCTGAAGCGACGTTGGCGCGGGCTCGATGAGGTCCCGGCTGTAGACGTAGCCCACCTTGCCATTGCTGGCGATGGCCGCGACGAGGTCGGGCGTGCCTCGGTCGTTCTCGACCCCGTACGTGAGCCCGTCCGCGTTGACGCCCCACTCGGTGTCGGTCACGTGGACGTAGGTCGCGACGAGGCGCCACCGCTGCCCGGCGCCCGCGGTGATAACGGTGGAGTGCTGCCCTGTCACGACGGCCAGATGCCAGCCCATCGCGCCCGTGCCCGCATCTGAGCCATCGCACACGAGCGAAGCGCCGTCAGCCGTCAGGAAGGTCCCGGCCGTCAGGCACGCAAGCCTGATCTCGAGCTCCGTCGTGCCGTCCGGCGGTGCGCCGAGCTCCACCGTCTGGGTCCCCTCGCCCGTCACCGTGATGGTCTGCGCCAGAGGCACAATGTCCGGGCTGCCGGGCAGGCGCAGGATGCCCGCCGCGGCCGCGGCCGCGGCCAAGCCACCGACCAGCAGCAGGCCCGCAGCAACGCCGCGTGCCAGGCGGCGTCCGGCGCGCTGGCGACGCTCGGGCGCGGTCTGGACGTGGTCGATGAGCGCCGCACGCAGTGCGCTCGCGTACCGGTCATCCATCTGCACGTTCATCACGGGGCTCCCGTCTGGTCGTAGGCAATCTGGAAGTCGGGTAGGGTCTTGCGGATGCGCTGCCTCGCGCGATGCAGCCGCGTCTTGGCTGCTGCCGGGCTCAGGCCGAGGACCGCGGCCGCGTCGGCGATGGTGAAGTCCTCGAGCGCCACCAGGGTCAGGAGGGCGACGTCCTCCTCCGAGAGCTGCCGCATGGCGCCGTGGAGCCGGGGGTCCAGGTCGCGGTCGACGACGACCTGTGCCACGTCGGCCGAGGCGGGCTCCCTGCCGTCTCGAGGCAGCTTCGCCAGGAAGTCCCGATAGCGGCGCCGTGTCCGCGCGGAGTTCCTCGCCAGGTTGGCGGTCGTGACCAGCAGCCACGGCAGGACCGAGCCGCTGACGATCCGAACGTCGTCGCGCCGGCGGAACAGCTCCAGGAACGCCGAGGCGGACACGTCCTCCGCGTCGGGCCACGAGTCCTGCAGCCGGATGGCTTGGCGGAACACGCGGTCCCGGTGCAGGTCGAAGATGGCGGCGAACGCCTGGGCATCGCCACCGCGCGCCAGCGACCAGAGTTGCGCCTCGTGCTGAGCCATCTCCGCCACACTCCGTAGTGTCCGCGACGGCCATCCCGGTTTCACTTGCGACGCGCGCAACGCAGACTGCTCCCACTTGAGGGCTCGCCCCCCGTCAGGCGCGACGCCTGTCTACGCCTCCTTCATCGAACGAATGTCGCTTGTCACTACCCACCCACGAGAGAGATCGGGGTGTAGCCTGCGCCAATGCAGGGCAGACCCCTCTCCGATTGATTCGCGTCGGTGTGGTCCTCGTCGCGCTTGCTATGGCCGGCTGTGGCTCCCCGGTCCCGTCGGCCATAGCACCGACACCCACGCTCCGATCGGCGCCCTCATCGACGCCCATCGCGCCCAGCCAGCCCCTACTCAGCTCCGTGCCGATTCCCTCCCCGAACGCCTCATTCGCCACCGCCCAGGGTTGTCCACGAACCATCGGTTATCCGGCGCCCGCGAGCGTCCCCGCTGGCGCCTTGTTCGGTGCCGGCAGCTCCTATGGCAACGACCTGCTCTGGGTTGGTGGGCTGTGGCCCGACGGCATCATCGAGGGTGACCCGAGGTTCGTCGATGACCAAGGACGGGTCGGCATGAAGTTCGGCTGGTGGCGGGCGGTGCCCGGCAAGCTGGCGATCACGGGGTACCGCACCGACGCGACGGCGCCCGTGGCCATTGGCGATGTCCCCGACGGTTATGGCGACTCGGGCTTTCAGGCCAGCGGAGTGACCTTCCCGACCGAGGGGTGCTGGAACATCACGGGGACCGTCGGCACGGCCAGCCTCACGTTCACGACCTTCGTCATCAAGACATCCGCGGTGCCGACTGTCGCACCGACGCCCTGACCGAGTGACAGTGGCGCATCCAAGTCACGGAGACGGTCCATGCGCTCGCGGATGGCGAAAAGCGCGCCGCCCTCACGAAGCTCCGAGGATGGTCCCGCAGGCGTAGCACCGCGGGCGAATAGACCGCGCCCACCACTCCGCCGACGATTCGCGGGTGAAGCTGCGCAAAGGCGCGAGGCTAGGACGCGGCTTTCGGGGCCGGCGTCGTCCGCGTGAAGGAAGGTCAGTCTGGTCGGGGCGAGAGGAGTTGACCCTGCGGAACCTACCTCATCGGGCGGGAGGCAGACCCTCGCCTCAAGGGGCGCTCACGGGCCGCACGACGAGGCCGTCGATGCCTGCGAAATCATCTGGGTTCGCCGTATAGAGCGGGAGACCGGTCGCGAGCGCCGTGGCGGCGATCATGGCGTCGAAGGAACGAGCGGTCGGCTTCCTTCCCGATCGTCGGAAGGAGGCTGCCACCTGGCCGAAGGCTCGGGCGGCAGCCGGGTCGAACGGGAGCGGGTCGAAGTCGGCCTCAGCCTGCTGCACGGTGGCAAGCCGGCGGGCGCGCTCGGCGTCGCCGGTCGCGACGAGGGGCCCGACGGAGAGCTCCGCCAAGGTCACGGCCGAGATCAGGGCGACCTCGGGCAGAGCCTCGGCGTCCTCGATCCCGTGCAGGGCGAGCACGACGCTCGTGTCGAGCAGGCCCTCAGGATCCTTCACAGCGATTGGTCGATGACGCCGTCGACATCGCGGCGGAAGGCCACAGCGTCGACCGGCGGCACGCGCCGCCATCGCTCCAGCAGGGCTCCCGCGCTGATGCCACGTGCGCGCAGGGGGCGCAGTTCGGCCACGGGCCGCCCGTCTCGAGTCACGGTGACGTGCTCACCCGCTTCGACCCGGCCCACCACCTCGCCGCCATGGTTGCGCAGATCGCGGATGGTCACGGTGTCCATGTGCGAATGGTATCACCGGTGATACATCAGTCAAGTGCAGGGCGAACGCCCGCGGATGTCGGCCAGATCGCCCGCCACCCAGCCGCTCCGACTCCGAGCAGCGTCCTGTAACGTCTGGGCTTGTCCCTGGTCTCGTCTCACGTCCCCACTCCGCCGCCGGACCTGAGATGACGCAGGCAGCGAGGTCGAACGAGGACGTCGTCATTCGCCGGGACGGCTACACGCTGCCGTCGACGGTCTTGTTGCCAGCGAGCGAGGGCGTCGCGCCGGCCGTCGTCTTCTTCGCCGGGAGCGGGCCGACCGACCGCGACTGGACGTCGCCCCTCCTGCCCGGCAAGAACGGCAGCGGCGCGCAGCTCGCGCTCGCGTTACAGGCGCGCGGCGTCGGGTCGATCCGGTTCGACAAGGTGGGCTCCGGCGTCAACATGCCGAAGAGCGATGCGCCGGCGGACCTGGCCATGCTCGACGTGCTCTCGCTGGCCCACTACGTCGACGAGGCGGCCGCCGCGTTTGACGAGCTCGCGCGTCAGGACCGCTGCGGCCGGATCTTCCTCCTCGGCCACAGCGAAGGTTCGATCCACGCCTCGTCGGCGGCCGTCGCGAAGCAGGCGGACCCGCGTTTCGGTGGCCTCATCAGCCTGTCGGGACCCTCGCGCACGATCCTTGACACCGCGATCGAGCAGATCCGGGTGATCCGCACCCAGGCGGGAGCCGGCGCCGCCGACGTCGACACCGCGCTCGGTGGCTTCCGCGCCGCGATGCTGCAGCCGGACGCGTCCGCCCCCGACCTGTCCGTGATCCCCGAGGCCGCGGCCCTGTGGCAGGCGACCCATTCACCGGTCCAACAGCGGGTCGCCCGCGAGCTCATGTTCGTGGACCCGCTGGCGGCGCTCCATGACTATCGGGGACGCGCGCTGGTGGTCTCGGCCGCGAACGACGCCCAAGTTCCCGGCTCCGACGGGGACGCCATCTTTGCGGCCCTGGCGAGCGACGCGACCGAGAAGACGCGGGCGACGATCGCCGACGCCAACCACGTCTACAAGTCGGAGACCCGCGCGCCGTCGACGATCAGCCCGATCGAGGTCATGGCCGGCTACGCCGACGACGACCACGCCCTGGCCGACGGCCTCGTCGACGCGATCGTCGGTTTCGCCAGGGCGACGTGACCGCAGCTCCTCAAGAACCCGATTCGCCCGCCGTCGGCATCGCACTGGCCGCAGTCGCGGATCCGGCGGAGAGTGGTCAGATCGCGCACGAGTGGTTCTGGACGAAGCGCCATCGGAACCGCAGCTCGACGACGAGGTAGGTTTGGTCGGGGCGAGAGGGATAGCCCCGCGACCACCGACCTTCCGATCACGATGCGGCTCGCCGAGCCGCCCGAGCCCTTCGACTGGCTACGCAGCGCATGACCCGACGGCATCCCCGTCCGGCCGGACGCGCGACCGACCGTGAGGTCGGGGTGGTCGCCGCCGTCCTCGTCGCCGGGTCCGAGAAGGCGGCCGCGCACCGACTTGGCCTGTCGCATTCGACGGTCAAACACCATCTGGCGAATGCGCGGTCCAAGCTTGGTGCGACGACGACGGCGCAGCTCGTGTGGATCCTGGCACCTCGGCTGCCGGAACCCGAGGGCCCGGCTCCCTCGGACCAGCAGCCTCCCGCTCGACGAGTTCGCGGAGCAGCTGGCCGTGCGACTCTTTCACGCTGGGACGGGCGACAATCGCCGGGAGAGCGACCGCGGAAGTTCACCAGCCGGCAGGCGACCGGCGCGCGAGGACATTGAACACGAGGAGGTGACGATCGATGAACGACCAGCGAGCCCACGGCGTAACCCCCGCGCTCAGTCGTGACTACGCGCGCCGAACGGCCGAGCGCCAAGCCGCGTTCGCGCTGCAGTACCTCCAGAGCGGGATGCGACTGCTCGACGTCGGCTGCGGCCCTGGCACCATCACCGTGGGTCTGGCGGACGCGGTCGCACCGGGCCATGTCGTTGGGATCGATCACGACGCGGTACACATCGAGATGGCAAGGGCTCTCGCGACGACAGCGGGCCTGGCCAACGTGCGGTTCGAGATCGGGGACGCGCTGCACCTGCCGTTCGGGGACCAAACGTTCGACGCTGTGTTCGAGAACGATCTATTCATCCACCTCGCGGCCGATGCCGTGTTAGCCGCCCGCGAGGTACGGCGCGTCCTTGCCCCAGGGGGCTTGATCGCTGCCCGGGACGTCGATGCCGAAGCGGTCGTCTGGGGCGCGCAGACGGACGGCATGCGTGACTTCGACCAATGGTTCTCCGCATGGCACCGACGACGGGGCAGCGACGTCGGGATCGGCAGGCGGTTGCCGGAGATCCTTCATGAGGCGGGCTTCGTTGAGACGGTGACGAGCGTGTCCGCGGACACGAAGGGCACGCCCGATGCCGTCCGCGAGCACGCCACCATGATGGTGTCCCTACTGGACGGACCCTTTGGTGAGTTCGCTGTGGCCGCGGGCTTGACGGATGCGGCGGGCCTGCTCCGGGTACGAGACGATGTCCGCCGCTGGGGTGATGACCCGAACGCGTTCTTCGGCAACGTCCATGTGGAGGTCGCGGCCCGCAAGCCGGCCGGGAGATCGCGACGTCAGACACGATCGAGCGCATGACCTCGAAGTAGAGGCTCTGGGGACAGCCTGAGAACGTCCCGAGCCCGACGACATCGCCCAATCTGCCAACTAGAAACCGCGGGCCGCCACCACCACCCTCCCTCATGACGGCGCGCTGGTCCGATCCACACCTGCTCCCGGTTCCCCCCTGGGTACCTCCGCGCCGTCAACTCCCCGGCGGCCCGATGAGCGGGGTCGAGCTCGTCCTGGCGTTCCTCGCTGGCGTCGCGATGGGCATCGCCCTCGACCGATGGCTGCTCCCGTCTCTCGTCAATGCCTGGATCGACCGACTTCGCCGGCGTCGGCGATGAGCGGAGCGACGATGCAGCGGACCACCGCACCCGGGCCGACGACTACTCCTCGGCCCGGGTCGGGGCCGGGCCGCGTTCACATGCCCACGGACTGGCGCTTGCACTCCCGAGAAGGTTGAAAGGGCGTCCTATTCGGCGCCTCGATCCTCGGGACTACATACCTGGTTGGCGAGGAGGTTGCTCGACTCCAACAATCGGCGGGGCGGCTTCGACAACCTGGTCGACACCCAGGAAGGCTCAGCGAGATCCTCGGGGCATCGTTCGAGCGGGTGGGCCTGGAGACGATCGGCTCGTTCGCGATCCTCGCGGCCACGAACCCGCGCACGACCTCGTCCACCGTCGCGACACCATAGGGACGCCCGAGCCACTCGCCCATCCGCCTTCCCCCACGACGTGGCCGGCGATGCCACGCCCGCGTCTCTTGCGTCCACTTCCAGCGTCCGGCAGGCTCCGGCGACATGGACATCAGCGTATTCGGACCGGCGCTCGTCGGAGCGATCTTCGGGGCGCTCGGTTGGCTGATCGTCGGCCTATACATGACCGGACGCCAGAACAGGCAGATCGCGAAGAACGCCGGTCGCGCGGTCTACTTCGAGCTGGCGATGAACAAGCTAAGCGTCGATGTCGCCCTCGAGTACGGCGCCTTCGCGCCGCTCGGGAGATCGTCGTTCGACCGCCTTCTCCCGGAGCTCGCGACGTGGCTGGAGCCGGAGGAGCTGCAGCTGCTGGTCTCGGCGTACATGAGCCACGTTGGCTACCGTCAAGTCAGCACCGACGTGGATCTGCCGCCGGCCGCTCGACAGCGGCGCTGTCCGGTATTCTCGCTACCCAGGTCCAAGCCCTTGACCTCATGCGTGGGCGAGTGTTCTCGGACGACGAGGCGCGTCGGATAGAACAAGCGCAGGCGGGCGGAGGAACATGACGATGGCCGTCGATCACCAGGCGCTGTTAGAACGGTATGCGGCAGCGCTCGAGAGCGGTGACCTGGAGATCATCGACGAGGTATTCACCGAGGATTCTGTCGACGAATACCCGCAGTCCGGCGAGATCATCCGTGGACGTCAGAACCTCCGGGCTATGATGGAGCATCGCCCCGCCGAGCCCACCTCTCGTCGGTGCGCGCCCAAGCGAGCGACGAGCATCGGGTCATCGCGCCGCTGTTCACCGTGGTCCGGGTCCAGGGTCGGGGCGATGCCGGCACGACGACGCTGCGGGCCCGCTACCCGGACGGTTCCGTGTGGTGGATCGTGGTGATCTACGAGCTGCGCGACGGCCGGATCGCCCGTTCGACGAGCTTCTTTGCCCCGGAGTTCGAGGCTCCCGAGTGGCGCGCACCGTTCGTCGAGCTGCGAGCGGCGTCGGAAGCCTGAGCAGCCGAGCGGAGGAACCTGACGACGCCCGTCGATCACCAGGCGCTGTCAGAACGCTGTGCGAGGGCGCTCGCACGCGGTGACCTCGAGATCATCGACGAGGTCTTCACCGAGGTTTTCACCGCATGCCCAGTGACGACGTGCCAACAAGCCGAGCGTGGCGACCCGCTGGACCGCCTCGGCGCGCGTCCTGCAGTCGAGCTTTGTGAGCGCGCTGCCGACATGCATCTCGACGGTGCGAGGGCTGATGAACAGAGCCCGACCGATCTCTCGGCTCGTGAGGCCATACCCAACGTACTGGATGACCTCAAGCTCCCGCCGGGTCAGGCCTCTGTCGGCCAGCCGACGCGCTTCCCGGCTGCCGAGCCGGCGTTCGACCGGCTCGCCGAGTGCAGCCATGTCAGCCGCGATCATGACACCGAGCGGGGTGGCGCCCAGGCGCCGGGCTGTGCGGGCGGCCGCGATCAGGGCCGCAACCCCGTCGGCGCGGCGGCCGACACGGACCATTGCGACACCGGCGCGCCGTCCGATCTCCGCGCGCTCGAATGGCAGGTCGCGGGTTGAGATGGCTTCGAGCGCACTGGCGAAATGCGCGGCCGCGGCGGTTGCGTCGCCCTCGAGCGAGGCGGCCTCGCCGAGCGTGGTGGCCAGCGCCGCGATGGCTTCGGGCTGCGCCGTCTGGGCGGCGATCCGTGCGAGCGCGTCAGCGCATGCCCGGACCCCCGCCGCGTCGTTCTGCCCCGCCAATAGAGTCGCGGCCCAGCGGAGGGTCGGCACGACGTAGTGCCGCTCCTCGGTGTCCTCCCAGCGAGCAAGAAGCTGGCGGCACCGCTCGACCGCGCCGGCCTCGTCAGCGTCGAGAACGTCGCAGAGTGCAAGGCCCCAGCTCGAGATGAGCTCCATGGCGGCAAGCTCGATGCGGCGGGCGATCTGCAGGGACGCCTCGAGGTGTGGCCGCGCGCGGCCGGGACTCCCGCGCAGTGCAGCCACGATCCCCAAGATCCCCTCGGCGACGGCGTGCGCATGTTGGGTCGCGTCCGTCGAACCGATCACCTCGCGCGACGTCCGTTCCGCCTGCGTCCACTGGCCCGTCTGCCATAGCACCACCGCCATGCACGCCAAGCAAAGCTGCGCCGTCTGCTCGACCGCTCGCGTCCGGCAATAGTCGGCGCCCTCGAGGTAGGCCGTCCGGGCCGGATCGTAGCTGCCCGCGTGCTCGAGCGAGTCGGCGAGACGCTGGAACAGCTCGGCCGCCGCGGCCGTGAGCCCGCCGTCGAGCGCAAGCGTCAGACCCTGGCGCACGAGCGGCAACCCTTCGTCGGCCCTGCCCATCCGGGCGAGGACGTTTCCCTCGAGCCCGATCGCACGCGCCTCCAGATCGATCCGACCCGCCTCGCGCGCCTCTGTGCGCGCGGTATCCAGGAGCCCGAGCGCAGCTGAGAAATTAGCCGCCGACCGGAGATGGGCCGCTGCGGCCAGACGTTCCGACGCCGCCTCCGCGGGACGCCCCGCCGCCTCGAACGCCGTGACGGCCGCCAGCCGAGCCTCGATCGCCCGGGCCCAGCGACCCTGGACCTCGAGCACGCGCGCGCGCCGCCGCTGGTCCTCCCCGGCGAGATCGGACCGGCTGTCTGCCGCCCGCTCCTCGGCTGCCGTCTCCCATGTCCTCGCCGCCTCGGCGAGCCCCCCGGAGAGCTCGAGGCTCCGGGCAAGGCGCTCGAGCACGTCCACCGGAGAGACGAGCGCGCCTCGATCCTCCTCTAGCGCCCGCCGATAGGCGCTCGCGGCATCCCGATAGGCGTGGACGCCGAAGGACGCCTCGGCAGCGCCGACGAGCCATGCGACGGACTCGCGCGTCTCACCGGCGCGGAGCCAGTGCTCGGCCACGACGAGCGGCTCCGCGCCGCGGGTCGCGAGGATCTCGGCGATCCGGCGATGCTGAGCCCGCCGCTCGGACGACGGCAGATCGTCGAGCAGAACCTCGCGCACGAGTCCGTGCCGGAACGCGACGACGCCGCCTCCTTGGGCGATGAGGATCCCGCGCTCCACGCCTGCGCGCATCCAGGCGTCGTTCCCTCCCGCCAGCTCATCGACGAGCGTCGCGTCCACCTCGTCGCCGAGGAGCGCGGCCGTCGCGAGCGCCTCGCGGGCAGACGGGGCCAGGCCATCGGCGCGAATCAGGATGCTGTCGCGCAGCGTCTCCGGGATCGGCAGGTCGTCGTGAACGAGCGTCGCGACGCCGTCGGCGATCTCGATCACCTGGTCGGAGAGGAGGGCGGCGGAGAGCTCTTCCACGAACAGTGGCAGGCCTTGGCTCCGGTCGAATAGCCGTCGAGCCAGTGGGTTGTCCGGCCAGGCCCCAAGGGTTCGGGCCGCGAGCGCCGCCGTCGACTCGGCGTCCAGTGGGCCAAGCACGATCTCGTGGAGCAGGCCGTCCCGCCGCAGGTCGACACGCAGGCGCCGGACAGGGTTCGCGCGCGGGAGTTCGTCGGTCCGATACATCCCGATGAGGAGCAGCGGCTCCCGTGCGGCTGACCGGGCGATACCGGGCAACGCGTCGAGCGTCGCGTGGTCGGCGCGCTGCAGGTCGTCGAGGACGATCGCCAGTGGCTCGATTCGGGCGAGCTTGACCACGAGCCGGCACAGGGCGTCGCCGGTCGCGTCCGGGTCGCCGTCGGCGGCTGGCCCAGCCACCGCCTCGCCTGTCGCGCGTGGGCCACCCCCGGTTGCGAGCTCGCCGAACAGCGAGCTGATGACGTCCCGGGCCGGGTTGAGCAGGCCGGAGGCCGGGACCATCTCGGCGGCGATCGCGGGCCAGCCCGGATGGGACCGGATCGCCGCGATGAGCGGGCCGAACGGAGCGGTCCCCGAGACCTGGGCGGCCCCGCGCAGGACGAGCGGCAGGCGCCCGTCGAGGGCCTGCTCGACCAGGGCGGTCTTGCCGATCCCCGCGTCTCCGGCGACGAGGACCAGGCCGCCACGCCGCCGGACCGCAGCCGAAGCGACGGCGCGAAGCTCCTCGACCTCGTGCTCGCGGCCGATCAGCCCGACGATTCGCATCAGGCCTAGAAGGTAAGCGAACCAGCACCTAACGCAAGGAGCTCCACGACCTGGGCGGCGGTCACGATCGTCGCGCCCTCCACGAGGTCATCCTGCGTGATGCCGCGGGGCTTGGTGCATGAGCCGCATGCCCAGATTCGGCCGCCGGCGGCGACGAACTGCGCCATCACGTCGCGGAGAGCCGGCATGCCGAGGTGCTCGACATCGTCGGCACGTCCCCGCACAGCCAACCAGGCGCCCTCGATCGTGAGCAACACGATCGCGTCCTGGTCGGCGGTCGCGGCCACATTGCCGGTGATGAACGCCAGGGTCGCGCGCTCCGGATCCTCCGGCCCGTGGGTGGCGTTGACGATGATCGTAGCCATCAGTCGGTCCCTTTCTTGGTGGTGGTCGCCGCGTCTCGCGGCGATCGACGAACGTGGAATCGGAGGGCAGACCCGGGTCCGGCCTCAGCCGCGACGAGCTCATTGCCGGTGAGCCTCGTCCAGGACCGCAGGCCCTCCTCGGCCTCGGGATCGTCGGTGACGATCTCGAGGACCGCTCCGAAATCGAGCCCGCGAACCGTCGCGGAGATCGTCGGGGTCAGGGTCGCGCAGGACAGACCCGTCGCGTCGAGGAGGGCATCTGGCCTAGATCGCGGCGCCTCGTCGTCGCGGTCGTCCTCGAACGAGGTGTCCGCGCCGAGGGTCCTGACCGCGCCATCGAGATCCATTGCGAGTGGCCGAAAGCCGGAGCAGAGGAGGGCGACGTCGCGGATCGACGTGTCGTCGACGGCCGCCGCCATATGCTGCTCCACGACGTGCCGTTCGCCCGCCTCCGTGAGTTCGAGCCGGTATCCCAGCGCAAGTCGGTCGCCCACCATCGCGACGGTCGAGCTGAGCAGCTCCCGGTGATCGGTGTCACCGAACCAATCCTGGACGATCGCGCGCGCGCCAGTGGCAGTCGATGCCTCCCGGTAGCCGCTCGGGATGATCGCGCGGAACCGCAGGTCAGGCGCGAACAGGGCTTCGAGCCGGTCGAAATCACCGGCGACGATGGCTTCGACGAACGCACGGCCGAGTCTCGCGGCGATCTGGTCGGCGGCCGACGGCGACGTGGCCGGGCCCGCGGAGGTTGCGATGTCGAGCATGTTCCACCTCCCGAGTGCGCTGCGATGCCCGGACCCTAGGCTGCTCGCGGATACCCGAACCACCGCAGGACTACGGGGTTTCCGGGCTGCCCCCTGACATCGCTAAGCCCGACGGCACGTTCGCGATCACGTTCGAGGACTTCTCGATCGCGAGCAACGCCCACACGGACGTGATCCTCGTGACGAACAAGGATGTGACGAAGGACGCCGACATCGACAAGACGGCGATCGTCGACCTGGGCCCCCTCCAGGCCACCAGCGGGATGCAGGATTTCACCGTCCCGTCATCGGCCGATGCGATGACTTACCACACGGTCGTCCTGTGGGATACGGAGATGACCCACGCCATCGCCGCTGCACCGCTCCAGTTGCGACTCCGGCCGGGTCGAGCGTGAGCGTTCGACGAGCGTGCCGTTGAGGTGCTGATCGTCATCGGATTCGCGTTCGTTGCCGGGGTGCTGACGATCCTCGCGCCGTGCACCCTGCCGGTCGTTCCGTTCGTGTTCGGCGCGGCGGCCAGTGGGGGCCGGAGGCGGACCCTCGGTATCCTCGTCGGATTCAGCCTCGTGTTCGTGCTCACAGCCGTGGTTCTCGCCGCGGCCCTGGCGGCCGCTGGGCTGACCACGGATCGTCTGCGCCTCGTGAGTGCGGTCGTGCTCGGCCTCGTCGGTCTGACCCTTGTGTCGAGCCGCATCGAAGCACTGAGCGAGCGACGCCTTGCGCCTGTCGCAGGGTTCGGATCAAGCTTGGCCGCCGGCCTCCCGGGCGACGGGCTGGTCGGCGGGCTCGTCCTCGGCGGAGCCATCGGCCTGGTCTGGGCGCCATGCGTCGGGCCGATCATGGCGGCCGTCATCGCTACCGCGGTCACGCATGGACCCACGGTCGAGACCGCAGTCATCGCGCTCGCCTACGTCGCCGGCGCGATCGTCCCGATCGCCATCATCGCCGGTTGGGGCCGGCGCGCGAGTCACACCCCAGACGGCGCGGTCCGCCGCGGACGCATCCGGAGCGGATTGGGCGTGACGATGCTCGCAACGGCCGCCCTGGTCGCCACAGGCCTTGACCTCACGCTCGAGGATCAGGTCGCCACCTTGCTTCCGGCTGGGTGGGGTGGCGCCCTCCTCGCAGTCGAGCAGCAACCGGACATCCAGGAGGAGCTCGACATGTTTCGAACCGTTCGAACGACCCCGCCGACGGCCAGTGGCGCGACAGCAGTTGCCGATGCGTCGAGCGCGGCTGGCCTCCCGGCGGCGATCGCGACGTCCCTGCCTGTGAGCGTCGTCCTCGAGGACCTGGGACCTGCGCCCGAGCTGACCGGGATCGCGGCCTGGATCAACTCTGACCCGCTGACGATCGCGTCGCTCCGCGGCAAGGTCGCCCTCGTCGAGTTCTGGACCTTCGGTTGGATCGACTGCCAGCACGTCCAGCCATACGTCAAGGCGTGGTACGACCGATACGCCTCGGCGGGTTTGGTGGTCGTCGGCGTCCATACGCCGGAGCTCTCCTTCGAACGCGATCTCGGCAATGTCCGGGACGCCGTAGCCAAGGCGGACATCCGCTTTCCAGTGGCGTTCGATCCGACGTATGCGACCTGGAACGCGTATCGGAACGGGTACTGGCCGGCGTTCTTCTTCGTGGACCGTTCCGGTGGGATCCGACATACGCATGTCGGCGAGGGCGACTACGACGGTTCCGAGCAAGTGATTCGGCAGCTGCTGAGTGAGTCCACGTAGGCTGGAAGACACCTTCGTCGAGTCGAGTCAGCTATGGAGGGGCTGCCACATTCCGAGCCGATCGTGGTCAGCGCGCAACGTGGCCCGTACCTTCGGATCGACGTCGGTCGAGGCATTGGCCTTGCTCTCGGTGATGGAAGCCCGTCGTGAGCACGGAACTGTCGAACGGATGCTCTGGTCGGGGCGAGAGGACTTGACCCGGCCGTTCCCACACCGCGGATCGTCCTGTCCATATGGATCGTCGAGGCCCTCAGGCGAGCACCGTGATCGTCAGGCCCAAGGGGTTCGGCCGTCACCTGCTCGACCTTGGCGACGAGGCACTCGCGACGATGCCACGCGGTAGTCCATGGCTTCGCGGCAGCATCGGTCGAGCCACGGGCACCCTCCGTCAGAGGCACGCTTGCAGCCGAGGCCCACCAGCCGCAGAGTGAGCGGGTCGTGGACACCGTGATCGGCCGCTCCGCGGAGCTTGCCGCCCTGGACTCAGTGCTCGACCACCTCGAAGCGGGGATGGCCGGCCTCTGGCTGGGGGGCGAGGCCGGGATCGGCACGTCCACCGTCTGGCGGGAGGGCGTCCGACGGGCGAGCGAGCGTGGCTTCGGCGTGCTGGTCGCACGACCGACCGCGGCCGAGGTCACATACGCGTTCGCCGGCCTCGGCGACCTGCTCGGGAGTCTGTACGACCAGGTGAGGGCTGTGATCCCTGAGCCGCAGCGGCGTGCGTTGGAGGCGGCCCTGCTCATCACGGATGCACCCGAGGACGGGATCGATGAGCGTGCGATCGGAGCTGGCCTTCTCTCGCTGCTGCGCGCCCTTGCGCAAGCTCGGCCGCAGGTGATCGCCGTGGACGACGTCCAGTGGCTCGATCTGCCGACTCGACGGGCGCTCGCCTTTGCGGCGCGCCGGCTGCGGAGCGAGCGGGTCGGGTTCGTGCTCACGTCGCACACCGGGGGCAGGTCGGATCCGTCGCTCGACCGCGCCCTGCCCCCAGAGGCGGTGGAGCGGCTCGAGCTCGGCCCTCTCAGCGCCGGGGCGCTCCACGCCCTGTTCAAGGAGCACCTCGGACGGTCGTTCTCGCTGCCGGTGCTCGGCCGCATCGCCCAGGCGTGCCGCGGCAACCCGCTGTACGCGCTCGAGGTCGCCCGCGAGCTGGAACGGGACCCAAAGGCGAGTCCGGGTCTGCCGGTCCCGGCGGCGCTCGGCGCGCTGGTCGATGCACGGGTAGCACGGCTACCGGGGGCGACTAGGGCGTCACTGCTTGCGGCCGCCAGCCTCGCGCGCCCGAGGTTGGCGCGGATCGGGCCAGCCGACTTCGCTCCGGCGGTGCGCGCTGGGATCGTCCGGATCGAGGACGGCGAGATCCGTTTCGCGCACCCCTTGTATGCCTCAGCCGTCTATCACTCGGCTAGCGATCGAGCGCGGCAGGCGATGCACCGAGAGCTGGCCACCGGCGCGACCGAGCCGGAGGACCAGGCCCGCCATCTCGCCCTCGGCTCGCCCGCGCCGGACGCAGGGGTGGCCTCGCTGCTCGATGAGGCCGCGGAACGAGCGATGGCGCGCGGTGCCCCATCGACGTCGATCGAGCTCCTCGAGCTGGCGTTGCGGCTGACGCCGGCCGAGGATGATGGATTGGCGCTCAGACGGACCGTTGCGTTGACTCGGGGCCTCTTCGACACCGGCGACGGCGCCCGCGCGGAAGCGATCCTCGACCGAACGCTGGAGACCGCACCGCCCGGACCTCTGCGAAGGGAGGCGATGGTGCAGCTCGGCTGGTGGCTCACCGAGCGCGGCGATTGGGCGGCCGGGGTGAGCATGATGGAGACGGCGCTCACCGGTGAGAACGACCCACGAGCCGCAGGCCGGACCGAGGTCATGCTCGCGGAGGCGTATCGCCTGAGCCTGCCGCTCACTAGGCAGCATGCCGGACGCGCCTTGGAGCTCCTCGATCCGGGCACGGACCCCGGGCTGTACTCGAAGGCGCTGCAGCTTGCGCTCGAAGCGCGCCTTCTGGTCGGCGACGGCGCCGACAGCGAGGGGATGGCGCAAAGCTTGACCCTCCAGGAGCGGGCGAGCGGGACCTGGGAGGTCAGCCAGTTCGCGGCAGGCTGGGCCCGCGGAATGGACGATCTCGACGCCGCCCGCGAGCGCTTCAGCCGGTTGATCGACGTGTACGAAGAGCAGGGGTTGGACAGTGAGCTGCCGGGCACGCTCGGCCACCTCGCGACGGTCGAGCTCTGGAGCGGACGATGGCAGCGGGCCGAGTCCCTCGCGCGGCGGGCACGCGAGCTCGCCGACCAGACCGAGTATCCCGTGTCCGCGTGCCTGGCCCGCTACGCCCTCGGTCTGGTGCTCGTCCAGCGCGGCGAGCTCGACGAGGCGAGGTCGGCGGCGAATCTCACGCTCGAGGTGTTCGCGGACCGGCCCGCGCCGATCCTCGAGACGCAGGCCCGGATCGTGCTGGGAGAAGCTGACCTGTCCGCTGGCGACGCGATGGGAGCGCTCCAACACTTCGAACGCGCCGACGAGCTCCTGGCATCGATCGGCTGGCGCGAGCCGTTCCACTTCCGGTATCACGGGGACCAGATCGAAGCCCTGGTCCAAGTCGGGCGCCTCGATGACGCCGCGACCCTCGTAACACGCCTCGAGGAGAGCTCGGCGAGGATTCCCCGGCCGTGGATCGCCGCCGTCGCGGCCCGCGGCCGGGCCATGGTCCTCGCGACCCGCGGGCAGCTGGAACGGGCTACCGAGGCGTTCGATCGCGCGCTGCAGGCGCACGAGGTGGCTCCTGGGTCGTTCGAGCGGGGGCGGACGTTGCTGGCCATGGGCCGCATCCAGCGTCGGGCACGGCAGAGGCGACTTGCCCGGACCTCCCTGGAAGCGGCCCTTGGGGTGTTCGAAGAGCAGGGTGCCGTTGGCTGGGCCGAGCAGACACGCGGCGAGCTCCGCCGCGTGGCGACGCGCACCACGCCGGCGGACCTGACGGCGACGGAGCTGCTCATCGCTCGCCTGGCAGCCTCGGGCCTGACAAACGACGAGATCGCCGATCGGGCGTTCGTCAGCCCCAAGACCGTCGAGGCGAACCTCGCGCGGGCCTACGTCAAGCTCGGCATCGGCCGTCGCGCCCAGCTCGCGCACGCGCTCGACGAGCGGGAAGCCGCGGCGATTTCATAGGGTTCCCCCGACTATCGGGATCCGGCGCCCGACCGTAGCCTCAGCGCCGTGGACACCACCACGTATGTCGTCGAGTGCTTCTGGCCGGGGGTCGACACTGCCGACCTGGACGCGCTCGACCGGCGCGCGATCGACGCGGTCGCCGCGCTCGACGCAGAGGGGATCCTGGTCGTGTACCGCGGCTCCTGGCTGATTCGCGAGGACGAGGTCGTCCTCTGCTTCCTCAGCGGGACCCGGACCGACGTGACCGCTGCCGCTCGACGGGCGGAGATCCCGTTCGAGCGCATCCACGAGGGCGTGCACCCGGCCCGCGCCCCGGACGTCGCCATCCACATCGATCAGGCGGATCACGACCGGGCGACGGTCGACGGTCCGACACCAGGAGGCTGACCATGCTCCGTGTCCCGAGGCTCGTGATTCTTGCATCATGTCTGGTCATCGTGGCCGCCTGCAGCTCCTCGACGGGCACCTTGGCGTCGACGGCACCATCGTCCGCTCCCGCAGCACCGCCGTCGGCCGCCGCAGCGACTGGGACCCCGGCGGTGAGCGGTAGCGGTGCCCCGCCTTCGGCGTCACCGGCCGGCGGTGGCGGGGGGAATGCCACCGGGACTCCGGTCTCGTCGGCGACTTCGTCCGACCAGGCTGGCAGCAGCACAGGACCGACGCTGCTCGCGAACGTCTGCGACATGCTCGACGTGCCAACGATCGACTCGGTCACAAGCCTTTCGGTGAAGGCAGGCAAGTCCATCGCCGCCGACCCGAGCAAGGGTGATCTCGGCAGCTGCCTCTGGGCGGCAGGGACGACGACCGGGGTCCAGATGACCGTTCACTCGGAAGAGCTGATCAAGTCCCTACTACTCGCTCCTGGTACCGACGTGCCGGGCGTGGGGCTGGCGGCAAAAGGCCGCACGGCGACGATCAGCGGGGTCATACACGCCAGTCTTGCCGTTGACTTCGGGACATTCGGCGTCCTTATCGTGACCGACTCGCCCACGGCCTCGCTCGGGATGTCAGCCGCGCTCGCCAAGACGATCAAGTAGCCGACCCCGGCCACGCCCAGCCAGCGGGGCCTCCTGGACCCGACAAACATCGTCTGGGTACAACGTGACAGCTCCGGTCGGATGACGGGCCGCGGGAGTTCGACGATGTCGCGGAGGCTGCCAAAGCCCGCCGACGCGTTGTCGAATAGCGAGCTTGACGCTTGGTCCGATCCGAGGCGAGCGCCGCTCGGAATCGCCGCAGTTGAGAACGTACTCGTGCTCGCCACCCCTTCACCACCACCGCGGTCGTCCTGGGCGGCGGCTTCCGCGGGATCCATCGCGCCCATCGCTCCCGCGACTCGCCACAGCAGGGTCGATGGGTCGCAGGGTCGATGGGTCGGGAGACACGCCCCTAAGCACATCCACCTTCAGGTAACCGATGAGGTAGATTTGGTCGGGGCGAGAGGATTTGAACCTCCGACCTCATCGTCCCGAACGATGCGCGCTACCAAGCTGCGCCACGCCCCGACCGTAAGTGCCGCTGAGGGCCGGGGCATGATAGCGCATCCCCGTTGACCGCTCGCCTTCTCGACCCCGGATCAGACGATTTGCCCGACGCACCGTGACCCGTCCTCGCAGCACTCGGCAGCGGGAATGCAGGTCAGCGACAGGCTACGGTCGGGACGAGTCCCGGCCGTAGCTATCGGGCTAGGGGACTATGCCTGCGGGCAGGCGGCCACTCGCGCTCGCGAGACGGAGCGGACGGCCAGGATCAACACGATCGCCACGATCTGCGCGCCGAGGACGATCCGGTTGACGTCGAGCGCGGGGACCCAGCGGACGTCCTCGCCCTTGATGACGTACGCGCCGGCCGGGCTGCCCATCATCCCGAAGCCGGTGCCCGACCCAGTTTCCTTCGACGTCGTCTCGCCTTCCGACGGCGGCACCATGCCCGTGCCGGCGCCTGCGGCGCCCATGACGCGGGCCGCCGGGATGACGGTCACGCCATTCTTTTGAAACGGCTCGCCGTACACGCGTCGAACGCCGATGACGTCGCGCGCCTCCTCCAGGACATCGGTGAATGCGGTCATGTCGGACCTCCGGTGCTGCGTGGCGGATGGAACCAGTCGCCGGGAGTCGCGGCCACGCGACACGGTCCCGGCGAGCTCATCACATGGAGCTGCCTACGCGGCGATATCAACGGCGGGCGGCCACGATCATCGCTCCGCCGAGCACGATCAGCGCGGCCGGCCAGAGGAGCGCCCAGTCCACCTCGAACAGCTCGTTGGCAAGCGCGACGATGCCGAATCCGACCAGAACGAGGCCTGCGAGCACCCCGCCCTGCGCGCGGGTGACGATGACCGGCGCGCTCGCACCGCCGACCGTCACGTCACCCGCGTCTCGATCCGGGATCACGATCGCGGCGATGAGATAGATGATGAGCACCGGGAAGATGCCGGTGATCACGCCGAGGATGACCGTCAGCAAGCGGACTGCCGTCGCATCGGCGCCATAGGCTTCGGCGAGGCCGCCGCAGACACCCGCGAACATGCGGTTCGTGCGCGAACGGAGGAGTCGCCGCGGACCCGCGGCGGTCGGTGTGTGGGGGTAGGCGGGGGGCGGGTTCACGCCCGGCGAAGCAGTCATGGTCGTCTCTCCGGATGGCCTCAGATCACAACGGTGGCCCCACGATCCTGGCGCCGGACCTCGTCTCGGCGCTAGAGCCATGCGTCCGCACATGGCGTGCCGAGCGGCCCACGGCTGCAAACTCGTTGGATCAGAGCTCGACCGCGGTCGCGTTACGACCCCGAAACCGCCGGTCCGGGCGTCCCGTAGGTTCCGCGATCCCGCGGAATGCGGATCTTCAGCGTTGCGAGCGCCGCCAGGATCGAGGCCAGAGCCATCAGCCAGAACACCGTGGTGAGCCCGCCGCCCTGGTCGCCCTGCCCGGCCCGATCGATGACAACGCCATAGACGATGCCCCACATCGAGCCCACCCCGAACGCCAGCGCGAAGTAGGTGCTGAACGCGGCGTCGCGCAGGTGCCGCGGCGTGACGTCGGCTAGCAGCGCCTGGAGCTGCGGGCTCTCGACGAACGAGAACAGGCTGAGGGCGATGATCCCGACCCACAGCCAGACGATGTCGCTGCCGGCGAGGATGAACAGCGCGATCGACGCCGCCCCGCCCAGGTACACGCCGATGATCACGGGCTTTCGCCCGACGCGGTCCGACAGCCAGCCGGCGACGAGCGGCCCGGGCACGCTGGCGGCGAGGAGCACGCCGTACATGAGGCCGATCGTCCCCGCATCGAGCCCGACGGCCTGGGCCAGGTAGAGCGGCACGAAGATGTTCAGGACGCCGAGGCCGCGCGAGCCGCCACCGAGGACGGCCGCAGCGTAGACCCACCGGAGGTCGCGGTCGACGAGCACGTTTCGATAGAGGTGGCGGACGGGGGTCTCGGCCGCGGTCCTGTCCGCCTCCGAGGGCGGCGCCTCGCGGACGGCGGCCAGGATCGCGATGGCGACGACGACCGCCACCGAGCCCAGCCCGAGCACCGCACCCCGCCACCCGATGAGGCCGATGGTCAGCGCCGCCGCGAAACCGACGAACACGGTGCCGATGTTGCCGCCGGCCACGTGAACGGCGATCGCCGACCCGATGCGCGTCGCCGGGAACTGCTCGGCGAGGAGCGCGTTGCCGACGGGGTGCTGGGGGGACCCGCCGATCCTCGAGACGATGTTGGCGACGGCGAACGGCGGGAACGAGGCGGCGAATGCCTGGGCCGCCGTCGCCACCCCCATGACCAGGCCGCCGGAGCCGAGCAGCGTCCGCCTCCGGAACCGTCGCGTCAGGGCGGCGAACCCGTACTGGAGGAAGCCGCTCGAGATGCTGCCGATGGTCGACAGGATGACGATCGACGCCGCCGAGACCCCGAACTCGTCGATGACGGCGAGGTAGACGAGGGGGTACAGGGCCGACTGGCCGTGGATCAGCGCGTGCTGGACCGACAGCAGGCTGAGGGTGACGCGCGGCCTGACGGCTGCCCCGAGACCAACCGCGCTCTGCACGTTCTCGAGTGTTGCACGCGGGCGGGGTCGCCGATCGCCACGTCAGAGTCGCGCGGCCGCGAGCGTGTTGCCGCCGACGCTGGTCCAAGCGAACCCGCCCGCGCTCGGCATCGGCGTCGTTGGATCCTCGAGGGCTCGAAGCCACGTCGTCGAGGGCGCCGGGTAGCGGGCGGCGAAGACATGCCGCAGCTCGCGGACAAGCGCCCGGTTGCGATGCGTGCCGCGGACGACGAGGAGCCCCTGGACTGACCACGCGCCACCGAGTTGCGCCCGGAGCGCCTGCACCTTCGACTCGAGGCCGCGCATCGCTTCGCCGCCGTCGAGGATGAGATCCCAGATCTCGATGACGGCCGCCTCATGTCGAGCCGCCCTCCCGAGCAGTACGTCGATCGACCGCGACCACCGCCCCTCGTCGACGACCGCTTCGGGGATCGCGGTCCACCCACCCGCCTTGGCGATCGATACGATCAGGTTCTGTCGCCGCAGGTGCTCGATGTCGCGAGGCGCGTCGGCGGCCGGCGTTCGCTCGAAGTAGGCGGCAAGCTGCAAGCCGATCGCGTCGGCGCACGCGGCCCACACATCGAGGCCCGTCCCCGATCCTCGGCCACGCTCAAGGCGGCTCAGCTCCGTCTGCGAGATGCCCACCCGAGCTGACAACTCGCGCTGCGAAAGGCGAGCAGTGAGGCGTTGCTCCCGAAGTCCCGTCCCGAGCCGGCGCGCCAGATACGCTGCGCGTTCTCGGCCGGTTCGCAGCGAACGAGGCGAGCGTCGTCGACTACCGATGCGCGGCACGGAGCCATCCTGGCGTCGGTCCCTTATGCGGGACTTAGCGCGCAGCCCTTGGCGAGCACTACCGTTGTTCAATAGACGGAGAAATGCGCTAACCCGACCTCCGAGGGCTCCCAACATCGGGTTGAGCAATCGGGATGCTGGATTGGGGCCTTGGGGCGCAAATCGCGAATGCCTGCTCTCCGTTTCGCAGCAAATGAGCAACCAGAGTGCTAGCGGAGCTGGATCGGCGCGCAGCGGGATCGGCGCGGCGGGATCGGCGCGGAGCGGGATCGGCGCGGCGAGGGGGCGCGGCGCGAGGGCGGGGCGCGGCCTTCGGGGAGTGCGGGGCGCCGGTCCCGCGCAGCGGAGGCGCGGGGCGCGGCGGGGAGCGACGGCGGCGGGGAGCGCGCCGTCAGCGTGCGGCGAGCGCCGCCGCGGGGACACGCTGCCGCCCAGCGCCGCGCAGCAGCGAGCCGGCCGGCGCAGCCGGCGGGCTCGGAGTTCAGCGACGCAGGACGCCTCAGTACTGGAACAGCAGCTCGCGGTATTTCGGCAGCGGCCAGAGGTCGTCCGAGACCACGGACTCGAGCTCGTCCGCCACGGAGCGGAGCGCGACCTGGGCGGGGATCACGGACTCGACGAAGGCTCGCGCCTCCTCGTGGACGGAGCCCGCCTCGTGGGCCTCGTGCTGGGCGTGCTCGAGCGCGTCGATCGCGTCGACCAGCTGGTCGGTCAGGCCGGCGACCCTCTCGCAGACCGCGGCGACACCCCGCGACTGCGGCGCGTCCCCGAGCTGCCCCAGGTATTGCACCGAGGCCGCGAGGATCATCGTCCGGGCGATGTCGAGCGCACACGACGCCTCGATGTTCGAGACCTTGACGTAGCGCTCCCAGTTGATCTCGACCCGCGACGCGAGCTCGCGCTCGGACAGCACGCCGAACGACGCGAACAGCGCCTTCGCCTTCTTCGTTGTCAGAGCCGGCAGGGCGTCGACCGTCGTGCGGTTGTTCGGCAGCCCGCGCTTCGCGGCTTCGGCGTGCCATTCCTCGGAGTAGTTGTTGCCCTCGAACAGCACCTGCTTGTGGTCCTTCACGATCGCGGACAGGACCTTGGTCAGCCCGTCGAAGTCGCCGGCCTTGAGCTTGTCGAGCTCGTCGGCGAGCTGCTTGAGCGAATCGGCGACCGCGGTGTTGAGCACCGTCTGCGGCCAGTAGATCGGCGCCGACGAGCCGACCGCCCGGAACTCGAACTTGTTGCCCGTGAACGCGAACGGCGACGTCCGGTTGCGGTCGGTGGCGTCCTTCGGCAGCACCGGCAGCGACGTGACCCCGAGCTCGACGTTGCCGCCCTTCTTCGACGCCGAGGCGGCGCCCTTCTCGATCTGCCCGATCACGTCCTCGAGCTGCGAGCCGAGGAAGATCGACATGATCGCCGGCGGCGCCTCGTTGGCGCCCAGGCGGTGGTCCTGACCGGCGTCCGCAATGGACGCCCGCAGGATGTCGGCGTGCTCGTTGACGGCGCGGATGACGGCGACGAGGAACGCGAGGAACTGCGCGTTGGCGTGGGGGTCGGTCCCCGGGTCCAGGAGGTTCTCGTCCTCGTCGGTCGACATCGACCAGTTGTTGTGCTTGCCGGATCCGTTGATGCCGGCGAACGGCTTCTCGTGGATCAGGAAGGCGAGGCCGTGCCGCGGCGCGAGACGGCGCATCGTCGACATCACGATCATGTTGTGGTCGGAGCCGACCGACGTCGGCTCGAACACGGGCGCCATCTCGAACTGGCCCGGCGCGACCTCGTTGTGACGGGTCTTGGACGGGATGCCCACGCGCCACAACTCTCGGTCGAGGTCCATCATGAACGCGAGGATCCGCTCGCGGATCGAGCCGAAGTACTGGTCCTCGAGCTCCTGGCCCTTGGGCGACGGGGCCCCGAACAGCGTGCGGCCGGTCAGCAACAGGTCCGGGCGCTGCTCGGCCAGGAGGCGGTCGATGAGGAAGTATTCCTGCTCCGGGCCGATGGTGGTGAACACGCGCGACGCGCTCGTGTTGCCGAACCAGCGCAGGATGCGCAGCGCCTGCTTGCCCAGCGCCTCCTGCGACCGAAGGAGCGGGATCTTGTGGTCGAGCGCCTCGCCCGTGAACGAGACGTAGGCCGTCGGGATCGTGAGGGTGACGCCGTTCGGCTCGACCTGGAGGAAGATCGGCGAGGTCACGTCCCAGGCGGTGTAGCCGCGGGCCTCGAACGTCGCCCGGATGCCGCCGGACGGGAACGACGACGCGTCGGGCTCGCCCTGGATCAGGTTCTTGCCCGAGAACTCGGCGATCGTGTGCCCGTCGGCGATCGGGTTCAGGAACGAGTCGTGCTTCTCGGCGGTCGAGCCCGTCATGGGCACGAACCAGTGGGTGAAGTGGGTCGCCCCGTGGGACATCGCCCATTCCTTCACGCCGTGCGCGACCGCGTCGGCGATCACGTGGTCGAAGGGTTCGAGTCCGTCGATGGTCCGCCGAAGCCGGCGGAAGATCGGCTTGGCGAGGTACTGCCGCTGGGCCGTCTCGTGGAACACGTACTCGCCGTAGATCTCCTCGCCGGCGTGCTCCATGAAGTCGGTGGTCGGGGCGACCCTGCGTGTGGCGATGGCCGCGATGGCCGTCTGTCGAGCGGACATGTGACTCCCTGGCTGCGGCTGGCGGATGACGGTCGCTGGTTTGGCCTCGAGGTCGCGCCGGAGCTTGCAGGAGCTCGTCACCGGCGCGGGATGCAAGCGGGCTCGGGTCCCTGCGCGGGCCTTCGACGAGCCGCGAGAGCCGTCGATGGCGCGGGCAGTCGACCCGGGTGTGGCCGGTTACGAGGAGTGTAGCCAGCCGATTCCAGCGGCGATGTTGCGGGCGGGGTACGCCCGGGTGGTGCGATGGTTGCCCGTGGGTCGGTCAGGTCCGAGATGCGGGAGGCGGCGCCCGGCGCGCCGCCACGAGGTCGTCCAGCAGGCGACCGAACTCTCGCCCGGCGTCCACGTAGCGATCGGCCCGCATGACCAGCGAGAGACGGCCGTCGGAGTCCAGGCGGCCCCAGACCCGGCGCCGCGGCAGCCAGAACGAGATCACGATCCCGATGATCAGGCTCAGGAACGCCACCCACACGATCCCCTGGCCCGGGTCCTTCTTGGCGATCAGCAGCGTGTAGTCGCTGAAGCCGCGCAGCTCGACGGAGAAGTCCGTGCCCTCGGGCGTGGCGGACTCGCCGCGCGCCAGCGCGACCGGCCCGAGGCCGACGACGTTGGGCGTGCCGTCGGCGTTCGTCCCCACGGACCGGAACGGCAGCACGAGCAGGATCCCGGTCCCGTCGCTGGCCCGCTGGAGGAGCAGCTGCAGGGCCACGTCGCGGCCCGGCACTGCGAGCTCGGCGAGCGGGAAGCCGGCCGCCGCGTCGGTCATCGCGATCGGGCCGGTCCACAGCGGCTTGCCGCCCCGGTCACGGATGACGACGTCGGGCGCCGGCCCGAACCCGTTCTGGTGGAACGTGTACCCGCCGACCGTCAACGGGTCGTTGACCCGGATCGTCTTGTCGGCCACCTGCTTGCCGTCCTGGTAGACCGCCAGGTGGGTCGTGAAGTCGGTCGGCTTGCCCGTGTCGAAGCCGGGGGCGTCGAAGCCCAGGTTGCGCACCAGCAGCAGCCCGGGCGTGCCGATCGGCTGGACCGTCAGCGAGTCGCCCTCGGCCACGACCAGGCCCTGCTCGTCGCCCAGCCGCGAGGTCACCGCCGCGGCGACCAGGAACAGCACGAGGCCCGTGTGGGTGAGCAGCGTGGCCATCTTCGTCCAGCGATGGCGGTCGCCGTAGAGGTATGTGGTCCCATCCACGGTCTCGCGCCGGACGACGAACCGGTGCCGGCGCAGGATCGCGGCCGTGGCGTCGGCGGAGACGCCGGCGAGCAACGCCCGGTCCGGCAGCGTCGGGTCGTAGTAGGGGCCTGGCTGGACGACGCGGATGTCCGCCGACTGGCGCCACAGCCGCGGCAGGCGGTCGATGGTGCAGGCGACGATCGACAGGATCAGGACGACGAGCCCGATGCTGAACCAGGTCGAGCTGAACACGCGGAACAGCTGCAGCCGCTCGAGCGCGTCGACGACGCCGGTTGTCAGCGTCGGGTCGTAGATCGCGTGGAGCCGGTCCATCTCGTTCGCGTAGTCGGTGGGCGACCGGAAGGCGAAGCCGGGCAGCTGGCGCAGCGTCATGCCGATGACGGCGAGCAGCGCGAGCACGCTGATCTGGACGACCGCGAAGTCGACGGAGGTCAGCAGGCCCCAGGTGGCGTTGGCGATCCGGGCCGGGATGCCGGGCGCGGGGCGCTCCGCCGGCCGCCGTGCGGCGATGGTCGCGATGGCGGCCTCCCTACGCGGTGGCGACCGGCGTCGGCTTGGCCGCGATCCGGCTCGGGGCGCTCGGGCTCGCCGCGTTCGCCGCGTCGAGCGCCTGCCCGAAGTCGGCGACGAGGTCGGCCTCGTCCTCCAGCCCCACCGACACGCGGAGGAGGCCTTCGGTGATGCCGGCGGCCGCCAGCGACGCTGCGTCGAGCGCGCGATGTGACGACGTCGGCGGGTGGACCACCATCGTGTGGACGCTGCCCAGGCTGGCGGTCCGCTCGGGGATGGTGAGGGAATCGAAGAACGCCCGGCCCGCCTCGCGGCCACCGGCGAGGTCCACCGACAGCATCGCGCCACCGACGTCGAGGATCCGCTCCGCGACTGCGCGCTGCGGGTGGCTCGGCAGGCCCGGGTAGGTCACGGCGGCCACGCCATCGCGACCCTCGAGGAATCCAGCCAGCGCGAGGGCCGTGCGCGACTGGCGCTCCACCCGCACCGCGAGCGTCGCGATCCCGCGCAGCACCAGGAACGCGGCGAACGGCCCGAGGGTGGCGCCCGTGTCGATCTGCGCCGAACGCACCGCCGCGACGCGCTCACGCGACCCGACGACCGCACCGGCCATCACGTCCGAGTGCCCGGACAGGTACTTCGTCCCGGACTCCATCACGAGGTCCGCGCCGTGCTCGAGCGGGCGGCAGACGGCGGGCGAGGCGAAGGTGTTGTCGACCGTCAGCAGCGCCCCGTGGCGGTGCGCGACGTCGGCGAGGGCCGGCAGGTCGGCGAGCACGCAGGTGGGGTTGGCGATGGTCTCGACGTGGAGGATCCGCGTCCGGGCGGCCGCGAGCGACGCCTCGACCGCACCGACGTCCGTCGTGTCGACGTAGGCGACGTCCACCCCGAGCCGTCCGAAAGCCGCGGCCGCCTGCGTGCGCGTCGTGCCGTAGCCCACCTGCCCGATGACCAGCCGGTCGCCGGCCCGCAGCAGGGACAGGAAGCCGGCGTGGATGGCGGCCATGCCGGTCGCGAGCGCGATCCCGGCCTCGGCGCCGTGCAGCTCGGCGACCGCGTCGCCCAGGGCCACCACCGTCGGGTTGTCGATCCGGCTGTAGGCGTAGCCGGTCTCATCGCCGCTGAGGACGGCGGCCAGCTCCTCGGCATCCCCGGAGGAGAACGTCGCCGTCTGGTAGATCGGGACCGAGGTGGGCGACTGGCGCACGACGGGCTGGCGCGACGACGCCCGGATGGCGCGCGTGGACGGGCCCGGCCGGGGTCGCTCGTTCGTCACCCGCGGATGCTACACCGGGCCGCCGGAACGACTCGCGACCACCGTTTCGGGGTCCATCACCGGGACCCCGCTCACCCGGTCACGGCCCGCGCGCTTGGAGCGGTACATCGCCGCGTCGGCGCACTCGAGCAGCGCGCGCACCGTCTGGCCGTCCTGCGGGTAGGTCACCATGCCCACCGAGACTGAGGTCGGGATCGGGACGCCGTCGACGGCCAGCTCGGCCTCGGCCACGCCCTGGCGGATCTTCTCGGCCAGCACCCAGCCGCCCGTCGGATCGGTCTCGGGCAGGAGCACGACGAACTCGTCGCCGCCGAACCTGGCCCCGGTGTCGATGCGCCGGATACCGGTCCGGACGACGTCCCCGACCAGCCGCAAGGCGCGGTCGCCGTGGAGATGCCCGAGGCCGTCGTTGATCGCCTTGAGGTCGTCGAGGTCGATCATCAGCAGGCAGAAGCTGCGGCCGGTGCGCCGGCTCCGGTCGACCTCGCGGTCGAGCGCGGCGAACAGGTACGGCCGGGTCTTGAGGCCCGTCAGCGGGTCCTCGGTCGCCTGCCGGTTCGCGTCCTCGCGGGCCCGGCGCTGCTCGCGCCCGATCGCCATCCCGACATACGCGATGAGGCACAGGGCGATGAGGTTGATGCCCGCGGTCGCGACCGCGATCTCCGACGGCGGGCCGGACCGGGTCTGGGCGTCGAACGCCATCGCGGCGAGGTAGGTCGCGCCGGCGCCGGCGGTCAGCAGCAGCGTCGCCTCGGGCGTCACGACGATCGCCGCCCCGACCACGATCAGCGCCAGGGTGAAGGCAAACGGACTCAGAGCGCCCCCCGTGAGCGCGATGAGGAACCCGGCCAGCACGAGCCCGATCGCGCCCTCGATCGTGAGCAGCAGCGTCTCGCGGATGTGGCCGCGGACCTGCTGGATGACCAGCAGCGAGATCGCCGCGACCGCCAGCAGCAGCAGGATCTGGCCCTGCTGTGCGGCCCACAGGTCGGTGACGGCGACCACGGTCGACGCGGCGAAGATGAACACCCACGTTGACACGCGGATCACGCGGTACAGGGCGTCGGGCCGGAGGTCGCCGGGGGCGCTCGACAGGGCGCCACGCAACCCGTCGTCGTCGTGGATGGGCCGCCCGCGGGCCTCGTCGTCGGCCGGCGTCCGGCGCGCGGCGCGGCGCAGCCGCTCACCGATTGGCCCAGGCGATACGACGATCAGCGCGAGGAACGCGATCAACGCGATCCCAAGCAGCGCAAGCAATGTCTCGATCGGCACGTGTGCCCCCGCGTGCGGACGGCCCCGGGCCGCGTCTGGGCATCCTACCGCGGGCGGCCGATTCCGCCACTGCGGCAGATGACGCATCCGGTGCGTGCCGTCACCGCGTCGCCCCCGATCAACGGGGTCCTGGGACCATCGGCGGCGCGTCGCGTCACCGCGGGGCGGGCCGTCACCGCGGGGCCATCACCGCCTCGGGGTCAGCGCGTCCCCCACTGATAGCTCTGCTTCATCAGCCGCAGGTAGACGAACGTCTCGGTCTCGCGCACGCCCGGGATCTTGCGCAACCGCTCGGAGAGGAACTGGAGCAGCGCGTCGTTGTCCTCGGCCACCGCCTCGACGAGGATGTCGTAGCTGCCGGCGGTGACGACGACATAGTCGGTCTCGGGGAACGCCGCGATCTCCTCCGCCACCTCGATCAGGCGCGCCGCCTCGACCCGCACGCCGATCATCGCCCACTGCTGGAAGCCGAGCTTGAGCGGGTCCGTCACGCCGACGACCTGGAGGATCCCCTTCTCGATCAGCCGGTTGGTCCGGGCACGGACCGCGGCCTCGGACACGCCGAGGTCGACGGCGATCTGGGTGAACGGGCGGCGGCCGTCCTGCTGCAGGTGCTCGATGATCCGCTTGTCGAGATCGGAGACCTCGCTGCGGCCGTTCGTCGACCGGGCGCGGGTCCGCGGGCGTCCGTCACTCACCGGTCGGTCTCGACAAGTGGTGTGTGGGCCGCTGGGTCGGCGGTCGCATGGGCGGATCCCCTGCAGGGCGGCAGCCTGAATGCGCGAGTGGCCGCGGATGCTAGCACGCGCACGAACGGGCGCAAGGCCCGTCGCGACGCTCGGCCCGCGCGGTCGCCCGGACAGGCGTCATGGGCGATCGAGCGCCTCCAGCGCCGGCGCCAGCGCGGCGACCGACGCCTCGGTGATCGGGTCGACGACGACCTGGACGTGCCCGATGCCCTCGTGGGCGTAGGCCCGCAGCGCGTCGGCGATCGCCTCCGGCGGCCCCTCCAGCGGCACGACCACCTGCTTGGGGTCCGTGTCGCCCATGACCCGGCCCGTGCCGCCGGCCATGCGGACCTGGACGGCCACGGTGCGCTCGATCGCGGCGGGCGGGCGACCGGCGGCGAAGGCGGCCGCGTCCACGGCCGCGCGCAGCGGCGCGACGCCGGACGGCGAGTTGCCAGTGTCCGCGTACCACGCGTTCCACGCGTCGACGTGCGGCATCGTCGCGGCCAGCATGCGGGGGCCGGTCGACCCGATCAGCAGCAGCGGCCCCCCCGGCCGCGCCGGTCGCGGCAGCAGCGCGGCGTCACGAGCCTGGACATAGGTGCCGTCGAAGTCGATCGCCCCGTCGGCGAGGAGCGTCCGCACGACCGTGAACGCCTCCTCGAAGCGCGAGATGCGGTGGTCGAACGGCGCGCCCAGGGCCGCGAACTCCACGTCGTTCCAGCCCGCGCCGAGCCCCAGGACCAGTCGACCGCCGGACACCTCGTCGACCGTGGCCGCCTGCTTGGCCAGCATGAACGGCGCGTGGAACGCGGACGCCGCGACGAGCGGCCCCAGCGCGACCCGGTCGGTCGCCTCGGCGAGGGCCGCGAGCGTCGTCCATGCCTCCCATGGCCCTCGGGTCTCGCCGCTCGCATAGCGGTAGAGCAGGTGGTCGCCCACCCAGATCGAATCGAAGCCCGCCTGCTCCGCCAGCCGGGCGATCGCGCGCAGCTCCGGCCAGCGGACCTCGCGCTCGACCTCGGGCAGCTGGATGCCGACGCCGATCGGCCGCCCGGCGGCGCGGGGGATGGTGCGCCCTTGACCTGACGGGCGATCACGCTCGGACATCGTCCCACGCTACTCCATCGCGCCTCCGGCGCGGACTAGCATGCGTCCGTGGCCTCGCCCTCGATCGCCCCGGTCCGTGCGCGTCCCTCCGCGGCGGCGCTGGGACGGGCCGCCCTGCTCATCGTCGCGGTGCTGGCGATCGCGACGGTCTCCGTGGCAATCGTGGAGGGCGCCGGCGGCGGCGAGCTCGACGGGTCGCCGATCTACCTCGTCGCCGTGGTCATCGTGGCGACGCGACTGCGCACGGCGGCCGGAATCGTCACGGCCGTCGCTGCGTTCGTCATCTACAACCTGCTGTTCACCGAGCCGCGCTACACCCTGGTCGTCTCGGATCCCCGCGAGTGGCTCGACCTCGTCCTGTTCCTGTTCGTCGCGCTGGTGATCGGCCGTCTGGCCGGGATCGGGGCGGACCGGGCGGCCGAGGCGGAGTCGCGCGCCGCCGAGTCCGCGGCCCTGTACGGGATCATGCGCACCCTCGCCGCCGACGGCCCGGACGTCGCGTTGCCCGCCGTCGCGCGCAGCCTCGTCGCGGACGCGGGGATGGACCGCGTGTGGTGCACGCTCGAGGACGGCGCAGGTGACCGGACGGTTGCCGACACGGGGAAGGGGCCCCTGGCGCCGGCGCCGCCGGTCGTCCAGGTGCTGATGGCCGAGCGCGGCGAGCCCGCCTGGGTGCGGACGCACGGGACGCACCCGGGCCCCGACCGCCGCGGGTCCGGCGACGGGCGACGCACGCCCGGGACCGAGCGGCTGCTGCCGGCCGGGCCGCGCGCGAGCAGCGAGCACCGCTACAAGGTGCGGCTCGAGTCGGACGGTGAGCCGGTCGGCGCGCTGTGGGCCACGCGCGCCGCCGACCTGCCCGAGCCGTCGCGCGGCGAGACCCGGCTGCTCGCGCTCGCCGCCGCGCAGGTCGGGTTGGCGGTGGGCCGGGAGCGGCTGCGCCAGCAGGCCCTGGCCGCCGAGGTCGCCCGCCGGGACGCGGCGCTCAAGAGCGCGCTCGTCGATTCGGTCTCCCACGACCTCCGCACGCCGCTGGCCGGCATCCGCGCGGCCGCCGGCACGCTCGCCGACCCGGCGCACGAGCGTTCGCCGGAGGAGGTGCGCGCGACCGCGACCCTGATCGAGGACGAGACCAAACGCCTCGACCGGATGGTGGGTGGCCTCCTCGACCTGAGCCGGATCCAGGCGGGCGAGATCAAGCCCGACCGCGAGGCGCTCGACGTCGAGGATGCCGTCCGCAGCGTGCTCGTCCGGATGGCCCCGATCGTCGGGCCGCGCCACGTCGAGGTGGAGATCCAGCGCGACCTGCCGCCGGTCGCCGGCGACGCCGCGTTCGTGGACCAGTGCCTGGCCAACCTCGTCGAGAACGTCGCCCGCCACACACCGGAGACGGCGACCGCCTGGATCCGGGCCTATCCCCTGGACAGCGGCGGGCCGCTGAGCGTGGAGATCGAGGTGGAGGACGACGGGCCGGGCGTCGACGCTGAGGCGGCCCGGCACCTGTTCGAGCGTTTCTACCGCGGGCGAGCGGCGCGGCCCGGGACGAGCGGGATGGGCATCGGCCTCGCGATCGTCCGCGGCCTGACCGAGGCGATGGGCGGCACGGTGTCCGCGGCACGCGGGTCGGCCGGGGGCCTGCTCATCCGGCTTCGGCTGCCCGCGATGCCGCCGCCGGCCGAGGACCCCGCGGCGCCGTGAGCGACGGCCCGCACGTGCTCTACGTGGAGGACGAGGCGGCGGTCCGCGAGCCGACGTCGTCGAGCCTCCGGGAGCACGGGTTCCGCGTGACCACGGCCGCGACCGCCGGCGAGGGGCTCGACGCCTGGGACCGTGATCGCGCGGACGTGATCCTGCTCGACCTCGGCCTCCCCGATCGCGACGGCGACGTCGTGATCCGCCGGGTACGCGAGGAGTCGACGGTGCCGATCCTCGTGATCTCGGCGCGCAGCCAGGAGTCGGACAAGGTGCGCGCGCTCGAGATCGGCGCCGACGACTACGTCACCAAGCCGTTCGGGCTCGAGGAGCTCCGGGCGAGGGTGGCGGCGCTGTTGCGCCGCGCCGGCGGCGTCGACGCCGATCGGGCCGGACTCGTTCACGCAGGTCCGCTGGTCCTGGATCCCGCACGCCGGACGATCAGGTGCAACGGTGCCGTTCTCGACCTCACGCCCCGAGAGTACGAGTTGCTCAAGACGATGATCGCCCACCGCGGCCGGCTGCTCACGAAGGGGCGCCTCCTGCGCGCGGTCTGGGGCTCCGGCTACAGGGACGAGGGCCACTACCTGCACGTCTACGTGAGCCGGCTCCGGCGCAAGCTCGACGCCGCCGATCCCTCGGGGCGTGCCAGCGGCCTGATCGTCGCGGAGCCCGGGGTCGGCTACCGGATCGGCAGCGGTGAGGACGACGGCCCCGAAGGTTGAGCGCTTGTTGAGCGCTCGAAGGCCCCGCACGGGACGATCCCTCTTGGGCCCCCGGCCTACGTTGAAGTCATGGATAGGAGACTCGGGCTTACCCTGCGCAGCGTCCTGGCGCCCCGACGCCCGACGGCTGCGGCACCCGACGCGCTCGACGCGCCGACCACGGCCATCGACACAGCGGTCACCGAGCCCGTGCCGTATCGGGCGCCGGCGGTTCCGGCCGACCTGCCCAACGGGGACGACCAGGCCTACGCGGCCGCCGAGCTCGTTCGCCTCGGGCTCGCGACGCGAGTCACGCTGGTCAACGCCACCCTGGACGACGCCCTGCCGGGGTCCTGGGAGATCCGTGGCACGCCGGTGGGCCTCGTGCGCCTCTCCGCGAGCCGCTCGCGCCTGACCGCCGGGCCGCGCTGACCGATCGCCATCCGGCCGAGCTCGGCCACGCCCGGGACGCCGGGCCCACACCGCCCCAACGCTGGGTCAGCGCCCCAGCACGCCCTCACCGGTGATCAGGCTGAGCGCGAGGTCGATGTCCGCGCTGCCCACGATCCCCGTCGCCTTGGCGCGCACGATCCCATCGCCGTCCACGACGAACACCCACGGCATCGACGTCGACGGCCAGGTCGCGTCGCCGAGCCCGAACGCGCTCGTCTGCGCGTTGACCGGTGGGTTGGCGATGTCGCCGCTGAGCACGGGCTCCCCGGTGACGATCTGGTACGGGAACGGCTCGAGGTGGATGAAGGTCACGTCCGGCCAGCGGTCGATGAGATACCGGACCATCGCGATCGCGCGGCCGCACGCCGGCGACACCTTGAACCGGGCCGAGTCGATGACGATCACGTAGGGACGTCCGGCGGCGCGTGCGTCGGCCGTCGACGACTGGTAGAGGCGGACGTCCGACTGCGGCTGGGTCGAGATCGCCAGCAGGTTGCCGCCGGCATCGGCGAGCGTCGGTGTGTCGACGTCCGGAGCCGGGCCGCCGAGCGGCGCCGTTCCGCCCGGGTCCAGCGCGTCGACCGTCACCTGTCCCGTCGAGGTCCCGGCCGTCACGTCGAGCCGCCAGGAACCCGCGCTGGGGATGTCGACCGTCGCGACGTACGAGACCTGCGACTCCCCGGCGGGCCTGATGGCGACCGCGGCCACGTCGGGCCCGACCGGCGCACCGTCCGCGCCGACGAGCCGGACCGAGACGGGCGCCGATCCATCGAGCGGCATGCCCATCGCATCGCCGAGCGACAGGATCACGGGGCTCTGCCCGCCCGCCCAGACGCTGGTCGATACCACCGTCGCCCGGAGGTCCCCCGTCGCGGTCGGCAACATCGTCGACGCGATCGCCCCTGCCGATGCCTCGGGGGTGGCGGGGGCCACGGGCACCCCGTCGGTCGCGGATGGCCCTGCCGACGACGGACCCCCGTCGGACGGCGCGGGCTGCGCGGTGAGCAGCCGTGTCAGCCAGGCCTCGATCGGCTCCACCGGCGTGCCGTACGGGAACGTCGCCCGCAGGCGGCCCGTACCATCGACCAGGAAGATGTCGGAGGTGTGCGCCATGCCGTACGCACCGGAACCCGGCTCGGCCTCCTCCTTCGCGAACTTCACCGACCACGCGTCGGCGTTGCGGCGGACCTCGTCGGGCGCGCCGGTCAGGCCCGTGAACGCCGCCGGGAGGTAGCGGAGGTAGGTCTTCATGGCGGCGACGTCGTCACGCTCGGGATCGATCGACACGAACACAGCCCGCGCGCCTGGCGGGCTCGCCGCGAGCGCCTGCCCGATCAGCCCGATGCTCTCCGGGCAGACGTCCGGGCAGTGCGTGTAGCCGAAGAACACGAGGACCGGCCGCCCGGCGAGTGACGCCAGCGTGAACGGCCGCCCGTCCTGGTCGGTGAGCTCGAGCGGGGGTGCCTGGAGTGCCCCGGCGACCTCGAAGCTCGCCGTGTTGTCGCCACTGACCAGCACGAGCCCGACGAGGCTCACCGCGACGAACACGAAGCCGATCAGCACGATCCCAGCCGCGACGATGGCGCGGCGATCGACGGGCGCGGCCAGTGGGGGTGGGCTCGGGCGAGGTGCTACGGGGATCATCGACGGCTCGTGGGTCCCGGCGACAGGCCGCTGGGTCGTCGGCAGTCTCGCAGTTCCGCGCCGATCGTGGCCGGGCGCAACGGCCCGATGGCGGCGGGCCGGTCGGCACGATCGGTCCTGACCGGGATCCGTGAGGGATCAGCGGCGGCGCAGATCCCGGTCGGCGATGGCGTGCCAGGCGCGCCAGGCCGCGAACCCGAGCACGAGGCCGACGGTGTTGAGGATCCAGTCGTCCACGTCGAGGTGCCGGTACCGGAAGCCGAGCAGGAACGAGATCGTGGCCTGCGCGGCCTCGATCCACCCGCCCAGGACCAGCGCGGCCGCCAGAAACGACCTCCAGCTGCGCAGCCTCGGGGCGAGGATCGGGAGGTAGACGCCCGCGGGCGCCAGGACGAACAGGTTGAGCAGGGCGATGACGCGCGGCTCGGTCCCGCCGAAGCCCGCGAGGGCCGGGCCGATGGTCGCGAATGGAACCAGGTTGAGCGACTCGCCCGCGGTCCGCGCCGCCCACGCGCGTCCGCCCGCGATGAGCCCCGGGTCGACGGGAAGCGGGAACAACGCGACCGACGCCAACACGATCAGGTGGGCCACGGCGATCAGCGCGACAAGCGTCCGCCACGTGCCCAGACGCAGCGCGAGCACCGCGACCACGGCCGGAACCGCCGCGATGTACGCCACGCCGCCACCGAGCATTCGATCCTCCACGAGCAGGTCTCCGGCTATCGACGCCCCGGATCGCCGCGGCGCGACGCGAGGTCGGCGATCATCTCCCGATGCGCCACGGCATCGTGCTCACCACCGGCGACCCGCGGCTGGCCGCCGACCTCGCGGCCGAGGCGGAGGACGCCGGCTGGGATGGCGTGTTCACGTTCGACGCGATTGCCATCGGCCCGATTCCGATGTTCGACCCATGGGTCGTGCTCGCCGCGATGGCGATGCGGACGCGGCGCGTCACGCTCGGCGCGATCGTGTTCGCCCCGGCCCGGCGCCGTCCGTGGAAGCTCGCCCGCGAGGCGATCACCCTGGACGTGCTGTCGGGCGGACGACTGGTGCTTCCGGTCGGGCTGGGGACCCTCGACGACGCGGGGTTCGGCAACGTGGGCGAGGCCACCGCGGCGCGGGAGCGGGCCGAGCGGCTCGATGAGACCCTGACGATCCTCGACGGCCTCGAGGCCGGCGAGCCGTTCGCGTTCGAGGGCGAGCACTACCGGTTCGGGCCGATGACCTTCCTCCCCCGACCGGTCCAGCGGCCGCGGATCCCCGTGTGGGTCGTCGGTGCGTGGCCGCATGAGCGCTCGATGCGCCGTGCGGTGCGCTGGGACGGGGTCTTCGTCCAGGCCCAGGGCCCCGACGGCGGGCCGGCGACCGGTGCCGAGGTGCTGCCGCCGATCGTCGATTGGCTGCGGCGGGAGCGCCCACCCGAGCTGCGCGATCAGCCGTTCGAGATCGTCGTCGACGGCGTCACGCCGGCCGCCGACCGCGCGGGGGCCATCGCCATCGCCGGTGCCCACGAAGCGGCGGGCGCGACCTGGTGGATCGAGTCCGACTGGTCGTCCACGACCGTCGATGCGCTGCGGGCGAGGATCGCGGCCGGCCCGCCACGCGACTGAGGCGGCTCAGCGGCTCGAGGGGGTGCGTCCCTCCCGTCGCCGCAGCGCCCACGCGACGCCGAGGCGCGCCACGACGGTCAGGCCATACGCCGTGCACCAGACGCACAGCGCATGGATCACGAACAGCTGCAGGAACAGGAAGTAGGCCTCGAAGATCACGCCGACCAGGGACAGGCCGTACACCGCGTCCAACAGCCGCGGGTTCGCCGTCCGGATCCAGGCCAGCGCGAGCCCGAGCGTGACGAGGGTGAGCAGGACGCCGAAGACGGCGACCGGGACGCCGGCGATCCGCGAGTACTCGCTCTGCGCGACCGTGTCGCAGCCGTGGAGCGCACCGCAATAGGGCACGCCGCCCCCGAGCTCGACCGCCGCGAGGTACCCGGCGATCGCGAGGCCCAGCAGGTCGAGGACAACGAGGATCCAGCCGGGGTGGACGCCGCGGAGGCGGGTGACGGTCGACATCGGATCGCGCCGGAGCATAGCCCCGGGGCGCACCCCGTGCCCAGGCGGACCGAAACCGACCGCCGTCAGTCGGCGGTGACGACGAGGGTGCCGGTCATCCCGTACGCCTCGTGGCCCGGCAGATGGCAGACGTAGGTCAGCGTGCCGGGCGTCGTGAACGTCACGGTCGTCGTCCGCGTGGTCCCGGCGTCGATGCTGACCTCCGTCGGCCGCGCGGCATGGTACGGCTCGGTCCCGGTGCGATGCCGCTCGTGGACCGCCGCGTCACCGACGATCCACTCGTGGTCGATCGGGTCCGTGTTGTCGATCACGAACGTGATTGGCCGGTTCGCCGGCACGACGATCGCCGCCGGCTGGTAGTGCGAGTAGTGGATCGAGATGTCGATCTCGATCGGCTGCGGCTCGCGGGCCACGGCGAGCACCATCACGGCCGCGCCCAGCACGGCGACCACGCCGAGGCCCAGCGAGACGGCGACCCGAACGGGCGACATCCGACGGCACGCCTAGCGGGACTGGCCGGGCTGGTAGCGCGCCAGGAACGCGATCCCGGCGATGCCGAGCAGCGAGACCGTGATCGCGAGCAGCAGGCGGTTGGGGTCGAGGCCGCGGCTCGCGTCCTCGATCGTCCGGGCGACCGGACCGATGCCGGGCATCACGAGGCCGGCGTCGACCCGCGACGGGGCGTTGACGCCGCTGGCGTCGATCGCCAGGTCGTAGGTGAGGTGGGCGGCGGAGGCATCGACGGCGACCTTGGTCAGCCACGCCGACCTCGGGATCCATTCCATGCCGCGGTCGCCACGGAGGTCGTCGAGCAGCGACGTGGTCGCTGCGGCACTGTGATCCAGCCGGATGCCGTTCTCGCCCGTCGGCACCGGGAGCAGCGCCGGGGCCTCGTCGGTCATCAGGTAGACGTCGGCCTCCACCGGCTCGTCGCCGGTCTTGCCAAGCGCGAGGATCCGCAGCGGGACCCAGGGGTTGTCGGTCGGGATCGTGATATGGACGGGCGTCCCGTCGCCGACCTGCTGGCCGCGCGCAGCGGCGGCGTCCGCGTCGAAGGCGGCCGCGAGGAAGATCTGGCTGCGCCGGGCGTAGAAGTCGAGGACCTCCGGGGCATCGGGCGGGAGGCGGAAGCCGTGGGCCTTGGCCCAGGCGCCGATGTCAGCCGAGCCGCCCTTCAGGACCGTGATGTCGAGGGCATCGATCTGGACGTTCATCAGCTCGACGGCGCCCGCGGAGGCCGCTGACAGCCGATCGGCCGCGAAGGCCTCCGGAGCAGGCGGGTTGGTCTCTCGGATGAGCCGCTGGAGGGTCCAGTCGCCGCCCTTCTCGACGCTCGACGGGACGCCCGGGAGCGGGGTGATCGAGCCGAAGGCGCCCCCGCCGCCGGCGAACTGGAACGCCGTGACGTAGTGCTCGTCACCGTCGTGGTAGCCCGCGAACGTCGTGGTCCGCAGCAGGTTCACGGCCCCGTTCGGGCCGATCAGGCCGCCGCAGGCGAGCACGGGTGCCGATGTCAGGAGGAGGCCCAGCGCCGCGGCCGGGAGGATGATGCCGAGTCGTCGCATCGGTCGGTCTCCAGGACGGGCGGACGAGGAGTGTCCGCGTGGCGTCCTGACGCCGACCTCTGACGTTCGGTTCCCGGGGAACGCCCGGCGGTTACATCGACGGGGTGTAGCCGGCCCCCAGGAAGCGGGTGGGATCGTCGCGGAACTCGAGGAAGCAGCCCTTGCCGCAGAAGACGTACTCGTGATCGGCATGGACGATCGACAGGCCGCGCGCCTTGGCGTCGTCGGGGTCGACGTGCATCCCGCAGACCGGGTCCTCGTCGTCGGTGATGGTTCGGGTGTCGGTCATCGCGGTCTCCTCGCTCGGATACTCCCCCAGAGTATCACCGCGGTGCCGGCCTCAGCGTGCGTGGAGCTCGAACACCGGTCGGCCGTGGGCCGCCTCCAGCGGGTGGTCGAGGTCGGTCCCGTCGACGACGCGGATGAAGGTGCGTCCGAAGGGAATGCCTCGCGCGACCGGTTCGAGGATGTCCCGGAAGAACACCAGGCGCTGTGCCGCGTCCAACTCGGTCGCCGTGACCTCCTGCGTCCGGCGGCGAACGGTGACGGTCGCGCCGCCCGCGGCGCGCAGATTGCGGACCCATTGCACGTCGCCCCATGGGGCCCAGACCCACCGCCTGCCCGAGGCCTCGATGATCGCCACCGGCGTTGTCCGGGGCACGCCGGTCGTCCGGCCGGGGATGGTGACCAGCCCGTTGAAGCCCAGCGGCGCCCCGGCCGCCAGCAGGGGCCTGACGATGGGTCGGAACATCGTCACCCAGCGCGGGGCGCGATCGCGGGTGACTGGACTGGCGTTGCTGATCCGTTCGTTCATGCCCAAGTCCTTCTACTGCGGGTCTCTTGTTGGCGTCACACAGGGGACCCGCCAGGACGCGCGAACGTGACAGCGCAGATCGACGCTGACCTCAGCCCGCGACCAGGGTGAGATCCAGCTGAGCGAGGCGATCCGGATCCGCGAGCACGTCGACGGCGACGATCCTGCCGCCCGTGACCGTCATCGCCAGGACGGCGAACGGACTCCCGTCGGGCGCCCACGCGACACCGCCCGGCGTGCCGTTGACGAGGACGCGGGTCGCCGTCTCGGCGAACGCATGGAAGGACATCGCCTGCTCGGCCACGGCCCGCGCGCCATGGACCAGCGATGCGAGGGCCGGGCGCGTCATGCCGCCATCGGATCGCAGCTCGACGTCCGGGTCGAGGACGCCCAGGAGCCGTTCGAAGTCGCCATCACGTGCGGCCGCAAGGAACGCGTCGACGACGGCCCACTGGCCGTCGAGCTCCACGTCGGGCACGGGCGCGCCCTGCACACGGCGACGGGCACGGCTCGCGAGCTGCCTCGTGGCCGTCGGGGTTCGGCCGACGATCGGGGCGATCTCGTCGAACGGGACGGCGAACACGTCGTGGAGCACGAAGGCGACCCGTTCGGCGGGCGCGAGCGAGTCGAGGACCACGAGCATGGCGAGCCCGATCGAGTCGCCCAGCAGCGCCTCCTGCTCGGGATCCATGCCCGCTTCGGGACTCACGATAGGGTCCGGGACGTGCGTCTCCAGGGACGCTTCGCGGCGCATCGTGCGCGATCGCAGCATGTTGAGGCAGACCCGCGCGACCACCGTGGTCAACCAAGCCCGGAGGTTGTCGACGTCGCTGGTGTCGGTGCGGCTGAGGCGGATCCACGCCTCCTGGACGGCATCGTCCGCTTCGGTCACGGAGCCGAGCATCCGGAAGGCGACGCCACGCAGGTGGAGGCGGTCGGCCTCGAAGCGCTCGGCGAGCCAGTCCTGGTCGTCCATCGATCACGTTCCTGCGGGGGTGGTCGTCTCCTTGACCCGCGAACCGGCGTCGATGTGACCGGAGCCGGCCGTCGTGTCAGGGGCGTTCGGCCGCTGGCCCGGCCACGGTGACCCGACACCTCACCGACGTCAACCTGGCGACGTCGCTGCTTGCGGCCGGCGGACGTCCAGCCACACACAATCGGGCGCCGGCGGCGCATGGCCATGCCGGCGCCCCAGTGCCGCGTCAGCGAGCGATCACGACGGTGGCGTTCGCGTGTGTGGCGAGGTGCTCCGAGACGCTCCCCTGCAGGAACCGGGTCAGCGCTCCGAGGCCCCGCGAGCCGACGACAACCACGTCGCACTCGAGGTCGTTCACGAGCTGTTCGATCGTTCGAGCGGGGTCACCCACCGGCTCAAGGTAGTCCGCCGTGATCCCGGCCCGTTCCAGGATCGCCTTGGCCTCCTTCAGCTCGGCGGCATGAACCTCCCGGTCATCCCATGGGTCGATCGGGACTCGCCCCGGGTGGAGGGGCACCACGCTCACGACGCTCATCGAGGCTCCGGTGGCCTCGGCGAGTTCGATGGCCGTGTCCAGCACCTTCCGCCCGGGCTCGCCTCCGTCGAACGCAACGAGTATCCGCTTCATGATGTCGCTCCCTTCAGCGAGCCTCGTGACCACGTCACGAGGCCCCGGTTGGATCGTCCGGCGTCAGGCAGTCTCCGGTCACCGCCGAAGGTCACGAGGTTGCGTGCCATTGCTCCCTGCGGGTGCTTTGGCCGGGCAGGAGGGGAAGGACGGCCCTGTTGCCCGCGTGGCCGCCCAGCAGACGATGTCCGTGGCGCCCGGCGCCGATGTCTCACCGCGACGATTGCCGCTGAAGTAGGGCCGGGCGATTCGGAGGCCAACGATGCAACGCAAGGTGCTCGTCGCGTACGCATCGCGACACGGCTCGACGGAGGGCATCGCCCAGCGCATCGCAGCCACGCTGCAGGTGAAGGACGTGGATGCGACGGCGTTGCCGATCGGCGACATCAAGGAACTGGACGGGTACGACGGCTACGTCATCGGGAGCGCGGTGTACGCGCTGCACTGGCTCGGTGAAGCCAGGAGCTTCGCCCATCGCCATCGCGCCCTGCTTCGGCGCCATCCGGTGTGGCTGTTCAGCAGCGGACCATTGACGACCGATCCCGGAGACCAGGTGGACGCGGCCCCGCGCGACATCGCGGATCTTGCGTCCGAGGTCGAGGCGCGCGGCCACCAGACCTTTGCCGGCGCGTGGCACCAGGACGTGAAGCCGATCGGCGCGATGGAAACGGTCATGAACCTCATCCCGGCTGCTCGACACGCACTGCCGGATGGGGACTTCCGCGACTGGGCGGCGATCGACGCGTTCGCAATGGCGATCGCAGGCGAGGTCGAACTCGCCGTGCAGACGGAGTGACGTCGCCAAGGGCCCAGAACGGCCCCGGCCCCCGCGGGGGGAGTCGGGGCCTCTCGAGTCCCTGACCGGGCGCCGATCACATCAGACCGGCACCGCTTCGAACGCCTGCAGCATGGCCACCCCTGGAAGGTCGCGCCCCTCGAGGAACTCGAGTGAGGCCCCGCCCCCAGTGGAGATGTGCGTCATCCTGCGATCGAGACCGAGTCGCGTGACGGCCGCCACGGAGTCGCCGCCGCCCACGACCACGGTTGCGCCGTGGCCGGCGCGCGCCGCAAGCGCCCGGGCGACGGCATCGGTGCCGGCCGCGAACGCCGGCACCTCGCTCATCCCGAGCGGCCCGTTCCAGAACACGGTCGCCGCCGCATCGAGCACGTCGCCGATGACACGCACGGTGCCCGGGCCGATGTCGAGGATCGCCTCGTCGGGTTCGACCTGATCGATGGGCACCACTCGGGGCTCCGCGCTACCGCGGCTCGCGTCGGCCACGACGACGTCGACCGGCAGGATGATCGGGACGCTATGCAGGGCCGCCGAAGCCAGGATCCGACGTGCGTCGTCGACGCGCGTCGGCTCGGCGAGGCTGCGGCCGATCGCGACGCCCCTGGCCTCCAGGAAGGTGTTCGCCATCCCGCCACCGAGCACGAGGGCGTCCACCTTTGTGACGAGGTGGTCGATCACGCCGAGCTTGTCGGAGATCTTGGCGCCGCCGAGGATGGCGACGAACGGGCGGCCGGGCGCCTCGAGGAGTCTCGACAGGGCCGCGACCTCCCGCTCCATCAGCAGGCCCGCGTAGGCCGGCAGGCGCATCGGGACGCCGACAGTCGAGGCGTGCGCTCGATGCGCGGTGCCGAAGGCGTCGTTGACGTAGGCGTCGGCGTTGGCCGCCAACGCCGAGGCGAACGCCGGCTCATTGGACTCCTCCTCGGCATGGAACCGGAGGTTCTCGAGGAGGAGGATCTCCCCGGGTCGGAGGCGCGCGACCGCCTCCGCCACCTGGTCGCCGATACAGTCATCGGTGACGTACACGGCTTGCCCGAGGAGGCGCTCCAGCCGCTTGGCGACCGGCGTCATCCGAAGGCGGTCGACGACGATCCCGTCTGGCCGGCCAAGGTGGCTGGCGAGGATGACGCGCGCCCCCTGGCGGATCAGCAGCTCGATCGTCGGCAGGGCCGCCCGGATGCGCGTGTCATCGGTGATCACGCCGTCCTTGAGCGGCACGTTGAAGTCGACTCGGACGAAGACGCGCTTCGCCGACGCGTCGAGGTCGCGCACGCTGTGCAGCAACATCGCCAGCCTCCTTCACGCCGCGACCGGAACACGCGACGCGACCAACGCGATGAGGTCGGCCACGCGGCAGCTGTAGCCCCATTCGTTGTCGTACCAGGCGATCACCTTCACCAAGGTCCCGCCCATGACCATCGTGGATGCGGCATCGACGATGGCACTCCGGCTGTCGCCTCGGAAGTCGGTGCTCACCAACGGGTCGTCCGAGACGCCGATGATCCCCTGCATCGGGCCAACGGCTGCCTCTCGGAACGCGGTGTTGATCTCTTCGATCGTGGTCGGACGCGAGACCTGCGCCGTGAAGTCGACGATGGATACGGTCGGCGTGGGGACGCGAAGGCTGAACCCGTCGACCCGACCCTCGAGCGCGGGGATCACGAGGCCCAGGGCCTTCGCGGCCCCGGTCGTCGTCGGGATGATGTTCTGGCCCGCGCTCCGGGCACGCCGCGGGTCCTTGTGCGCGACGTCCAGGATCCGCTGGTCGTTCGTGTAGCTGTGGATGGTGTTCATCAGGCCGTGCTCGATCCCGACGAGGTCGTGGAGGACCTTCGCGGTCGGCGCCAGGCAGTTGGTCGTGCAGGATGCGTTGCTGATCACGTGGTGCCGTTCCGGGTCGTACCAGTCCTCGTTGACGCCGAGGACGACCGTCAGGTCCGCGCCCTTCGCTGGTGCGCTGATGATGACCGTGCGCGCGCCCCGTTCGAGGTGCGGCAGCGCCTGGTCGGCCCGCTTGCACCTGCCCGTCGCCTCGAGGACGATGTCGACACCCAGGTCACCCCAGGGCAGCCGAGTGACGTCCGCTTCACGCAGGACCCGGATCTCGCGACCGTTGACGATGAGCTGGTCCGCGGTGTGCTCGACCGTGCCGGCAAAGGCGCCATAGGTCGAGTCGTGCTTGAACAGCAGCGCGTCGAGCTCGGGCTCGACCAGGTCGTTGAGCGCCACGACGTCGATGTCCGGCGCACGTTCCAGCAACGCCTTCAACGACTGGCGGCCGATGCGCCCGAATCCGTTGATTGCGACTCGCGTGGTCATGTCCGTCTCCCTTCAGTCCCTTCGGGCGACGAGACTGTCAATCCCGTGCGGACCGCAGAGGAATGCGTCGCCGTATCAGCGACCGGATGGCGGAGTTGCGCGGCACGAGCCAAGGCAAGATCGCCCGCCTCGACCGGTCACACAGAGTCAAGCGAGTCGAGGCGCGGGAGCCTAGTGCCGGACGGCACCAGATGCCGTTTCCGATGGCATGGGCGGCCGGCAGGTGCCGTCGAGTGGGAGACATACCAGCCGAGGCGGCGGGCGGCTGGTAAGTGACGTTGATCGTGCCACTACCCGCACGCTCGTGCACCCAGAAGTGACACTCCAGGACCACGCCGACATGGCCGCAGGCATGTCACCGAACCTAACGCCGTCGAGCGCGCCACCAGCCAAATCCCGCCCGTCACTGGTTCGCGATGAGGAACGCGCGTTCGTATGCCTGGATCAGATCCTCGTACGTCTGCGTGGGAGGCATGCGCTCCCAGAAGTGGCCGAGGAGGAGCACTGGTCACGGCGCCAGGACAGCCGTCCAGACAACCCGGGAGCCGACGACGGAGCCCGCAGGGATGACCGCAACAGGACTGACAGACCCACACCCAAAACCGTGGGGTCAGCCTGAGAGCCGACGACCCGCATCATCACGTCGAACGGGTCGCACGAGAATCCAGGAAGGAGCCCTCTGATGGATCCACAGACCATCGTGTTCATCATCGCCATTGTCATCGTCTTCGCGCTCGCGTTCGGGTACGTCGGTCGCGGCCGCGCGCTCTGACGAGACAGTCCTGCGGCGATCGTGGCGCGAAAGGGGTCGTCCCCCCTCGCGCACATTGCCAACACGCGCGGCTGACGATGGTCGGGGCGGTGGGATTCGAACCCACATCCTCGTGCTCCCAAAGCACGTGCGCCACCGTTGCGCCACGCCCCGATCGATTTCCGAACTCAGGAACCGCACGTGCTCCCAAGTTATTGCTCGCGGCGACTTGGCTACATCGCTCGAACCGCATATGCTTGGCCACCTGTGAGCGCCCGAAGCACCGAGGTACGAGCCCGTGTCACCAAGCCCCGCGAACGCGGCCCATCATACGGCGGCGGCCGCGCCCGCCTCCGAGCTCGAGGCCCTCGTCGCCTCCTGGCGCCGGCACATGACCGCACAGCGGATGAGCCCGGCGACCCTGTCGACCTACTCGACGGCCGTCCGCCAGATGGACGCGTTCCTGACGCAGCAGGGGATGCCCACGACGCCGGCGGCGATCACCCGCGAGCACGTCGAGGCATTCATCACCGACCTGCTCGCGCGCTGGAAGCCGTCGACCGCGCACAACCGCTACCGCGGGCTGCACTCGTTTTTCGCCTGGCTCGTCGACGAGGGCGAGATCCGCGAGAGCCCGATGGCCCGGATGAAGCCGCCGCGGCTGCCCGAGACGCCGCCGCCCGTGCTTCGCGCAGACGAGCTCCGCCGGATCATCGACGGGTGCGCCCGCGACCACAGCTTCGCGGGCCGGCGCGACGAGGCGATCATCCGGCTGCTCGCCGACACCGGGATCCGGCGCGCCGAGCTCCTCGGCCTGACCCTCGCCGACGTCGACCTCGACGCGTCGACATTCCGGGTCACCGGCAAGGGCGACCGAACCCGGTTCGTCGCCACCGGCGCGCAGACGGTGCGCGCGGTTGACCGCTACCTCCGGGCCCGGGCGAAGCAGCCCGGTGCCGGCGCCCCGTGGCTGTGGCTGAGCCGCGTCGGCCGGCTACGCGAGTCGGGGCTCGGCGACATGATCCGCGACCGGGCCCGCGACGCCGGCATCGCCGGCCGCGTCCACCCGCACAGCTTCCGCCACAGCTGGGCCCACCACATGCTCGCAGCCGGCGCCCAGGAGGGTGACGTCCTGCAGCTGGCCGGCTGGCGGACCCGCGAGATGGTCACCCGCTACGCGGCGTCGACCCGGCAAGAGCGGGCGATCGCCGCCGCAAAGGCTCTCTCGCCGGTCGACCGGCTCGACGGATCCAAGCGGTGATCCTCTCGAAGCGCGACGGCCGCTTTCTCGTCGACGGGATCCCGGTCGAGGACCTCGAGCCCGAGCAGCGGGGACAGCTGCAGGCGATGCTCGCCCGGCTGCTCGAGCCAATCATCCCCACCGCACAGAGCCTCGAATCGTTCGGCGCGCTGGCGGACCTGTTCGCGGGGGTCGATGAGTTCCTCGGCTCCGGCCGTGGCCGTCAGGATCCGCCGGCGGTCGCCCGCGGGCTGACGGTTCGCGGGATCCGCCAGGCCGCGGCCGAGGCACGCCAACAGCTGGACGGGCAGCCGACTCGAGCGCTGACCGCGGAGCTCCTCCGGACCTCGCCGGCGACGCTCGACCGAGCGATGAACGAGCTCGATATGGAGCCTTGGCCGCCGGGTCCGCCCGACGATTGACGATCCTTGAGGACGCTTGATGTGATCTGAGGGCGAGGCTCGCCCTACGGTGCCGGGCGTGAGCACTGCAGACACCCGCCGCACCTGGGGCAAGATCGGCGGCCTGACCGCATGGAGCCGCAACGACCCGGACGTCATGGTCGGCCCGGCGCACCGCGGCTTCCGGCGGCACTTCGAGCTCCTCGTCGACCCGGATGGGACGCTCGACCCGGCGGAGCGTGCGATCCGTGCCGATCGCGCCAGGCGGGCGCACATGTTGACCCTGGCGGCGAAGTCCGCCGCCGTCCGCGCCGCGCGAGCGGCCGAGCGTCGGTCGGCCGACGGCGATGGGCCGTAGCGCCGCCGGCGGGCTGAGCGACGCGCAGCATGCTGTCCGGGCGACCCGATGCGTCGCGTCGGCCGCCGCGGTGTACGTCGGCGAGCCGCACCCTTGGGCTACGCCGACGAGCGAGTACGCGCGGCTCGTCCACGGAATCACGAGCACGATCTCGCCGGCGGCGCGCGTCGGGCAGGAGCTCGAGCCGGCGATCGTGCGCCTGGCGGCCGCCGAGTATGGCTGGTCCGTTCGACGCAACCGTAGCCGGACGTTCACCTGCGACGACCTGGCGGGCACGATCGACGCCTGGATCCTGGGCGAGCGCGCGCTCCTCGAGGTCAAGGCGACGTCCGACTACCTCGACGCGCTGCTCCCGCGCCCGTGGTACTGGCAGTGCATCGGCCAGCTGGCGGTGACCGGAGCAGAGCGCGTCGAGCTCGTCGCGCTGGTGCGCTCGACGCGGCTCGAGCGGTTCACGGTCGCGAGAGACGCGTCGGCCGAGGCGCAGCTGCTCGAGGGCGTCGAGCGGTTCATGCGCGACCACGTCCGGGCCCACCGGCCGCCGGATCCGGAGCCGGGGGAGGCCGAGCTCTACCTCGCGCTGGTCGAGCTCGAGGCGGGGTCCGCGATCGCGAGCGGCCGCGCGCGCCAACTGGGCGACCGGCTCGCGCGCCTGGCGGCCCGCCGGCTCGCCGCCGAGAAGGCCGAGGCCGCGGCACGGGATCCGTTCGTCGCGGAGATCGCCCGCCGCGGCGCGACCGAGCTCCTCGCGCCCGGCGCCTGGACGGCCGCTGTCACCGATCGCGCCGATGGCCGGCGCGGCCTGAGGTTCACCCGAGCGAGGTAGCGCCATGACCGCAGAACCCGTCCCGATCCGACCGCAGCCGGCCGACGACGCGGAGTTCTACGCCACGGTCCCCGGGCTGCCCGTAGGCGTCTGGAGCGGCAGCCTGCGGTCCGTCGAGCCGATCACCTGGACAGACGACGAGACGAAGGAGACCAAGCCGCTCTACCGCTGGACGTGGGACGTCGACGTCGAGGGCCGGCTGGTCGAGTACGTGACCAGCACCGGGCGGCGCCTGTCGCGCAACAGCCGGTTCCTCGAGGTCGCCGCCGCGCTCGCCGGGCCTGCGGCGCTACAGCCGGCCGCGGTAATTGACGTCCGGGCGCTGGTCGGCGGCGAGGCGACCCTGACATGCGCGCCGGATCCCGACCACGGCTTCACCGTGTCCGTGTCGGGGATCCCCAAGCGCAGCCGCCGGGGATGACCGGGGCCCGCCGCGTGCAGCCGTGGCCGCCGCGGGTCCACGAGGCGACCCTGCCCCACGACGAGACGTACTTCGAGGCGCTGCCGATCATCGCCGCCGCGTCACGGGCCCGGCTGCGGCCGCGCCGGGTGACGGCCGCCAGGTGGGAGCTCCGCTGCCCGGTGTGCCGCCAGCCGTCAGCGACGATCCTGGCTCTGCCTGACGGCGTCGTGGCCGACTGTCGGTACGCCTGCTCGCCGGCCGCGATCCGGCTGATCCTCGAGACGTTCGCCGAATGAGCCCGCTCCCCTGGCGCGACGCCGCCGCGGCCGAGCTCGCGGTCCTGGCGAACGGGCACGCCGGCGGCGACCTCGGCGGGGTGCTCGAGGACCTCGTCGCGTTCGTCCGCCGGTATGTCGTGCTGCGCGACGAGCAGGCGACGGCGATCGCGCTGTGGGTCGCGCACACCTACGTCTACGAGCGCGGGGACCAGAGCCCGATCCTGGCGGTGACGTCGGCCGAGCGACGGTCGGGCAAGTCGCGCCTGTTCGACGTGCTCGAGCTCCTCGTCGCCCATCCGTGGCGGTGCGTCCGACCGTCGGAGGCCGTCCTATTCCGCAAGATCGACCGCGACCACCCGACGCTGATGGTCGACGAGGGCGACACGCTGTGGGCAGACCGCTCCGGCGCATTCGAAGGGCTGCGCGCGATCTTCAACGCCGGCAACCGTCGCGGATCCCCGATCCCTCGCGTCGTCGTCAAGGGCCGCGGCGAGATGGTGCTCGTCGACTTCGACATCTTCTGCCCGAAGGCGATCGCGGGGATCGGCGGCCTGCCGGCGACCGTAGTCGATCGCGCGATCGTGATCCGGATGACGCGCCGGCGCCAGGGCGAGCTCGTCGACCGGCTGCGGGAGCGGCTCGCGAGGCGTGCTGCCGAGCCGCTGCGCAAGGGCCTGGCGGCCCCATTCGAAGGCCTCGAGACGCTGACGGTCGCCGAGGACCTCCTGCCGGCGGAGCTCGACGACCGAGCCCGCGACGGCTGGGAGCCGCTGCTCGCGATCGCCGACGCGGCGGGTGGTGCCTGGCCGCTCCGAGCGCGGGCGGCCGCGGTCCTGCTCGCGGTCGATCGCGAGGACGCCGCCGAGGACACCGAGAGCCTCGCGCTGCGGTTACTCCGCGACCTCCGCGACCTGTTCGAGTCCGACGGATCCGAGGCGATCGCATCGCGCGTGCTGGTCGAGCGCCTGCTCGAGCTCGAGGACGGGCCGTGGCGGAGTCTCGGCCGCGACGAGAAAACCGCGCTCACACCGGATCGGATGCGCCGGCTGCTCAGCCGCTACGCGATCCGCCCGGGCAAGTTCCGCGCGAGCCCCGGGGCCCCGCAGCAACGCGGCTACTCGCGGGTGGGTCTCTCCGACGCCTGGGATCGGTACCTCTTTTCCCTCCCACAGGTGTCTCGGCTGTCTCAGGTGCCTCAGTCCGGCGATGCCGATCGTGCGGAGGAGCGGCCCGCTGAGACACCTGAGCCGCCTGAGACACCTGTCGAGGCGTACAACAGGACGCCGTGCGCGACCTGTGGAGCCGAGCCCGTCGGCACCTACCGCGACGGCGGGCCGCGGTACGGCTGCGGGCCGCACGCGCCCATCTGGCCGGCGTCATGATCCGCCACGAGCAGCGCTCGGTCAGGTGCGTCATGTGCAACTGCGGCCGCGGGGCGTGCCCCGAGCTGAAGCACCCCCGTCCACCTGCTGCGCCAAACGAGTCCCTCTCCTGGCGGATTGAAATCGCGCTCGCCGGATCTGGGCGCGCGGCCGCCGTTCGCGTTGCGGTCGACGCAATCCACGCGGGCTGGACGACGCACGAGGCCGTGGGCGAGCTCCTCGCCGGCCGCGACCCCACGCTGCGGACCGACCTCGAGCTCGCGCTCGCCCGCCGCCCGCGGCCCCAGGCGCGCTAGCACCACCGCAAGGGCTCCCGTCGTCCTGTAGCCACCGATCGAGGCGGCCTCCCAAAGGTAGGATGAGCGACGTCCCACGATGCGAAGAACCGCGGAGGGAGGAAGCCGCTGCAACCCGCTCTGAGCCTGACTCCCCGAGCCTTCGCGCAGAAGTGGCACGACAACGAGACGAAGGAGAAGGCCGCCTCCCAAGAGCATTTCATTGATCTGTGCCGGATGCTCGGCGAGCCGACACCGAATGAGGCCGACCCGACAGGTGCTACGTATGCCTTCGAGAAGGCAGTCGCCAAGGCAACTGGGGGAGACGGGTTCGCTGACGTCTGGAAAAAGGACTTCTTCGGCTGGGAGTACAAGGGGAAGCGCAAGGACCTCAAGGCGGCCTACATCCAGCTGCTTGGCTATCGCGAGGACCTCAGCAATCCCCCTCTGCTGATTGTGTCGGACCTCGACTCGATCGAAATTCGCACCAACTTCACCAACCTCAGCCCGCGGCTGTACACCGTCACACTCGACGACCTCGCGGCTGATGATCCGTCCGAAGCGCTCGCGATCCTTCGGGCTGCGTTTACAGCACCCGACGAGCTTCGGCCTCGCATCGAACCCGCCCAGATAACTGAGAAGGCAGCCCGCAGCTTCGCCGAGCTCGCTCGGAGCATGCAAGTGCGCGGCCATGAACCTCAGGAGGTCGCGCACTTTCTCGACCGAATCCTGTTCATGCTGTTTGCCGAGGACGCAGGGCTGCTTCCGAAGAGCATCCTTCAGCGGCTCTCCGCCGCTTCGAGGGGCCGCTCCGACGTCTTCTCGCGCTCTCTCGGTGACCTCTTTTCAAAGATGAGTCAGGACGGCGGTCTATTCGGCACGGAGGAAATCGACTGGTTCAACGGCGGCCTGTTCGATACGGGTGAGGTGATCCCACTGACGGGGACCGAGATCACGACCTTGCTCGAGGTCAGCAAACTCAACTGGGCTTTGATTGAACCAGCGATCTTCGGCACCCTGTTCGAGCGTGGCCTCGATCCTGAACAACGCGCCCAGCTGGGGGCGCACTACACCGACCGCGAAGCCATCTGGAGCCTCGTCGAGCCGGTAATCCTTCGGCCACTGCGACGCGAGTACGCCGAAATGCAGACGCGTGTCGGCCTGCTTCTGCTGTCAGGCAAGAAGGTCACGAAGGCGACCCGCCCCGATGAGAACCCGCAGACGGTTTTCCGCGCCTTCCTCGATCGACTGCGGCGCGTTCGCGTGCTCGATCCGGCGTGCGGTTCCGGAAACTTCTTGATCGTCAGTCTGTGGGCGCTGAAGGATCTCGAGTGGGAGGCCATCCAGTGGGGCTCGCTCGTCCTCCAAACGCCGCAGGAGTTTCCGCACATTGGGCCGGAAGCCGTTCTTGGGATCGAACTTAATGCCTACGCAGCGGAGTTGGCCCGGGTGACGATCTGGATCGGTGAGATCCAGTGGATGATCCGACACGGCCTAGGCTATCGTCGCAACCCGATCCTGCGGCCGCTCGAGCACATCGAGAACCGCGACGCCCTTCTCGACTGGACCGACCCGTCCAAACCACGAGAAGCCCGCTGGCCAGAGGCGGAGTTCGTCGTCGGGAATCCGCCATTCCTCGGCAATCGTCAGCTGCGACGCGGCCTCGGAAGCGATTACACCGAAGCGCTCTGGTCAGTCTTCGACGATCGCCTGCCGCACTCATCCGATCTGTGCTGCTATTTCCATGAGAAGGCTCGAGGTCAAATCGAGTCTGGTCGAACAAACCGCGCAGGGCTGCTTGCAACTCAGGGAATTCGCGGCCAAGCGAATAGACAAGTCCTTGCGCGCATCAATAGGACCGGAGGCATGTTCTTCGCCAAGTCAGACGAGCCCTGGGTGCTTTCCGGAGCGGCCGTGCACATCAGCTTCATCGGTCAGGACGATGGTTCAGAGCCTGATCGCGAGCTCGACGGCCAACCGGTCCACCTCATCAACTCCAACCTGACGTCCGGTCTCGACCTGACGCGAGCGCGGAGATTGTCGGAGAACGCAGGCATCGCGTTCATGGGCGACATCAAGGTCGGCCCTTTTGATATTCCCGAAGGGATCGCTCGTCGCCTTCTCGCAGCCCCGAACCCGGACGGCCGCTCTAACGCCGACGTCGTGCGTCCATGGGCGAATGGCTCGGACCTGACAGGTCGCAACCGGGGATATTGGATTATCGACTTCGGGCTTGACATGAGCGAGCGAGAGGCGGCCCTCTACGAGGCGCCATATGAATACGCACTCGAGCACATCAAGCCTGTGCGCCAGCAGGTCAATGCCCCCTGCTGTCGAGTTCGATGGTGGATTCATCACAACGCGCGTCCGGAGATGCGTGCTGCGCTCAGCGGCCTCCAAAGGTACATCGCGACGCCTCGCGTTTCGAAGCACCGCATCTTCACGTGGCTCGCCGCGGAAGTGCTGTTGGACAGTGCGGCAGTTGCGATCGCCCTGGACGACGACGTGTCATTCGGGATCCTCCATTCTCGAGCGCATGAACTGTGGTCGCGGGCCATGGGGACCCAGCTTCGCGAGGTCGAGTCGGGGTTCCGCTATACGTCGTCAAGCACGTTCGAGACGTTCCCGTTTCCGAGACGCGGCCGGGGCGAGGCCGTAGCTGAGACGGCCCAGACGCTCGTGCGACTGCGGGATGGTTGGCTCAATCAACCGCAACTGGATGACGGGCAAGGCTCAGCCCGCACACTCACGAACCTTTACAACCGACGCCCTACGTGGTTGAGCCAGGCGCATGAGGCCCTCGACGAAGCCGTCTTTGGCTTGTATGGCTGGTCCGAAGAATTGGACGACGAGGAGATTCTCGCTCGGCTCCTCGAGCTGAACCTTGGGCGCGCGGGATAGCGGACGGCTGGCTTCGCGGCGTCACCACTGATGGAAGGGGACCGATGTTCGCCTACACCGTTGGATTGCAGGGCCGCGGCAAGGAAGACGTGGTTATCGATGCTATCCACAAAGGGGCATCGGCAGCTGAGTTCAGTCGCCTAAGGGCCGCCTATGCATATGCGTCAGCGGGTGGCGCGGCCGAGATCGTCGACACCCTGCGGGCGGCGATGCCAAATTGGGATCTCGTCGCGAAGAAATGGCTCGTGTCGATGGACTGGGGACACACGGACCCGCGCGCGCTTCTCCTTCTAGCGTCGCTTGAAGGTTCTGAGGTCCGCGTGCCGTACGCCGACGAAGTCCTGGCCCACGGCCTGGATCCGAGGACGTGCTTCCACCCAAAGACGCTGATCTTGGATCGCGAGAATGGACGCGCGCCCGTCACCATTGCCATCGGGTCGGCAAACCTTACGGTCAGTGGCTTACGGACCGGGCACGAGGACGTCTCTGTTGCCACATGGAGCGGAGGCTCTCTCCGTACCGCGGAGCGGAACCAGCTCGCTGCCCTATTGGCCGAGGCCGCCTGGTTTGACAAGGTCTGGCGCAGAGCGTCGATCCTCACCACCACCCTCCTCGACAGCTATATCGCGGTGCGCCCCAAACGTAAATTTCGGTCCGAGGACACCAGCCGACGCGTTGTCGAGATCGAGAAGAGTCGGGCCGCAGACTATGACCGCACCGCGTCCTTGCTGGCCGCAACGCGAATGTGGGTCGAGGTCTGGAATGTGGCGCACAACCTCGGCGCCGGACAGCCAGGGAATCAGCTGCACATGCAGCGGGGGTGCCGTGTCTTCTTCGGCATGACGCCGCTGGACGTTCCGCCTATGACCGCGCTGGGGACTATCGACATCGAGTATGGAGGGCACGAGACGCCCAGGAACATGCGCTTCGGCCACAACAAGATGGATACGCTTGATTTACCGATCCCGGGTGTCGATGGTCCTGCGACCTATGAAAACAAGGTTCTGTTGTTTCGGCGCATTTCCGATGGAGTGTTTGCCTTGAAAGTCGGGACAACCGCGGAAGTTAGGCGATGGAAGGACAAGTCGGCTGCCGAGGGGACGTCCTTCGCCATGAGCAGCGGCAGGGAGTGGGGAGTGTTTGGGTGATGGCGAGGCCGCGGCGGCGCAGACCGCCGTAGTACGCACAAAGCCGCTGCGCGGAACAGCTTCAAGGGTTCGCGATACTCGCGGGTCTGAGTGCCGCGATCACCGGACGAAACAAATCCGTCCACGCGACCATGGTCGCCACCATCCACTCCCGTGATTCAGCGTCCTCATCAATCGATGATCCCGCCGGCGCCGGTCGGTACAGCGCAATCCGTGATGCCCTTCGCTTGTCTAGTCGCTCCCATGAGAACGCGGCTCCCAGAGCGCCCTCGAGCTCCTCGCGGCGTGCGTAGAGCTCGTCGAAGTACGCCTTGTTCGCTGCCTGATCACCCGTATCGATATAGACCTCAACTCGGAGTCGTGCGTTGCTGGCGACCACCCAGGAAAAGAGGAACCCGCTGCGCTTCGCTGAGAACGCCAGCCAGTTGTCGAGACCGACTTTCGACACGGCTGTCAGGCCGGGTCTGCGCTCCTTGAACTCCGCGAGGATCGCCTCGAAGAAGGCCTTGTATCGCAGGCCGCGCTCGGTGGGCACGACGGTTGTCGACTCCCGAGTCTGCTTAGCCCACTCGTTCGGCGCAGCGACGAGCTTGAAGTGCGGCGCTGGGGCCGAGTCGTCGATGCGCAGGAGCTCGAGCTCCACACCGAAGAAGTCGACGTCCTCAGTGGTATGTGCATTGAGCCAGTCGATGGCCTGGCGATGCTCGTCTCGGAACTGCGGGGCAAGCCAGACGATGACCGTCGCGTCGAGGCCCGATGCATAGGTCAGCAATTGCCCTAGGTGGCCGTGGTCCGTTGGCGCGAGCTGATTCTCAACGATCACAGACCGGCCGCCAGGGTTCGTACGACCGACAATGTCCACTGCAAAGTCGCCGACCCTAACCTCCGAGGCAATGGGTTCGATATCGATGCCGAGCGCATCAGCGAGAAGAGCCAGATTCGCATATAGCCAGGGCGTGAAGTCGTGCGCTTCGTGGATCCAGACCTCGCGGGCGTCGATCCGCGTGAGTCGTCCGAGGGTAGTCATGGCGCCGCACAGTATGCGTTCTCGCCTCACTCGAGAGACGGTCTCCGCCACGCTCTCCACCCAGTGTGTGCTTTGGTGCATAAACCCTATGCACGGTGCATGCCCCGCCTTACGCCGGCGACGCCCCCAAGATCGGCCTTTCTAGCGGTCCGACTCGTGCCAGACACTCGCCCGTCGACGAGACGCCCGCGAAGCCGAGACAGATCCGGTCCGCCATCGGGGCGATCACGTCGGCGGTCGGCTGACCCCGCGCGCAATTAGTAGGCCGGACGCGGATAGCCCTGGAACCACGTGCGGACGCAATCGTGGTCAACGTCGTGCGTCCCTACCGGGGTACAGGCCATATAGGCTCGGACCTGGCACTTCTGGAATCGCTGGTAGTTCTCGGCATTGGCTTCCCACGCCGGGTCCAGGCATTGCTCCCGGCTGGCACCCGCGTCCATGTCCTGAAGCCAGGACCCGACCGGCCCTGGACCGCATGACTGCGCAAGCGCGACTCCCAGCAGGGCACATGCGACAACGATGCCTGCAGTCGATGGCGCGCAGCCTAGCCCGCTCAGGTATCCGCCGTCCGCAGCCGTCTTGCCCGCGTACTTGGCGACGCGGTACCGGATGCTTCTGCCCACGTTGCCCCTCAACGCCGAGATCGCGCGACCGCCGAGCGCATCCTAGCGAAGTTCAATCGTCGGCAGGGTCGGTTTTTCAGCGGGACGCTCTCAACGCCGGCACTCGGTGCAGACCGTGACGCGGTGCCCTGCTGGGAGACTCGGTGTTGGGTGGCCGTGCTCGGGTGCGGAACATTCCGCCCGCCCCGAGCGCGCACCACTCCGCGGAGCGGAGGGCTCCGCCCCGGAAGCGCGGGCGAGCTAAAGAACGCACGATCGCGGCGAATCAGGACCGATCGGCCCGAATGCCCCGGGGTCCGTCGAGCTCGAGCCGGCGGAGCTCCGATCGCGGCGGATCCCCGACCACCTCGCGGACGCGGGCGGCGGTGAGCACCCGGCCCTGATGGCGGAGGCGGAGCTCGACGGCGCGCACGGGCACGAGCCACTGGTTCGCGAACCTCGAGGCGCCAGGCAGCGCGCGGCCACGCCGGCACAGGCCGCGGACGGCCTCCTCGGAGATCCCGAGCAGCTGCGCCGCCTCGCGCGAGTCGAGCAGCCGGGGGACCGGCGTCCCGTCGCCGGCTCGGAACCACGGCGAGCCGTTCACGGTGCGTCCTTGCGGTACGGCCCGCGCGGGACCGTCAGCTTGCGGGCGAGGAGCTCGCTGTCCACGTACCGGGCGTCGAGGAGCTCGAACACATCGGCGCGCGCGTACCGCCGGGTGCCCCGCCGACCGACGGCGATGTAGGGCAGCTGCTCGGGCGGGATCTGGCGCACCGTCGAGGGCGCCACGCCGAGCTCCCGCGCGACCTCGGAAGTCCTGACCCAGTGCTCCGCCACGTGAGGGAGTGTAACGACCGACCTTGACTGGCCGACCGTCGGCCAATCTGCCTCCCCTCACCTATGGCATCCACAGCTCGCGGTGGTATGTCACGGCTGACACCAGCAGGGCGTGGCTCTTGTCGAGGGTCAGCGTCCCGACTGGCGTTCGTGTCGCGCAATCAATCACCTCGAGGGTGGGCGACAGGCTGATGACGCCCCTGTCGAGGCGCACGTGGTCGTTCGGGCAGAGGCACAAGACGTTTCCTGGATCGTCCGGCCCGTTGTGGGGTAGCCCGAGCGGATGGATGTGGGCGCATTCGGCGTAGAACGCGCTGCCCGGCAACTCGATCCGCTCCCCGCAGATCTGGCAGCGATGCCCGTAAAGGCTCTTCACCCACGTGGCGAGCTGCGCACGTCGGACGAGGCGCGAGCCGGCTGAAGGGACGTGAGGGGCGGTGGTACCCGGTGCAGGCGTCGGCGGAGTGGGGGCCGCGGCAGCGTCCACCGCCTCGATTTCGGTGGCGTCTAGGTCGAGCTTCTCGAGGCGATACCGGCAGATGAGAGGTCCGTCGGGCGAGGGCTCCCGACGGGTCCACACGACCCGGTAGAGGCCGTCGTATCGGTACCCATTCGGCGGTCGCAGGGCCTTGTTGTCGGTCTCGCCCCTGATGACTCGAACCGGCAGGTCGTTGACCTCGCTGTCGGCGAGCGCCTGGTTACCCGCGACGAACTCCTGGTCCCTGACGAACTTGCGCTGTTGGAAGTCGAAGCCGCCCTCGCCCGTGTAGATGACTACGGCCCCGCGGTCCTCATCGGTGGGGTAGCCCCCGTTCAGGACGATGGCATCCGCTCCCAGACCAGCAAGGCCGGAGATTCCGTGTTGCGATCGTCGATGGAGGCCAGCTGCGAGCAGCTCGGTACGGCTGCCGAAAGCGCTGCCCTCCGGGTACCCGGGAATCTCACCGAAGACGAGGTCGTCGCCCCTTGTCATCTCACCCTCCGCTTAGCCTTGCAGGCCCTTACTTGGGGACGTGTCCCCCGCCGATCAGCCTTAGGCACCGCGCCATCTCCCACACGACCTCGAGCTCCGAGGCCCCGATTGCCGTCCACTCCCGCGACCGGTGGCCGGCCTTCGGGCGCTCCCGCGCGTCGAAGGCGTACTGCTCCCACTCGCGGCGATGCTCGTGGTACATCGGCTGACCGACGAACCATCCGGGGGGCTTCGCGTCGTGTAGCTCGTTCCAGGCGGCCTCGAGGTCGGTCACAGGGGACCCCAATTCGATCGGCGCGGCGAGAAACGTGCGTGGACTGGGCCCATCTAGGCGCCGGGCCGACGGACTGTGGTGCCGCGCGGCCACAGCCGGTTCAGGTCTTCGGCCGAGAACACCGCCGGCGGGGGCCACTTCACTTCATCGCTTTCGAGCGGCCAGATCGGCACGAAGAAGTCGCCAAACCCTCGATCGGGTGCCAGCCTCAGATCCGGCATATCTTCCGCCGTTGCTGCCATGGGCGCGTAGATGTGAAAGACGAGACATCCCACCGAAAGGATGCCCAGGCCTCCGATGTAGGGAGGCTCCGGTGGGATCGGATGCGACGTGTGCCAAAGCAGCTGCGGCTGGTCCAGCGCCCCCAACCAGACTTGGAATGAAGCGGGAGGCATTCCCCACTCCCTGAGAAATCGCAGCGCGGGCGCGCTCGTGAGCGCCGGTCGGCGCCCCCGCCATTGGACTAGTTCAGTTAGCAGCCACGTCTTCATCCCCCACGCGGCCGCGACAACTTGATCGCGGGCGCTCAAGGTAATCACGCGCCCAGGAAGCGCGCGTCCCGCTCCGTTCCGGAATTCCGTCTCGAGGTTGTGAAGCCATCCGTTGTTGCATGCCCGGCAGACGCTACGAAGCGTGACGTCGAGTCCTCTCCCGGTGCGCCCGATACGGTCGCCCGTCTTCTGGTTTTCGAGGCGATAGGCGACCGGGCCCGTCATCCCGAGGGCCTTGTACACCCATCTCGGAAGCACGTGCTCGCGTGTCAACTTCTCTTGGCTTCCGCAGAAGACGCACGAGCGAGGTCCCGTCTCGTTTGCCCGCTGGTCGTTCATCATGGGCCTCGACTGATCCTATACGGCCGCCATGCGTGCATCGCGCGCGTTGGGTAGCCCGAGCGGGCAAGTAGCCGCCGGCTCCGACCTTCATCATGGGCAGCATCAACGACATGCCCGCCACGAGGCGCGGCAGTCGCCCGGGGTGGAGGGGTTGCATGCGCTCGCTCGTGGTCCTCGTTGCCTTGCTCGTGACGGCGTGCGGAGGCGGGACAGCGGCGGTGCCGACCGCCACCGCCCCGGCCCCCGAGCCCACCGCCCCGGCCCCCGAGCCCACCGCCCCGGCCCCCGAGCCCACCGCCCCGGCCCCCGAGCCCACCGCACCCGCCTGGACGATGCGCCCGGCCGAGGACGTGCCCGCGGTGCTGACGGCCACGATCGACGAACACCTCTGCATCAAGGTCCGCGACCTGGACCGCACCGAGCCCAAGCCCCTGTCCGATTGGTGCCGGTTCCTCCCGAAGGGGGACGGGCTCTACGTGATCGACGCGAGCCCGGGGTCGATCACGGTGCAGACGACCCTGCCCGACACGGCGAAGGGTCGACGGCTGGCGGCCGCCCTGTGCAACGACCTCGCGTTCTACCACTACGACGAGAACGCGACACGTCTCGACTACAACCACGTCCACATCTTGAGCGGCGACACCGAGCAGGCCGACTGCAACGCGGCCGACTACGGCGAGCCCTCGGTGGGTTCGCTGTTGACGGCCGATCCGGACGACGGCTGCAGGCTCGCCTCGATTGCAGGGCGGCTCGTGGTCGATGCCAGGTATGGCACGTCGATTGTCCCGGACGGTTCCCCGAGCCTGGCCGATCGACCTGCGGCTGGGTTTGATCTTGGTCTCCCCGCGGTCGTCGCGTGGCCCGCGGGTTACACCGCGCGCACGAACGGGTCCGAGGTCGAGGTCCTCGACGCACAGGGCAGGGTCGCCGCCACGACGGGCAACAGCTACGCGCTGGGTGGCGGCTACTGGGGCATTGATGACGTGCCCGAGCCGATATGGTTGGCGTGTGACGGGCCGGTGCTGCGGTCGTAGGCCAGTCAGGCCGCCAGGCTGATCGCCGCGGCTGAGGCGGCCACCGTCTCGCTGGTCGGGGCTCATGCGTGCACTCCCCACGCCGGGCAGACCCAGCGTCAGCACCCACGGGTGAGGCCGACCAGTGCCGACGACCGCGTCCGCTCGCCACACGGTGAACCGCACATAACGGGTCGAGCTTCGCTCGGGTGGTCTGTGCGTCGGGGTGGGCGGCAACACCGCTCGTGGCCTTGGTGGTCCCAAAGCACGTGCGCCACCGTTGCGCCACGCCCCGATCGGCCCATCATACGGCGCGACCACCTGCTTTCCGGTTCGGGGCGCTGCGGGTACAGGCGACCCGTGAGTAGCCAGATGCCGCGGCGTTTGGCGCGTCAGGCGGTGGTCCGCATCGTGGCGACTGAGGGTCCACCGGCCACCACCGGCGGACTCACGTCAGCGCGGCTGGTCGAGCTGTCGGAGGCGCTCTGCGGGCAACGACCGGGGCTGTCCGCCGTTCCAGCCGCGGGGCTGGTTGCCACGACGGTGCGCACCGGACCCGGCAGGTGCCTGGCCGATCGAGCTGCCCGGGACGGGTGCACCCGAGGGACGCTCGTCCGGACGGCGACGACCGCGATGGCCGGGGCCGCCTCGTCCGGGCTGGGCGCCGCGCTGCGGCTGCCCGCCTCGGCTCTGCCCACCGCGGTTCGACGGCTGGTTGCCGCGCCCTGACGGCTGCACTCCGCGAGCCGCGAGTCGCTCGGCGCGTTCGGCCGGCGTCGAGCGGAGGCGGATCGGCTCGGGGCGGATGCTGCGGTTCGGCTCGAAGCCGGCGATCGTCTCGGTCGGGATCGGGCGGCGGAGCAGGGCCTGGATGTCGGCGACGAGGGGTCGCTCGTCGACGCACACGAGCGAGATCGCCTCGCCGTCCTTGCCGGCGCGGCCGGTTCGACCGATGCGGTGGACGTAGTCCTCGGCGACCATCGGCAGCTCGTAATTCACGACGTGCGGGAGCTGCTCGATGTCGAGCCCGCGCGCCGCGATGTCGGTCGCGACGAGGATGGCCACGCGCCCGGCCTTGAAGTCGCCCAGGGCACGCACGCGCTGGCCCTGGCTCTTGTTGCCGTGGATCGCGGCCGCGCTGACGCCGTCCTTGGTGAGCTGTTCGGCGAGGCGGTTCGCCCCGTGCTTGGTCCGGGTGAACACCAGCGCCTGGTCGATGCGTCCTGACGTGATCAGGTGCGACAGCAGCTCGCGCTTGCGCTCCCGGTCGACCGGGATCACGACCTGCTCGATGAGCTCGGTGGTCGAGTTCCGGGGCGTCACCTGGACGCGTGCCGGCTCGTGGAGCAGGCCCGTGGCGAGACCCCGCACGTCGTCCGAGAACGTCGCCGAGAACAGCAGGTTCTGCCGGCGGGGCGGCAGGAGCTCGATGATCCGGCGGATATCGCGGATGAAGCCCATGTCGAGGAGGCGGTCGGCCTCGTCGAGGATCAGGATCTCGACGCGCGAGAGGTCGATGGTCCGCTGGCCGACGTGGTCGAGCAGGCGGCCGGGCGTGGCCACGACGATCTCAGGGCCTGCGCGGAGCTTGGCGGCCTGCGGCTCGAAGCCGACCCCGCCGTAGATGGTCGTCGAGCGGACCGGGCGGTGCTTGCCGTAGGTCCGGACGCTCTCCTCGACCTGGATGGCGAGCTCGCGGGTGGGGACGACGACGAGGACGCGGACGGCCGGGCGCGCGGTGGCCGGGGCGGTACGGCGGCCCTGCTGCGACGGAAGGTTGCGCGCCGGCTGGCCGACGCGCGTCTCGTGCAGGATCTGGATGACCGGGAGGACGAAGGCCGCGGTCTTGCCGGTGCCGGTCTGGGCGCCGGCGAGCAGGTCGCGGCGCTCGAGGACGAGCGGGATCGCCTCGCGCTGCACCGGGGTGGGCTCGGTGTAGCCCTCGTCGGCGACGGCGCGAAGGAGCTCGGGCGCGAGCCCGAGGTTGTCGAAGGACATGAAGGAAGACGCTCCTGACGGGGCCCATCCCGCACGCTTTGCGGGGCCCGGTCGGGGCGCTGTGTGAGGGATCGGGATCGGACGGTCGGATGGACCGGGGGCGCTGACCGGCGCGCCCATCGAGCACGAATTTGAACAGAGTGTATCGAAACTTGGCCGCCGCGGCGAATCCGCGGTGACCGGACCTTGGCGCTAGTTGCGGCTCTCCGACCTCGGGTGCACCCGGCGGGGCGCCGGCCGGTGGTCCGGCGGCTGCAGGTCGAAGCCCTTGGCGACCAGCCGGGCGTACCCGGCGATCTTCATGTCGACCAGGTCCAGCGCCACCGTGAGCTCCGCGAGCTCGGCCTCGATGCGGCGCTTGTGGGCCTCGAGCAGGCTCAGGCGCTCGGCGGCCGTGTGCTCGCCGTCCTGGACGAGCTCCGCATAGCGGTGCAGGTCCTCCAGGGGCATCCCGGTGGCGCGGAGGCACTGGACGAGCTTGATCCAGCCCATGTCGTCATCGGTGAACCGCCGGTGTCCGCTCTCGGACCGGCCGATCCCGGGCAGGATGCCGATGCGCTCGTAGTAGCGGAGGGTGTCGGCGCTCAGGCCGGTCTCCGCGGCGGCACGTTGGATGGTGCGGGTCATCGTCATGCCCTGAACCTACAACTTGGAGCCCACTCCAAGTCAAGAGGCCGCCGCGATCTTGGTCCAGGTCGCTGCCGGCTGCGAAGAAATCGGGGCTTGACTTGGAGTTCGCTCCAAGGGGCAGGCTGGCCGAAGACCTCGATGAACGAGGCCGAATCCGGATCCGTCCGGATCCGCACCAGCCTGGAGCCACATCGTGTTCGACATCGCAGCGCTTCTGTCATTCCTGATCCCAGCCGCAATCCTCGTCGCGTCGATCGGCGTCGTCCGCCGTTTGGCGGGAGACCAGCCAGTCAACCTCCCCGCGTTGTTCGGGATGGCTGCACCCATGCCCTGGCCACGCGGCGTGCAGGAGGAGGAGCCGCAGCCCTGGCGCCTCGAGCTCCTCGATCGGCGCCCGGCGGCCGCCGGCCCGAGCGCAGATCGCAGGCCCGCCGCGAGCCCCGCAGCGCACCCGGCTCACGCTGGGTGCGCGACCGGCTGAAGGGTTGCCCGGCACGAGCGATCGCCGGCCGGGACGACCATTCGGAGCTGACCTTCGCCCTTCGCGTTTGACCGATGCGATGAAGGCTTGGCAGGATTCCCTCTCCCGCCTCCGGCGCCGATCGATGCGCCACGGGCCCCAGTGACCGGAACACGATCGGAGGTCCCGCTATCGCTGTCTCGACTCCACCTGCCTCGCCGGCCGTCATCGCCGCGTCGCCCCGCCCCCAGGCGATCGTCGCCGAAGGCCTGGTCAAGGTCTACCGCAGCCGCAAGAACGAGGTCCGCGCGCTCGACGGCGTCGACCTCGTCGTTGAGGAGGGCACCGTCCTCGGCCTGCTCGGCCCCAACGGCGCCGGCAAGACGACGACCGTCCGCATCCTGGCGACGCTGCTGCGTGCCGACGCGGGCCGGGCGACCGTGGCGGGCTACGACGTCCGGACACAGGCCGACGCCATCCGGCGGGTCATCGGGCTGTCCGGCCAGTACGCGGCGGTCGACGAGAACCTGACCGGCCGCGAGAACCTGTGGCTGTTCGGCCGGCTGTACCACCTGTCATCGCCGGAGGCCCGACGACGTGCGGACGAGCTGCTCGAGCAGTTCGAGCTGACCGACGCCGCCGACCGGGTCGTCAAGACCTACTCCGGCGGCATGCGCCGGCGCCTCGACCTCGGCGCGGCGCTCATCGGCCGCCCGCGGCTGCTGATTCTCGACGAGCCGACGACAGGCCTCGACCCGCGCAGCCGGATCGGGATGTGGGACGTGATCCGCGACCTCGTCCGCGAGGGGACGACGCTCCTGCTGACGACGCAGTACCTCGAGGAGGCCGACGAGCTGGCCGACACGATCGCGGTCGTCGACCACGGCAAGATCATCGCCCGTGGCACGGCCGACGAGCTCAAGTCCGGGCTGGGCGGCGAGCGCATCGAGGTGATCGTGCATCGTCGCGACGACCTCCAGCGGGCCACCGCCATCCTCGCCACGTGTGGCAGCGGGGAGGTCGCGCTCGACGAGCACACCCGCGAGCTGACCGTCCACGCCGAGGGCGGCGCGAAGGCCCTGGTCCAGGTCCTGCGTGACCTCGACGACGCCGGGATCGCCATCGACGACATCGGCCTGCGGCGACCGACGCTCGACGACGTCTTCCTGGCGCTCACCGGGCACGCCGCGGAGCCGTCGGACGACGACACGACCGAGGCGCGCGCCGCCGACGGGAGGGCGGCATGAGCGCGGCGGTTCGAGCGGCGGCGCCCGCGGCGCCGGGTCGTCGCGAACGAATTGCCAGCGCGGCGAACGACAGCCTGCTCATCGGCTGGCGCAACCTGAAGCGCATCCCCCGCATCCCGGAGCTCGCGATCTTCGCGATCCTGCAGTCGATCATGTTCGTGCTGCTGTTCGCGTTCGTGTTCGGCGGCGCGATCGTGATCCCGGGCGGCGGCGACTACAAGTCGTTCCTGATGCCCGGGATCTTCGCCCAGACGATCGTGTTCGCCGCGGGGACGACGGCGATCGGCATGACCGACGACGTCGCCAAGGGCATCGTCGACCGGTTCCGGTCGCTGCCGATCGCCCACTCGGCCGTGCTGACCGGACGGACGTTCGCCGACGTGATCTACAACGCCGGCATCCTGTTCGTGCTGATGGCCACGGGCTTCGTCATCGGCTGGCGGGTCGACACCGGGTTCGGGTCGCTGATCGCGGGCTTCGGGCTGCTGCTGCTGTTCGCCTACGCGATGGTCTGGCTGGGCGTGTTCCTCGGCCTGAACGTGCCGACGGTGGAGGTGGGCCAGCAGGTGATCTTCACGGTGCTGTTCCCGATCACGTTCATCTCGACCGCGTTCGTGCCCCTCGCGGCCTTGCCGACCTGGCTCCAGCCGATCGCCGAGTGGAACCCGACCAGCACGCTCACGAACTCGCTGCGCCAGCTGTGGGGCAACCCGAACCCCAGCGGCGGGACGAGCCTGGCGACCACGGAGCCGATCCTGGTCACGCTCGTGTGGGTCGTGGTGTTCATCTTGGTGTTCGGCCCGCTCGGCGTGCGCAAGTTCCGGTCGATCGACCGCTAGAAGCCGAGCTCGCGCAGCACCGGGGCCATGCGTCGCGCCGCGCGCGAGCGGTGCGAGATCGCGTGCTTCTCGGCCGCCGACCACTCGCCGAGGGTCCGGCCGCCGGGTGGCTCGGACGCCGGCTCGAAGATCGGGTCGTAGCCGAAGCCACCGTCGCCCTTCGGGGCCGGGGCGATGCGCCCACGGCACGTGCCGCGACGGACGGCCGTTGCCAGACCACCGCGCGGGCCCGCTTCGCCTGGGAGGGCGACCGCGAGCACGCACACGTAACGGGCGCCGCGCCGGGCGGCGGGCAGCGTCCCGAGCTCGGCCAGCAGCTTGCGGTTGTTGGCCTCGTCCGTGGCGTCCGGCCCGGCGTAGCGGCGGGTGCGCACGCCGGGGGCGCCGCCGAGCGCTTCGACCTCGATGCCGGAGTCGTCGGCGAGGGTCGGCAGGCCGGACCGGCGGGCATAGAAGCGGGCCTTCAACCGTGCGTTGGTCTCGAAGGTCTCGCCGGTCTCCTCGGGCTCGTCGGGGATCCCCACGTCGTCGGGCGACACGAGCTCGACATCGGGGCCCGCCTGCAGGAGCTCGCGCAGCTCGCGCAGCTTGTGCCGTGAGCGTGTCGCGACGAGGAGGCGCGGCACCGCGATCAGCGGCGGACGGTGGCCAGCGCCGCCGCCTGGGCCTCGAACAGGCGGGTCAGGCCGCTGCCGGCGAGGTCCAGGAGCTCGTCGAGCGCGGCCCGGTCGAACGGCTTGCCCTCGGCCGTGCCCTGGAGCTCGACGTACGCACCCGCGTCCGTGCCCACCACGTTGAAGTCGACCTCGGCCCGCGAGTCCTCGGAGTAGTCGAGGTCGAGCATCCGGATGCCGTCGATGATCCCGACCGACACCGCGGCGACGTGGCCGACCAGGTGGCGGTCCATCCCGTAGGTGATCAGCGCGGCGGCGAGGGCGACGTAGCCGCCCGTGATCGACGCCGTCCGCGTCCCCCCGTCGGCGACGATGACATCGCAGTCCACGGTGACCGTCCGCTCCCCGAGTCGCGACAGGTCCACGACCCCGCGCAGCGAGCGCCCCACCAACCGCTGGATCTCGTGGGTCCGCCCGCCGACCTTGCCCTTGGCCGCCTCGCGCTCCGAGCGCTCGGCCGTCGCCCGGGGGAGCATCTCGTAGGTCCCGGTGACCCAGCCCGTGCCCTTGCCGCGGAGGTGCGGCGGCACGCGGTCCTCGATCGTGGCCGCGCACAGCACCTGCGTGTCGCCGAAGCGGATCATGCACGACCCCTCGGCCCACTTCTGGACGCCCAGCGTGATCTCGACCTTCCGCAGGTCCGCCGGCGCGCGGCCGTCCGCGCGTACGTGGCCGACCGGCGGCCGGTTCCCGATGCTCATGTCCTCGCCTCCCCGCGCTCGGCCGCCTTGGCGGCGTCCCAGAGCGCATCCAGCTCGTCGAACGACAGGTCCCGCAGGGCGACGTTACGCGCTGCGGCGGCCCGCTCCACGTGCCGGAATCGGCCGCGGAACTTCTGATTGGCGGCGCGCAGCGCGCCCTCGACCTCGATTCCGGTCTTCCGGCCCACGTTGACCAGCACGAACAGCAGGTCCCCCAGCTCCTCCGTGCGGTGGGCGGCGTCCTCCGCCTCCACCAGCTCGCCGACCTCCTCGCGCACCTTGTCCAGCACGCCGTCGATCGACGGCCAGTCGTAGCCGAGGTTGGCGGCCCGCTCCTGCATCTCCTGGCTGGCGGCAAGCGCGGGCAGGGACCGGCTGATTCCGTCGAGGGCACTCCTGGGCTCCGCGCCGTCCGTACCGTCGCCGCCCGCGGCGGCGGCCTCGGCACGCTCGCCGGCCTTGATGCGCTCCCACTGGCGGTTCACGTCGGACGCGGTGCGGGCCTCGGCGTCACCGAACACGTGCGGATGGCGGCGTACGATCTTCGACGCCAGGGCGGTCCAGACGTCGGTCATGTCAAAGACGCCGGCCTCCGCGGCGAGCTGGGCATGGAGGACGACCTGCAGCAGGAGGTCGCCGAGCTCGCCGGCGAGCTCCGGGGTCGCGCCGCCCTCGAGCGCGTCGTAGACCTCGTACGCCTCCTCGAGGAGGTGGTTGCGCAGCGAGGCGTGCGTCTGCTCGCGATCCCAGGGACAGCCGTCCGGTTCCCGGAGGCGCGCGGAGATCCAGGGCATCCCCCACGGGGAGGCGAGATCGGCGACGGGCTGGACCGGGCCGAGGTACAGCGAATCCTTCAGCTCGTCCGCCGTGAGCGCCCCGACGGTCATGCCGTCCGGGATTCCGATGATGCCGACCGGGTGATCCAGCGGGTACAGGCGCCGAAGGAGCTCGATCGGGCCGACGCCGTGCCCGTAGCGTCCGGGCAGGCCCGTGGTCGGCGGCTCGATCGGTCCCGCCTTCATCCGCCACGCGGGAACGATCAGCAGCGGGATCGTGGGCTCGATCGGGGTGGCGTCGAGACGCTCCGTGACGACGACGGCGATGCCCGCGGCGGGATCCAGGCCCCAGCGCAGCCGTGCCTCCGCGAGGAGGGCATCGAGCATCGTCAGGCCGCCCGCGCCGACGTCAGCTCGCGCTGTCGGACGCGGTGATCGCGGCGTCGCGATCGATCTTGAAGGCGTCCTTCTGGGCCGCGTACCAGGTCGAGAACGCGTTGGCCTCGATCGTCTGCTTCTGGGCCGCGTCCGGCGTGCGCGTCTGCTCCTGCTTGACGAGGAACAGGTACACGCCGTCGCCCTCGATCGTGACCGGGTCGCTGACCTTGCCGACCGGCGCGGCGAAGATGGCCGCCTCGATCTTGGGGTCCAGCTGGCCCTTCGCGACCCAGCCCATGTCGCCGCCCTTCACCGCGTCGTCCTTGTCGGAGTTGTCGCGGGCGGCGTCGGCGAACGGGAGCGTCCCGCCGTCGATCTGCGTCTTGAGCGTGTTCGCCCATTCGACGTCGGTGGGGTAGTGCATGACCTGGATCACGTGCCAGCCGAACGCCGACTTCACGGGCTCGAGCAGCTGGCCCGGGACGAGGCCGGGCTTGTGGATCGCCTCGGCGAAGGCCGGATCGACGGCGTCCTCGGTGGAGAAGTACGGCAGCTTGCCGCCGCTCGTCACCGCCGCCGTCTCGTCGCTCTCGGCGCGGGCGATGGCGTCGAACTGCGAGGGATCGGCCTTGAGCTTGTCGTACGTCGCCCGGGCATCCTGCTCGGCCTTGGCCCAGGCGGGATCGTCCGCCGCCACCGTCGACGCGGCGGAGGGGTCGTCGTTGGGCGAGTAGAGGATGTGGCGAACGCGGATCGCGCCGTCGCCGCTCTCGCTCTGGCCGGCCTGCTGCCAGATCTCGGAGACCTCGCGCTGGGGGCTCGCGGCGAGGTAGCCCGCGACGATGGCGTCGCTGAGCTTGGTGCGCAGGACGTCCCGCCGCAGCGCCTCGCGGTAATCGGCGACGTCGATGCCGGCCTCCTTGAGCTGCTCCTGGTAGGTGCCATCGACGACCGGCGCCACGATGTCCGTGACCCGGCCGATGCGGTACGTGCCGTCCGCGCCCTCGATCACCGCGGTGGGCGTGTTCGCGCTGGCCGCGACCAGGGCGTCCACGAAACCCGCGTCGAGCGTCGCGTTCTTGTCGATGAAGCCGATGTCCCCGCCCTGGCTCTTGGTGGCGTCGGTGGACACCGCCTTGGCCACGGTCTCCCAGTCCTGGCCGGCCTGCAGGTCGGCGAGCGCCTGGTCGGCCTTGGCCTTCGCGGCCGCCTTGGCCTCGGCGCTGAACTCGGACGCGCCCTCGGCGAGCTCGGGGGCGACGGCGATCATCCAGGCATGACGGAGCTCCGGGGTCGTCGCGTCGTCGGCCAGGCGGGCGTCGATGTCGGCATCGGTGACGGTGACGTTCTGTGACTGGGCGAGCTGCGCCATGACCGCGCCGTCGACCAGCTGCTCGAGCGAGATCGTCGCGGCCTGCTGGCCGCGCTGCTGGAGGATCGACTGGCGTGCCTGTGCGTCGGCGGTGCGGAGATGGCCGGCGGTCAGCAGCGTCCGGATGCGGCGCCCCTGGTAGTCGTTGCGGAACGCATTGATCGCGAACTGCTTGCGAAACGCGTCTTTCGTGATCGTCTGGCCGTTCACGCTGCCGGCGGCCGCCAGGTGGTCGTTGTACCAGGAGGCCCCGAACGCGACGAGCAGCAGGAGGATGGCGGCGATGACCGTGACGGCGAAGCCGACGTTCAGGAGCATCGAGCGGCGATCTCGGTCGTCCCAGGTCCGGGACTTGTTCGAGGTCTGCCGGGCGCGGAAACTCATCGGGTCGTTGGGTCCTCACGTGGTTGACGGCCGTGACGGCGACGGGAGTGAGTTTCGCTGACGGCGCGGCGCGCAATGGTACCCCAACTCCCCCGCACGGGCCGGGCCCGTCCGGCGACCTCGTGCTACCCTCCCGGCCGTGACCGCCACATCTGAGGCGCCTGCCTCATTTCGGTCGTCGTCGGTTCGTCCCGGTGCGTTCTCCCTGGTTCAGGGTGGCATCCGCGAGGTCCTGTCCCGTCGGCGCCTGATCGCCTACCTCGTTCGAGCCGACCTGCGCAAGAAGGGCTCGGACACGCTGCTGGGCAACCTGTGGTGGTTCATGGACCCGTTGCTCCAGATGCTGGTGTACGTGATCTTCGTCGGCATCATCCTCCAGCGGCGGACGCCGGACTACCCGCTGTTCGTGCTGTGCGCGATCCTGCCCTGGAAGTGGTTCGACTCGACGGTCAAGGACGGGGTGGGATCGATCGTCAGCCGGGAACGCCTGATCAAGCAGATCTACTTCCCGAAGCTCGTCCTGCCCATCTCGACCACGGTCGGCGGGGTCGTGAGCTTCGCGTTCGGGCTGGTGCCGCTGTTCGCGATCACCTGGATCTTCTATCCGGCGCACCTCTCCCTGTGGCCCGTGCTCGTCCCGATCGTCATGTTCGTCCAGCTCGTGTTCTCGATGGCGATCGCGATCTTCATCTCTTCGATCAACGTCTTCTACCGCGACGTCGGCAACCTCGCGCGACACGTCCTGCGCATGTGGTTCTACCTGTCGCCCGCGCTCTACCCGCCCGACCTCGTCAAGTCGCTGACGAAGGACAACCCGATCCTCGGCGACATCTTCGCGATCAACCCCTGGACCGTGCTGTTCACCGCCTATCGCGACCTGCTGTTCTACGGGCAGGCGCCCCACTGGTCCGCGCTGGCGATCCTGCTGCTGGTGTCGACCGGCCTCACCCTGCTCGCGATCTACTTCTTCAAGCGAGCGGAGCCCTCGTTCGCCAAGGTGCTGTGACGAGATGGCCGCAGACCCGGTGAACCAGCCCACGGAAGAGCGCGTCGTGATCCGAGCCGACCGGCTCGGGGTCAAGTACAGCCTGCACCTGACCCGCAAGCAGACCGTCCGCGACTCGATCGTCCGCCGCGTGCGCCGCGAGGGCGACCCCGACTTCTGGGCGCTGAAGGACGCGTCGTTCACGGTCCTGCAGGGCGAGTCCGTCGGCGTGCTCGGCCCCAACGGCGCCGGCAAGAGCACGCTGCTCCAGGTGCTGGCGGGGATCCTCGTCCCGTCCGAGGGCGTCGTCGACGTGGACGGGCACGTGTCCAGCCTGCTGACGCTCGGCGTGGGCTTCGACGAGGACCTCAGCGGCACCGACAACATCCGCCTCGCGGGCGCGTTCATGGGGCTCGACCACAACGTGGTGGAGGAGCGGCTCCCGGCGATCGTCAACTACGCCGAGATCGGCCAGTTCATCGACGCGCCGATCAAGACCTATTCGGCCGGCATGCGGGCGCGCCTCGGGTTCGCGATCGCGACCTCGGTCGAGCCGGACATCCTGCTCCTCGACGAGGTCCTCGCGACCGGCGACGCCGCGTTCCGCGAGAAGTCGAAGGCCCGGGTGCTCGAGCTCGTGCGCGAGGCCAAGGCGATCGTGCTGGTCACCCACGACATGAGCTGGGTCACCGAGTACTGCAACCGCGCGATCCTGATCGAGAAGGGCCGCATCGTGCACCAGGGGTCGCCGGACGAGGTCGTCGCGATCCACAAGGAGCACATGGCCGAGCGCAGGGCCGAGGCCCAGGAGAAGGGCGTCCTGCGGCTCCGCACCGGGCCCCGCCGCAGCCGCAAGCGCGACCGGGGCTGACCGCTCGGGCCCGGGGCGCGACGGGCGGGCGACCAGGCCTGGTCGGCTCAGGGCCCTCCCCGCGCTCAGTCCCGCGGGCGGACCGCGCGCAGGAGCACCGACACCACCGCGAACGCCGCGCCCGCCACCAGCGCGCCGCGCCAGTCGAGGACCGGGCGGACGTCGCCCGAGACGCGCTGGGCGATCATCACCAGGACCCCCGTCGGCCGGTTGACGGTGACCTGCTGCGCGATCAGCGTCCGCACCAGGCCCTGCTCGATGGTTGCCTCTCGTGCCGCGACGGCCCCGGCGAAGCCCTGGGTGAGGCGCATCTCTCCCGCGAGGGCCGCTCCGACGCTCCCGAACTCGACGCTCAGCGTGTCGGCCCGCGCTGCGCCGACCCCACCCCACTCGACGAACACGTCGCTCGCCTCGAGCGTGCCGATTCCGCCGACGTGCACCTCGACGCTGCCGGCCGTCGCCTCCCCGATTCCCCCGCGCTCGACGCGCAGCACCGTGTCGGGAAGCTCCGTCCCCGGAGCCTGGTCGGCGGGTGCACCGCCCGCATCGTCCATCGCGACATCGCCCCCGGCCGTGGCGCCGGAATCCGTCGCCGATGCCTCCGAAGGGGCGCCAGCCGCCGAAACGTCCGCCGCCGCGGCCTCGGCCTCCGGCTCGCCGCCCTCCGGGTCCGCCGGGGCGGCCTCGGGCAGCGCGGGCTTGGGGTCGGGATCGGGCGCCATGACCCCGACGAGATCCTGGCGCGCAGCTTTCGCGGCCGACCGCTTGCGCGTGCGCTTGGGCGGCTTCGGCGTGTCGTCTGGCGTCGCGTCGGGCATCGGGTCTGACCTCGGGCATCGCAGGTGACGGGCGGATCCCGCGCAGAGCCTACCCCAACGTGCGACGGACGCGAACCACGTCCGGGGAGGGGGGCGCATGCGCAGACGCGCGCCAGTTCGGCTATCCTCCCGCCCGACCGGATCCGGCCCCGTCGGCCGCCTGCGGGGTCGTGCGACCGAGACGCGCGGCCGGGGACTTGGATGCACCGTCGAGTGGGTTGGCAGCAGGGGGCAGCCGTTTGAACCGGAACGTCATGGGGGTGGTCATCGTCGTCGTGGTGGCCGTGGGCCTCCTGGTCGGGGCCGGCGCCGCCGGCCTGCTGAACGCCTCGACGACACCCAGCCCGTCGCCCGTCGCGGTGGTCCCGTCCGCTTCGCCCGGTGCCGTGGCCTCCGGCTCGCCCGTCCCGGGCGAGTCGACCGGCACCGGACCCCAGCCGTCGGGCAGCTCGGAGTCCTCGGCCTCGGCGTCGCCGACGCCCAGCGCCAGCCCGGACACCGTCCCGGCACCCCTGACGGGCATGCCCGTCAAGCCGGCGATCGCGGATCGGCGCGTGATGGTGGTCATGGTCGACGACCAGTTCGACGCCCGGCCGCAGTCGGGCCTGTCGGACGCCGATGTCGTGTGGCAGGCGCCCGCCGAGGGCGGCATTCCGCGCTACATGGCGTTCTTCCAGACCGGCGATCCGCCCGCGGTCGGTCCCGTTCGGAGCTCGCGCCTGTACTTCATCGCGTGGGCCTCGGAATGGCGCCCGCTGTACGTGCACGCCGGCGGCTCCCCGCAGGCCAAGGCGCTCCTCGCGTCCTCGAAGGGCCGCGGCTCCTTCGTCTACAACGCCGACGAGTTCCGCTGGGGCGGCGCCGGCTACCTGTGGCGGGTCAAGACGCGCGCCGCGCCCCACAACGTGTACACGGACGGCAAGCACCTGCGCAAGCTCGCGAAGCGCGTCGGCGCCGATCCGGTCGCGGGCCAGAAGCCGGCCTGGACCTTCGCCGACCCGCTGCCGCTCGAGCAGCGACCGGTGGGCGGCGGCCTCGCGGTCCCCTATCTCGCCAACAAGGTCAGCTACAAGTACGACCGGAACTCCAACACCTACCGCCGGTCCGTCACGGGCGAGAACAAGCAGACCGACGCGGGCACCAAGGACCGGATCGCGCCGACCAACGTGATCGTCATGGCCGTCCGGTTCGCGCCGCTCAACGACGGCAGCCACAAGAGCCGGCTCGAGGCGCAGGTCAAGGGCACCGGCAAGGCGTGGATCTCGACCAACGGCAAGACCATCCGCGGGACCTGGAAGAAGCCGGGGTTCCGGGGCAAGACGCAGTTCTTCGACCGCAACGGCAACAAGGTCACGCTGACCAGGGGGCAGACCTTCGTGCAGGTCGTGCCGCTGAGCGCGAAGATCGCCGTCACCCCCGGCAAGGCGCCCACGGCATCGACGACGAACCTCGTCGCCGCGTCCGGCGGCCTGACGGGCTCGATGGGCCGGTTCATCTCCTAGCTCCCGTCCGCGCGCGGCGCGCGGCCGTGCTCCCGCCTGGAGCATCGGCGCGGGCTAGAGCATCGGCGCCGGCCGCGCGACCTCCGCCCAGACCGCGCGCGTCTCGCGCGCGACGTCCGCCCAGGTGCGGGCGCCGTCGGCGCGCTCGCGCGTCGCCGCGACCAGGGTCCCGTGCAGGGCGTCGTCCGACCAGACCGCGCGAATGGCCGTGGCCAGCCGCGACGCATCGCCCGGCTCCACCAGCACGCCGGCCGGCCCGACGATCTCGGGCAACGCCCCGACCGCGCTGGCCACGACCGGCACGCCGGCCGCCAGCGCATCGAGCGCGGCGATCCCCGACGCCTCGGAGCGCACCGGCTGGACGAGGAACCGGGCCCCGGCGACCAGCGCGGCGAGGCGGTCGTCGGGCAGCCGCGGCGCGTAGGCGATCGAGTCCGGGACGCCGGCGCGGACGGCGGCGCGCGACACGGCGGCCCGGTCGCCCGGGGTCGCGCCGACCAGGCACACCCGCGGCGGCCACAGGGCCTCGGGGACGGCGGGCGGCGGCGGCTCCTCGGCGAGCGCGGCGAGCGCCGCGAACAGGGTCGGCAGGTCCTGGCGCGCGTCGTAGCGGCCGGCGTAGACCACGTAGCGCTCGCCCAGCCCGAGCCGTTCGCGTTCGCGGCGTGCGCCGGCGGCCGCCTCGGGCCGGTAGGCCGCGCGCGCGGCGAGCGGGATCACCCGCAGCCGCGCCTGCCGGACGTGGAGCAGCCGGCGGGCCTCCACCGCGGTCGCCCTCGACGGCACCAGCACGGCTCGGGCGTCCTTGAGCAGGCGCGCGCGGAGCCGCTGGCCGAACCGGGCAACCGTGCCGCTCTGGTAGGCCTCAGGCATCGACCACGGCGCGAGGTCGAGCAGCGAGGCGACGACCGGGATGCCCGACGCGATCGGCAAGCCGGCGGCCGCGGCGTGGTAGACCGTCCCGAGAGCGCCGCCGTCGCGGTCCGGTCGCCAGCCCGCGCCCATCGATGCCCCTCGGAGCACGAACGGGTCGACGGTCAGCGCGCCCGAGCGGAGGAGGCGGGTGGGCGGGAGGCGCCGGGCGCCCGCGGCGTCGAGGTGCGGCCAGCGCCCGGACGGATCGTCGAGGTCGGCGGCGATCAGGAACGAGAACGACTCACCCGGCTGCGGGTCGGCGTCGAGGGCGTCGAGCAGGGCCTCCAGGTAGGCGGCGGTCAGCGGGGCGCGCTCGACGTCCTGCACCGGCCGGAGGTCGATGACGACGCGGGCGCCGGCGACCGTGCCGGGGACCGCCCCGACCAGCGGATCCGTCCCGGGTCGCCAGCCCGGGCGCTCGGCCGGGGTCATGTCCCGCGCGGCACCGGACCGCGCCCGCGCAGCTCGTCCCAGCGCAGGCTCACGACGACGACCAGCGCCTCGACGACGATCCGGCGGCTCATCTTCGACTGGCCGACGCGCCGGTCGCGGAACAGGATCGGGACCTCGACCACCCGGGCCCCCAGCCGCGAGGCGCGGTAGGTCATCTCGATCTGGAACACGTAGCCGCCCGCACGGACGCCGTTGAACGGCACGCCGGCGAGCGTCGTCGCGCGCCACGCCTTGAACCCCCCGGTCAGGTCGTGCGGCCTGAGGCTGAGGACGATCCGGGCGAAGGTCGATCCGCCACGGGAGATGATGCGGCGCACGATGCCCCAGTCCTGGACGCCGCCGCCCTTCGTGTAGCGCGAGCCGATGACCAGGTCAGCGGTCCCGGCGCCGATCGGCGCGATGAGGCTGGGCAGGGCCTTCGGGTCGTGCGACCAGTCGGCGTCCATCTGGACGACGGTCGTCGCGCCGCCGCGGAGCGCCTCGCCGAACCCGTCGAGGTAGGCCCGCCCGAGGCCCTGCTTCGCGGAGCGATGCTGCACGCGCACGCGCGGGTCCGCCGCCGCCAGCCCGTCCGCGAGGTCGCCCGTCCCGTCGGGCGAGCCGTCGTCGACGACCAGCAGCACGGCGCCGGGGAGCGCGTCGAGGATCGCCGCCGAGATCCCGGGCAGGTTGTCGGCCTCGTTGTAGGTCGGCAGGATCACCCAGGTGCCCGAGCCGAGCGCGGACTCCGTGGCGCCCGCCGCCGGCTGCGCCTCGCTCGCGGCGGGCTGGCTGATGCTCGTCGCGGGCGCCTCGGGCTCCATGGTCATCGCTGCTCCATCGTCATTGCGGCGTGAGTGTACGGGCCGGTCCGGGCCTCAGGACGCGACCCGGATCGATTTCGTCCACTGGTTGAGGCCGCCGCCCGTGTCCCGGGCGGAGATGCGGATCGTCGCGGCGCCGGCGGCGCCGGCCTGCACCCTGAACGAGGCGGCGTACGAGCCGTCGGCGCGCCGGGTCGCCGTCACGACCTTCGCCGCCCGGCCGGGCTGCTTGAACGCCACCGTGGGCTTCGAGCCCAGGGGCTCGATCGACGTGAACGCGACCCGCAGCGTCTGGCCGGCCTTCACTTTCGTGGCCGACGTCGAGGCCGCGAACGCGCTCGACCAGATCGGCCGGGCCAGGACCGTCGTGCCGAGCGACGAGGCGACCGTCAGGCGCGCCTCGTACCGGCCCTGCGGGGCAAAGCTGCCGTTCGCGAGCCGGCCAGTCCACGACCACTGCCGGGCGCCAGCGTGCTGCGACTTCCCTGTCCACACGGTCCGCACCAGCGTCCCACCGGCGTCGTACAGGCGGAGCGTGGTCTTCGCGTCGCTGGTGAGCCTCCACGAGAGGACGGAGCTCGGCGCGAGCGCGTCGGCGTCCTGGGGATAGAAGCTTCTCGACCAGCGAAGGAAGCCCGCGGTGCGGTCCACGACCACCGTGCGCGTGACGACACGCCGGTTGCCGGCCCCGTCGACCAGTTCGACCCGCAGCACGTACCGGCCGTCGGCGACGCGCTTGCCGCCCGCGGTCCGCCCGTCCCAGGTGGTCGCCCAGCCGGACACCGAATGCACGGTCCACGAGCGCACGACCGTGCCGGCCTTGAGGATCCGCACGCTGCCGCTGCCCCGCTCGTTGGCCGTCCACGACAGCCGCGTCGTGTCCCCGGCGCCGTCGCCGTTCGGCGACAGCACGCCCGGAGCCGCGGCCGTCGAGACGACCGGCGCGGTGGTGTCGACGACGAGCGTGAACGAGCGACGGGCCTGGTTGCCGGCGGCGTCCATCACGCCGAGCGTAGCCGTGTAGCGTCCGTCGGCGACGCGCGCGCCGCCGTTCCGCTCGCCGCGCCAGGTGAACGCGATCGAGCCGCCGCTGCCGGAGGCCGTGCGGATGGTGCCGGCCGGCGACGAGATCAGGACGGCCCAGCGCGTCGCCCCGGACGACGTCAGGGCCAGCCGCACGCTGTCGCGGTTTCCGTCGCCGTTGGGCGAGATCAGGGTGGTCGACGCGGAGGCCGCGGTCACCTTCGGGGCCACAATGTCGACGGTCACGCCGAAGGCGGCGACCTGGGCGGCCGTCGTGGGGCGACTGGACGGGGCGTGGAACGTCCGGCCCCGGGCGCGCCCGACCAGCTGCAGGACGTAGCGCCCGTTCTTGACGGTGCCGCCGCCCGCGCCGCCGTTCCAGTCCCAGGCCTGTGCGCCGGCGCCGAGGTCCGGGACGGACCGCGACCCGACGAGCGTGCCGTTCGTTCGGTAGACGTTGAGCGTCAGCGCGTCGAGCGCGACGGCGTTGCGCCACCGGAGCCGGATGGCGTCCTCGGACCGGTCGCCGTTGGGCGAGAAGGCGCGGATCGCGACCGCCGCGGGTGCCGACCCGAGCGCCGACCCCGGTCCCGCCCCAAAGTCGAGGTCGCGGAGGCCGGCGTCGACGGTGGTGCTGTTGGGCGCGCGATACGGCTTGACCATCGTGTCCGACGACGACCTGGCCGCGATCCAGACGCCGCGCTCGACGAACGACACGGGCGACCATTCCCGGATCGGCTCGGTGACCTCGTACCACGTGAACCCGTCCGACGAGACCGGACCGCGCGTGATGGCGACGATCGTGTTGGCCTTGAGCGTGCCGAGCTTCGCCGCGTTCGTGTCGGGACCGCTGCGATACGCCAGGCCGTCGGCGACCACGCGGCCGAAGCCACCGGTCGCCAGCGACGGCGACGCGTCCCACGTCGTGCCGACGTTCCACGCGCCGGCGTTGCCCTTGCTGTCGGCCGCGCGCACGCGGAACGCGTAGCCGTGGCTGTCGGCGCCCAGCCACACGTCGGACGTCGCGCGCGTGGCGCGCAGCCAGGTCGCCCACGGCCCGCCGTCGACCGAGACCTGGACGTCGTATGAGACGACCGAGCTCGTGTCGCGCGCCGCCCACGAGACCACGAACCCCTCGTCGCCCTGGGTCGCCGCCGGCATCCGGATGCCGGCCTGCGGTGCCGACTTGTCGACCAGGAACGACTCCGCGGCGGCGCGATACAGCTCCGAGTGGCCGCCGTCGTAGCCGAGGGCCCACATCCCGGCTCCGCGCAGCCCGTAGTCGTTGACGATCGAGTAGCGCCCCTTGAGCGACGAGAAGTCGTCGTAGTACACCTGCCGCCAGCTCGTGACGCAGCCGTACGCGGACGTGCAGTTCTGGCGCCGGTAGGCGACGTACGGGCTGCGCTCGAGCGCGTCCCACCTGCGGCCGTACTTCTTCACCAGCGCGGTGACGTTCTCGTAGTTCACCGCGGTGCTGTAGCCGTACTTCGCGCCATTGAGCGCCTTCGAGCGCGCCGAAGCGTCGGCGGTCGACCACGCCCGCCCGTACCACGGCAGCCCGAGGATGATCCGGCTCGGGCTGACGCGGGCCGTGTAGGCCCGCACCGTGTCGGCGAGGTCGTAGCTGGGGCCCGACAGCGGGTCGATGGACCCCGCCACGCCGGACCCGGACGTGCGGTAGTCGTAGCCCATGACGAAGATCGCGTCGGCCGCACCCGGGCCGACCGAGGCCTCGAGGGGGTAGTTCCCGATGAACCCGGTCGTGTCGTAGGTCAGCTGGTAGCCCTTGCGGACCTTGTTCAGCTGCGTCCGCACGGTCTTGAGCAGCGCCACGAAGTCGTCGGCGTGACCGCTGGCCAGGGGCTCGAAGTCGAGATTGACGCCGTCGGCGCCGCGGTCGCGGACGGCGGCCGCGATCTGCTTCGCGAGGGTCAGGCGCGCGGAGCCGCTGCCCAGGAGCGCGCGCTGGACGTTCGCCTGGGCGGTGGTCCACGCGAACACGCTGACCGTGAGGACCACCCGCGTGCCGTGCTGGTGGGCGCTCGAGATGACCCTGGTCATGTTGGAGCTCGTCCAGCCGCCCCAGCCGGTCGTGTTGGTGCCGTCCGCATCCTTCTTGCGGAGGTTGCCCGCACGATCGGCCCCGACCGAGAAATAGGCGATGGTCGACAGGACGTCGTGGTTGAGCTTGGTCGACGCGCCGGACAGCTCCCAGTAGGGCAGGAAGCCGAACACCTGGCGTCGCAGGCCGGCGGCGGCGGCCAGGTCGACGTCGGTGGCGGTCGGCGGCGTGGCGTAGGCGACGCCTCTCGCGTCGACCGCGGGATCGCCACCAGGGCCGTCGACAGGTGAGTCGCCAAGGTTCGCGCCGAAACCGTCCGTCGCCCCGGTCCCCGGATGGGCCGGTCCCGGCACGGTCGCCCACAGGCTGCCCTGCGGGCTGACCGCCATCTCCCGGCCCGTCGCCCGGCCGGCGGGAAGCGCCGTGGGTGGTCGTCCGTCGATCGGCCAGCGATCGCGGGCCCGGGGCGTGAACCCGACGCTCACGCGGCCGCCCGGCTTGAACTCGATCGTGTCCTGCTCGTGGGCCATCGCCTCCTCGTAGGCGATCGAGGCGTGGAGCTCCGGGAGGTCGGACGAGGCGTCGTCGTCCGCGCTCGGAGCCGCGGGCGCGACCGGGTCGATGGCGATCCGCGTGTCGACCCGCGTGGAGGCCCGCTCGACGCTCGGTCCGCGGACATCACCGGCCACGACCAGCGCCGGCAGGGCACCGCCGGCGAGCAGCACGGCGAGCGCCAGCGAGGCGATCGGGCGCGCGGCAGCGGGCGTGAGACGGGGTCGGGGCAAGGCCTTCCTCTGCGGCGGGTCGTCGTGCGTCGCCCATGCCGGGCGGACGCGAGTCGCCGGTGCCTTGACCCGTGCGACGGATCGACCGGCGAGGAATGCCGACGGTAGGCCTGCGTGACGACCCCTCCCAGTCCCCCATGGTCCCGCTGGGACTAGTACGGGAGGGTCCGGTGCGGTCCGCTGCGACGTGCCACGGTGCGGGTGGGTCCGGTGTCCTGCCGCGGCGGCGCGTTAGGGCGCGGGGGTGGGATCCGGATCCGGGGGCGGGGGTGCGAACGGGGCGCCGGTCACGTCGGCGGTCGTGAGCGCGAGGTCGCCGACCATCGAGCGGTAGTACTTGCCCGCGCTCTCCGGGTCCATCTGGTACCTCGCACCGGGCGAGCGCGAGGACGCATAGCTGATGGCCTGGTCGTGGAAGTCCGGGGCCCCACGCCAGTACGCGTCGAGGGTCTGGGCGGTCGTGAACAGCGCCGCGATGTAGTACGGGTCGTGGCTGTGGCCGTTGGCGATCACGGCGCCGGCGCCGGCCCGCAGGAACGCGGACGCGTAGTTGTCGACCCGCTGCTTCGCGGTGGACAGGCTCGGCGTCTTGCCGCCGGGTTCCGAGTTTCCCGAGGCGTAGCACAGGTGGAACAGCAGGACGACCGCGTTCGGCGCGGGTGTCAGCGTCTCGATCTTCGGCTCGCCGTAGTACTTCAGCTCGGAGTTGGTGCGCTTGCCGTTGTGGTTGAGGTCCTTGTTCAGCCCAAAGCCATCCTTGGTCGTGAACTGGGGATCGAACGTGTACGGGCTCGGCCAGCCGTTGCCGTGCCCGAGATACACGACGATCGAGGCCCCGTTGACCGCGGCCTTGACCTTCGTCCAGGTGGCGTTGGGGCTGTAGACACGCACGACGTTCGGCGTGTACTTGATCGCCTCCGCGTAGATCTCGTTCCCGAAGGTCCGATACGTGGAGGTCACCTTGCCCGTGGCGCCCACGATGATCGCGACCTTGGGGCTCTCGGCGGCCGCGGCGCCGGATGCGGCCTGGCCCGTGAGGCCGAGCCCGAGGAATGCAGCGGCGAGGAGGAGCGTGAGCTTCCGCAACAGGTGGGCTCCATGACGAGTCGAACAGCGCGGCGCACCCAGGATCGACCGGGGGCGCAGATCAGTGCCGGCTCAGACTCGCTCGGGGCGAGGGTGGGGCCAATCGCGGGATGGTATGGACCCGGTTGGCCCTTTCGGGCTGGCGCTGTCGAGTGCGGTGAGGTCGGGGGCAGTATGCCGTGGTGCGGGCGGGCACCGCTGCCCGATCAGGCCGAAATCGGGTTGCAGTGGCGTTTCAATTCGCGATCGCGCCGAATCAGCCGGCTCGCGCGAGCCCACGCCTGCCTCCGACCTGGCTGGCACGCTGATGTGCCACCCAGTTGATTTCGAACACGGGATCAGCGCGAACCAATCAATCCGGGCGCCCGCCACGCTCAAGGAGCGTGCCTCATGACACTTGTTTGGGTCAGCCGGCGCGCGCGAACCCCCGTTTGAGGGCCGGGACGGCGTCCGCGAATGCGAGCCGCCAGTCGCGCATGGGTTCGCCCGAGGGAAGCGGCGTTGGCTCGAGGACGGCCCACAGCGGCGGCGTGCTGGCGCGCTGCCAGGTCGAGGCCGGGACCTGCTCGATCTCGACCTCGATGCCCGTCGCTCGCAGGACCTCGCGCGCCCAGTCGGCCCTCGAAGCACGGCCGCCGTTGACGAGGTGGTGGACCGTCGTGGGAAGGTCGGGCGGGCCGAACAGCGCATCCTCCCAGATCAGCTCGACGATCGCGTCCGCGACGTCCGGCGTGTAGGTCGGCGTGCCGATCTCATCGCCGACGACGCGCAGCGGCTCGCCGGCGGCCTTCGCCCTGAGCGCGGCCGCCGCGATCTTGGCCGGGAAGTCGTTGCCCGGGGGCCCGTGGAGCCAGGACGTTCGCGCGATCGCGACGGCGGCTCCGTTCGACGCCGCGTCCTCGATGAGCGTCTCGGCCGTGAGCTTGCTCGCGCCGTAGGCGTTGATCGCATGCCGCGGATCGCCCGGCCCGTAGCCATGACCGTCGCGCCGCTCGCCGTCGAAGACCTCGTTGGTCGAGACCAGTACCAGCGGGACATCGCGGCCGGCACAAGCCTGCGCCAGGTTCCCGGTCGCCTCGGCGTTGCGTCGCAGGGCGAGGGCCGGGTCTCTGGCGCAGCCGTCGACGTCGGTCCACGCGGCGGCGTGGATCACGACCTCGGGCTTGTCTCGCTCGATCAGCGCCATCACGGCGTCGGCGGTGAGCGTGTCGAGGTCCAGCTCGGGGCGCGACCACGAGATCGGCCCACGCGTGCCGGTGAACGGCGCGTTCTCGAGCGCCTCGATCAGGGCCTGGCCCAGCCGGCCGCCGGCGCCCGTGACGGCGACCCGCATCGGTCAGCCGGCCTCGGGCATCGTCAACGGACCTCGCGACTCATCGGCCCGCCTCGTCCACCGCGAGCCCGGCCGCGAGTCGCTGGCCGTACTGGCGGTCGTAGTAGGCGTCCCAGTCGCCGGATCGCGCGGCCGCGACCCACTCGGCGTGGTCGCGATACCAGGCCACGGTGTCAGGCAGCCCGTCCTCGAAGGCGACCTTCGCCCGCCAGCCGAGCGCCGCCGCCTTCGCGCCGTCCATCGCGTAGCGCCGATCGTGCCCGGGGCGGTCGGGCACCGAGCGCACCAGCGACCAGTCGCGGCCCGTCGCCGCCAGGAGCTGCCCGATGACCTCGCGGTTCGGCCGCTCGTTCTCGCCGGCCAGGTTGTAGGCCTCGCCCGACTCGCCGTGGCGCAGCACGAACTCGATCCCCGCCGCGTGGTCGGACACATGCAGCCAGTCGCGCACCTGCATGCCGTCGCCGTACATCGGCAGCGGCTCCCCCGCCAGGGCGTTGGTGACGAACAGTGGGATCAGCTTCTCGGGATGCTGGTACGGCCCGTAGGTGTTCGAGCCCCGCGTGATCACGACGTCGAGGCCGAACGTGACGTGATAGGCGTGGACCAGCAGCTCGCTCGAGGCCTTGGCCGCGGCGTACGGGCTACGCGGCGCCAGGCCGTCGGTCTCGACCGAGCGGCCCTCGCCGACGTCGCCGTACACCTCGTCGGTGCTCACCTGGAGGAAGCGCGGTGCCAGTGGCCGATCGCCGGTCCGGGCACGATCGGCCTCCCGGCGAACGGCCTCGAGCAGCACGTGCACGCCGATCACGCCCGTCCGCAGGAACGCCTCGGGATCGAGGATCGATCGATCCACGTGGGTCTCGGCGGCGACGTTGATCACCGCGTCCGCGCCGGCGACGAGCGGCTCCACCGCCTCGGGGTCGGCGATGTCGCCCTGGACGAACGCGAAGCGCGACGCCTGGCCGTGGTCCGACTCGACCGCCGCGAGGTTGGCGCGATTGCCGGCATAGGTGAGCTTGTCGAGGACGGTCACGCGCGTGCCGTCGTGCCGGGCGAGGATCCGTCGCACGAGCTCGCTGCCGATGAACCCGGCCCCGCCGGTGACCAGGAGGTGGGCGTCGGGCCCGATGCGATCGTCCGCGGTGGCGGGAGCGTCGCTCACTTCGTGTCGTTCGGGTGCGCGGGCGGATCGGAGAGGCGGCCCGCCGCGTCATCGGCCTCCGCGATCTCGGCGGCGCGCAGCAGGCTGGCCACGGTCCCGGCATCGGCCCAGTGCCCGTCGTAGACCTGTGTGAACAGCCCGCTGTCGGGGATGTAGTGGTTGAGGACGTCGGTGATCTCGAATTCGCCGCGGCCCGACGGGGCCAGGGTCTCGATCACGTCGAACGCGTCGGGTCGCAGGAAGTAGACGCCGATCGGGATCAGGTCCGACTTCGGCTTCGCCGGCTTCTCCTCGAACCCGATGACGTTGCCCGCCGCGTCCAGCTCCGCGACGCCGAACCGCTGGGGGTCCGACACCCGGTACAGCAGCGTTCCGGCACCCCACGGGCCGCCGTCGAAGCTGCGGGCCGTGTCCTCGAGCGGGCCACCGCGCAGGATGTTGTCGCCGAGCACGACGCAGAAGCTGTCGTCGCCGATGAAGTCGCGCGCGAGACCGATGGCGTGCGCGATGCCCAGCGCGCCGCGCTGGTAGCGGTACGTGAGGTCGAGGCCGAAGTGACGGCCGTCGCCCAGCAGCTCCACGATGTCCCCGACGCTCTTGCCGCCGACGACCACCATCACCTCGCGGATGCCCATGCCCGCCAGCGTGTCCAGCGGGTAGTAGATCATCGGCCGGTCGTAGATCGGCAGCAGGTGCTTGTTGGTCACGATCGTGAGCGGAAACAGCCGGGTCGCCGTCCCGCCGGCAAGCACGAGGCCTTTCATCGGGGAGAGCCTAGCAGGGGGCGCCGGCCGCGCAGTGGTGGCTGCCGTGCTCGAGGCCAAAGGGCGTCAGAGCAGGACGATTCCGCCTGCGGCAGGCGCTCGTCCTGCGGAGATCGCCCGAAGCACCGCAGCTCCATCGAGGGGGAATAGTCCTCTCAGCGACTCCCGGTGCTCGGCGACCACTCGTCGATTGTGGTCACTCCGCGACACGACCAGCACGACGACGGACGCTCTCGAGTCGTCGCGCAGCTTGAGCTCAACGCCGCGCTCGATGGCCTGGACGTCGTGGATATGCGTCTCGGCCTCGACGAAGAACGGCGACGCGCCGCCATCGACCATGCCATCCCATGCCCGTCGGTCGCCGTCGATAGGGAGTGGCACCTCTCGTCGGAGCCGGAGCGGTTGACCGAGCCGCTGTTCGAAGCGGTTCAGGAGGGCAAGGTGCGCTGCGTCGCGGACCGGTGACCCGACGGGGTACAGCCGACAGGACGCCTGGAGGCCCAGGGCCCGAGCCGCCCGACAAAGTTGTTCGAGATCGGGCGCGCTCGTGGCGGCACGCTCCAGCCGACCAAGCTGGGAACGTGAGATCCCTGCCGCGTGCGCCACGGTGGCCTGGCTGAGGCCCGCCGCGATCCTCGCCTGTCGCAGTTCCTCGGCGAGGCGCTGGCCGAGCCGTCTGGCGTCAGCTGCGCCGAGCTGGCCGCGTCGTTGAATCGAGGGCATCGGCGGAGCATGGCTGCTGCGACTTGGCTGGCGCTTACGGTCGTGGTGTCCCAGCCCTGGCGGGCCGCCAGGCGGCCAACCGATGGCACGACGGCACGATCCGCGCGCGCAGCGGCCCGAAGGTTGCACGCGGATGGCTGCATCGCCATCCCTGGGCCGCCCAGAGGCCCGTTCACGCGGTGGTGTCACGAGTGGTCCGCCTGGCGGCCCGGGACACGAGCCGGCGATCGAGGGCGAGCCTCGGAATTGGCCCAGCGCCGCGACGCGGGGCTGCGCAAACCCCCGGGCCTCGGCCCGAGCGCTCAGTGCTTGGGCGTCGCCTTCGGGCCCGAGGGGGGCTTCGGGGTGGGCGTGTAGCAGGGGACCTCGCCCTGGGGCACCGTGCCGTTCGTCCCGCAAGGGACGGCCTGCTCGTCGACCGGGGGCAGGCCGCCGTCGTAGTCCGTGATCACGAGGGCCACCTCGAACGAGTCGAGGTTCGCGGCCGGGGCGAGGAACGCGGTCTGCACCACGTCGTTGGCGTCGCGCTCCACGTCGACCACGCTGCCGATGACCAGGCCCTTGGGGTAGGGCGACCGGATCCCGCCGTTGATCTCGATCCCCGGGGTGAACACCTCCTCGTCGGTCCCGATCTGGACCGTCGAGTCGATGTTGCGCATGACCAGCACCCCGCCGGCCTGGCCCACGATCTCGCCCGTCTTGCCCGAGCCCTGGAGCTGGCCGACCACCGTCGACGTCCCATCGCTGATCAGCGTCACCTTCGCGAAGGTCGGCCCGACGTCCGTGACCCGGCCGGCCAGCGCACCGCCCTGCACGATCACGACGTCGCCCTGGGCAATCCCGTCGTCCGTGCCCTTGTCGAGCGTGACCATCTGGCGCGTGTCGAGCGAGTCGCGCCCGATGACGCGCGTCGCAACCGTCTCGTGGTTGAACCCGCCCTGGAGCTGGAGTGCGGCCGTCAGCTCGTCATTCTCCCGCCCGAGCGCCTGCAGCCGCGCGTTCTCGTTGGTCAGCCGCTCGTTCTCGCTGCGGAGCGAGGCGTTGTCGTTGCGCAGCGAGTCGATCTCGGAGATCGCGCTGACGACGCCCGAGACGTTGTCGGCGGCGTCGGCGATCGCACCCTGGAACGGCCGCAGCGCGAACGAGAAGGCGCGCTGCGCCTCCTGGATGTACGGGTTGGCGGAGAACGCCATCAGCAGCAGCGTGATCGCGATGAGGATCGCGAACACGATCCCCCGGCGGCGGGTCTGGCGGCTGGCGAGGATCGAGGTCATGTCGAGAGCTCCGTGACCGGCCCGGCCGTCGATGCGGCGGCGAGCCGGCGATCAGCGCGGCGGGCGGCTGTAGGTCTCGGCGACGAGGACGCGTTCCATGGTCGGGCTGGCCAGCTCCTGGAGGACGACGCCGGTGCCGCGAGCCACGCAGGTCAGCGGGTCGTCGGCGACGTGGACCGGCATCTGGGTCGCTTCGGCGACCCGCCGGTCGAGGCCCGCGAGGAGCGCACCACCGCCGGCGATGACGATGCCCTGGTCCATGATGTCCGCCACCAGCTCGGGCGGCGTCTCCTCGATCGTGTCCTTGATCGTGTCGACGATCTGCGCGACCGAGACCTCGATGGCCTCGCGGATCTGGTCGGCGCCCACCTCCACCGAGCGAGGCAGGCCCGTGAGCAGGTCGCGCCCGCGGAGCTGGACACGCTGCGAGTCCCATTCGCCCGGGTAGGCCGACCCGATCGCGATCTTGATGTCCTCGGACGTCCGCTCGCCGAGGAACAGGTTGTACTCGCGCCGGGCGAACGCGACGATGTCCTGGTCCATCTCGTCGCCGCCGATGCGGATCGAACGGCTGACGACGATGCCGCCCAGCGAGATCACGGCGACCTCGGTCGTGCCGCCGCCGATGTCGACGATGAGCGATCCGGAGGGCTCGGACACCGGCAGCCCGGCCCCGATCGCGGCGGCCATCGGCTCCTCGATCAGCCGCGCCCAGCGCGCGCCGGCGTTGAGCGCGGCATCGCGGACGGCCCGCTTCTCGACCTCGGTCACGCCCGACGGGATCCCGAGCAGCATGCGCGGCCGCGGGATCAGCCCGATCCGGTCGTGCACCTTGTTCACGAAGTACTTGATCATCTGCTCGGTGACGTCGAAGTCGCTGATGACGCCGTCGCGCAGCGGCCGCACCGCGATGATCGAGGCGGGCGTCCGGCCGACCATTCGCTTGGCCTCGGCGCCGATCGCGAGCACCCGCTTGGTCTTGGCGTCGATCGCGACGACCGACGGCTCCGAGATCACGATTCCGCGATCGCGCACGTGCACCAGCGTGTTCGCGGTGCCCAGGTCGATGCCGATGTCGCGGGAGAAGAGGCCGAAGAGTCGGTCGAACATGCTGGCGGACAGGTCCTTGTTGCGTGGCGCACGCGCCGGGGGCGCGGGTCCGTCGGGACGGCACGGGGATGGTCGGGATGCAGGGTCGGGTCCGGGCGCGCACGCGAGACGGGCGCACGAGCGGGGAGCAGTATACCGGGGCTCGCGATGCGCCCAGCCGAACGGCACCCGGTGCCCCGGCGCACCGCGCGCGTTGCCCGCACCAGTACCAATGGGGCCGAGGCATAGGACTGGCAGGCCTCTCGCGGGGGCGCTCCGGTGGTCCGAGGATGACTGCGGTGCGGTTGACGTGCGGTGTGCCCTCACCGAGCAAGACCGAACCTGCCAGGAGGGACGGCAGCGCCGCACGGGGAGGGAGGAACCCGGCGGCAAGGCTGTCGCCAGGCTGCACGCGAAGCGCGCCGACGACGTGCCAACGGGGGAGTCGACGGGCCGGGCGACGGCAGTAGGCAGCATTCGGACGTTCCGTCGTCCGATCAGAAGGTCGTACCCAGGAAGTGCCTACCTGATGGACGTCCACTCGCTGCAGCTCACGACCCCGCTGGGTGGCCCGCGCCTCAACCCCCGCCGCCGCAGGCGTACCCGCGCCGCGGCGAGACCGGATCCTGGCGGCCCCGAGGCGAAGTCGATCGCATCGACGCGCCGGCTCCTCCTCGCCTACACCGGGATCTCGATCGTCGTCGGGCTCGCCGCGCTCGCATGGACGACGGTGACCGTCCCGCTGCTGCCGGCGCTCGATCCGGGGCTCGACGGCACCAGCCTTGCCGGCCCGCCGGGCGGCCTGCTGCTGTGGATCGCCTTCGGCCTCGTCGGGTCGCTTCGGGTCCTGCCCATCCCGGGCAGCTCCGCGGTGTGGACGTTCCACTTCCCGTTCGTCGCCGCGGCCATGGTGCTCGGCGGACCAACGGCCGGCGCGTGGGTCGGCTTCCTCGCCACCCTCGAACGGCGCGAGCTCGAATCGCAGCCCTGGTACGGGACGCTCGCCAACCACGCGGTGATCGCCTTCGGCGCGGTCGTCGGCGGGCTCACCGTGCTCGTCGTCCGCGGCGCGCTCTCGTCCATCGACGTCGATCCGGGCGCCGCGGGCATCCTGGCGATCGCGGCCGGCACGCTCGTCCTCGCCGTGACGGTGAACGCCGTCGCGGCCGGCACCATCATGTTGCGCGAGCGACTCGCCGCGACGGCCGTGGTGGACATCCTGGTGAGATCGATCGGGCGGGCCACGCTCGGCGAGATCGGCCTCGCGTGCGTGTTCACCGTGGCCTACGTCGCCGTCGGCTGGTGGGCGCCGCTCGCGCTGGCCGTGGTCGTGCTGCTCATCTGGCCGGGTGAGGGATTCGAGGGCATCGACCCGCTGATGAAGCTCCCCCGACGCACCGTCTTCAAGCGGGAGCTGGAGTCCACGGTCGCCCGGACCCGGCGCGGTCTGGCTCCCGGCGGCCTCCTCCTGATGATCGACCTCGACGGCTTCGGCCAGCTCAACAAGGACTTCGGGATGCGCGTCGGCGACGAGGTCCTCGAGGAGATCGGCGAGCGACTGCGTGCGCTGGTCAGGGCGACGGACGTCGTCGCGCGCCTCGGCGGCGACGAGCTCGCGATGCTGTTCCGCGGCGCGGTCGACGCCGAAGCCGCCGTCCGGCTCACGACGGCGGTGGAGACCGCGATCCGGCGCCCGGTCGCGACCTCGGTCGGGGCACTGCGCGTCGGCGTCTCGATCGGCGCCCTGACGATCCGGCCGGCATCGAGCATCCCCTCGGCAGCGACGCTCATGGACTGGGCCGACGGGACGATGCAGGAGCAGAAGAAGGCCCAGAAGGAGGGGCGTTCGCAGAAGGGCGTGAAGTTCGACCGGTACGGCTCGGCGCCGTCCGCGTCGGACCCGCGGTCCGCCGACGAGCCCGGCGCGGCGCGGTGGCCGCGCCTGCCGCGCACTCGCGCGGACATCCTCGAGCTGGGCGCCTTCGTCGCCGCCGGCGCCGTGCTGGTCGCGACCGTGGTGGCGCTGGGGATCAGGCTCCTGCGCTGACCGCCCGGCGGGCTAGCGCCAGATCGGCGTCCCGCCGTGCTCTCCGACGAGGAGTTGGCCTTCGGCAAAGCGCGTCGGCACGAACGGCGCGATGTCGACCGAGGTCGCGGCTCCGTCGAGGATCAGCTCCGCCATGCCGAGGCCGATCGCCGGCGCGGTCTTGAAGCCCGTCCCGCTGTGGCCGCAATCGAGGTAGAAGCCCTCCGGGCCGGCCTGGCCCAGGATCGACCGCTGATCGGGCGTCAGGCCGTCCTGGCCGCTGTGGGCGGCGCGGAACGTGCCGTCGGCGAGCGCGGGGAGGCGTCGCACGATCCGATCCGTGACGACGTCGCTGAACCCGGCCTCGGCGTTCGCGGTGTCACGGTCGGGAGACCCGCCGATGATGCTGCCGTCCTCGAGCCCGATGAGCAGCAGCTCGCCGCCCTCGGGCCGGATGTACATCGACCGGGCGTTGTCGATCACGACGGGGATCGGGCGCGGGGCGGCGACGGGAACGCCGATGTACCCGGTGTCATGGCGCCAGACAGTGACCGGGACGTCGAGGCCGACCATCGCCCCCACCCGCGCCGCCCACGGACCCGCCGCGTTGACCACGATCGGCGCCGCGAAGTCGCCGCTCGTCGTCCCGACGCCCACGACCCGGGTGCCGTCGTCGCTGGTCGTCACCGACGTCACCTCGGCGCCCTGTACCAGCCGTGCGCCCATGGCCTTTGCGGCACGCATGAACCCCGTCGCCGACACCGAGGGGTCCGCGTAGCCCGACGCCGGCTCGTAGGCCGCGACCTCGTCCCCGTCGAGCGCCATGGCGGGCGCCAGCCGGGCGATGTCGTCCGCGTGCACGAGGGTCGTGTCGATCCCCAGCGCCCGGTGCGAGTCGACGTTGGCCCGCACCCTCGCCTCGCCCTCGCCATGCTCGAGCCACAGGAAGCCCGTGTTGGTGAACCCGCATTCGCCGCCGACGCGCTCGGACCAATCGGTGAAGTACCGGAACGACGCCCAGGCCAGCTTCGTCTCGGCGAGAAGGTCGTAGTGCATCCGCACGAGGCCGCTCGAGCGTCCGGTCGCGCCGGCGCCGATCCAGGCTCGTTCGAGCACGATCACCGACGTGCCGCGCTCCGCGAGATGGAACGCGAGGCTCGTCCCGTGGACACCCGCGCCGATGATGATGACGTCCGCCGTGTCGGTCACCGGCGACTCCCACTGTCCCCGGCCCGTGCCGGCTCGTCGTCCAGTATCGGGCAGGGCGGGAGCCTCAGAGCGAAAAGCCGGGTGGGTCCGCCAGCTCCGGGTGCCCGGCCTGGAACGCCCGTGCGGCCTCGAGTGACCGGACCCACTCGTAGTACACGCCCTTGGCGTGGATCGCGACCGCACCAGCGTCGCGCATCCGACGCAGGCCGTGCTCGTGCATCTCGCCTGGCGAGCCAGTGGCGTCGACGACGACGGCGACCCGATAGCCCAGGTCCAGCAGCCCGAGCGCCGACTGCGCGACGCAGACGTCAGTCTCGAAGCCCGTGAGCACGATCGTCCGCCGGCCGGTGTGGCCGATGGCCGCGAGGATCGCGGGGACGCCGGCCAGCCCGAATACCGGCTTCACGAAGGCCGCGGGCGTCCCGGCGGGGAGCGCGGCAACGATCTGCGGGTCCGTCGTCCCGTTGTGGGCCGGGTCCTCCTCCGTGACCACCGCTGGGACGCCCAGCGCGGCGGCCACGCCGGCCAGCCAGGCGATGCGCGCCACGACCGTGCCGTTGCTTCCCGACGTGGTCGCCCCGCGCTCGCCGGCGAACCCCGGCTGGGCGTCGACGACGACCAGCACCGAGTCGTCTCGCTCGATCATGCGCATGGACTCATCCGGACCGACACGCTACCCCATAGGCGCACTCGCGCGGGCTCCTCGCCGGTCGCTCACACCGATAGCGGTTCCGATCCGCCGTATGCTCCTCGTGCCGTTCCGCGTCGAGGGTCGGGCATGGATCTCAACGTCGTCCTCGGGATCGGGGCATTCCTGGTGGTCGCCGGCTACGCCGCGCTTGCGTGGCTCCGTCACGGGCGAGATCCCGCCTACCTGGACGACGACTCGATCCTGTTGCCGGCACCGCCGCCGCGCATGACCCCGGCGACCGCGACCGTGGTCGCCGGGGGCGGGACGCACGTGGCGTTCATGGCGGCCCTGCTCGACCTGGCGAGCCGCGACGAGCTGGCGTTCGTCGCCGAGGACCGGCCGGATCGGGTGGGCATCGCGTTCCGGGGCGGCGAGACGACCGATCCACGGGTCCTGCTGAACCGGCGCAACCCGATCGGCGAGGCCGAGACCTGGCTGCTGGGCGAGCTGAAGGCCTCGCTGGCGATCGCCGCACGCCGCGGGTCGGACGACGACGTGCCGCCGTCGCCCGAGATGGTCGCGGCCGGGATGCAGATGTTCGGGAGCCTCCTCCGCATGGGCGCCGCGGCGGACGACGGGTACGAGACGCGCGCCGCTCGCGAGCACGGGCTCGATTCGGTCGCCCTGCCCGACGCCGGCTCGATCCAGCGCGCCTACGAGGCGCGGACGGGTCACCCGATGTCCGAGAAGGCACGGGCCGGCATCGAGCACCTGACCAGCGGGATCTCGGTGGCGTCGGCGATGTCCAACCCCGCGGCAGTCGCCGCGGACCCGGAGCGCTACGCATCGATGCTCGAGCAGGTGCGCGACGAGCCCACGACGCCGGAGGAGCACCGGCAGCTGGTCGCGCAGGTCCGTGAGTGGGCGTCGAAGGCGCAGTCCGCGCCGCCGACCCCCCAGCGCATCCCGGCCGCCGAGGCCCGCCACCTCCAGGCGCCGTTCCTGTTCGGCACGCTGCTCCAGGCGTATGCCAAGCGCCGCGGCTGGATCGGCGGGCTGTCCGTGATCGCGACCGTCAAGTGGACGCTGCTCGCCGCTCTCGAGCTGGTGGCCGGTATCGCCCTCGCGGTCGTCGGGAGCCGGAGCAGCTTGGTAGCCCTGCAATCCCTCGGCGGCGGGATCGCCGCCGCCGGCGTGGCGACCTACCTCATCGGCGGCCAGATGCCCGCGCTGTCGCAGGAGGGCGCGGTGATGAAGGCGCAGCTCGCGGCGTACCGGCGCACGCTCGCGGCCACGTTCGCGGGGGCGAACACACTCGAGGATGCCGTCGGCACCCAGCGACTGCCGTGGCTCGAGACGCCTGACCAGGCAATCGTCTGGGGCATGGCGCTGGGCCTGCGGCCCGAGATCGAGGCGCTGATGGCGCGCACGGGCAGGGCGGTGGCAAGCGGCCAGGCACCCGCGAACGGATATGCGCCGGCCTGGTACTCGGCGGGCTCGCCGACGAGCGCGGCCGACGCATCGCCAGCCCACGTACCGTTGGCGAACGCCGCCGCGATGTTCGCGGGGATCGAGGCGATCGGCAGCGAGCGGGCGTCATCGGCCAGCGGCCGCTGACGCGGGGTTACGACGGCGGTCCGCGGCCCGTCCGCGGGCCGATCCGCGCCCCGCCCGGCCCGAGCCGGTCGAACGTCACCCCGCGATCGCGCAACGACACCCACGCGTCGTGACCGATGACCACGTGGTCGAGGACGTCCACGTCGAGCAACCGCCCGGCGGCGATCGCCTCGGCGGTGAGGTGGAGGTCGTCCGGGCTCGGCGTCGGGTCGCCCGACGGGTGGTTGTGGCACAGGACGACGCCCGACGCGTCGAGCCGGACGGGGTCCCGGAACAGCTCGCCGACGCGAACCAGCGACGCCGACACGTTGCCCACGTAGACGGTGGATGCGCGCAGCACGACGTTCTTCGCGTTGAGGCTCAGCACGCGGAGCTCCTCGCGCTCGAGGCGGCCCATGTCCAGGAGCAGGCGGTCCGCGACGTCCCGCGGCGACCGGATCGTCCAGCCCCCGGGCGGCCGCTCGGCCACCGACCGGCGTCCCAGCTCGAACGCCGCGGCCAGGCGGGCGGCCTTCGCGACGCCGACCCCCGGGATCGCCGCCAGCTCGACGTCGCTGGCCCGGGCGAGCGAGGCCAGGCCGGCGTGCCGCCGGAGGACGTCCTCGGCCACCTCGATCGCTCCCCGACCGCCGGCCCCCGTCCCGAGCACGACCGCGAGCAGCTCGGCCGCCGACAGCCCGCCGGGCCCGCGGAGCGCGAGCCGCTCGCGGGGCCGCTCCGCGATCGGGAGGTCCCGGACGGAGCGCCGGGCCCGACTGTGGACGGGAGCCTCGCCGAGCGGGTCGCCGGGCCGCCGGCCGTCGCGCGTCCCCATCGCCCACCTCCTGCGTCGTGGCGGAGCTCGGATGGGGTTTCGACCTCGCGCCGGCGACGGGCGAGGCGTCCCCGGGTCCGGACAACGGAAGCCCGCCGATTTCCCCCGCCATCCGGATCCGGGAACACGACGGAGCCTACGCGGCGGCCCTTACCCGCGACTTACGAGGCGACGCGAGCGGCCGCGTAGAGCAGGACGACCTGGATGGCGTTGAACGCCGCGTGCAGCCCGATCGCCGCGTACAGGGACCGCCGCGCGAGGAACAGCCAGCCGAGCGCGATGCCGACCGGCAGGAGCGCCAGGAACGAGAACAGCGCCCGCTGGGCGCCGACCGCGAACGAGGCGTCGAACAGGGTGAGCACGTGGGCGATCCCGAAGAACACCGCGCCACGGACGATCGCAGGACGCGCGCCGACCGACCGGGCCCAGGCGGTCGTCGTGAAGCCGCGGAAGAACAGCTCCTCGCCGATCGGCGCGAGGATCGCCGCGGTCACCAGGTTCGCCACCAGGCCCAGTGGGTCGGCCGTCTCGGGCAGCGGGCTGGGGGCGGGTTCGAGGAACCGGGCGAGGATGGCGGCGAGCACCAGCGTGACGATCAGCACCGGAACGGCGAGCACGGCACCCACCAGGAGGTCGCGCAGCGCCGCCACGTCGGGCCGGCGCACCTGCATCTCGGCCCACGAGAGCGCGCCCGGGCCGACGACCGCGATCCGGACCACGCCCACGTAGGCGAGCATCGTGACCAGCAGCGAGAGCGTCGTCGCCGCCGGCGACCCCGGGTCCAGGCCCAAGACGGCGAGCGGCGCCAGGACCGCGAGGCTGGCGATCAGCGTGATCGCGATGACGGCGGCGAACGCGAGGACGGGCGACGGGCCGTGATACGGGAGCTCCGTCCGGTGAGTTCCCTCGATCGCCTGCGAGCCGGTCGCGCTCAGCAGACCGACCGCGAGCAGGATCAGCCCGGCGAGGAACAGCCACGGCGCCGCGGGCGCGCCGCCCGCGAGCACCGACACGACGATGACGGCGAGACCGAGGACGGACCCGATCCAGCCGATCAGGTAGAGCGCCGGGACCGTGCGTCCCTCGAGGCTGAACGTCGACGGGCGCGGCGCGATCGCCTCGGGATCCGGCGCGGCCGGCTCGGTCAAGGCTCCGGGATCGTGCCCGGGGCGCCGCGACTCGCGGACGGCGGCTGGCGGAGGCGGCCCGACCGCGTGCTCGCGCTCGCGCGCTCGGCCGGCGGCGGGGTCGTGGGGGCGAGGCGTCCGGTCATCGGCGCGGCGAGGGGCTCGTAGGCGGCGAGGTCGGGCCGCTCGAAGTCACGGCCACACCACGCACACAGGGCCCAGTCGAGCCCGACCAGCCGGCCGCAGTTGGCGCACACGCGGTTGAGCTGCGTCCGGCACGTTGGGCAGATGATCCATTCGTCGTTGACGCGCCTGCGGCAGGACGGGCAGGTCTTGATCGCCTCGACCTCGGCGAGCAGGGCCTCCTCCGCCAGGTTGCGCTCGTAGACCTCGCCGATCTTCTCGTGCGGCCGGATGATCCGGTAGACGATGATCCCGAACACGAAGAAGACGGGGGTGAACAGCACGATGAGCGCGGCCGCGAGGTACGGGAGGACCGGGTTCTCGCTCCGCTGCTGCATGTCGCGGAAGGCCCAGTACGCGGCCGCGAGCCACAGGATGACGAAGTAGACGACGAGCGCCTGGAGGGCGAACTGCACGATCGGGTTGTCGAAGAAGCCGCCGATCGTGTCACCGATCGTGTTGAGGATCTCGTCCATACGCGGGGATGCGGCCTCCATCGGGCATGACGCGCCCGGGGGCGCGCGGCGAGCAGCAGTCTAACAGGGACGCCCCGCTGGACCGGAGCACGACATCGACGCGCCGGCGCGAGGCCGGGTGACGCTCCCGCTTGCCCGGTTCAGGCGCCGGCGACCGCCTCACCGCCCTCCGCGTCGGGCGCGGGCGCGACGGGCGTCGACTCGAGCGTCCAGGCGGCCGCGCGCGCGGCCGCGCCAACGCCCGCGAGCACGAGCCCGCCCAGCCACACGGCCACCCAGATCGCCACCGTGGTCAGCGTGCCGAGCGCATCGTCGGGGTGCGTCATGACCTCGCGGACGCGGTCCCAGCCCGCGGCCGCGGCGACCATGGACGGCGCGGTGAGCAGCGTCAGCACCGCGATCCCGAACGCCGCGGTCGCGATCACGCGGACGGGCCGCCGCACGATGTCGACCCAGCCCAGCAGCCAGGCGACGAGGATCGGGCGCCGGCCGACGACCAGCCGCCGCACCGCGAGCGCGGCGGCCGCGTCCCCGAGGACCCACGCGCCAAGCGTGGCCGCGACCACCCACGGCACGTCGCCCAGGACCCGCAGGCCCAGCGGCGTGGTCAGGTCGTCGGGAAGCACGAGCTCGTGGTAGGCGGCGTCGTACAGCGGCTGCCACGCCACGATGAACACGGCGACGACCGGCAGCAGCGCAAAGGCCCGCACGACGGCGACCCGCAGCGCCCCCGGAGCGCCGTCGATGCCGGGTGGGACGAGCAGACCCTCGTCCCCCGCGGCCTCCAGCTGGAGCCCGATCAGGTGCCGCTCGGCCCAGGCGCCGACCACGAGGCCGCCGATGAGCAGGCCGAGCCCGGCGACGACGCTGCCGCCGATGAGCAGCACCATCGTCGGCGACGGCGTCCCGACGACGAGCGTGCTGACCGGGCCGCCCAGCGCGTTCTGGATGCCCGTCGGGGTCGGCAGCACCGCGACGGGGGCGGTCACCAGCAGCAGCCCGCCGCCGGCGAGGAACCCCGTGAGGCCGAGCAGCCAGGCCAGCGGCCGGACGAGCGTCACGACGATCGCGCCGGGGACGGCGGTCCGGATCGGCAGGCGGCGGGTTCGGCCTGGGGCGGCGGCGCTCGTGGCCGCGGCCGCCGGGGTCATGGCGCGGGGCTGGGGGCCGGCGACCCAGTCAGCTGGCCGAGGGCCTCGAGCGCGCGCTGGACGTTGTCCAGCTCGGTGCCGTAGGTGGCGAAGTCCCCGCCGCGCAGCGCCGCCTGGGCGAGCTCGAAGTGGGTGTTGGCGTACTCGACGAGCCCGGCCACGTCGGTCGGCAACGCGCCACCGGGCGGCAGCGTCGGTCGCGGGGTCGCCGACGGCCCCGGCGCCTCGCTGGGACCCGGCGTCGGCGTCGGTCCCGGGCTGGGGGAGGCGCCGGGCCCGCCGCCCTGGGCGGCGAGCAGGAGGTTCAAGGACTCGGACAGGGTCCGGCCCCAGACCACCGTCGTCGGGCTGGCGACGACGATCCGCTGGAACTCGGGGAACGCCGACGAGGTGGACTGGAGGTACACGGGCTGGAGGTAGATGAGCGAATCGCCGACCGGGATCACGATCAGGTTGCCCCTGATCACTTCGCTGCCGCTCTGGTTCCAGAGCGAGATCTGCGCGCTGATCGTCGGGTCCTGGTCGATCCGGGCCTCGATCTGCGACGGCCCGAAGATCGTCGTGTCCGCCGGGAACTGGTACGCGCGGATCTCGCCGTAGTTCGGGGCGTCGTTGCGGGCGGCGACCCACGCGATCATGTTCGGCCGGCTGCGCGCAATCATCGGCTGCAGCAGCAGGAACTCGGCCTTCGGCTCGCCGGGCATCCGCATCACGACGTAGTACGCCTCGGGCAGCAGGCTCTGCTGGTTGGTCTGCTCGGTCGGCACCGTCCAGCGGTCCGTGTTGTTGAAGAACGTCACCGGCTGCGTGACGTGGTACTGGCCGTACATCCGGGTCTGGACGTTGAACAGCTCCTCGGGGACCCGGAGGTGCGCCTGGAGCTCGGCCGGCATCTGCTCCATCGGCTCGAACAGCTGGGGAAAGATCCCCTGCCAGGCGCGGATCAGCGGCTCGTTCTTGTCCGCGACATAGAAGTGCATCGTGCCGTCGTAGGCGTCGATGGTGATCTTCACGCTGTTGCGGATGTAGTTGATGTCCTCGGAGCCGAGCCCGCTGGTCGGCCCCAGCTGCGAGGTATCGAACGCGTCGGCATTCGGGAACTTGTCGCTCAGGGTGTAGGCGTCCTGGACGTAGACGAGCTTGCCGTCCACCACCACCAGGTAGGGGTCCTTGTCGAACTGCAGGAACGGCGCGACCAAACCCAGCCGCTCGGAGATCGTCCGGTGGAACAGGAGCTGGCTGCCGGCCTGGACCTGGTTGGTGATGAGCAGGTCAAAGTCCCGGAACCGGATCGCGAACAGCAGCCGCGACAGGGTCGAGTCGATCGGGATGCCGGTCTGCCCGGTCCACGACGTCGTGGGGTCGCCCTGGCCCGTGTTCGAATTGGCCGGATAGTCGAACTCCTGCTGGTTGGCGCGCACCACCACGTAGTGGCTGTCGCTCTCGCCGAAGTAGATCCGGGGCTGCGTGATCTCGGGCGCCCCACTGTTGGACGTCGGCGGCAGGTCGCGGATCCACAGACGCGGCTGGCCCTCCGGCGTGACCTCGTTGACGGGCGTCATCGCGACGCCGATCCCGTGCGTCTTGATGACCCGCTGGTTGACCCAGTTCGGCGCGTCCGGGTCCTTGTCGATCGCCAGCTCGCGCCCCGACAGCATCACCTGCCGCAGCGTGCCGTCGATGAGGTAGCGGTCGGTGTCCACGTCGTGGAAGTCGTAGTACTGGCGGACCGCCTGGAGCTGGTCGAGGGTCGTCTGCAGGGGGCGGTAGTCCCACAGGCGCGCGTTGGTGAACGTGTCCTCCTCGCTCTGGATCGCCGCCTCGGTCAGCGGCGCGGCACCGCCATACGACCGCGACTGCCATTGGTCGAGCCCGAACGCGAGGCGTGTCATCGAGATGTTGTTCGCGATGTACGGCTCCTCCTGCGCGTAGGTGTTGGGGTCGACGCTGAGGCGCTGGATGGCCTCGGGATAGAGGCGCCCGAGCACGATCGAGGCGGAGAACCAGATGATGACGATCACGGCCAGCGGCCACATCCAGCGGGTGAAGGCCCCCGCGATCAGCAGCGCACCGGCGAGGCCCGACAGGAGCGTCAGCACGTCGTAGGCCAGGAAGCGCGCGTTGGCGTCGGCGAACGCGACGCCCGTCGCCACCCCGGCCTGGCTGTAGACGAGCTCGTACTTGTCGAGCTGGTAGCCGAACGCGACCGACAGCAGGTACAGCCCGCCGAGCACGGCGAGGTGGACCCGGACCCGGGTGACGAACACCTCGCCGCCGCGGGTCGTCGCCAGCAGGTACCGCGAGCCGGCGACGAGGAGCGAGGCCAGCAGCAGCCCGTTGACCAGCGATTGGACCAGGCGATAGAACGGCAGCTCGAACAGGAAGAAGCTGATGTCGCGGCCGAAGATCGGGTCCACGACCGTCTGGGTCGGCGAGAACGGGACGCGGTGGATCCACAGCAGCAGCGTCTCCCACGCCCCGGTCACGGCACCCGCGACGCCCAACGCCAGCAGCACGGCGACCCCGGCGATGGCCCACGTCCCGATCGGGACGACGTCGGGCATGTCCTCGGCGTCGAAGGAGAAGCTGAGCTCCCCGCCGCCCGGCCGGGCACCGGCGGCCCCGAACGGCCCGAACGAGCCGCCGGACGCACGCTGCCGCGCGGTCCGCTCGGCCTGGCGCTGGGCGTCGGCGAGCCGGCCGGCGACGGCCCGCAGGCGTCCCGGCCGCTCCGGATCGACGGGCGGGGTCAGGCGGTTCGCGAGCAGCAGGTTGCCCAGCAGTACGACGAGGGCCAGGACGCCCGCCCCCACGAACAGGCCCGCCTGGACGCCGAGGCGGGTCCAGAACACGCTGTCGTAGCCGACGCTCTGGTACCAGATCGCGTCCGTCCAGAGATTGATGCCCGCCGCGAACAGGACGAGGATCGCGAGGATCACGATCAGCGCGATCCCGATCCCGGCCCGGCGGGCGATGTGCCCGATGCTCGGCGGCCGGGCGCCGTCCTCGGGCCCGCCGACGGGACGCGCGCCCGCCTTCGGTGGAGGCGTGCCCCCGCCGCGACGTCGACGCCGCGAGGCGAGCGACGTGGGTCGGGCCCTGGCGGACGCCGCGGCGGGCTGCGGCTCGTCGTCGTGGTTCCCGGCCGAGGGCTCCCCGTCGTCCGGCCCGGCAGGCTCGTCGCCGGGCGTGTCGTCATCACGCTCCCCGTCGCCGCCCTCGCCCGGATCGGGCTCGTCGGGGTCGTCCGGCTCCTCCGGACCGCCGGAATCGTCCTTCGGCGCCCTGCCCTCGGCCTCGGCGCGGCGTCGCTCCAGCTCGCGCATGAAGTCGTCGAACAGGTCACCCATCGCGGGGAGTCTAGGGCGGATCGCTCGCGGCCGGATCGGGACGCCGTCCCGTCTCGGTTGCTTGAGCCCGTGCGGGACGCGGGCCTCAGGGCCGGAACAGGTCCTCGACCGCGCGTCCGAACGCGCCCAGCACCCGGTCCGCGATCTGGTTCGGGCGCAGCGTCGCGGCGAGCGCCGGCTCCCAGCGGAAGGCGGCCCGGATCACCAGCGGGCAGCGCCACGGGCGGGTGTCGTCCTCCGGCGGGACGAGCGGCGTGAGGCGGATCGCGAGGCGGCCGTCCTCCTCGCGGATCAGCCCGGACAGGCCGCCCGCGAACGATGGGCCCATGCGTGCGAGCGGCGGCTCCGGGGGCGGCCCGGCCACGGGCGCCACATCGCGGAAGCTCACCACGCCGTCGGCGTCTGCGACCCACAGCACCGCGAGCCACCAGTCGTCAGGACCGTCCACCGGCCTGGACATGCCGGCCTCGAGGCGCCGGTCGCCGATCCGAACCTCCTGCTCGCGCAGGAACGACGGGCCGGGATGGGGGAGGCGGTCGGGCACGACCCGAGCATACGGCGCGGGCCGGGAACGGGCCTCAGGCCGGGGCGACGCCTCCGCCGCCGGCTGCCGGGGCCTCGCCATCCCCCGGCGCGGCCGGCGGTCCGGGCGGCGGAGCGGCTGCCGCCGTCGCGGACGGCGAGCCGCCCTGAGCGGCCACGGGGGCCTGGGTCGCCTGCGCATCCTCGGCGGCGATCTCGGCGGCCACCTCGGTGGCCTCGTCGTCGGGCATCGCGGCCTGGGCGAGATCGGCGTCGGCGCCACCGAGGGCGGACAGCGGGATGCCCATCTCCACGACGACATCGGTCTTGAGGGCGACGGTCTCTGCCTCGAGATCGGCCCGCTCGGCCTCGATCTCGAGTCGCCGCATCTCTCGCCGGACGGCGAGGTCGGGCGGGGCGAGCGACTCGGGGTTGGCCGCGGCATCCTGCTCGCCCGGCACCTCGCCCGTGATGAACGACATGATCCGGTTGCGCGGACGCGCGACGTCGGACCGGGCCTGGATGATCGCCATCGGGTCGAGCGACGTCACCCCCTTGATGTCGGGCTCGCCGCCGCCCGGGCTGGTCAGGGTGGCCCCACACGACGGGCACGTCTCGTGCGCCCCGGCGGGCAGCTCGGCCGAGCACCAGGGGCAGCGGGGGGTCGCGTCGGTCATTTGCGCACTCTACTCGCTCGATTCACGGCCGATGCCCCCCAATTGGTCCTGCCCCGTCATTCCCACTCGATGGTTGCCGGCGGCTTGCTGCTGATGTCGTAGACGACCCGGTTCACGCCCGGCACCTCGTTGACGATCCGCGAGCTGATCTTGCCCAGCACGTCGTACGGCAGCTTCGCCCAGTCCGCGGTCATGCCGTCCTCCGACGTGACGGCGCGGATCGCCACGACGTTCGCGTAGGTGCGGCCATCGCCCATCACGCCGACGCTTCGCACCGGGGTCAGGATCGCGAACGACTGCCACACGCTCCGGTACAGGCCGGCCGCCTTGATCTCGTCGATGACGATCCAGTCCGCGTCGCGCAGCGTCTCCAGGCGCTCGGCGGTGACCTCGCCGATGATCCGGATCGCGAGCCCGGGCCCCGGGAACGGCTGGCGGTGGACCATGGCATCGGGCAGGCCGACCTCGAGGCCGACCAGGCGCACCTCGTCCTTGAACAGGTAGCGCAGCGGCTCGATCAGCTCGAACCGCAGGTCCGCCGGCAGGCCGCCGACGTTGTGGTGGGTCTTGATCTTCTGGGCCGTCTTCGTCTCGGGGGCCGTGGACTCGATCACGTCGGGATAGAGCGTCCCCTGGGTCAGGAAGTCGATCCGCCCGAGCCTGGCGGCCTCTTCCTCGAACACGCGGATGAACTCGTCGCCGATGATCCGCCGCTTCTCCTCCGGGTCGGTGACCCCGGCGAGGCGGGCGAGGAAGCGCTCCCGGGCGTCGACCATGACGAGCCGCATGCCCAGGTTCGCCTCGAAGGTCGCCCGCAGGAGCTCGGACTCCTTCTTGCGCATCAGGCCGTGGTCCACGTAGATGCAGGTCAGCCGGTCGCCGACGGCGCGGTGGACCAGGGCCGCCGCCACGGCCGAGTCGACGCCGCCCGACAGGGCGCAGATGACCTTGCCGTCGGACCCCGTCGCCCGCGCGTGCGCGTCGACCCGTTCACGGATCGAGCTGACCGTCGACTCGACGAAGTTCGCCGGCGTCCAGTTGGGCTCGATGCCGGCGATCCCGGTGACGAAGTTGCGCAGGACCGCGCGCCCCCGAGGTGTGTGCACGACCTCCGGGTGGAACTGGATCCCGTACAGGTTCCTCGCCGGCGCGTCGAGGCCGGCATACGGCGTCGACTCCGTCTGCGCCGTCGCGTGGAAGCCCTCCGGCATCCGGGTGATGGTGTCGCCGTGGCTCATCCAGACCGGCTGCTCGCGGTCGATGCCGGCGAACAGGCTGTCGTCCCGTGTGATCTGCACCGTCGCCGGTCCGTACTCGCGGCGGGTGGCCGGGGTGACGTCGCCACCGAGCTCGAGGGCCATCAGCTGCGCGCCGTAGCAGATGCCGAGGACCGGCAGCCGGCCGCTCCAGATCGAGACGTCGGCCTTGGGCGCATCGACGTCGTAGACCGACATCGGCCCGCCGGACAGGATCACCGCCCGGACCCCGCGTCGCTCGAGCTCGGCCATCGGCGTGTCGTGGGGCAGGAGCTCCGAATAGACGTTCAGCTCGCGGACGCGGCGCGCGATCAGCTGGGCGAACTGGCTGCCGAAGTCGAGGATGGCGACCGTTCCCGGGACGGCGGTCGTCGCGGCCGGCGGACGGTCCTGGGAGGTGCGCTCCGGGGCCGGCGCGTCGAGCGCGACCTCGAGGTATGCCTCGACCTCCGCGTCGTCCGGGGCGAGCACCCGGTGCCCGGCGTTGGCCGGCTCGCCGTGGACGGTCTTGCCGCGCTGCCGGGTCTCGTCCGCCTCGGTCCCGGCCGTGGGCTGCTGCTCCTCCGCCGTCTCGGTCAATGACCCCTCCCCTCGCGAGCTCCGATGGTGTATGGAGAGTCTAGCCGCCCGAGCCCTTCCCGAGGTGCCCCATGACGTACTCGATCGTTGCCCTTGACCGCTCGACCGGCGAGCTGGGCGTCGCCGTGCAGAGCCGCTGGTTCAGCGTCGGGAGCGCCGTCCCCTGGGTCGAGCCGGGCGTCGGCGCGGTCGCGACGCAGTCGTTCACCGAGGTGAGCCACGGGCCGGAGGGGCTGCGCCTGATGCGCGGCGGTCGTTCGGCGCCGGACGCGCTCGCCGCGGTGCTGGCAGCCGATCCGGGCGAGGCCGTGCGCCAGGTGGGCATGGTCGACGCGGCCGGAACGGCGGCGGCGCACACCGGGTCGCGTTGCGTTCGCCATGCCTCGCACCTGCTCGGCGACGGGATCGCCGTGCAGGCCAACATGATGGAACGGGCGACCGTCCCGGCCTCGATGCTGGCCGCCTTCACGGGGTCGGACGGCGACCTCGCGGCACGGCTCCTGGCCGCGCTCGTGGCCGCGGAGGGCGAGGGCGGGGACGTGCGCGGGCGCCAGTCGGCGGCGCTGGTCGTGGCGCCGGGTGTGGGCGACGGAACGCGGCCGCAGCCCTGGGCCCGCCGGTTCGACCTCCGCGTCGAGGATCACCGGTCGCCGGTCGACGAGCTCGCCCGCGTCCTGTCGGTCGCGCGCGCCTACGAGGCGATGGACGAGGCCGAGTCGGCCGGCGGTCGGGGCGACGCCGCGGCCGCGGCCGCGGCGAGCGACCGGGCGCAGGCGCTCGCGCCCGACGACGACCAGATCCTGTTGTGGCACGCGGTCGGCCTCACGTTGGCGGGCCGGATCGACGAGGCCCGCGCGGAGCTCGCCCGGGCGACCGCGGCCGAGGCTCGCGCCGGCGAGCACCTGCGGCGGTTCGCGGAGCATGGCCACCTCCCGGGCGGAGCGGCCGTCCTGCAGGCCCTCGGCCTCGCCTGAGGCCCGACACCTGCCTCGAGGCCACCGCGGCGGCTATCCCGGCGGCGATCCCGGCACACGCGGATGCGACCGGTCGCCCCGAGGTTGGGAGAGGGCGGCCGGTCGCAGAGTCGGAGGAGGCTCGTCTTCGGTTGTTCTTCAGTTGTGTATTCGGTTGTTCTTCAGTTGTTCGAACCGCTTCGGTTCTCGGGGCTTCCCCGTGCCCTGCACCGCGTGCGTTCGTTGTCCCGACTATGCGTCGCGGCGGGCCCGGGCCCCATCGACGTGCGTGGCGAATTGGGCGGGTCAGATGACGTAGCGCTACGCTGCGCCCGATGGCCGAGCAACGGTTCCCGATCCGGATCGGCGCGCGCTCAGCGGGCCTGCTTCGCGTCCTGTTCGGGGTGACGCCCGAGACGGCGTGGGCGATGGTCGACGACGACGCCGTGTCGGCGCGGTTCGGGCGGTTCTCGTTCTCGACGCCGATCGCCAACGTCGCCCGGTACCGGATCGAGGGTCCGTGGCGCTGGATCACGGCGATCGGCGTGCGACGGAGCATCCGCCACGGCGACGTCTCGTTCGCCGGCAGCCCGCGCGGCGGCGTGCGGATCGACCTCCGCGAGCCGATCAAGTGGACGGCGTTCCGGACGCCCGCCTTCTATGTCGGCACCGCCGATCTCGAGGGGTTCGCGGCGGCGCTCGCCGCCCGCGGCGTCCCGGGTGAGGACGCGCGCCGGACCTAGCGCTCCTGGTCAACCTCGCGGCCACGGAACGTGCCGCTGACGCGCTCCTCGCCCGAGCCCTTCGCGCGGTAGCGCAGCGAGCCATCGGGGAAGGCCACCTCCATCGTGACGTCGCCGCTGTCGTAGTCGATCGCGCCCTTCCCCGTGAGGCCCATCCCGTCGATGAGCTCGCATGCCTTGAAGGCCAGGTCCGCGCCACTCTTCGTCGGCGTGTAATCGAGCGCGCCGCCGTAGTCGCAGCCCATCGCGATGGGGTCCTCGTCGAGCAGCTCGGCGTAGTCGTTGGTGTTCTGCACCTGGTCGGCGAGCGAATGCATCAGTGACAGCGCATCCGCGTAGTCGGCCTCGGTGTCGCGAGCCAGCGGCACGTACGGGTCCACGACGCTGCCCTTGCAGACCGTGAGCGTGCCGGCGGGCTCCTTGCCCGTCAGGAGGTAGTCGGCGACGACGTCGTCGGGGCACGATCGCCCCCAGCCGAAGATCACGTGGGGTCCGCCGGTCTGGACGACGACGTGGACGTCGCGCAGCCGTCCGGCGAGGCGCATGGCGTTGGCGGGCGGCGTGATCGGATCGGTCGTGGCGACCATGATCCAGGTCGGATAGGGCGGGTCGACGATGGCTGCCGGTCTCGGATCCGTCGCGGGACGGTTCGGCCAGTACAGGCAGGGCATGTCCCCGTAGTACACCGACGGCAGGCGCGCCTCGGTCACGCCGAGCGTATCGGCGTCCGCGAGGAACTCGTGCAGCCGGTCGGCATCGGTCGTGGCGTCCGCCGAGTTGACGTAGTCCTGGCACTCGACCGCGTAGTACATCGCGTCGGACCAGGTGGGGTCGGGGATCGGCTGCAGCGTGTCCGGGTCGAGGATCAGCGACGCCGCCGCGAGCCGGGCGAGGGGCACGAGGTTGTCGTCGACGGCGGCCGCGAGCGCCCGGGTCAGCATGCTGCGGTCGAAGACGCTGTACATGTACCCGACGACCGCGTCCTCGAGGTCCCCCTCGGTGAACGACCGCGCCTGCACCGTGCCGTCGCCCATCGGGAAGTCGTAGTCGATCAGACCCGCCTTGAGCCTGGCGGCGAGCGCGTCATACGCCTCGAGCGGGCCCTGACCCTCGAAGTCGGCGCGGCACGTCGGCCGGGCGGCACACACGTTGAGCGTCGCGACCAGGGCGTCGTCGAACGCCCGGACGGCCTCCCCGTAGAACGTCTCGCCATCGAGGGTCAGGTCCACGGGACCGTCGAGGTACAGCGTCCGGATGTGCTGGGGATACGCCGCCGCATACGTCTGGACGAACTGCGTGCCGTAGCTCTCGCCGTACAGGTCGAGCTTGTCGACGCCCAGGTAGTCCCGGATGGCCTCGAGGTCCTCGACCGCCTGCGTGGTCGCGTACAGCGGGAGCTCGGCCTCGGGGATCTTCGCCTCCGCGATGCAGGCGGCGGCGTACGTCTTGGCCACGTCGCCCGCGGCGTCGGCCTGGGCGGGATCCTGGGGGTCGATCGGGCTGGTGTAGTACGCGGCCGTCGCGTCCGGGCAGCCGATGGGGTGCGACAGGCCGATGCCGCGCTGGTCCGGGTAGACGAAGTCGTAGTGCTCGGCGATCCGCGCCGGGTAGTCGTCGGTGTACGAGTCGGCGATCGCGATCCCGCTGCCGCCAGGGCCGCCCGCGATGACGACGAACGTCCCGAGCCGCTTGCCCGTCGCCCGCTGGATCGCGAACGTGACGTCCCACGGGTCGCTGCCCTGGGTCAGGTGATCGCTCGGGACCCGCAGGGTGACGCACTCGAAGCGGCTCTCCGGGCATGTCTCCCGTTTGACGAAGGTCCAACCGCCGGCCACCGGTCCGGGCGATGCGGAGGACGACGCCGACGGCGCAGGCGACGCCGAGGGGGACGGAGCGGCGGCCGAGGCCGGCGGCGCCGACGCGGCCGGTTCCGGAGTCGTCGAGGGCGAGGGGCCCGGCGGCGCGGACGGCGTGGCGGTTGCCGAGGCAACCTGCGCGGCCGGCGCCATGGTCCAGGTCGGCGCGGCACTCGAGGTGCAGGCGGCGAGCAGCAGCGCGCAGGCGCCGCTCGCCGCCGCTGCGACGGGGCGCGCACGGGCTCGATCGATCGCGCGCAGGCGAAGCGGCGTGGCCCCCGGAAGCAACGGCATCTGCCGGCGACGGCCCCCTAGCGGCTACGCTGCTGCCAGGACTTGCCCTCGGTGACGACCGCCGGGGCGTAGACGATCTCGACCTCGTGCATGTCGGCAATGGTCCGTGCGCCGAGCGCGGCCATCGACTGCCGCAGCGCGCCGATCAGGTTCTGGGTGCCGTCGGTCACGTGCGACGGGCCGTGCAGGATCTGCTCCAGTGGCCCGACCGTCCCGACCTTGATCCGCGTGCCGCGGGGGAGCACCGGCGACGGGGCCGCCATGCCCCAGTTCGTGCCACGACCGGGCGCCTCGGCGGCGCGCGCGAGCGGTGAGCCGAGCATCACGACGTCGGCGCCCGCCGCGAACGCCTTGGCCAGGTCGCCGCCGCGCTTCATGCCCCCGTCGCCCACGACCGGCACGTACTTGCCGGTCTCCGCGTGGTACTGGTCGCGCGCCGCGGCCACGTCGGCGATCGCCGTCACCTGGGGGATCCCGATGCCCAGGACCTCGCGCGTCGTGCACGCCGCGCCGGGGCCCACGCCCACGAAGATCGCCGCGGCTCCCTGCTCCATCAGCAGGTACGCGGCCTGGGCGTTGGTCGTGTTGCCGACCGCGACCGGGATCGGCATGAACCGCGTGAAATCCTCGAGCGCCAGCGGCTCGTAGCCGGTCGCGAGGTGGCGGGCCGACGAGACCTGCGACTGGACGAGGAACAGGTCGGCGCCGTGCTCGGCGCTGAACGGCCCGAACCGGCGCGCCACGCCCGGCGTCGCCGAGACCGCGGCCTTCGAGCCCGCCGCGTGCAGCTCGTCGATCCGGCGCGCAATCAGCTCCTCGCGGATCGGCGGGGCGTAGGCCTCGGCGAGCACGTCCGCCATGGCGTCGTCGGGCGCCGCGGCGATGCGATCGACGACCTCGGACGGGTCGTCGTAGCGCGTCTGCACGCCTTCGAGGTTGAGGATCGCGAGGCCGCCCAGGCGGGCCAGCTCGCCGGCGAGCCGCACGTCGGCGACCGCGTCCATGGCCGCGGCGAGCACCGGGATGCCCAGCTCGATCCCGCAGAAGGCCTGGCTCAGGACGACGTCGTCCGGGTCGATCGTGTCGGTGCCGGGAGCCAGCGACACGTCCTCGAACCCGTAGGCGGTCCGGATCGTGTCGAGCTTGGAGCGGAAGATGCGCCGGTTCGCGAGTATCTCGGTCAAGGCATCGTCCTCTCGAGCGACCCGGGATCCCGCCGGGTGGCGCCCAGTCTAGCGGCAGCGGGGCCGCGCCCGGGGCCTCGTCGGCGAGACCGTGGAGCGGGCGGGGGCGGGAGGATAATCGGGGCGAGGCGCGCGACCGGGCGCGCGCGACACGCAGCCGAGGACGGGTCGATGGCGAAGGGCACATCGAAGGCCACCGATCGCGACGGCGAGCCGGAAGGATCAGGCGAACCGGCGGGCGACCGGGCGACCCACGACGACGGAGACCGGCTCTCGCGCAAGGCCTACGAACGCAAGCTCGCCGGCCTGCAGGTCGAGCTCGCCCGCCTACAGGAGTGGGTGCACGCGCGCGGGCTCCGGGTGGTCGTCCTGTTCGAGGGCCGCGACGCGGCCGGCAAGGGCGGCGCGATCAAGACGCTGACGCTCGCCCTGAACCCACGGATCGCGCGGGTCGTCGCCCTCCCGGCGCCCACCGAGCGCGAGCGGACGCAGTGGTATTTCCAGCGCTACGCGGCACACCTGCCGGCGGCCGGCGAGATCGTCCTGTTCGACCGCAGCTGGTACAACCGCGCCGGCGTCGAGCGGGTGATGGGGTTCGCGACGGCCGACGAGATCGAGGAGTTCTTCCGATCCTGCCCCGAGTTCGAGCGGATGCTGGTGCGGTCCGGGATCAGCCTGATCAAGTACTGGTTCTCGGTCAGCGACGCCGAGCAGGAACGACGGTTCGAGGCGCGGATCCAGGATCCGACGAAGCGCTGGAAGCTGTCCCCGATGGACCTCCAGTCCCGCGCGCGGTGGGTCGAGTACTCGATCGCCAAGGACGAGATGTTCCGGCACACCGACATCAAGCAGGCGCCCTGGTGGGTCGTGAACGCCGACGACAAGCGGCGGGCGCGGCTCAACGTGATCCACCACCTCCTGTCGCAGGTCCCCTACCAGGACCTGACCCCGGAGCAAATCGTCCTGCCGCCGCGCGAGCCGGACCGCGGCTACGTCCGCCCGCCCATCGACGAGCAGTCGTTCGTCCCCGAGCGCTACTGACGCGACCGGCCGGGATGTACGCTCACGACCGCGGACGGCGGGCGATCCTGCGGCCGTCGGCATCCATCTCGAACCACGTCGCCAGCGCAGGGTCGAGCAGCAGGTCGCCGATCCGGCGCACGGACTCGGCGTAGGACGGCCAGATCGCGAGCGCGGGCGCCTCGGACGCCGGAACCCAGCGCTGGGCGTCGTGCTCGTGCGAGACGCGGACGGTCGCGTCGGGCCGGATCCGGGCGGCGAAGATCGCAGAGACCACGATCCCGTCGACGCCCTCGTCGAAGAACGGCGCCACCTGGTCGAGGTCGTACCAGTGCTCGACGTCTGCGCCGTGCAAGCCCGTCTCCTCCGCGACCTCCCGGATCGCGGCCATCGGCACCCGCTCGCCGGGCTCCACCCCGCCGGTCACGCACTGCCACAGCCCGGGGAAGATCCTCGTCCCCGACCGGCGGATGAGGAGGATCTCGAGGCGCTCGGCGTCGGGGCGGGCATCGGTCGAATTGGCCGGTGACGCGACTCGAAACAGCCAGCACTCGACGAGGTCGGGGCGAAGGCTCACCTGGCCGTCACGGTGCGGCCCTGCCGCAGTAGGCGGGCGATCCCTCGGCCGGTGGGGTCAGGCCGGCGGCGTTCGGGGTCGGGATCCAGGCGCGCCAGCCCGAGTCGGTATCCACGCGGAGCAGCTCGATCGCGGCCGGCTCGTCATCGAGGGTCACAAGGAGCCAGGCGGCCGCTGGGTCGGCGTCGCCGATGACCATCAGCGCTGACCCGTGGGCCGCCGCGGCCGCTCGCTCGTCCGAGCCGAGCCACGCGCGCATCGGCCGGTCGCCGCCGACCGCATCGGCCGGGAGGTCGATCCACCCGTGACCCGCCGGGAGGATGAGCTCGGCCGCCGCGGCGGCCTCGATCGCGGCCGAGGACGGCAGCACCTGGCTCGCGTCGCGCCGCCAGATCTTGCAGCCGGCCCAGCCCGACGCGTCGAACACGCCCTGCTGCGCGTCGCCCGGCACGTGGAGCACGCGCACCGGTCCGTCGACCTCCACGGTCCGGTCCCGGCAGTACGCCATCGGGACGGCCCGTCCGCTGACCTGCCAGAAGACGCCGCCGTCCCGTCGCGCCGTGGGCTTGAGCCGCACCGCGGCTTGGCCGTCCTTCCACGGCACGACCGTCCACGCGGCGTCAGGCTCGCGCACGACGACCGTGCCGCCGAAGCCGCGGGCGGCCGCCTCGATGTCGCCACCGATCCAGACGAGCCGGGACGCGCCCGTCGAGTCGGTGACGGGGAGCAGCCCGTGATCGCGCGCCAGCTCGCTGACCGCGACCTCGACGTCGCCGCGCTCGACCGTGGCGGCGACGTCGAACGCGCGCCACACCGGGCAGCCGCCCCAACCGGCGAGGCGGGCGAGCTCGTCGAGCGCCTCGTCGCTCGTCGCGACGTCAACGACCGGCATCGACGGCGACGAGCGGGGCGAGGGGGACGGCGCGAGCACCGGTGCCGGCGGCGCCGCGGGGCCGGGAGCCGATCCCCGCGCCGCGACGCCCCACACTGTCAGCGCGACCACGGCCACCGAGATGAAGCCGCCCAGCACCGTCCACGCCGGGGACCGGGCGGGGGCGGCCAGCTGGGCCGGCGCGACGACGAACTGGCCGGTGTCAGGAGGCCCCGCAACGACCGGCGTGGTCGGTTCGGTGCGGTCCGGATCGGTCATTGGGACTAGCCGCCGAAAGTCCTGGTGGCGACCATGACATCTGGTGCAACTGCCAGTAGAGTTGCGGCATTCTTCCGGGGTTTTTCGGCCATCTTCATGAACTCATCTTCTGCCCGCTCGTGGCACCGCCGCGCCGCAACGGCCTGGCTTGCGGCCGCCCTGGCCGCGGCCTCGGTCGTGGTCGCGCCGGTCGCCCACCTCGTCCGGCCGGCGACGGCCGCCGCGGCCGGCTCGTTCAGCGATCCCCATTTCACCGAGACCACGGTCTTCTCGTCCCTCACGATGCCGACGACGGTGCGCTTCGCCACCGATGGTCGCGCATTCGTGGCAGAGAAGCGAGGGATCATCAAGGCCTACGACTCGATCGACGACAGCTCGCCCGTGACGGTCCTCGACATCCGGACGGACGTCCACGACTTCTGGGATCGCGGCCTGCTGAGCATCGCGCTCGACCCCGACTTCCTGAACGGCCGCAACTACATCTACCTGTACTACGTGTACGACGCGCCTCCGGGGCAGACGGCCCCGGTCTGGAACGACACGTGCCCGAGCCCGCCGGGACCCACCACCGACGGCTGCACTGTCCGCAGCAAGCTCGATCGGTACACCGTGAACGTCAACACCAACGTGGCCAACCCGGCCAGCCGCGTCAACCTGCTGGGTGATGGCGCCAACGGCGAGTGGTGCCAGCAGTTCCCGAGCCACGCGGGCGGGGCGCTCGCCTTCGGCCCGGACGGGTTCCTGTACGTCACCGGCGGCGACGGCGCGAGCTTCAGCGGCATGGACTGGGGCCAGCTGGGCGGCAGCTCCGGCTCCCCGACCACGGTCAACCCGTGCGGGGATCCGGTGCCCGGCTTCGTGCAGTCGACCGCGGAGGGCGGCATGCTCCGCTCCCAGGACGTGCGGACGCAGGGCGACTCGACGGGCCTCGACGGCACCATCGTCCGCGTCGACCCGGACACGGGCAACGCGCCGGCCGACAACCCGCTCAAGGACTTCGCGGGCGCGGACTCCAACACCAGGCGCATCGTCGCCACCGGCTTCCGGAACCCGTTCCGGATGACGTTCCGGCCCGGTCACAGCGACCTCTACGTCGGCGACGTCGGCAACCAGACCTGGGAGGAGGTCGACCGGTTCACGCTGTCGGGCAGCACGCCGACCAACATCCCGAACTTCGGCTGGCCGTGCTACGAGGGCGCCCTGCGTCAGGCCGAATTCGAGAACCTCGGCACCAACATGTGCGCCAGCCTGTACACGCAGGGCGCGACGGGCCCCCTGTACAACTACACGCACATCGGCACCAAGACGCCGAAGGGCCCGTGCTTCCCGGGCCCCGCCAACCAGACGTCCTCGATCTCGGGCCTCGCGTTCTACGAGGGCGCATCGGGCGCCGCGCTCGACTACCCGAGCAAATACGACGGCGCGTTGTTCTTCGTCGACTACTCGCGCGACTGCCTGGGGGCGATCCTGCCGCAGGCCAACGGCATCCCGGACGCAAGCAAGGTCGAGCAGGTCGCCAGCGGGATCGACAACCCCGTGGACCTGCTGACTGGCCCCGGTGGCGACCTCTACTACGTCGACCACAACGGCGGTCGCGTGGTCAGGGTGAAGTACGTCAACTCGCCGGTCGCGAGGGTCACCGCCGAGCCCGGCGGCGGCAAGGCGCCGATCTCCATCCACCTCGACGGCTCGACGTCCAGCGAGCCGGACTCCGACTTCGCCATCGACGGCTGGGACTGGGACTTCTTCAACGACGGCAGCTTCGACGACTCGGGCCAGGAGGTGGACTGGCAGATCGACACCCCTGGTCAGTACGAGGTCAAGCTGCGGGTCCACAGCACCAGCGGCCTCACCGACACGGTCACCCTCAACATCGATGCGGACAACGCCGCACCGGTCCCGGAGATCACGTCCCCGGCCGAGTGCGCCGACCCCGGCTCGCCGTGCTGGTCGGTCGGCGACACCATCGGCGTCAGCGGGACCGCGACCGACACCGAGGACGGGACGCTGGGCGCCGGGCGGTTCGACTGGGCCGTGCTCATCCACCACTGCCCGGCGGGCTGCCATACCCACACGCTGATCACCAAGTCGAACACGAAGTCGTGGTCGTTCGACGCGCCCGACCACGAGTACCCCTCCTTCCTCGAGGTTCGCCTCACGGTCACGGACAGCGACGGCACCTCCGCGTCGACCTCGGTCGAGCTGCAGCCCAGGACCTCGACCCTGCACCTCGCGTCGGTGCCCACCGGCGTACCCTTGTCGGCCGGCAACAACACGGATCCGGCGCCCTGGACGGCGACCCTCATCCGGAAAGGCTCGACGAGCATCAGCGGTCCGCTGACCCGCACGATCGGCGGCGACCGGTACCGGTTCAGCACCTGGAATGACTCGCACAAGCGCGCGCGCGACATCACCGTCAGCTCGGACAAGAACCTCACGGCGACGTACGTCCCCGACGCGCCGGACAGCTGCGCGGGGATCGCCGGGAGGTCGCCCAAGGGGTCATCGATCAGCGAGCGAAGCAGCGGCAACGGCGATGGCGACTGGTTCGAGTTCCACGTCGCGCACAAGCGCGACGTCCGCGTGACCCTCGACGACCTGCCGGTCAAGGGCCGGCTCGACCTGTACAAATCGTGCTCGAACCTGCTGGCGTCGTCGAACAACTCCGGCAAGCAGTCTGAGTCGCTGAAGCGGCACCTCTCGAAGGGGACCTACCGGATCCGGGTCACGTCCCCCGACGACGGCTGGAGCGCCACCCCGTACTCGCTGCTGATCAAGTCCCTGCCGCGCTGATCAGCCCGGCAGCAGCTGGCGCAGGGCGAACAGCACGTTCGCGGGCCGCTCGGCGAGCCGGCGCATGTACCACGGGTACCACGCGGCGCCGTACGCGATCAGTACCCGGACCTGGTAGCCCGCCTTGGCGAGCTTGAGCTGCTCCTTCGCCCGGATCCCGTACAGCATCTCAACCTCGAAGCCGTTCCGGGGCACGCCCGCTGCGCCGGCGTGGGCCGCGATCTGGTGGATCAGCTCCACGTCGTGGGTACCGAGGCCCAGCCGGATCGGCCGCGTGCGGCTCTCGCGCGCGAGCGTGACGGCGAGCCCGACGTAGTTGGAGTCGACCTCCTTGCGCGAGCGGAACGCGATCGCCGCGGGCTCGTCGTAGGCGCCTTTGACCAGGCGGACCGCCGGGGCGAGCGGCAGGAGACGCTCGACGTCCCGCGCCGTCCGCTTCAGGTACGCCTGGAGGCAGATGCCCGTGCGCGCGTGGGTCGAGCGGAGCCGCTGGTAGAGGTCGAGCGTCCGGTCGACGTAGCCGCTGTCCTCCATGTCGATCCACAGGTACGACCCCGCGGCCTCGGCGGCCGACGACAACGTGCGCAGGTGGCCGAGGCACATGTCCTCGTCGATGTCGAGGCCCAGCTGCGTCGGCTTGACGCTGATCTCGCCGTCGATCCCGGCCGCCTGGATCCGCCCCAGCACCTCGAGGTAGTGGTCGGCCACCTCCTGGGCCTGGGCCGCATCCGCGATGTTCTCGCCGAGCTTCGTGTACATCGTGCCGATGCCCGCGGCCTGGAGCTCGGGGGCGACGCCGAGCGCGTCGTCGATCGTGTCGCCGGGCATGAACCGTCGCACGGCCTTCTGCATGAACGGCAGCGTCGGCAGGCGCTCGCGCATCCACGGATTGCGCGCGAACCACAGGAAGACCTTGCGCAGCAGGCGATTTATCGGGGCCTCACAGGCGTTCGAACCGCTCCACGGGGAGGACGAACACGGTCGCGCCGCCGACCTCGACCTCGAGCGGGTAGGGCATGAAGAACTCGCCGGGCTCCATGATCGGCGGCATCGGGTTCACCACCTGCGTCCGCGCGTTGCAGTTCTCGCGGACGATCGAGATCACTTCCTCCACCTGGGCGTCCTCGACGCCGACGATGACGGTCGCGTTCGACTGCTTGAGGAAGCCTCCCGACGAGTGAAGCCGCGTGGCGCGGTACTCGCGCTCGAGGAGCGCGTCGACGAGGGCACCGGCGTCCTCGTTGTGCACGATCGCCACGACCAGCTTCATCGCGGCGAGGATAGCCGACCGGACCTCGGGCGACGGCCTCCGGGAGCAACGGGAGGTGTACGATGCCGACTCGCCTCGAAGAGGGCGCGAGGGATGCCGGCGGTGGGACCGGCGGGACGCGCCGGCGCAGACTGCACGCGGAGGCTTCTCGTGACCGAACCCGCCGAGGCGGCCGCCGGGCCGCTCAGCGTCCTCTCAACCGGTGCGGCGGCGCTCGCCCGATCCACGGATCTCGACGGCGCCCTGTCCGTGATCGTCGAGGCCGGCGCCGCGGCAACGGGGGCCCCGATCGCCGCCCTGTTCAGCGTCGACCCCGACCGGTCGCGCCTCGAGCTGTTGCTGACCATCGGCATGTCCGATGACCAGGGCGCGGGCTTCGAGGGCATGGTCGCTGAGGACCCGGCGCACCCGATTCACCGGGCGGCGCTCGATCGAACCGGGTCGTTGGGGCGGACGTGGGTCTCGCCGGCCGGCGCCTCGGTGACGTTCGCCGACCTGCCGCTGGTCGTGACCGGCGGCAATGCCGAGACCTGCGTGGGCGTGCTGTCCTACGGCTGGGAGGGCGAGCACGAGGTCGGCGCGTCCGAGGAGACGGTGCTGGTCGCGGTGGCCGACCTTGCCGCGGCCGCGGTGGCGTCGTTCCGGACGTCGTCGATGGCGACCGAGCGCGCCGAGTGGTTCGAGCGCGTCGCCCACACCGACCCGCTGACGGGGCTGTCCAACGGCCGGACCCTGGGCCGGGTCCTCGAGCTCGAGGTCGCCCGGGCGCAGCGCCAGGGCGGCGAGGTCTCGGTCGCGATGTTCGACGTCGACGGCTTCACGTCGCTCAACGAGGCGTCCGGGTCGCGGGCTGGCGACCAGGTCCTCCGCCAGGTCGCCGCGGTGCTGGCGGAGACCGTGCGCCTCGTGGACACGGTGGCCCGGACCGGTGGCGACGAGTTCGTCGTCGTTGCGCCGGGGTCGGCGGGCGTCACGGTCGCGCGGCGCGTGCTCGAGGGGATCGGGAAGCTCGAGGCCATCGAAGGCCACCCGGTCAGCATCAGCGCCGGGATCGCGCGCTTCCCGCAGGACGGGTCGGACGCCGAATTGCTCCTGGCGGCCGCGCGGGCGGCGCTGGCGAGCGCCGGCGGTGCCGCCACGATCTCGGAGGCGGTCGGCGAGCCCAGCGCCTAGACCTCCACAACCCCGGGCGGGCCGTCCGGACTAGCCCGCGGGGCCGCGGGTCACGCCGCTGGCCACGACCGGGCCCTGCGGCGCCGTGTTGCCGGCGTTCGGCTCGAGGGTGATGGCCATCACGAGACCCGGCGTGGCGGCGGGCGCGTGCGCGGTGGTCAGGGCGATCCCGTCCGACCCGACGCTGAAGTCGCCCATCGAGACCGGCGCCGCACCTCCGGCGATCGACCAGGCCGTATAGACCTGCGAGCCCGTCGTCGCCGCCATCCCGCGCATCGCGAGCTTCACGGTCCCGTCGGCGCCGATGACGCCGAAGCCGGACGACTTCCCGTCGTCGGCCCGGATCAGCGCGGTGACGCTGCCGGGCTGCGCCGCCAGGTCGAGCGCCTGCTCGACGCCGCTGCGGTAGGCCTGGGCGCTGGAGAGGTCCTGGCGGAGCGCGATGTTCCAGCCGCCCAGCGCGACCGCGACGATCACGGCGGCGGCCGCCAGCACCCACGCGAACCGGGAGCGGCGCCTGGCACGTTCGGCCCCCAGGTCCACGACGGGCGCGGCGGCGGGCGTGGGCGACGGCTGGCCCGGCAGGGCGGCGGGCGCCGCCGACGAGGTCGCCTGGGTCTGCGGGACCGGCGGGGCGGTGGACGGATGTCGGCCGCTCGCGAGATCGGCGTCGGCGGCCGTCAGCAGCCGCGCCTTGAGCTCGGCCGGCGGCTCCACCGGCTCGACGGTCTCGAGCAGCACCGTCACCGCCACGCCCAGCTCGAGCAGCTCCGCGTGCGCGTCGTCACAGCCCGCGAGGTGCTCTCGGACGGCGTCCATCTCGTCCGGGTCCAGCGCGCCGGTGACGAACAGCGGCGCGAGGTCCCGGATCTCGTCGCAGGTCAGGGTCGGCCACTCGGTCATGGCGGCCCCTCGGCCGTCTCGACCGTGAGCTTGCGACGGAGGGTGACCAGGGCCAGCCGCACGCGGCTCTTCACCGTCCCGAGCGGCACGCCGAGCCGGTCCGCGATCTCGGTCTGCGACAGGCCCGCCCAGTAGGCGAGCTCGAGCGCCTCGCGCTGGACGTCCGGCAGGACGGCCACGGCCATGGCCACCTGGTCGCGGTCGATGCCGGCGGAGACCTCGCCCCAGACGTCGGGCAGCGTCAGGGCGGCCGGCGTCGTCCTGCCCTGGTCCTCGGCGGGCAGCTCGGTGGTGGGACGTCGCCGGCGAACGGCGTCGATGGCCCGGTGGTGGACGATCGACAGCAGCCACGTCTTGACGCTGCCGCGCCCGGCGACGTAGCGGTCCGCGCTGCGCCAGGCGCCGAGAAACGCGTCCTGGACCACGTCCTCGGCGAGAACGTCGTCGGCGGTGATGCGGCGGGCGATCCCATAGGCCATCGACTTGTAACGCTCGTACAGCGCGTCGAGCGCCTCGAGACGGCCCGCGGCCAGCCCGGCCAGGAGCTCCTCGTCGGACGGTTCAGACGCGGGCTTCGGCACGGCCGCAGGTTCGAGGCGCGACTCGCTCATCGTGGCATGCGCACCGCGGGGTCCGCCGGTTCACCGCCATGGGGCGCCCGCGCACCGGTCGTGCCGTCCGTCCGCGTCGTCGCGGCGGTGCGGGCAGCCTCGGCCAGGCACGGCGAGCGATCGCCCAGCCGGCCGACGGCCTCGAGCGCGGCGGACAGCACACCCGCGGCGTCGAGGGTCGCGTCGACGATGGCGTAGCGGTCCGGCTCCTCCGAGGCGAAGCCGAGGAACGCCGCGCGCACCCGCTCGTGATAGGCGAGGTCGTGGTAGGCCTCGAACCGGGTCACCTCGGCGGACTTGCGCTCGAGCCCCGCCTCGACCGGGAGGTCCAGCAGCACCGTCAGATCCGGGACCAGGCCCCCCGTCGCGAAACGCTGGACGGCGCGCAGCTCGTCCATCGGCACCCCGGATCCCGCCCCCTGGTAGGCGAGCGACGAATCCGCGTACCGGTCGCACACGACGATCGCGCCGCGCCCCAGGCCCGGCCGGATGACCTCCTCGACGTGCTGGGCCCGGGAGGCCGCGAACAGCAGCGCGTCGGCCCGCCCGGTGCGGTCGATCTTGGGCTCGATGTCCAGGACGAGCCGCCGGACCTGCTCGCCGAGGGGGGTCGAGCCCGGCTCGCGGGTGGCGACGACGTCGCAGCCGGCCGCGCGCAGCGCCGCGGCGAGCGACTGCAGCAGGCTCGACTTCCCTGAGCCATCGGGTCCCTCGAGCGTGATGAACACGCCCGGCCGTCGCGTCTCACCATCCTCCGCCACGACCCGAGTGTAGGCGATTGATCCGATCGCACCGGACGTGCGCAGAAGCCCTCGAGCGGCCGACGCCCGGTCGGCCAGGAGGAGGTCGCGGTCCCGATGCGTTCACCTCTGGCGCCCCTCGCCGCGTGGGTCGCCGACGCGTTTGCGGCGATGCGATGAGATGTCCCGTGCGAGCCGCGGTCCGGGGTCTCGTCCTCGGGACCGTGCTGGTGCCGGTGATCGCGGCGGTCGCGCTCGCGCACCCGCTGGGCAACTTCACGATCAACCACTACGCGGGGATCCGCGTCGAGCCCACGCGCGTGCTGCTCGACGTCGTCATCGACGAGGCCGAGATCCCGACCTTCCAGGCCACCCAGGCGTTCGACCTCGACGGCGACGGGATCCTGTCACCGACAGAGACGAGCGCGGCACGGCAGTCCGGCTGCCTGTCGGTCGGTCGTGCGCTGACGCTGGCGGTCGGCGGGTCGCCGGCGCGGCTCAGCCTGGTCGGGACCGGCCTGTCGTTCCCGTCCGGCAACGGCGGCCTGTCGACGATGCGCGCCGTGTGCACGTTCGAGGCGCCACTCGCGGCGCCGGTCACGGCCCGGACGACGATCGAGTTCGGGGACGCGTTCGAGTCGTCGCGGATCGGCTGGCGCGAGGTGACGCTGGTCGCATCGGGCGTGGCCGTCGATGCCCCGGACGTGCCGGCCACGAGCGCGTCCAACCGGCTCACGGCGTATCCGACAGGCCTGACCGGGGCGCCGAGCGTCCGGTCCGTCGCGTTCACGGCCTCGTCCGGCGGGCCGGTGCTGGCCGCGTTCGACGTGCCCGACGCCGATCCGGTCGCGCCCATCGACGTGACGACCGGGATGGCCACGTCGCCGAGCCGGGCGTCGTCCACGGTGCCGCAGGCGACCGCCCCGTCGTCGGCGTCGTCGGCGTCGTCGGTCTCGGTCGCCGCGTCCTCCACGGGCAGCGTCCCCGGCGGCGAAGGCTCGATCCCCGAGATCCTCCGCAGCGCGCCCGCGAGCCCGATCCTCGCGTTGGTCGCGCTGCTGACGGCCGCGGGGCTGGGGGCGGGCCACGCCGTCACCCCCGGCCACGGCAAGACCCTCATGGCGGCGTACCTCGTCGGGACCCGCGGCACGCCGCGCCACGCGGTGGGGCTCGGGATGGCGGTGAGCGTGTCGCACACGCTGGGGATCCTCGTGCTGGCCGGCCTCGTGCTGGCCGCCGAGTCCAGGCTGCCGCCAGACCTGGTGGTCCGGGTCGCGCCGCTGGTCGCGGCGGTGTCGATCGTGGTCATCGGCGGCTGGATGCTGATGACCGAGGTCCGACGCGGCGTCGCCGCCCGGCGCGCGACGGGTGACGCGCACGCGCACGAGCATGAGCGCGACCACGCGCACGGCGCCGATCACGAGCAGTCCCACGACGCGGACCCCGATCACGCGCACCCCCACGAGCATGAGCAGCATCAGCCGGACGACGCCGATCACGACGGTCTCGAGCACTCGCACGGCGGCGTACGTCACCGCCACGTGCCACCCGTCGGCTCGACGATCAGCTGGCGCAGCCTGTTCGTGCTCGGGCTCGCGGGCGGGCTCGTGCCGTCGGCCAGCGCGCTGCTGATCCTCCTCGCGACCATCGCCGCGGGCCGGCCCGCGTGGGGCGTGATCCTGGTGGCGGCGTTCGGCCTCGGGATGGCCGCGGTCATGACCGGCGTCGGCCTGGCGTTCGTCCACGCCCGCGGCCTGCTCGAGCGCGCGCCGTCGCAGATTTGCGTGGGGCGCGCCGCCCGCCTGGTCCCGGCCGGGGCCGCGGTGCTGATCCTCGCGCTCGGGGTGGTCCTCACGTCGCAGGCGCTGGCGATGGTCAGCCTCGGCTAGGCGCGACGCGCAGGCGTCGCCGAGATTCGCCCGCGGCTGGTCGCCGGCGCGGATCGGACGGGCGAGAGGAAGAGCACGCCGCCGACAAGGCGTTCCGAGGGGTCGGACAACCAGCGTCGGACGTCGCGTGGCATCGACGGGTACGCGGATCGCACGACGTCGCCAAGGCGCGCGAAACGGTTCCGGTTGGCCTGGCTCTCCCCAAGCACCAGGAGGCGAGCGGTCGACGTCGGGGTCGAGCCGAACCGATCCAGCGCGATCTTCGGCCCGAGTCGGACCTTCGCGTCATGCCGGCGCAGGAGCTCCTCTGACGACGTGATCTCCGTCTTGACCTCGACGACCAGGAGGACCCGCCGTGCCGGGTGCCACGCCAGCACGTCGATCGAACCTCGCTCGCCGAAGTCGGAATACGTGACCTCGGTCAGCACGTCCCAGCCTCGGTGCCGCAGCAGCGATGCGATGCGACCCACGAGGGCGGCGTGGCCCTCGTCGAGCAGCCGGTCGAGCTCGCCGCCGCGCCACCGCACGAACGTGACCACGTCCGCATCGACACTGGCGAAGATCCGTCGAAGCGTTCTGTTGCTCAGCTGCCCGGAGCGGCCACGTTCGACCTTCGACACGAGCTGCTGGCTCACGCCCGCCCGCGTCGCGACATCAGCCTGGCGGAGGCCCGCGCGATGGCGCAGCACTCGCAGCGCTCGGCCGATCGTCAGGTCGTTCACGGCACGAGCCTGAGGCCCGCCGCTCATCGCAGCCTTATCTGCTGGTACGTCGCCTCGGCGACCCGCCGACGGCCGGCCGCCTCGTCGTCCTTACTCGTTTACGCCTGTGCGGAGTGTTGTGGGCGCCGGTCGCTCGGTCCCTCTCCGATTACGCCTGCCCGTGGTGCAGCGAGCTCGGATGGACCGTCGATCGCCTACAAGACCACCCGGAGGCGTAACGAGGCGGGACCGCGCCGCTGGCGCATCGAACAGAGACGGATACGTGGCAGGTAAGCGGTCAGCGTCAGGCTCCCGTCGATGGATGCGGACACCGCTGCCCGCCGACGACGGTCCGGCCCGTGTGGGACCCCCGGCGACGCTGTCGCCGGTCCGCAACGATTACGGCCTTCGCCCTACGGCGCTCGCGGGCGGACGTTGCTACGCTCCGGGCGATGCGCGATCTGACCAACCGTGCCCTCGACACGGCCACCGCCCTGGGCGCGACGTACGCGGACGTGCGCGTGATCCGGCGGATCGAGGAATTGATCAACATCAAGTCGACCCGCGTGGAGGGCGTGCAGTCGGGCGAGACCGAGGGGTTCGGCGTCCGGGTGCTCGTCGACGGCGCATGGGGCTTCGCCGCCAGCCACCACCTGTCCACCGGCGAGGCCGACCGTGTCGCCGCCGAGGCCGTGCGGATCGCGAAGGCCAGCGCCACCGCGCTGCGCAACCCCGTCGTGCTCGACGGCCGGCCGCCGGCCCAGGGCCGGTTCGAGACGCCGGTCGAGGAGGACCCGTTCGAGGTGCCGCTCGACCGCAAGGTCGCCGACCTGCTCGCCGCCGACCGGGCGATGAACGAGGTCAAGGGGATCGCGTTCACCGAGAGCCTGTACGCCGCCCAGCGGGAGTGGAAGACGTTCGCCGCCAGCGACGGCAGCTTCACCGAGCAGGTCATCACCCACATCGGCGCGGGCCTCGAGGCCAACGCGATCGACGGCGACGAGCACCAGCGGCGCAGCTTCCCCGACAACGGCGGCCTGTGGGCGTCGGCGGGCTACGAGTTCGTGCGGGGCATGGACCTCGCCGCCAATGCGGAGCGGATCGCGAGCGAGGCCGTCGAGCTGCTGAGCGCGCCCCCGCTGCCCGCGGGCACGCGCACGATCGTGCTCCACCCGAGCCAGCTGTACATGCAGGTCCACGAGAGCTGCGGCCATCCGACCGAGCTCGACCGGGCGTTCGGGACCGAGGCCAGCTACGCCGGCACGAGCTTCCTGACGCCCGACATGCTCGACACCTTCCGCTACGGCTCCGACCTCGTGAACATCGTGGCCGACGCCACCGTGGTCGGCGGCCTGGGCACGTTCGGCTGGGACGACGAGGGCGTGCAGGCCCAGCGGGTCGACCTCGTGAAGGACGGCATGTTCGTCGGCTACCTCACCTCCCGCGAGACGGCGCCCCGGATCGGCCGCGAATTGGGCGGGGCGATGCGGGCCGACGGCTGGAATCGGATCCCGCTGATCCGGATGACCAACGTCAACCTGCTGCCGCGCGACGGGATGACGTTCGACGACATCGTCGCCGACACCGACGACGGCCTGCTGTTCGAGACGAACCGGAGCTGGTCGATCGACGATCGGCGCCTCAACTTCCAGTTCTCGACGGAGGTCTGCCGCGAGATCAAGGGCGGCAAGCCCGGCAGGCTCTACCGGAACGGCACGTACACGGGCATCACCTACGAGCTGTGGCGGTCGATGGACGCCGTCGGGGACGCCTCGAGCTGGCGCATGTGGGGCACGCCCAACTGCGGCAAGGGCGAGCCGGGGCAGACCGGCCACGTCGGGCATGGCGTCTCGGGCGGGCGATTCCGGAACGTCCGCGTCGGGGTGATGGGATGAGCACGGAGCACGGCATCGGGGGCGACCCCGAGGAGGCCCTCCGCCTCGCGGAGCAGGTCATCCACGCGGCGGAGCGGGCCGGCGCGGGCGAGGCCGAGGCCCTGGTCGTGGCCGGAGAGTCCGCCTTGACGCGCTTCGCCAACTCGGAGATCCACCAGAACGTGGCCAGCGCGGAGGCGTTCGTCAACCTCCGGTTCGTGAACGGCCGCCGCGTCGGCGTCGCGTCGTCCGGACGGGTCGACGACGAGGGCATCCGCGCGCTCGTCGAGCGTGCCGCGGCGATCGCGGCGACGGTCGAGGAGCTCGAGGAGTGGGCCGGCCTGCCGTCGGCGGATCCGCCGCCCACGCTGCACGCCGGCTGGTCGGAGCACACCGCGCACGCGAGCCCGGAGCTGCGGGCCGCGGGCGTCCGGCAAGTCATCGCCGCGGCGGACGAGGCCGGCGTCACCGCTTACGGGTCGTTCTCGACGGAGGCCGAGGCCATCGCCGTCGCCAACACCAGGGGGATCCGCGCGGCCGAGCGGCGCACCACGTCGCAACTGCTCACGGTCACGATGGGGCCTGACGACGGCACCGGCTACGCCGAGCAGTGCGCGGTCGATGCGACCGAGATCGACGCCGCCGCGATCGGCCACGAGGCCGCCGAGCGGGCGAAGACGAGCAGGAACCCCGTCGACGTCGAGCCCGGCGACTACCCGGTCGTCCTGCAGCAGTACGCCGTCGTCGACCTGCTCGACATGCTCGGCTACCTCGGCTTTTCCGCGCTGGCGGTCCAGGAGGACCGCTCGTTCTTCGAGCCCGGCAAGCAGGTGGCCTCGCCCCTCGTGACGATCGTTGACGACGGGCGGGATCCCGCCGGGCTGCCGATGGGCTTCGACGCCGAGGGCGTGCCGAAGCAGCGCCTGGCGCTGCTCGAGAGGGGCGTCTGCTGCGAGGTCGTCTACGACGCGCAGACCGCGGCCCGGGCCGGGCGCCACTCGACGGGTCACGGCCTGCCGGCGCCGAACCCGTACGGGCCGTTCCCGACCAACATGGTCATGGACGCCGGCGACGCGTCGTTCGACGACCTCGTCGGCGGGCTCGAACGCGGCCTCCTGGTGACGCGCTTCCACTACACGAACCCGGTCCACGGCAAGCGCGTGATCATCACCGGCATGACGCGCGACGGCACGTTCCTGGTCGAGAACGGAGAGGTCGTCGGGCCGGTCCGCAACCTCCGGTTCACGATGTCCTACCTCGATGCGCTGGCCAACGTCGAAGCGGTCAGCCGCGAGCGACGGTGTGTCCGCGGCTTCCTCGGCGGGAGCGTGGTGCCGTCGGTGCGGCTGTCGTCGTTCTCGTTCACCGGCGCGACGGCGGCGGGCTAGCGGCGCGCGGTGGGGGCCCGACGATGGGGATCGGCGACACCCGGACCGGTGACCTCACGGTCATCGTCGAAGACGACGGCACAACGATGGTCGACGTCGGCTCACGCGCCGTGCCGGTCGACGGCCCCGACCTGGAGCGGATCCTCGACCGCCTTGCGGCGGACGGCGGGACGCTTCGCCTGCTGGGCGGGACCGGTCGCGCGGACGACGGCGATGAACCGCCGGATCACGAGAGCGACCCCGCGATGGGCGCGGCGGCCTACGTCCTTGCGCTCGCCCACGAGCGCGGCCTCGAGGTGATCTCCGAGGCCTGAGCCCCGGCCCCGCCAGCGCAACACGTGCCAGCCTCGCCGGCGTTTCGCGATCCTCGCGTACGCCTGCACGTGGTGTTGCAGCCGATCGACGCACGCGTCGGCCGCCATTCGCATCGTTCCACCACGCCCAGTCGTCAGCGGCCGCAGAACCAGGTCCACGCCGCCCGCAACACTCCAGCCAGGCGTAGGACGAGGTATTCGGAGACGAATCCGCCGCCGAGCTTGACATCGCCATCTATCGCGATATATCGTGATGCCGCGCGATACCACGCGTCACATCAAGATAGGACAACACAAGTGTTCCAGAACCACACCCACACCCACGACAACCACGACCGGCGGCGCCACCACCGGGACCCGCGGCGCGGACCCGACGGCGGCGGGTTCGGCTTCCGCGAGGCCTTCGCCGGCGGCCGGGGTCGCGGCATGGTCCGCCGGGGCGAGATCCGCCCGCTGATCCTCGCCGTGCTGGCGACGAAGCCGATGCACGGCTACGAGGTCATCACCGAGCTCGAGGCCCAGAGCGGCGGCCGCTGGCGGCCGAGCGCGGGCTCCGTCTACCCCACCCTGCAGCAGCTCTCCGACGAGGGCCTCGTCACCAGCGAGGAGATCGACGGGCGGCGCGTGTACGCGCTGACCGACGAGGGCAAGGCGGCCGCGGCCGCAGGTCCCCGCTCCCCCTGGGCCGACGCGGGCCGCGGACACGGCAACGACATCCGCCACCTCGGACGCCAGGTCGCGGAAGCGGCGCTCCAGGTGCAGCGCGTCGGCTCGCCCGAGGCCGGCATCGCCGCGCAGCAGATCCTGATCGACACGCGCGCCAAGCTGTACGGCCTGCTGGCGAGCGACGCGGGATCGGGCGGCTACGTGCCGGCCGACGACGCCGAGTCCGACCGGGCCTGAGCGCCGAGCGCCGCTCGAATCCTCGATGGACGCCGCGGTCCGCCCCTCAGGCCTGCTTGTCCTCGCCCCGTGCGAGCGACCAGTAGCCACCGAGGAACAGGCGGATCGCGAGCTTCGCCCGCTCGACGCGGTCGTGCGGCAGCGGGCTGTCGCCGTCGCCCTCGTCCTCGGCCAGGGCGAAGATCAGCGAGAACAAGACCCCGGCGAGGAGCTCGGACGCCGCTTTCGGCGCCAGTTGCGCGTTGGCCGGCCCGGCCTCGGCAAAGCAGCGGATGACCGGCGCCTGAAGGTCGCTCATCGCCTTGTGGAGCTGCTGGTGGTGCGCTTCGTCGAGGTGCTCGTGGGCGTTGATGTGCGGCGCGTAGACGTCCGCCTGCAACCGTTCGAAGCCCACGACGGCCAGTCGCACGAGGCGCTCCTCGAGCGTCCCGCCCTCGTTGGCGGCGGCATCCATCGCCTCGTAGATCGACGAGATCCGCGCCAGGGCGACCGTGGTGTACAGGTCGGACTTGTCCGCAAAGTGGTAGTACAACGCCGCCTTCGTGACGCCGGCCGCCCGCGCCACGTCCTGCATCGACACGTCGCTGAACCCCTTGGCCCCGAACAGCTCCGTCGCCGCCGCCAGGATTTGGGCGCGGCCGCCACCCCGACCCGACTTGCGGGCTTGGCGCGCCAGGACATGGCGCTGCGCGTCGCGGATCGTTCGATGCTTGGGGATTGACACTGGCACGCGGACGCCTACACTACTTACCGACCGGTCAGTAAGTCGCGCGACCCGCCGGCTGCGCTCAAGGTTACTGACCGACCGGTAAGTCCGTCAATGCATAAGCGAGACCTCCTATGGACCCCATTATCAGCGTCCAGCACCTGACCAAGCGCTACAAGAAGAGCCCCAAAGCCGCCGTCGACGACATCAGCTTCGACGTCGGCGCGGGCGAGCTGTTCGCCTTCCTCGGCCCGAACGGGGCCGGCAAGACGACCACCATCTCGATCCTCACGACGACCCTGGCCAAGACCAGCGGCACCGTCGTCATCAACGGCCACGACCTGGACCGCGATGCCAAGGCCGTGCGCGCCAGCATCGGGATCATCTTCCAGAACCCGACGGTCGACCTGCACCTGTCGGCCGAGGAGAACATCCGCCTGCACGTCGCCCTGTACGGGATCTACGGCTATCGCCCGTTCTACCGGCTGATGCCCGCCGAGTACCGCCAGCGGGTCGAGCACCTGGCCCACGTGGTCGGGCTCGACGGCGAGCTGTTCAAGCCCCTGCGCTCGTACTCCGGCGGCATGAAGCGCAAGCTCGAGATCATCCGGAGCCTGATGCACCGCCCGGGGATCCTGTTCCTCGACGAGCCGACCTCCGGCCTCGACCCGGTCAGCCGCAACGCCCTGTGGCGCTACCTGCGCGACGTCCGCAACGAGGACGGGACGACCGTGTTCCTGACCACCCACTACCTCGAGGAGGCCGAAGAGGCGGACCGCGTGTGCGTCGTCGACCACGGCCGGATCTCGATGATCGGATCGCCCGACCACATGAAGCGCGAGCTCCTCGAGCGATCGATCGTCCTCGACGCCTCCGACCGCGACGGTCTCCTGGCCGAGCTGCGCGCCCTCGGCCTGGAGCCCGCGATCGACCCGACCGGGCTGGTCCGGGTGCCCTACGAGGGCGACACCGCGCAATCCCTGATCGGACGGATCCGGACGCCGCTCAGCGTCCTGCGGGTCCACGAGCCCAACCTCGAAGAGGCGTATGTCGAGCTGCTGGCCGGCTCGGAGGAGGCGGCATGAGCGCCAACGTCGTGACCGCGCAGCCGATGACTGCGGCGGGTCGCATCCGCTCCGGCATGCTGCGCGAGGCGAACGCGACGTTCGCGATCGCGTGGCGCGAGATCTTGAGCGCGATCCGGAACCCCGTCTCGATCGTGGTCACCGTGATCATCCCCGTGATCTTCATGGGGATCCTGGGCGGCAGCATCAGCCAGAACCTGGGGGCCGGCCTCCAGTACGCGTACCTGCCGTTCATGCTCATCGGGATGATCGCGAACACCCTGTACCAGGGGACCATCACGGGCGTCACGAACCTCGTGGAGGAGCGTGAGAACGACTTCACCGCCGAGCTGTTCGTCGCCCCGGTCTCTCGCTACACGGTGCTCATGGGCAAGATGCTCGGCGCGGCGGTCGCCGCGATGATCTCGCTCATCGGGGTGCTGGCGATGATCTTCGTGATGCAGATCCCGATGGACCCGGGCGACCTGCTGCGCGTGCTGATGCTCGCCCCGATCCTCGCCGTGGCCGGCGGCGCGCTGGGGATCCTGTTCATCGGCTTCGTGCAGGATCCGAAGGTCGCGGGCCTGGGCGTGGTCCTGCTGGTGTTCCCGCAGATGTTCCTGTCGGGCGCGCTGATCCCGTCCACGAACTCGACCGGCCTGCTGGGTGTCCTGTCGAAGCTGATGCCGATGACGTACAGCATCGACCTCGCCCGCAACATCTTCTACGCGGGCAAGCCCGAGTACGCGTTCACCGTCCTGCACCCGTTCTGGTTCGACCTGGCGATCACGGCGGCCGTGTGCGTCGTGTTCATCGTCGTCGGGACCGTGATGTTCGTCCGCCGCGACCGCAACCGCTGATCCCTGCGCCGGGCCATCCCGGCGACCCGGACATCGCGCCGGACGAGGGCGACAATGGCCGCGATGGCCGAGTCGCCCTCGATCCGTTCCCGGCTCGCCCGCCGCTTCGACCCCGTCGAGCTGCGGGCGATCAAAAAGCTGTGGATCCGCCATTCGATCGCCGAGGACGCCCGCGACATCGACGGCCTCGTGGCGACGCTGTCGCCCGGCTGCCGGTACGAGATCGTCCCGACCGGCCAGGCCTGGAACGGTCACGACGGCGCGCGGGCCTTCTACGCCGAGCTGTTCGCGGCGTTCCCGGACAACCGGTTCGCGCTGACGGACATCGTCATCGGGCCGCAGGGCGTGTTCGAGGCGGCGCAGCTGACCGGGACCAACGTCGGACCGTGGGCGGGGGTGCCGGCATCGGGCTTGCCGATCAGCCTGCAGGTGCTCATCCTGTTCCCGTGGGACCCCGCGACCGAGCGCTTCGCGGGCGAGCGGATCTGGTTCGACCGAGGGGCCGCGCCCTCGTAACGGGCCCGTACCGTGCCGGCGCGAGGATGGCGCCATGACCTTCGACCTTCGACGACGCCTGGCCATCGCCGCGTTGGCGGTCGTCATCGTCGCATGCGGCCAGTCCGCCCCATCGTCGTCGCCGCGGCCCGCACCGGCAGAGGGGCCCGCCGCCTCGCTCGCCGCCTCGGCCCTCGCGCAGACGTCGCCGTCTCCGCGCCCGTCCGTCGCGCCGCCGAGCGCCGAGCACCCGCTGCCGGTGATCGTCGACACGGACCTCGCGGGCGACGACCTGTTCGCGCTGCTCGTCCTCCTCCGGGACCCGGCCGTGGACGTGCGCGGCGTGACCATCGCGGCGACCGGCGAGGTGCACTGCGTTCCGGGCATCCGCAACACCCGGCGGGTCCTCGCCGCGCTCGGCCGGCCGGAGGTCCCGGTCGCCTGCGGTCGCGAGAACCCGGGCCCGAACGGCCGCTGGTTCCCGCCCGAGTGGCGCGCGGGCGCCGACGCCCTGTACGGCGTCGAGCTGCCGGCGGTGGACGGCGAGACCGCGCGCGACGAGACCGCGCCGGAGCTGCTCGTACGCCTCGCGAGCGCGAGCGAAGCGCCGCTGACGCTCGTCACCCTCGGGCCGCTGTCCAACGTCGCGGACGCGGCGTCGCTCGATCCGTCGTTCGCCTCGCGGATCGCCGGCATCCACGCGATGGCCGGCACGATCGACGCCCCGGGCAACATCGCCTACGGTGACACCTCGCCCTCGGACGGCGTCGAGTGGAACGTCGGCGCGGACCCGGACGCGATGGCGGCGGTCCTCGCGCTGGACGTCCCGATGACCCTGGTGGGCCTCGACGCGACCGGCGACGTGCCGGTGCCGGCCGACATCGTCGACCAGCTGGCGGCGGACCACGCCGCCGCGGGCGCCGACATCGCGTACGAGATGTACGCCCGCTCGCCGTTCCTCGCCGACCCCAGCAGCTCGTACTGGGATCCGCTGGCCGCGGTCACGCTCACGGACCCGTCGATCGCCACCTGGGAGGACGCGTCGGTCACGATGCAGCCGACCGGGCAGGCGGCGGGTCGCCTGTCGCGCGACGCGGCCGGCCGACCGGTCCGTGTGGCCATGTCCGCCGACCGCGAGACCTTCATGACCCGGTTCCTCGCGACCCTCCGAAGCGGCGCCCCACGATCCGAACCGTTCGCGACCGCCGGGGCCATCGAGGTGCGCTGGGACGGCAGCGCCTGCGAGCTGGTCGGGGAGCCACCGACATCGGCGGGCCTGATCCAGGTCACGTTCGACAACACCGCCCAGGAGGAAGCCGCGCTCGCCATCGGCTCCGCGACGCCTCCGAAGACGTGGGACGACATCCTCGCCTTCCTGCGGCAGGCGGACCTCTCGGACCCCAACCTGGCCGTGCCCGACTGGATCGTCCAGGTCCCGGTCAACATCTCCGCGACAGCCGGCACCCGGGCGGTCGCGTTCGCCCCGATCCCGGCGGGCGAGGTCGGCCTCCTGTGCGTGTCCGGCACCTTCCCCGACGTCTCATTCCACGATGGCGGCACGTTCACGGTCGGCGGTTGACGCTCACCAGGCGACGAGCTTCCAGATCTCCGGCTCCAGCTCACCCGGCCGCCCACCGACGTCGGCGAACAGCGCGACCGCGCGCTTGAGGTGCGCCATGGCCTCGTCGGGCCGACCCGCGGCGTGGAGCTGGTCGGCGAGGTTGTTCTCGACGGCGGCCTCGAGGTGGAGCTCGCCGGCGCGGCGGGCCGCGTCGAGCGCGGCCTCGAGCAGGTCGATCGCACCATCCCGGTCACCCGCCGCCGCGTCCACCAGGGCGAGCGCGTTCCCGGCGGCGATGGCCGCACCCGGATCGGGGTCGCTCCCCGCCAGCTCGAGGCTGCGCCGCAGCGCGGCGCGGGCGGTCTCGAGGTCGCCGCGCTCGCGGGCGATCAGCCCGAGCGTCCGGTAGACGGCGCCCGTCGTCGCCGCATCGCCGCCGGCCTCGGCAAGCGCGAGGGCACGGGCGGCCGAGGCCTCCGCAAGGTCGGCGTCACCGGTGCCGATGGCCACCAGCGCCCGTTCAACGAGCGCGTGCACCAGCGTGGTCGTGTCGCCGCCCGGTCCGGGTCCGACGGCGTCGAGGGCCTCGATCGCCGCGTCGAAGTGGCTCGCCGCCGTCGTCGGGTCGCCGCGCCGGGCGTGAACCCGGCCCAGGCGGAGCTCGATGGCCGGCAGCCCCGCCTCGTCCGCGGTCGCGGCTGCGGCCTCCAGCGCGGCGACCGCACGCACGTAGTCGCCCTGGGCCATGCGGATCTCGCCCAGCGCCACCTGGATGCCCGACACGTCCGGGTGACCCAGGGCGAGGGCGGTCTCGAGGTGCGATGCGGCCTCGTGGTGGGCATGGACCTCACGGGCGCGCAGGCCGGCGGCCCGGAAGGCATCCGCCGCATCCGTCTCGCGACCGGCGGCGCGCGCGTGCATCGCGACCTGCACCAACCGACCCGGGTCGTCCCGGCTCGTCGCGTCCGCGCGCAGCAGCTCGGCCGCCCGGCCGTGGAGCAACCGTCGGCGGGCGAGGCTCGTTCCTTCGTACACGGCGTCGCGGAAACGCGCGTGCGCGAAGTCGAACGACACGTCGGGCCCGGCCTCCGCCTCGCGGACGAGGCCTCGCCGGACGAGCTCCTCGAGTGCGCCGACCGTTTCGTCCTCGGAGCGGCCGCTCGCGCCGCGGACGAGACGCGCGTCGAACGATCGCCCGATCACCGCGCCCGCGGCGAGGACCTGGGACGCGGTCTCGCTGACCGAGGCGAGACGCTCCTGGATCAGCGCGCGAACCGTGCGGGCCGTCGGGTCCCGCGGGTCGGCCGGGCGGCCGTCCCCGTCCTCGGCGCTGGCGAGGGCCTCCACGACGAACAGGGGCAGGCCCTCCGATTGCGCCAGCAGCACGTCCGCCTCGGGCGGGCTGAGGCCGACGGACGCCGCCGCCGCGACGAGATCGTCGACGGCCGCCCGATCGAGGCGATCGAGCCGGACGTGGGCGACGCCGGCGATTCCCTCCAGCATCGATGCGAAGGCCGCGCCCCGCTCCTCGAGGTCCTCCGGACGCCACGTCAGGACCAGCACCAGGGGGCGCCCGGTGAGGCGCCGGGCCAGCCAGGCGAGCAGCGCGCGGGTCGCATCGTCGGCCCACTGCAGGTCCTCGATCGCCAGGAGGCCGGGCGCGGGACCGGCGACGAGCGCCCCGAGCGCGTCGGCGAGCGCCTCGATGAGGCGCGTGCGCGCGGCGGGGTCGCCGGTCGCGGGCTGCGCCGGCGCCGATCCTGGCCGCGCGGCAAGCACGACGGGGAGGGCGATGAGCCGCTCGAGCTCGTCCCGCGTGCGCGACGGCAGCCCGGCGAGGCGTTCGACCGCGTCGGGCCGCAGCAGGCCGGCACGCAGCAGCTCGACGACGGGCCCGTAGGCGATGCCCGCCTCGGACGCGTAGGCGCGCGCGACGAGCGCCTCGCCGCCGCGTTCGGTGACCGTGTCGACGGCCGCCTCGAGGAGGCGCGACTTGCCGATGCCCGCCTCGCCGGTGACGACGACGACCCGGCCGTCGGCGGCCGCCCGGCCCCACGACTCGAGGATGGCCTGGAGGTCGGCGCGCCTGCCCACCATCGGCAGCCTCGCTGCATCGGGGCCCGACGGGTGCGACGCCGCGGTGAGGGGCACCCCGAGCGACGCCGGCGTAACCTCCGCGCCGCCGAACCCCGGCGAACGCCCGTCGCGGATGGCCTCGTACAGCTCGGTCGTCTCGGTCAGCGGGGCGACGCCGAGCTCGCGCTCCAGGACCGCCACGCACGCCCGGTACTGGCGGATCGCGGCTGCGCGGTCCCCCGATCGGGCGAGCAGCGCCATGAGGCGCCGCTGCGCGCCCTCGTCGAGCGGATCGAGATCGACGCGTCGCTCGGCGGCGCGTCGCGCGACCGCCATGTCCCCGTTCGAAGCCGCGACGCCGCACAGCCGGTCGAGGACGGCCGCGACCGACCGTTCGACGGCGACGGCCCGCGTCGCGCGCCAGTCGTCGAACTCGGCGCTGTCGCGGAGGCTGAAGCCGGCCAGGAACGGGCCGCGCGCCGCCTCGGCGGCCGACCGCAGCACCGCCATCTCGTCCGACACCGCCGCTCGCTCAATAGCCCGGAGGTCGACGTGCAAGGCTGCGGAATCGAGCCAGACGTTCGATCGATCCACGCCGACCCACCTGTCGCCCAACGCGGCGCGCAGCACCGACAGGGTCCGCCGGAGGGCGCCGCGCGCCGACTCGTCGTCGGCGTCGGGCCACAGCATCGCCGCCAGCTCGTCGCGCGCGAACGGCCGCTCCTCGACGGCGAGGAGGGTGAGGATGGCGAGCGCCTTGCGCGTGTCGACGACGATCGGCGACCCGTCCACGACCACCTCGAGCGGCCCGAGGACGCGGATCGTGAGGTCGTCGCGCTCGGACGGGGCGGTGGCTCGGGTCGACATCGGGCGTAACGGTACCGCGCGTGGCACTCGATCTCGTAACGTTACGCGAACGACGTCCCCCGAGGATCCGGTGCCATGATCGTGTCGCGAATCCGCCGGACTGGCTTGCTCAGGCTGTTCACGATGGGTTGGCCGCCGCTGGTCGACCGTTCGATCCGCCCGGCGGCGCAGGGACGGTGGCGACGCGGAGGCGCGGAATGACGGCCGGACGGCGACGGGTGATCCAGGCGCTGGCCGTGACCGGATGGGCGGCCGCCACGCTCGGGGGCCTCGCCGCCCTCGCGATCCGCGTCATGGATCCCGCCCCGATCGTGGACAACACGTTCGGCATGAGCCAGCCCGGCCTGATCGCCTTCGTGGTCTTCGGAATCAGCTGGGCGACGGTCGGCGCGCTGCTGATGATCCGCGTCCCCGACAACGTCGTCGGCGCCATCATGACCCTCATCGGCGTGTGCTATGCGCTGTCGATCCTGTCCGCGGCGGTGACGTTCTCGGCGAGCGCCGACGGCAACACCAGCCAGGCGCAAGCCGCGGCGTGGTGGACGGTGCTGCTGTCATCGGCCGGCGGGCTCACCCTTTACCTTGCCTTCATCTTCCCGACGGGCCACGGACATACGCGCGGCTGGGACAGGGTCGGTCACGCGTTCCTCGCGGTGCTCACCCTTGTGTTCATGTGGCTCCTCGTCCAACCCGGCCCGCTGCACCTGTTTCCGACGATCGACAACCCGATCACCGGCGGACCCGACCTGCGACCACTGCTCGGTCCGACGCCGTTCCGGACGATGGTGGCGGCGTCCGTCCTCGCCGCCCCGATCGTGGTCGCGGCCGTCGCCAGCCGGTACCGCGCTGCCGACGCGATCCAGCGATTGCAGCTCAAGTGGGCGTTCGCCGCGCTGTCCGTGTCGCTCGGCGCGCTCCTGATGACCAGCGTGACCGGCGTGGGTGGCGCCTCCTCGGCGGTGCCCCTTGCGGTCTACGCCGGGGCGAGCTCGCTGGTGCCCGTCGCGATCGGCATCGCCATCCTGAAACGGCACCTCTACGAGATCGACCGGCTGATCTCGCGCACCCTCTCGTGGGCCATCATCACCGCGGTACTGCTGGCAGTCTTCGCGGCGGGCGTGCTGGGGCTCCAGGCCGCACTCGCAGGGTTCACCCATGACGCGACGCTTGCGGTCGCGGGCTCGACGCTCGCCACGTTCGCGCTCTTCCAGCCGCTCCGGAAGCGCGTCCAGCGGCTCGTCGACCGGTGGTTCGACCGGGCCCGGTTCGATGCCGAGCTCACGTCGGCCGCGTTCGCCGAGCGGATGCGGGTCGAGGTGGAGATCAACGCGGTCGCGATTGACCTGCTGGACACCATCGATGAGGCGATGAAGCCCGCGAGTCGCGGCCTGTGGCTGCGAGGTGGTGCGGGATGACGCGCGTGGCCGCCCGAACGTCCCCGATCGCGGCCAGCTTGGTGTGGGTGGTAGCCCTCGTCGGCGTCGCCGTCATCGGCCTTCTTGTTGCGTCGTACGGGCGGGAGGCGGAAGGCGCGACCCTGGCCGAGGCCATCGCCGCGCTGTCCCTGGTCGGGAGCCTGCTCGCCTTCGTCGTGAGCGGCGCACTGATCGTGTCCCGTCAGCCGCGCAACATCGTCGGCTGGCTGCTGATGATCCCGGGGCTGGCGCTGCCGGCCAGCACGCTGGCCACGAACTGGCTCGGGTCGATGCCGCCGCCGCAGCAGGTGACCCCGGCGACGTGGCTGGTGATCTGGGCGTTGAGCTGGTCGTGGATCCTGCTGATCTTCCCGATCTTCCACCTGCTGCTGACGTTCCCGGACGGCCGGCTCCTGTCGCCGCGCTGGCGATGGGCGGTCGCGCTCGAGATGGCGATGATCGCGGTCTTCCTCGGCTTCGCCGCCTTCAAGCAGAGCCTCAGCGTGCTCGTCAACGATGTGCCGGCGTGGACCGTCCCGAATCCGATCGGCTTCCTCCGGAACGACCTGTTCGATGCCGGGCTGGGCACGATCTGGCTGGGCGGGCTGATGACCATGACGATCCTGAGCGCGGCGGCGGTCGTGCTCCGATTCCGCCGCGGGTCGACGGTGGAGCGCCAGCAGCTGAAGTGGCCGGTCCTGGCGGTCGTCCTATTCGGCGTGGTCTACGGCGGCTCGACCGTGTACCCCGGCCTGGTCGGCGATGGATCCGTCCTGTTCGGTGTCTCGCTGGCCGGAATCCCGATCTCGGTCGCGATTGCCGTGCTCCGCTACCGGCTGTACGCGATCGACCACATCATCAGCCGCACCGTGTCGTGGGCAGTGATCACGGCTGTCCTGGTCGCCGTCTTCGTGAGTGGCGTGCTTGCGCTCCAGGCCGCGCTGGTCGGGGTCACGCAGGCTCCGACGCTCGCCGTCGCCGCGTCCACGCTCGCGGCCTGCGCGCTCTTCCAGCCCATCCGCGTTCGCGTCCAGCGCGCGGTCGACCGCCGGTTCGATCGCGCGCGCTTCGATGCGGAACGCACCGCAACGAGCTTCTCGGATCGACTCCGCGGCGAGGTGGCGATCGACGCGATCGCGGATGACCTCCAGACGACGATCGAGCGTTCGGTGCGGCCGTCGGCCCAGGGCATGTGGCTTCGGGTCGCACGCGACCGCCCGACGGCATCGGGCTCGTAACGGTCACCGGACGGCGGACCACGACGATGGGTTCATGACCGACCTCAGCCGTCCCCGCGGGCTCTCCGGTCAGGCGCGTCTCGCGTGGCTGCTGGCGGTGGCCAGCATCGCCATCCTGCCGGTTGGCGTGGCCGTCAATCCGGCCCCCGCGTCCGACATGGGTCCGGTTGTCCTGATCATGGTGACGCTCGTCAGCCTCCTCGGTGTCGGCGCGCTGCTCGTCACGCGCGCGCCGGGCAACGCCATCGGCTGGTGGCTCATCCTGGCGGGCGAGCTCGTCATCGTGGAGTCGCTCGCGCAGGCCGCCACGGAGTTCGGCGTCCTGGCCGAGCCCGTGCCGTGGACCGTGGTCGGCCTGACGGCGCTCGTGCCCCAGCTGCTGGAGCCCATGGCGATCGTGGTCGTGCTCATCGTCGTCCCGCTCCACTTTCCCGACGGGCGGCTGCTGTCGCCTCGCTGGCGCTGGGTCCTGTGGCTGACGGTCGTCGCGATCACGGCCGGCGCAGTGGCCACCCTGTTCGGGCCGGGCAACGACGGCCCTTACGGGGTCGGGCTCCTCGCCAACCCCCTCGCGGCAGCGGGTATCGAACCGCTGCTCGACTTGCTCAAGGCGCTGGGCGCCGTCACGGTTGTGGCGGCCCTCGTCGGCGCGGCCCTGAGCGTGATCGTCCGGTACCGACGCTCGGGTGGTGTCGAACGTCAGCAGCTGAAGTGGCTGCTGGCCGTCGCGTCTGTCGCGGTGGTCGCCTTCACCGCGGCGTCGGTCGCCAATGACGAGGCGGTCTCGAACGTCCTGTACCTGATCGGGTTCGCGGCCGTCCCCGCGCTGCCGGTGGCGATCGGTATCGCGATCCTGCGATACCACCTGTACGAGATCGACCGGATCATCAGCCGCACCGTCTCGTGGGCGGTGATCACGGCCGTGCTGGTCGCCGTGTTCGTCGGCGGCGTGCTGGGGCTCCAGGCGGCGCTTGCAGGTGTCACGCAGGCCCCGACGCTCGCCGTCGCCGCCTCCACCCTCGTGGCCTTCGCGCTGTTCCAGCCCATCCGCGGGCGCGTGCAGCGCGCGGTCGACCGCCGGTTCGATCGAGCCCGCTACGACAGCCAGCGAACGGTCGACGCGTTCGCCGGTCGCCTGCGCTCCAACGTCGACCTCGAGTCGCTGGGGGCATCGCTCGCATCGACCGCCGCAGACGCCGTGCGGCCGACGAGCGCCTGGGTCTGGCTGCGCTATCGGGCGACGCCCGTAACGGTCGCGGAACGACGTTCGGAGACGATCCGGGCATTCAGGCCGCACGCAGAGGGAGCCCGATGAGCTGGTCGATGACGAGCACCCGCGACGCCAAGGTCGAGGCGGCCGACGTGTTCCGGTTCTACGCGGATCCGACGACCTGGGGCGAGTGGGGGCACAACACGAAGTGGGGTCGCCCGACAGGGCCCGTTGAGCCCGGCGCGGTCGTTGAAGTCCGCGTGGCCACCTATCCGCACACGTACCACGTCAGGATCCGTGACGTGCAGGACGGTCGCCGGATCGTGTGCGAGGTCAGGCCGGTCGGCGTGACCATCATCTCGACCTACGACGTGATGCCGATCGAGGGCGGCTCGAGGCTGCACCACACGATCGAGGTCAGCGGGCGCCTGGAACGCCCCTACCGACTCCTCGAGGGCAAGTACACGCGCATGCTCCAGGAGGAGACGCGCCGCCTTGCGGAGCTCGTCGGCAGCCGGCAGGACGCCGTCTCTTCGTGACGATGTCGGCCAGACGCGGCGTTTCGTAACGATGTCCGAACGAGCGCGTGGGAGCCTGTCGCCGATGACCGCGATGACCCGTCCGTTCCGCCGCCTGATCGGCCGCTCCGAACCGCCCGTGGCCGCCGCGCCGCTGCCCGTCGCCGCCGCCTCGACGGAGCTGCCGGGCGTCGCCGTGGACATTCCCGAGACGGACCCGCTGTTCGCCTTTCTCCAGTCGGCTCCCGGGCCGGTCGACCTGTTGCGGCTCGAGCTGGCATCGCCCGCGCTCGACGAGCTGCGGGCGGCCGGCGTCGCGCTCATCGTCCCGCTCGTGACGCAGGGGGAGCTCATCGGCACGCTCAACCTGGGGCCTCGGCTGTCGGAGCAGGACTACTCGTCCGACGACCGGCGGCTGCTCGGCACGCTGGCCGCCCAGGCCGCGCCGGCCATCCGCGTCGCCCAGCTTGTCAAGGAGCAGGCCGCCGAGGCCGCCGAGCGCGAGCGCTATGAGCAGGAGCTCAGGGTCGCCCAGCTGATCCAGCAGCAATTCCTGCCGCGCGAGCTCCCGAACCTGCGGGAGTGGCAGATCGCCGCCTACTACGGGCCGGCCCGGGTGGTCGGCGGCGACTTCTACGACTTCATCGACCTCGGCGAAAGCCGGATCGGCGTCGTGGTGGGTGACGTGACCGACAAGGGCGTCCCGGCCGCGCTCGTCATGGCTCGGACGCACTCGATCCTGCGCGCCGAGGCACCCCGGCTCATCGAGCCCGGCAAGGTCCTCGCGCGGGCCAACGAGCTGCTCGCGCCCGAGATGCCGGCCCGGATGTTCGTGACCTGCCTGTACGGCGTCCTGGAGCCGGAGACCGGGCGCTTCGTGTTCGCCAACGCCGGCCACAACCTGCCCTACGTGCGAACCGCGGATGGCGTCCTCGAGCTGCGGGCGACCGGGCTCCCGCTGGGCCTGATGCCCGGGATCGCCTATGAGGAGACCGAGGGGTTCGTCGCCCAGGGCGACGCAATGCTCCTGTATTCCGACGGCATGGTCGAGCAGCACGGTCCGGGCCGCGAGATGTTCGGCTTCCCCCGCCTCCGGGCGGCGATGGAAGGCGACGACGCCGGCAGCCAGCTGCTGGACCGCCTGCTCGAGGAGCTGACCGCGTTCACGGGCTCCGGGTTCGAGCAGGAGGACGACATCACCCTGGTGACGCTCCGTCGCTCCGCCGGCGTGGGTGCGCGGGACTGGAGCGAGGACCGGGCCGAGGTCGAGCTGACCCGCGACGAGGTCGTCACGGACGCAGCCGGTGAGCCGCTGGTGGCATTCACGATCGAGGGCGCCGTCGGCAACGAGCGGCTTGCGATGCAGCGGGTGGCCGACGCCGTCGCGCCGCTGGGCCTCGAGCCTGCGCGCGTGGAGCGCCTCAAGACCGCGGTCGCCGAAACCGTGATGAACGCCATCGAGTACGGGTCCCAGGGCGACCCCGCCGTCCCGGTCGACGTCCGCGTCGACGCGGACGAGACGGCGATCACGGTCCGGGTCACCGACCGCGCGCTGTCGGGCCCCGTCCCCGACGCCGAGGCGCCCGACCTCGACGCCAAGCTCGAGGGCCGCCAGAAGCCGCGCGGCTGGGGCCTGTTCCTCATCCGCCACATGGTCGACGGGATGGATGTGCACGCCGGCGACGGCCTGCAGACCGTGACCCTGACCCTCGCCCGGGACGGGCGCTGAACCACGAGAGAGGCAGCCATGAACGACGGACGGCTGAGCGTCGAGGTCGCCACGGCGATCCCCGGCGAGGCGCGCCTCGCGATGCGCGGCGACATCGACATCGCGGCCGACGAGACCCTGACCGCCGCCTATCGGTCGGCGTCCGACGCCGCGGCGACCCGCGTGATCCTCGACTTCACGAACGTCGACTACATCAACTCGACCGGCATCGCCCTGATCGTGCGCCTGCTCGCCGAGTCCCGCCGCGACCACCGCGAGGTCATCGCCGTCGGGCTGTCCGACCACTACCGCGAGATCTTCCGGATCACGCGCCTGTCCGACTACCTCGTGATGGCCGACACGCCGGTCGCGACCGGCAGCCAGGAGGTGCCCCGATGAGCACGACCGTCGATGTCGTCCCTGCCGCGAACGCGACGATCCTCCGGATCCACGGCGACATCACCGGCGCCAGCGAGCCCATCCTGATGGAGGCTTACGGCCAGGCGCCGGCCGGCACCCGGTCCATCGTCCTCGACTTCGGTGACCTCGAGTACATGAACAGCGGCGGCATCGGCCTGCTGGTCACCCTGCTGGTCCGCGCGCAACGCAGCAACCAGCACTTGTACGCGATCGGCCTGTCGGAGCACTACCGCCAGATCCTCGCGCTCACACGCCTCGACGAGGCGATCGGCATCCACGACGACGAACGCGCCGCGCTCGCCGCGGCGACAGCCTGATCGGAGTCGGAACATGACCGCACCGAGCCGCGCTCCCGAAGACGCCCCCCGCGATGCCCAGTCGTGGGCCCATCCCGTCGACAGGCTAAACACGACCGCCAGGACCTCCGGCCAGGACACCGTCACCGGCAGGCGCGTCTCGGGGCCCGTCCAGGGCTTCGGCCAGATGTGGCAGAAGACGTTCGTCGTCCGGGTGCCCGCGAGCGAGCACTCGCCGGAAGCCGTGGTCGCCCACTGGAAGGCTGCCTTCCCCACGTTCTGGCCCAATGGCGCGACGTTCTACGCGCCGCTGGCCGGGATCACGCCGGGCGAGGTCGCCCTGCTCGAGGTCTCGCCGATGCCGGGCTCGCCCGTCAAGATGTCCACGGGCGTCCTGGTCATCTACGCAGACCGCGAGTCGTTTACGTTCATGACGCCCGAGGGACACGCGCTGTCCGGCCTGATCACGTTCTCCGCGTTCGTCGACCACGATGACACCGTCGTGCAGGTCCAGGCGCTCGAGCGGACCAGCGACCCGTTGATCGAGCTGACCTACATGTTCGGCGCGAACCGGTACAACGACCGGTTCTGGGAGCGGACGCTGGAGAACGTCGCGCGTTCGCTCGGGGTCGGGTCCCCGGTGGTCGAGGTCCGGCGAGTGTGCGTGGACCGGCGCCGCCAGTGGCGGCACGCGGGGAACGTCCGGCACAGCGCCGCGGTATGGATGGCGGTCGGCACGATGACGGCGCCGGCGCGCTGGCTGCGGCGGCGGCGGGCGACCAGCTGAGCCGGTCCGGGACGATGGCCGCATGACCGGGCGCGCCACTGCGGCGAGCTCGGTCGATGCGATCGTGGTCGGCGGCGGACCTAACGGTCTGGCGGCGGCGATCGAGCTCGCGCGGTCCGGGCGATCTGTCCGGGTGTACGAAGCGGCCGAGACGGTCGGTGGCGGAATGCGGTCGGCCGAGCTGACCCTGCCGGGGTTCGTCCACGACGTCTGCTCGGCCGCCCATCCGCTGGGGATCGCGTCGCCGTTCTTCCGGTCCGTCGACCTCGCGCGTCACGGGGTCGAGTGGGTGCACCCGGGCGTGCCCGTGGCGCACGCGCTGACGCCGGCTCGCTCCGTGGTCCTGGAGCGCGACCTCTCGGACCGGGGGGCGGCCCTGCGGGCCCTCGGCGCGGACGCGGTCGCCTGGGCGCGGCTGTTCGGACCGCTGGCCGGCGAGTGGGAACGGCTCGTCCCGGAGCTCTTGCGGCCGGTGGTCCGGCCGCCGCGCCACCCGATCCTGATGGCGCGCTTCGGCCTGCCGGCGCTGCTGCCCGCGACGGTCCTCGCGAGGCTGGCGTTCCGTGGGCCGGAGGCGCGCGCCATGTTCGCGGGCATCTCGGCCCATGCCATGCTCGGGCTCGGGCGCCCCGTCTCGGCGTCGTTCGGGCTGGTGCTCGGGCTCCTCGCGCACGCCGTCGGCTGGCCGCTGGCCATGGGCGGGAGCGGGCGAATCGCGACGGCCCTCGAGGCCGAGGCCCGGGGGTTGGGCATCGAGCTCGAGACGGGCCGGCGGATCGCCTCGTTGGACGAGCTGCCTGCCGCTCGGGCCGTGCTGCTCGACCTCACGCCGCGGCAGGTGATCGACGTGGCGGGGAAGCGCCTGCCCGCCGGCTATCGGCGCCGCCTCGAGGGCTTCCGGTACGGCCCGGGCGTCCACAAGCTCGACTGGGCGCTCGACGGCCCCATCCCCTGGCGGGACCCGCAGACCGCGCGGGCGGGAACCGTCCACCTCGGGGGCCCGATGCGGGAGGTCGCGGCGGCCGAGGACGCCGTCCACCGCGGCCGGGTCGCCGAGCGCCCGTTCGTGCTGCTCGTCCAGCCGACCATCGCCGACCCGTCTCGTGCGCCAGCGGGCAAGCACGTCGCCTGGGCTTACTGCCACGTCCCGAACGGCTGGACCGGGGACGCGACCGCGGCGATCGAGGCACAGGTCGAGCGATACGCGCCGGGCTTCCGTGACCTCGTCCTCGCCCGCTCCGTTCGCGACGCCGGGGCAATGGAGGCGTACGACGCCAACTACGTCGGCGGCGACATCAACGGCGGGGTCCAGGACGTGCGGCAGCTGCTGTTCCGGCCGGTCGTGCGCTGGAACCCGTACACGACGCCCGATCCTGGCCTGTTCCTGTGCTCCTCGTCGACGCCACCCGGCGGCGGCGTCCACGGCATGAGCGGCGTCCTGGCCGCGCGCGAGGCGGAGCGATGGCTGCGGCGCGGATAGGCCGGGGCAGGGAACGCCTAGCTCGCGCTCAGGCGTCGCCCGAGACGCAGAACTCGTTGCCCGCGGGATCGGCCATCACCGTCCAGGTGAGCGTTCCCAGCGATCGCCGCGCGATGAACGACGCTCCGAGCCCTGTCAACCGCGCGACCTCGTCGCCCATCGACTCGCCGCGCAGGTCGAGGTGGACGCGGTTCTTGGCGACCTTGGGCTCGGGGACCTTTTGGAACAGGAGCGGCGGGCGGCCGGGCGTGGCGGGCGACGGCGGGACCAGCGCGACGTACTGCTCGTTGACCTCGCGTCGTTCGTAGCCCATCGCGGCGGCCCAGAAGTCGACCACCGCCCCGTGGTCCGCACAGTCGATCACCACCTCGGTCACGCGCAGCGTCATCCGTCACCTCCTCCGATCGCGATCAGGCCCGTCCGAGGAACCGGTCCACGACGCGGTAGGCCCAGAAGGTCCGTACCAGCAGTACCCACGCGAGCACCGCGAGGATCACGACCACCCCGTCCCGCGGCGCCGGCGCGATCAGCTGGAAGAACGCGCGGGCCGGCGGCGTCAGCAGGACGACGACGAAGGCCAGTCCGAGCCCGATCGCCAGGTACGCCGGCCGCCGATCGGCCGTCAGCGGTTCGGCGACGGCGAACCATTTGATCGGCGGCTCCACGAACACGATCAGGAACAGCCCGACGAACACGAGAAACGATGTCAGCGCCGTCCGGGCGTTGCCGGCGGCCGGTTCCAGGGCAGCCGGGTCCGGGCTCGACAGCGCGAGGACGCCGTAGAACACGAGCAACCCGACGAGGCTCGACACAACGGCCGCGGGCACGACGAACCGCGCCAGGGTCCGGTCCAGGCTGTCGCGAACCTGGTGGCCGGGGTGGGCCCACAGCGCGAGCAGCGCGCTCGGGACGCCCACGGTGAACACTGTCAGGGCCGACGCGTTGCGCAGCTCGATCGGGAACGTGATCACGACCAGGCTGCTGACGATCACGAGGCCGACCGTCGCGATCCGGGTGAGGAACAGCTTCAGGATGTCCTCCATGCCGTTGAGGATCCGCTGGCCCTCCTGGACCGCCTCCGCGACCGCCGCGAAGGAGTCCTCCATCAGCACGAGGTCGGCCACGCCCCGCGTCGCCTGGCTGCCGCTGCCCATCGCGATCGCCATGTCGGCCTTCTTGAGCGACAGCACGTCGTTGACGCCGTCACCGATCATCGCCACGTAGTGGCCGCGCGACTTGAGCGCACCGACCAGGCGCTCCTTCTGGGCTGGCGTGATCCGGCCGAACACGGTGTGCGCCTCGGCGACCTTGCCCAGGTCGGGCTCGTCGAGGCCGTCCAGCTCGTGGCCAGCGATGGACGCGACGTCGCCGATGCCCGCCTGTCGGGCCAGCGCCACGACCGTGTCCGGGTCGTCGCCCGAGATGATCTTGACGCTGACGCCGGCGGTCGCGAACGACGCGAGGACCGCCCCGGCCTCCGCACGCAGCTCGTCGGCCATCGCGACGAGGCCCAGGGCGCGCATCCCCGTCGGCAGCGTCGCGTCCGCCTCGTCCTCGTGGGGCGGCAGGGCCGCGGCGTCGGCGTAGGTGGCCACGAGCAGCACCCGCAGGCCGCGCTCGGTCCAGGCGGCCGCGGCTGTTTCCAGCGCGGACCACCCGGCTGGCTCACCGTCGTCGTCCCTCGCCAGGGAGGTGCGCAGGAACGTCGGGGCGCCCAGGGCGATGATCCCCGGCAGCGAAGGGTCGCCGTGGGCGAAGGCGACCGCGCTCCACTTGCGGGCCGACGAGAACGGCACCTCCGCGGCCTGGGGCAGCGGATCGCGCGGCCAGCGCGCCGCGATCGCCTCGGTGGTCTGGTTGCGGACGGTCGCAGACCCGGCGAGCGCCGCCAGCACGGCGACCACTTCGTCCTCGGACGCGCCGTCGAGCCCTGTCACCGCCTCCACGTCGAGCCGGTTCGCCGTCAGCGTGCCGGTCTTGTCGAGGCACAGGACGTCGACGTGGCTGAGCGACTCGATCGAGTTCGCCTGCTGGACGAGCGCGCCGAAGCGCAGGATCCGGATCGCGCCCAGGGCGTAGGCGACGGCGATCGAGACGAACAGGCCGTTGGGCACGAGCCCGGCGAGCAGCGTCGCGTCCGCGACGACGTCGCCCAGGACGGCCTGCTGCACGATGCCACGCATGATGAGCAGGATCTCGAGGTAGATCACGATGCCCAGCACGACGCGGATCACGAGGTTGATCTGCGCCTGCAGCGGCGTGATCACCCGCCGGAAGGATCGGGCACCCGCCATGATCCGATTCGCGAAGCTGTCCGACGCGACCGCTTCCGCCACGTAGCGCCCGCCGCCGGTCGTCGCGTAGCTGCCGCTGAACACCGGGTCACCGATCCGCTTGCGGACGACGTCGCTCTCACCCGTCAGCTGTGACTCGTCGACCGCGAGGTCGCCCGCGAACAGGCGCCCGTCCAGGACGATCTGGTCGCCGGCCTTGACCGCGATGAGGTCGCCGAGCACGAGCTCCTCCGGGCGCAGTTCGACCGATTCTCCGGTCCGGACCGCCGTCGCGGTGGGCCGCGTGAGGAGGGCGATGCGGTCCAGCGTCCGCTTGGCGCGGATCTCCTGCACGATGCCGACGATGACGTTGGTCGAGATGACGCCGAGCGAGACGAGGGCGTCGACCGGCCGGCCCACCAGCACGAGCGCGATGCCCAGCGCGAACAGGATGTTGTTGACGAACGTGAAGATGTTCTCGCGCAGGATCTGCGCGTAGGTCCGGGTGGTCGGCGGTGGCGGCGCGTTGCCGTGGCCCGCGGCGCGCCGCCGCTGGACCTCGGCCTCGTCGAGACCCCCGTCGGGCGTCGGGGACAGGTCGGGATGCCCGGGGATCGAGCCGAGCGGGGTGTCTGCCTCGTCCGCCCGGCGATCGGCGGTTGATGCCGCGGTGGTCACCCCCCGAGGATACGGTGCGCCTATCGGCGGCCGGACTGCGCCCGGGCGTGGCTGCCCCGCGCCGCGCTGCTCGCCCAGCGTGCACTGCAGCGGACGAACCGCTGATCTGCCCGCCCGGCGTGCAAGCTGGCGGTTTTGCCGCCCAAGACCGGTGAACTGCTCGCCCAGCGTGCAGGTCAGGCCGATCAACCGCTGCAGTGACCGCCCAGCGGCCCGCGCAATGAACGCCCAGGGGGCCCGCGGTCTGTGAGCGGCCCGCGGGCTCTTGCCTGCGGTGTGCGCCTAGCGCCAGGCGGGCCGGGCGGCGTCCGGATACAGCCGGACCCGTCGGTACGGCTCGCGGCCGCGGGAGCGCGAGACCAGGTTCGCCCGCTCGGCCATCTGGTGCTGCAGGCGGCGGATGTACGCGTTCTGGGGCGACAGCTCGATCGGCTCCTGCTGCTTCATCACGAGCCCGATCGCCTGCTCGGTCTCGCGCAGCGCCGCGTCGCGGGGATCGATCTCGAGCGAGAAGATCGACGTCAGCGACGCCTGCATCTGCACGATCGTGTTCGACTTCAGCACGTAGACCGGGATCGCCCGCTCCTCGGCCTCGCGGATCGGCGGCGGCTTCTGGCGGTACTCGCTGCGCAGGGTCATCGCCACGTCGGCCTCGTCCACGTCGCGCGCGACGATGACCGGCAGCTGCAGGTCGCGGATGGCCTGCTCGAGGCGCTTGCGGCTGATGCCGTGCGGGAACACCCGCAGCGTCGGCAGCGTGCCGCCCTCGATCTGGCGCACGGCGGACCCGTAGCCGTCGTCCTCCCCGTCGTCGCCCTCGTCATCGAATGCCGACCCGTCGGCGTCGGTCTCGCCCGGCACCATGCGGGCGATGCGGGCCTCTTCCTCCGCCTCGAGCTCGGCGGCGTTGACGGGGCGCGTGCCCTCGTCCTCGCGCAGCGCGTTCAGGGCCCGCGTGGCCTCCTCGCGCCACGCCTTCTGGCGCTGCAGCTCGCGGGCGTCGCGGGCCCGGACGTCGACGACCGGGGCGGCCGCCGCCCCCTCGGCCCGCTCCAGCGGCCCGCGATCGGCGATCTCACCCGCGACGAACGGGGCGCCGGCCGGCGGCCCGGGCCGGTCGCCGGGCCGGTTGGCGAAGCGCTCGCCGGGCAGGACGCTCAGCGCGTCCTGTCGGTCCCCCTCCGTGGACCGCGGGCCGCGGTCCGAGGAGCCGCCGCGGTCCGAGGAGCCGCCCCCGCTGCGGCCGGAGCGCCAGCCACCCGACTGGCCCGGCCTGAACCCCGGCCGCACCGGCAGGCGGTCGTCGCCGGGATACCCGGTCCGATACGTCGATGCACCGCGCCAGCCGGGCTCGCGGCCCCACGCGCCCGTGCCCGTGCCGGTCAGCCCGCTGAATTGATCGCCGCCGCCCGCGGCCTCGCGCGCCGACGGCTTGGGGCGAGCCTGGGAGCGGTGCACGCCCTCTTCGTCACGCCACCGCAGCTCGGGCGAGGTGAGGTCGCCGAGGAGCAGCGCGTCGACGGTCGCGGCCACGTCCGCGTGCACGAGCACCCGCTCGCGATCCTGGATCTCGACGATGACGTCGAACGTCGGTGGCGCCTTGCGCTCGAGGACGCTCTTCTGCGACCGGCGACGGCGGGCCTCCTCGTCGCCGAGGGTCACGCTCTGGATGCCGCCGATCAGGTCCGACAGCGTCGGGTTGAGCATCAGGTTGTCGAGGTTGTTGCCGTGCGCGGTCCCGATCAGCTGGACGCCGCGCTCGGCGATGGTGCGCGCCGCCTGCGCCTCGAGCTCGGTCCCGATCTCGTCGATCACGATGACCTGGGGCATGTGGTTCTCGACCGCCTCGATCATCACCTCGTGCTGGAGCGATGGCGTCCGGACCTGCATCCGCCGGGCCTTCCCGATCGCCGGGTGGGGGATGTCGCCGTCGCCGGCGATCTCGTTCGAGGTGTCGACGACGACGACCCGCTTTCCCTGCTCGTCGGCGAGCACGCGGGCGGCCTCGCGGAGCATCGTGGTCTTGCCGATGCCGGGGCGGCCCATGATCAGGATCGACTTCCCGGTATCGATGTAGTCCGAGATGATCTCGATCGTCCCGTACACCGCACGCCCGATGCGGCAGGTCAGGCCGACGATCTTGCCGTTCCGGTTGCGAATCGCCGAGATGCGGTGGAGCGTGCGCTCGATGCCGGCGCGGTTGTCGTCGCCGAACGACCCGATGTGGTCGACGACGTAGGCGATGTCGCGGTCGCCGATCTCGCGATCGAGTAGCCCGACCTCGGACGACGGGTAGCGCGCCTCCGGCCGGCGGCCCAGGTCCAGGACGACCTCGATCAGCGACTCGCGGTCCGGCAGGGCGTGAATCGCCTCCACGATCTCCGGCGGCAGCGCCGCGAGGAGCACGTCGAGGTCGTCCATGGTCTCGCGCTGGCGCTCGGGGGCTCCCACGCCGATCGGCCCTCCTTCGTGGTCGGTCATCTGGATGTCGTCCTGGGTCATCGGACGCCCGCCGGCACGAGGCGCGGCTCGGCGACCCGGACGAGGGTCTCCTTCATCAGCAGCGTGACGGTCGCGATCGAGGCGAAGCCCTCTTCCTCGAGCCGCCGGTCGATGGGCGACTCGTAGGTGCGCACCGGCGCGAGCACGCCGAGCCGCCGGCCCGATGCATCCGAGCCGGCCGAGATCGTGCCAAGCGCGTGGCGGATCAGCGGCTCGACGGCCGCCTCCGGCCGCGCCATCAACTTCAGGTAGTGCGGCTGGTCCTCCTTGGCGACGCCGATCTGCACGAACGCATCGAGCTGAGTGCCGTCGGGACCCCCGCCCTCGCTCTCCTGGACGAAGGCGTCCACATCGGCGAACCGCAGGATCGGCGCGAGCGAGCTGCGCGGGACCCGCCAGTCGCGGCCCTGCCGCTCCCAGTCGTGGATGCGGACGTCCTCCAGGCGCTGGACCGGAGCGGGCGTGACCGAGGCGTAGAGCCGGGACAGCGGCAGCGCGTCGAGGCTCGCCACCGGCCGGATCCGCGCCTCGCGCGCCTCGTCATCGGACATGGGTCCGGGCAGCGGATCGTCGGGCTCGCGGAACAGGATGTGCTCGTCGCCGAAGCGGATGAACCCGGCCTGCATGAACAGCTCGACGTTGTCGTCGACGTCCCCGCAGGCGACGTGGAACCGGACGGCGCCCCGCTTGCCGCCGTCGCGCAGCAGGTACTGGACCAGCCGGAACCGGACGTCGCCCGCGTCGAGGTCGCCGACCGCGTCCAGCTCCACGACCGTCCACTCGTCGCGCGGGCTGTCGCGCTCGGCGCGCAACAGGCCGGCGACGTGGCCGTCGCGATCGAACACGTACATCACGTCATTGGTGCTGAAGGCCCCGAGGGGCAGCCGGAACAGGCTGAACATCCCGATCCGCGGCCCGGTCACCGGCAGGCCCAACGATCGTGTGCCGTCGCCGTCGGCCTGCGCGAGACGCGACAGCTCGCCCAGGGCCGCGAGGTCGGTCAGGCGGGCGGCGCGGACCTTGCCGGTGCGTGCCATCGCTAGCGGCCCAGCTGCGTGCGGCGGGTGGGATGCGGCCGCCGGCCCACGCCCTCGCCGGGGTCCGCGTGCTCGGCCGCGAGCATCGCCACGAGGCGGTGGAAGCGCGTCTCCCCCGCGAGCTCCGGGTGGAACGCGGTCGCGATGACGTTCCGCTCGCGGACCGCGACGATCCGGCCGTCGTCGAGCTTGGCGATGACGTCGACGCCCGGCCCGACGCGCTCGATCACGGGCGCCCTGATGAACACCGCGTGGACCGGCTGGTCGCCCAGCAGCGGGACCACGAGCTCGGTCTCGAACGAGTCGAGCTGGCGCCCGAACGCGTTGCGCTCGACGGTCACATCGAGCAGCGGCAGGACCGGCTCCTCGTCGCCCGCGATCTCGTTGGCCAGCACGATCATCCCCGCGCACGTGCCGAACAGGGGCGCGCCGCTCTCGGCGAGGTCGAGGATCGGCTGGCGCAGGCCCCAGCGGTCGATCAGCCGGCGCATGGTCGTGCTCTCCCCACCCGGGATGATCAGGCCGTCGACGTCGAGGAGATCCGCCGGCAGGCGCACCTCGACCGCCTCCACGCCGATGGCGTGCAGGGTCGAGACATGCTCGGCGAAGGCTCCCTGGAGAGCCAGGACTCCGATCTTCATCCCGCTTGCGGGTCTACCAGCCGCGGACGGCGAGCCGCTCCTGGTCGGGGATGGCCTCCATCGCGAGCCCTCGCATCGGCGCCCCCAGGCCCTTCGAGACCTCCGCGATGATCTTGGGATCCCCGAAGTGGGTCGTCGCCTGGACGATGGCGTTCGCCATCCGGGCCGGGTCCTCGCTCTTGAAGATCCCGGAGCCCACGAACACGCCCTCGGCGCCCAGCTGCATCACCAGCGCCGCATCGGACGGGGTGCTGATGCCCCCGGCCACGAAGTTGACCACCGGCAGCCGGCCGTTGGCGGCGACGTCCTTGACCAGCTCGTAGGGGGCCTGGAGGTCCTTGGCTGCGACGAACAGCTCGTCCTCGCGCATGCCCTCGAGCTTGCGGATCTCCTTGAGCACGTCGCGCAGCTGGCGCACGGCCTCGACGATGTTGCCGGTCCCCGCCTCGCCCTTCGTGCGCATCATCGCCGCGCCCTCGTTGATCCGGCGCAGGGCCTCGCCGAGGTTCCGGCAGCCGCACACGAACGGGACCTTGAAGGCGTGCTTGTCGATGTGGTTCGTCTCGTCGGCGGGCGTGAGGACCTCGGACTCGTCGATGTAGTCGACGCCGAGCGCCTCGAGCACCTGCGCCTCGACGAAGTGACCGATCCGGGCCTTCGCCATGACGGGGATCGTGACCGCGGCCATGATCCCCTCGATCATCGCCGGATCGGACATGCGGGCGACGCCGCCGGCGGCGCGGATGTCGGCGGGGACGCGCTCGAGCGCCATCACGGCGACGGCGCCGGCTTCCTCGGCGATCTTGGCCTGCTCGGGCGTGACGACGTCCATGATGACGCCGCCCTTGAGCATCTGAGCGAGGCCCTTCTTGGTAACCCAGGTGGAGGTTTCGGTCATGGCAGGTAGGGCTCTCCGAGAGAACGCGTGAGCCGTCGGCCGGCCGGCTGGCCCCGGGGTCGTCGCCCGTTCGAGCCGGTTCGAGTCCGCCGTCACCGGCGGATTATCGCACGGGGCATGGGGAATCCCCCAAGGGTGGCCGCGAACGACGTGCGATAGGCTCCCGGCGATGGGCGACACGTTCCGGTGGATCCGGGTGGGCGAGGGCGCCGAGCTGGCCCCCCTCGCCGCGAACGAGACCTGGATCCGCGTGGACCGCGAGCTGCCACCGGACGCGTGGCGACGGGTCGCCAGCCTGCTCGGGCCGCGGCCGGACGTCCAGCTGAGCCTCGAGGCAGGCGAGGATCTCGAGCCCCCTGCGGTGGTTCCCCGGCTTGCGCAGGCTGGCCGCGCGCTCGCTTCGTCTGAGGTCGCTCGACGGACTCCGACACGTCGAGGACACGCTCGACGACCTCGTGCTCGCCGCGACGATCAAGCGCCTGTCCATGCGGCCGGCCGGCGACCTGCCACGCGTCCGGCGGCTCGCGATCGACGGCTCGTGGAAGGACCCGGACACGGTCGGGCGGCTCGTCACGCTGGAGCGCCTCGGCATCGGATCGGTGGACCTCGAGTGGCTCCGGCCGCTGACCGGCCTCCGCCGGTTCACCTCCGGGCAGGGAACGATCGCCAACCTCGACCTCCTCCACACGATCGGCCGCCTCGAGCTCGTCGAGCTGTGGAGCGTTCGGGGGCAGCCGGACCTCGACGCCCTGGGGCGGATCACGACCCTCCGCTACCTCGTCCTCGGGTCCACCCGCTCGGTGACGTCGCTCCCGTCATTCGCAGCGTGCCCCGATCTTCGGTGGGTCGCGCTGGACGCGATGCGAGGCATCACGGACCTGCGTGCGGTCGCCGCGGCTCCGAACCTCGAGGTCCTCCTGCTCACCGGCATGTCACAGCTCAGGGCGGACAGCCTCCGGCCGTTGCTCGGGCATCCGACGCTCCGCGCCGGGATCTGGGGGTTCGGCTCGAAGCGCCGCAACGACGCCGCGCAGGCCCTGCTGCCGCCTGTCTCCGGCCCCTGGCGCGCCCCTCGCGGCGTGGAATGCCCCGGGCTGGACGGGCGTCCGACACCCGACCCAGACCTGAGGCGGTGTGGCTACCGCACCAGCGTGCGGACGACTCCCGACATCAGCGTGGTCGCGCGGCGCGCGGACGTCGGCGACAGGCGGCTGAGCGCCTCGACGAGGCCCAGGACGTCGTCGTCCGGCAGGCCGTCGAGCAGCTTGACCAGGCGCATGATCGACTCGTCGGGCACCTCGCCCAGCAGGCGCAGGGCCCGCTCGAGCTCGGTCGGCTCCAGGCGGCTGACCAGGCCCACCGCGCGGTCGAACAGCCGGACGAACACCAGGAACGTCGTCAGCCAGTCGCGCAGCCGCGCCAGGTCGGCGTCGCCCGGGTGGCGCTGGATCGCGACGTTGGTGTCGGTGAGCGTCTGCTCGAGGACCACGATGATCGGGTCGCCCTCGCGGACCTTGCGCTCGGCGACGACGCGGCCGAACCAGCGCCAGTGGTCGCCGATGGCCATGTAGGCCGTGCCCGCCGGTCCCCGTCGTCCCACGCGGCGGGGCTCGGCGACGCGCTCGACCAGGCCCCACGATTCCGCCTCGGCCAGTGCCAGGCTGGCGGCACGGTGGCTGAGGCCGAGCGCCTCGCGGACCTCGCGCTCCGTGAGCGGCTCCTGCCGGGCCATGAGATACGCGTGGACGCGGGCGATCGCCGGCGCGACGCCCCAGGCGGCCCCCATCTCGCCCCAGGCGTTGGCCAGCCGAAGCCGGATCTCCTCGGCGATGGGGGAGCCGGACCGGGGAGTCGTCTCGTAGGCGCGGGCGCCATCGGTCACGTGCGGATCGTACTCCGCGGCGGAAACCTGCACCCGACGGCTAGCCGATTTCGTTGCGCGGTCGACGACCGGCGGGAGGAGCCTGCTCGCCCGCGGCAGGAGCCCCGCCGCTATGGTTGCCATGATGCCTCCCCAGCCGGCCGGTCGCCTCTCGCGTCGCGAGCTCGAGCCCGCGTTCGCGATCGCCGCCGCACAGGTGGCTGACGGCACCGTCCCGTTCGTGACCGTGGGCGTCGCCAACGCCGGCGGCGTGGTCCGGCTCGAGTCCTTCGGCCCCCGCGACGGTCCCCGCCTCGGCGTCGATGCCGTGTGCCTCCTGGCCTCGATCACCAAGCCGATGGTCACGACGGCGATCCTGCGCGAGGTCGAGGCGGGTCGGTTCGACCTGACCGAACCCCTCGGCCAGTCGCTTCCGGGGCTCGCCGCCCGGCCGGACATCCTGCCGTTCTCCGCGTGGCACGTGCTCACCCACACCAGCGGCCTCGGCGACGTCGACGTCGAGGGACTGCTGCTTCGCGGCGGCGACCGCGCCGAGCTGCTGCGGCTGGCGCTCGCCGTGCCCCAGGAGACGCCGCCGGGATCCACGTTCCGGTACGCCTCGACGACGTTCGACCTCCTGGCCGAGGCGCTCGGCAGCCGGCCGGGCCGCTCCCTCGACGAGCTGCTCCGGGCGAACGTCCTCGACCCGCTCGGCATGACCGCAACGACGTTCGAGCCCGCGGCGGAGGCGGACGTCCGGCTGGCCCCCGTCGTCGTCGACCTGCCCAGGCTCGCGGGCGTGCCGGGCGAGGTGCTGCTTCCCGCGTACACGCGCCTCAACCTGGCCGGCGGGGGCCTGTGGAGCACGGCCGGCGACCTGCTGCGCTTCGGGCGCGCGATCCTGCGACGCGGCGAGCTCGACGGCGTGCGCATCCTCTCGCCCGCGTTCGTCGACCTGATGACGCGCGAGGTCACGGTCGGCAGCCTGGGCGCGGCGACCGACGTCCTGCGCGCCGAGCACTACGCGATCGGGTGGGCCAAGCCCGGCGTCGCGAGCCCGGCGTCGCCGGCATCGTTCGGTCATGGCGGCGCGACGGGGACGCGCCTGTGGGTCGACCCGGCCCACGACCTCGTGTTCGTGTATCTGAGCGGCGTCTGGGAGATGGCGCACGCGCCGATCAACGCGGTGCACGATGCCGTGTACGCCGCCCTGCCCTAGGATCGACCCATGACCGACTCCATCCACCCGGCCGCGGCGCGCGGGTTCGACGGGACGGCCGACCTGTATGACCGGGCCCGTCCGGGCTACCCCGAGGACGCCGTGGGCGCGATCGTGGAGCGGCTCGACCTCCGGCCCGGTCGGACCGTGCTCGAGCTCGGCGCCGGCACGGGCAAGCTCACGAGGCTGCTGGTCCCAGCCGGAGCCCGGATCGTGGCCCTGGAGCCCGTGGCGGGCATGCGCACCAGGCTCGCGGCGGCGCTGGACGGCGCGGCGACCGTCGAGATCGTCGACGGGACGGCCGAGGCGATCCCCCTGCCCGCCGGATCGGTCGACGCGGTGGTCGCCGCGCAGGCGTTCCACTGGTTCGACGCCGTCCGCGCCCTGTCGGAGGTCCATCGCGTGCTCCGGCCCGGCGGGCGCCTCGTGCTCGCCTGGAACCGGCGCGACGAGTCGGTGCCGTGGGTCAGGGCGATGGGCGACCTCATCCGCACGCTCGCCGGCGACGAGCCGCAGGTGTGGGACGAGCGGTGGCGGGCGTCGCTCCGACGGTGCGCCTTGTTCGAGCCGTGGAAGAGCGCGCAGTACCGCCAGACGCAGGTGCTGACGCGCGAGGGCGTCCTCGACCGCGTGGCGTCCGTGAGCTTCGTGGCCGCCGCGGAGCCGTCGGCCCAGGCGGAGGTGCTCGCCGGCGTCGACGCGCTGCTGCGCGAGGACCCCGAAACGGCGGGCCGTGAGGCGATCGACCTGCCCTATGACACCGAGGTGATGTGGGCCACGCGCCGGACGATCGAGCCGGGCCTGGCGGGCGTGGTCGCGTCCGTCAACCTCAACCGCGGCGGCGTACCCAAGCCGCCGGTCGACGGCACCGTCGTCCGGACGCTCGGCCTGGACGGCGACGGCCACAACGAGCCGGACATCCATGGCGGGCCGACGGCCGCGGTCTGCCTGTACCCGCAGGAGGCCGTCGAGCGGGTGCGCGCGGACGGGCACCAGTCGTTCCCCGGCTCGTACGGCGAGAACCTGACGCTGCTGGGTATCGACTGGGCGCGACTGCGAGACGGCGACCGGCTCGAGCTGGGCGGCGGCGCCGAGGCGGGCTCGGACGAGGGGCCGGGACCGCTGCTCGAGCTGACGCAGTTCGCCGCGCCGTGCACGACCCAGTCGCACTGGTTCCTCGAGGGGCGCATCGCGCGCATCAGCCACATGGTCCGCCCCGAGGACGCGCGCTGGTATGCGCGGGTCCTGCGCGAGGGCCCGGTGGCGCCCGGGATGGCCGTGCGGGTCGTGCGCGACGCCTGACCGCCCAGCCCACCGCGACGGCGAGCGTGGGCCGCGCCTGATCCGTCGCGCGCGCACGCGAGCGCGGCGCGCTACAGTTCGCCAGACGTGCACGGAGGATCGATGGCCGACACCGGGCAGGCCGGCGGGGAGCAGACCCCGACGACCCGCGAGGCGCTCCTGGAGCAGCACGCCGCGGCACGCCGCCGGCGGAATGCGGCCGCGCTCGGCAGCCACGAGTGGGAACAGGCCTCCGCCGACGTCGGCCGGATCGAGATCGAGATCGCCCGCCTCGAGCGGGCGATGGACCCGCCCAGGGTCTGAGGGGAGATCGCCGCCAGCACCCCCGCCGCGACCCGGTTCGCGACCCTCCACTCGCCCCCAGCCGACGCCCCAAGCCGTGCTGCTATCGTTCGGCCGATGGACGGGGTCGTGCTCGTGCTGAACCAGAATTACGAGCCCCTGAACGTCTGCAACATCCCGCGGGCGTTCCGGCTGGTGTTCGGGTCCAAGGCGGAGGTCATCGAGTACGACCACGCCGAGATCCGCACGGTCCGCACGGTCTATCGGGCGCCCTCGATCATCCGGCTCCAGCACCAGATCCGGCGCCCCCGACCGCGGGTCAAGCTGACCCGGCGCGAGATCTTCAGCCGCGACCGGCATACCTGCCAGTACTGCGGCCGGCAGGCCAACGACCTGACCCTCGATCACGTCGTGCCGCGCCACCGCGGCGGCGGCCACACGTGGGAGAACCTCGTCGCCGCGTGCAAGCCGTGCAACCACCGCAAGGGCGGCCGGACCCCCGAGGAGGCCCACGTTCGCCTGGTGCGGGTCCCGTTCGAGCCCAGGAGCGACATCTACTCGCTGTTCACGCCGTATCTCCAGGACGAGCGGAACGAAGCCTGGAGGACCTACCTCTTCCTCGGCCGGAATTGAGGCCGGCCGTGGCCGGGCCGGACCTGCCCGAGGCGGCGGCACGCCTGGCGGCGGACATCCCCGCCCCCGTGGTCGGCGTTCTCGACCGCCTGCGCGAGCACGGGCACGCCGCCTACCTGGTCGGCGGGTCGCTGCGCGACGCACTGCTGGGCCGCGAACCGGCGGATTGGGATCTCGCCACCGATGCCCGCCCGCCGGAGATCGTCGGCCTGTACCCCGGTGCCGTGTACGAGAACCGGTTCGGTACGGTCGCGGTGCGACGGGATGGTGCCGTGTTCGAGATCACGACCTTCCGGCTCGAGCACGACTATGCCGACCATCGGCGGCCCCACCGGGTCGAGTTCGGCGACGACCTCGAGGCCGACCTGGCGCGTCGCGACTTCACGGTCAACGCGCTGGCCTGGGGCGGCCCGGCGAAGGGAGATGAGGGAGGCGGCGACGCGGTCCTGGTCGACCCGTTCGGCGGGCTGGGCGACCTCGAGACCGGCACCCTCCGCGCCGTCGGCGACCCGCTGGCGCGGCTCCACGAGGATGCGCTGCGGATGGTCCGCGCGGTCCGCCTGGCCGCGACCCACGACCTCGCGATCGAGGACCTGACGCTGGCGGCGATCGCGGCCAACGCCGGGCTGGTCGCCCACGTGTCCGGCGAGCGCGTGGGGGCCGAGCTGTCGCGGCTCGTCGGGGCGCCTCGGCCGTCGGTCGGGCTGCGCGTGGCCGCCGACACGGGCCTGCTCGGCGTGATCGTCCCGGAGCTGGCGGCCCAGCGCGGGATCCCGCAGAACAAGCTGCCGGGCGAGGACCTCTGGGACCACACGCTCCGCACCGTGGACGCCGCGCCGCGCGAACGGCCCGTCGTCCGGCTCGCCGCCCTGCTCCACGACGTCGGCAAGCCCGCCACGCTCGCCGACGGCCGATTCCACCACCACGACGTGGTCGGGGCGCAGCAGGCGGCGGTGATCCTGCGCCGCCTCCGCTTCTCGAAGGCCACGATCGAGGACGTCGCCCACCTCGTCCGCCACCACATGTTCACCATCGACCCCGATCCCTCGGGTCCGGCCGTGCGCCGGTTCATCCGCCGTATCGGCCGGGAGCACCTCGACGCCCTGTTCGAGCTCCGTCGGGCCGACGACGTCGGCAGCGGCCTGTCGCCGGACGACCCGGCGACGGCGGCGTTCCGGGCCCGGATCGACGCCGAGCTCGCGGCTCGCCCGCCGCTCGACCGGAGCGCGCTCGCCGTCGACGGCGTCGACCTCATCCGGGACCTCGGCCTGGAGCCTGGCCCGAGGCTGGGACGCATGCTCGACGCCCTGCTGGAGCGCGTCATCGGCGATCCGGCCCTCAACGACCGGGGCACGCTGATGCTGCTCGCACAGGGCATGCTTGCCGACATGCCGGATGACGAGGTGGTCGCGTGATCGAGCTCCTGCTCCAGGCCGAGCGGGCGCTGTCGGTCGGGCTGGTCGACCAGGCCGAACGGCTGTACCGCCAGGTCGCCGACGCCGATCCCCGGAACTCGATCGCGGTCGTCGGGCTGGCGCGGGTCGCGCTCGAGCGGTCCGACGATCCGGAGGCGTACCGCCAGGCCCGGCGGGCGCTCGCCATCGATCCCGAGAACGTCGCGGCGCGGCGGCTGGCCGATCGGCTGGAGGAGGTGTTCGCCGTCCGCGGCGATCCGCTGCCCGAGGTGGACGCGGTCGAACTCGCGCCCGCCCGGGGCCAGGCGTCGCTCGAGGCCACGGCGTCATCGGCCCCGGGCCTCGTGGACAAGCTGCTCCGGCGCGGCCGGCCGTGAAGGTGCTGGTGACCGGCGGCGCCGGCTACGTCGGCGGCGTATCGGTCGACGCGATCCTCGGGGCAGGCCACGACGTCGTGGTCCTCGACGACCTCACGACGGGGCATCGCGCGATCGTCAACGAGGCCGCCCGCCTGGTCGTGGGCTCGTACGCCGACCCGTCGGTCGTCGGACCGCTGCTGGAGGCCGAGCGCCCGGACGCGATCCTCCACTGCGCCGCCCGCTCGCTGGTCGCCGAGAGCATCCGCGACCCCGGTCGCTACTACCGCGACAACGTCGCGGGCGGCATCGCCCTGCTCGAGGCGGCCAGGGACGCGAACATCGGCGCGCTCGTGTTCTCGTCGACCGCCGCGGTCTACGGCGTGCCCGACGCGACGCCGATCGACGAGGACGCGCCACTTCGCCCGATCAACCCGTACGGCGAGACCAAGCGGACGTTCGAGGGTGCGCTGCGCTGGTACGGCGCGGCATACGGGCTGCGCAGCGTCAGCCTGCGCTACTTCAACGTGGCCGGCGCGACCGACCGGATCGGCGAGGTCCACCGGCCCGAGTCGCACCTCGTGCCCAACGTCCTGATCGCGGCCGATGGCGGCCCCCGGCTGACGGTGTTCGGCGAGGACTACCCGACGCCCGACGGCACGCCGATCCGCGACTACATCCACGTCTCGGACCTGGCCGACGCGCACCTCGCGGCGCTGGCGCTGGCGACGGGAGCCGTCGCCGCGAACGGCGACGCCGCGGATGGCGACGCCACGACGGGCGACGCATCGACGCATCGCGCCTGCAACCTCGGCACGTCCACGGGCTTCTCGGTGCGCGAGGTGATGCGCGCCGCCGAGGCGGTCGTCGGGCGGCCGATCCCGCACGACGTGGGTCCGCGACGGACCGGCGATCCGCCCGTGCTCGTGGCCTCCAACGCCCTCGCCGCCGAGGTTCTCGGCTGGACGCCGCGACGCTCGACCCTCGAGGCGATGATCGGCTCCGCCTGGGACTGGCGGCGGACCCACCCCGACGGGTATGGCGACTGACGCGTCCTAGCGGCGGTCGTCGAGCGGCGCGCGGTCGGGCGCGAGCCGCGGTGGCGGGGCACCGGCGCTCGCCTCGTCGTCGCCGGCGGCCACCTCGCCGGAGCCGGCCCAGCGATCGCTGACGGGCCACACGAGCCACAACCCGATCAGCATCGTGACCAGCAGGCTCAGCACGGCCACCTGGTAGGCGCCGTTGCCCAGCCGGTCGAGCAGCAGAAGGATCAGCGCGCCGTACAGGAGCTGGCCGACGACCTGCGAGCCCTTGCCGACCAGCCCGTAGATCCCGAAGAACTCGCCGATCTTGTCGGGCGGGGACAGCCGCACCATCAGCACCCGGTCGGCCACCTGGACGCCACCGAGCCCGCTGCCCAGGATCGCGCCCGCGACGAGGAACGGGACCAGCCCCGCCTGGCCGAACCCGATTGCGATGCCGCCGAGGACCAGGCCGATGGCCCACGACACCAGCACCCAGACGAGCGTCCGCTTCGGTCCCTGGCGGTCGACCAGCCAGCCCCATACGAAGCTCATGACGATCGCCACCAGCGTCAGCAGCAGCAAGATCACGTTCGCCGTCGCCTCGCTGAGGCCCATCGTCTTCACCACGACCACGCTCATGACGACGATCACGGTGTTGACCGCGTCCGAGTAGAAGAAGCGCCCGAACAGGAACCGCCACAGGCCCGGCACCTCGCGCGCGTGCGCGATCGACCGCCTGAGCTGCCCGAACGAGTCCGCGACGTCGGCGCGGGTCACCGGTTGCTCGTCCGGGCGGCGCCGCTCGCGCACGAACCAGAAGATCGGGATCGCGAACACCAGGAACAGGATCGACGTCAGGCGGAAGCGGTCCTCCACCGGGATGTCGAGCAGGAAGATCACCAGCCCGATGAACACCGTTCCGCAGTAGCCGATGCCGGTTCCGATCCCCGACAGCCGCCCGCGGCTCTGCGGCGTGCTCACGGTCTTGAGCGTCGCGTCGTAGTAGATGAGGGCGGCCTGGTAGGCGAAGTTGGCGACGATGAACAGGGCCACGCCGATCACCGGCGGGACGTCGGCGATGAACAACGTGGCGCCGATGCATAGCGCGGTGAACCCGAGCAGGAACGGCATCCGGCGCCCGCCCCGGTCGGAGAACGCGCCGAGCACCGGCGACACGGCGGCGTTGATCCCGACGCTGATCACGATCGCGAGCGACAGCACCAGGTTGCCGTCGCGCTCTCCGAACTGGGTGTCCTTGATCAGGTACAGGCCGATCGCGCCCGACACGACGGCGAACGAGAACATCGTGTTCGCGAAGTCGTACAGGGTCCAGGCGCCCTGGGCGACGCGCCGCAGGTTGGGGTCGCGGGGGCCGGTCGCGATCGTCGATGCCGCGGGGACGGTGGGCGCCGCCATCGTCACTCCAGGTGGGCGCGGAACTGATGGACGCGCGGATCATAGGGGCCCGACGCCGCCCCGGAGTAGCATCCGCGCCATGGTCGTCGACGGGCTCGCGCTCCAGATCGCCGTTGCGTGGCGGCCGCAGCGGCCGGGGCGGCGCGCCGCCCGCGACATCCCCGACGCGCTGGTCGAGCCCGACTGGGGCGGCGCTCGCGTCGTCGCCGCGCTGACCGAGGACCGGGCGGCCCTCTATCGCGACGGCCAGGAGGTCGCCGTCCCGGAGGAGATGCTCCAGGCGCTGCTCGACGGGTTCACGGCGATCGACGCCGTCATCGAGGGACACGTGACCACCGCCGCGCTGCGGACCGGCGAGGGCGCCTTCCCCTCGATGGAGCAGGTGGAGCGGCCGCCGATCCTGGTGCCGCGGCTGTTCCGGCCCAGCGTCAAGGACGACCCGTACGTCCACGGACGCGACCACGAGCTGGCCGTGGCCAGGGTGGAGCCCGTGACCATCGAGGCGCTGGCGCGCGGCGAGCGGCACGCCTTCGTGGCGACCGATCTGCTGTGGATCGACGGCCAGTCGATCGACGACGTCCCGCTCCTCGAACGCAAGCGCCAGCTGGAGGCCGTCCTCAACGAGTCGTTCCTGACCCGCGTGTCGACGTTCGTGCGGCCGTCGGCCGTGATGACGCTGGTCTCGTGGGGGATGCTCGGCTTCAGCGATCTGTCGTACCGCGCCTCGAACAGCCGCTACCTGCCAGGCCGCGTCAACGAGGAATGGGCGATCGCGAAGGCACCCGCGTCCGCGTCACGCCTGCCGCAGTCCACGCCCCCGCGCTGAGGCTCGGGAGCGTCAGGCCGCGGGCATCAGCCAGTACATCGCGAACGCGACGACCGCCGCGAACGCGACCACGGCGACCGTCACGCCGATCACGAACCTGACGCCCGGCAGTCGCTGGGCGGAGCTGCCCGGGCGCGTCGGGTCGAGCATCCCGCGATCGGGATCGACCTGGCTCATCACGGCAGCACCAGGTGGACGGGGTTGCCCTTGATGTCCACGGACCAGGTCGTCGTGTCGTTGCCCTGGTTGACGTTGTACTCGATCAGCCACCAGCCCTCCTCGTCGGTGACGTCACCGGGCGGGTTGAGGCCGTCCTTGCCGTAGGTCGCCGGCAGCGGGATGGTGATCGTGATCTCGCGGTTGTTGAACTGCGCCGCCCCGTTGACGGACGTCTGGATCTGGCTCACCCCCGCCTGCGAGCGCCCGTCGTCCGAGGCCCAGTCGAACGTCTGGTAGTGGTAGATGTTCCCGTCCGGGCTGAGGATCCGCAGGTAGGCGTTGCCGCTCGCCTCACCCGGGTCGAACAGGTGGATCGACAGGGTCTTGCCGGCGTGGACCTTCTCGATCTGCGCGAAGTAGAACTTCTGCAGGCCGCCGTCGAGGTTCGTGTAGGCCGCCATCCGGCCGCCGCCGAAGACCCGCGCGTTGCCGAGGGACTTGGCCCAGATGGAGAACAGGTTCTCGGCACCGACGTTGATGTTCCCCGCCGCGCTGCTGGTGTTGACGTTGAGCCGGTAGGTGGCCGAGGGCAGCCCGTTCTTGAGCACGACCCAGTGGTTGTGGGCGGGGTTGGACGAGCAGTCCTGGCGGTTGGCCGCCGTGCTGTTCGTGGGCGTGCCGAAGGCGCCGCTGAGGTCGCCCATGGTGGCGCTGCCCGGGTCATACGTCAGCGTGGCGACCTGCGTGTCGTCCGTGGTGTCGAGCAGGGTCTCCTTCGTGTCGTACAGCGAGTACGTGATCGCGACCGGCGCGGGGTTCGTGGTGGCAGGGCCGCCCGTCCAGTGGTCGCCGGCGCCGAACGATCCGCCGTGCCCGTTGTCGCCGGTGGCGCAGAACATCGGGTCGAACAGGCGCACGTCGCCCGAGCCGCCGGGCAGCTCGATCGTGTAGTCGTAGCCGCCCGCCTCGTACGTCGGGCTGTTGGAACCGGACGGCTGGCCCGTGCCGTTGCCGAGGTACCGCGGGCCGTACTTGTCACCGTTCTCGCGGTAGCCGCCGGACGTGAACATGGCGCCCCAGAAGCCCTGCGGATCGAGCGACGATCCGGTGAGCGGGTCGGGCACGGGGAGCACGTCCTTGGTCGTGGTCGTCGTCGTCATCGTCCAGCCGACCCGCAGCTCGAGCTGATCGAGGTTCAGGGTCGTGCCCGACGTCCCGCAGCCCTTGTTCGCCGTCAGCCGGATGCGGAAGTTCGTGTCGCTGAAGTCGTTCCGAACCCAGCTGTGCGCCCCCCAGTCGCTCGTCGTCGAGCTGCTGCCGAGCAGGTAGTCGGTCTGGTTGTTGGTGCCCAGGGTCGAGGTTGCGACGGCGGTCGACCACGTCGTCCCGGCATCCCACGACAGCTGGACACCGATCGTCGAGTTGCTGCAGTTCGCGGACAGGAACGCGTCCGAGAGGCGCACCTCGATGCCGTTGATCGTGAGCGCCTGTCCCGTCCCCGGCGTGGGGATCGCCGAGCCGCCGCTGAGCAAGCCGAAGGTGGACAGCTGCTGCTTCTCGCCGTTGGTGTTCTCGGTGGCGTAGACGTTGTTGTTGGAGTTCACCGAGGCCTGGATCGAGCCGCTGGTCGGCGTCCACTGGCCGCCCGACGGCGCGGCGGTCGCCAGGTTCCCGGTGCACGTGCCGTCCCACGACGGCGCGTCGCACGACGTGTGCCCGGTGGCGACCGAGGTGTGCGTGACGAGGCCTTCGTAGAACCCGACGCCGTAGTAGTTCTGGGGACTGCCCATCGGGACCGGCAGCACGTAGTCGGCCTTCGCCGCGCGGGCGGCCGGCCAGGAGTTGATGCCGACGGCCCGGGCGAACAGCGTGCCGACGGGTCCGGTGATCGCGACCTTGATCCGGCGCGGGTTCTTCGTGTCGTAGGACGGCGTGACGACGACGCCGTCGACGCCGTTCGTGTAGCCGTTCTTGGCGGCCTCGTCGCGCGCCACGAGCGTGGCCTTGCCCTGGTTGCCCGGCAGCCAGACGACGCCCGCGAGCGCGGCCGCATCGGCGGCGCGCTGCATCCGGAGGTTGCTGGTCCAGTACCAGGCGACGTCGACGACGACGGCGCACAGGGCCACGAGCGCGATCATCGCGCCCGCGAAGATGACGAGGACCTGGCCGCGCTCCCTCGCCGTCCGGGCGCGGCGGCGGGCGCCGGCGCCGGCGCCGGGGGTCGCGGACTCAGCGGTCAAGGGCGGCATCACAGTCCTTCTAGTCGGTCGGGTTCAGCGCCATGACGGAGCGGTCGGTCACGGGGAGCTGGCTCCAGCCCGGGCCGCCGAAGAACCGCATCAACGAGGCGAGCGGCGTCACGGCGTGGTACGTGTACGAGATCGAGACGCCGAGCGAGTCGGGGTTGCTCGTGTTGTTGTTGCGCGTGCACGAGTCCCAGCCGTAGCTCGAGCGCGAGAAGCTCAGGTCCTTGCCGTCGACGGTCGGGCCGCTGCCGGGGGTCCAGACGTTGACGGGGCCTACCTCGGTCCCGGTCGCGGTCGCCTTGTAGATCCGGATCTGGGTGACGTCGGCGAGGTCGCCATGGACGGGGGACCCGGGGGAATCGAGCACGCGCTCGACGGCCGCGACCACGTACGAATCGACGTCGCTGCAGGTGCCCAGGGACTCGTCGGCCATCTTCGAGCCGTTCGCCAGCGCGGCGCCGGTGCGGGCGCCCTCGCGTGAGGCGTAGCTGATCGTCAGCACGTGGTCGAAGACCATGCCGAACTCGAGCAGGCCGAGCAGGAACAGCAGGAACAACGGCACGATCATGGAGAACTCGACCAGGCTCTGGCCGCGCTCGCCGTGACGGTCCGAGCCGCCCGTGCGGCGTCCGCGCCGGATCACAGCACGGGCTCCATGCGCATCGAGTTCGATCGCGTCACGTCGAGGTACGGGCTGATCCCGTGCCCGATCGGCGTCTTCCATTGGTAGCGGTAGGTGACCTTGACCCCGACGTGGTCGAGCTCCCGCCCGTCGCAGCCGGCGAGGACGTTGCACCGCCCGAGCTCCGGATAGCCGTCCTGGGTCCGGGTATAGGGCAGCGTGATCGTGGTCCCGTCGGGCATCGTGCAGTCCGACGCGGCGCCGCGCGCGTAGATCGTCGCGGCGCCGACCTGCACGCCCGACGCGCTCGACTCGTAGACCTCCACCGACACGATGTCGTTGGGGTTGGCGGGCGCCCCCATGTCGTCCTCGACCGTCTGCAGGATCACGCAGTCGGCGCCCGCCTGGTTCCCGGCCTCGGCGGCCACGAGCGCGGCGTCGCGGCTCGCGTACTGCGCGGCCAGGACCGCGTTGAACGTGAACGCGAACTCGACGATCGCGATCAGGATGCCCATGAACAGGGGGACGACCAGGGCGAACTCGACGAGGGTCTGGCCACCCTGGCGACGTCGGTTCGTCGCCCGGCCGGCCGTCGCGGTCTCGTCCCGCCCCCGGGAGACGCGAAGGATGGGCACTGGCACGCTGCCCCTTTGTGTTCGCACGTTGCCTCAATCTGGTGGTCGTTCAGACCGTGACGGGCCTGTCAGTCGAACTATCCGGGCCGTCATTGCAGGCTAGTTTTCAACGGTGCGCGAGGACACACGACCATCGGTGTTGCGGGTCGTGACGATGGTCCCCCCGGCGCCCCGTCAGGCGTCCGTCGCAGGGCTCGTGGGCGCCCGGGCCTCGGCCCGGCGCACTGGTGGGCGTCCGCCCGCGAGCCACCTCCCGGTGGTAGGGTGAGGCCGTGCCCCCGACGACCCTGACACCCGCCATCCGGGACGAGATCGCCCGGCTCGGGCGGGCCGACATCATGGTCGGCATCCCGAGCTTCAAGAACGCGGCGACCATCGGGTATGTCGTCCGGGCCGCGCACGCCGGGCTCGTCCAGTACTTCCCGGAGCTGAAGCCTGTCCTCGTCAACTCCGACGCCGGCAGCCCCGACGGCACCCAGCGCGTCGTGGTCGAGACCGAGCCCCCGGACTACGTGGAGTCGATCCTCCTCGTTCGCCCGACCAACAAGCTCGACCGGGTCACGATCACGTACCCGGAGATCGACGGCGTCGGCGGCAAGGGCGCGGCCCTGCGGACGATCTTCGAGATCGCCGCCGCGCTCGAGGTCCAGGCGCTGGTCGTGGTCGACAGCGACCTGCGGAGCATCGTCCCCGAGTGGATCGAGCTGCTGGCGGGGCCGATCCTCAAGGGCGGCTACGACTTCGTCGCCCCGCTCTACGCCCGCTACAAGTACGACGGCACCATCACCAACACCGTCACCTACCCGCTGACGCGAGCGCTGTACGGGCACCGGATCCGGCAGCCGATCGGCGGCGACTTCGGCGTCAGCGGCGACCTCGTCCGGCACTACCTCGAGCTGGACGACTGGACCGAGGACATCAGCAAGTTCGGCATCGACATCTGGATGACGACGTCGGCCCTGACCGCCGGCTACGCGGTGTGCCAGGCGCGGCTGGGGGCCAAGGTGCACGACCCGAAGGACCCGGGCTCCGACCTCGGTCCGATGTTCCGCCAGGTCGTGGGCACGATCCTTCGCCTCGCCGCGACCCATCCCGACGCGTGGCTCGGGCCGCGCGGCAGCCACGACGTCCCGGCGTACGGATTCGAGCGGATCATCGACCCGCCGCCGCTCGAGGTGAACGCGATCCGCCTCCTGTCCGAGTTTCACGCCGGATCCCTGACCGTCGCCGACACGTGGCGCCGGACCATCGACCCCCCGAACCTCGACGTGGTGATGACGCTGGCCACCGAGGCGGGCAAGCTGGCCGACGCCGCGGCCCGCAAGCTCGGGCTGGGCGGCGAAGGCGACACGGCCCGGGCCTCGACGCTCGAGATGGCCGAGGCCCTGAGCGCGTTCCACTTCCCCGACGACCTGTGGGCGCGACTCATCTACGACCTGGTGCTCTCGACCAGGCGCGGCGAGGTCGACACCGGCCAGATGGTCGCCGCGCTGGTGCCGATCTATTTCGGGCGGGTCGGCAGCTTCGTCATCGAGACGCGCAACCTGACCACGACCGATGCCGAGGAGCGGGTCGAGCGCCAGGCCCGCGAGTTCGAGCTGCTCAAGCCCTACCTCGTCGACCGCTGGCAGGCGGAGGTCGCGGCGACGACGCCCGCCGAGCCCGCCGCGGCCGAGGCCGGGGCATGAACAGCGGCCAGCCGCTCCCGTCGCGTGTCCTGATCCCGGTCGCCAACCCGCTCACCGCCGAGGAGCTGATCCGGATCGGCGCCTCGCTGATGGAGCCTCGGACGGGCGAGCTGACGGCGCTCGGGATCGTCGAGGTTCCGGAGGGGATGCCGCTGTCGGAGGGCGCGACGAGGGCCCGCCAGGCGCGCCGGCTGCTGCAGAAGGTCCTCGACTACGTCCCCGAGGGCACCGTGATCCACCCGCTGGTGCGGATCGGGCGCCACGCGGCGGCGGGCATCGTCGAGGCGGCGGCCGAGCAGGAAGCCGACCTGATGATCTTCGGCTGGGGTGGCAAGTCGGGGCCCAACCGGGACGCGCACGCGCCGGTGATCTCGCCGACCATCGACGAGGTCGTCCGGGAGTCGCCCTGCGACATCGCGGTCGTCAAGCAGCGCGGGGCGCGCGACATCCGGCGGATCCTCGTCCCCGTCCGCGGCGGGCCCCACGCCGAGCTGGCGCTCCGGTTCGCGGACGCCCTCGCAAACCGGTACGGAGCGACGGTCTCGGTGATGCACGTCGTGCCGGCCGGCGTCACGGAGGCGGTCCGCGCCCAGGCGGAGCACGCGCTGGCCGCGTTCGCCCGCCAGCACGTCACGGCGCGCTCGGAGCCGATCCTGCGCGAGACCGCCAACGTGCGGACGGCGATCCTGCGCGAGGCGGAGCACGCGGACCTCGTCGTGATGGGCGCCTCGGCACCGCCGGGCGAGCCCGGCACGTCGCTGTTCGGCGCGCTGCCCGAGGCCATCGCCCAGCGGGCCCGGCCGACCGTCATCGTCGTCAAGACACGGGAGCCCATCGGGCGCCAGACGTTCGAGCAGCTGGCGCAGCGGGCCGAGAGCCTCGCCGCCGCCGACCGCGCCGCCGAGGAGTCGCGCGCCGTCCCGGCCCGGGTCGAGCGCTGGTTCGCCGAGGCCAACTTCCACCACTCCGAGTTCGCCGACCTCGCCCGCCTGACGTCGCTCAAGGAGAAGCAGGGGCTGACGGTGAGCCTCGTGCTGCCGACGCTCGACGAGTCGGAGACGATCGGCCCGATCGTCCGGCGCGCGATCCGCGAGATGCAGGAGCGGTACCCGCTCCTCGACGAGGTGCTGGTGATCGACTCCGCGTCGACCGACGACACGGTCGCGATCGCCGAGGCCGAGGGCGCCCGGGTGGTCCAGCATCCGGACGTCCTGCAGCGATACGGCTCGTTCCGGGGCAAGGGCGAGGCGCTGTGGAAGTCGCTCTACGAGACCTGCGGCGACATCGTGGTGTGGGCCGATACCGACGTGCGCAACTGGCACGCACGCATGGTCTACGGCACGCTCGGCCCGCTGCTCGTCGAGCCGCGGCTCCAGTACGTCAAGGGCTACTACCAGCGCCCGATCGTCGAGGCCGGCGTGCTCAAGGAGGGCGGCGGCGGCCGGGTCACCGAGCTCGTCGCGCGGCCGCTGGTGAACCTGTTCTTCCCCGAGCTGTCGGGCTTCATCCAGCCGCTGGCCGGGGAGTATGCCGGCCGGCGCTCGCTGCTCGAGCAGCTGCCGTTCTTCACCGGCTACGCGGTCGAGATCGGGCACTTGATCGACGCCGCGGAGCGGGCGGGCATCGAGGGGCTGGGGCAGGTCGACCTCGAGCGGCGGGTGCACCGCAACCAGGAGCTCGAGGGCCTGTCGCGGATGTCGTTCGTCATCCTCCAGGCCGTGATGAAGCGGCTTGAGGAGCGGCGGCGCGTGCGCCTGTTCGCTGAGCTGGGCTCGACGATGAAGCTGCCGCGGTCCGGGCGCGGGCACCTGTCGCTGGAGGTGCAGGAGCTGGCCGACCACGAGCGGCCGCCGATGATCCGCATCCCGGAGTACCTCGAGAAGCGGCGAGCGGCCGCGGGCGACCGCGCCGACTGACGATGGCCGATCGGCAGCTGCGGGTGCTGATCGCGCCCGACTCATTCAAGGGCTCACTCACGAGCGTCCAGGTGGCGCGCGCGCTCGCCGACGGGTGGCACCGCGCGCGCCCGGGCGACGACCTCCACCTCGCGCCGCTCGCCGACGGCGGGGAGGGGACGCTGATCGCCATCGAGGCGGCCGGCGGCTGGCAGTGGCGCGAGGCCGACGCGACCGACCCCCTGGGGCGCCCGATCCGGGCTCGCTGGCTCCGGCGCGCGGACGGCCGGGCCGCGGTGGTGGAGATGGCCGCGGCATCCGGACTGTCGCTCGTCGCCGCCCCCGAGCGCGACGCCGCCCGGGCGACCAGCGAGGGTACCGGCGACCTGCTGCGAGCCGTGCTCGACGAGGGGATCCGCGACATCGCGCTGGGCATCGGCGGCAGCGCGACCACCGACGGCGGTGCCGGCCTGCTGCGGTCGCTGGGCGCCGAGGTCAGCGAGGACCTCGCGACGGTCGACCTCGACCACCTCGACGCGCGCCTGTCGCAGACGCGACTCCGGATCGCGTGCGACGTGACCAACCCGCTGCTCGGCCCGACGGGCGCGGCGGCGATCTACGGGCCGCAGAAGGGCGCTTCGCCCGCCGACGTGCTCGCCCTCGACATGCGCTGCGCCCGGTTTGCGGACGCGCTGGAGCGGGCGGCCGGCCGGCGCGAGCGCGACACGCCCGGGGCTGGTGCGGCTGGCGGCGTCGGGTTTGCGATGCTGGCCCTCGCCGGCCAGTTCGCCGAGCTCGAGCTCCGGCCCGGCGTCGAGCTCGTCATGGAGGAGGCCGGGTTCGACCGCGCCCTGGCCACGTCCCAGGTCGTGATCACCGGGGAGGGGCGGATCGACGCCCAGACCGCCTACGGCAAGACCGCGCTCGGCGTCGCGAAGCGGGCCCAGGCTGCGGGCCGGACGTGCATCGCCCTCGGCGGCGGCGTGACGCCCGAGGGGATCGAGGCCCTGGCCGCGGTCGGCGCGATCGCGATGCCGATCGTCGAGACGCCCCAGGACCTCGAGGCGGCGATCGCCGCGGGGACGCCACCGGTCGAGCGGTGCGGCGAGCGGATCGCGCGGCTGTTCAGCGCGGCGATGGACCTGCCGGCGGCGACGCCGCACCTGTCGTAGTGACGTGGAGACCCATCCGGTGAGCCCGACCAACGCCGTGACGGGTCGGACCGCGGCGAAGACGACCAAGCCGAAGAAGCCCGCGAAGAAGCGCGCTCGCAGGCCCGCCGACCCCGTCAAGGCGTGGGCCAACTACCTCCGGCGCTACCGGCCCGGGCTGCCCCGCTACGTCCTCGACGAGCTGACCGGCGTGTACGGGGAGCAGGTCTGGGAGTCGCGCCTCGACCCGACGAGCGAGTTGATCCTCACGATCCTGACCCAGAACACCGCCGACGTGAACGCGGAGAAGGCCTACGAGGCGCTGCGGACGGCATACCCCAGCGATCGCGAGCCCGAGGTCCACAGGCCGGGCATCGGCTGGGGCGGCGATGGCCTCTCGACCGCGCCGCCGCCCGACTGGGCGAAGGTCGAGTTCGCGCCGCTGCCCGAGCTGATCGACGTCATCCGCCCCGGCGGGCTGGGGCCGCAGAAGTCGCCCCGGATCCAGGCCACGCTCCGCCACATCCGCGAGCAGCGCGGCGACTACTCGCTCGAGTTCCTGGGCGACCTGCCGGCGATCGAGGCCCGCGACTGGCTCACGGCCATCGACGGCATCGGCAAGAAGACCGCCTCGATCGTGCTGCTGTTCTGCTTCGGGACGCCGCTGATGCCGGTCGACCGCCACGTGGAGCGCGTCGCGCAGCGGATCGGCCTGATCCCGCCCAAGGCCACCGCCGACCAGGCGCACGACCTGTTCCTGGGCCTCCTCGAGCCCGACGAGATGTACGCGGCCCACGTGCTGCTGATCCACCACGGCCGCGCGATCTGCCACGCCCAGAACCCGAAGCACGAGCTGTGCCCGGTCCGGGACCGCTGCCGGTTCGTCGACCGCAAGGCGCCGTGAGCCGCGCAGGGAGCGAAGCATGACCAACCCCGTCCTCGACTCGACCCTCCACGACCTCCTCGAGGCGGACTTCGCCGCGTCGCCGACCGCGGCCAGCGGCTTCGGCCTCAGCCAGTACGACGATCGCCTCGACGACCTGTCGGCCGACGCGTTCCGGCGGCGCGACGCGGACGCCGCGACGTACCTCGGTCGACTGGAGCGGATCGGCGACGTCGCGCCCGACGGGCAGCCGCTGACGACCGACGACGCGATCAACCGCGACCTCGCGAGCGCGGTCCTGCGCGGGCGGCTCATCCTGGCGCCGTTCGAGGCCTGGAAGCGGGACCCGGTCGTCTATTCCGGGCCGGTCACCGGCGGGCTGTTCACGCTGTTCCTCCACCGGCTGCGGCCGGAGGGCGATCTCGTCGATGCCGCCGTGGCCCGGCTCGAGCAGGTCGCGAGCGCCGTCGAGGCCGGCATCGCCAACCTCGACCCGGATCTCGCCCATCCGCTGATCGTCGAGCGCGGCATGAACGCCGCCCGCGGCGCCACTCGCTACGTGCGCGACCTCGTGTGGCAGGACGTCGAGGACGCGGGCCGGCGCGAGCGCTTCCGGCAGGCCGGCGAGGCCGCCGCCGCTCATCTGGACCGCTGGGTCGCGCACCTCGAGGGGTTCGTGACCCGCGCCCACGGCAGCTGGCAGCTCGGGGAGGACGGCTACTCGCGGATCCTCCAGGAGCGCGAGGTCCTGGGCGACGACGCCCGGGCGCTGCGGGCGCGGGGCCAGGCGGAGTTCGACCGCCTCGACGCGGAGATGACGGCGCTGTCCCGCGATGCGACCGGGAACGCCGACTACGTCGAGGTCCTCCACGTGGACGAGCAGCGGCACCCGCCGACCGAGCAGGCGATGCTCGAGACCTACACGGAGTGGACGGCGAAGGCGCGTGACTTCCTCGTCCGGACCGGGCTCGTCACGCTCCCGCCGGGCGAGTCGTGCGACGTCGTCCCGTCGCCGGTGTTCCAGCGGCCGATCCTCGGCGTCGCGTCGTACATCGCGCCGCCGGCCTTCTCGGATCGCTGGAAGGGCCACTTCTTCGTCCCCTTCGCCCCGGACGGCGTCTCGGAGGAGGAGATCCAGTCCCGGCTGTCCAACAACTCGTACGGCTCGATCCCGACGGTCTCGGTCCACGAGGCCTACCCCGGCCACCACTGGCACCTGGTGATGCGCAAGGGCAACCCCTCGGACGTGCGCAAGGTCTACTCGACGCCCTACTTCAGCGAGGGCTGGGCGCTGTACGCCGAGCGCGTCATGCGGGAGCGTGGCTTCTTCGAGGACCCGATCCACGAGCTGCACCACCTCAACGCGACGCTGTTCCGGGCGGCGCGGATCATCGTCGACACCTCGCTCCACCTGGGCGAGATGACGTACGAGGACGCGGTCGCGTTCATGATGGACAAGGCCGCGATGCCCGAGCCGGTCGCGCGGGCCGAGGTCGGCCGCTACTGCTGGTGGCCGACCCAGGCGTCGTCGTACCTCACCGGCTGCCTCGAGATCCTTGCGATCCGTGAGCGGTACCTGGCGGCACGTGGCTTCGCGGGCGTCGCGCCCCGGGACGTCCCGGTCGAGGTCCTCCGCCAGTTCCACGACGCGATCGCGACGTCCGGCGCGCTGCCGCTGGGCCTCGCCGAGCGCGCCGTCCGCGCGACGCTGCCCTGACCCATCCACCGTCAGGTGGCCGTCCCGCTGCTGCTCGACGTCGACACCGGGATCGACGACGCGCTGGCGCTGCTCTACGCGTGCGCCAGCCCTGACGCCGAGCTCGTCGCGGTGACCTGCCTGGCGGGCAACGCGGCGCTCGAAGACACGGCCCGTAACACGCGGGCGGTGCTGGACCTTGCGGGCCGGTCGGACGTCGAGGTGGCCGCGGGCCGTCCGACGCCGCTCCTGCGGACGCTCGAGATCACGCCTGAGACCCACGGCCCGCGTGGCCTGGGCTACGCCCAGCTGCCGGAGCCGTCGACGCCGCTGTCGCAGAAATTCGGGCCCGACGTGATCGTGGCGGAGGCCCGCCGCCGGCCCGGCGAGATCACGCTGGTGACGCTGGGCCCGTTGACGAACCTGGCGATCGCGCTGCAGGCCGAGCCCGCGTTGCCGCGCCTGCTCCGGCGCTGGGTGTGCATGGGCGGCGCGTTCCGGGTGCCCGGCAACACGACGCCCGTGTCCGAGTGGAACGTCCATTGCGACCCCGACGCCGCGCGAATCGCCTTCGCCGCGTGGCAGGCGGCGATCGACCACGACGCCACCATCCCGCGAGCCCTCGTGCTCGGCCTCGACGTGACGGAGCAGGCGCGCCTGACGACCGACGACGTCGTCGCCCTGGCCCATCGGGCCGGCAGCCTGCCCGACGACTCGTTGGACCCCGACCGCGATCCGCTCGCCCCGGAGCGGCGATCTGTCGCCAGCAACCCGGTGATCCGCTTCCTCGCCGATGCGTTGCGCTTCTACTTCGAGTTCCACGCCCGCTACGACGGCTTCTACGGCGCCTTCGTCCACGATCCCCTGGTGGTCGCTGCCGCGCTGGATCTGGCCCTCGCACGGACCGAGGCGGCCGCGGTCGAGGTCGACGCGTCCCGCGGCCCGGGGGACGGCCAGACGATCGCCGACTGGCGCCACCTCACCGGCCGTCGCCCGAACGCGGAGGTGGCGGTCGAGGTCGATGCGGACGCGTTCCGGACACGCCTCATCGATCGGGTCGGCGCCCTGGCGGAAGCCCGCGGAGGATAGGAAGCGCCTGCGACCCGCGCGTCGCCCGAGATCGAAGCTCGAGATCAACCCGCGCCCTTCTTCGCCAGCTCCGCGATCCGCGCCTCGGTCGAAGGCGTCAGCTTGATCACCGCGAACTCCGTCGGCCACAGGTCGCCGTCGTCGAGGCGCGCGTCCGGCTGGAAGCCGAGGGTGGAGTAGCGAACGCGGAACTTGGACTTGGGCTTGAAGAAGCAGATCACCTTGCCGTTCTTCCCCTCGGTGGCGTAGGCGGGCATGCCGTAGTAGGTCTTCGGAACGAGGTCCGGGGCGGCCTGGGAGACGATCTCGTGGATGCGCTCCGCCATCGCCCGGTCGTCCGCGGGCATCTTGGCGATGCTCTCCTCGAGGTCGTGAAGGCCCGCGGCCCGCTCCCCCTCGGGCGTCCGCGCGGCTGCCGCCTTGCGCTCGCGCGCGCTCGATTGCATCGCGGCGCGCTCTTCGTCGCTCCAGACGTTCTTGTTCTTGTCCTTGGAGGTAGTCTTCGTCGCGGGCATGTCATGCCTCCTTCATCGATCGCTGGATGGTGCGGTCGTCATCGATCCTGGTGTGCTCCAGTCTGGTGCCGCGAGGGCCCGCAGGCTTCTCCAAACCTGCTCAACTTGTCGATCGCCGACGGGTGTCGGGTGACCGGGCGAGGACCGAGCGCACCTCGCGGGCGATCTGGAGGTCCTCGCGGGCCGCGACGACGAGCACCCGCACCCCGGAGCCTGGCGGCGAGACCTCGCGGTCCGCGTCGCCGTCCTCGTTGCGAGCCGGATCGATGGCGATCCCGAGGAACCTGAGCCCGTCGGCCGCCATCGCCCGGATCGACGCGGAGCGCTCGCCGACGCCGCCCGTGAACACCAGCGCGTCGAGGCCGCCCAGCGACGCCGTCATCGCGGCGATCGACGCGCGCAGCCGGTGGAGGTAGACCTCGAGGGCGAGGCGCGCGTCGTCGTCGCCGGCGGCCGACCGGTCCAGGATCGCGCGCATGTCCGCGGTGTCCGCGAGGCCGAGGAGCCCGGACCCGCGCTCGAGCCCATCGCCGATCTCCTCGACGGTCAGCCCGCCGCGCTGAGCCAGCCACAGGACCAGCCCGGGGTCGACGCTCCCCGAGCGCGTCGCCATGACCAGGCCGTCCAGCGGCGTGAAGCCCATTGTCGTGTCGACCGATCGGCCGCCGCTGACCGCCGCCAGGGACGCACCGGCCCCCAGATGGCAGGTCACGACTCGGAGGTCGTCGGCGGCGACCCCCAACAGCCCGGCCGCGCGCGCGCTCGCGTACGCGTGCGCCAACCCGTGGAACCCGTAGCGCCGGATCGCCCAGCGCGATCGCCACGCCGCGGGGAGCGCGTAGGTCGAGGCGCCGGCCGGCAACGAGGCGTGGAACGCCGTGTCGAAGCACGCCACCGCGGGCGTACCGGGCAGGGCCCGCCCGACGGCCTCGAGCGCCGCCAGCGCCGCCGGCTGGTGGAGCGGCGCCAGGTCCATCAGCGCGCGGATCGCGTCCACGACCGCCGGGTCGACCAGCGCGGGCCCCGTGAACCGGGTCCCGCCGTGCACGATGCGGTGGCCGATCGCGTCGACCGGCCCGAGCTCGGCGACGGCCGTGACGATCGCCTCGGCGCCGTCGCCGGCGGCGTCGACCGGTCCGAGGTCGACCGATGCGACGACGACGTCCGCCGCGTCGAGCACCCGCAGCTTCACGCTGCTCGAGCCGGCGTTGACGACGAGGATCCGGCCCAGCGGGGCCGCGGCGGAGCGCCGACGCGGCGGGCTCAACCGCTCAGCCCGTCCACGCCCAGTCCGCCACCTCCGGCAGGTCCTCGCCCTCGCGGCGAGTGTAGGCGCGCGCCTCGAGGCGCTTGTCGACCATCAGCTGGCGGACGTGGCCCGCGCGAGGCCCGAGCCCCGGCACCCGGTCGATGACGTCGATCACGAGGTGGTAGCGGTCGAGGTCGTTCAGCATGACCATGTCGAACGGCGTCGTGGTCGTGCCCTCCTCCTTGTAGCCACGGACGTGGAGGTTGGCGTGGTTCGTCCGGCGGTAGGTCAGCCTGTGGATGAGCCAGGGGTACCCGTGGTAGGCGAACACGATCGGGCGGTCGGTCGTGAACAGCGCGTCGAACTCGGCGTCGGACAGGCCGTGCGGATGCTCGCGCTCGTCCTGGAGGCGCATCAGGTCGACGACGTTGACGAACCGGACCTTGAGCTCCGGCAGGTGCCGGCGGACGAGGTCGACGGCGGCCAGTGCCTCGACGGTCGGGACGTCGCCGGCGCTCGCGATCACCACGTCGGGCTCGTCGCCCTGGTCGTTGCTCGCCCAATCCCACGTGCCGATCCCACGGGTGCAGTGGACGATCGCCTCGTCCATCCCCAGCCAGGTCGGTCCGGGCTGCTTGCCGGCGACGATCACGTTGACGTAGTTCCGGCTCCGGAGGCAGTGGTCGGCGACCGAGAGGAGGGTGTTCGCGTCGGGCGGCAGGTAGACCCGGATCACGTCCGCCTTCTTGTTGACGACATGGTCAATGAACCCCGGATCCTGGTGGCTGAAGCCGTTGTGGTCCTGGCGCCACACGAGCGACGACAGCAGGTAGTTGAGTGACGCGATCGGGCGGCGCCACGGCAGGTCGCGGGTCACCTTGAGCCACTTCGCGTGCTGGTTGAACATCGAATCGACGATGTGGATGAACGCCTCGTAGCAGTTGAACAGGCCGTGGCGGCCGGTCAGCAGGTAGCCCTCGAGCCAGCCCTGGCACTGGTGTTCGGACAGGACCTCCATCACCCGGCCGTCGGGGGCGAGATGGTCGTCGCCCGCGAGCGTCTCGGCGACCCACGTCCGGTCGGTGACCTCAAACACGCCGTCGAGGCGGTTCGAGGCCGTCTCGTCCGGCCCGAACAGCCGGAACGTCTCGCGGTTGCGGTCCATCACGTCGCGCAGCCACGTCCCGAGGACACGCGTCGCCTCGGCGGTCGCGCCGCCCGGGGCGGGCACGTCGACCGCATAGCCACGGAAGTCGGGCAGGTCGAGGTCACGCAGCAGCTCGCCGCCGTTGGCCACCGGGTTGGCGCTCATCCGCCGGCGGCCGGCGGGGGCGAGCGCCGCGAGCTCGGGGCGAAGCCGGCCATCGTCGTCGAACAGCTCGTCGGGCCGGTACGAGCGCAGCCAGTCCTCGAGGATCGCGCGGTGGCCGGCGTTCGTGCGGACCTCGCCCATCGGGACCTGGTGCGCCCGCCACGTGCCCTCCACCTGGCGGCCGTCGACCCGCGCCGGGCCGGTCCAGCCCTTGGGCGTCCTGAACACGATCATGGGCCAGCGCGGCCGGTCCGTGACGCCGTCTTCTCGGGCCGCCCGCTGGATCGACCGGATCTCGGCGATCACCGCATCGAGCGTCGCCGCGAGCTGCTGGTGGACGGTGGCCGGGTCGTCGCCCTCGACGAGGTACGGCCGGTACCCGTAGCCCTCCATCAGCGCATCGAGCTCCGACGGCGGGATCCGGGCGAGGACCGTCGGGTTGGCGATCTTGTAGCCGTTGAGGTGGAGGATCGGGAGGACCGCGCCGTCCCGGGCCGGGTCGAGGAACTTGTTCGAATGCCAGCTGGTCGCCAGCGGCCCGGTCTCCGCCTCGCCGTCGCCGACGACGCAGCACACGACGAGGTTGGGGTTGTCGAAGGCCGCGCCGAAGGCGTGCGAGAGCGCATAGCCCAGCTCGCCGCCCTCGTGGATCGAGCCCGGGGTCTCGGGCGCGACGTGGCTGGGGATTCCCCCAGGGAACGAGAACTGGCGGAACAGGCGCCGCATCCCGGCCTCGTCACGCGAGACGCTCGGGTAGACCTCGCTGTAGGTGCCCTCGAGCCAGGCGTTGGCCACGATGGCGGGGCCACCGTGCCCGGGGCCGATCACGTACATCGCATCGAGGTCGTGGGCCCGGATCGCCCGGTTCATGTGGGCGTAGATCATGTTGAGGCCGGGGGTCGTGCCCCAGTGGCCGAGGAGGCGAGGCTTGACGTGCTCAGGTCGAAGCGGCTCGCGCAGCAGCGGGTTGTCGAGCAGGTAGATCTGGCCGACCGAGAGGTAGTTCGCCGCGCGCCACCAGGCGTCGATCAGGCGGAGCTCGTCGGCGTCGAGGGGGGTCGCGCCGCGGGCGGCGCTCGAGGTCGCGGTCATCGCACGGCTCCCGGGGCGGGTGGGACCCTGCCTAGCCTACCCCGCGCGGATGAACGAGCGGGTCCCCCACCGATGGGGGCCTATGAGACCTGCAGGATGGCGGCTACGGTCGCGCGAGACGGCGGGGGGTGAAGGTCCGTTCGCGGATCACTGCAGAATGGAGCCTGCGTGGACGGCAACGACGACACCCGGTCCGGAGCGCCCAGCGGCGGGCGACGGCGGGTCCTCGTGGCCGACGACAGCGAGAGCTACCGCCGGATCGCGAGGGGCCACCTGACGGCCCATGGCCTCGAGGTGGTGACGGTGACCAGCGGCGCGGAGGCGCTCGATCGGCTGGCAGCCGAGCCGTTCGACCTCCTGCTCGTCGACGGCATGATGCCGCGGCTCGACGGGCCGGCGACGGCGCGCGAGATCCGCCGGCGCGAGGCGGCGGCTGGTGTGCCACGCATCCCGATCGTGGCCATCACGGCCAGCGGCCAGCCCGAGGACCGGCACCGGATGCTCGGGGCCGGGATCGACGACCTGGTCGTCAAGCCGGTGCTCGAGGACGAGCTCGAGCAGGCCCTCGATCGATGGCTGCCGTCGCCCGGGACCCGGCGCGCGATCCTGATCCCCGCGCGGCCGGCCGTCGCTGCCGCAGCAGGTGACTCGCCCGTCGCGGAGCCGAACGGCGAGGTCGTCGACGAGGCGGCCTTTGAGCGGCTGGCGAGGCTGGGCGACGCGGCCTTCGTGGAGCGCATGGTCCGCCTGTTCCTCGCGGACGCCGAAGGCCGGGTGTCCCAGGTCGAGGAGGCGGCGGCCGCCGGCGACGTCGCGCGGCTCCGGGTCGCGCTCGACGCCCTCGAGTCGATCGCGTCGACGGTCGGGGCGACCGAGCTCGGCCGGCACGCGCACCGGCTGGGCGACGAGGTCCGCGTCCACGAGCCTGCCCCCGTCGCGACGGTCCTGCGCGGCGACTCGATGAGCCTGGCGGACGATCTCGAGGCGACCCGCGACCGGCTCCAGGACCTGCTGGGCGCGATGCACGCGGGAGCCGGCTGAGCCTAGTCCCGCCGCAGGGCGACGACCAGGAGCAGGAACGACGTCTCGAGGATGTCGACGCCCGCGATGACGAGCGCCACGATGAACGGCAGCGGGTGTCCCACGAGCCAGCCGATGGCGGCGGCGAACGCCGCGACGGCGAGGAACACGAGCCGGATCCCGCGCACGAGGCCGGCGAGGTCGCGGGTGCTGATCTCGCCCGATGGGGCCCCCGACGCCGGGTCGGACGCGTGTCCGCGGCTGGCGTCGAGCCGGCGCATCGCCTCCACGAGCAGCCACAGGCCAAGGACCACGGCGCCCGCCACCAGCGCGGCGCGGATCAGCGCCGGCGGCGTCGCCAGCGCCTCGAGGAACGCGCTGTTCCAGCCAAGCAGCGTGCCGCCGACGAGCGCGAGGCCGCCGGCGACCAGCCAGGCGATGCGCCGGCGGTCGACCGGCGGTGACGTCTCGGGGGTCGCCGTCACGAGACCTCCAGCGCCACCTCGAACGAGGCGCCGTCCCGGATCCGCCACGCGCGGAGCGACGGCTCCCCGCCCGGCCCCGCCTGGTCGTCGGCGAGCGAGACGAGGATGTACAGCGCGTCCGGCCAGAACGCGAGCCCGACATCGGTCGGCGACGGAACGGCGGGCGACCGCACGTGCGAGTGCACGATGGCCCAGAACTCCTGGTCCGCGTCGTCCGCCTCGATCGAGAGGCGGAGGGCCTCTTGGCTATCGATGACGTAGCGGTACGGCGACGCCGCCTCGTTGCGGCAGGCGACGTAGCGCAGGGCCTCGCCGCCCTCGGCGACGACGCCGCTGCCGATCACGATCCCGCACGCCTCGTTCGGGTACTCGGCCCTGGCCTGCCCGACGATCGCCGCGGCCATGGCGCGCGGCATCCGCGCGGTCGCGGGCCCCGGATGGCCGGCATCGGGCGTCACCACCAGCTCACCCCGCCCTCGAGCGCCTCCTCCATGTCGTCGAGCGCGCGGTCGAACGTGCCGGCCGAGAGGTACTTCCAGCCGCCGTCGGGCAGGAGCGCGACGATCGTCCCGCGCTCCATCCGCGTCGCCTCGCGTGCCGCCGCGACCAGCACCGCCCCAGACGACGGCCCGGCGAACACGCCCTCCAGCGCCACCAGGTCGCGCAGCGCCGCCACCGCGTCGCGGTTCGAGACGAGGTACTTCGCGTCGAGGATGTCGGGATCGAGGATCTCGGGCACGAACCCTTCGTCGAGCGACCGGAGGCCGGAGAGGAGCTCGCCCGGGAGCGGCTCCGCCGCGACGATCCGGGTGCCCGGCTTGTGCTCGCGCAGGAAGCGGCCCGTGCCCATGAGCGTCCCCGCCGTTCCGAGACCGGCGACGAACACGTCGATCTCCGGGCAGTCGGCGAGGATCTCGGGGCCCGTCGTCTCGTAGTGGGCCAGCGGGTTGGCCGGGTTCCCGTACTGGTAGGGCATCACGTAGCGCGGGTCCTCGGCGACCAGCCGCTTCGCCAGCGCGATCGCCCCGTTCGAGCCCTCGGCGCCCGGCGAGTCGATGATCTCGGCGCCGAACAGCTCGGCCAGCTGGCGCCGCTCGACGGTGACGTTGTCGGGCATCACGAGCGTGATCCGGTAGCCCTTGCGGCGCGCGATCATCGCCAGCGCGATCCCGGTGTTGCCGGACGTCGGCTCCAGGATCACCGAGTCCGGCCCGAGCAGCCCGCGCCGCTCGAGGTCCTCGACGAGGTACTTCGCCGCGCGGTCCTTGACGGACCCGGTCGGGTTGTAGAGCTCGAGCTTCGCCAGCAGGTGCACCGCCGGTTTGGGCGACATCCGCGGGATCTCGACCAGCGGCGTATGGCCCACCGCGTCGACGATCGACGCGTACCGTCCGCCGCCCTCGCTCACCGCACGGCCGGCGGACGTCAGCGGGACCCGCCCGCCATCGCCGGCAGCAGCCGGACCTCGTCCGCCTCGGCCACCGGCGTCGCGCTGCCCTCGAGGTAGCGGACGTCCTGGCCGTTCACGTAGACGTTGACGAACCGGTTGAGCTCGCCGTCGTCGGTGAACAGCTGGTCCTTCAGCGCCGGGTAGGTGCCGACGAGCGAATCGAGCACTTCGCCGATCGTGGCGCCGGTCGCCTCGACCTCGCGGGCGCCGCCGACGTTCGCGCGCAGCACCGCCGGGAACTTGACCGTGCTCAACTCCCGCCCCCGACGGGGGCACCGGCGGGCGCGGCACCCAGCGTGAACACGCCGTCGGTGAACGACGCGACCGGGAGCGGCGTCCCCGCCTCGCGAGCGGCGCGGGCGCGATCCGAGCAGACCGGGCATTCCGGGTCGCGGCGCAGCCGCAGCTCGGTGAACTCGGTCTCCAGGGCATCGAACAGCAGCAGCCGGCCGGCCAGCGTCTCGCCGATCCCGAGCAGCAGCTTGAGGACCTCGTTGGCCTGGAGCAGGCCCATGATCCCGGGCACAACGCCAAGCACGCCGGCCACCGAGCAGCCGGGCGCGAGCTCGGGCGGCGGCGGCGTCGGGTACAGGCACCGGTAGCACGGGCCCTCGTACGGGACGAAGGTCGTCAGCTGGCCCTCGAACCGGAACACCGACGCGTGCACGACCGGGATCCCGGCGGCGACGGCGGCGTCGTTGAGGATGTAGCGCGTCTCGAACGTGTCGGTGCCGTCGAGGACGACGTCGTAGCCGGCGATGATCCGGTCGACGTTGTCGGCGACCAGCATCTCCTCGTGGGCGACCACCGTCACGTCCGGGTTGAGCGCGTTGAGGGTCTTCCGGGCCGAGTCGACCTTCTTCTCGCCCACCCGGTCGGTCGTGTGGATGACCTGGCGCTGGAGGTTCGACAGGTCGACCACGTCGAAGTCGATGATGCCCAACGTGCCCACGCCGGCGGCCGCGAGATAGAGCGACGCGGGCGCCCCGAGCCCGCCGGCGCCGATCAGCAGCACCTTCGACTCGAGCAGCTTCGCCTGGCCCGCGGAGCCGACCTCCGGGATCAGCAGGTGCCGGCTGTAGCGCACCTTCTGCTCGTCGGTCAGGCGCACCGGCTGCGTCCAGTCGAGCCCCTGGCTCTTCCAGGCCTGGAAGCCGCCCTTCATCGAGGCGACGTCGCTGTAGCCCATTCCCGCGAGCGTCTGGGCGGCGAACAGGGACCGGATCCCGCCCGCGCAGTAGAGGACCACGGGCGCGTCTCGATCGGGCGCGGCGGCCTCGATCTCCTGCTCGATGTAACTCTTGGAGACATGGGCCGCGCCGGGCACGTGGCCCTGGTCCCACTCGGAGGCCTCGCGGACGTCGATCAGCGCGACGCCTCCGCGCTGGCGCAGCGCGTCCGCCTCCGCGGGCGAGACCTCGCGGACCTCGTCACGGGCTGAGCGGAGGAGCTCGGCATAGGTCTTGGGCATTGGGGGGTGGGTGCTCCGGGTGTTCGATGGGCCGCCGCTTGCGGCGGGCGATGGACGACGAGACGGCGCGCCGGTGGCGCGGGGAGGGGTCGGTGCCGGCTCAGGCCGGCCGGCGACAGGCGCAGCGGGCCATCAGCTGGCCTCCTGGACGGCGAGCGGCTTCGCGCCGACCTCGTCGAGCAGGTGCTGGAGCGAGTCGAAGCTGAGCATCGCGCACTTCAGGCGCGCCGGGCTGATCTCGATGCCGAGGAGGTCGAGCAGGTCGGTGGCGGCGAACCCGGCCACGTCGGCGACGGGCTTGCCCTTGATCTCGTCGGTCAGCAGCGACGCCGAGGCCTGGCTGATGGCACAGCCCCGGCCGGTGAACCCGACCTCGCGCACGACCCCGTCGTCGACCGCCAGCTGCATCGTGATCCGGTCGCCGCACAGCGGGTTGGCGCCCTCATAGGTCGCCGACGGCGCGTCCAGCACCCCGAAGTTGTGGGGCCGCCGGTAGTGCTCGAGGATGTAGTCGCGGTAGAGGTCGTCCATCTCTCGTTCGAGTGTAGCGCCCGGGTCTAATTCCGACCAGCGAGGTGGGGATTAGCCGCCTGCGAACGCGGTTCCCGCGCGCACCACCCCACGGCGGGCCTTTGACCACCCTTCGGGACAGGGGTAACCGGACCGACCGGCCACGCCGGCGCCGACGCCGGGGCGATCCGCGTCGACTGACGCTCACCCCGCCCATCGTCACGAGGCCCCGGTCACCGGCCGGGGCCTCGGCGATTCCGGCTCGACGGGCCGGGCGGACTGGGCGACGATCACGGCATGGAGCCCGCCCCTCGCCGCGCACGCACGGCCGATGGCGTGCGGATCACCTACATGGCCTCGGGGGTCGCCGGCGGCCCGGTGGTCGTGCTCATGCCCGGCGTGCCGTTCAGCAACACCGCCGCGGAGTGGCGCATCCCCGTCCTGCAACGCGCCTTCGAGCGTCTCGGCGGCCGCACCCGGTTCCTCCAGTACGACGGTCGCGGGTCCGGCCAGTCGCAGCGCGACGTCGACGACCTGTCGCTGGACGCGATGCTCGGCGACCTCGACGCGGTGCTCGACGCCGAGCACGTCGGCCGGGTCGTGCTCCTGGGCTTCTACCACTCCGTGATGCTGGCCCTCGCGTGGGCCGCGCGACACCCGTCGCGGGCCGCCGGCCTCGTGCTGTTCGGCGGCTCGGCCCGCGGCTGGGGGCCGATGAGCGGGCCCGGCACCCAGGCGCTGCTCAGCCTCATCGACAAGGACTGGGACACGTTCGTCGAGTCGGCGGCGCACGCCTGGCTCGGCTGGCCCGACCCGGAGCTCGGGCGCCTGACCACCGAGTGGTTCCGCACGGCGACCACGCCGGCCATCGCGAAGGCGACGATGCGCGAGGCGAGCGCGATCGACGTGACGCCCGAGCTGTCGTCGATCGCCTGCCCGGTCCTGGTGCTCCATCGAGCGGACGCGCCGGTGATCCCGCTGGAGCTGTCGCGCGAGCTCGTGGCCGCCCTCCCCGACGCCCGCCTCGAGCTCCTGCCCGGGACCTCGGCCAGCCTGTTCTTCGAGGACCCGGAGGGGGTCGCCGACCGGATCGCGACCTTCGCGGCAGCGCCCTCGATCGCGGCGCCGGTCGGGGGCCTGGTCGACCAGGCTTCACGCGGGCGGCGCGGGGCGACGACGTCGGGCACGACCGGCCCCGGCGGCCTGACACCGCGCGAGCTCCAGGTGCTCGCGGCCATCGCCGGCGGCGAGTCGAACACGGAGATCGCGGCCAGCCTCGGGATCAGCGTGAACACCGTCGAGCGTCACGTGTCCAACGTCTATCGCAAGATCGACGCCCGCGGCCGTGCCGACGCCACCGCGTGGGCCCTCCGCCGAGGCGTCGCCTGATGGCTTGCGGCCGTTGCGGCTCACGGGAATCCGTGATGGAGGGTGACCGCCATCCGCGATGACGATCGCGCCCCGCGGGCCGATGCTGGCGCCATGGAACCCTCGACCGCCACCCAGCCCGCCTCCAAGCCCGCGCCGCGTGCTCCTTCGCTCATGCACCGGATCTCGCTCGCGACGATGGGCCTCGCGCGCCCGCTCGCCGGCCGTCGCATCTTCCCCCTGTGGGCCGTCCTCGAGCACCGCGGTCGCACCACCGGCACGCTGCGTCGGACGCCGGTCGTCGCCCTCCGAGCGGACGGCGGGTTCATCATCCCGATGCCGTTCGGGCCATCGACGCAGTGGACGCAGAACGTCCTGGCCGCCGGCGGGGCGAGCCTCACCTGGAAGGGTCACAACTGGCGGGTCGGCGACCCGCGGGTTGTCGGGTCCGAGGATGCCGCGGGGCCCCTCGGTCCGATGCGCCCGATCGCGAGGCGGGCCGGGATCGTCGACTTCCTCAGCGTCCGCGACGCCTGAACGCGGGCGCGGCGCCGAGCGAAGAGGCCTTAGCCGTCGACCCCGAACAGCTTGACCACCTGCTGGAGCCCGGCCGCCAGCGCGTCGATGTCGCCCTTCGTCGTGTACACGCCGAACGAGGCGCGCGCCGTCGCCGCGAGGTCGAGGCGCTCGTGGAGCGGCATCGTGCAGTGGTGGCCGGCGCGGATCGCGATCCCGTACCGGTCGAGCACCTGCGCGACGTCGTGCGGGTGGACGCCCGGGATGTTGAACGGCACGACGCCGCCGCGGACGTCGGCGGGCGGACCGTATAGCTCGATCATCGGGACGGCCCGCGGCAGCGCCTCGAGGGCGTACTCGACGAGCTCGCGCTCGTGCTCGCGGACGTTGGCCATGCCCAGGTCGCGGAGGTAGTCGGCGGCGGCCCCCAGGCCGATGGCAGCCGAGATGTCGGGCGTGCCGGCCTCGAACTTCCACGGGATGTCGTTGAACTCGGACCGGCGGAGGTGGACCTCGCGGATCATCTCGCCGCCGGCGAGGAACGGGGGCATCGCCTCGAGCAGCGCCCGGCGGCCCCACAGCGCGCCCGACCCGGTCGGCGCCACCATCTTGTGGCCGCTGAACGCGTAGAAGTCGCAGCCGATGGCGGCGATGTCGACCGGCACGTGGGGCACGGCCTGGGCGCCGTCGACCAGCACCAGGGCGCCCGCCTCGTGGGCCCGGCGGGTCATGTCCTCGACGGGGTTGATCGTGCCCAGGGTGTTCGACACGTGGGTGAAGGCGACGAGCTTGGGCTTGAGCTTGAGCAGGACGTCGAACACGTCCTGGCGCAGGATCCCGTCGTCGGTGATCGGGATGAACTCGAGGTCCGCGTCCTTCTCCTGGGCAAGGATCTGCCACGGGACGAGGTTCGCGTGGTGCTCCATCTCGGTCAGCACGATCACGTCGCCCCGGCCGATGTGCTTGCGGCCCCACGAGTAGGCGACGAGGTTGATCGCCTCGGTGGCGTTGCGCGCGAACACGATCTCGTGCGCGTCGGCGACCCCGACCAGCCTCGCGGTCTTCGCGCGCGCCTTCTCGTACTCGGCGGTCGCCCGCTCGCCGATCGTGTAGATCCCGCGGTGGACGTTCGCGTTGTACTCACGGTAGTAGGTGTCCATCGCCTCGAGGACGACGGTCGGCTTCTGCGACGTCGCCGCCGAGTCCAGGTACACGAACGGGTGCCCGTTGATCTCCTGGTCGAGGATCGGGAAGTCGAGCCGCAGGCGCTCGGGGTCGATCGGGTCGGCCGGGATCGACCGTCCGTGGCTCGCAGCGGGCTCGGTGGGGGTCGTGGTCGGGCGCGCCTCGGTCGTCGTCATCGCCGACGCCTAGCGTCCCGCCGCGGCGGCTTCGGGCTCCAGGGGCACGGCCAGCGCCTCGTCGGGCACGTCGATCTCGAGGCCGTTCTCGCGCAGGATCGGGCCGTAGCCCTCCTCCTCGAGCCGCAGCGCGAGGTCCTTGCCGCCCGAGGTCACGATCCGGCCCGCGGCCAGCACGTGCACGTAGTCGGGCGTGATGTAGTTGAGCAGCCGCTGGTAGTGGGTGATCAGCAGCACGCCCATGTTCGGGTTGAGCATCGCGTTCACGCCCTCGGCGACGATCCGCAGGGCGTCGATGTCGAGCCCCGAATTGGTCTCGTCGAGGACCGCGAACTCGGGCTCGAGCATCGCCATCTGGAGCATCTCGAGCCGCTTCTTCTCGCCGCCCGAGAAGCCGTCGTTCACGTAGCGCGCGGCGAAGCTGTCCTCCACCTTGAGGAGGGCCATCTTCTCGCGCATCTTGCGCCGGAAGTCGAGCATCGAGATCCCGCCGCGCATCGAGTCGGTGGGATCGACGTCGGGGTTCTTGTCGATGCCCTGGAGCTTCGCGTTGACCGCGCTCCGGATGAACGACGCCACCGACAGCCCGGGAATGGCCGTCGGGTACTGGAACGCCAGGAACAGGCCCAGGCGCGACCGCTTGTCCGGCGACAGCTTGAGCAGGTCGTAGCCCTTCCAGCTGACCTCGCCCGACTTGACCACGTACGCCGGGTGGCCCATCAGGGCGTAGGCGAGCGTGGTCTTGCCCGAGCCGTTGGGGCCCATGATCGCGTGGGTCTCGCCCTTGCGGATCGTGAGGTTGATCCCCTGGAGGATCTCGTGGTCGGGGCTGGCCGCGGGTGCGACCCGCAGGTCGCGGATGACGAGCTCGCGGTCGTTGGCGTCGGTCACGAAGAGGCTCCTGTGAGCGTGGGCTGTGGGTCGAGGTCGATGTGGCGCTGGGGGACGAGGTCGGCGAGGGTCATGGCGTCGAGGGTGCCCGAGATCGCGTCGCGGACCTTGACCCACAGCACGTTGACGGTGCAGCGGGCGGAGCGGTCGCACGCGATGTGGGCGGGATCGTCGGTGACGCAGATCATCGGCTGGAGCGGGCCCTCGAGCGCGCGGAGCACCTCGCTCATCGTCATCTGGTCGGGCGGCCTCGACAGTTCGTAGCCGCCGCGGGCGCCACGGGTCGACACGACCAGGGCCGCGTCCCGGAGGCTGGTCACCAGCTGCTCCAGGTAGGCCCGCGGGAGGTCCTCGTCGAGCGCGATCTCCGCGAGGCTTGCGGGTCCGGTCCCGTAGCGGCGTCCGAGCTGCACCATGAGCCGGACGCCGTACTCGCCCTTCGTGCTGAAGGCGACGGCGCCGGATCCGTGGAAGGTCGCACGCGTGGTCAGGGCTGGGTCCTCGTCGGGTCGTCTGCGGACGATGCCGGAGTCCCGGAGGGTTGCCGCTAGAGGCACGGCAGCGGGGAATTCCGAGCGATTTCGTCGGGATTGAGTCTAGCCCCGAGCTTCGCGAGGCGTCAACGAGCCCCGGGGTAGGTAGGTAGGACGGTGCGAAGTTGCCGGCGACGAGTCATTCGGGTCGGTGGTCCCCTAGCCCGGACTGCGGCTCAGTCCCCCTTCACAGTCACGCTCTCTCGGGTCACTCGGTGCGGGGAGATCGTGACTGTGACCCGCGACGCGACGTCGTAGCCGTCGTCAGTTGGCTTGTAGATGCGGAGGCGGTACTCAGTGGCGGGGTAGTTGGGAAAGCGGCAATGCCCAGTCTCGTCTACCCCGATCAGGTCCTCGCCAGTGTCGACGCGGTCTGACTCCAGGCTGCAGGCATATCCCTCCAATGGCTTGTGTGCCGGGTCGGTCACTCGCACGTCCAGATCGCCGCGCTGCCCGCGCCACGGCAAACGGCCATTCCAGACCACATGCATCCAAGGGGGATCACCAAACAGCGCCTCAATCTCCCCAGTTACCGCGCGATCGTTGGCATCAACGAGCACGTCGACGGTGTTGTCCACCACGTTGAGCTCAGCGGTGTAGAGCTTCGCTCCGAGCGGCTCGATCGCGGATGCACGGGCTTCAACCTCTTGCAGGCGCGCCTCGAGATCACGAAGGCTATAGGCGACCTGACGCACGTCGACTTTGGCGCCAGGCGGAAGGAGCGCCTGGAGGCGTTGCCGTTGAAGCGCAGCGTCCGTGAATTGCGCCACCAGGACTCCCCCGGCCCGCTGATCCTGAAACATGCCCGCCCAAGTGTCAGGGGTCCGTGCTCCGTACCAGCGGACGAGCTCCTCCACGTCCTGGCGCGGTGCGCGGCTCAGGAGGTCAGCGCGTTCGGCGGGCAGGAGCGGGACGCCGTACTCCAGCCGGCCTTGCTTAGACTGCGGGTTCGCAGCAACGGCCTCGATCCAGGCATCGTCCGCCCGTAATCCAAATGACTCGCGGAACCGTCGCGCGTCCGCAAGGTCGGCGCTCGGGATGGTCGAGGCTGACGGCGTTGGCGACGCCGGATCGGACGGCAACGTGCTGGTCAGGGTGGGCGCGGTCAGAGAAGGGGTCGGCGAACAGGCCGCGACCGCGGCAACGGCCAGGCCGAGAAACGCGATGAGGCGCCGCACTGTCGCTGTGGCGTTCACCGCCAGCGCGACGGCGATCGATGCGGACGCCGGACTGAGCAATTTCGTACGCGTGACCTCGAGGACTCAACGGCCGATGACGGCGAAGAAGGCCCTGAACGCGGGGCCCGTTTGCGACATACCCGGGCTGGAACGCGCCGGGCGGGCTGGCGCCTATGGGATGTTTTCGACCGCGCCCTTGGTGACGTCCGAGACCTCGAAGTACGTCTCGGTGCGGCAGAAGCTGCTCGGGCTGAAGATGATCCCGCCGCTGAGCGTGACGGTGTCGCCTTCGGATGAGACTTCGACACCGTGTGGATCGTAGATCCGGAGCGGATTGGTGGAGGCGGTGTAGCCGGGCGCCCAGAGCAGCCCGACGGCTGGTTCGCCGAGAGGCTTCACCTGGAGGCAAGGTGAACCCGGGACGCTGACGAGCGTGCCCTCCAGCAGGACGCCGGCGGGCGACGCGTCAGGAAGGACGCTGAACCCGGGGAGTGGCTGGGATGTAGAGCAGGCCCCAGCCATCAACCCCGCAACAAGCGAGCCAAGGAACGCGCGCCTAGCCCTGGTGGACGTCGAAACCAAGCTGGATCTCCGCATCGGACGTCGGACGGTCGATCCAAGTCTCGCCCACCCGGCTGATGGGCTTGCGCGACCGTCTCCGAGATGACCGCTCCGGCGCGCCAGAAGTCTGGATGCCCGGGCGGCCCGCGGCAACGCCCGGGGCGCGCGTTGATCGCCGCGTCAGCCGGCCGGCAACCTGGGTTCGTTGAGCGGCAGTCCCCGCTCCCCGACAGGCACCTTGAAGATCTTCCAGGCATCCGGGTTGTCGCCGGGTTCGAGGTCGCCGTTCGCCACCAGGAGTGACTGGCCGGTGAAGGCGAGCCCCCACGGGGAGTGGAACAGCGGGCTCGAGATGCGCCCGATCTCGTCCCCCGCCGGGTTGAGGATCGCGACCTGGTTCGGCCCGAGCAGGCTGACGTAGAGGTTCCCCGACGCCGCGAACGCGATCGCCCCCGGGCTGCGGCCGGTCGGCATTCGGCACCAGCGGAAACCGATGGACCAGCTGGAGGTCGTCCGCGGTCGGATGATCGACGAGGCGGATCCGGCCTGCCCTCCGCGCGGCGGGTCCGTGATCGGTCCGCCTTCACGAGGACGACGAGCGGATGCTCCGGGTATCGACAGGGCAACCATCCGACCGTCGGCCCATCACCGGGAAAGACCGTGTTTGCAGCCGACCGGCGCGCCACAATGAGCGGAACGTGGAGTATCGATCGCTGACCCTCGACGATCGAGCCGAGTGGGCCCGGTTGCTGGCGATCTCCTTCGACCGCACGGCCGAACAGATGGAGCGACTCCTCGACTGGTTCCATGAGGGGTTCGAGCTCGTGACCTGGGGCGCGTGGGATGGCGATCGCCTGGTCGCGCAGTACAACTGCCGGCTGCTCCGGCTCCACGTCCCCGGGCTTGCCCAGCCCGCCCTCGCCGGCATGGGCCTCAACATGGCCGTGGACCCCGCATATCGGGGCCGCGGGCTGCTCGACACGGTCGCCGGGCCGGTCCACTCGATGATCACGGAGCGCGGCTGCATCGCCGGCGTGGGCTTCTCGAGCACGGGCGGGCTGGAGGTCACCCGGAGAAGCAGCAACTATGCGTACGAGGTCCTTGGTCCGATGGTCTCGACGCTGGTCGTGTTGACCCGCCGGCAGTATCCGGAACCGTTGGCGTTGAGCGAGACCTGGCCGGAGGGGCGGCTCGAGCTGCCACCCGACGACGGCACGATGGTGCGCTACGCCGTGACGGCCGCGTCACTTCGCCATCGGTTCGCGGAGCACCCGTTCCGGCGCTACCGGTTCGGGGCATGGCACGACGGCGAAGCCATCCGTGGGCTCGTCGTCTATCGGCCGGTCCGCCTGCGGGGCGTCCCTGGGCTCGCCCTGCTCGCGGCCTACGGGCGTGACCTGCCGACGCTGCTGGCGCGCTGGGCCGGCGCGGTCCGCCGGACAGGATCGCCGATCGTCCACGTGGTGACGTCGCCCGGATCGCCTCTCCGTCGAGCGCTCGATGATGCAGGCCTTCGGACGACCCTCCGATGGAGCCGGAGCCCGTACCACCTGATCTCGCGCGCCCTTTGCGACGATGCACCGTCGGTGCTGTTCGAGCTCGATCGCTGGGACTGCGCCGGAGGCGACATCCTGTGACGGCCGGGCCCGGCCCCCTCGACGGGATCCGCGTCCTCGACCTCAGCCGGTTCATCGCGGGGCCGTTGTGCGCCCAGCTCCTGGGCGACATGGGTGCCGAGGTCATCAAGGTCGAGCGCCCCGGCGGCGAGGACGCGCGGGAGCAGGGCCCGCGGTACCAGGGCGAGAGCCTGTACGCGATGGCGTTCAACCGGAACAAGCTCGGGATCACGCTGGACACCCGCCACCCGGCGGCCTCGGACATCCTCGAGCGACTGATCCGGGTCTCCGATGTGCTCGTCGAGAACTACCGACCGGGCACGCTGGAGTCGATGGGACTGGGTCCGCAGCGCCTGCGTGAGCTCAACCCGGCGCTGGTGGTGACGTCGCTGTCCGGGTTCGGGCAGACGGGCCCGTTGGCCGCGCGGGCGTTGTTCGATCCGATCGCCCAGGCGATGTCCGGGCTGATGGCCCTGACCGGCGATCCGGACGGCCCGCCGGTGCTGACGGGGACGTACATCGCCGACCACCTGGCGGGCCTCTACGGCGCGATCGGGACGCTCCTCGCACTGTTCGCGCGGCAGCGGACCGGCGAGGGCCAGGTCGTGGACGTGGCCTCGCTCGACGCGGTGTTCTCGGTCCTCGGCAGCCGTCCGCTGGAGGTGGACATGCTGGGCCTCATCCCCCAGCGCCACGGGTCGCGCGACGCCTTCTCGAGCCCCGCCAACATCTTCCGGGCGTCCGACGGGTACCTGTACATCCATGGCGGGACCGACCCGCTGTTCCCCAGGCTGTGTGCAGTGATCGGGCGGCCGGAGCTGGCCGCCGATCCGCGGTTCCGGGACGTCGCGCGTCGGCTGCAGGCAGCCGACGAGCTCGAGGCCGCCGTCGCCGGCTGGGTGACCGGCCGGACCGTCGCCGAGGCCACCGAGGCGTTCGCCGGGGCCGGGATTCCGGTCGGCCCGGTGGCCGAGCTGGCCGACGTCGTGGCGTCGGCCCAGATCGCGGAGCGCCGCATGCTCGTCGAGGTGGAGCATCCGACGCTGGGGCCCGTGACCCTGACCGGGGTCCCGGTCAAGCTCAGCGCCACGCCGGGAGCCGTCCGGAAGGCACCGCCGATCGTGGGCGAGGACAACGACCGCGTCTACGGCGGCCTGCTGGGGCTCAGCCGGGGCGAGATCGCCGCCCTCCGCGCGTCGGGCGCGATCTGAGTCGGAGGCTCGCGCGCCCGAACGCTAGCGGGTCGGCGGGTGGATGAAGTTCGCGTGCATTCCGTCCGCCTTGACCGGCGCCTTGAACTTCAGCGTCACGGCACGGCTCAACGCCTGCGAGTCGCACGCGGTGCGCGGCGCCGGCGCGATCAGGACCTGCGTCCCGACAACGGTGAGGTCGACCTTCCTGTCGCAGGAGGTGCCGACCCAGCTGGCGACCAGCATCTTGCCGGTGCGGCCCTCGGCCAGGGCGGCCTCGTCGCCCGTCGGGGTGTTGGCGACGTCCGCGGCCTCCGATGCCGTGGGGACGCGGGCGCCCGAGAGGACGCCGCCAGGGTCGTGGACGATGACCCGCATCTTGTGGCCGCCGTTGGCGGGCAGCTTCACCGTGTACGTCGCGATCGCGCTCGACGACGGCGCTTGGCTCGCCGGGGTCGAGGATTCGTTGGGCAACGGCGCCGATGGCGAGCTCGTGGGCGGCGGGGTGCTGCCGCAGGCGACGACGAGGACGGCGATCCCGGCCAGCGCCACGAGTGCTCGCATCAACTGGTCTCCCTCTGCCTGCCATGATCGAGCCTGAACGCCGGCGGCGTCCGGTCGGTAGTGGAGGACATGACGATCGCCCGCCGCAGCCTGTGGTTCGCCACCCTCGCCATCATCCTCCTCACGGCCGCGGCGTGCGCCGACAGCGCGCCGACGGCGACCGACGGGCCGCTCGCCTCGGCGACGCCGGCCCGGCCCACCGGCGCCATCGATCCGACGGCCGCCGCCAATGCCGCGACGTTCGCGGCGTGGCGCCGATCGCCCATCCGGCCGACGCCGGAGTTCGCGGCGGCGGTCGAGGCGGCCTGCCGCGCGGACGATTCGGTCGGCGACATGCCGCTGGTGGTCCTCGACGTCCGCGGCGAGGGCCGCGCGATCCTCGTGTTCGCGACGGACACGTCGGCGGTCGCCTGCGCGGCGCAGGACGACCAGTCCGGCAACGTGACGATCGAGACCCACGACGTCCCGGGGATGGCCAAGGCCAAGCCGCCGGCCGACGACGGCGATCTCGGCATCCACGAGCTGTACGTCGTCGACGGCGGAGGCTCGAGCTACAGCGTGCTCGTCGGGCAGTACCAGCCGAAGGGCGTGAAGGCCGTGGCCGCCAATTTCGATGCCGACGCCGCGTGGTACACCGCCGCCTCGGACAACGGCTGGTATGCGATCTGGTGGCCGGGCGAGGCGAAGCCGCTGGGCGTCGCGACGTCGAACAACCGCAACGAGGTCGTCGACAGCTACGCCCCATAGCCGTACGGCCCGTCGTGCCACTCGCGTGCGCCAAAGGACACGAATCACGTCGTTCCGACCACCCTGGTGCCCCAAATCCTTCGAAACGCGCTGATTCCGCCTTGGTCAGGGCACCACATGCCCCGATCCGCGATTGACGTGTCCGTGAGCCACTCCGAGTGGCACCGGGCCGAATGCACCGTGCCGGTGGCGCGCGGGGATCCGGGGATCGCCGGCGACCTTCGCCACATCGTGGGTCGTGACCTGTGCCGAGTATTCGGCCGCCCGCGCCCGCGCTGAGCGGGCGCACTTGCCGCAGCCAACACCGGGCCGCGTTCAGCCATACCCCATTCGTGCAGTCCCGCTGCACGCTGGTACGACCGTCCTATCGTGCGCCCCGGCCACGCTCGCGTACGTTGCCTCCCGACACAGCCCGTATGACCCCCTGTGCCACGGGGGAGGCGCAGGGCGCGCAGGGGGTAACCACGACCCGTCGCATGGCAGTCGCCCTGGACGACAGCACACCGGCCCGGCGACCCCGCCCCGCGCGAGGCCCGCGGGCTGCCCGAGACACCGGCACGCAGGAGGCACGGGCGATCGCCCTGCGCCGCGTCGTGGCCGAGGTCAGCGGCACGCTCGAGATCGACGCCGTGCTCGAGGACGTCCTCGATTCCTCGCAGGAGCTGTTCGGCGCCGATGCCGCCGGCCTGTGGCAGCTCCAGCCGCGCCGCCAGCCGTTCGAGCTGATCGCGAGCCGCGACCTGGGCCAGGAGCTCATCGACGTCGTCGCGTCCGTGTACGAGGACGAGGACGTCATGGGGCTGCGCGCGATGCGCGAGCGGCGGCCGATCGTGATCGCGGACCCCGCCGCGGCCCCCCGCTTCGGCCCGATCTACGAACGGCTCGGGTTCCGGACCGTCAACTTCGTCCCGCTGCTGTTCCGCGACGACCACGTCGGGCTGCTGGTGCTCTACCACCGCACCCCGTACGACTGGTCCCCCGACGAGCTCGAGCTGTGCACCTCGTTCGCGAACCAGATGGCGACGGCGTTCGCGAACGCGCGGCTGTTCGCGACGGTCCGCGAGGGCGCCGCGCGGTTGCGCGCCATCCAGGAGCTCTCGTCCCGGCTCAACCGGATCCAGGACGTCGAGAAGATCGGCGACGCGATCGTGGCCGAGGCCGACCGGCTGATCCGCCACGACACCATCCGGGTCTACACCGTCGACCCGGTGACCGGGATGTGCGAGCCGATCGCGTACCACGGCGAGGTCTCGGGGATCGGCACGCTCAACCGCGAGGTGCTGCGGCTCCGGACCGGTGAGGGCCTGACCGGCTGGGTTGCGGAGCACAACGAGACCATCCGCCTCGGCGACGCGGGCTCCGACCCGCGCGGCGTCCAGCTCGGCTCGGACGACGTCGTGGAGTCGATGCTGCTGGTGCCGATGTCGTACGAGTCGCGGGTGCTCGGCGTGATCGTCGTGTCCAAGGTTGGCTACGACCAGTTCGGCGAGGACGACCAGCGGACGCTCGAGATCTTCGCCGGCTACGCGGCCCAGGCGGTGGTCAACGCCGAGGCGTTCGGGCAGGTCCGCCGCCAGCAGGACGAGCTGCACCACCGCCTCGAGAGCCAGCGCCGGCTGCTCGAGGTCAACGAGCGCCTGCTCGCCACCCTCGACCCGAGCGGCGTGCTCGAGATGATCGCCGACTCGCTCAAGGTCGTGGTCTCGTACGACGCCCTGACCGTCTACCGCGTCGACCGCGCGGTCCAGGTGCGGCGCGCCGTGCTCGCCCGCGACCGCTACGCGGAGGTGATCCTCCAGCACGAGAGCCCGCTGGATTCGGGGATCACCGGCTGGGCGATCAACCGCGGCGAGGCCGTGCTCGCCAACGACGCCCATCTCGACGACCGGTCGTTCCAGATCCCGGGCACGCCCGAGGAGCCCGAGTCGATGCTCGTGTGCCCGCTGTTCGGTGCGGGCGACGTCATCGGCACCCTCAACCTCGCGCGCATGGGCGGGGTCGAGTCGCACTTCAGCCAGGACGAGTTCGAGCTGGTCCAGCTGTTCGCGGCGCAGGCCTCGATCGCCCTCCGCAACGCCGAGGCGCACGGGGCCGTGATGACCCAGGCCGAGCACGACGCGCTCACCGGCCTGCGCAACCACGGCGCGTTCCAGCGCGAGATCGGGCTGCTGATCGCACGCGAGCAGCCGTTCGGGCTGCTGATGCTGGACCTCGACGCGTTCAAGGCCTACAACGACTGGCACGGCCACCCCGAGGGCGACGCGCTGCTGGCTCGGATCGCGACCGCGATGGCCGGCGCGCTGCGGGATGGGGACCGCGTCTACCGCTACGGCGGCGACGAGTTCGCCGTGCTCCTGCCGGGCATCTCGGGCGGGGCGGTGCGCGAGGTGATCGAGCGGGTCCGCGCCGCGGTCGTGCGGCTGACCCAGGACATCGGGCCGACGGTCACGGTCAGCGCCGGGGACCGCGCTGTTCCCCGACGACGCCACCGAGAAGGACGAGCTCGTCGCGGTCGCCGACCGCGCCCTGTACCTCGCCAAGCCGGCCGACCGCCTCCGCCTCGGCATCGACGATCCCACCCGCGACCCGTACCTCGCAGCGATCGACCAGATGACGCTCCGCCTGCTCGAGCGGCTCGAGCCCCGCCAGCTGCTGCGGGAGATCGTCGACCGCGCGGCGAGCCTGGTCGGCGTCAAGAGCGGCTTCCTGTACCTGCTCGAGGACAACGACGGCGACACCGAGCTGGTGTGCCGCGTCGGTGTGGGGCTGTTCGACGGGCTCGACGGCTACCGCCTGCCGCACGGGACCGGCATCGGCTGGACGGTGGTCCGGTCGGGGCGGCCGATGAACGTCGACGACTACGGCGCCTACCCGAACCCGGCGGGCGGGCTCGACGCGCAGACCTTCGGCGCCGTGTGCGCGGTCCCGCTGACCTCCGATGGCGAGGTCCTGGGCATGATCGGGCTCGCGTCGGGCGACCGGAGCCGGCCGTTCAGCGAGCGCGAGCTCGAGGCGCTCGCGCGGTTCGCCCAGCTGGCGTCGATCGCCCTCGACAACGCCCGCCTGTTCGAGCGAGCCCAGATCGAGGGACGGCAGCGCGCCCACGCCGCCCTCCACGACATGCTCACCGGCCTGCCCAACCGGACGGCGCTGCTGAGCCGCCTGACCGCGCACCTCGACGCGCCGGCCGGCGCCGAGGGCAAGGCCCCGCGGACCCGCGTCGCGCTGATCCTGCTCGACCTCGACCGGTTCAAGGTGGTCAACGAGAGCCTGGGGCATGCCGCCGGCGACCTGTTGCTGGCCGAGGTCGCCCACCGGCTGGTTACGACGGCCCGCTCGACCGACGTCGTGGCCCGCCTCGGCAGCGACGAGTTCGGCGTGCTCCTCGGCCCGGTGCGCAGCGTCCGCGAGGCGGAGCGCGTTGCGGCCCGGATCACCGCCACGGTCGCCGTGCCGTTCGACCTCGACGGCACGGAGGTCACCGTCGGGGCCAGCCTCGGGCTGGCCGTGGGCCGGACCTCGATGACGTACGCGGGCGACCTGCTCAAGGAGGCGGAGATCGCCCTCCACCGGGCCAAGCTCGACCCGGTCCGCAAGTTCGTGATGTTCGATCCCGAGATGCGTGCCGAGACCCTCGACCGGGCGACGCTCGAGCACGACCTCCGCCGCGCGATCGAGCGCTCGGAGCTGCGCGTCCACTACCAGCCGCTGGTCGACCTCGACACCGGCACGGTGGTGGGCCTCGAGGCGCTGCTCCGCTGGCAGCACCCGACGCGCGGCCTCGTGCCGCCGCTGTCGTTCATCCCGCTCGCCGAGGAGACCGGGCTGATCCTGCCGATCGGCCAGTGGGTGCTCGAGACCGCCTGCCACCAGGTCCGCGACTGGCAGCGCCGCTTCCCGTCGGCGCAGTCGCTGGTGATCAGCGTGAACCTGTCGGCCCGCCAGTTCGCCCAGTCGGACCTCGTGTCGGCGGTCGCGGCGACGATCCACCGTTCGGGGCTCGCGCCCGCCAACCTCGAGCTCGAGATCACCGAGAGCGTGGTCATGGACCAGTCCGAGGCGTCCGTCGAGCGGCTGCGCGGCCTGCAGGCGCTGGGGGTCCAGCTCGTCCTGGACGACTTCGGGACGGGCTACTCGTCGCTGTCGTACCTGCGGCGGCTGCCGCTGGACACGATCAAGATCGACCGCTCGTTCGTGTCCGGGCTGGGCTCCGATGCGGCGGACCTGCCGATCATCCAGGCCGTGATCTCGCTCGCCCACGGCCTGGGCATCGACGTCGTGGCCGAGGGCATCGAGACTGCCGCCCAGCTCGCGTCCCTGCAGGCGCTCAACTGCGACCGAGGGCAGGGCTACGCGTTCGCGCGGCCGCTGCCGCCCGACGACCTCGAGGCGATGCTGGCCCGATCGGGCGACACGGGGCTGATCCTGGAGGTCGCCCCGGCCGCCTGAGATCAGGCGGCACGTCGGAGCCGGGCCGCCCGCCTCGCCGCCTAGCTCCGACCGGAGCCGAAGATCCGGAGCAGGAACAGGAACAGGTTGATGAAGTCGAGGTACAGGTGGAGCGCCGCGATGATCGCGGCCCGCTCCATCGAGCCCGCGAACGCCGCGTAGTCGCCGCGCGTGATGCGCTGGACGTCGTACGCGGTGAGGGCGGTGAACAGGACCACACCGATGATCGAGATCAGCCAGCCAACCGGGCCCGACGCGAGGAACACGTTGACGACGGAAGCGACGAGGATCCCCACGATCCCCATGAAGGCGAGGCCGCCGATCCGGCTGAGATCTCGCTTCGTGACGGCGCCGTAGATCCCGGCCGCCCCGAACATCGCCGCCGCGGAGAAGAAGGCCGCCGCGACCGACTCGCTCGTGTAGTAGCTGACGATGAACGAGATCGTGAAGCCCATCGACGCCGCGTAGACGAAGAACAGCGCGAGGCTGGCCGTCGGCGAGATGCGGTTGATCGTGCCCTGGATGGCGATCGCGAGCGCGAACTGGCCGATGGCGATGAGGAACCAGTAGTGGCCGTACGTATCGATCACCGACTGGTTGCCCGCGACGAGATAGGCGACGCCGGCAGTCAGCAGGAGGCCGGCGAACATCCAGCCGAAGGCGCCGATCAGCAGCTGCTGGACGAGCGCCGGCGCCGGCCGGACGCCGAGCTGGCTTGGGGACAGGGGTTGGCCGGTGGGGGACAGGGGTTGGCCGGTCACGATTGGCTCCTCTCGGTTGACGCCGCGTTGGAACGGCCGCGAGCCCTCGAGGGCCGGGCCACGGTCGACTGCCTCGCCTCTGCCTGCTCGGCCACGCGGGCGAGGATCCACAGCAGGTCGGCGAGACGGTTCAGGTAAGGAAGGATGAGGCTGTCGGCGAGGGCCGCGTCGGCGGCCGCGAGGGTGACGGTCCGGCGCTCCGCGCGGCGGACGACCGTGCGCGAGACCTCGAGGGCGGCGCTGAGGCGCGTCTCGCCCGGCACCACGAACTCGCGCGGCAGCTCGATCGCAGCCTCGGTCTCGCGCAGCAGCGCGTCCAGGCCGTCGACCATCTCGTCGGACACGCGGGTCGTGCCGTCCTGCTGGCGGTCGCGATGCTCGGGGTTCGTCGCCAGCTCCGCGCCGACCGCGAACAGCTCGCGCTGGAGCCGCAGGATCACCTCGCCGAGGCCGCCGAGGTTGGGCGACAGGGCGCCGTACTGGGCCTTCATGCCGAGCTCCGCCCGCGCCAGCCCGAGGGCCGCGACGGCCTCGTCGACGGTGCCGTAGGCCTCGGTCCGCAGGTCGTCCTTGCGCACGCGATCGCCACCGAACAGGAGGCCGGTGGTGCCATCGTCGCCGCGGCCCGTCGCCACGGCGCTGTCGAACGAGAGCGTGGAGCGCGTCATTCCCGGTCGGGGCTCACCACATCAGGCCCGCGTCGCGCGGGTCCCAGCGCTCGGCCAGCAGCGTGACCTTGACCGGGTGGTCGACCACGCTCTCGGCCTGCTCCGTCACCTGCTGGATCATCGCGCCGGCGTAGGGGCAGAACGGGGTGGTCAGGATCATCTTGATCTCGGTTGAATCCGGGCCGAGGATGATCTGCTTGATCAGGGCGAGCTCGACGACGTTCATGCCGATCTCGGGGTCGACGACGGCCCGCAGCGCGTCGAGGATCGCGAGCTCGGTGGCGCGCCGCTGCGCGTCGAACGGTGCGGCCTCGGTCGCGGGGGCGTCCTGGGTATCGGTCATCGTGCGGAAATCCTAGCACCACGCTCGGAAATGGCCGTTTGCGCCGGCTTGTCGTCGGCCCCACGATGGATGCCGATGGGCACCAAGACCGCACACCTCCGGTTGATCGACGACGGCCTGCAGTTCGAGGCGACCGTGGGCAGCGGTCACACGATGGTCCTCGACGACGCCGCCCGCGACACGGGCGCGCGGCCGGCGGAGCTGCTGGGCGTGGCGCTCGCCGCATGCACCGGGATGGACGTGATCTCGATCCTGCGCAAGAAGCGCCAGGTCGTGACGGGGTACGAGATCCGCGTGACCGGTCACCAGATGCGCGAGCGGCCCCACGCGTTCACCCGGTTCGACGTCGTACACGTCGTCGATGGCACGGGCGTCGATCCCGAGGCCGTCCGCCGCTCGGTCGAGCTGTCGGCGACGAAGTACTGCTCGGTGGGCTCGACGCTGGCGTCGGGCATGCTCGAGATCCACCACTCGTACCTGCTGCGGGATACGGACGGGACCGAGCGTTCGGGCGACGTCGTGGTGTGCGGGCCCAACCAGCCGCCCGACCAGCCGGTCGAGGTGGCGTAGGCAACCCCGGATCAGGCCGGTGCCGCCTTGACGACGACGCCGGGGACCCGCAGGCGCTCGGGCAGCACCTCGGCCTCCTGCGCGGTGAGGCCCGGGCCGTCGAGCGAGCCGTCGGCCTCGAAGAAGTCCGCGTAGTCGTCGCGGTTGGCCGCGGCGTAGGCGTAGGCCTCGGCGATCCCGACGAGGCGGAGCTCCGGGTGGTCCTTGAGCAGGTCGACCACGGTGTAGCCGTTCGCGCGCAGCTCGAGCACCTGGCGCACCGTCAGCCGCGTGCCGTAGCAGAACGGCTCGCCGTTCATCACCAGCGGATCGACCTTGACCCACTTGATCGTCATCGTCGGTCTCAGCCGCCCTTGTAGATGGCGGCGATGATCGGGTTGCGCTTGCGGGCGTCCCCGGCCAGGCGGCGGTGGAAGCGGAAGACCTCGATGGCGTCGTCCAGCGCGGCATCCGCGGGCACGAGCTCGTCGGCGGTGAGCACGCCGCGGATGCTCGCCCGGATGCCCTCGAACAGCTTGATCACGTCGTCCAGCGGGACCCCGCGCCGGCGGTAGACCGTTGCGGTCTGGTCGGCGAACTCGCGCAGCCAATGCGAGTCGTTGCCGGCGACGCACAGGGCCAGCCGGTCGATGAACACCCGGGTGTCCTCGAGGAGGTTGCGCAGGCCGGCGTCGCCGATCCGGTCCGCATACGTCGGGTCCTCGTTCGCGGCGACCTCGACGGCCCGCGTCGCGAGCCGCCGGCCCTGCGTGCGAAGCCGCTCCGCGGCCTCGGGAAAGCCGCTGGTGAGGCTGGACGGCGGGAGACCGAGCGAGGGGTGGGTCACGGTCGGAGAGGATACCGTCCCGACCGGGGGCGCGTACGATCGGGCGATGAGCGACGAGCAGGGTTCGCCGCCGCCGAGCGGGCCGCGCCAGCTCGACCGGGCGCCCGGCGAGCGGTACCGGGCGCGTCCCGGGCAGCCCGCCGCGCCGGGCGGCGAGGCCACGATCTCCGCGGGTCCGACGCCGGCCGCCCGCGCCGCGGCGCCGTTCGTGGTCGCCTCGATCGGCGCAGTCCTGGTCGCGGTCCTGGGCTCGTTCGACATCGGGGCCGGCCTGCTCGCGGTTTCCGGGTTCATCGGCTGGGCCACCGGCGTGGCGATCGTGTGGGGCGGCGTCCCCGGCGGTGGCGCCCGAGGTCGGCGCGGCCTGTGGTCCGCGGGGCTCGCCGCCGCGTCGATCGTCGTCGGCTTGGTCCTGCTGTGGGCCTGGTCGCGCGTCGAGGGCGGCGTGCTCGACCCGATCGGGTACCTCGACGAGCGGTTCGGACCGATCGCCTATCTCAACATCGTGGTGGCGGCCGCCGTCGCCTGGCTGCGGGCGCACTGAGCCGCTGCCCTCGGAGGATCAGACCCGCCCGGACTCCATCGGCGGGTTTGCCGATCCGGCGGCGGCCGTCTCGGCGCGGATCGCCGGCGGCGTGAGCTGCTCGCGAAGGAGGCGCGCGAAACGCGCGGCGCGGTCCGCCGGGGGAACGACATCGAGCCACGCCCGGAGCAGCGCTTCGCCCTCCGTGTAGACGTAGTCGTAGAGCCGCCACAGCGGATGCGAGACGAACTCCATCCGCTTGGCGGCCGTCTCCGGATTCGCCCGGCCCACCTCCACCTGGTAGGCGATCGCCTCCTCGCGCGGCCGGCCGTCGACGTGGAGCATGAGCGCGGCGTTGATCCGCGCCTCGGCGAGGACCGCCCGCGTCTCGGCGATGGACGTGGAGCGCGTCGCGGCGGCGACCAGGGCATCGCGGTCCGCCGCGATCGGTAGCTCGGCCACCGCCGCCAGCTCGACCAGGAGGGCGGCCATCTCGTCGGGCGGTGCCGCGAACGCGATGCCGGCGTTGGCCAGGCCCTCCGAGATCAGGCATTCCGGCGCGTTGATCACCAGGATCGAGGCCTCGAGGCGGCCGAGCTCCTCGACCAGCACCCGCTCCTTGGTGGCGTGCTCCAGGTGGTGGCCGGGGTAGGTCTCGTGGGCGACGGTGGCCACGAGATTCGGCAGCCGGATCGGGAGGTCGAGGTTGAGGTCGACGCGCGACCGGTACCCGCCGTCGTACCAGTTGTAGCCGGACCACGGCTGGTCACGGACCAGCGATACGCGAAGCGCCTCCCCGTCGGGCAGGCCGAACTGCGCGGCGGCACGGTCGCGGAAGCGGGGGACGAGGACGTCGACCACGGCCGAGGCGCGCGCCGGGGGGACCGTCCAGGCGGCGTCCTCGGCGGCGAGCCGCTCGGCGAGCGTGCCAGCACCGGGGAGGGCGGCCTCGAGCTGGGCGGCGGCGGCCTCGAACTGGGCGTCGGGACGGCGGCGTGGTTCGAGCGTGAGGCACCGGGCCACCTGGTCCAGGTACGGGATCGGCTCGCCCGCCGCGACCCTGGCCAGCGTCTCGAGGGCACCAAGCTGCAGGTCGAGCCAGTGGCGGCGATCGGCATCCTGGACCTCCACGTCGAGTCGGGACCGGAGTGCCACAGCGTCGCCGGCCAGACGTGCCGGGGCGCGGAGCTGCTCCATGTCGACCCGGGCCTTGAGGTCCGCGGGGCCGAAGTAGCCGTCGACCGTGCCGGGCAGGTGCTGGTCGAGCCGGAGGCCCAGCAGCAGGTAGTCGCGGGCGACGTCGTCCGGTGCCGGGACGTCGCGCGTGCCGCCGACGGCCGGGACGCGGGCCGCCGTCACCGCTCGAGCCGCGTGTTGCGGGGCGCGTGCCGCATGCCGTCGTGGTCGCCGTGGTCGGCGGCCGCCCGCCGGGCGTCGTCGAGGCGGCGCTGCATGTCGGGATCGAGCGGGATCGACCGCCGGCTCGTCTCGGCCACGTTCGCCCGCGCCTGGTCGGCGACGTCGGACGCCGGCACCTCGCCCATGCCCTGACCGGCGCCCACGCCGCCGGTCTCGCCTCGGAACGGCATCCCCTGGCGCTCGACGGCGTCGAGGCTCATCCGCAGCGCGGCCGTCTTCTGGCTCGCGACCTCTCGCACGTAGGCCGCCTCCTCGTCGCCGGTCATCTCCCGGCCCCGGACGATGCCCTTGGGCTTGCCGACCATCAGCCAGGCGAGGTGATACCGGTCCATCGTCCCCCACGCCGTCGCCAGGAGGTCGTCCGAGAGCTGGAGCCAGGTCTGGAGCGCGGTCAGCGACGGCTGGGCGTCCAGGCGCTCGCCCTCGGCGATCAGCTGGCGGGTGCGCAGGATCAGCTCGTCGCGGGTCACGGGTGCGAGTCTACCGATGGGCCGCGGCGGCGCCGGGCGGTAGCCTGCCGCCATGGCCGACCTGACGCCGCACGACATCGGCTGGTTCGAGTCCGCGGACGAGCTCCGCGAGTGGCTCGCGGCCCACCATGCCACGGCGCCCGAGAAGTGGGTGGGCCTGCGCCCCAAGGCCTCGGGGCTCCCGTCCGTGACCTGGGAGGAGATCGTCGACGAGGTCCTGTGCGTCGGCTGGATCGACGGGATCCGCAAGAAGGTCGAGGGCGGCTCGGCGCAGCGGATCACGCCGCGACGAACGGGCAGCGTCTGGAGCGCGCGAAACGTCGGCCGCGTGGAGGCGCTGCGCGCGGCCGGCGCGGATGCGGCCCGCGGGCGAGGCCGAGTTCGCCCGGCGGCGCGAGGACCGGACGGCGATCTACTCGTTCGACGGCAGCTGGGCGTTGGACGAAGAGGCGGAGGCCCGGCTGCGCGCGGACGCGGACGGTTGGGCGTTCTGGGAGGCGCTTCCGAAGGGCTACCGACGGACCGCGACGCATTGGGTGATGAGCGCGAAGCGCCCGGAGACCCGCGAGCGGCGAGCGGCGCAGCTCGCCGAGGCGTGCGCCGCGGGCCGGCGGCTGCCCCAGCTCACCGGGACGGCCCGGAACGCCGCCGGCGAGTAATCGGGCTCAGCCGCCGGCGATGAACCGTTCGCGGTCGGCGCGAGCGCGGAGGGTCCAGGGGCCAGGTACACCGGCGCCGATCGGATGGCCGTCGAAGCGGGTCACCGGCAGCACGCCGGCGACCGAAGAGCACAGGAACGCCTCGTCGGCGGTGGCCAGATCGTCGGGGGTCAGCCGGCCCTCGACCGGGCGCAGGCCCGCGCCGTCGGCCCAGCGCAGCAGCCACGAGCGCGTCGTCCCCGGCAGGATCGCGCAGTCGAGCGACGGCGTCGCGAGCTCCGTCACCCCGTCGGCGGCGCGTCGGACGAGGAAGACGTTGGCCGTCGTCGCTTCCGAGAGCTGGCCGGACAGCGTCAGGAACAGCGCGTCGTCGGCGCCTTCGCGGCGTGCCTCGAGGCGGGCGAAGACGTAGTCGGCGCGGCTGGTCGTCTTGAGCGCGACGATCGGGTTGTGCGGGTCGCGGCGCACGGACGACGCCACCAGCGACAGGCCGCGCTCGAGGTGGTCGGTGGGCGGCGGCAGGACCGGCCACGCCTGGATCACGATGGTCGCGACGAGCGATTCGTCGCGCGGCGGCAGGAGCCCGCGCGATCGCCAGGTGCCGCGCGAGACCGTGACCCGGATGGACGCGTCGCCGTCGGGGCCGCCCAGCCCTTCGGCCGCCAGCAGGTCGTCGATCCCGCGGGCGAGCTGCCGCTCGACGTCGTCGGGCAGCTCGATCCCCAGCCCGTCCGCGGAGCGTCGCAGTCGCGCGACGTGCTCGTCGAGCTCGGTGAGGTGGCCGCCGCGCGCCCGCAGCGTCTCGAACAGCCCGTCGCCCAGCTGGAAGCCGCGGTCGAACGCCGACAGGTGCGGCCCGTCGGCGGGGAGCAGCTCGCCATCGACCCAGACGTGCCCCGGGCCCGGGCCCGGGCCGCTCACGCCTCGGCCTCGAGCGCGCCGATCGACGACAACGGCCCGCGCGCCTTGGCGACCGTCTCGTCCCACTCCGCCTCGGGATCGCTGCGCCAGGTGATGCCGCCACCCACGTGCAGCGTCAGCCGCTCGCCGTCCGCGACGAACGTGCGGATCAGGATGCTCGAGCCCATCCGCCCGTCGGGCCCGAGCCACAGCAGGCTCCCGCAGTACGGCCCGCGCCTGACCGGCTCGAGCCGCTCGATGAGCTGCATCGCCCGGATCTTTGGGGCGCCGGTGATGCTGCTGCCCGGGAACGCCGCCGCGAGCAGGTCGAAGGCGTCGGCGTCGGGGCGGAGGTGGCCGGTGACCGTGGTGACGAGGTGCTGGACGGCCGCCGTGCGCTCGAGCCGCAGCAGCCGGGGCACGCGGACCGAGCCCGGCTCGCAGACCCGGCCGAGGTCGTTGCGCAGCACGTCGACGATCATCACGTTCTCGGCCTGATCCTTGGGGCTCGCCAGCAGCTCGCGGGCGAGCGCGCGGTCCTGCTCCCGCGTCCGGCCGCGCGGACGCGTGCCCTTGATCGGGTCGGTCGAGACGACGCGCTCACCGTCGATCGACAGGTACGGCTCCGGCGAGGCGGAGAGCAGCGCGCGGGGACGGCCCGTCGCGGGCGAGGCGCCGAGGTCGAGGAAGCCGGCGAACAGCGCGGGATCGCCCGTGCGGAGGCGCCGGAACAGGGGCCATGGGTCGCCGTCGAAGGGGGCCTCGAGCCGGCGGGTGAGGTTCGCCTGGTAGATGTCGCCGTGGCCGATGGCGTCGCGCACGGCCTCGACGTCGCGCAGCCAGGCATCGTGCGACGTGAGCGACGTGAACCTCGCCGGCGCGGCTCGTTCATCGGCGGCCGGGGTCGGGCGGGACCCGTCGCGGAGGAGCGCCTCGATCCGCCCCAGGACATTGGTGAGGCGCCGCTCGCGCCGGCCGACGTCGCCGTCGACCGCCCGGCCCGTCAGCCACGCCACGCCGGTCCTGCGATCCCAGGCCAGGACCCAGTCGTGGAGGCCGAGCCGCAGCACCGGAAGGTGCTGGTCGACGCGGGCGATCGAGGGCAGTCGCTCGAACCGGCGCCCCAGGTCGTAGCCGAGGAAGCCGACGAGCCCGCCGCCGAACGGGGGCGTCGCCGACCCCGCGGTGCCCGACCCGGCCTGCCCGTCGGCGACCGGCTCGCCACCCATCCTCGCCAGGATCGATCGGGCCTCGGCGAACGGATCGGGGCCGTCGGCCGCGGCATCCACGACGGCGACCGGGTCCGCGGTCAGGTAGCTCCAGCGTCCGGTCCGGCCCGGGCGGGCACTCTCGAGTAGGGCGAGCCCCGGCAGGTCGCGGAAGGCCTCCGCCGCATCCAGCGGCGCGACGCGATCCAACGCTGGGACGCGGACGCACGCGAGCGGTCCGGGCGCGCCGGCATCGGCGGCGCCGCGAGGCGCGGGACGACCCTCCGGCGAGTTGAACACGAGGCGATGATATGGGGGCGCCAGCACACCGGCGACGGACCGTATGGGAGGGAACGTGCCCGCTCGGGAGCTTGGGATCCGCATCGGCAGCCTCGAGGCCGGCCCCACCGACGCGATCACGGACGTCCGCGGCGTCCGCGTCGGCCACGCGACCATCATCGAGGGCGATGGCGCCCTGGTCGTCGGCCGCGGGCCCGTGCGCACCGGCGTGACGGTCGTGATGCCGCACGAGGGCGACGTCTGGGCGGAGCCCGTGTTCGCGGGCTGTCACCGGCTCAACGGGAACGGCGAGCTCACCGGCCTCGAGTGGATCCGTGAGGCGGGGTTGCTCGGCGGGCCGGTCGCGATCACCAACACCCACAGCGTCGGCGTGGTCCGCGACGCCCTCGTCGCCCACGCCATCGCGCACCGGCGCAAGGGCAGCGGGCTGTGGTCGCTGCCGGTCGTCGGCGAGACGTGGGACGGGCTCCTGAACGACATCGACGGCCTCCACGTCCGCCCGGAGCACGTCGACGCGGCGATCAGCGCGGCCCACGACGGCGCCGTCGAGCAGGGCAACGTCGGCGGCGGGACCGGGATGATCTGTCACGAGTTCAAGGGCGGGATCGGCACCGCGTCCCGCGTCGTGGCGGCCGAGGCCGGTGGCTGGACGGTCGGCGTCCTCGTCCAGGCGAACTACGGCGAGCGTGACCAGCTGCGAGTCGACGGCGTCCCGGTCGGCTCAGCGATCCCGGTCACTGCCGTCCCGTCGCCCTACGAGCGCGCGGCGGTCGCCGATGACGCCCGCGCCGCCAGGGAGGCGGCCGCCCCCGGGTCGTCGCTCGAGCCCGGATCCGGCTCGATCATCGTGATCGTGGGGACCGACGCCCCGCTGCTGCCGCACCAGTGCGAGCGGCTCGCGCAACGGGCGACGCTCGGGCTGGCGCGGATGGGCAGCACCGCGAACCACTCGTCGGGCGACCTCGTGCTCGCGTTCGCGACCGGCAACCGCGGCCTCACGACGACCGACGAGCCGGGCGCCGCGGCCCCGGTGACCCACGACGTCCGCATGGTGCTCGACGAGCGGATGACGCCGCTGTTCAAGGCGACGGTCGAGGCCACGGAGGCCGCGGCCGTCAACGCCCTGCTGGCCGCGGACACGCTGACGGGCCGCGACGGGGTCACGGCGCACGCCCTCGACCACGACCGGCTGCTCGACGTGATGGCCCGCTACGGCCGCGGGCCCCGGGCGGGGGTGGCCAGCTGATCGCCGGCCAGCCGGAGATCCGGTCGGCGACGGTCGACGACCTGCCCGCGATCCGCGGGCTGCTTGGCGCGTACCACAACGACGGACCCGTCGGGCGCGTGGACATCGTGGGGCCGTACGTCCGCCACATCATCGCCAACCACCGGGCGCTGGTCACGACCATCGACGGCGGCCTCGTCGCGTACGGGGCCGTCGTGGACGCCATCGTCGCGGTCCAGCTGTGCGACCTGTTCGTCGAGCCCGGCCGGCTCGGCCAGGGCCTCGGGCGGCCACTGCTGGCGGCGCTGTACGAGGGCTCGACGAACCGCACGACGTTCGCGTCTGACGATCCGCGGGCCCTGCCGATCTACGCGCGAACGGGGATGTCGCCACGATGGGTGAGCCTCTACCTCGACGGGGCGTCGACGGCGATCGAGGCCCAGCCCGGACTCGACGCCGAGTCGGCGGAGCCGGCGCAGATCGCCGACCTCGAACGCGCGTGGACGGGGGCGTTCCGCCCGATCGATCACGCCTTCTGGGCGACCCAGGCGGACGCCGATCCGTTCGTGGTGTCCGATGGGGCGGGGCCGGTCGCCGCCGGTTATGGCCGCGCTCGCCAGGCGTCCGAGGCCCGCGCGCTCGACCGCCTCGTCTTGCGGCCCGATGCGGATCCCGTCGGCCCGGCCCTGGAAGCCCTCCGGCGGACCGGCCGCGGCGGCACCGTCCACGCCGTCGTCCCGGGGCCCAACCCGCTGCTCCAGGCGCTGCTCGAGCGGCGCTTCCAGGTGGTCGACCGCGACCAGTACATGGCGACGTCGGCCGACCTCATCGACCCGCTCCACGTGCTGCCCAATCCCGGGCTGCTGTAGCGGGCTCCCCGGCGGTGGCGAGCCTCAGGCGGCGGAACCGCCCGCGTCGCGGCTCATGCGGCGGCGCGACGCCGCGACGACGGCGCCGATGAACGCCTTCGGCGATCGGCCCGAGCGGCCCGGCCGGGCGGCACCGATCCGCCGCTGGACGGGATCCACGGACGGGTCGGGATCGGGCAGGTGGCTGCTCATCCGCCGGCTCTCGTCGTCGAGCACCTGGTGGACGATGTAGATGAAGGCGGGGTGCATGGTGCGTGTTCCTTGACGGGTCTCTGGGGCGACCGTACCGGGGCCGCCCGGCGCTGCCATCGGTCAATCGGCCGAGGTCGCGACTGGACGGGAGTCCATGCGATCGCTCCCTGGGGGATGCGGCCGAGATCCGGGTCGGCAGACCCGTTCATTCGCCGGGAATCGAAGCGGCGCCGGGTCGCCCCGGCGCCGCGAGCTCGAGCGAAGCTGTGGCGTCAGCCGACCGCGACGGGCTGCGAGGTCTCGATCGGCACGCCCACCATCGACCCCCACTCGGTCCACGAGCCGTCGTAGTTGCGGACGCGCTCGAAGCCGAGCAGCTCGTGCAACACGAACCACGACAGCGACGAGCGCTCGCCGATCCGGCAGTAGGCGACGATGTCGCGGTCGCCGCTGATGCCCTTGGCGCCGTACAGGGCCGTCAGCTCCTCCGCGCTCTTGAACGTGCCGTCCTCGCGGACCTGCTGGGCCCATGGGATCGAGGCCGCGCCCGGGATGTGGCCGGCGCGCTGCGCGGTCTCGGTCATGCCCGGAGGGGCGATGACCTCCCCGTTGAACTCGGCCGGGCTCCGGACGTCGACCAGCGCGAGCGACGAGTCGCCGACGCGCGGCAGGATGTCGTCGCGGAACGCGCGCAGCGAGAAGTCCGCTTCGGGCAGCTCGTAGCCGGTCTCGTCGTAGGCCGGAACGTCGGTCGACAGCGGGAGGTTGTTGTCGAGCCAGAACTTGCGGCCGCCGTTGAGCAGGCGGATGTTGGCGTGCCCGTAGAGCAGGAGCTGCCAGTAGGCCCAGGCGGCGAACCAGTTGTTGTTGTCGCCGTAGAGCACGATCGTGGTGTCAGGCCCGATGCCGCTCTTCGAGAGCAGGGCGCCGAAGTCCTCGCGACCGGCGATGTCGCGGCGGACGCCGTCGGACAGCTGGCTGGTCCAGTTCCAGCCGACGGCGCCGGGGATGTGGCTCTGGTCGTAGGCGGTGGTGTCGACGTCGACCTCGACGAAGCGGATGGACGGATCGTCGAGGTGGGCTTTCGCCCAGTCGGCCGAGACGAGGACGTCGTCCTTGGCGTAACCGGAAACGGTCATGAGGGTGGCTCCAGGATGGCGGGTGACTGACGGACGGACGCGGGTGGCGCGGGTCCGGAACGGACCCGGCATCGCGGGCGGGCGGGAGTCGGCGGGCAGGCGGTCTAGCGGGACCGGGCCCGCCAGGGACACGCGCAGCGGCCCGTGGGATCGGCGCCGGGGACGATCGCTTGCCGCACGTCAGCCACCGGTCGCAACGCGGTCACGCCGGGCGAACTCGTCGAGGGCCTGGCGGCATTCGGCGGCGGCGCGCTGCGCCTGGCGGACGATCCAGGGGTCGACGCGACTCGAGTCCTCGATCGTGACGGTCGGGCCCGCCTGGCCGTCGTCGAGGACGATGCCGGAGGCGTTGCGGTAGTCGGCCATCCAGTTCGCCTGGAGCGCCACCAGCGCGTCGACGACGACCGCGCGCGAGAACAGCCAATCGGTCCAGGCGGCGTTCAGCCGGTCGACGACGTCGTCGAGGCGGATCGGGACGCCACGATCGAGGCGGGCGACGAGGTCGACGACGCGCACGACGGCGAACGGATCGCCGGATTCGGCGATCGTCGGTGGCTGGATCCGCGGGTCGGGCAGGCCGGCCGGGGCCGGGCGCGCGTCCTGGGTTCCGGGCTCGGCGGTCATCGAGAGGGTCATCGCATATCCGAGCGGATTGGTCGGGATTGGAAGGCTAGCACAGCGGTCCGGCGGTGGGAACACCGCTCGAGGAGCGTATCGGCCGCACGGATTGGGGGGTTGACGGCGGCCGCCTCGAGCCTATTCTTGCTAACTGTGGATAGCACGTATTTGACGCCACGCGCAGGCCGGCTGCTGCTCCTGCTCGGGACCGCCGCACTCGCCGCGTCCGGGCTGTTCGCGATCGTGCAGTCGGCGAGCGGGGCCTTCCTGCCCCACGACGAGGCGTGGCTCGGGATGTCGGCCGCCGAGCTCGCGCGCCACGACGGCGGGCGGATCGTGGACTTCATGTTCCACGACCGGGTGTCGTTCGGCGGCACCCTGCTCGCGATCGCCACACTCTACGGGTGGCTCATCGCGCGGCCGCTGGCGGGCGGCGAGCCGTGGGCCTGGTGGACCATCGCCGCGAGCGCCGCCGTCGGCTTCCTCAGCTTCCTGTCCTACCTCGGCTACGGCTACCTCGACACCTGGCATGGGGCGGCCACGCTGCTGCTGCTCCCCGTGTTCGTCGCCGGGCTCGCCCTCACGCGACCGTCGTGGCCCGCAAGGTTCTGGCCCGTGGGCGTGACGCGGCCGGCCCTGGCCGATCCGCGGCGACCGGGCGGCATGCTCGCCGGCGGCGGCCGAGTGTTGGTGGGCCGCTCGCTGGTGGTGCTGGCGAGCCTCGGGATGGTCGTCGCGGGCTGCGTGATCCTCGCGATCGGTGCCACGACCGTGTTCGTGCCACAGGACCTGACGTTCATCGGCAGCACGTACGCGGAGCTGTGCCGGATCGACCGCGGGCTCGTCCCGCTCATCGCCCACGACCGGGCCGGGTTCGGCGGCGGCCTCGTTTCGACCGGCGTGGCGGCGCTCGGCGTCACCCTCGCCGGCACCCCGTCGCGCGGGCGATGGGCCGCGATGGTGGTGGCGGGGATCGCGGGCTTCGGTGCGGCCATCGGCATCCACGCCACGATCGGCTACACCGACCCGGTCCACCTGGGACCGGCGGTCCTGGGGGCGTTCGTGCTGGCGGCCGGCCTGGCCTGCAGCGCGCCGCTGCCGCATCCGCGTCGGGCGTCGCTTGCGTCCGGCGCGGGTGTTGGTTTCAGGTAGCCATCGGACGGCCCGTCAGGCACCCGCCCGATGGCCGGCACGGTGCGCCGGCAGATGCTCCTGCCATCGCCGGCAGACGCCGGTCGAACTCGAGGAGTGGACCGATGTACTCCCAGATGACCTACGGCATGGTGACCGCGCGGATCGCCGAGGACCATGCCTACGCCGCCCGGCAGCGCCTGGCGCGCGAGGCACGCGAGGCGCGCAAGGAGGCCGAGGGCGCCAGCACCGAACCGTCGCTGCTGGACCGCATCACGACGGCCCTCCGCAACGCCGTCCGGCCCGTGTCGCGACCGACCGCGGGCATCGCATAGAAAGGGTGCGGCCGCAAGCGTAGGATGCGCAGGCGGTCGCACCCCTCGTCTCCGGGCGATCGCCCGGTTCGCGACCGCGGAGGTGGTGCCATGCACCTGCAGATCCGATCCAGGGTGGTCAGCGGCAGCAACCCGCCGGGCGCCATGAGCGTCCGGGAGGGCGCCGACGGGGTCACCGTCATCCAGCCAGGGCGCCTCCTGCGGCTCCTGGAGCTCCTGGCCCAGGACCAGCGGGAGAGCGGAGACGGCTACGGGCCGTTCAGCCTGATCGCAGCCGCCGGATCGAACATCGAGACGACCGGGGAGTTCGCCTTCGTCGTCGCGGCGGAATCGCACGAGCAGGAAGAGGAGCAGCACAAGGCTGCGCTGGCGCGCATCCGGCCGGAATTCCCGGACAGCGACATCTATCACCGCGACTACGAGGACCTGCCTCACAGGGCCGGCGCGCTCTACGACTTCATCGCGAAGTACTCGAACGCCAACCTGCTGATCGACGAGATCATCGTCGGTGTCTCGAACTGTTCCGACGGGACCAAGGGCGAGATCACGGTCCCCGTGCAGGTCCATGCGCTGCGGATGATCGACCGCTAGGCCTGGTCATCCGCCTCGTCCGGGGGCAACAGGCCCAGCCTCGAGGCCGTCATCGCCGCCTCGAGGCGGCTGGACACGCCCAGCTTGTCGAGGATGTGCGTGACGTGCGTCGACGCCGTCTTGCGGGTGATGAACAGCTCGTCGGCGATCTGCCCGTTGCTCCGGCCCTGGGCGACCAGTCGCAGGACCTCCAGCTCGCGCTCCGACAGCGTCGACGCCGGGCGGGGCCGGCTCGCCTCGGCCGCGAGGGCCTCGACGGGCGCCCGATCGAGGTCGACGCGCGCCCGCCGGGCCAGCTCAAGCACGCGGTCGAGCAAGGGCACCGCCCCGAGCCAGACGGCCGCGTCGCGGGCTGACCGGATCGCCATCGCGGCCGGCTCCCTGGCCGAGCGGGAGAGCAGCATGGCCTCCGCGTAGCGCACCCGGGCCGCGGCCCCGGAGAACACGAGCCCGGCGTCGTCGGCCGCCTCGACCGCGGCCCCCCAGCGGTCGACCGCCGGTTCGCCGGCCGCTCGCGCCGCTTCGGCCTCGGCGCGGGCCGCGAGCGCCAGCGCGCTGCGTGTCGGGCTGACCGCCGCGAGCTCGCGCGCCCGTCCGGCCAGCGTGGCGGCGTCCGCGGCCAGCGTTCGCGCGCGATCAGCCTCGCGACCCGCGACGGCGTCGGCGGCGAGCTCCGCCGTCGCCTCGGCCGCGACCGCCAGCAGCGGGATTTCCGATCCGGCGTCGTCCGAGCCCTCGAGCGCCTGCATGCCGACGCCGGCCGCCTCGACGGCCTCGGCGGGGAGCCCGGACAGGAGGGCCGCCTCGCTGTTCGCGAGGGCGACATACGCCGCCAGGTCCGGATCGGGGTCGTCGCCCGCCAGCCGGGCCGCCGCCTCGAGGCGGTCCGCCGCGTCGTTCGTCTCGCCGCGTCCGGCGTGGAGGCGCGCCCGGACGGCGACGAGGTACAGCACGGACCGCGAGCCGGGCACCGCCGCGAGCGAGTCGTCCGCCAGGGCGGCCGCCTCGTCCCAGCGACCGGACCGGAACATCGCGTCGGCGGCCACGCCCGCGAGGTACGGCGCATAGCGGCGCTCGAGGCCCAGCCGGCGGGCCAGGTCGCGGCCGGCGAGCGCCTCGTGGATCGCCTCGTCGCGGTGGTCGGCCAGCAGCAGGTTCAGGGCCAGGTTGTGGTGCGCCACGATCAGCATGTCGAGGGTCCCGCCGAGCGCGGCGAGCCGCCGCGACTCGCGCAGCTCCTCGAGCCCGGCAGCCACCTCGCCCAGCGCGACCAGGTCCGAGCCGAGCACGTTCCGCGCGCGACACTCCGGGACCACCGCCTGCGCCGTCTCGGCGATCCGCACCGCCTCGCGGCTGACGTCGCGCGACTCCGCGTAGTGCCCCATGGCCATCAGCGCCCCGCCCAGCGCGGCGAGCACCTGCGCTCGCTCCGGGGTCGCCGGCTCGGACGGCACCAGGGCGACGGCGCGACGATGCTCGGCCAGCGCCTCCTCGCCCGCCCCGCGGAGCCACCTGAAGTAGCCGAGCTTGCCGTGGATGACGCCCGCCGTCGCCGGGTCCGCGGCCTCGTCGACCAGCGCCAGCGCCTCGGTCGCGGCCCGGAACCCGGCATCGTCGTCGCCCGCGATGTCGAGCGCCTCGGCCGCGCGCATCAGCAGGGCGATGCGCGCCGCGGGGTCGAGGGGCGTGGTGCGCAGCCGGTCGATCTCCAGCGCATCGAGGAGGTGACGCGACGCCTCCGCGTGGGCGTACACGGCGGAGGCCGCGTCCGCCGCGTCGAGCGCTGCCGGGAAGGCCTCCTCGGGCCGATCGGCCGCCAGCCAGTGACGGGCCCTGGCGGCGGCGATGGACGCGCCCGCCTCGCCGCCGGCCGCCGCGGCGTCGTCGAAGGCGCGGGCGAGCGCCTCGTGCAGGTCGCGCCGTTCGCCGGCCAGCAGCGAGGCTTCGATCGCCTCGCCCAGCAGGGCGTGCCGGGGACACACACGGCCGGCCTCGTCGACCCGCAGCAGGCCGGCCTCGATCGGCGTCCGAAGCGCGCTCCGCAGGTCGGCCGCCGGGACGCCGAGCGCGTCTTCGAGCAGGTCCTCCTCGACGGGCGTGCCGGCGACGGCCACCGCGTGGACGACGCGCTCGACCTCCGGCGGCAGGGTGCCGACGCGCGCGAGGAGGACGTCGACCAGCGACACGGGGATCCCGTCCCGATCCTCGGGCGGACCGGGCCTCGCCCGGGCGCGGTCCTCGCCGGCCGCCAGCAGCTCCTCGACGAAGAACGGGTTGCCGTCGGAGCGCCGCCAGAGCGCCCGGATGCTGCCAGCCTCGGGCACGGTGCCGGTGATCGCGGCCACCTGGTCGCCGACGTCGCCCTCGGCGAGCCTCGGGAGATCCACGCGCTCGGCCGCGGGTCCGCGCAGCAGCTCGGCCAGCCACGGCATCACCGGGTGCGAGCGCGCCACGCCGTCGACGCGCAGCGTCGCCAGGACGAGCAGCCGCTCGACGTCGAGGTTGTGGACGAGGAACGTGACCAGGTCGCGGGTCGCGGGGTCGCTCCAATGGACGTCCTCGATGCCGACGAGCAGCGGCCGCTCCGCCGCGAGCCGCTGGAACAGCCCGAGGATCGCCTCGAACAGCCGCGCCCTGGCCGCCGCCTGGCCCAGATCGGCCGCTCGCCGGTCGCCGTCGGCCGCACGGGCCGGCTCGCCGCCCGCGAGCGCGGGCACGAGCGCGGCCAGCTCCCGGCGCGCCGGCTCGAGCGCGGCATCGGCGGCGGGATCGCCCGATCGCCACAGCCGCCGCACCATCTCGGCCACCGGGAGGAACGCGAGCGGCATCTCCCCGAGCTGCATGCACGCCCCGGTCAGGATGCGGCCTCCGCGCGCCTCGACGCCGATGCCGAACTCGCGCAGCAGGCGCGACTTGCCGATCCCGGCCTCGCCTGAGAGCAGCACGAACCGAGGCTGGCCGGCCTCGACCGCCAGCCACACATCTCGCAGCCGTTCGAGCTCCACCACTCGATCGACCAAGGTCGGGCTGGAGATCGCGAGCACAACGCGGATCGTAGTCCTCGCCGTGCGCGCCTCCGAGGGCGATCCGCCGGGTCAGGCGCGACCGTCGGCCCGACGCCCGTTCTGCGGTGCCTTCGAGCCGTGCGGCACGGGGCGAGGCGCGGTGACGCCCGGCGCGATCACGGCGCTGCCGCCGCGGGCCCAGGTGCGCCAGGCGCGGATGGTGGCGTCATCGATGGGCGGCAAGGACTCTTCGGCCGCGAAACGGCGGGGGGCCTCGTTCGAGCGCCGCGCGCCGGCGAGCAGCAGGACCAGGAAGCCGAAGGGATGCATCGGGGTGCCTCCGCGTGATCGCCGGTCGGTCGACCGGCCTGCACGCAGCCTCGCGATTCGCGCCCCCACGGGCATCGGGGAGATACCTGATGCGGCTACCTGATTCTGGATCCCGAGCAGGAGCGCGCCGGGCGCCGCGCGGGTGCCGGCGCCGATGAGCACGCAGGCCGCGGCCAGCAGGAGGACGATCCAGCCGTAGCGGAAGCGCCCCATGTCGGCCGTCGCCGATTCAGGAACCGCGGCGGGGTCGCGATGGCCATGGGCACGCGGTTGCAGGCGGCGAGTCAGGCGCCGGGCGAGGGCCCGTTCCGGCGATCGGGCCTAGAGCAGCTCGTGGTTCGCCGTGGCGGTCGGCTGCCCCTCCGCGGGCCGCGGCTCCTCGCCGGGGCCGTAGACGCGCTTCGGTTCGACGCCGCTGCCGCCGTTGGCCTCCGACGCCGCGACGCCGGGCTCGAGGACCGGGAGCTGCGTGCCGCCGACGGTCGCCTGCCCCTCGATCGCCCCGACGCCGTAGGGCACCCACTTGGCGGGATCCTTGAGCCGGTGCATCTCGTCGGTGCCGCGCGAGTGGACCTGCTCGAAGCCTGAGGGCTCGATCCACATCCGCTTGCCGTCGAGCAGGCCCGTGATCCCCTCCTGGCCCGGCTCGGGACGGGGATTCTGGCAGTACTGGCAGTGCGCGCTGTCGTGCGGGGTGTACTCGGTCGGCTCCTCGTAGGTGGTGATGTAGCCCTCGTAGTTGCGGAGGATCACCTTGTGGTCCGAGTAGCTGACGACGTAGTTGGGCATGACCGGGATCTTGCCGCCGCCGCCTGGCGCATCGACGATGAACTGCGGGACCGCGTAGCCCGACGTGTGGCCGCGCAGGCCCTCGATGATCTCGAGGCCCTTGCCGACGGGCGTCCGGAAGTGGCCCGCGCCCTCGACGAGGTCGCACTGGTAGATGTAGTAGGGCCGGGTGCGGATCTCGACCAGCCGCTGGACGAGCTCGCGCTGGATGTGGACGCAGTCGTTGACCCCGGCGAGCAGCACCGACTGGTTGCCCAGCGGGATCCCGGCGCGGCTCAGCGTGTCGCAGGCGCGCGCGAGCTCGGGTGTGATCTCGTTGGGGTGGTTGACGTGGATGTTCATCCACAGCGGGTGGTACTTGGCGAGCATCTCGCCCAGCTCCTCGTCGATCCGCTGCGGCAGGAACACCGGCACGCGCGAGCCGATCCGGATGATCTCGACGTGGGGGATCTCGCGCAGGCCGCGGATCGCCGACTCCAGCAGCTTCGGGGCGAGGGTCAGGCCGTCCCCGCCCGAGATCAGCACGTCGCGGATCTGGGGCGTGCGCCGAATGTAGTCGAGCTGCGCCTCGTGCTCGCGGCGGTTGAAGTTCTGGGTCGGGTCGCCGACGATCCGGCTCCGGGTGCAGTAGCGGCAGTAGCTCGCGCACTGCGTCGTGATCAGCATCAGGACGCGGTCAGGGTAGCGGTGGACGAGGCCGGGGACGGGCGAGTGCCGGTCCTCCGCCAGGCTGTCCTCCATCATCCCGGTGAAGCTCGCGAGCTCGCGCCCGAGCGGGATGATCTGGCGACGGATCGGGTCCTCGGGATCCTTGGGATCGATCAGGCTGATGAAGTAGGGCGTGACGTCGACCCGGAACTTGTCCGGGGCCGACAGGCCCTCGCGCTCCTCGTCGGTCAGCTCGAGGATCTGCTCGATCTCGGCGAGCTCGTTGACCCGGTTCGACAGCTGCCAGCGCCAGTCGTTCCACTTCTCGTCCGGGACGTCCTCCCACATCGGGGCGCGGCGGCTGACCGCGGGCCTCCCGTCGGGACCGAGCTTGCGCGCGGGGTCGCGCTGGTTGACGAACGGCGTCTCGTCGGCCGCCGCCAGCGAACGCGGCTCGTGCTTCACCCCCGCCTCCGACTCCATCCAGGTCCTCCCGATGCATAGATCTTATTCACTATGAATGGACCGGGATCATACCGAAGCCGTGGAAACGGCGTCTATGGGACGGGGTCCACCTCTTGGTCCCATGCCCGATCGAGCGTGCCCGAGGACGGTACGGTCATGCGTGCGACGCAGGTTTTCGCGTCCGATCGCGCCGAATGCTGCGTGCCACGCAGCGCTGCGAACCCGATTCGGCCGAATTCGGGGCCAAAGGGCGTCGCCATCATGCGCGTGACGCACGATCACGACCTTGACGGCAGGGAATCGTGCTCGCCACGCATGATCGCGCGGACGAGGCCGATCGTGGGCCCCCGGCGTCGGGGCGAGCGCTCCGGCGGCGCGAGATCGGCGCCGCGGGTCAGTCGCCGATGATGCTCCAGGTGAGGCCCATCAGGATGAAGAAGCCGCTGAACAGAGCGATCAAGCCGAGGCCGCCGTAGGGGGAGCTGGCGCCCTCGTGGGGCACGAGCTGGAGGCCGATCCCGAACACGAGCGCCCACAGGATGAACAGGATCGTGAACAGGATCTTGGCGTTGGAGCCGGTGACCCGCTTGACCCAGCCCTGACGGCCGCCCTCGGCGACCATCGCGGACTTGGCGAAGATGAAGATGAACGCGGCGGCGATGGCGGACGCGGAGATCAGGATCACGAAGTTGTTCGGGAAGTTCTGGAACCAGATCGTAAAGATCGTCACGCGGGAGCCTCAGGAAGGGTTGGCAGATCGCGACGGCTGGCCAGGTCGACTGGCCGATCGATCCTAGCAGAACGGGACTTCCGGCCACGGGCACCAAAATTGCGCCCCATGTAACATGCTACTTGTGAGCCGCATGTTACGAGGCCGCCCCAGCTTCGACGCCCTCGGGCGGTTCACCGTGCGCCGGCGATGGTGGATCCTCGCCGCCTGGGCGGTGCTCCTGCTGGTCGCGATCCCGTTCGCGCCGCGGGCTCCCGCGGCCCTGTCGGCGGGCGGCTTCATCCTCGACGATCTCGAGTCCGCGCGCGCGAAGCAGCTGCTCCAGGACGAGCTCGGCGTGGAGGCCTCGGCATTCGTCCTCCTGTACACGTCGGACACGCTGACCGCCGGGACGCCCGAGTGGCAGGCGGCGGTCGAGGCCGCGACCCGGGACGTCGCGGGCGCGCCCCACGTTACCCGGATCCTTTCGCACGTCCTCGCCCCGAGCCAGGTCGCCGCCGACGGCCACACGGCCTACGACATCGTCTTCCTCGACCTGCCGCCCGACGACTCCCCCAACGCGATCCCCGGCGTGCTGGCCCGGCTCCACGAGGTCCCGGGGCTGGCCGTGCGCACGGGCGGCGGACCGGCGTTCTACGGCGACGTCCAGGCCGTGACCGAGACCGACCTCCAGCGCTCGGAGGTCATCTCGCTGCCGCTCGCTGCCCTGGCGCTGGTCCTCGTGTTCGGGTCGCTGGTCGCCGCGGGCGTGCCGCTCGCCGTCGGCGGGGCCGCCGTGCTCGTGGCGCTGGCCGGGATCTTCGTCGTCGCGTCGCTGATGCCGATGAGCGTCTTCGTGCTCAACCTGGCGACGCTCCTCGGGCTGGGCCTGAGCATCGACTACTCGCTGCTGATGACGAGCCGCTTCCGCGAGGAGCTGGCGAACCGGGACGGGCCCGACAGGGTGGCCGAGGCGGTCCGGGTGACGGTGTCGACCGCGGGCCGGGCGGTGTTCTTCTCCGGCCTGACCGTGCTGCTCGGGCTGCTCGGCCTCGTCCTGTTCGAGTTCATGATCCTGCGCTCGGTGGGGATCGCGGGGGCGATCGTGGTTGGCCTCGCGGTGGCCTCGGCGCTGACGCTGCTGCCCGCGATCCTGGCCGTCGTCGGCACGCGGATCGACCGGCTGGCCGTGCGACGGGTCACCATCACCCCCGGCGCCGACGGGCCATGGGCAAGGCTCGCGCGGCGCGTGATGCGCCACCCGGTCGCCGTCCTCGTGCCGACCCTTTCGTTCCTGCTCCTGCTCGGCGTCCCGTTCCTGCACGTCCGGTTCAACGCCCCGGACGCGACGATCCTGCCGCCCTCGGTCCCGTCGCGGGAGGCCTACGACATCCTCGCCCGCGAGTTCGGCGAGGGCGAGTTCGCGCCGCTCGCGCTCGCGATCCGCACGACCGGCGACGCTACCACCCCCGACAATGTCGCGAAGCTCTATGCGTACTCGCGCCGGCTCGAGGCGGACCCGCGGATCAGCAGGGTGGTGAGCCTCGTGGACGTGGACCCGCGGCTCACGCTCGCGCAGTACCAGCTCCTGTACGCCGCGCCCGGCGGGCCGCCGGACCGCTTCGTCGCGACCGCGCTCGCCGCGACGACGAAGGCCGACCTCACGGCGTTCACCGTCTACACGCGCTACGGGCCCAACCGCGACGAGGGCCGGGCGCTGGTCCACGAGCTGCGCGATCCCACGAGCCCGCTCGCGCCGCCCGCGGGCGTCAGTGTCCTGGTCGGTGGCGGGGCCGCGGACGTCGACGATGTCGTGTCGCGCGTGTGGGCCGACTTCCCGCGCACCGCGCTGTTCATCGTCGTCTCCACGTTCCTCGTCCTGTTCGCCCTCCTGCGATCGGTCGTGCTGCCGGTCAAGGCGCTGGCCATGAACACGCTCTCGATCGTGGCCAGCTTCGGCGCCCTGGTCTGGATCTTCCAGGACGGCAACCTGTCCTCGCCGCTCGGGTTCCAGCCCCTCGGCTTCGTCGAGACCACCCAGCCGGTGATCCTGTTCTGCGTCCTGTTCGGGCTGTCGATGGACTACGAGGTCTTCCTGCTCACCCGGATGAAGGAGGTCTGGGACCGGACCCACGACAACACCGAGGCGGTCGCCCGCGGGCTCGAGCGCAGCGGCCGGATCATCACGTCGGCCGCGTTGATCGTGATCGTCGTCGCCAGCTCGTTCGCGTTCGCCGACATCGTGCTGATCAAGGCCCTCGGGATCGGCATCGCGATCGCCGTCGCCCTCGACGCCACGGTGGTCCGGGCCCTGCTCGTCCCGGCGACGATGCGCCTGCTCGGCCACTGGAACTGGTGGATGCCGGCGAGGCTGGACCGGGCGCTCGGCCGGGTCCTGCCGCGCACGGAGGCCGAGGCCGAGGCGGCCGCCCGATGAGGCGCCTCGTAGCGCTCCTCGCCGTCGCCGCCCTCGCCGCGACCGCGGCCGGCTGCGGCGGGCCGGTGCTCGCGAACCCGGCCGCGCCCCACCCGGTGGCCGCGCCGGCCCCGACGCCGTCCATTCGGCCGCCCGACCCGCAGCCCGTCGTCCTGCCGCGCGACGACGGCACGCACGACCGGCTGACCGAATGGTGGTACGACACCGGCCACCTCCGAGCCGCGGACGGCCGGCGCTTCGGGTTCGAGCTCGTCGTGTTCCGGGCCGAGCGCGGCGGCTTCCCCGTGTCGTGGGCGTCGCACCTGGCGCTGACCGACGAGACCGGCCGGGCCTTCCACTACGCGCAGCGGAGCGAGATCGGGCCGCAGGTGGACCGGTCGCCGCCGGACGGCGATCCGGCACGCGAGTACGCGTTCGCGGTCGACGGCACCGCCGGCGGGACGACCTGGACGATGGCCGGAGGCGACGGAACCGACGAGCTCCATGCCTCGGCCGCCGGCGACGAGGTCGGCGGGGACCCGGTCGCGGGGTTCGGCCTCGATCTCCGATTGACGGCACGCAAGCCGCCCGCGCTCCACGACGGCGACGGGTGGATCGACTTCGGATCGGCCGGCAGCTCGTACTACTACTCCCGGACCGACATGGCGGCGGCGGGCACCGTCACGCTGGCCGACGAGACGCTCACGGTCGAGGGCGACGCCTGGTTCGATCACCAGTGGGGCGACTTCATCTCGGTGGGCGCGGGCGGCTGGGACTGGTTCGCGGTCAACCTCGACGACGGCACCGACCTCACGCTGTCGCTGGTGCGGGCGGCCGACGGGGCCTACCCGCTGGTGTACGGGACCCTCGTCGAGGCCGACGGGGCGACGCGCCACCTCGACGCCGGCGCGTTCACCGTCGACGTCACGGACCACTGGACCAGTCCCTCGACGGGCGCCACCTACCCGGCTGGCTGGCGGGTCACGCTGCCCGGCGAAGGCCTCGAGATCGGGCTTCGGCCCACGGTCGCCCAGCAGGAGCTCGACACGCGGGTGACGACCGGCGTCGTCTACTGGGAGGGCTCCCAGGTGGTCACGGCGACCCGCAACGGCCGCCCGCTGGGCGGCGAGGGCTACGTCGAGCTGACGGGGTACGCGGGCGACCGCTGACCGTCAGGCCGGACCGGATCGCCGGCCGACCCGTCTCACGCCCACTCCGGGCCGTCCGGGTAGCGGAACCGGGCCAGCGTCTCCGGGCGGATCTCGGCCGAATAGCCGGGCATCGACGGGAGGACGTACGAACCGCGCCGGATGACGACCGGGTCGAGGAAGTGCTCGTGCAGGTGATCGACGTACTCGACCATCCGACCGTCGAGCGAGCCGCTGACCGCGATGTAGTCGAACGCGGCGAGGTGCTGGACGAGCTCGCACAGCCCGACGCCGCCCGCGTGCGGGCAGACCGGGACGCCGAACCGCGCCGCCAGCAGCAGGACCGCGACCACCTCGTTGACGCCGCCGAGGCGGCAGGCGTCGATCTGGCACACGGCCATCGCCCCGGCCGCGAGGAACTGCTTGAACACGATCCGGTTCTGGACGTGCTCGCCGGTCGCGACCCGGATCGGCGCCACGCCGCGCGCGATGGCCGCGTGCCCCAGGACGTCGTCCGGGCTGGTCGGCTCCTCGATCCAGTACGGGTCGAACGGGCGCAGCCGGTCCATCCACGCGATCGCCGAGCCCACGTCCCAGCGCTGGTTGGCGTCGACCGCGAGCATCCGGTCCGGGCCCAGCTCCTCGCGCAGGATCGCGGCCCGCCGGACGTCGTCCTCCACGTCGGCCCCGACCTTCATCTTGAACCGGGTCCAGCCGTCGGCCAGCGCCTCGCGCGCCAGCCGCCGGATCTTCTCGTCGTCGTAGCCCAGCCAGCCCACGGAGGTCGTGTACGCCGGATAGCCGTCGGCCAGCAGCTGGGCCGTGCGCGCCTCGCGGCCGGGTGCGGCGGCCTCGAGGAGGGCGAGCGCCTGCTCCGGCGTGAGCGCGTCGGTGAGATAGCGGAAGTCGACCAGCGCGACGACCTCGGCGGGCGTCATGTCGGCCAGCAGCCGCCACAGCGGCTTCCCCGCGCGCTTGGCGACCAGGTCCCAAGCGGCGTTCACGACCGCGGCGGTGGCCAGGTGGATCGCCCCCTTCTCGGGCCCGATCCAGCGCAGCTGGCTGTCGCCGACCATCGCCCGCCAGAACGCGCCCAGGTCGGCCTCCGTCGCCTCGACGTCGAGACCGACGACGAGCGGCCGCAGCGCATCGACCGCCGCCACGACCACCTCCGTCCCGCGCCCGATCGTGAACGTGAGCCCGTGGCCCTCGAGACCGTCCTCGGCGTCGGTGCGCAGGATGACGTAGGCCGCGGAGTAGTCGGGGTCGGGGTTCATCGCGTCGGAGCCGTCGAGCGCGCGCGAGGTGGGGAAGCGCAGGTCGACGACCTCGAGGCTCACGATCCGCGTCATCGGCCGTCAGCCCTTGAGCGCGCCGACCAGGATGCCCCTCGTGATGTACCGCTCGAGCAGAATCGCCATCACGACGACGGGCGCGATCATGATCAGGATCAGCACCGACATCGCCCACCATTGCGGCCCGCGGGTCGCGTTCTGGGCGGCCACCTGGAGCGGCATCGTCTGGGCGTCGGCGCTGGTCAGGACCAGCGCGATCAGGAACTCGTTCCACGAGAAGATCAGCACGATCAGGAACGTCGCCACGAGGCCCGGCACCGAGATCGGCAGCACGATCGAGCGGACGATCCGGTAGATCGAGGCGCCGTCGACCGCCGCCGACTCCTCGAGCTCGCGCGGCAGCGACAGGAAGTAGTCGCGCATCAGCCAGACCACGATCGGGATGTTGGTGGCGACGTAGGTGACGATGAGGGCGGCGAGGCTGTCGAGCAGCCCGACCTGCTGGAACAGCACGTACAAGGGCACCGCGACCGCGATCGGCGGCAGGATCCGTTGCGAGATCAGCCAGAACGCGATGTCGTTGTTGGCCAGGGCCCAGGAAGACCGGCGGCCGATCGTCTGGGCGAGGATCACGAACACGGCGCCCGCGGCGACGAGCATCAGGACCGGCGGCCCGCCGAGCAGCATCCCGATGAACGCCAGCAATCCGCTCAGCAGGAACAGCCCGATCAGCGCGACCTTCGGCCGGTAGGTGAACCGGACCAGCGCGTAGGCGGTCACCGAGCCCAGGATCAGCGCGATCACCGAGCTCGTGAGGCCGACGATCACGGTGTTCACGTACGGCCGGATCGTGTCGTTGCCGAGCTCGACCAGGATGTAGTGCCAGGCGTCGAGGGTCGGCGCGAAGTCGACGAACGGGACGTAGAACGGGCCCTTGTCGACCTGGTAGGGCGTCTTGAACGAGGTGACGATCAGCCAGTAGATCGGGAACAGGACGACGAACGTCCAGCCCAGCAGCGCCAGGAAGGCCGCGAATTTTGCCGGCGGCGACAGGTCCGAGCTGGACCGGCGGCGGAACGGGTTGCTCATACGACCGTCGTGACCCGGCGCCGCACGTAGCTCACGTAGAGCGTGGCGACGATCGTGACCATGATCAGCAGCAGGTAGGCGACCGCCGCGCTGCGGCCGAGGTTGAGCGTGTTCCAGTCGATCCAGGCCTGGAGCGTCAGCGACTGGGTCGCGGTCCCGGGGCCGCCGCCGAGCAGGATGTTGGGCATGTCGATGATCTTGAAGCCCTCGATGAGCCGGATGAGGACGATCGTGGTCGTGACCGGCAGCAGCGCCGGCATCGTGATGTGCAGGAACGACTGCCAGCGGCTGGCGCCATCGACCAGCGCGGCCTCGTGAACCTCCTGGTCGAGGCCCTCGAGCGCGGCGAGCAGGACGATGAACACGAACGGCGTCCACTGCCACGTGTCGCCGATGATCACCGCTGCGCGCGCCAGCCAGGGGTCCGTGACCCAGGTGAAGTTACGCAGGCCCAGCTGCACCCACAGCGGCTCGAGGGGCCCCTTGGAGGTATCGGTCATCATCAGGAACATGTAGCCGACGCCGACCGGCGTGATCGTCAGCGGGATCAGGAACACGACCCTGAAGAACTTGCGCCAGGGCACCTGCTGGACGGCCAGCAGCGCGAGGCCCAGGCCGAGGCTCACCTGGAGCGCGATCCCGGCGAACACGAAGATCAGGGTGACGATCAGGGCGCCGGGGCGGCCGCCGTCGCTCAGCAGCGCCTGCACGAGCAGGTAGACGAAGCCGACGAGCAGGATCCCCGCGAACAGCCGCAGGACGAGCCCGAACGGGCCGACCTGGCCGCCTCGCGCGGCGCGCGTCCAGGCGATCGTGACCAGCACGATCGTCGCGCCGACGACCAGCCAGCCGATGGGGTTCGGGCTCTTGAGAACGCCGAGGAAGTGGCTCCGCTCGAGGCCGAACAGCAACTGCTGGTAGTTGGCGAACCCGATGAACTTGAGGTCGATGCCGCCCTTGCTGAACTGGAGTCGTGACAGCGACAGGGCGACCGACGCGATCAGCGGGAACAGCGACAGGCACAGGATGACGATGACGGTGGGCCAGATGAACAGCCATCTGGCCGCGCCGTCGGAGCGGAACGCGCCGAGCGTCGTGGACGCCCGGCGCGAGATGCGGACGCTGCTAGCGCGCGACGCCAAGGCTGGCGATATACGCAGCGAGCTGCTGGTCCTTGCCTGCCTCGTCGGTGATGGCGTTCCAGCCATCGGCGATGGCCTGCTCGGTGCCCGCGGCATCCAGCTCACCCGCGAGGTACTGCGAGACGGCCGTGTCCAGCACGTCCTGCTCGTAGCGCTTGGTCAGCGGGATCCGGAGGTCGAGCACCATGTTCGAGTTCTGGAGGCTGGCCTGGATGGCGCCAAGATAGTTCTTCGCGGCGTCCTCGGAGAGGCCGGCGTCGATCCAGGGCTGGATGTTGCTGAAGTGGGATGTCCGGTACGGGTTGTAGCCGGTCTTGCCCAGCGTGACGTCGACGCCCGAGATCGCCGGGGAGCTCATGTACGACAGGAAGTCGTAGGCGGCATCCTGGTTGTCCTTGGGCGATGCGGCGTTGATGGCGCCCGACCAACCGCCGAACGAGGCGAAGGGGGCGTAGTTGACGCCGTCGACGGCGTTCGGACAGGTCGTCGCGTCACAGGGCACGAGCTTGCCGGTGGCGCGGTCGAGGACTTCCTTCCAGCCCGGCGTGATCGTCGCGCCGGTCTTGTCCTGGGCGTAGGTGCCGGGTGTCAGGGTCCCGATGTCGCCCCAGTCCATCGACAGGGCGCAGCGCCCGGTCGTGAACAGGCCGCGGGTGCCGCCGACGTCCATGTTGAGCTCGTCGGGCGGGCCAAAGGTGGCCGTCTTGGCGTACGTCTCGAGGGCCTTGGTCATGGCGTCGTTGGGCCCGAACAGCGGGTTCATGTTCGAGGTGTCGAAGAACGCGCCGTCGTTGGTGCCCTTGCCCTGGAGCAGCCCGGCGGCGATCGAGATGATCCACCAGTAGCTCTGGGCGCCCTTCTTCTTGGCGATGCACGAGCCGTAGTCGGGCTCGCCGTCGCCGTTGAGGTCCTGGCCGTTGTACTTCTCGGCGATCGTCAGGTAGTCGTCCCAGGTCTTGGGCGGGGCGACGCCATCCTTGTCCAGGATGTCCTTGCGGTAATAGACCATGTGGAAGTCGCCGTCGAGCGGGATCGTGTAGACCTTGCCGTTGTAGGTCGCGTTGAAGTCGCGGAAGAACGGGCCGATGTCCTGCCAGTCGAGCTGGGGATCGTTGTTCACGCGATCGGTCAGGTCGGCGAGGTAGCCCGGGCCGACGAAGTCGCCCAGCCACTGCGGGTTGAACACGTACGCGTCGAACGAGTTGGTGCCGGTCGATGCGTCGAGCAGCGCCTTGTCGTAGATGGTCTGGAACCCGACCGCGACGACGTTGACGTGGCCGCCGGTGAGGCACTCCCAATCCGGGGCGCGACGCTGGAGCGGCTCCGCGACCTGCGGGCCGTTGAAGGTCAGGATGTTGACGTTGGCGCCCTTGAACTTGCCGTCCGTCGTGCACGCCGCCGCCTGGGACGGCGCCTCAGCAGACGCGGGCGCCGACGGGGCGGCGGCCGACGACGGGGCGGACGCCGGGGCCGTTGCCGGGGTGGATGCGGCGGGCGATGGCGACGGGGACTGGCCTGTACAGGCCGCCAGCACGAGAACCATGGCGACCGCGGGCGCGATCGATCTGAACCGCGACACGCACTCTCCTCCTCTTGACCGCCGCCCTCACTGTCCAGCATACTGAACGACCGGCGGTAGGTTGAACAGTATGGGGACCGCCGCGGCCGCAAGTCAATATGTTGTACGCGGTCCATCCTGCTGGCCGGCGCGAGGCCCACGGCCTGCGGCGATGGTGCGGAAAATGGAGCCCGATGACGGACGCGACGGTCGAACGCGAGGCGCAGCCCGAATCGCTCGCGCCCGCGGTGACCCGGGCCGCACTGATCCTCGACGTCCTGGCGGAGTCCGCCACGGAGGCGGTGGGACCGAGCGAGCTCGCGCGGAGGCTGGGCCTGCCGAAGTCCTCGATCGCCAACATCTGCGGCGCGCTCGCCGACGCCGGCCTCGTGCGGCGCATCGGCACCGGGTTCTCGCTCGGGCGCCGGCTCGCCGAGCTGGGCGGCGCGTACCTCGGCTCCGTCGACCAGGTCCAGGAGTTCTACGACGTCGCGCGGCAGCTCCCGGCGGCGTCCGAGGAGACCGTGCAGTTCGCGGTCCTCGACGGCCTCGAGGTCACCTATCTCGCGCGCCACGACGGGCGCCAGCCGGTGCGCCTGACCTCGGGCATCGGGCGGCGGCTGCCGGCGTTCTCGACCGCGACCGGCAAGGCGGCCCTCGCGTCGCTGCCGCTCGCCGAGCTCGACCGACGACTCGACGGCCTGACCACTCTTGACCAGCCCAACCCCCGGGCCCACGCCACCGTCGAATTGTTGCGGAGCGACCTCGCCGCGACCCGCGAGCGCGGGTACGCGGTGGACCACGAGGAGACCATGGAGGGCGTGGTCTGCTACGGGATGATGATCCCCGCCCGCCAGCCCGGCGAAGGACCGTGCGCCGCGAGCATCACGCTGCTCAAGGTGCGCGCGACACCCGAGCGCGTCCCGCTCCTGATCGCGGACCTGCAGTCGCTAGCGTCCAAGCTGTCGGACCCGCTCCACCGGACGTAGCCTGGCCGGCCGGTCGATCCGCAGATCGAGCTGGTCACGGCGTCCCGCCCCTCACAGGGTCTGGTTCGCCGCCTCGAGGTTCCGGTCCGTGACGGCGAGGAGCCGGGCGGCCTGTGCCCCATCGAGCCTGCCGCACACCCGGTCCCAGTGGACGGCGATGTCGTCGCCGGGGACCAACACGTCGCCGAAACCGTCGCCGTTGGGCGGGGTCATCTGCTGACGCTTCGGCGTCCCGAAGCGAAGAACACCCTCCCGCATCTCGAGCGGCGGCAGATCGACGTCGAGGACGCCATCGGTCGCGGCCACGACTCGGCCGGGCCGGACGAGGCAGCGCTCGAGCACGCCAACCATATCCACGGGCAGGCCGCCTCGGATGAGGCCGATACGCGGCAGGATCTCCAGCACGTGGAAGCTGTGGTGGACGACCGACGTCGAGCCGGCCTTCTCGGCGAGCCACGGCCACTCCCCGCGCGACGTCCGGGGCCTGAACCGGTCCGTGAGGTCGTCGTACCGGGCCTGTGGTCCGACCTCGCGGAGCAGCCCGTTGCCGAGCCAGTACGCCTCGACGACACGCGGGTCCAGGGGATCGGCAACGCCGTTCTCGGCCGCGATCAGCTCGAGATACGGCCAGGCGCCCTCGAACCCTCTCGCGATCCGTCGAAGCTCCGGGTCCAAACGGCCCGATCGCACGCGTTCGGGCAGCGAACCGCCGGTCTCGGGCCCGCACAGGCCGAGCCGGTTCGGCGGGAAGGCGAAGCGGGCGAACAGCAGCGGACCCGGCATCGCCGTCCCCAGGACGCCGGCGCGAGTCATGACGTCGGGAGCGGGGCGGTTCCCGGCGTCGCCATCCGCCTCGGCTGGGCCGGTCACGCGGGGACTCCCGTCCTTCGCCGCCGTCCTCCCGACCAGATCGCCATCGCGACGGCGACGGCGAGCAGGACCAGACCCAACTCGACCGTCGGCGCCGGGAGCTGGCCGGTGCGCAGGGACGAGAGGACGGCCGTGATGATCGCCCCGGCGACGAGGACCGTCGTGACAAGACTGGCCGGCGCGCGCTGGAGCGCGGCGTACCACGTGGTCACGTAGCCGAGCAGCAGCAGGCCCGTCGCCGCGACGATGGCCCACTGTTCGAGCGTGAACGCGGCGATCGCGGAGATCCGGCCCGAAACGACGAGGAAACCGATGATCACCAGCGCCCCCAGCGCCATGCGGGCGGTGGCCGCCAGCCGGACGCTGACGCCCCCGTCGCCGAGCAGGCGCCGCGCGATGACGACCTCGACCGCCCACAGCAGCGTGGCGCCGAGGATCATCAGGTCGGCGCGCCCGGCACCCGGCATGCCGGCGGGTCCCACGAGGACGACGCCCGCGAACAGCGCGCCGAGCGCCAGGACCTGGGCCAGCCCGAGGGTCTCCCCCAGGAAGACCATGGCCAGTGCGGCGACCCAGATGAACAGGGTCTTGTGGATGAACGCGGCTCCCGGGCCCGTTGCTTCGGCGAGGCCGCTGAAGAACAGGATGAACGGGATGCTGCCGCCGATGATCGCGAGGGCGAGCAGGCCGATCGCGCGTCGCCGGTCCAGGCCTCGGACCTCCGCCAGGCCGCCCGTCGCGACAAGGATGCCCAGGAGCAGGAGTCCGACCAGCGCGTTGCGAGCGCCCGTGAGCGCGACCGGGTCCGCGAATGACTTGACGACGAGCCCGTTGACGAAGATCGAGATGCCGGAGATGACCGCGGTCCCGGCCGCAAGCCCGATGCCCCATCCGGTGGTGCGCGGGATCCTCATGGCGTTGCCTCCTGGTTGGTCGTGATCAGGTCAGCGAGGGCCGCACGATCCTCGGGCGTTACGCGCCCGAGCACCGTGCCGAGCCCGACGAGGACGAGCTCGCCGGGCACAAGGTCGGGGACCATCAGGGAGATGGCACGTCGCCGGTCCCCGTCGAGGTCGACGACAGCCACGCCGTCCTCGACGGAGAGCACCTCGCCGACGGTGGTCCGGCACATGTCAGGCTCGCGCTTCCTGCGCCGGGGCGCCGGCTGGTCGCCCGAGCAGCTCGCGGAGCTCGCGCTTCATGGCCTCGCCCAACGCCGGGACGGCGGCGCGCGCCACCGGCGACAGCGGCAAGCCGGGGCCGAAATCGCGACCGCCAAGGCCGACGAAGGTCCCGTCGACTGGCCGTTCGCGCAGGATCCCTGCCAGCCCCACGACCAGGTGAATCGGCAGCTGATGCGACGAGCGAGGCGTGAACCCCGGTCGCTCGCCGAGCTCGCGTAGCGGGAGGCGCACGACCCGGCCGGGCTCGACGCCCGCGACGGCGTCCACGATCAGGCAGGTCGCATCGGGCGACAGGTCGACCAGGTCCTCGACGCGCAGCTCCGTCGAGCGGCGGATGTCGAGCCTGGACCGCAGCCCGGGCGGCAGGGCAGGGAGCAGCTCCGAGGCGGCGACCGCGCAGACGCCATCGTCGCCGCGATCCTCGTTGCCGCACACGATGACGCGGACCGTGTGGACCGGGTGCTGATTCCGCGTCATCGGGCACGCTCCAAGGTCAGGTCGAGGAAGTGCGTGGCGCAGGAGATGCACGGGTCGTAGCTGCGGATGAGCATCTCGAGGCGGTGCGTGGCGACGTCGTGCGGCTCGCCAAGGATCGACGGCGCGAAGGACGCGAGGTCCGCCTCGATCGCGGCCTGGTTCTGGCTCGTCGGCGGGACGATCTTCGCGCTGGCGATCCGGCCACGTTCGTCGAGCTCGTAGTGATGGAACAGGAGCCCGCGTGGCGCTTCGGTGGCCCAGGTTGCCGTCCCGGGACCGGGCGTCCACGGCTCGCTCGGGCGGTCGGGTGGGGCGTAGCCGTCGAGGACCCCGATCGCCTCGGCAACGGCGTGCACGAGCTCCACGGCGCGGGCCGCGATGCTCCAGTTCGGGTTGCGGGCGATCTCGCCCGCCAGACCGATGCCATCGAGCGCCGCGCGAGCCTCCGGGTGGAGCCGCTCGCCCGTCAGGGTGATCCGCGCGGCCGGCCCAAGCAGGTACGGCACGCGGTCGGCCATGTGCGCCTGGAGGGCATGAGACCACGGGACCTGCTCCTCCTCGAAGGCTGCCTCCCAGTCCGTCGCCGCCAGGTCGAGGCCGTCGGTCGAGACGATCCGGCCCTCGTTGAACGGGTACTCGACCGGGTGGCGGAGGGCGACGAAGCGCTCGCGTCGCTCGAACACCGGGGCGTCGAACGTGGCGACCCACTCGACCGTCTCGCGCGCCTGACGGAGGGCTCGTTCGAGATCCGGCCGCAGGGCCTCGAGCTCGGTGCGAGCCGGGACCCGTGAGAACCCGCCGACGCGAACGCTGACCGGGTGGATCGGCCGTCCGCCGAGGATCGATACGATCCGGTTGCCGGTCTTCTTGAGCGCGAGCCCCCGTTCGACGGCCGACCGATCCAGCGCGGCGAGCTCGACGGCACTCGCGCAGCCGAGGAAGTCCGGGGCATGGAGGAGGTAGACGTGGAGCGCGTGGCTCTCGATCCACTCGCCGCAGTACAGCAATCGCCGCAGCGCTCGCACGGCCGGGTCGATTCGCACGCCGGCCAGGTGCTCGAAGGCGTGGACCGCGGACATCTGGTACGCGATCGGGCAGATCCCGCAGATGCGCGCGACGATGTCCAGCACCTCGTCCGGCGTCCGGCCGACGACCAGCTGCTCGAAGTAACGCGGCGCCTCGAAGATCGCGAGCTGCGACTCGACGACCTCGCCGTCCCGGACGACCAGCCGGAGCGAGCCTTCGCCCTCGACGCGGGTCAGGCCGGCGACCTCGAAACGCTGTTCGGTGGTGCCCATCTGGGTGCCGTGCATCACGCGTCCTCCCGCGGCTTCGTCGCGACGGGGGGGCCACCGAGGGTATCGATGACGTCGCGGAACGGCTTCGCGTAGGCGGTGAAGCCCGCGAACAGGCGCGCCGTATCGGCATCGGTCGCTCCGTCGCGACCGAACCAGCGCGCGAGACTCGGGGCGTTCGCCTGCTCCTTGGGCCCGAAGCAGCCATAGCAGCCGCGGGCGAACGCCGGGCACAGAGCGCCACAGCCGGTGTGGGTCACGGGTCCGAGGCACGGTCCGACGCCGGTGACGAGGACGCACACGAGCCCACGTCGCTTGCACTCGAGGCACACGGCCTCGTCCGGCAGCTGCGGCCGGCGTCCCACCACCAGCGCCGTCAGGAGCTCGAGCAGCTGCCCGGGGTCGATCGGGCATCCGCGCAGCTCGGCGTCGACGGCGACGTGGTCCGAGATCGGCGTGGCGGTCGCGAGCGACTCGACGTACTCGGGGTGCGCATAGATCGCCGCGCGGTACGCATCGTGGTCGGCCCAGTTGCGGAGGGCCTGGATGCCGCCGGCGGTGGCGCACGCCCCGATCGTGACGAGCAACGGCGTCTCGCGCCGGATCCGGACGATCTCCTCGGCCTGCTCCGCGGTGCTGACCGAGCCCTCGACGAGCACGATGTCGTACGGCCCCGATGAACGATGGTCCGAGGCCTCGGCAAATTCGACGAGATCGAACCGGCCGACGACGTCGAGGAGGTGGTCCTCGAGGTCGAGCAGCGTCAGCTGGCATCCGTCGCACGACGCCATCTTCATGATCCCGAGCCGCGGGCGCGGCGCGAGCGAGGCTCGAACGGTGCCGGTCATCACAGGCCCTCCCGACCGAACGCCGGGCCGAGCTCGGCCAGGGAGAAGACCGGCCCATCGCGACAGACGAACACCTTGCCGAGCTGGCAGTGGCCGCACAGCCCGACACCGCACTCCATGTGCCGCTCGAGGGTCACGTGGATCTGCTCGTCGACCATGCCGCGTTCGCGCAGGACGCCGACGGTCGCCTCCATCATCCGTTCGGGGCCGCAGATGAAGGCTGTCGCCCGCGACCCGTCCCAGTCCGAGCGGTCGAACAGCTCGGTCACGACGCCGACCCGCCCCAACCACTCCGGTCCGGCGCGGTCGACTGTCTGGCCGACGTCGAGGTCGGGCCGCCCCTCGAGCGTCGAGAGCTCGTCGACGAACAGGCGGTCGCCGGGGGTCCTGGCGCCATACATCAGCCGGACGATTCCGAACTTGTCACGATCCGCGAGGACCGCGTCGACCAGCGGGCGAAGGGGAGCCAGCCCGATTCCGCCGGTGACGATGACAACGTCCCGATCGTGGGCTGCCTCGACCGGCCAGCCGCGGCCGAGGGGACCACGGACGCCGAGCGAGTCGCCTCGGCGGAGGCCGCACAGGGCACGCGTCGCGGCGCCTGCGGCTCGGATGGTCAGCTCCAGACCGTCGGGCCGGAACCGCGAAACGGAGATCGGCGCCGCGGAGAACGCGGGCAGGGCCGCCATGACGAACTGCCCCGGGCGGCCGGCGATGAGCGACGGATCGTCGACCTCGAGGCGGAGCGTGACGACATCGCGGGTCTCGCGGCGCCGCTCGACGACGAGCCCTCGAGCATAGGTCGGCGCCGGGGCGTCGATGACCGGCAGGGCCCGCCCGATGGTCCGGGATGGCGACGCCGGGGCGGCGGCGATGACCGGTGCGACCGCGGCGGCCGCGGGCGTCGGCACGGGCGGCGGCGCCACCGCCAGGAGCTCCTCGCGGACGTCGATCCCGACCGGGCACCAGGTGATGCATCGTCCGCAGCCAACGCAGCCAGACATCCCGAACTGGTCCCACCAGGTGCCGAACTTGTGCGTCAGCCACTGGCGGTAGCGGTCCTGCGTGCGCGGCCGGAAGTTCCCCCCGGCCACCTTCGCGAAGCCCAGCGTGAAGCAGCTGTCCCAGGTCCGCTCGGCGGTCGACTCGACGCCGTCGAGGTCCGAGACCTGGGTGACGCTCGTGCAGAAGCATGTCGGGCAGACGAGCGTGCAGTTGGCGCACGCAAGGCATCGCTCCGCGACCTCCGCCCAGCGAGGACTCTCCGCCGCGGCGGTCAGCCGTGCCGGCAGCCCGGCCGTCGGGACCGGATCGCCGATCTGTGCCCGCGCGGCGGCGACGGCCGTCTGGGCGCCGGCTCGTTGCCCTTCGGTCGCAGCCGACAGGTCGAGCCGCGCCTTCAGGTCTTCGCCCGCCGGCGAGCCGGATCGGACGACGAAACCGTCGTCGAGCTCGGTCAGGGCCAGGTCGAACCCGCTCGTGACCTCGGGGCCCGTTCCCATCGACGTGCAGAAGCACGTGCTCGCGGGCACCTCGCATTCGACGGCGATGACCAGCGCGGCCGCCCGCCGCGCCACGTAGTCGCGGTCGACCGCGGGGCCGGCCTCGAAGACCGCATCCTGCGTCTGGAGCGCGGCGATCTCGCACGCTCGCACCCCGAGGAACGCGAGGCTCGGCGGATCCGGGACGACGTCCTCGAACGCCGCCTGGCCGTCGACGCGCCGCCCGACCGTCAGCGGCACGCGCGGCGGGAACGTCTCGTGCTTCCAGGACGTCGGGCCCACGGCGAAGTCGAACAGGCGGTCCGTGCCCGTCGGCTGCAGGCGGTAGGACCCGGGCGCCTGGGTCGCGGTCCAGCCGGCGGGCAGGTCGGCGACCGTGGTGACCTCGTCGTAGACGATGGCGCCATCGCGGGCGGTCGGGCCGATGATCCGGCGGCCGTCGCCGCGCAGCAGGTCGAGCAGGCGACCGAGCTCCCCGCGCGGCAGGAACGCCGGGGCGGTCGTCGCGGTCACCACGGCTCGTCCGCCTGCTGCGCGAACAGGTCGAGCAGCTGCATCCGCGTGGCGTTGAGGCGATGTGCGACGGCCTCGAGCAGCGAGCGATAGACCGCGGCCGCAAGGACTGGGTCGGCGTCGAGCTGGGCTCGCAGCGCCTCGCCGTCGAGGAGCAGCAGCTCGGTGGGGACGAGGGCGACGGCCGTGGAGGTCGCCCGATGCGGCGGGACGACCGCCGACCATCCGACGATGTTGCCGGGCTCGGCGGTGAGGATCGTCGTCGGGCCGCGCTCGGGCACGCGAAGGCGCAGCGCGACGCGACCGCTCACGACGATTCCGAGCGCCGGCGTGGGCGCACCCTCGCGCAGGATCTCGGCGCCGACCTCGTACGTCGCGCGACGGACGTGCGGGTCGAGCCTGGTCACGGCGTCTTCGGGCAGGCGCGTCCCAAACCAGGTATCGCGGAGCGAGATCGGTTCAGACGCGCGCATGGTTGACCTCCTTGCGTCGTAACCGTAGGCACCCCGGCCCGTCGCCCCGCGTGCCGTTCGGCCCGAATGCGGCGGCCAGACGACAGGTCCGCGCCTGGGTAACGAGGTCCGCGCGAGCGCCTTTGCGCTCCCGGCCCTCAGGCGATCCGGAGGTCGTACACCTCGACGGCGGTCCCGCCCATCACCGCGCCCTGCTCCGCAACTGACAGGCCCGCGATCAGGGCGCGGGTCGCGTCGATGACGCGCTGGTACGGGGCTGCGAGCAGGGACACCGGCCAGTCCGAGCCGAACAGCAGCCGCTCCGGCCCGAACACGGCCAGGGCGCGCTCGACATAGGGCGCGAGATCGTCGACCGACCAAACCGCCCAGTCCGCCTCGGTGACCAGGCCCGACAGCTTGCACGCCACGTTCGGGAGGGCCGCGAACAGCCCGAGCCGCTCGGACCAGGGCGACATCGCCCGCTCGCGGACGGCCGGCTTGGCGAGGTGATCGATCACGAACCGGAGGCCGGGCCGCGCCTGGGCGACCTCGAGCGCCGCTGGGAGCTCGCGGGCCCGCACCAGCAGGTCGTAGGCGAGACCGGCCCGCTCCACGGCGGCGAGCCCGCGGGCGACGTCCGAGCGGAGCAGCCAGTCGGGATCCGGCTCGTCGTGCACCTGGTGACGGATCCCGACCAGCCGCTCGCCGCCGGGTGCGTCGCGGAGCGCGGCAAGGTCGTCGGCGATGGCCGGGCTCGTCAGGTCGGTCCAGGCGATGACGCCCGCGATGCGCGGCGTGGCCCCGGCGGTGGCCAGGAGCTCGCGGCTCTCGGCCATCGACGACCGCGTCTGGACGAGGATCGTCGCCTCGACGCCGGCCGCGTCGAGCAGGGGGAGCAGGTCCGAGACGTCGAACCGCCGCCGGATTGCGGCGAGCTCGTCGGTCATCCACGGGTAGTCGGCCCGGGCCGGATCCCACAGGTGGTGGTGGGCGTCGACGACCGGCGTGGTCATGCCGCCACGGGGACCGGCGCGTCGGGGTCGATGAGGCCGGTCGCACGCAGGTCGTCCCACAGCTCGGACGGGATCGGGCGACGCAACAGCGCCGGGTACTCGTCGAGGTGCGCGATCGTGCGGACGCCCGCGATGAGCCCGGCCACCGCGGGGTGCGCGAGCGGGAACTGCATCGCCGCGGCGCGGACGGGGACGCCGTGTCGCTCGCAGGCATCTCGCAGGCCCTGTGCACGCTCGATCACCGCGGGCGGCGCGGGCGAGTAGTCGAACGCCGCGCCGGGCCTCGGGTCGGCGAGCACGCCGCTGTTCATGGCGCCGCCGGCCACCACGGCGATGCCCCGCTCGAGGCAGGCCGGCAGCAGGTCGGCGAGCGCCTCCTGGTCGAGCAGCGTGTAGCGGTTGGCCAGCAGGATCACGTCGATGTCGGCCTCGCGGACGAAGCGCGCCAGCATCGGCGCCTGGTTCATGCCCGCCCCGATCGCCCGGACAACGCCCGCCTCGCGCAGGCGGTGGAGGGCGGGGTAGGCGCCGTCGATCGCCGCCTGCCAATGATCGTCGGGATCGTGGATGTACGCGATGTCGATGCGGTCGAGCCCCAGGCGCTCGAGGCTCGCGTCGATCGAGCGCCGCACGCCGTCCGCGGTGTAGTCGAACACGACGTGGCGGCCGGCGGTGTCCATGTAGAACGCGTCGTCGCGACCGTCGCGCGCCTGGTGGTCGAGGTCCTCGCCCCCGGTCAGCGCCGCCGTCGGCACAACCAGCCTGCCGACCTTGGTGGACAGCACGAACTCGTCGCGTGGCCGTCCCGCGAGGCCGGCGCCCATCCGCCGCTCGGCGTTGCCGTAGCCGTACAGCGGTGCGACGTCGAACGATCGGATCCCGAGCTGCCACGCGTGCCGGACGACCGCGATCGCGTCGTCGTCCGGGACCGGCCTGTAGAGCCCGCCGATGGACGCCCCGCCGAGGCCCAGGCGCGTGGCATGCAGGGCCGTCCGCCCGATGGCGACGCGGTCGAACGGTTCGTACGGCATCCATTCCTCGGTTGACGCTGCTCGGAAGCCTAGCGTATCGTTCAATCAGTCGGCCACGGGTCAGTATACTGAACGGGAGCGAGGGTTTTGCGGCTGATCTCGGTCCGTGCGGGGTCGGAAACGCGTCTGGGCCTCCAGGCCGGCGATCGCTGGCTGCCCGCCTCGGACCTCGACCGCGATGGTCCCGCGACGATGGATGCCCTGATCGAGGGCGGCAGCGAGGCGCTGGCTGCCCTGCGCGCCGCGCACGACGAGGATCGGATCCGCCGCGACGGCCGGCCCGTGTCCGAGGCCGACCTCGTGGCGCCGGTCGGCCGCCCCGGCAAGGTCGTCGCCATCGGCCGCAACTACCGCGACCACGCCGCCGAGGAAGGCGTCGATCCGCCGCCGGCACCCCTGATCTTCGCCAAGTGGCCGACCGCCATCGTCGGGCCCGGGGCCGACATCCGCTGGGACCCCGGCCTCACCGACCAGGTCGACTACGAGGCAGAGCTCGCCGTCGTCATTGGGACGACCGCGCGCCGGGTGACCGAGGCGGACGCGCTGGCCCACGTTTTCGGCTACACGTGCCTCAACGACGTGTCGGCCCGCGACATCCAGTTCGGCGACGGCCAGTGGACGCGCGGCAAGTCGCTCGACACTTTCTGCCCGATGGGTCCGGCGCTGGTGACCGCCGACGAGATCCCGGACCCGCAGGACCTCGAGATCGAGTGCCGGGTCAACGACCGGGTGCTGCAGCAGGCGAACACGGCGCAGATGTACTTCGGCGTCGCCGCGATCATCAGCCATTGCTCGATGGCGTTCACGCTCGAGCCCGGCGACGTGATCGCGACCGGCACCCCGGGCGGCGTGGGGATCTTCCGCGACCCGCCCGTGCTGCTCGCCGACGGCGACGTCGTGACCGTGACGATCGAGGGCGTGGGCCGGCTCAGCAACCGATGCCGGCACGAGCCCCGGGTCGCAACAGCAGGCGACGTCTCGGCGCAGGCGGCGGCCCTCCCGTGAGCGGATCGGGGGAGCGCTTCCTCGTCACCGGCGCGATGGGCTGCATCGGCGCGTGGACGGTGCGGACGCTGATCCGCGATGGGGCGTCGGTCACGTCGTTCGACCTGGGCACCGACACGCGCCGCCTGGCCCAGATCATGACCGCGGACGAGCTCGCGGCCGTGGACGTGGTCAAGGGCGACATCACCGACCTGCGCCAGGTCAGTGCCACGCTCGACGGCAAGGACATCACCAACGTCATCCACCTCGCCGCCCTCCAGGTCCCGTTCTGCCGCGCCGATCCGCCGCTGGGGGCGATGGTCAACGTGGTCGGCACCGTCAACGTGTTCGAAGCCGTCAAGCGCCGCGGCGCCAGGATGGCCCCGGTCGTCTACACGAGCTCGATCGGGATGTACGCGGCCGACGACGCCGACCCGGCGACCGGCCGGCTGCTGTCCGACGCCCGGGCCCACCCGCACAACCACTACGGCGTGTACAAGCAGGCCAACGAGGGCAACGCCCGGGTGTACTGGCTGGACGACGGCGTTCCCAGCATAGGCCTCCGCCCGATGACCGTGTACGGCGTGGGCCGCGACCAGGGCATGACCAGCGGGCCGACCAAGGCGATAATCGCCGCCGTCCTCGGCCGCCGGTACACCGTGAGCTTCGGTGGCCTGACGCTGTTCCAGTACGCCGAGGACGCCGCGCGCCTGCTGATCGCCGCCAGCCGCAGCCGGGGCGCCGAGGCGCACGTGTACAACATGCCGGGCACGATGGCGGAGGGCTCGGACCTCGTCGCCGCGATCGAGTCGGCCCTCCCCGAGGCGCGCGGGCTGATCGACTTCGAGCCCGTCAGCCTCCCGTTCCCGGTCGAGATCGACCACGACGGGATCGAGGCGATCGGCCCGGTGCCGCTGACCTCGTTCGCGGACGGGGTCCGCGAGAGCATCGCGATCTACCGGGAGCTGGCGGCCGCGGGCCGCCTCGACGGGGCCGCGCACGGCCTCGAGGTGCTCGCGTCGACGTAGCTTGCCTCCCCGCCCGGGCTCAGACTCCTCCGAGCCCGGGCGGGGCCCGGCGCCTCGTCGTCTCGCTCGTTCATGCCTTCCCCTCCGTCAGGTCAGGGGGCCGCGCTCCCCGACGCCGCCGGCGACCCGCTGGGCGCCGCGCTGGCCGCCGCCGCCTCGATCAGCGATCCCAGGGCGGCTACGGTCGGGAGGCCGGGCTGAAGGAGCCGGCCGTTGATCGCGAGGGTCGGTGTCGCAGAGATGCCGAGGTTGCCCGCGTCACCGGTCGTCGTGGCCACGGCGACGACGCGGTCGGCATCGTCGAGGCAGGCCGGGAAGCCCGAGACGTCGAGGCCGGCCGCCTGGGCGATCGATGTCAGCCGGTCGCGCGCGAAGCCGCCGTCGTTCTCGCCGTCCTGGTTGGCGTAGGCCCAGTGCGAGTAGTCCCAGTAGCGGCCCTGGTCGGTCGCGCAGCTCGCCCCCACGGCCGCGATCTTCGACTCGTCGTTCGGCGTGCGGTCGCCCAGGATCGCGATGTCGTGGTGGACGATCCGCAGCGTGCCGGGCACGACGTAGCTGGCCACGAGGTCGGGCTCGACCGTCAGCGAGTAGCGCGCGCAGATCGGGCACTGCAAGTCCTCGTAGACCTCGAGCGTGACCGGGGCGTCGGCCTTCCCGATCGTGGCGCCGTCGATCAGATTCGCCGGGTACTCGATATCGGGGTCCTTCAGCGTTCCGGTCGCCTTGCTGCCGAGCTGGCCGACGGCGACGACCGCGACCAGCAACACGCCGGCGATCACGGCGAGGAGCGTGAGGTTGCGGCCGGTCAGGAGGGACGATCCGCCGCCAGTCGCCGCGGACCGGGCGTGGCGCTCGTCGCGAGCCGCGTCGTATCGGTCGCGCCGGTCGGCGGCGCGGCGCGCCCGGCGCGACGCGCGGGGCTCGGGCTGCTTGGCGCTCAGGACGACCTCCTGGGGGTGACGGACAGGAACGCCGCGAGTCTAGGGGCGGTCCCGCGATCGTGCCGGGGGCCGTACGGCCCGTTCTTCGGGTTGCATCCGGCCCTACGCTAGTTGATACTGTGTCTCATATGAAGCCGCGTACCGCATGACCACCCCGGCGACGCCACCCGTGCACCGGCACGACCGGGAGCTCGACGCGCCACATGCCCATGCGCACGCCCATGCGCACGCGGATGTCTGGCTGAGCGACGTCACCGCGGGCTATGGCGAGCGGATCGCGCTCGAGCACGTCTCGGTGGCGGTCGAGCCCGGCAGCCTGCTCGCGGTCGTCGGGCCCAACGGGGCCGGCAAGAGCACGCTGCTCAAGCTCATGGCCGGGCTGCTCCAGCCGTGGTCGGGCCGGCTCGAGATCCTGGGCGCGCCGGCGGGACGGGAGGCGCGGCGCGTCGCCTACGTGCCGCAGGCCGAGATGGTCGACTGGGCGTTCCCGGTGACCGTCGAGGACGTCGTCATGATGGGCCGCTTCCCGCGCCTCGGACCCGTCCGGCGGCCGGGCCGCGACGACCGCCGTGCCGTCGTCGACGCGCTCGCGCAGGTGGGCATGGACCGCCACCTGCGGACCCAGATCGGGCGCCTGTCCGGCGGGCAGCGGCGGCGGGTGTTCCTCGCCCGGGCGCTGGCCGCGGAGCCGGACCTGTTCCTGCTCGACGAACCGGTGACGGGCATCGACGCGACGACCCAGGAGCTGCTGATGGACCTCCTCGAGGCGCAGGCGCAGCGGGGCAAGACGGTCGTCGCGACCACCCACGACCTGGCCTGCGCGGCCCAGCGCTTCCAGCAGGTGCTGGCGGTCAACCGGACGGTTGTCGCCTACGGGCCGTCGAACATCGTGCTCGACGCCGACGTCCTCGCAGCCGCGTACGGCGGCCACCTGCTGGTGCTCGAGGGCCGCACGGTCGTCCTCGACGACGCCCATCACCACGACGACGCCGCCCCCGGCGAGCGCCACTTCCACGAGCGGGACGGGAACGGCTGATGGACCTGATCCTCGAGCCGCTCTCGCTGGGCTTCTTCGATCGCGCGCTCGTCGCGTCGGCGATGGTGGGGCTCGTGTGCGCGGTCGTCGGCACGTACGTCGTCCTGCGCGGCATCGCGTTCATCGGCGACGCCATCGCGCACGCCTCGTTCCCGGGGGTCGTGGCCGCGTTCCTGCTCGCGATCCCGTTCTACCTCGGCGCCGCGGTCGCGGCGGTCGGCACGGCGCTCGCGATCGGCTACGTGACCAAGCGAGCGGGCATCCGGCAGGACACGGCGATCGGGGTGCTGTTCGCCGGGACGTTCGCGCTGGGCGTGTTCATGTTCAGCGCGATCCAGGGCTACGTCGCCGACCTGTTCAGCTTCCTGTTCGGCAACGTGCTCGCGATCAGCCCCCAGGACCTCGTTGCCCTGCTGCTGCTGGGGTCGGGCGTGCTCGTCGTCGTCGCGCTGCTGTGGAAGGAGCTGCTGTACGCGACGTTCGACCCGCTGGGCGCTGCGGCCTCCGGCATCCCCGTCGAGCGGCTCGAGTACCTGTTCCTCGCCCTGGTCGCCCTGACGATCGTGGTCAGCCTCCAGGCGGTCGGGATCATCCTCGTCGTCGCGATGCTGGTGACGCCGGCCGCCACCGCGCAGATGCTCGTCGTCCGCTTCACCCGGCTGATGGCCGTCGCCGCGCTGGTCGGCATCGCGAGTGCCGTGCTCGGGCTCTACCTCTCCTACTGGTTCGACGTCGCCAGCGGCGCCACGATCGTGCTCGTCCAGACCGGCATGTTCCTGCTCGCGATGGTGCTCGGGCCCCGCGGCATGCTGGCCAGGCGACGAGGCCCGGCCATCGCCCTGGAGGCCGTGGGGTGACGGCGGCCGCGGCGCTGGTCGCCGCCCTCGACGACGCCGGCTACCGGCTCACCGAGCCTCGCCGGACGGTCGCCGACCTCATCGCCGCACGCGAGGGCGGCCACTTCACGGCGGCGGACCTCGCCGACGACGCCCGCCGGCGTCGGCTTCGGATCGGTCGGGCGACGATCTTCCGCGCGCTCGACGTGTTCGCCGACCTGCGACTGGTCGAGCGCATCGACCTCCCGGACGGCGATCACGCCTACGTCGGCTGCGACCCCGTCCACCACCACCACGCGATCTGCACCCGTTGCGGGCGATCGCAGGACATCGAGGACATGGGCCTGAACGACGTGCTGGCCGAGGTCGGCGACCGGCTCGAGTTCACCGTGACGTCGCACCGGCTGGAGCTGTTCGGCGTGTGCGGGGCGTGTCGGGCGGCCGTCGCGTCCGCGCCCGTCGCGTGAGGGCGGGCATGGCCGGTTTCGTCGGGCCGGCGCGTGGGCTCGCGGCATTGGCCCTGATCGCTTGCGTGCTGACGGGATGCGGCAGCCGCGCCGCGGCAGGCCCACCCGGCCCCACCCCCGACCCCGACGCGATCGAGGTCGTCGCCACGACCACCGTCCTCGCCGACCTGGTCGCCCAGGTCGGCGGCACGCGCGTCGACGTCCATAGCCTCGTGCCCAAGGGTGGCGAGGTCCACACGTTCGACCCGACGCCGGCCGACGTGGAGCGGATCGCCCATGCCAGCCTGATCGTCCGCAACGGCCTCGGGCTCGATGACTGGCTGACGGCGCTGGTGGAGGACGCCGGCACCACGGCGCCGCTGGTGGCCGTCGGCGAGGGCCTGCCCGGCGTGACCTATCTCGAGGGCGAGGGCGGGCCGGGCTCCGTCAACCCGCACGTGTGGATGAACGTGGCCTACGCCTCGAAGTACGTCGACGCGATCCAGGCGGCGCTGACGGCGGTCGATCCCGGCCATGGGGACGAGATCGCGGCGAGGGCGACGGCGTACCGGGCGCAGCTGGCGACGCTGGACGGCGAGATCCGGGACCGGCTGGCCGCCGTGCCGGCCGCGGACCGCAGCGTCGTGTCGTTCCACGACGCGTTCCCCTACTTCGCCGATGCGTATGGACTCACGATCGTCGGCACGGTCGTCGGCGCGCCCGGCCAGGACCCGAGCGCCGGCGCGATCGGCGACCTCATTCGCGAGATGCGGGCCAGCGGGGCGCAGGTCATCTTCTCGGAGGCGCAGTTCAACGACGCGCTCGTCCAGGCCATCGCCGCCGACGCCGGCGCGGTCGTGGTCAACGACCTGTACGACGACACCCTCGGCGACGCGCCCGCGGACACGTACGCCGGGATGATGCGCTGGAACGCGGACCGCGTGATCGAGGCCGTCAGCGGCGGCTGACCGCGGCGCGAGACCATCGCTGAAACCTATTCGGCCGATCGAGCCTCAATTGAGCGGATACAGGAGGCTCGATATGCATGACGCCGCCCCTCGCCGCCCCCAGGCCCCGGTCAACGCCATGGGCCTACACCAGGCTCCGTCGCCATGCGGGTGAGCGCCGCGACGCTGCTCGTCATCGGAGCCATCGCCGCCCTGGTTGCCATCGGCGTGACCGACCAGGTCCTGCCGGCGGTCGACCCACACACCATCTCGATGCGCCCCTGGATCGCCGCCCGCGCCATGGGCATCACCGCATACCTGCTGCTCGCCCTCGAGGTCGCGCTCGGCCTCGTGTTGAGCCATCCGCGCAACACGGCGGTATGGCGGAAGACGAAGCAGGTCTTCCCGTGGCACGAGATGGTCACCGTGTTCACGGGAGCATTCCTCACCCTGCACGTCGCCCTGCTCGCGGTCGACCCGTACGCGAAGGTCGGGGTGATCGGCGCGTTCGTGCCGGGCTACTCCTCGTACCGGCCGGTCGCGGTCGGGCTCGGGTCCGTGGCCCTGTATGCGCTGATCGTCACGGCGGTGACCGCGAAGTGGACCCACCTCCTGCCGTCCGGATGGTGGCTGCGGATCCACCGCCTCGCCGCGGTCGTGTTCTTCATCACGTGGATGCATGCGGTCCTCGCGGGGACGGACGGGGGTGCGCTCATCGCGCTGTACCTCGTGACCGGGATCCCCGTGCTCGCGGGCGTCGGGCACCGATGGTGGACCGCGAGGGTCCGCCCGGTTCGACCCGTCGCCGGGATCGGCGCGTTGAAGCCAGCCGTCGAGCGGGGCGCAGTCGCGATCGCCAAGGAGGATCACTGATGTCCGAGGAGTGGCAGGGCCGGCTGGAGCGCATGGCGCGGCGGCTCACCGTCGTCGCGCTCGTCGCCGGCGTCGTCGGGGTGTCCGTCGGCACCGTCCGTGTCGCCGCGGACTGGCGTTCGGTCGCCGCCCCGCTCGACGCGGCGCCCATCAGCATGGACACGATCGCGGGCGACGCGGCCGCGGAGGACGACCGGGCCGGCGTGCTTTCGAGCGCGGTCGACGACACCGCGGCGCAGATCGCGGCGCTGCGAGCTGTGATCGCCGCCGCCGATGCGAACGTGACCACCGACACGGGCAGCGCGAGCGCGCTCCGGCGGCAGCTCGATGCGTCGGCGAAGCGGCTGAGGCTTCTGCAGGCGCAGATGAAGGCCGCCCAGTCCCGCCTGTCGCAGTTGAACGCGGCCGCCGATCGACAGGCGGCGCTCAACGCCGCCGCCAGGGCGGCGGGCGCCGCGGCATCGAGATCCGGGGGCGGCGAGGAGGAGGGCGAGCGTGGCGACTGAGCGGATCCTGCCGGCGATCGCGAGCACCGCACCGGCGGCCCGGGCGCCATCCGCGACGGCGCGGAGCACCACACCCGTCGCTCGCCCGGTCGCCATGCGCGGCAGCGAGCCGTTCCTGACCCTCCATGCCCGGGCGGGGATCCTGTTGGGCACGTCCGCCGCGGTGTACGCGGTCAGCCTCGCGGCGGTGGCCGCGTTCCAGTCTGCGGACGACGCCGCGGTCGCCTCCGGGCGCCAGCCATACCTGGACGCCATCACCGTCTCGCGCTCGCGCAACGACGCGATCGAAGCGTCGCTCGCGGCCGTCGATGCCCGCCTGCGTGTGCTCGCGAGCGCGGTCGACGGGGCGTCGCAGGACGTGACCGGCTACGAGACCAACCTGGACGAGCTCGCAACGCTGGTCGCCGACGTCCAGGGTTCCACGATGGCCCTGCCATCCCGGATCAAGCTTCCCAGCGTGAGCATCCGCGGGCCGGTCGCTTCGGGTGGATCGCGTCCGCGAACGACGACGACGACGCGCGCCTCGGGCGGCTGATGGCGCCAACGGGCGCGGACGTCGAGACCGCGGTCATCCCGTTCACGGGGCGCGCCCTCGGGTCGACGGTGCGGCTGTTCGTCTCGCCCCGGGACGACGACGAGGCGGGTCGGCGCGCCGCCGACATCGCCTGGCGGGGGGTCCGTGCGGAGCTCGACGCGGTCGACCGGGCGCTGTCGCGCTTCCGCGCCGACAGCGAGCTGACGGCCTTGAACCGCCAGTCCGGAACCGGTCGCACCGTGATGGTCTCGTGGCGGCTCCGCGAGGCGCTCGCCGCCATGGACCGGGCGAGGCGCGTGACGGGTGGTCGATTCGACGCCTCCGTCCTCGAGGCACTCGAGCGGATCGGCGAGCACGGGGCATCGCTGGACGTCGCCGGCGTTCCTGCGGAACCGGACGGGCTCGAGCGGCCGCGGCCCGTCCGTGTGCCGGCGTCCCCGGTGGACAGCGGCGGGATCGGCAAGGGACTCGCCCTTCGCTGGGCGGCCTCGCGGGCGCTGTCCGTCCTCCCCGCCGGGTCCGGGCTGCTGCTCGACGCCGGCGGGGACGTGGTCGCCGCCGGCGACGCCCGCGTGGACGCCTGGCAGGTCGGGATCGAGGACCCACTGGCGCGCGACACCGACGAGCCGCCGATCGCGGTCGTCGCCCTCCCGACCGGCGCCATCGCCACATCGTCGGTGCGCGTTCGGCATTGGCGCACGCCCGATGGCCGGCCCGTCCACCACCTGATCGACCCGGCGATCGGCGCCCCGGCGACGACCGGGCTGCTGGCGGTGACGGTGGCAGGGGCCGATCCGGCGTGGGCGGAGGTCTGGACGAAAGCGCTGTTCCTGACGGGCCGTCGTGGGATCGGGGAGGAGGCGCGGGCGCGCGGCCTCGCCGCCTGGTGGGTCGACGCCGACGGCCGCCTGGGCATGACGCCCGCGGCGCGGATGCAGAGCACGTGGGTGGCGGAAGATCGCCTGGGATAGCCGCGATCGAGCTCAGCCGGCGGTGGCCTCGTCCAGCTCCTCGCGGGTCGGCATCCCCTCGCGAGCGCCGGCCCGGGTCACGGACAGGCTCGCCGCGACGACCGCGCGACGTGCCGCCGACTCGAGGTCGAGGCCCATGGCCAGGCCGGCCGCCAGCGCACCGTTGAGCGTGTCACCCGCACCCGTGGCGTCCACGGCGGTCACCGGCGGCGAGGCGATGTCGACCGCGGCGCCGTTGCGCACGACCAGGACCGCCCCCGCCGCGCCCAGCGAGACCAGGATCGCCCGGCCAACGCCGGGTCCCTCGCTGGTCGCGTCGAGCAGCGTCCGCGCGGCGCGGATGGGGTCCTCGGCGCCGGTCGTCGTCCGGCCCGAGCGCCGGGCGTCGCCGGTCGCCAGCCGGGCGAGCTCGCCGCGGTTGGGCGTGAGGACGTCGGCGAGCGTGAGCACCGCACGGTCGAGGCCCGAAGCCCGTGCGGGGTTGAACAGCGTCGTCGCGCCGCGCTCGCGGGCGAGGTGCAGCGCCGCTCGAGCTGGGCCCGTGGGAATCTCGTGGACGACAAGGACGACGTCGCCGGCGACGGGCTCGAGGGCGCCCAGGGCGTCGCGGACCTGGGCCTCGGTCACGGCTCCATTGGCCCCCGGCGCCACGGCGATCAGGTTCTCGCCGTCGGCGTCGACCAGGATCAGCGCGACCCCGGTCGCCGTGCGGTCGAGGCGGCGGATGCCCGTCGTCACGACGCCTTCGCCCGACAGCGCCTCCAGCGCCTCATTCCCGAACGCGTCGTCGCCCAGCGCCGCCACGAGGGAGACCGCCGCCCCGAGGCGGGCCGCCGCGACCGCCTGGTTGCCGCCCTTGCCGCCGTGATGGCGGGCGAACGTGCCGCCGAGGACGGTCTCGCCCGGCTCGGGCAGGCGCTCGGCACGGACGACGAGGTCGACGTTGACCGACCCGACGACCAGGACCCGCCCGCTCACCCGGTTCGTCGTCGCGGATTCGGCGTCACGACCCGGTGACGAACTCGGCGCCGTCCACGCCGATGACCTCGCCGCTGATGAACCCCGTCCCCTCGCCCGACAGCGTGAGGATCGCGTCGGCCACGTCCTGCGTCGTCGTCATCCGCCCCGTGGGGTTGCGGCGCGTCGCAGCCTCGATGATCGCGCCCGACTCCGGGATCTTCATCAGCGCCGGCGTCAGCGTGACGCCCGCCCGGATCGCGTTCGCCGTGACGCCAGTGTCCAGGCGCGCGAGCTCCATCGCCAGCTGCCGGACGTGCGACTCGAGGGCCGCCTTCGCCGACGAGACGACGCCGTAGCTGGGCACGACGCGCGAGGACCCCTCGGAGGTCATCGCGTAGATCTTCGAGCCACGCTCGAGGAACCCGCCCCGCCACAGGTCCTGGACCCAGTAGACGAGGCTGTTCGCCATGACGTCCTGGGTCATCTCCATCTTCTTGCGGTCGGCGCCGCCCTTCGGGTCCTCGGCGAGGAACGGCACCAGCGATCCGAACGCCAGCGAATGCATGACGACCCGGACGTAGGGGTGGCGGCCCGCCGCGCGCGCCTCGTCGAACCGGGCCCCGAGCGCGGCGAGGGCCCCCGCGCGCTTCTCGTCGTCGGCCGCGTTCACGTTGATGTACAGCGCCTCGGAGCCCGCGTCCTCGATCTTCGACTTGATCTCGTCGACGTGCGCGAGCGCGGCGCGGAAGTCGAGGTGGATGCCGCAGATCCGGTAGCCCGCCGCCGCGAGGGTCAGCGCGGTGGCCTCGCCCATGCCCGAGGAGGCGCCGAGGATCAGGGCCCAGCGCTCGCGGTCGTCGGTCATCGGTGCTCCTCCGGGCTGCTCGCGACCCGGCGCGGCGCCGCGGCCGGGTGGCGCCGAGTCTATCGTGTCGCCCTCCGCGGCCCGACCTTCGGCCCACCCGATTCGGGCCACCTCGCCGTGGCGCCGGTGACCGCAAGAGGCGATGCTTGCGGCGTGAACGTCCACGGCTTCGAGAGCCTCACGCCGCAGCTGTTGTTGCTCATCGTTCCGTTGGTGATCGTCCAGGTCGGGCTGATGGTGCTCGCGATCGTCGATCTCCTGCGTGACGACCGGGCCGTTCGCGGCGGCAGCAAGGGCGTCTGGGCCGTCGTGATCGTGTTCGTCAGCATGATCGGGCCGATCCTCTACTTCCTCGTCGGTCGCGAGGAGGGTCCGGTCGAGCCTCGGCCCCCGGGGCCGGGCGCGATGCCGGGCTGGGGGAGTCCGCACGACCCACCGATCGTCGCTGCTGCCAATCCGTCCGCTGCCGCCGTCGTCGCCCCGCCGGCCACGGCGCGGCCGCGACCGGACGCGAACCCGTCGGCGATCGCGACCGAGGACCTCACCAAGCGCTATCCGGGCGGCATCCTCGCGCTGGACGCGCTCACGCTGACGGTCCCCGCCGGCTCGGTGTTCGGACTGCTCGGCCCGAACGGGGCCGGCAAGACGACGACGCTCCGGCTGCTCGCCGGCCTCACGCGAGCGACGACCGGGCACGCCACCATCGCCGGGATCGCGGTCGGGCCCGAGGCGCTCGACGCGCGTCGCGGCCTCGGCTACCTCGAGCAGGATCCGCGCGCGTATGGCTGGATGACCGGGCGCGATCAGCTGCGGATGCTGGGCCGCCTGCATGGCCTCGATGGCCGGGGCCTCGAGGCCGCGGTCGATGACGCGCTCGTCCGCGTCGACCTTGAGGCCGCGGCCGACCGCCGGACGGCGTCCTACTCCGGCGGCATGCGCCAGCGCCTGGGGATCGCGGGAGCGCTGGTGCACCGCCCGCGCGTGGCGATCCTCGACGAGCCCGTGAGCTCCCTGGACCCCGAGGGTCGGCGCGACGTGCTCAACCTGATCGCCGCGCTGCGAGGCGAGATCACGGTCCTGTTCTCCACCCACGTGCTGGCGGACGTCGAGCGGATCTGCGACCGGGTCGGGATCCTGGCCCACGGCCGGCTCGTGGTCGAGGGGCCGCTTGCCGAGCTCCTCGACCGGTACGCGCTGCCGGTGTACCGGATCGAGGTGGAGCCGGACCAGCGAGCCGGATTGGACGACCTCGCCGCCGAGCTTCGACGCCTGAGCTGGGTGACGGGCGTCGGCGTCGAGCACGGGGTGGCCAGCGTCGCCGTCTCGGACCCGGAGCGGGCGAGCCGCGAGATCCTGGGGACGATCGCCGCGTCGGGGATCGGCGTGCTCTCCGTCGCCCGCGCGCGGCCCACCCTCGAGGACGTCTTCCTCCTCCTGACCGATGACGATGCCGAGGGGGCGGCCGCATGACCGGCGTTGCCGTCCTGCTCCGCAAGGAGCTCGCCGAGGCCTGGCAGACGCGCCGACTTCCGGTCGTCGCCGGCCTGTTCGTCCTGGTGGGCATGATTTCGCCGCTGACGGCGCGCTACCTGCGCGAGATCATGCAGGCGGCGCTGGGCGACCAGCTGACCGTCCCGATCCCGGCCCCGACGGCGGTCATGGCCGTCGAGCAGCTGCAGAAAAACCTCGCGCAGCTGGGAGCGCTGGCGGCGATCGCGCTGGCGATGGGCAGCGTCGCCGGGGAGCTCGACCGGGGCACGGCGGCGCTAGTCCTCGCCCAGCCGGTGACGCGCGCGGCGTTCATCTCGGCCAAGCTCGCCGCCCTCGCGATCGTGCTGGCGATCTCCGTCGGCCTCGCGGCGGCGAGCGCGTGGCTGTACACGGCCGTGCTGTTCGAGCCTCAGCCCATCGGCGGCTGGCTGGCGATGACGGCCCTGTCGTGGCTCGCCCTGTGTGCCTGGGCGGCGATCACGTTCCTCGCCTCGGCGGCGACCGGCTCGACGATGGTGGCAGCCGGCCTCGGCTTCGTCGCGCTCGTGGTGATCTCGCTGGGCGCCATCGTCCCGACGGTCGATCGGCTGCTGCCGACGGGGCTCACGACGCCGGCGATCCTGCTGGCGTCCGGCGGCTCGACCGGCGTCGACACGGGAGCGCTGCTCACGGCCGTCGCCGGGACCGTCGTCCTCATCGGCATCTGCCTCGCGGGCGCCATCGTGGCGTTCCGGCGGCGCGAGCTCTAGGCGCGAGCACCCTGGAATCGCAAACGGCGCCCGGAAGGGCGCCGTTGCTGCCGCGAGGTGGCCCGGCCGGGCCCCGCGTCAGGCGCGGGCCTGGCGCTCGAGGCGCTTCTGGAAGCGCTCGACCTGGCCGGCGGTGTCGATGATGTTCTGCTTGCCCGTGAAGAACGGATGGCAGTTGCTGCAGACGTCGACGCGCAGCTCCTCGCGCGTGGAGCCGACTTCGAACTCGGTCCCACACGAGCCGCAGTGGACCTTGGCCTGGTAGTACTTGGGGTGGGTGTCGCTCTTCACGAGTGCTCCTTCGACGCCGTCCGAACGGATCGAGTCCGCCGGTGGTCGCCGCTGTGATCCCGGGCCGTCACGCCTTCGCGGCGGCCGGCTCGGTCGCAACCGGGATGACCCGGATGCGCTTCTTGTTGCGGGTGGCGTGCTCGAAGCGCACGTTCCCGTCGACCGTCGCGAAGACGGTGTAGTCGTGACCCAGGCCCGTGCCCTCGCCCGAGGCGAAGGTCATGCCGCGCTGGCGGACGATGATCGTGCCTGCGTGGACGAGCTGGCCGTCGCCGGCCTTGACGCCGAGCCGCTGGCCGGCGCTATCGCGGCCGTTCTTGACGCTCGAGCCCGCCTTCTTGTGCGCCATCGCTACTCGTCCTTCTTCGTGCGCGAGCGCTTGGGCGCCGCATCGGTGGTGGCCTCGTCGGACGTCGCCTTGACCTTGGTGGACGACGCTTTGGGCGTGGTCTCGGCCTTCGCGTCGTCGGCCTTCGCGCTGTCGGCCTTCGTCGACTTCGCGGGCGCCGCCTTCGAGGCCGACGCGGCGGTCCCGGCCTTGGCGGCGGGCTTCGCGGCTGCGGGCTTCGCGGCGGCGGCCTTGGGCGCGGCCGCCTTCGCGGCGCCGGCCTTGGGCTCGGCCTTGGCGGTGGACTTCGTGGTCGCCTTCGGGGCGGCTTCGGCCCTCTCGGCCTTCTCGGCCTTCTCGGCCCCGACCGCGAGCTTCGCGGCGAGCGCAGCGTCCTCGGCGGCCTGCCGTGCAGCGGCCTGCTCGACCTTCTGGCGCTCGGTCCTCTGGCGGTCGCGGTCCTTGCCCTCGGTCTCGGCTGCGCTCTTGCCGCCGAAGCGGATGTCCGCGATCCGGAGGATCGTCAGCTCCTGGCGGTGGCCCTTCTTCACCCGGCGGCGGGCCTTCGGGCGGTACTTGAACGCGATCACCTTCTCGCCGCGATCGCGCCGGACGACCTCGGCCTCGACGGCCGCGCCGTCGACGACGGGGGTGCCGACGGCCGCCTCGGCCCCGTCGGCGACGAGGAGCACGCGCTCCAGCGTGATCGACTGGCCGGGCTCGACGTCGAGCAGCTCCACCTCAAGCTCGGTGCCGACCTCGACGCGATACTGCTTCCCGCCGGTCTCGATGACTGCGTACATGGGTCCTCGGAAGAGCGTCGCGGCCGCGTGCGGCCGCTGTCTGGACATGGAAAGACGCCTGCGACTCACGCTGGCGCGAACGAAGAGTGTAGGGCGGATGCTCAGACCCCGTCAACGAAGCGGCGGGAGGGGTGGTGTCTCGGTTTCAGCCGCTAATTCTTGGCCGAGGGCCAGACGGTGTGATCGGGGTCCCACTAGTTCCCGACTCCCCCGACCACGCCTGTCGAAGAGAGCAGCACGATCAAGGCGGTGCCGAGAACCAGCCACAGCGCCAAACTACCGGAGGCGCCGATCTCCGACGCGCATCGCCGATGCGTCAGTTGACACTTACGTTAGCCATTGCTAACGTGCCGGCATGATCGACCGGACCTTTTATGCCCTGGCGGAACCGCGCCGGCGCGAGATCCTCGGCCTCCTGGCGGCGGGCGAGATGCCCGCCGGGGAGATCGCCGCGCGGTTCGACGTGACCCGCCCGGCGGTGAGCCAGCACCTCGCAGTCCTGCGGGCGGCGGGGCTCGTCAGCGAGCGACGGGACGGGGCGCGACGGCTCTACCGGACTCGGCAGGCCGGCCTCGAGCCGCTGCGCGCATGGCTCGGCCGGTTCTGGGACGACAACCTCGAGCGCCTGCGCGTCGCCGCCGAGGCCGAGATGGAGGCCGAACGGTGATCGAACCCACGCCGACCGCCCAGGCAACCGACGACACGGGCGATGTCATCGAACGCGAGATCCGGATCGCCGCCCCGCCGGAGGTCGTCTGGGCCTTCTGGACCGACCCCGAGCGGATCGTCCGATGGATGGGGAAGTCGGCAATCCTCGATCCGCGACCCGGCGGGCGGATCCGCATCGACTACGGCACGGGTCACGTGATGCTGGGCGAGGTCCTCGAGGTCGACTCGCCGAGGCGCCTCGCGATCACGTGGGGCTGGGAGGACCCGGCGGAGGCGGTGCAGCCCGGCGGCAGCCGGGTGGAGGTCGAGCTGACGGCGGACGGCGACGGCACCCGCCTGCGTCTCCGGCACTCGGGGCTCCCGGACGGCGAGGTCGCCGGGCACGCCGAGGGCTGGGACTACTTCCTCGGTCGCCTCGCCGAGGCCGTGCCGGACGCCGCGACGGGCTGACCCCGGCGCGTCGCCGGCCGGGTCACTGACCGGGGCGGCTCCTGGGCACGCTCGGCGAGGATGAGGCGGGTTCGCACCACCGTGGCGGCGGCCAGCGATACGCCCGAGCGGTCGCTCAGCTCGGCGAGGACCTCGTCGGGCCGGCCGACGCCCTTCTCGGGGTCGTGACGCAGCACCATCCCCACGTCGATGGCGCCATCGGGACCGGGATCGACGGCCACCGTCTCGATGAACGGCCGCAGGTCGTAGGCCACGGCGCGGTCGCCACGCTGCCGTTCGCGGCGGACCTCGTCCGAGGCCATGATGCCCGCCGCGGCCGCCTCGATCGCCGGTGCGTCGATCGCCGCTCCGTCGATGCGCGCGCGGTAGGCGGAGGCGACGACCTGGCCGGGCAGCGCCGGTTCACCGAGCCAGACGTCATACACGTCGACCAGGGTCGATCCGGCCGGCAGCGAGCCCTCGAGCGCAGCACGCACGACCCATCGAGCCCGGCGCTCCACCAGCCACACGTCGGCGAGCTCGGCCTCGCCCGGCATGGCTGGGGCCAGCGGTGCGGCGACGGCGAAGCGCGGCCGACCGTTGGCGCCGTCGAGCCCTGCGACCGGCAGCCCCGACGCTCGGAGCGCGTCGTCCCACGCCCCGAGCTGCAGCTTCTGGACCTGGTCCGCGCCGAGGGCATCGCGGCGCAGCACGAGCCGCCATCGCTGCACCGGCTCGCGAGACGGGACCGCGGGGTGACGGACGGGGGGTTCGGCGGGTTCCGGCACGGTGCTAGTCTGCCGGGGATGTCAGCCCCCCGCCGCACGCTGTCCCATGCGCAGCGCATGAGCCGCCCGTGAGCGTCCCGGACCCGTACAAGACCCTCCAGGTCGACTCCGAGGCGGAGTTCGAGGTGATCGAGGCGGCCTATCGGCGTCTGGCGCGGAAGTACCACCCCGACGTCTCGCCCGATCCCGAGTCCCAGGAGCGGATGGTTCGCATCAACCAGGCCTGGGAGCTGCTGCGCGACCCCCTGAAGCGGGCCGCCGTCGACCGCGCGCGGACCCGGAACGCCGGGTCGGCGGCGCGAGTGGCGGCCGCCGACGCCCGGGCGAGGGCCACGGCCGGACACCCGGCCACGCCGCCGGGAACGACCTACGACCCGGATAACCGGTATCGGCCGACGGCCGCCCCCCGGCAGGCGCCCGCCCCCGCCGTACCGACGCCCGCCGCGCCCGCCGCGAACCAGGCCGGCGCTCCGCCGCGCCCGCAGCCGCAGTTCGTGTCGCCGGACTGGACCTCGGGTCGGTCCAATGCCGGTGGCGGCTTCGACCCGACCACGATGGCGACCACGCAAGGCGTCGGCAGCGCCGGGCCGCCCCCCGGGAACCCTTCCGGGAGCGTGCTGAACTTCGGGCGCTACCTCGGCTGGTCGCTGGGCGAGATCGCCCGCCACGACCTGGAGTACATCGAATGGCTCGATCGGACGCCGATCGGGCGGATCTACCAGGTCGAGCTCGACGACCTGCTGCGGTCCCACGGTCGCCGGGTCAGCACGCCGCAGCCTGCCGACAAGACGCGGGGCCTGTTCCGCAGACGCTGAGCCGCGTGGCCCGGCTCGGGGCGCGCCGAATCCGCGGTCCCGCCGCTACCACTCCGCCTTCTGCTGACGGATGTTCACGCTCTGCATGACGCCCAGGCCGATCGCGATGCTCACCAGCGACGCGCCGCCGTGGCTGATGAACGGGAGCGGGATCCCCGTCACGGGCAGCAGCCCGATCACCATGCCGACGTTCACGAACACCTGGAACAGGAGCATCGTCGCCAGGCCGGCCCCGAACAGCGTCCCGAACGGGTCCTTCGAGCGCCACGCGCACGACAGGATCCGCCAGATCAGCGCGGCGAACAGCAGGAAGACCACCAGCGCCCCGATGAAGCCCAGCTCCTGCGCCAGCACAGCGAACACGAAGTCGCTCTCCTGGACCGGCAGGAACTCGCCCCGGGACTGCGTCCCGTTGGTGAGGCCGGTGCCGAGCAGGCCGCCCGACCCGACCGTGATCTGTGATTGCAGCACCTGCCAGCCCGAACCCTGGGTGTCGGCGCTCTGGTTGAAGAACGAGAGGATCCGGTCCTTCTGGTAGTCGCGCAGGATGTAGCTCCACGACAGGAGCACCGCGATGCCGAGGCCCACAGCCATCGCGATCAGCCAGCGCAGGCTCGCCCCGGACATGAACAGCATCCCGGCGAGGATGGCGACCAGCACGAGCGACGAGCCGAGGTCGGGCTGCGCCATGACCAGGATCACGGCCGGGCCCATGAGGAGGCACGCGCCCAGCACTGAGCCCAGGGAGTCGAGCTTTCCTTCCCGGTTGCCGAGGTACACGGCCAGGACCGTGATCATCAGGATCTTGGCCAGCTCGGAGAACTGGAACGTGAACGGACCGATCGCGACCCAGCGGGCCGAACCGCCAACACCGTCGCCGATCGCGAGCGTGATCACGAGCAGCCCGAGGTTGACGGCGTAGATCGGCCACACGAGCGTCTTGAGCCAGCGATAGTCGAACGCGGTCGCCGCGATGAACGCCACGATCGCCAGGCCCGACCACATGAGGGCCCGCGAGAACACCGTGCCGTTGTCCATGATCGACTGGCCGGCCTCGACGCTGTTCGTGTAGGCCATGACCAGCCCGAACACGCCCAGGAGGGCGGCGTAGGTCGTGAGCTGCAGGTCGTAGGCGCGCCAGACCGCCCCGACGGACCGCGAGGTCACATCGGCGAAGCGGCTCGGCTCGGCCCGCATCACGCGCATCGTGGCTGTCCTAGTTGCTCTGGTAGTGGTTGCCGCGGATCAGGAGGTCGCGGTTGAGGTAGTCCTTCTTGATATGGAAGTGGAACTGCAGGAACGCCTTGGCGATCTCGGTGGCGGCGTTCCCGACGGTCCGGGAGTCGTAGGCGAAGGCCAGGAACACGAGGTTCGAGGTGGGGCTGGCGAAGTCCGCCTTGTACGGGTTCTTGGGCACGAAGCCCGCGAACCAGGAGTGGAACGGCAGGCGGCCCTTGCTGTCGCGGGTGCCGAACTCGGCGGTGCCGGACTTGCCGGCGACCTTCACCGGCATGTCGACGAGGTTGTACGTGTGCCGGAGAGTCACCACGTGGCGCGCGGCGATGCGCATCGTGCGCAGCGTGGCCTGTGACGCCGGCAGTCGGCGGATGAGGTCGGGCTTGAACGGCGTGATGACCTTGCCGTCCGGACCGACGACCTCACGGACGACCTGCGGCCGGTAGAGCTTGCCGCCGTTGGCGAGGGCCGCGTAGGCGTTGATCAGCTGGATCGGGGTGACGACGTCGTATCCCTGGCCGATGCCCGCCTGGTACGTCTCACCCTGGAACATCGGCTGGCCGAAGGCGTTCATCTTCCACTTGTTGTTGGGGACGATCCCGGACACCTCGCCCGGGAGGTCGATCCCGGTCGGCGCCCCGAACCCGTACTGCCGCGCCCAGTACGCGAGCCTGTCGGCGCCGAGCATGCCCGCCACCTGGAAGAAGAACGTGTCCGACGAGTGGCCGAAGCCGCAGTTGATGTTGCACAGGCCGAAGCCGGCGTGGTTCCAGTCGTAGAACCGCGTCCCCCCGAGGGTCAGGTAGCCGCGCGTCTGGATCAGCGTGGTCGGGGTGATCTTCTTGTCCGCCAGCCCGCCGGTCCCCGTGACCAGCTTGTAGGTCGATCCGGGCGGGAAGTTGCCCTGGACGGCCTGGTTGGTCAGCGGCTCGTTCTTGTTGTCGACCAGTCGCCGGAAGTCCTTCGAGGAGATGCCGCCCGAGAACAGGTTGTTGTCGTAGCTCGGCAGGCTCACGAGCGCGAGGACCTCGCCCGTCTGCGGATTCATCGCGATGAACACGCCGCGCTTCAGTCCGGCGGCCCGCATCCCCCACTTGAGGGCCGCGGTCGCCTCCTTCTGGATCGTGCGGTCGATCGTCAGCGTGAGCGACGCACCGGGGACGGCCTGCTGGACCGTCCGGAGGACCTGCACGTCGCGGCCCGTCGCGTCGCGTTCAACCAGCTCTTGCCCGTACGTGCCACGCAGCGCCGACTCGAACGAGGCCTCGACGCCCGCCTTCCCGATGAGGTCGTCCGAGAGGTAGCCCTTCGACTTCAGCCGATCGAGCGTGCCGCCGTCGATGGCGCCGGTATAGCCGACGACCTGGGCCATGAGGGGACCGTCGGGATACTCGCGCCGGGTCTCCACCGACACGTCGACCCCCGGCAGCTCATCGACCGATTCCGAGACGATCCGCGCGATCTTCTCGGGCACGTCCTGTGCCACCCGGACGGGCTCGAAGCGGGATCCCGGTGCGCTGTCGAGCGTGGTCAGGATCTTCGAGGGCTCCATCCCCAGCAGCGTGCCCAGGCGCTGGGCGACATCCTGGCGCCGGCTGAACGGCAGGTCCGCCGGGACGATCTTCACCGTCCAGGTCGCGATGTTGTTGACGAGCACGCGCCCCTTGCGGTCGAAGATCAGGCCACGCGGCGCGGGGATCGCCTCCTCGGTCGTGCGATTCGCCTCGGCGCGAGCGGCGTAGACCTGGCCGCGGTCGATCTGGAGATAGGCGAGTCGGGTGCCGAGGACGCCGAAGATCAGCACCATCACGATGCCGAACGTCAGGAATCGGATCGGGCGACGGTCGCGCTCCCGGTGTGGGGCCAGCAGCTCCTCGTTCACCAGGCGACCCGCTCGACGTCCCGCCTGCGGGCCGAGATGGCGACCGCCAGCGGTCCGACGGCCGCGGCGAGGATGATGTCGTACACGGTCGACGGCAGGATCGCGCTTGCCGCGGCCGACGACAGCGGCGCGGTGGTCAGGGCGGTTGTCGTGAGGAGGATCAGCATCGAATAGAGAGGGCTCGCGACTGCAGTGGCGCCGATCGGCGCCAGGATTCGGATCCGTCCGAGGAAGCTGCCGACGAAGTACCCGGCCCCGACGGCGATGAGCAGCGAGAACGACGTTGAGCCGAGCGGTCGCTGGGTGACGATGTCGAGGGCAAGGCCTCCAACGAAGGCCCAGGTCAGGCCCGTTTCCAGGCCACCCACGATGGCGGTGATGACACCGAAGACGAGGACGGGATGAGGGACGGCGTCGCCGACCTTCAGGTATGGGACAACGGTGAACTCAATGAGTGCAGTCACCACGGCCAGCGCCGCGGCGATGGTGAACTTCATCAGGCGTTCGATCCTCGGCTGACGAGCCGACGGTCGGGCCCGGGCGTATGGCGGCCGCGACGACGGAGTGACAGCAAACTCGCGCGCAAGTATCCCATGGGGTTCCGGAAGGGGCAATCGTGCGGGGCGGGATGAGATCTCGCGTCGGCGGCATCCGATCGACCATGTCGGGAATGCGTCGGGAGTGGCTGACCTCGGGCGGCGGGGCGGCCTGTCGGTGCCTCACCGGCACACGAGCCGTCGTTTCACGTGAAACACGGCCTCAGCCCCGCGCCGCTCGTCGCCGTTGAGTCACTGATAAGCGCCCGGCGTCACCATAGGCACGATGACGGGCCACGGGACCGCGGGATTCGGGGTCTCCGATGCTAGAATTCAGGATGATGCGTGTGTTTGGAACGGGAGGCTGAGTGGGCCAGACGATCGCCTGCACCAATCAGAAGGGCGGCGTCGGGAAGACCACCACGGTGGTCAATCTCGCAACCTATCTGGCTCTCCTCGGTGACCACGTCCTCGTCATCGATCTCGATCCCCAGGGCAACGCGACGAGCGGTTTCGGGGTCGATCGTGCCTCCCTCGACACCTCCGTCTACGACGCGCTCGTCGACGGGCTGCCGCTCGCCGGTCTCCACCAGCCGACGCCCGTCGAAGGCGTCCGCCTCGTGCCGTCGTCGATCGCGCTGGCCGGTGCCGAGGTCGAGCTCGCCGGCGTCGAAGGGCGTGAGCGTCGCCTCGCGCGCGCGCTCGACGCCGAGCGCGACGCCTGGGATTGGATCCTCGTCGACTGCCCGCCATCGCTGGGAATCCTCACGGTCAACGCCCTGACGGGCGCCGACGCGGTCCTCGTGCCGATCCAGTGCGAGTACTACGCGCTCGAGGGCCTCACGCAGCTGATCGCGACGATCAACCTCGTCCGTGACCACCTGAACCCGGATCTCGCCATTACCGGCGTCCTGCTCACGATGTTCGACGGCCGCACGAACCTGTCGTCCGAGGTCGCCGCCGAGGTCAGGCGGCACCTGCACGACGCCGTGTTCGACACCGTCGTGCCGCGCAGCGTCCGGCTGTCGGAAGCTCCGAGCCATGGCGTGCCGATCGCGCTCTACCGTCCCGAATCGAAGGGCGCGGAGGCCTATCGGGAGCTCGCGCTCGAGGTCCGCGGGCGCCGGCCGGCCACCGCATCCGGCAACGGCCACGTCCCGTCGGACGACGGATCGGATCTGACCGCGGCGCCGGACGGCCGCTCGGTCGTGCAGCTCGCGGGGATCGGGGCATGACGGTCAGGACCGACCGCAACGCCCCGGCGCTCGGCCGCGGCCTGTCCTCGCTGATCCCACAGCGCGAGACGGCCACGGCGGCGATCGTGGAGGTGCCGCTCGCCCGCATCGCTCCGAACCCCTACCAGCCCCGCCATCGGATCGACGACGCGGTCCTCGAGGAGCTCGCCGCGAGCATCCGGGAGCACGGCGTGCTCCAGCCGGTGCTCGTGACGGAAACCCTCGCCGGCTACCAGCTCGTCGCGGGAGAGCGACGCGTTCGAGCCGCTCGACTCGTGGGCCTGGAGCGCATCCCCGCGCTCGTTCGACAGCTCGCGGACCGCGCGCAGCTCGAGGTCGCCCTGGTCGAGAACGTCCAGCGCGCCGACCTCGACCCGATCGACGAGGCGCTGGCGTATCGCCAGCTGATCGAGGAGTTCGGGCTCACCCAGGAGCACGTCGCCGAGCGCGTCGGCAAGGCGCGGGCCACGGTCGCCAACACCCTCCGCCTGCTCGACCTCCACCCCGACGTCCAGGCCGCGATCGCGGACGGCCGGCTCAGCGAGGGCCACGGGCGCGCGCTCGGCGGCCTGCCGGTTGACGGCCAGGTCCACGTGGTCGGCACGGTCATCGGGCAGGGCCTCTCGGTGCGCCAGACCGAGGAGCTCGTCAGGCGCCTCCGCGAGCCACGGCCCACCCGCGAGCCTGCCAAACCTCATCGACTCGACGCCGACCTGGAGCGCGTGGAGACGGAGCTGCGCGAACGCCTCGGGACGAAGGTCAGCCTCAGCCGCTCGCGGAACGGCGGGCGAATCGTGATCGAGTACTACAGCGACGAAGAGCTCGCTCGGCTCTACGAGCGCCTCATCGGAGGGACTGCGTGACGGACGTCGGCGATCGGCAGCGGGCCGCGACTACGAACGGCCGGGCCGCCACCGCCCGCAAGGCGAAGGGCGCCGCGGGGGCCGACTACACCGCCGCCAGCATTCAGGTCCTCGAGGGTCTCGAGGCCGTCCGTCGACGCCCCGGGATGTACATCGGGTCGACCGATCAGCGCGGCCTCCACCACCTCGTGTGGGAGGTCGTCGACAACTCGATCGACGAGGCGATGGCGGGCTACGCCACCACGGTCAGCGTGACGATCCACGAGGACGGCAAGATGACCGTCGAGGACGACGGCCGCGGGGTGCCCGTTGGACGCCACGCGACCGGCAAGGACGCCCTCGAGGTCGTCCACACGGTGCTGCACGCGGGCGGCAAGTTCGGCGGCGGCGGCTACAAGGTGTCCGGCGGCCTGCACGGCGTGGGCGTGTCGGTCGTCAACGCCCTGTCGTCCTGGCTGCGCGTCGAAACCGCCCGTGATGGTGGCGTGTGGAGCCAGGAGTACGTCCGCGGCAAGCCGACGACCCCGGTCAAGAAGATCGGCCCGCAGGGCACCCGCCGGGGCACCAAGACGGTGTTCGTCGCCGACGCCGAGATGTTCGAGACGATCGAGTTCTCGTTCGACATGATCGCCCAGCGGCTGCGCGAGTCGGCGTACCTCACCAAGGGCGTGTGGATCACGCTCCGGGACGAGCGGATCGACCGCGAGCGCTCGTTCTACTTCGAGGGCGGCCTCGTCTCGTTCGTCCGGCACCTCAACCGGAACAAGGAGGTGCTCCACCCCCGCCCGATCTACACGGAGCGCAAGGAGGGCACGTCGACCATCGAGGTCGCGCTCCAGTACAACGACTCGTACACCGAGAACGTCCTCGCCTTCGCGAACAACATCAACACGGTCGATGGCGGCACCCACATCACGGGCTTCCGGCGCGCGCTGACGCGGTCGCTCAACGAGTGGGCGAAGAAGGCGGGCGTGCTGCGCGACGCCGATGGCAACCTGTCGGGCGACGACGTCCGCGAGGGGCTGACGGCGGTCGTCAGCGTCAAGCTCACCGACCCCCAGTTCGAGGGCCAGACGAAGGCCAAGCTGGGCAACGCCGAGGTCGCGGGCCAGGTGGAGAGCGCGCTGGCCGACGCGATCGCCCAGCATCTCGAGGAGAACCCTGCCGACGGCCGGCGGATCATCGAGAAGTGCCTCACGGCGGCGCGCGCGCGCGAGGCGGCGCGCAAGGCGCGTGACCTCGTCATCCGCAAGGGCGCGCTCGACGGGATGTCGCTTCCGGGCAAGCTCGCCGACTGCCAGGAGCGCGACCCGGCCAAGAGCGAGCTGTACATCGTCGAGGGCGACTCGGCCGGCGGCTCGGCGAAGCAGGGCCGCGACCGGCGCTTCCAGGCGATCCTGCCGCTTCGGGGCAAGCTCCTGAACGTGGAGAAGGCCCGGCTGGACAAGATCCTGAGCTCGGACAACGTCAAGCCGCTGATCATCGCGCTCGGTGGCGGCATCGGCGAGACGTTCGACATCTCCCGGCTGCGGTACCACCGGATCATCATCATGACCGACGCCGACGTCGACGGCGCCCACATCCGGACGCTGCTGCTGACGTTCTTCTTCCGGCACATGCCCGAGGTCGTCGACTCCGGGTTCCTGTACATCGCCCAGCCGCCGCTGTACCGGATCTCGACGGGCAAGGTCACCAAGTACGCCCAGTCCGAGAAGGACCGCGAGCGGGTGATCAAGGAGTTCACGACCAAGAACCTCAGCGTGCAGCGGTTCAAGGGCCTCGGCGAGATGAATGCCGACCAGCTCTGGGAGACGACGATGAACCCGGAAACCCGGACCCTGCTCCGGGTCGAGGTGGAGGACGCGGGCGAGGCGGACTCGATCTTCACGATGCTCATGGGCGAGCGCGTCGAGCCGCGCAAGGACTTCATCAAGACCGAGGCGCGCAAGGTGCAGAACCTTGACATCTGAGCCGGTCGTCACGCTCCCCGACGTTCGCATCGGGGGCGATCGGATCGTGCTGGCGCCCCACAACTGCTTCGCCTGCGGCACGCTCAACACCAACGGGCTCCAGCTCGAGCTCCACGCCGGGGGCGACCGTTGCTGGACGGAGATCACGCTGGACCGCCGGTTCGAGGGCTGGGATGGGATCGCCCACGGCGGGATCGTGTGCACGCTGCTCGACGAGGTGATGGCCTGGGCCCTGGTCGAGCACGACCACTGGGGCGTGACCGCGCGGATGAGCGTCGAGTTCAAGCGACCGGTGCCGGTGGGTCGGCCCGTGCGTGCCGAGGGGCGGGTGGTCGGCGTCCGGCGCCGGCTGGTGGACGCCGCGGGCATCGTCATCGACCCGGCAACCGGCGAGCTCCTCGCCCGATCGGGGGCCACCTACGTCGCCGCGCCCGAGGCGCGGAAGGACGAGCTGAAGGCGCGCTATGCCTTCCGCATCGTCCCCGACGGGGCCGCCGGGCCGGATGGGCTCGAAGCCGGCACGCCCGAGCTGGTGGACGCCGGATGACCGCGGCCGTGGACGATCCCGTGTCCGTCTCGCCGGCGACGCAACGCGCCCGGGTCCTGGTCGCGGAGCGGACCCCAGTCGCCCTCGAGCTCGGCCGCGAAGCGGGAGGCCTCGTCCAGGAGCCCGCCGTGCTCGCGGCGACCGTCCACGCCGGGCTCGAGCGCCTGGCCGATCCCGATGACCACGAGGGCATGCACTGGGTCGCCCCGGGGCTCGGGCCGACGCTGGGCGTCCGCCAGCCGTTGCTGGCCGCCATGAGCCGCGGCCTGCGCGACGCGACGCGCGAGGACCGGGCCACCACACTGCTCGACGTCGCCGACGCGCTCCTCCACGACGAGATTCTCGAGATGCACTGGCTCGCCTACGACCTGCTCGAGCGGGCGATCGTCAGCGAGCCCGAGCGCACCTGGCAGCGCGTGCGGGTCGAGGCCTCCCACGCCGGTGACTGGGTCACGGTGGACTCGCTGGCGCACGTCGCGGGCCGCGGGATCCTGTCCGAACCATATCGCTGGGCGGAGCTCGAGCAGCTGATCTACTCGCCGTCGCGCTGGGAGCGCCGCCTCGTGGGCTCCACGATCGCGACCATCCCGCACGTCGACCGGCACGCCGGCCGCGACCCCGACGTCGCCGCCCACGCTCTCCCGATCCTCGCGGACCTGATCGGCGACGCCGACCCCGACGTCCAGAAGTCGCTGTCGTGGGCGCTGCGCTCGATGAGCGCGGTGGACCACGTCGCCACCGTCGCGTTCCTGCGCCGCGAGGCGGCAATTGCCACGCACGAGGATGACGGCCACCGGGCCTGGGTCGTCCGCGACGCGCTCGAGAAGCTGCCGCCCGACGAGGCCGCGGCGATCCGGGCATCCGTCGCCGGCATTCGCAAGCGCCCGGGCGCGCCGTCGACCTCCCGCGCCTCGGCCACCGCCGCGGCGTTCGCCGGGCTCGGCGTGACCGTCCCGCCCGACGCGCGACCCGTGGTGGATCGCGCCTGATGCCCACGACTGACCCGACCCAGCCGATCCTCCGGAGGAGAGCCACCACGTGACCGACAACCTGGGCGACATCCGGGCCATCCGACTCGAGGACGAGATGCGTGTCTCGTACCTCGACTACGCGATGAGCGTCATCGTCGCCCGCGCGCTGCCGGACGTGCGCGACGGCCTCAAGCCGGTCCATCGCCGCATCCTGTTCACGATGGGGGAGATGGGGCTCAGCTCGACGAGCTCCTACCGCAAGTGCGCCGCGATCGTCGGCGAGGTGATGGGCAAGTACCACCCGCACGGCGACGTCGCCCTGTACGACGCCCTCGTCCGGCTGGCCCAGGACTTCTCGATGCGCTACCCGCTGGTCGACGGGCAGGGCAACTTCGGCTCCGTCGATGGCGACACCGCCGCCGCGATGCGGTACACGGAGGCGCGCCTGACCGCGATCGCCTCCGAGATGCTGGCCGACATCGACAAGGAGACGGTCGACTTCGAGGACAACTACGACGGCACGCAGAAGCAGCCGTCCGTCCTGCCGGCCAAGCTGCCCAACCTGCTCATCAACGGCTCGTCGGGCATCGCCGTCGGCATGGCGACCAACATCCCGCCCCATCACCTCGGCGAGATCGTGGACGCCACGTTCGCCTACATCGACAACCCCGACATCACGAACGACGAGCTGTGCCAGGTCGTCCGGGGCCCCGACTTCCCGACCGGCGGCTCGATCTACCGCTACGAGACGCGACGCAACCCGCTGACCGGCGAACAGGAGACGATCGACGCGATCCGGGAGATGTACGCGCACGGACACGGCCGGGTCGTGATGCGCGCCCAGGTCGCGTTCGAGGAGACCCGCAACGACCGCACGGCGATCATCGTCACCGAGCTCCCCTACCAGGTGAACAAGGCGTCGCTGCTGGAGAAGATCGCCGATCTCGTCAAGGACAAGAAGATCGACGGCATCTCGGACCTGCGCGACGAGTCCGACCGCGACGGGATGCGGATCTACATCGAGATCAAGCGCGACTCCAACCCGCACAAGGTGCTGAACAACCTGTTCAAGCACACCGCGATGCAGACCGCGTTCAACCTCAACATGCTGGCGCTGGTCGGCGGCCAGCCCCAGACCCTGCCGCTCAAGAGCGTCCTGCGCCACTACACCGACCACCGGCGTGAGATCGTCCGCCGGCGCACGGAGTTCGACCTCGAGAAGGCTCGCGCGCGGGCGCATATCCTCGAGGGCCTCAAGATCGCCCTCGACAACCTCGACGCAGTGATCGAGACCATCCGTCGCTCGGACGACGTCGACGCGGCGCGCACGAACCTGATGGCGCAGTTCGGCCTGTCCGAGCCGCAGTCGCAGGCGATCCTCGACATGCGGCTCGCCCGCCTCGCCGCCCTCGAGCGCAAGAAGATCGAGGACGAGTACCTCTCGGTCATCCAGCTGATCGCCGAGCTCGAGGACATCCTCGCCAACCCGTCGCGGGTCCTCTCGATCATCAAGGACGAGCTCGCCGAGCTGAAGCGCAAGTACGCCGGCGAGCGGCGCACGCGCGTCGTCGATGACTCCAGCCGCGAGATGACCGACGAGGACCTGATCGCCGACGAGGACGTCGTGGTGACGATCAGCCGGCGGGGCTACATCAAGCGCCAGCCCGTCGCCACCTACCGCCGCCAGCACCGCGGCGGCAAGGGGATCATCGGCCACGTCACCCGCGAGGAGGACGCGGTCGAGCACCTGCTCGCGGCGAACACCCACGACTGGGCGCTGTTCTTCACCAACCGCGGCCGGGTGTTCTCGGCCAAGGTGCACGCGATCCCGGACGCCTCGCGCCAGGCGAAGGGCATGGCGATCATCAACCTCCCGGGCGTTCAGGTGGAGACGGGCGAGGTCCCGATGGCCACGATCTGCCTGCCCAATTTCGAGCCCGGGCACTTCCTCGTCATGGCGACGCGCAACGGGATCATCAAGAAGACGCCGCTCGAGCAGTTCGAGCGCGTTCGGGCGACCGGCATCCGGGCGATCACGATCAGCGACGGCGACGAGCTGGCCTGGGTCAGCGTATCGGCGGGCGAGGACGACGTGATCATCGCGACGGCGCAGGGCATGCTCGCGCGATTCTCCGAGGGCGAGGTCCGCCCGATGGGCCGCGACGCCGCGGGCGTGATCGGCATCCGGCTGCTCGCCCGCAAGGACGACAACGTCGTGTCGATGACCGTCGTCAAGCCCGAGGCCGACCTGCTCGTGCTGACCGAGACGGGCTACGGCAAGCGGGTCGCGCTGACGGAGTTCCGGCGCAAGCACCGCGGCGGCCAGGGCGTCCGGCTGATCGCGCTCGAAGGACGCAAGACGGGTCTCGTGGCGGCCGTCCAGCAGGTCACCCCCGAGGACGAGGAGCTGGTGCTGATCTCCTCCCACGGCCAGGTCATCCGGACCGAGACCAACACGATCAATCGCTACTCCTCGAGCGCCCGCGGCGTGATCGTGATGCGGCTCGCGGACGAGGACAAGGTCGTCGCGATCGCGGCCTTCTCGCCCGGGCTGGCGGAGCGGGGTGGCATGGGTGACAATGACGACCCCCAGCCGGACGGCGGCGGATCGGACGGGCAGGGGCAGGGTCGCTCGTCTTGACCGCCTTCGGCCAACGGGAGGCAGCCGTGTACGCGGACCAGTTCGAGATCTACCACGGCAACGCCAACCCCGAGCTGGCGAAGAAGATCGCCCACTGGCTGAACAGCGAGCCGGGCCAGGCCGAGGTGTTCCAGTTCGCGAACGAGAACATCTTCGTGCGCATCCTGGACAACGTCCGCGAGAAGGACGTGTTCCTGGTCCAGCCGACCAGCCGCCCGGTCAACCAGTCGATCATGGAGCTGCTGATCATGATCGACGCCTTCAAGCGGGCGTCCGCGGGTCGGATCACGGCCGTCGTCCCGTACTACGCGTACGGGCGGTCCGACAAGAAGGACCAGCCGCGGGTGCCGATCACGGCGCGCCTGATCGCCGACATGATCACGGTCGCCGGCGCCGACCGGGTCCTGACGATGGACCTCCACCAGGGCCAGATCCAGGGGTTCTTCAACATCCCCGTGGACGAGCTGACCGCGGTCCACATGCTCAGCCGCTACTTCATCGACAAGCACCTGACCGAGTGCGTCGTGGTGACCGACCTCGGGTTCGCGAAGCGCGCCCGGGCGTTTGCCGAGATCCTGGACGCGCCGCTGGCCATCGTCGAGAAGCGCCGCCACGGCAACCTCGACCGGGCCGAGGTGATCAACGTCATCGGCGAGGTCCACGGGCGGCGCGCGATCATCGTCGATGACGAGGTCGACACGGCCGGCACGCTGATCGAGACGACGCGCGCGCTCGAGCGCGAGGGCGTCACCGAGATCTACGCCTGCGCCACGCACGGCGTGCTGTCCGACCCAGCGGTCGAGCGGATCGCCAACTCGAGCCTGCGCGAGCTCGTCATCACCGACAGCGTCCCGCTGCCGGCGTCGAAGATGCTGCCGCAGCTCAACGTCCTGTCCGTCGCGCCGCTGATCGGCGAGGCGATCAAGCGGATCCACCGCGGCGAGTCGGTGGGCGCGCTGTTCTCGTCGGAGGTGTCGTTCACCCAGGAGATGCTCCTGTGGGAGGACGGGCCCGGACGCCCCGCCGGCGACGCCGCCCCGGCCGATGACGACGACGTACCATCACCGATGCCCGCCTCTGCCGGCGCCTGACCGCATCACCGGAGACCCATGAGCCTGCAGCTCCACCGCCCCGACGGGAAGGGCGGCCTTGAGCCCCGCGCCGTCACCGACGAGAACTGGCACAACCAGCTCCGCTCGCCGCGCTGGGGCGCGTCGCTGAAGGGCGGCCGGCTGCCCAAGCTCGCCAATCCGGAAATGAACCCGACGTCGACCGCGCGGTCCGTCGCGTTCTGGCTCGCCCTGGGCCTCGTGACGTTCGCGATCATCGTGGTGGGCTACGGCAGCAGCTTCTTCGCGTATCCGCCCACGCCCACCGCGGCGCCGGTCGTCACCGCGGCGCCCGCCACCGCGGCCCCGGTCGTGACGGCGGCTCCGGCGGCCAGCTAGGCCGGGTCGCGCCGCCAGCCAGCGGAACCCGATCGCCGTCGCCACCGTCCGGGAGCCACGATGCAACGAGCCCTGATCGCGTCCGGCGTCCTCGGCCTCGGGACGGCCCTCGTGTTCGGCGCCGCAGCCCTGACGGCCACGTTGTTCCCCAACGGGGCAACGGTGGCCGCGAGCTTCAACGGCGGCGACGTGATGTTCGCGAAGCCGGGCATGGGGGCGATGCCGGTCCCCATGCCGCCCCAGCCCGTGTTCGCCCAGCCCGACATCAACACGGGCGGGGGCATCGCACCGGACATCGCGCCGCTCCCGACCAGCCAGCCGGGCCCCACGGACTGAGCGGGCTCGTGAAGCCGCTGATCGTCGCCGGCGTCCTCTCCCTGGGTAGTGCCATGGTGTTCGGCGCCGCCGCGCTGACCGCATCCCTGTTCCCCAACGGCGCCACCGTCGCGGCCGGCGTCATGGACCAGTCCCAGGTCGTGTGGGCGGCCAACGGCCCGCTGATCAACGCCGGCATCAAGCAGGGGGGCCCCGTGATGGGCGGGCCGGTGGTGACCGGACCGAACGTCGTCGTCGACGCGGCCCCGCCGCCCGTCGCCCGGGACTGATCGGCGTCGCCGGCGTGGCCCGGCCGCGTCGGCCGGGGGTTCGCCGAACCCACCCTATACTCAGCCGGCCATGCGCTTGCTCTCACGATTCTTCGATACCAACGACCGCGAGCTGACCCGAATCCAGCCCCTGGTGGACCGGACCAACGAGCTCGAGGCCGAGTTCGACGCCCTCTCCGACGAGGAGATCCGCGAGCGGATGGACGTCATCCGCGCGGAGGTCGCGGAGGACGCGGCCCCCGAAGAGCCCTCGGACGACGAGCTCCACCACCCGGACCTCGAGCGCCGCAACGACCTCGCCAAGGCACGTCGCAAGCGCGACAAGGAGCGGCTGCAGGCAGTCCTCGACGACATGATCCCGGAGGTGTTCGCCGCCGGCCGCGAGGCCATGAAGCGCACCATGGGGATGCGCCAGTACGACGTCCAGCTGATGGGCGCGATCGTCCTCCACCAGGGCCGCATCGCGGAGATGCGCACCGGCGAGGGCAAGACGCTGATCCCGACGTTGGCCGCCGTCCTCAACGGCCTAGCCGGACGCGGCGCGCACGTCGTCACGGTCAACGACTACCTCGCCCGGCGCGACGCGCAGTGGATGGGGCCGGCGTTCCACTTCCTGGGGCTGTCGGTGGGCGTCATCACGCACGACACGTCGTACGTGTTCGAGCCCGGCTTTCCGACGACCGACGAGCGGCTGATCAACCTGCGCCCGGTCACGCGTCGCGAGGCGTACGAGGCGGACATCACGTACGGCACCAACAACGAGTTCGGGTTCGACTACCTGCGCGACAACATGGTCGACCAGCTCGAGGGCCGGGTGCAGCGCGAGCGGTCGTTCGCGATCGTGGACGAGGTCGACAACATCCTCATCGACGAGGCGCGCACGCCCCTGATCATCTCCGGCCAGGCCGAGGAGTCGGCGGACCTGTACTTCACGTTCGCCCGGCTGGTGCCCAAGCTGCAGGCCCGGCCCGAGGGTGCGGAGGAGGGCGGCGACTACTTCGTCGACCTCAAGGACAAGGCGGTCTCCCCGACGGAGGAGGGCGTCGACAAGATCGAGAAGCTGATCGGCATCGAGAACCTCTACGACGCCGACCCGCGGCTCGCCCGGCACTTCGACTCCGCGCTCAAGGCCCACGCGCTGTACAAGCGCGACCGCGACTACATCGTCGAGGACGGCGAGATCGTCATCGTCGACGAGTTCACGGGACGCAAGATGCCCGGCCGGCGCTGGAGCGAGGGCCTCCACCAGGCCGTCGAGGCCAAGGAGGGGCTGCGGGTCCAGCGCGAGAGCCGGACGCTCGCCACGATCACGTTCCAGAACTACTTCCGGCTGTACGACAAGCTGGCCGGCATGACCGGCACGGCCATGACCGAGGCCGAGGAGTTCCACAAGATCTACGGCCTCGAGGTGGTCGCGATCCCGACCCACCGGCCGATGGTCCGCGACGACTACCCGGACCTCGTATACAAGAACGAGACGTCGAAGTTCAGCGCGCTGATCGACGAGATCGAGGAGATGACCGAGGCCGGCCGCCCGGTGCTGGTCGGCACGGTGTCGGTCGAGAAGTCCGAGGTGCTCTCGACGCTGCTCAAGCGGCGCGGGATCAAGCACGAGACGCTCAATGCCAAGTTCCACGAGAAGGAGGCGGGCGTCGTCGCGCAGGCGGGCCGGACCGGCGCCGTCACGATCGCCACCAACATGGCGGGCCGCGGCACCGACATCAAGCTCGGCGGCGACCCGGCCGGCCTGGCCTCGGAGATCCTCCACAAGAAGGGCCTCAACCCGGCCGAGATCGACGCGGAGACCTACGCCGCGGCGCTCGACGAGGCGCAGGCGATCGTCGACGTCGACCACGAGGCGGTGGTGGCGGCCGGCGGGCTGCACATCATCGGCACCGAGCGCCACGAGAGCCGCCGGATCGACAACCAGCTGCGCGGCCGCGCCGCGCGGCAGGGCGACCCCGGCTCGTCCCGGTTCTACCTGTCCCTCGACGACGACCTGATGCGCCGGTTCGCGTCCGACCGCGTCGCGGGCCTCATGGAGCGCATGGGCCTCGAGGACGACGTCGCGATCGAGTCGCGGCTCGTGTCGCGCACGATCGAGAGCGCGCAGACTCGCGTCGAGGGCTTCAACTTCGACATCCGGAAGCGGGTCGTCGAGTTCGACGATGTCATCAACAAGCAGCGCGAGACGATCTACGCCGAGCGCGACAAGGTCCTCCGCAACGAGGACCTCACCGAGACGGTCCGCGAGTTCCTCGACGCCGAGATGGACGCCATGGGCGACCAGTACGTCGGCGACCCGTCCCCCAGCGAGTGGAACCTCGAGGGCCTGTCGGCCGCCCTGCACGCGATGGGGATCGAGGGCCCCGGCTCGTCCGAGGCCGACCTGGACGAGGTCGCGACGACGCGCGACGAGCTGGTCGAGCACATGCGCCAGCTCGCCGACGACCAGCTCGAGTCGCGCCAGCAGGAGCACGGCGAGGAGGTCTGGGGCCAGGTCGAGCGGTTCGTGCTGCTGCGCACGATCGACAGCCTGTGGGTCGAACACCTCACCGAGCTCGACGACATGCGCCGCGGAATCGGCCTGCGCGGCTACGCGCAGCAGGACCCGCTCAACGAGTTCCGTCGCGAGGCGTACCGCCTGTACGAGGAGCTGAGCGGGCTCATCCGCCGCCAGGTGGCCACGACGATCTTCCGGGTGACCGTCCGGCGCGAGCCCGAGACGGTGCCGCTGCCCGGTCCTGGCCAGCCTGCGCGCCTCGACGGCGGGGCGACCGCACCGGGCACCGCTGCGGCGATCGCGGCGGCGACCAACGGCACGAATGGCTCGGACGGGAACGCCGGCGGCGGCGCCCGACCCGCCGCGGCCCGGGCCGGCCTCGCGGCCGGCGGCGCGGCGCTGCGACGACCGGAGGCGGCGCCCATGACGGGCCTGCCGTCCGACCCGATGCGCGGGGCGCGCGAGGCGCCCGGGGACGCCGCGGCTTCCGGCGGCGTCCGCCAGGGGTTCACGCCGTCGGGCACCCGGATCGGGCGCAACGAACCATGCTGGTGCGGATCGGGGCAGAAGTACAAGAAGTGCCACGGGGCCTGACCGGGTCCAGGCGGGGCGACCTCGTGCGGCTGATCATCGTCTCCGGCCTCGCCGTCGCGGTGGTGACCGGCATCGCCGCCCTCCGGATCTGGCAGCAGGGCGACCAGGACGAGCAGCGGCCGGTCGACGCGATCGTGGTCCTCGGGGCGGCCCAGTACGACGGGCGGCCGTCGCCGGTGTTCGCGGCGCGCCTCGACCACGCGGTGCAGCTGTGGAATTCCGGCATCGCCGACTCGTTCGTGGTCACGGGCGGCAAGCTGCCCGGCGACCGGACCACCGAGGCCGCCGTCGCGCGCAAGTACGCGCTCAACCACGACGTCCCCGACGGCGCGATCTGGGGCGAGAACGAGGCCCACAACACGCTCGACTCGCTGCGGGCCGTGGCCGCGGAGATGAAGCATCGCGGCCTCAAGTCGGCCGTGTTCGTCTCCGATCCGACCCACATGCTGCGGGTCCTGCGGATCGCGCACGACCTCGGGATCGACGCCTATGGGTCTCCCACGCCGACCTCTCCGATCCAGCAGGACCTCGGTCGCCGGTTGTCGGCGACGGCCCACGAGCTGGGGGCGCTCGCCGTGTACTTCGTCACCGGCGGGGCACCCGCGATCGAGCAGCAGGGCAGCTGACCCGGGCCGGCCCGGCGACCGGCTGGCGGCGACCTCGGGCGGGCCGTTCAATGCCACGCAAATCTCTGCACGAAAAACCGGTCCAACCCCTTGGCGTGAGCGTGAGCCCACCCTATACTCGGGTCCAGTCCTTCGGCCCCCAGGGATCGGCGTCGCCCAGCCATCGCCCCTGTCCAAGCCCTGACGCTGCGTCCCATCCGTCACGCTCGATCGACAGCGAAGGACGAGAGTGAGGGAGCATGTGAAGCAGGCCGAGGAAGAGCAGTTCGTGGACCTGATCGCGTGTGAACGCGATTGCCGGAACTGCAGCTACGCCGTTGCGCTCGATTGCGACGGCAACTGCGGCGTCTGCCCCCATAACAGCTACTGCCCCTGCGTGAACCCCGTCGTCGCCCGGAGCAAGACCGCCCTTCGGCTGATCGAGCTCCGTCCGATCCTGCTCCAGGACCTCCGGGTGCGCTCCTAGGTGGACGCCGCGTCCACGCGCGACCTGGCCGAGCGGATCCGGTCGACCTCGGGGCGTCTTTGACCTCGCCACCAAGGAGGCGCGCGTCGCCGAGCTCGACGCGCGCGCCAGCGAGGCCGGCTTCTGGGACGACCAGCGTGCCGCCCAGAAAGTCCTCCGCGAGGCCGAGGGCCTGCGGGAGGAGACCGCGCTGTGGCGCGGCCTCGAGAAGCGCGCCGACGACCTCGTCGAGCTGCTGAGCCTGCTCGACGAGACGCCCGACCCCGATACCGAGGCCGACGTCGAGCGCGAGGCGGACGCGCTGGGCAAGGTGTTCGAGCGGGAGCGGACGCTGCTGCTGTTCTCCGGCGAGTACGACGCGAAGAACGCCGTCCTCACGATCAGCGCCGGAGCGGGGGGCACCGAGGCGACCGACTGGGCGGACATGCTGTTGCGGATGTACCTCCGCTGGGGCGAGCGCCACCGGTTCCGGACCGACGTCGTCGACTCGACCGAGGGCGAGCAGGCGGGGATCAAGAGCGCGACCGTGACGGTCGACGGGCGGTTCGCGTACGGCTGGCTGCGGGCCGAGCGCGGCGTGCACCGGCTGGTGCGGATCAGCCCCTATGACGCCCAGAAGCGGCGCCAGACGACCTTCGCCCTGGTCGAGGTCATGCCCGAGGCCGACGAGGACGTCGCGATCGAGCTCAACTGGGACGAGATCCGGGTCGACACGTTCCGCTCGTCGGGCGCCGGCGGCCAGCACGTCCAGAAGACGGAGTCGGCGATCCGCCTCACCCACATCCCGACCGGGATCGTCGTGACCTGCCAGAACGAGCGCTCCGCGACGCAGAACCGAGAGCTCGCGATCCGGGTCCTCAAGTCCCGGCTGCTCGAGCTCGAGCTGGAGAAGCGCGAGGAGGAGCTGCGCAAGCTGCGCGGCGAGCACGTCACCGCCGGCTGGGGGAACCAGATCCGCTCGTATGTGCTGCACCCGTACCAGATGGTCAAGGACCTCCGCTCGGGATACGAGACGTCCAACACGGGCGCGGTCCTCGACGGCGACCTGGACGCGTTCATGCAGGCGGAGCTCGAGCGCGTGGCGACCGGCCGCCCGCCGTCCGCCGACGCCGACGCCGACTCGGACGAGTAACCGTGGCGCCGCCCGTCGCAGTCAGGTACCGGCCGGGGCGTGAGGCCGACCTCGAAGACTGCACGCGGATCTGGCGGGTGGGGATCGAGGACTATCAGGCCCGCCTCAACCAGCCGGCGATGCCCGACGACCTCGCGCCGCTCAGGCGGCTCTTGCTCCACCTGCTGACGACCGATCCCGACCGGTTCTGGGTCGCGGAGCGGCCCGACGGCGAGGGCGGCCTCATCGGGTTCGCCAGCGCGTCGCTGCGAGAGGGCCTGTGGTTCCTGGCCATGTTGTTCGTCGACCCGGCGATGCAGGCCGACGGGATCGGGCAGGCGCTGATGGACCGCGCCCAGGCCGGGCGCGACGCGGAGCCGGGCGGGCCGGCGATCCCCACGCCCGACGACCCGCTCGACTCCGGCATCCACACCTGGGGCATGTGCACGGATGCCGTGCAGCCCATCTCGAACGGCATCTATGCGCGGCGCGGGATGGTCCCGCGGGTCCCGATCTGGCGGCTGTTCGGGGAGATCCGGCGCTGGTCGGCGGTCCCCCGGCTCCCAGAATTGCTGATGGTGGTGCCGTTCGAGGCCGTCGAGCAGGCGAGCCCTGACGGCGTCGAGCGCCTCGCCACCGTCCTCGACGAGTTCGACCGCCGGCTGCTCAACTCGGCCCACCCGGCCGACCACGCCTTCCTCCGGCGCGACGGCAGGGTCGGCTTCCTCGTCCGCGACCGGAGCGGGGGAACGGTCGGCTATGCCTATGGGTCCGGGGTGGGGCGCCTGGGGCCGATCGCGGCCCTCGACCCCACGCTGCAGCCGGCCCTGATCGGGACCGTGATCCGCGAGACGCCCGCCCTCGGCTCGGTCGCCCTGTGGGTGCCGGGCACCGCCGCGGAGGCGATGCGCGCGCTGCTCGAGGCTGGCCTGCGGATCGACGGCTTCCCCGGGATGATCTGCTGGTCGCGAGCCGACCACCCGTTCGACCGCTACCTCCCGATCTCGCTCGCGATCCCCTAGGCCGGATCCGGGCCATGGTTTGCCGGTCCCGGCACCGGGTGTTAGCCTCGCCGGGACGTGGCCTCACCGACCGTGCCCGTGGGTGGAGACGTCGCTCCGCCCGGCCCCCCGAGCGGCAACCGCACCGGTAGCCCGGTCCCCGCCTCGTCCCCTCCGTCACCGAGCGAGTCCTTGACCGTCGCCCCGAGCCCGACGCCGTCCCTGCGCGACCGCCTCACCGGTCGGCCACGCCCGCGGCCCGACGACCAGCCGGTGGTCGTCCTGCACGACGTGACCATGCGCTACCCCAACGGCAAGGAGGCGCTCAAGGACGTCGAGCTCGTCGTGCCCGAGGGCGACTTCGTGTTCCTCGTCGGACCATCGGGCGCGGGCAAGTCCACGCTGACGAAGCTGCTGATCCGCGACGAGCTGGCGACGAAGGGGATGGTCGTCGTGGACGGCGACGACCTCGCCCGGCTCAACCGGCGCCAGGTCCCGAAGGTGCGGCGCAAGATCGGGATCGTGTTCCAGGACTTCAAGCTGCTGCCTCGGAAGTCGGTCTGGGAGAACGTCGCGTTCGCGCTCGAGGTCACCGGCACGCCGCGTCGCCGGATCCGGCCGGCCGTCGACCGCGTCCTCTCGCTGGTCGGCCTCACCGGGCAGGCGGAGCAGGTGCCGACCCAGCTCTCGGGCGGCGAGCAGCAGCGGACCGCGATCGCGCGGGCCCTCGTCCACGACCCGCGGATCATCATCGCCGACGAGCCCACCGGGAACCTCGACCCCGTCATCAGCTGGGAGATCATCCAGCTGCTCCTGCGGATCAACGAGATGGGCGTCACGATCCTGATGGCCACCCACGACGCCGAGATCGTCACATCGCTCCGGCGCCGGGTCGTCGCCCTGGAGGACGGGCGGATCATCCGCGACGACACCGCGGCCACCTACCACCGCGAAGACTGACGGCGTGATTCCGTTCGTCGCCTTCTCGCTCCGGCGGGCCTGGCAGGGCTTCTGGCGCAACGCGCTGATGAGCCTCGCGGCCACGCTGACGATGGTCCTCATGCTGCTGCTGCTGGCCGGCTTCTTCGTCCTCCAGAACGTGCTGCTCGCGAGCCTGTCGTTCGTCGAGCAGAAGGTCGAGGTCGTCGCCTACATCCAGAACAACGCGACGCCCGACCAGGTCGACACGCTGGTGGCGACGGTCGGCGCGATGCCCGAGGTGGCCTCGGTCGAGTTCGTGTCGCGCGACGAGGCGCTGACCCGGTTCAAGGCGGCGCAGGCGGCGCAGGGCCGCCCGGACATCACCGCCTCCCTGGACTCGAACCCGCTGTACGCGAGCGTCAACGTGAAGCTCCGGAGCCCGACCGACCTCGACGCCGTCACGACCGCTTTGCACGACGACCCGCTCGTCCGCAGCGTGCTCAACATCGAGGCCCTGGTCGACCGCGTGCTCACCGTGACGACGTTCGTCCGGACGGCGGGCGTCGTGATGGTCGCGATCGTCGGGCTGATCGTGCTGTTCATCATCGTCAACACGATCCGGCTGGCCGTGGTGGCGAGGGCGGAGGAGATCGAGATCATGCGCCTGGTGGGCGCGTCTGACGCCTTCATCCGCTGGCCGTTCGTGTTCGAGGGCGCGCTGGTCGGGCTGCTCGGCGCCCTGCTCACGCTGGCGCTCCTGGCGGTCGCCGCGGAGCCCCTCTCGCGGGCGATGGTCGGGTTCTTCAACGTGCTGCCGCTGGAGCTCGGCTCCGTCGGCCGGGACACCGCGGCGCTGGTCCTCGCGACCGGGCTCGGGCTCGGCGTGCTCGGCTCGTGGGTGTCGGTCCGGACATACCTGATCCGCTGAACGATTCCGGTGCCATAGGACACCGGTACCAGCGCCAGTTTCACGGCGCAGTTGTACGCTGACGCCCCGCGCTTCCGTCCAGCGCCCGTCACCCGGAATCCCAATGAGTCTCAACCCCCCGCTGCCGTCGGAGGAGCCGACGGCAGAGGTGCCTGTCGCGACCCAGGCGTCGGCCGCAACGGGTGACCTCGCCTCGCCGTCAGACCCCGCGGTCGATGCGCCCGTGGGCGTCGTCGAGCTGGAGTCCGGGAGCGTCATCACCCTGGATGCGACGAGCGTGGGGACGCACAAGGCGGCGGCCGCCTCGACTCGCGCCGGCATCCTCCTCGGCGCCATCGCGCTGGTCGCGGTCCTGGCGGGCACGGCAATGTTCTTCGCCGGCTTCTCGCTGGGGCGCCAGTCGGCGCTGACGCCCGGCACGCCGTCCAGCGACGCCGATGCGTTCCAGCCGTTCTGGGACACGTACGCGGCGATCACCGATCGATACGCTGGGGGCGACGTCGATCGCAAGTCGCTCGTCGAGGGCGCGATCAAGGGGCTGATCGGCGCGCTCGACGACCCGTACTCGCAGTACCTGACCTCGGACGAGTTCCGCGCCTCGCTGCAGGGGATCTCGGGCCGGTTCGAGGGCATCGGCGCGACCATCGGGACCGTCGACCGGGCCGGGGCGACCGCCACGTGCGGCACGCTGTCCGACGATTGCCGGCTCGCCGTGGTCGCTCCGCTGACTGGCTCGCCGGCGGAGAAGGCCGGCCTCGAGCCGGGCGACGTCATCGCCGCGATCGACGGCTCGAACCTGGCGGGACTGAGCGTCGACCAGGCGCGGGGCAAGGTCCGGGGCCCGAAGGACACGACCGTCACGCTGCGCATCCGGCGCGGCGGCGGCGAGCCGTTCGACGTGGCGATCGTACGCGCGGTCATCGTCCAGCCCGAGGTCGAGACGGACACGCTCGCGGGCGGCAAGGTCGGCTACATCAAGCTGGCCGGGTTCTCCGATCGCTCGGCGAGCGAGTTCGACGACGCGGTCAAGGGGGCACTGGGGCGCGGCGAGCAGCAGCTGATCGTCGACCTGCGCGGCAATCCGGGCGGGTTCGTGACGGCGGCCCGCGACATCGCCAGCGAGTTCCTCGCCAGCGGGCCGATCTTCTGGCAGCAGGACGCCGACGGCAACCTGACCGAGACGGCGGCCCGGCCCGGCGGGGCCGCGACCGATCCCTCGATCCAGGTCGTGCTCCTCGTCGACGGCGGCTCCGCGTCCGCGTCCGAGATCGTCGCCGGCGCGCTCCACGATCGCGGACGGGCGACGCTGGTCGGCAGCAAGACGTTCGGCAAGGGCACGGTCCAGCAGTGGACGCAGCTCGAGGACGACAACGGCGGCTTCCGCCTCACGATCGCCAAGTGGCTGACGCCCGACAAGACCTGGATCCACGGCAAGGGCATCGTCCCCGACGTCGTGGTCACCGACCCGCCCGCCAAGCCCGGCGACGATCCCGTGCTCGACGCCGGCCTCAAGGTGCTGGGCGACGAGCCCGACAACTCCGACGTCGAGCGACCCGCCGCATAGGGCCACGGGACCGCTCGCGGCACCCCGCCCGGCCCTCGAACCGCCCGCTTGCACCCGCGCGCCGCATCGGGTAGGGTCGATATGAACGAAAGGAGGTGATGTGCAGTGATCGACAGTTGTAGTTGCTGCACCACCTCGGCGGAGATCGTCGCTTAGGGACGATCCCGACGAGTGGTCGGTAGCAATTCGAACGCCGGTCCGGAAACGGGCCGGCGTTCGTGCGTCCCGCGCCGGGCAGCCCCCGCCCCGTGCGACACTTCCCACCCCTGACCCCAGCGAGAGGAGCCTCCCCATGGGCGAGACCATCGCCCAGAACCGACGAGCGACCCACGAGTACACGGTCGAAGAGACCTTCGAGGCCGGGATCGTCCTTCGCGGCACCGAGATCAAGAGCATCCGCGCTCACAAGGTGAGCCTCGCGGACGCCTACGCGCGCATCGATCGCGACGAGGCCTGGATCGTCGGGCTCCACATCGCGCCCTGGGAGAACGCCGACGTCAGGTTCAATCACGAGCCGAAGCGGGCGCGCAAGCTGCTGCTCCACCGCGAGGAGATCGACGAGCTCCTGGGCAAGACCAAGGCCAAGGGCCTGACGCTCGTCCCGCTCCGCCTGTACATCACCGACCAGGGCAAGGCGAAGATCCTGCTCGGGCTGGCCAGGGGCAAGCAGACCTGGGACCGGCGCCGGGAGATCGCCGAGCGCGACGCCCGTCGCGAGACCGAGCGCGCCGTCGCCGACGCCCGGCGACGATAGGCCCATGCGCCTCGCGCGGATGATCCAGGCGGTCGATGCCCATGCGGCCGGCGAGCCCGGACGGGTGATCGTCGGCGGCGTGCTGGACGTCCCCGGCGACACGATGTTCGACAAGATGCAGCACCTCGCCAGCCACGGCGACGAGCTGCGCCGGCTCATGCTCCGCGAGCCGCGCGGCTACCCAGCCCTGTGCGCGAACGTCGTCCTGCCGCCGACCCGCCCCGACGCCGATGCCGGCTACGTGATCATGGAGCAGGTCGAGTACCCGGGCATGTCGGGAACGAACACGATCTGCGTGGCGACCGTGCTGCTCGAGACGGGCATGCTGCCGATGACCGAGCCCGTGACCGAGATCGCGCTCGAGGCGCCGGCGGGGCTCATCCGGATCCGCGCGACGTGTGCCGGCGGCAAGGTCACCGGCGTCACGTTCCGCAACGTGCCCGCATTCGCGACCCACCTGGACACGCCGGTCGAGGTGCCCCAGCTCGGGACGATCACCGTCGACGTCGCCTACGGCGGGATGTTCTACGTGATCGCCGACGCCGAGGCGCTGGGCTTCCGGCTGACGCCCGACGAGGGCCGCGACATTACCCGGGTGACCGAGATGATCAAGGCCGCGGCGCGCGACCAGCTCCCCGTCGTCCACCCCGAGCAGCCGGGCTTCGCCGGGATCACGATCGGCCAGCTGTCGGGGCCGCCGCATGACCCGCGGAACTCGCGCCGCAACGTCGTGACCGTGTCCACCGGTGAGTTCGACTGGTCGAAGCCGTCAACCTGGACGGGGGCGATCGATCGGTCGCCGTGCGGGACCGGGACCTGCGCGAAGATGGCCGTGCTCCACGCCAAGGGCGAGCTGCGCGCGGGCGACGAGTTCCGCCATGAAGGCATCCTCGGGACGGTGTTCACGGGCCGGGTCGAGGAGGAGACGCGGGTCGGGGATCGGGCGGGCATCGTCCCGTCGATCACCGGGACCGCGTGGATCACCGGGTTCGCGAGCTACGTCGTCGACCCGTCGGATCCCTTCCCGGAGGGCTTCACCGTCGGCGACATCTGGGCCTGACGCATCCACGGAGGGCGCGACTCAGACGGTCGTGTTGCCGCGGCCCGAAGCCAGCTGGGCGATCACGACCACGGCGGCCACGATGAGCAGGAGATGGATCAGCGCGCCGCCGATGCCGGCGATCAGGCCGAGCAGCCACAGCACGAGCACGATGGCGAGAATGGTCCAGAGCATGTCGCGTACTCCTTTTGTGGCCCTGGTCGCGCCGCGAGGGACGGCGCGACCGGAATCAGAACGCTAGTCGCGGCTGGCTCGCGCCGATGTCGCGACGTGGGCCGGGCGAGTTGCACGCGCATCGCACGCTCGCCGGCTACCGCAGCAGGTAGCGCCGGCTGAGGGGCACCTCGGAGACTGGCGCCACCGCGAGCGGCCGTCCGCCGAGCGAGACGGCACCCGAGCGGACGTCGATGTCGACCGCGGCGGTGGCGCGGTTGGCGTGGAGCGAGTCGCGGGTCAGGCCGCGGACGCCGCCGACGGGCACCAGGACCCGGTTCGTGCCCAGGCGGCGGGCGAGCGCCGCGCGATCGACGGCCGTCGACACGAAGGTGACGGCGACCCGGGGCGCCGCCGTGGTGACGCCGGCCCAGTCCGCGCGGTAGCGGGTCGGTTCGGCGCGCTCGAGCGTCGCGTTGCCCTCGCCCAGCGGGCCCCAGGCCGGGAAGCCGCCCTTGAACACCCACTCGGGCTTGACCGCGAAGAAGCCGGGCTTCCACATGACGAGGTCCGCGAGCCGGCCGGGCCGCAGGGAGCCGACGTGGTCGGCGAGGCCATGCGTGATCGCGGGCTCGATCGTGACCTTGGCGAGGTAGCGCAGCACCCGGGCCGTATCGTCGCGGTCGTCCGGGTCGTCGAGCCCCGGGTCGGCGGGCAGGCCGGGGATCCCGGCGGCGGCCTCGGATCGCCGCCAGGCCTTCATCACGTGGGCCAGCTGGAACGTCCGGCGCACGGTCTCGCCGATGCGACCCATCCCCTGCGAGTCCGAGTTCACGATGGCGATCGCGCCGAGCTCGTGGAGCGGCCCCTCGGCCGCCGTCCGCGCCTCGATGATCCGCTCCCGCACCAGCTCGACGTCGCCCGGGACGGTCCACGAGAGGCCGTGATTGAGCACCGTCATCGGGACGTGCTCGACGGCCGTGTGCACGCCGAACGGCAGCGTCGGTGTCGTCGACGAGCACAGGATCGACGGTTCGCGCACGAGGCCGAGCAGGTCGGGGACGTGGCCACCGCCGCTGCCCTCGACGTGGTAGGCGTGGACGGTCCGGCCGGCGATGGCCGAGACCGTGTCCTCGAGCTCCGCCGATTCCTGGAGCCCGTCGGTGTGCAGGCTGAGCGTGAGGTCCCGCGCCTCGACGTACCGCAGCACGTGGTCGATGAGCTCCGGGTAGGCGCCGTTGTCCTCATGGATCTTGAAGCCCAGCGCGCCGGCGTCGACCAGCGCGTCGAGGTGCCCGTCGTCGGTCGCCCGGGCACCCGCCTGCATGCCCACGTTGAGCGCCCAGCCCTCGAGCCCGGCGAGCGTCCGCTCCATCGCGAATGGCGGCTCCTCGAACCCCGCCGTGATCATCGTGGTCACGCCGGCCGAGAGCGCGGGCGGCAGGAGCTCGGGGCTGATCGTGTGGACGTGGGTGTCGACGGCGCCCGGAGTCACGATGAGCCCGTAGGCCATGAACGACTTGGTGTGCGGGCCGACCACCAGGTCGATGCCGTCGGTGATCGCGGGACTGCCCGCCCGGCCCACGCCCGCGATCCGGCCGTCCTTGATGCCGATGTCGGCCTTGACGACGCCGAGCACCGGGTCGATCACGAGCGCACCCGCCAGGACGACGTCGAGCTCCGATGGGCCGGTGGCCTCGTCCCACTGCGCGATCCGGCTGCGCAGGTTCTTCGCGTAGCCCCAGACCGGCTCGTCGCCCCGGGCGGTCCGGTCCTCCGCGACCCGGATCCACAGGTCCGTGTCGCCGAGCCTGATCCGGTCGCCGGTCGTCGCGCCGTAGCGCGCCCGGTATTCCCGCGCGGAGAGGCGGGTCATCGTCCCGTGCCCTGGGTGCCCGCGTAGCGCACGAGTCGAACGGTCTTGGTCTCGCCCGGCTCCCAGCCAGCCCAGGCGCCCGCCGCCAGGTCGAGACGGAACCCGCGCGCCGCGGCGCGATCGAACTCCAGGCGCGGGTTGACCCGGTCGAACGGGTAGTGCGAGGAGATCCGGATCCGCCGCCGCGATCGGCTGGTGACCTCGAGCTCGACGGTCTCCCGGCCGTCGTCCAGCACGACGTCGGACGGGTCGCCGAGCAGCAGCGCACCGGGTCCGAGGGGGTCCGGCGGCGTGCCGCGGCCCAGCGGATCGACCAGCGCGACGACCCGCGCGCCGTCGCCCATGAGCACCTCGAGCCGCACCTCGGCGAGCAGCTCGCGGACGCCGTCGATCACCTCGGACGGGTCCACGGCGGCCCGCCCGGCCGCCTCGACCGCGTCGTACGTGCCGCCGGCGCGCGCCGTCTCGAGCATCGCGTCGCAGATGAGCGCGACCGCCTCGGGGTGGTTCAGGCGAAGGCCCGCGGCGCGTCGTCGACGGGCCAGCTCCGCGGCGGCGAACAGCTGGAGCCGCTCTTCCTCCCACGGGATGAGGCGCATCTGGCGATGGTAGCGGCGGGAACCGGCCGAGGGCGGGCGCCGTCGGGGCATCGATGCGTCGCCTGGTGGTTGGTACGCTCGCCCTCGTGACCCTGTCCGGCTGCGGGCCGACGGGCGGCGGCGGCGGCACGGGCGACGACGTCGCGCTCGCGGCCGCCAACGTCCCCCGCCTGATCACCACCGCGAACGACGCCGCCGACGCGGGGACCGCGGTCAACGCGTTCGGCCTCGACCTCTACCGGCTGGCCGCCGGCCAGGATCCCGCCGCCAACCTCGTCCTGTCGCCCGCGAGCATCGCCCTCGCCCTGTCGATGGCGAGCGCCGGGGCGCGGGGCGCGACGGCGACCGAGATGGACGCCGTCCTCCACGGCCTGGGCAGCGACGAGCACGCCGCGTGGCCCGCGGCGCTGGACGCCGCGCTGGCGACGCGCACGGGCACGTTCCCGGAGTCGGACGGCGAGCCTGCAGACGTCACGTTGCGGATCGCGAACGCGCCGTTCGCCCAGCGCGACATGGCGCTCGAGCGCCCATACCTCGAAGGGCTCGGCGCCCGCTTCGGCGCCGGCCTCCGGCTCGTGGACTACCGGCACGCCCCCGAACCCGCCCGCGCCCTGATCAACGGCTGGATCGCGGATCAGACCGAGCAGCGTATCCCGCAGCTCCTGGCGCAGGGGACCGTCACGGGCCGGACCCGCCTGGCGCTCGTCAATGCCATCTACCTCAAGGCCGCGTGGCGGATGCCGTTCGACGATGGGAGCACCACCCCCGGGCCATTCACCCGCTCCGATGGCACGTCGGTCGTTGTGCCGGTGATGAGCGTCATGGACCAGTTCGGCTATGCCTCTGGCGAGAGGTGGCGGGCGGTCGAGCTGCCGTACGTCGGCGGCGAGCTGGCGATGCTCATCCTCGTGCCTGACGACCTGGCGGCGTTCGAGACCACCCTCGACGGCCGCGCGCTGGCCGCGATCACCGGCGCCCTTGAGCCGCGCGAGGTCGACCTCCGGCTGCCGAGGTTTGCCACCCGATCGCAGCTCGAGCTCCGCGACCTCCTGGCGACCCTCGGCATGTCGACGGCCTTCTCGGACGACGCGGACTTCTCCGCCATCACGACCGACGAACCGCTGCAGATCGCCGCGGTCGTCCACCAGGCCGACATCGACGTCGACGAGCACGGCACGGAGGCCACGGCCGCGACGGCCGTCCTGATGCGCCCCGCCTCGCTCCCGATCGACATCGTGGACCTGAGCGTCGACCGCCCCTTCCTGTTCGCGCTTCGCGACCTCGAGACCGGCGCCGTCGTGTTCCTGGGGCGGATCGCCGACCCCTCGACGGCCGCTCCCGACCCGGCGAGCTAGGCCGCCGTCACCTCCGCCGGATCAGCGCCGCGACCAGCGCCAGCACCGCGCTCAGCACCACGACGTGCGAGACGAGGATCGCGGCCAGCGAGGTCAGCAGCGGGTGCAGCATCGTCCGATCGTACGACAGCGGGGCCGAAAACGATCCCGCAGTTTTCCTGCGGCGCGGTCAGGTGTCGTGGGCGTAGAGGTCCCGGACGTACCAGATCTCGCCGGCGTGGAACAGGAGCTCCTTGCTCACCCACCACACGATCTCGATCAGCGGGAGCTCAGGATCGAGCCCGCCCGGAAAGGCGCTCCGGCCGACCGTGTCGAGATCCTCGTCGGTCATGACGGCGAGCCCATCGCGCCACGCCTGGATCCCGGACCTCGCGAACTCGACGCCCTCGGCCGCGGTCATCGGCCACGTGAGGTCGCCGCTGTTCATCGAGTGGCTCCCGACCAGCCAGTCCGCGCGCTGCATCAGGCCATCGCCGAGGTGCCCGAGTGACCAGGCGAGGGTTCGCGGCGGTGCGCCGCCTCCGGTGGGGGCCCAGACCTCGGCATCCGGGGTCGGCCGCCCGTCGACGAGGCGGACGGTCCACACCTCGCCCGCCGGTTCCCAGACGTACTCCTCGTCCGTGAGGCCCTCGAGGCGCTCGAACAGCACGCCGGTGATGTAGTCCCACTGGGCGAGGAAGGGGGCGAGGCGCGCCGGGGTCACTTGGGTCGAGTCGTTCATCGACCCAGCGTCGGGCGCTATGTCAAGTCCGTCCGGTCGATGGCTCAGATGTCGCCATCGAACCGTTCGAGACGGGCATCCGCCGGTCGTACGCCCTGCCCAAGCACCCCGGCGAGGCGGCTCCGGCCTGATCGTCGCCGCCCATCCATTCGCGCCCGGTCGACACGTTTCAACGGCGTAGCGGCCGGGCGCATCCGCTCGCTGGTGGCGCCCCGCGCGCCCCCCTTGCGCCTCGATGGCGTCAGATACCACCCCGCGGAGTGGTAGACGCGAGCCGCGACGGAATTGGCCCCTTTCCGGCCGTTGTCACCACTCTGGGTGGTGGCTGACGGGGATTCGGTGCATCTGCCGCCTCCAACACTCCACCCCGGCGTAGATGACCGGGTCGCTCGCCTGCGCGCGCGTCCGGCAACGGGCTCGGTCGACGCGGGTGCTAGGATTCCGCCTCCGAACAGCGGTTCGGTCCTGTGGGGATGCGTGGTCTCGACAGGGCCTGGCTGTCTGGGAACGCGAGCCGAGGTGCCGTCAGGCCTCGTTAAACAGGCGGCAAAACGAAGTAACTGCCAACAAGCAGCCTGCTCTCGCCCTCGCGGCTTAGGCCGTAAGGTGAGCGTGGAAGCGGCCTCCCCTCCGCGGGCCGTGGAAGCGTCACTTAGCGGAGGTGCAGCCCGGATGAGGCTACGTAGTCCGGAGCGAAGCCCGATCTAGGGACACGCAGATGGGCCGGATGGAAGCCTGCCGATGGGCGTCCGACCGGCTGACGAAAATCATCGGACACGCTCGTAGCTGGTCCCAGGCGAAGGGTTCTGGACGGGGAGTTCGACTCTCCCCCATCTCCACCAAAGCTCCTTCGACCGTGTTTCCTGACGCGCGCGGGGACGCGCGCCCCCCCGCGGCCCCCGAGACACGCAAGAGGTGCGCGAGGCCTGGGTGAGCAGGCAGGTGGCTAACCCGCGATGTGAGCCGTCTCTCGGCCCGTCCGACCTCGCGAGCGTCCGTCTTGAGTCCCCGTTTCGCGCGGCATTCCGCGAGGTTGGCCCTTCGCAACGGCCGCCGACGCTTCGATCCACCTACCGCCCCGCCGCGCGAGCTCGCTTGCGACGACGTTGCCAAGGTCACGACGCAAAACGACGAGCGGCCCTGTCGGCGATGGCGCCACTGGTGCCACAGTCAGCCCGTAGGGTTGCCGACTACGGGAGTTCGGCAGGTAGGCCTCCCCAAGGACGGCTGAAGATCGAGAAGAGAAGAAGATGCATACGAACCGAACGATCGCCGTCGTCGCGGGAGTGGCGTTCATCATCGCGACGGTTGCCCAGCTGGTGGGCGTCGCGCTGGTGTCCCCGATCCTCACGGCACCGGTTGACCCCACCAAGATCTCGGCGAACGAGAACCAAGCCCTCCTGGGAGCGTTCTTCCAGTTCATCGGGGCCGTTGCGTGTGCCGGAATCGCGATCGCCTTGTACCCCGTCTTGCGGACGTACAGCGTGGGTCTGGCCCTTGGATCGGTTGGATTCAGGACGATCGAAGCAACGCTCCATGTCCTCATCGCGATGTGCCTGATGATGCTGGTGACCCTCAGCGAAGAGGCCACGAGCGTCGCGACTGCGGGTTCAGGTGCCTTCCCGGCCCAGGCCGCGCTGGTGATGGCAGGACGTGAATGGCTGGGCCCCTTGTCGGTGCTGACCTTTGGCCTCGGGGCGCTCGCGTACTACTGGGTGTTCTATCGATCGCGGCTCGTCCCTCGATGGCTCTCCGCCTGGGGTCTCGTGGGCGTCGTCATGGTCATGGCGTCCGCTCTCCTGGTCCTGTTCCAACTCATCGATGCCTTCTCGACGACCCAGATCGTCCTGGCTCTTCCCATCGCCGTCCAGGAGATGGTCCTGGCTGTGTGGCTGATCGCCAAGGGCTTCAACCCATCTGCGATCGCTGATGAGCGCACGGGTGAGACGTCGCTGCGGCGGGCAGCTGCGACCAGTGGGTCAGCAGCGTAGGACGGGGACCAGAGTCGCTCGGTCCCCGTCTCCGATCGCGACCCCCCAGACGGGAGATCCGACCGGGGCGACCGACACGTTGTTGACGACGAAGTCGATCTTGCCGAAGCGATCCGAGACGTCCGCGACCGGTCGTTCGGCCCTCGCTTGATCGCGGGCGTCCGTAGGCACGACGGCGACCGGATCCGGGGAGCATGAGGCTGCCAGCCGTGAATCGACGAGTCGACCGGCCGGATGGTCGATCTCGGCGATGACGACGGTCGCGCCAAGAGCCATCAGGCACCGGCTGCCTCGACCCGGATCCCGTTGCCTACGCCGGTCTCAGAGGGTCGAGCCCACGCCTCGATCCCTGAGGGCGGGAGGCCATGGACGTTGTCGAGCGTTGGTCCAGACCACGTCTCCTGGTGCTAGACCGACAACACGTCGACCGGCTGGCTGTGGTGTTGCGTGGCCGGCGACGACGCGGGCGGGCGAAATGCCTCGGCCGCTGCCCACGTGTCGAAGAACTCGACGAACCGGGTCACGCAGCCGTCGCGGACCGTCACGATGTGCACGAAGTCGGTCTCGTAGGCGGTTCCGGTGGTGCGCGCCACGATCGCGGTGTGACCGAGGACCGCGGCCTGGTCGCCGTCAACGAGAATCCGGTCGACGTCGAAGGCGCGGATGTCCTCGGTCTCGTTGCCGATGGACAGCCACTCGGCAACCCCGGCGATCCCGGGCCGCATCCCCGCGGAGGGAATCAACGGATTGCCGGGCTCGCCCCATTCGACATCCGGACTGAGCACGGCGAACAGGCCCTCGATGTCGCGCGCGGCGAAGGCCCGGTACGCCTGTTCGACGACGACTCGAGTCAACCCGGTCGCCTCGGACACATCAGCCACGAGGTCCTCCGTCAGGCTCCCTTGGGTCGCGGTTCGCCCGGAGATCACGGTCGACCGCCCGACGCCAAACATGGACCACGGCGTCCTGTTCAGCCAGTGCCGAAGGGAGGAAATCCAACCCGGGGCTATCCGCGGCGGCACGTTCAGATGACAACGTGGTGCTACAGGACACCCAGCCCCTCGGCGAGCAGGAGCGCACCGAACACCACGAACGCCAGCGCGGCGAACACCTTGATCGCGCGCTCCGGGAGCCGGGTCCCGAGGAGCGCGCCGATCCCGATCGCGAGCGCGTCCGCGGCGACCATGCCGGCGGTCGAGCCGAGCCAGACCCCGATCGGCTCCTCGGTGGTTGCGAGCGTGATCGTCGCGAGCATCGTCTTGTCCCCGAGCTCCGCCAGGAAGAAGGCCGACCCGATCGTCAGCACCGCCCAGCGCCCGCCGCGCTTCGCGCGGGCCTCGTCGCCCTCGCCCAGCTCGTCGCCGCGGATGGTCCAGGCCGCGAACACGAAGAACGCCACGCCCGCGACCACCTGGATCAGCGACGTGGGCAGCGCGAGGGCGAACAGCGACCCGACGAGGACCGACCCGGCGTGGACCAGCAACGTCGCCAGCGTGACGGCCACGAGAACGGTCAGCGCGCGGTACCGCGTCGCGAAGGTCATCGCCATGAGCTGGCTCTTGTCGCCGAGCTCGGCGAGGAAGATCACGCCGAACGAGAGCAGGAACGCGTTCACGGGGGCTCCGGGATCGGGGTTTTCGTCCGACGACAGCGCCCGCGATCCAGTCCGATCTAGGGATCGCGAGACAAGGGGGCCCGTCGGCGTCGGCCGTTCCCGTATTGTGCCCGGCAGCGAGTCCGGTCCACGGCTGGGACGAGTTCGAGGACGTGCTCGCGCATAGCCGCCGCGGCCGGGTCCGGGTCCGACGAATCGAGTCCGGCCCTAGCATCTCGTTCGTGACGAAGGAGTCGACGCCGGCCGCGACGGTCGAGCGTCTCGCCCACGACCTGTACCCGGAAGTTCGGAACGACGCGTTCGCCGGCGAGCTCCTCGCCTGGCTGGCCGGATCGGCGCGGTTCCGCGCTTTCGCCGACGGCCACCGGGCCAAGGTCCGCAAGAAGCTGCGCAAGGCCGGGGACGACGAGTCGCTCCTCGACGTGCGCGCCGAGCTGCGCGCGGCCGAGCGGCTGCTCGCCGATCGGCGGATCGACCTCGCGTACGAGGCCTACGGGTCGGGCAACGCCGGGCCCGACTTCACGCTGACCTTCCGCGGGACCCGGGCCTGCAACGTCGAGGTGACCCGGTCGCGCCGGGTGCCGGACCCGGACGCCATCGGTGGGGTGATCCTCGCCAAGCTGCGTCAGCTCCCGCCGAGCGTGCCGAACCTGCTGCTGATCGCCGTGGCCGACGGGCGAGCCGACGCGCTCGACGTCGGGGCGTCCGTCCGGGCCGTGCGCTCGCGGGCCGACGCCAGGGACGACGCCTTCTTCGAGCGTCGCGGGTTCGACGGCACGCGCACCTTCTTCGACCAATTCCTGCGCCTCGGCGGCGTCGTGACGTGGTGCGAGGCGGGGTCTGGCGACGCCCGAGCGGCGCTGTGGACGAACGGGTCGGCTCGGATCGCGGTCCCCGATCAGGCGGCGCGCGCCATCCTCTCGTGCCTCCGGGCCGACGGCTGATCGCGCTCTCGAGGCGAGGGCGGGCGGCGGCGGCGCCCGCGAACGACGGGCGTCAAGCCTGCGGCTGTGCGGCGGCGAGCTTCTGGATGGAGGCGATCATCGCGCGCGCCTGGTCGCGGTCCTTGTCGTTCGGGTGCTGGTGGTCCGCCATGATCCCGCAATAGACGTCGTGGATCGCCTGGGTCATGGTGTCCTCGTCGGCAACCGCGAGCCCGCTCTCGTGGAGCTGTCGGATGGCGTCGCTGTCACCGGTCCGGCCCATGGCGTGGTCAAGGGCCTCGCGCATCGTCATGGTTCACGCCCTCCATCGGCTGCCTGGACGACCAAGCGTACGCTTCGACATCGGCCGTGTGAACCCGGCTGCCGCAGGGTGGATCACCGGTTCGCGTCGAGCGGTTCGGCGGCCGCGCTGACCGCGCGGCGGCGCCACGGCACGACCCCTTCGAGCTCGATCTCCAGCGAGAAGCTCAGGAACGTCCGGACCAAGACGATGATCCCCAGCGTCAGCGCGCTCTCGATCGTCTGGTCGATCGCGACCGTCAGCACGATGTCGGCGACGATCAGGACCTCGAGGCCGAGCAGAATGGTGCGGCCGATGTTGGCGCGCAGCCGCTCGTACGCCCGCATCCTGTCGAGCTGGCGAACGTCGCGCACGTACCCGAGGATGCCGACGATCGAGCCGATGACGAGGATCCCGACGCCGAGCACCTCGAAGCCCTGAACGACCAGGTCGAGCAGCTCGTCGAACGTCATCGCCAGCAACTCCCGTTCGCCGCCGGGTGAACGTGCATGGCCGCACGTCCCGATGACACAAGGTAGCCGACCGGCCACCCGCAGATCGGGTGCCGGCGTGAGGCCGCCAGGCGGGTCGAGCGGCGCTCAGCCGCCGTCGCGGTGAGCGTCCAGCGGCTCGGTCGTGTCCGGGCCGAACGCCACCCCGGTCCGCCGCCACTCCGCGTACTGCGCGACCAGGCCCTCTTCGTCGACCGTCAGCTCGGCCTGGAACGTCCCGCTCGCGTAGCGATAGGTGAACTCGTCGAGTCGCGTGTACGTCTGCGCCGCCTTCTCGACGGTGAGCGCCGGAAAGCGAACCCAGGCCGCCTGGATCGTCCTGGAAGTCCCGATCCCGAGCCCGAGGCGGCGGATCGGCAGCGTGTTGGTCGAGGGGCTGCAGCCGAGGTCGACGTCCGTGCAGCCCTTGAGCTTCCTCGCCGGCTGGCCGTCGAGCGTCCAGCTGCCTTTCGCGTCGCGATTGAGGGTCAGCGTCCGCTGCTCGAAGCCGCGCAGGTCGCGGACATGCACCGCGGTCGTGAAGCCGGCCGGGTCGGTCAGCACGCGGTACTCGATGCGCGCCGGCGTCCCGCCCTCCGAGCCCAGGACCGTCCCGACCAGCGACAGCCCGCTGTCGCGCCTGGACAGCGTGCAGTGCTCGTCGGTCTCAACCTCGTCCGATCGTCGCCATGCCACTCGTCTCGTCGTCATGCCGAGATTGTCCATGGCGTGGGCTTGACACGCATCCGCTAGGCTCGAAATCGAGTCACAAGCAGGCACTGATGGACGACGCACAGATCACGCGCTACATCATCGACACCTACCCAGGCACGGACGTCGTGACCGCGGGTGGCGGGACGTTCTTCTCGATCGACCCCGAGAAGCACTGGCCGAACTTCGCCACCCTGGTGACCACCGATGAGTTCGACGAGGGGCCGATCGCGAACCTCAGCGGCCGGCCCGGCGTGTTCCGCCTCAACATCGGCGTGACCGGCAAGACGTTCGACCGGGTCCTGGGCGACGCCGCGCGCGAGGACGCGCACGTCGACCACGCTGCCCTGGACACCCTGCTGCCCCACCCGGTCTACGCCAGGCAGCACTGGCTCAGCGTGCTCAGCCCCAGCGACGACACGTTCGAGCAGCAGGTCAAGCCCCTGCTCGACGAGGCCTACGGGATCCTGGCGCGGCGCAAGGCGCAGGCCGTCGAGGCCCAGGCGCGCAAGGGCTGAGCGGGCGCCCGGCGCTGGGCGCCCCCGGTGGTCAGCTCGCCGGGCTGGCGAGCGCGGCCTTCAGCGCTTCCTCGGTCTCCTCGTCCAGCGACGTCTGGATGACCTCGCCGTGGTACTTGCGCAGCGCGGCGATCGCCATGTCGGCGTTCGCCTCCTTGATCTCGAGGAACAAGGCGGACTTGCCGGCGGGCAGCTTCCCCTCGACCTCCTTGACGAAGTCGCCGGGAACGCCTTGGCCCATGGCGGCTCCGATGCCGGCCCCGGCCGCTGCGCCGATCGCGATCCCGGCCACCGGGAACACGAAGAACACCAGGCCGCCGATCAGGCCGCCGACGACCGCCCCGGCCTCGGTCGCGCTGCTTGCCTCGTTCTTGACGTCGAACGACCCGTCCGACTTGTGGGTGACGACGGCGGTGTCCTCGAAGTGGATCCCACCCTGCTTCTCGACACCGCGCAGCGAGGCGAGCGCCTGCCGCGCCTGGTCCTCTGTGTCGAAGCTGATGACGACGATCCGGCTCATGGCGTGCTCCCGGTCCCGTTTGGTGGATTCGCCCTCAGAGTAGCCCTCTCGCGCCAGTCCTCGGCGAGCAGGCCGTACAGGTACTCGTCGCCCCAGCCGTCGCCGTCGCGGAACGAAGCCCGGACCTCCCCCTCCCGCGTGAACCCCAGCCGCTCGAGGAGCCGCCACGAGCCCTCGTTGCGGGTGTCGCAGTCGGCACACACCTTGTGCTTGCCGCGGTCGACCAAGAGGTAGCGCACGAGCTCGCCGACCGCCTCGGTCGCGTAGCCGCGGCCCTGCGCGGCGGGGCTCATCGTGTAGCCGATGTCGGCGATCGCGGGCTCGGACGCCCGCGCCTGGAACGCACAGTCGCCGATCAGCGAGCCGGGGTCCTCGCGGGTCGCGACTGCGAGCTGGTACCACTCGCCGGGCTCATCGGGGTGGTGGGCGGCCATCCAGTCGACGAATGCGCAGGCCCGCTCCATCGAGTAGGGCGCCTCCCACGACTGGTAGCGCGCGACCTCGGGCAGCGATCGATAGCGCGCGAACGCCCGGGCGTCGGCAACGGCGAATCGCCGGATCACGAGGCGCTCGGTCAGGAGGCGATCGAAGTCGGCGTCCACCACTGCATTGTGCGATGACGCCGTCGCTCGCGGCGCATGTAGCATCCGGGCGATGGCCACCGCGCTTCCCGACCGACCGCCGTTCGCGCTCCGGGCGCGGGTCCTGACGCCGCTCGCGGCGGGCGGGACGCGCTACGAGGCCGACGGGCGCATCGACGTCGACGCGGCGGGCGGGATCGCGGCCGTGGGCCCCTGGACCGGCGACGCGCCGGGCGCGAGCGCGGCCATCGACCTGCGCCCGCTGCTCGTGCTGCCGGGCATGGTCGACCTCCACGTCCACCTGCCGCAGCTCCCGAACGCCGGCGTCGGGGCGGGCCTCGACCTGCTGACCTGGCTCCGCACCTACATCTTCCCGCTGGAGCGGGCGTTCGACGAGGAGGCGGCCGAGCGCCTCGCGCCGCTGGCGTTCCGGGCGTTCGCCGCCGCCGGCACGACGACCGCGGTCATGTACGGGGCGGTGTTCCAGCCCTCGCTCGACGCCGCGTTCCGGGCCGCCGAGGCCCACGGCATCCGCGCGGTCATCGGCAAGGTGATGATGGATCGCGGCAGCTACGACGACACGCTGTCGTCCGCCCGCGTCCTGGACACCAGCCTCCGGCAGTCCGCCGACCTGTGCGCGCGCTGGCACCTGCGCGACGAGGGTCGCCTGCGGTACGCGTTCACGCCGCGCTTCGCGCTGTCGTGCGGGCCCGACATGCTGCGCCGCTCCGCCGAGCTCGCGCGCGAGACCGGCGCCTACTGGCAGACGCATGTCGCCGAGGATCGCAACGAGATCCGCGAGGTGTCCCAGGCGTTCCCCGACGCCATCGACTACCTCGACGTCTACGACCAGGCGGGCGGCCTCGGCCCGCGGACGATCCTGGCCCACGCGATCCACCTGTCGCCGCGCGAGATCGGCCGCGTCGCGGAGACCGATTCCGTGATCGCGCACTGCCCGGCGTCGAACCTGTTCCTGGCCTCGGGAGCGATGCCCCTTGCCCGGTACCAGGCGGCCGGCATCCGCGTCGGCCTCGGCTCCGACGTCGCCGCGGGCCCGGAGCTCTCGATCTTCGCCAACATGCGCGCCGGCGGCTACATCCAGAGCGGCTTGCGAGTGCTGGCAGAGGAACGCGGCGAGCCGGGCGACGACACGGCGCCGCTGGGCCCGCTGGACTGGCTCCGGATGGGCACGTACGAGGGCGCGCGGGCGCTGGGCCAGGAGGACGTGATCGGGACGATCGAGGCGGGCAAGGAGGCCGACCTGATCGCGCTCGACCCCCGGTTCGTCGCGCCGCTGCCCGGGATCGACTCCGACGACCCCGCCGAGGTGATGTCGCGGATCGCCTTCCGGCCGCACGCCGAGATGGTCCGCGCCGCGTGGGTGCGCGGCCGGCGCCTGGACGGACCGCCGGGGATCGCGTGAGCCTCGACGCCGACCTCCTGATCACCGGCGGCACCATCGTCGACGGGACCGGGGCACCGGGCCGGCCGGGGCGGGTGGCGGTCGTCGGCGACCGCATCGCGATGCCGGGCGAGGACGTCGAGGTGCGGACCCGGCGATCCATCGACGCGACCGGGCTCGTCGTCGCGCCCGGGTTCATCGACCTCCACAGCCACGGCGGCCTGGTGATGCTCGCGGCGCCTCGCCACGAGCCCAAGGTGCGCCAGGGCGTGACGACCGAGCTGATCGGCGTCGACGGCAACGCCTACGCACCTTTCCCGCGCCACCAGGATCTCGCGGACTTCGCCGTGCTCAACGGCGGCCTCGACGGCCGGCCCAACATCGCCTTCGACTGGTCGACCGTTGCCGAGTACCTCGCCCGCTATGACGGCACCACCTCGGTCAACGTCGCATACGTCGTCGGCAACAGCCCGATCCGGATCGCGGCCATCGGCTGGGACGCGGTCGAGGCGGACGCCCGGGCGATGGCGGACCAGCGAGTGATCCTGCGCGAGGCGATGGAGGAGGGGGCGTTCGGGCTGTCGACCGGCCTCGACTACCCGCCGGGCGCCTACGCCACCACCGAGGAGCTGGGCGCGCTCATGGCCGAGGCCGCGAAGCTCGGCGGCTTCTACCACACCCACGTCCGCTACCCGCTGGGCGACGGGTTCCTGGACCCCTTCCGGGAGGCGATCGAGATCGGGCGGCGCGGCGGCGCGCCCGTGCACATCACGCACTTCTATCACCGGGCGACCTTCCCGGGCCCGCCGGAGCAGATGCTCGCGCTCGTCGACGACGCTCGCGCCGAGGGCCTCGACGTCACCTTCGACCTCTACCCCTACGAGTGGTCGAGCACGCGCCTCCTGATCATGCTCCCGACGTGGATCCAGGCCGGCGGCGTCGGCCCGCTGAAGGCGCGCCTCGCCGACCGCTCCGCCCGGGACCGGATCCGGGCCGAGATGCAGGCGCGCGGCCGCCTGTTCGCGGGGGATCGCTCGTGGGACGCCCTGCGCCTCGGCGCGTTCACGCGGCCGGAGCACCTCGCCTGGGAGGGCCGGACGCTGGGCGAGGTCATGCGCGAGACGGGACGCGACGCCGTCGACGCGATCTGCGACCTCCTCCTCGCCGAGGACCTGGGGGTGAACCAGGTGACGCCGGGTCCCCACACGGAGGGGATCCGCGCGTTCCTCCGCCACTCGCAGGCGATGGTGGGGACGGACGGCGTGCTGATCGCGGCCAAGCCCTCGCCGCGCACGTACGGGTCGTATCCGCGGATCCTCGGCCAGTTCGTGCGCGAGGAGCGGCTGCTCGGGCTCGAGGAGGCGGTCCACCGGATGACGGGGATGCCCGCGGCACGGCTCGGGCTCCGCGACCGCGGCCTGCTCGCCGACGGCCTCGCCGCCGACCTCGTGCTGTTCGATCCGGCGACGGTCGCGACGCCCGCCACGTACGACGAGCCGCGCCAGTTCCCCATCGGGATCCCGTTCGTGATCGTCAACGGGACGGTCGTGATCGACCGGGGCGAGCACACGGGCGCGACGCCCGGGCGCGCGCTCAGGCGCGGGGCCGGGTCGTGACCGTCTCGACGCGTTCATCGATCTACGCCTGGACGTGGTCTTGCAGCAAACGTGACCCTCGAGTTGACGTGCCTCACTACAGCGGGGTGTGGGCGAGCCGCGATCGTGTGGTGTCGCGGCTCGGTCCCGCAACTGCACTCCACTCAGGCGTGCGCGACGGCAATGTGGTCCGGTACCCCGACCCGCGGCCCCGACGCTGCTTGACACTGACCGTCGACGCCCAGCACGCTTCGGCCGAACCCACGGAGGCGCCTGTTTGACGATCGAGCTCCCCGGCCGGACCGTCGCGCCGACGCGCCCGCCCGTTCCGGGTCTCGCCGTCCCGGTGCCGACCCGTCGCGAAGGCCCGGCCAAGCTCACCGGGCAGGCGCTGTATGCCGACGACCTGGTGTTCCCCGGCGCCTGGTACGGCGCCACGATCCGCTCGACCGTGCCGCACGCCCGGCTGGTGGCGATCGAGCTCGACCCCGCCTTCGACTGGTCGAAGGTCGCCGTCGTCACCGCGGACGACATTCCCGGCCGGAACGTCGTCGCCAGCATCGCCGAGGACCAGCCGATCCTCGTCCCGCTGAGTGGAGAGATCCGCCACCAGGCGGAGCCGGTCGCCCTGCTGGCCGCGGCCGACCGCGACACGCTGCGCGAGGCGAAGGGCCGGGTCACCCTTCGGACACAGGCGATGGACCCCGTCTTCGAGCCCCTCGAGTCCACCACCGTGTTCGCCCACCACGAGCTGCTCAAGGGCGACGTCGATGCCGCCCTGGCCGAGGACGGCCTGGTGATCGTCGAGGCGACCTACCGCGTCGGCCACCAGGAGCAGCTGTACATCGAGAACAACGCGATGATCGCGCTGCCGCGCGAGGACGGCGGGATCACCGTCCACGGCAGCCTCCAGTGCCCGTACTACGTGCACAAGGCCCTGCGCGCGGGGCTCGACCTCGACGACGCACACACGCAGGTCGTCCAGGCGGAGACGGGCGGCGGCTTCGGCGGCAAGGAGGAGTACCCGTCGATGATCGCGCTCCATGCCTCGCTGCTCGCGCGCAAGACGGGTCGGCCGGTGCGGATGATCTACGACCGTCACGAGGACCTGTCCGCGACGACCAAGCGCCACCCGGCGGTGATCCGGTACCGGACGGGCATCCGGCGCGACGGAACGATCGTCGCCCAGGACGTCGACATCGTGATGGACGGCGGGGCCTACACGACCCTCACGCCCGTCGTGCTCTCCCGCGGCACGATCCATGCCGGCGGGCCGTACGACGTCGCGAACGTGCGCATCCGGTCGCGCGCCGTCGCCACCAACACGCCGCCCAACGGCGCGTTCCGCGGTTTCGGGGCACCGCAGGTCGAGTTCGCCGCCGAGATGCAGGTCTCGCGGGCCGCCGAGGCGATCGGCCTGTCGCCCCTCGAGGTCCGCCGCCGCAACGCCTACCGGCCGGGCGGCGTGACGCCGACCAACCAGCTCCTGCGCGACGACGCCGCCGCGATCGAGGTCCTCGACCGGGCCGCCGAGGCGAGCGAGTACGAGCGGGTGCGGGCGCGGACGGCGGCCGAGCGGGCGGCGCGCGAGCCAGGCGCCAGGACGGCGCGCGGTATCGGCCTGGCGCTGGCCTGGCACGGCGCCGGGTTCACCGGCTCCGGCGAGGAGAGGATGGGTTCGATCGCCAGCCTCGAGCGCACGGGCGACGGCCGGATCCGGATCCTGACGGCCTCGACCGAGATGGGGCAGGGCACGAAGACGATCTTTCCCCAGCTCGTCGCGGCGGAGCTCGGCGTGGACCTGGACGACGTCGAGATGGCGCCCCAGGACACGGCCTTCGTGCCCGACTCCGGGCCGACGGTGGCCTCGCGCACGGCGATGGTCGTGGGCGGGCTGCTGATCGAGGCCGCGCGGCGGCTGAAGGCCGAGGTCGAGGCCCGGACCGGCCGCCCCTTCGGCCTGTCGTGGCGGGACGACGCGCAAGCACACGGCTACGCGCGGATCGACGAGCGCTTCACCCCCTACGCGGGCCGGACGTTCGACGACGCCACCTACAGCGGGGACGCCTACCCGACGTTCGGCTGGGCCGCCGCGGTGGCCGAGGTCGAGGTGGACCTGGACACCGCCGAGGTCACCGTGCTCTCGATCGTCGCCGTCGACGACGTCGGACGCGTCATCCACCCGGTGCTGTGCAAAGGTCAGGTCGAGGGCGGCACGCTCCAGGCCGTGGGCTACGCGACGATCGAGGAGATCAAGCTGCTCGACGGCCGCTACCTCAACGACCGCCTCCAGACCTACATCATCCCGACCTCGCTCGACGCCCCGCGCATCGACACCATCCTCGTGGAGGCCGCGTTCGAGGACGCGCCGCACAAGGCGAAGGGGGTGGGCGAGCTGCCGATGGACGTTGGGGCGCCGGCGGTGGTCGCCGCCATCCACGACGCGACCGGGGCCTGGATCGACGACCTGCCGGCGACCCCCGAACGCATCCTGGCCGCGCTGGCGGGGATCGACGGCCCCGGGGCGCCCGGGGTCTCCGCGGTGTCGGCGTCGTGACCTATCGCCTGGTCGTCAACGGCGAGCCCGCCGAGGTCGGGGTGCCGGGCATGCGGCGCCTGCTCGACGTGCTCCGCGAGGATCTCGGGCTGACGGGCACGAAGGAGGGCTGCGGGGAGGGCGAGTGCGGCGCCTGCACGGTCCTGGTCGACGGCGAGGCCGTCGTGAGCTGCCTCGTCCCGGTCTGCCAGGTCGACGGCTCGGTCGTGCGGACCGTCGAGGGCCTGGCCGGTGCGGGCGGCGCGCTGGCCGACCTCCAGGACGCGTTCCTCGTCGCCGGCGGCGCCCAGTGCGGCATTTGCACCCCCGGGATGCTGATGGCCGCCGAGGCGTTCCTCGCCAGCGGCGCCCAGCCGACCGACGGCGCCATCCGCGAGGCGATCGCCGGCAACCTCTGCCGCTGCACCGGCTACACCAAGATCGTGGACTCGATCCAGCTCGCCGCGGTCCGCCGCCGCGCGGGCGCGGGCTGAGCGAGGCGCAGGCGATGCCCGTCGAGCCGCCGGTCGTCTCCCCTCGCACGCTCGCCGAGGCGTACGCGATCCTGGCCGACGCCCCGCACCGGCCGGTCGCCGGCGGCACGGACCTGCTCGTCCAGCTGACCGGCGAGATCGGGCCCGTCCCCGAGCGGGTCGTCGACCTGTGGCGGGTCGAGGAGCTGCGCGGCATCCGCGTCCGCGACGGAGCGCTCGAGTTCGGCGCCCTGACGACCTACACCCAGATCCGCGGCTCGGACGCCTGCGCGACGCACGCACCGTCGCTGGTCGCCGCGGCCGCGACGATCGGCGCTGCCCAGATCCAGAACCGGGGCACGATCGGCGGCAACGTGATGAACGCGTCGCCGGCGGGCGACACCCTGCCGGTGCTGCTCGCGCTGGACGCGTCGCTGATCGTGGGCGGCGCGGCCGGAGAGCGGTCCGTCCCCGCGGCCGAGTTCTGGCCGGCGTACCGCAAGACCGCCGTCCGGGATGGCGAGCTGCTGCTGCGCGTCCGGATCCCGATCGTGGACCGCAGGCTGCAGGCGTTCCGGAAGGTCGGCACCCGGCGGGCCCAGGCGATCTCCAAGGTCGTGCTGGCGGCGGCGTGGCGCCGCGACCCCGCCTGGCGCGACGTCCGGATCGCGTTCGGGTCCGTCGCCGCCACGCCGATCCGGGCGCGGGCGGCCGAGGCGGCGGTCGAGGGCGCGCCGCCGACCGCGGCGACCATCGACGCCGCGGTGGAGGCGCTTCGCGGCGAGCTGCATCCGATCGACGACGTGCGCTCGACCGGCGCGTACCGCCTCGAGGTCTCCGGCCGGATCCTGCGGCGCATCCTGGAGGACGCGGGTTGAGCGAGATCGGGGCCAACCAGTACGGCAAGTCGTCGATCCGCCTCGTCAAGGTCGACAAGCGGACGGACCGCCACGAGCTGCGCGACCTGACGGTGGACATCGCCCTCGCCGGGGACTTCGCGGTGTCGTACACCGACGGCGACAACTCGCTGGTCATCGCGACCGACACGATGAAGAACACGGTCTACGCGTTCGCGCCGGAGCACCTCACGGGCCCGATCGAGGCCTTCGGGCTGGTGCTGGCCCGGCACTTCCTCGACTCGCCCCAGGTCGCGAGCGCCTCGGTCCACGTCGTCGAGCACGGCTGGGAGCGGCTGGCGGGTGCCGCCGGGCCCGCGCCGGACGCCTTCCGGCGCGCCGGGGGCGCGACGCGGACGGCGTCGGTCGTCGCGACGGCGTCGGGCGTCGTGGTCGAGTCCGGGGTCACCGACCTCGTCGTCATGAAGACCGCCAAGTCGGCATTCACGGGCTTCCCGCGCGACCGGTACACGACCCTCGGCGAGACCGGCGACCGGATCATGGCGACGAAGGTCACGGCGGCGTGGCGCCACGGCGGCTCGACGGTCGACTGGGACGCCAGCCACGAGGGCGTGCTCGCGACGCTGCTGGAGTCATTCGCGGACCACCACAGCGAGTCCGTGCAGCACTCGATCTGGCTCATGGGCAAGGCGATGCTCGAGCGGCACGCGGAGATCGAGGAGGTCCGGATGTCCCTGCCGAATCTGCACCACTGGATCGTCGACCTCACGCCGTTCGGCGGCACCAACCGCGGCGAGATCTTCGTCGCGACACTGGACCCGCACGGGCTGATCGAGGCGACGGTGCGACGCGGGACGCCCGCACCGTGACCGCCGGCGTGCCCGGCGTCGAGGTCGCGGGCGCGGCCGTCCCCGGTCTCGACCGCGTGCTGACGCCCGAGGCGCTGGCGTTCCTCGCCGACCTGCAGCGCCGGTTCGGACCCGAGCGCGACGCGCTCCTCCGTCGCCGGGCCGAGCGTCACGCCAGGATCTCCGCCGGCGAGCGCCCGGGCTTCCTCGCCGAGACGGCTGACATCCGCGCCGCGGACTGGCGGGTGGCCGCCACGCCGCCCGACCTCGACGACCGGCGGGTCGAGATCACGGGCCCGGCCGAGACCAAGATGATGATCAACGCCCTCAACTCGGGCGCCAGGGTGTTCATGGCCGACCTCGAGGACGCGCTCAGCCCGACGTGGTCGAACGTCATCGGCGGCCAGGTCGCGATCGCCGACGCGGTCCGGCGCACGCTCGCGCTCGACACGCCGGACAAGTCGTACCGGCTCAACGTCGCGACGGCGACGCTGGTGGTCCGGCCGCGCGGCTGGCACCTCGAGGAACGACACGTGCTCGTCGGCGGGCGCCCGATGTCGGCCAGCCTGTTCGACGCGGGGCTGTTCCTGGTCCACGACGCGGCGGAGGCCCTCGCCCGGGGCTCCGGCCCGTACCTCTACCTGCCCAAGCTCGAGAGCCACCTCGAGGCCAGGCTGTGGAACGACGTGTTCGTCCACGCCCAGGCGGCGCTGGGCGTCCCACGCGGCTCGATCCGCGCGACCGTACTGATCGAGACCATCCTCGCCGCGTTCGAGATGGACGAGATCCTGTACGAGCTCCGGGAGCACGCGGCGGGGCTCAACGCGGGCCGCTGGGACTACATCTTCACGCTGATCAAGCGCTTCCGCGACGATCCGGCGATGGTGCTCCCGGATCGCGGCCAGGTGACGATGGCGGTGCCGTTCATGCGGGCCTACACGCGGCTGCTCGTCGCGACCTGCCACCGGCGCGGCGCGCACGCGATCGGCGGCATGTCGGCGTTCATTCCCAACCGCCGCGAGCCGGAGGTGACGGCCAACGCGCTGGCGAAGGTCAGGGACGACAAGGATCGCGAGTCGGGCGACGGATTCGATGGCACCTGGGTCGCCCATCCGGACCTGGTGCCCGTCGCGATGGCCGAGTTCGACCGGGTCCTCGGCGATCGTCCCAACCAGAAGTCGGCGCCGGGCGATCCCGGGGTGCCCGCGTCGGCGCTGCTCGACATCGTGGTCCCCGGCGGTCGCGCCACCGAGGCCGGTGCGCGCCAGGACGTCAGCGTCACCCTGCGCTACCTCGACGCGTGGCTGCGCGGCAACGGCGCCGCGGCGATCGACAACCTGATGGAGGACGCGGCGACCGCGGAGATCAGCCGATCCCAGCTGTGGCAGTGGCGCCGGCATGGGACCACCCTCGACGACGGCCGCCCCTTCGACGACGCGCGCTACGCGCGGATCCGCGACGAGGAGCTCGACCGGATCGGGCGCGGGACCGGCCGGGTCGCCGAGGCCGCCGAGCTGCTCGACGGGTTGGTGCTGACCGACGACTTCCCCGAGTTCCTGACGCTCGAGGCGTACCGCCGCCTCGACTGATCGTCAGAGGCCGGCTCAGGACATCGGCTCGAGGCGGCGCTCCACGAACCGCCCGTGCCCGCGGCGTCCGACGAACGCGCCGTCGCGGACGACGAACGAGCCACGCACGATCGTCGATCGGACCGCCCCCCTGACCTCCCGGCCCTCGTAGGGGGTGTAGTCGCTCGTGTGGTGCAGGTCCGCGGCGCGAACCGTGCGCCGCGCCTCGGGATCGAACAGCACGAGGTCCGCGTCGCGTCCGACCTCCACGGCGCCCTTCGACGGCAGGCCGAACAACAGGGCCGGCGTCGTCGACAGCGCGTCGACGAGCCGCTCCGCGGACAGGCGCCCCGCCGCGACGCCGCCGTCCCAGGCCATCGTCAGCAGCGTCTCGATCCCGGGCCCGCCGTTGGAGATGCGGTCGAACGACTCGCGCCAGCTCTGCTTCTCGACCGCCGCCCGGTCGGGCACGTGATCCGTCGCGACGAGCGCGAGCGAGCCGTCCGCCAGCCCTTCCCACAGCGCCTCGGGGTTGCCGGCGGAGCGGAGCGGCGGCGAGATCACGTACTTCGCGGCCTCCTCGGGCGGCAGCGCGTAGCGGTCGTCGGTGAGGGTCAGGTAGTGCGGGCACGTCTCCGCGAACACCGGACGTCCGCGGGCGCGTGCCGCCCGGACCTCTGCCAGGGCCGCCGCCGACGACAGGTGCACGACGTACAGCGGCGCCCCGGCCGCCTCCGCCAGGGCGATCGCCCGGCCGGTCGCCTCGGCCTCGACGTAGGGCGGCCGCGACGCGGCGTGGAACGCGGGCCCGGTCTCGCCGGCGGCGAGATGGCGCGCGGTCAGCGCCTCGAGGATCGTCCGATTCTCGCAGTGGACCTCGAGCATGCCGCCGGCGCCCGCCGCGGCACCCATCAGGCCAAGCAGCGTGCGGTCGTCCACGCCGAAGTCGTAGACCATGAACGCCTTGAAGGTCGGCACGCCGCCGTCGACGAGGTGCGGGATCTCGCCGACCGCGTCCTCGTGCGACGCGGAGATCACGGCGCTGAGGCCGACGTCCACCGCCGAGTCGCCCGCGGTCGCCGAGATCCACTCCCGGAGGCCGGTGCGCAGGGACCGCGCGGCCGCGGGCGACGACCCCGTGCCCGGATTGTTGAACGAGAGGAACGTCGTCGTCCCCCCGAACGCCGCGGCGACCGAGTCCCGGAAGAACCGGTCCGGCTCCTCGGCGCTCGCCACCCGGGTGTGCGTGTGCACGTCGATCACGCCCGGCAGGACCAGCAGGCCGGTCGCGTCGACGACCTCCCGGGCAGCGGCCGCGAGCCCGCCGAGATCGGCCTCGACCGCCGCGATCCGGCCGCTGTCGACCGCGGCGTCGGCGCGTGACGACCCGGTCGCGTTGACGACCGTGCCGCCGCGGACCAGCAGGTCGGTCATGCCGCGCTCAGCCGAGCTCGACGACCTCGATCTCCTGGGCGCCCTCCCAGAGGCAGCGCCGGCCCACCTCGCGCAGCCGGTCGTCCCAGCCGTCCTCCGGCAGGACCGTCGCGAAGTGGTTCGCGGCGAGCTGGCCGACCTTGGACGAGGTCGCGCACGCGCCGTACGGGAAGAAGATCTCGCACTCGCTGATCCCGCCCGGGTACAGCGCGAGCTGGCCTGGTGCCGGGTGCGACGTGTGGTGCTCCCAGCCGACGTCCGGGCGCAGGTCGCCGTACGGGATCCAGGTGGACTCGCCGCTCCACCGGCAGTGGATGAGCTTCGCGCGCAGCGGCAGCATCGCCCGGATCGCCGCGATCGTGTCGGGCGCCTCCGGCTCCCAGCGGGCGCTAAAGTGCAGATCGCCAACGCGGATCGACAGATCGCTCATCGGCGGAGGATACCCGGGTGACCTCGGACCGACCCACCATCTCCACGCACATCCTGGACACGGGCACGGGCGCCCCGCGGGCCGGTGCGACGGTGCGGCTGTGGCGCCTGAGCCTGTCCGATGGACCCGCCACGCTGGTCGTCGAGGCGCAGACCGACGACGACGGCCGCGTCGGCGACCTGCTGGGCCCGGTCGCGCTCGAGGCGAGCGCCTATGCGCTGGAGTTCGTGCTGGGCGACGAGGGCTTCTTCGCGTCGATGACCGTCGAACTGCGGGTGACGGACGCGTCGCGGAGCTACCACGTGCCGCTGCTGGTCGCCCCGTTCGGGCTGTCGACCTATCGGGGCTCGTAGCGTGACCGGCCCGTCGGGCGCGGCGGGCCCGGCCTGGACACTCGACGACCTTGAACCCGACGTGTGTGCGGCGGCGCTGGCGCCGCTGTTCGAAGGGGCTCCGCGGTTCCTGGACCGCCTCGTGGCAACGCGGCCGTTCGGTGACCCGGAGACGATGTTCGAGCGGGCTCGAGCGATCGCCCACGCGATGCCGGAGGCGGAGCAGCTCGAGCTGATCGACGCACATCCGCGGCTCGGGGCGCCGCCCGGCAGCGTATCGTCGTTCTCGTTCGTGGAGCAGGGCTACGACCGGGACGCGCCGGAGCTCGCCGCCACCGCCGAGCGGGCGAGCGTGGCCGACGAGCTCGACCGCCGCAACGCCGCCTACGAGGCGAAGTTCGGGTTCCGCTACTGCGTGTACGTGGCGGGGCGCCCGCGCGAGGCGCTGCTGCCCGGCATGGAGGCCGCGCTGGCGGCCGACCGGGACGACGAGATCGCACGGGCGATCGACGCCGTCGTCGACATCGCCGCCGATCGCTACGCCGCCGGCGGCTGACCCGACGCAGGCGGCACGAGCAGGCGGTCTGCGACGAGCACGGCGACCACCAGCGCGGCCATTCCGACCAGCCAGGCGAGACCGGCGATGGCCAGCGCGCGATCCTCGCGCTCCTCGATGAGCCGCAGGGATCGTCCGGCGATCACCGAGCCGCCGCTCCAGCCGATGGCCACGGCGGCGATCCGGACGCCGCCACGCGGCTGCCAGGTCACGGCGTCCCGGCCGCTCGAGCGCGCGGTCTCGAGGACGCCGGCGGGCGGAACGGGGGCGACGCCGTCGAGCTCCGCGTTGGTCGCGAGCACGTTCCCGGATCCGTCGTAGACCACGAGGAACGGCGCGAGGCTGGTGGCGACGTCCACGGGGCCAGGCCCGGCCGCCGACGCCGCGGCACTGCCAGGCGCCACGAGGCTCGCCGGCGGCGCGCCGTCGTCGAGGGCGCGCGCGGCGTCGGCGGCGAGCTGCTCCTGGGGGTCATTGGCCGTCGTTCGGAGGACCTGCTGCGCCTCCCCGTCCGCCAGGCCGCAGGCGACGGTGAGCACCAGCGCCGGCGCGAGCAGCCAGCCGACGAAGCGCCTCGGCGCGATCATGCCGTCCGGCCCGCCCTGCCCAGCAGGTCGTCGGCCCACGCGCCGACCCCCGGCCAGACCCGCTTGACGCCCACCGCCCGGAAGGCGGCCGTCGTCGTCGTGCCGGCGACCGCCTCGAACGGCGTCCCGGCGGCCGTCGCCATCGCGTGGTCGATCGTCGTGTCGCCGACGTAGACCGCGTGCGCGGGCGCCACGCCGAGGTCGGCCAGCGCGCGCAGCAGCGCCTCGGGGTGTGGCTTGCCGTTCACCACGTCGTCCGAGAAGTACGCGGTCTCGAACACCCCGTCGAGGTTGAGGCGGCGGAGGTTCGGCTCCACGACGCCTCGCGTCGACGCCGTCACCAACCCCAGCCGCACGCCGTGGCGCGCGAGCCGGCGGAGCGCGCCGCGCGCCCAGGGGAGGGCCCTGGGGCGGCCGGCCGACATCTCATCGGCCCAGCGGGCGGCGACGGCCTCCCACCGGTCCTCCGGCACCCCGAGCTCGCGGTACGAGGCGCGCCAGTCCGGCGTGTACCGCTCGCGGAACCAGTCGCGCGAGAGCGGAATGCCCAGCTCCCCCAGCACGACCACGTTCGCGCGGTAGATCAGCGGCAGCGTGTCGACGATCGTGCCGTCCCAGTCGAACAGCGCGGCCGCCGGCAGCGCGCGCGGCGGGCGGTCGGGTGCCATCGACGAATTGTAGGCGCCGCGGTCCCCGCCCATCAGCCCGCGGTCAGCCCGAGCACGATCGCGGCGATGCCGAAGCCACCGATGACGACGGCCGAAGCGACGTTGAGCCAGCGGATGGCCCGCGGCGTCATCCGGGCGCGGAGGCCGGCGACGATGCCGGTGAGGACGGCCCACCAGGCGACCGAGCCGACGAACACGCCGGCGACGACGGCCGCCGCGCCCCCGGCCCCGCCCGTCCCGGCTCCGATGCTCGCGAACAGGGCGGCGAACGACAGGATCGTGGCCGGGTTGGTGAGGGTCAGGGCAACCATCGACGCCCAGCCGCCGATCGGCGTCGCGAGCCGGCCGGGGTCGGAGCGGGCCGTGGCCACGGAATCGGCGCGCGCGTCGCGCAGCGTCCTGGCCGCGAGGACCAGCAGCACGCTGCCGCCGATGATGCCGAGCCAGCGATCGATCCCCACCAGCAGCTCGCTGATCGCGGTGAGCCCGAACGCGGCGATCGCGGCGTACGTCGCGTCGGCGGTCGCGACGCCGGTGCCCGACAGGAACCCGTACAGCCAGCCGCGGTCGACCGTTCGCTTGATGACGAGGAGGCCGATCGGGCCAAGGGCGAACGCCACGGCGAAGCCGATCGCCAGCCCGCGCAGGAACAGCTCGAACGGCATGGGCGCGAGCGCCGCCTCAGTCCGCTGACGAGCGGAGATTCACCGAGACGGGTGCCCGGGGCGACGACGGCGCCGAGAGACGCTGATGGGCGCTACGGATTTCGCGGCAGCACCACGACGCGTCGATTCGGCTCGTCGCCGATCGACTGGGTCGACACGTTGTCGTTGTCGCGCAGCGCCAGGTGGATCCAGCGGCGCTCGAGCGCGGGCATGGGCTCGAGCTGGAGCATCTTGCCCGTCTGCTCGACCCGCTCGGCCGCGCGGGTGGCGAGGTCGACCAGCTGGCGCTCGCGGCGGCCACGGTAGTCCTCCACGTCGACGAGCACGCGCGTCCACTGGCCGGTGCGCCGCGAGAGCATCAGGTTGACGAGGTGCTGGAGCGCGGACAGACGCTCCCCTTTGCGCCCGATCAGCGACCCGAGCGCCTCGCGGTCGGCGCCGTCGCCGACGACGTTCAGGCGGCTCGTCTCGCCCTCCCGGATCTCGACCGCAATGCCCTCGAAGCCGAGGTGGCCCATCAGCGTCTCGAGGATGTCCTTGCCGGCGGCGAGCGTCTCGGGCGTCGCCTCGGCGGCCTCAAGCTCCGCGCGCTCCATCGCGAGCGAGCCGCGGGCGGTCGCCACCTGGGCGACCTCGGCCGGCGACAGCTCGGACCCACCCCGGGCGGGGGCGTCGGTCCGGGGCCGGTCGTCCCGGCGGGGACCGCGGTCGGGCCCGCGGTCGCCACGGTAGCCGCCGCGGTCATCGCGGCGGGGCGCGCCGGCGCCGCTGGGCGCCCGGTCGTCGCGGCGGGGTCCGCGGTCGGGCCCGCGGTCGCCGCGATAGCCGCCGCGGTCGTCGCGGCGCGGGCCACGGTCGGGTCCGCGGTCGGGGCCGCGGTCGCGGTCGAACGGCCGGTCCTCGCGGGGCGCCTGCGCCGGCAGGGGCGTCGCCTCGGCCGCCTCGCGCTTGGGCGCGGCGCCGCCGAGGGCGCTCCGCGGTGCCGCCACGATCCGGGCGGGTTCGGCGCCCATCCCGAGGACGCCCCGGCTGCCGGGGGTGAGGATCTCGAAGTCGAGGTCCGCAAGCCCGACGCCGAACGAATCGCAGGCGGACTTGATGGCCTCCTCGACGGACTTGCCGGTGAACTCCTGGTACTCGCTCATGTCAGCGTCGTCTCCCTCGTCGCGCGGTTCGGGTTCGATTGGGCCGGATCGTCGACCGGGCGGAAAGGTCTCGGTCGACGGCCTTCGAGCGCTCGGCCGCGCTCGGGGGCTCGCCGGGTTTGGGCGGCTTGGGCTCGGGGACCTTGACCGGGAAGCGCGGCGTGTGGTCGCGCGCGAACTCCGGGTACCAGCCGAACAGCGGGAACATCCCGCCCCAGCCGAGGATGAGGTACTGCTGGCCGATCTGGATCAACGTCGCCGTGATCCAGTACAGGAACAGGCCGGCCGGCAGCGTGCTGCCCCACAGGATCGAGATCAGCGGCAGGAAGTAGGCCATCTGGCGCTGCAGCTTGACGTTCTGGTCGTCCTGGGTCGTCGGGTCGTGCGGCGGCAGGGTCATCCGCGACGCGACCAGCTGGGTCAGCGACGAGAAGATCGCGAGGATGCTGATCCCGAAGCCGGCGATGTACAGACCCGTGATCGCGGGCTCGGGCAGGCCCCAGTTGATGCCATACGCCACCGCGTCGAGGCACGGGTTGATCACATGGCCCTGGGCGTTGAACACGGGTGCGGTCGGGCAGACGATGCTCGGGAACAGGTTGATCCCGAACACGTGCCACATCGCGCTGGGGTTGTAGTTCGTGAGGCCCTGGCTGAACACCGAGTACATGGGGATCAGCAGGCCCATCGTGAGCAGGATCGGGAGGCAGCCGCCGGCGGGGTTCACGCCGCGCTGCTTGTAGAACTCGGACACGGCCGACTGGGACTTGATCCGGTCGCCTTTGTACTTCCGCTGGAGCTCCTTGACCTCGGGCTGGAGGAGCTGCATCTGGCGCGACGACACGAGCTGCCGCCGGTAGAGCGGGATCACGACCAGCCGGAGGGTGATCGTCAGCAGCAGGATGCCGAACACGATGTTCTGGCCCGTCAGCTGGTAGAAGAACACCAGCCCGATGAACAGCACCTGGAAGATCGGCGTGAACAGCCAGGCGACGGTGCTGATCGGGTTGACGCCCGGCACGGCCGGCTCGAGCGGCGCCTGGCTCGGCGTCGGGGTCACGGTCGGGGAGCCGCCTGCTGTCCCGCCGAGCGGCGAGCACGCGGCCACGACGAGCGCGATCAGGATCAGGAACAGGATCGGCGCCGAGCGGACGAGGAGCGGTCGGAGGCGGGTCACGCGGTGTGGTTCTCGTGTGGTCAGCGGACGGGGTCGTAGCCGCCGGGGTTCCAGGGATGGCAGCGGCCGATGCGCTTGGCACCCATCCAGCTCCCGCGCAGCAATCCGTACTTCTGGATCGCCTGCTCGGTGTACCGGGAACAGGTGGGCTCGAATCGGCAGCCGGACGGCAGCCACGCGAACACGATGCGATACAGGTGGATGAGGGCCACCCCGATCGTCACCCCGACACGCTTCACGACTTGGTCCGACCTCCCAGGACGCCTCCCGATCGGAGGACCCGGTTCAATGCCCCGACCAGCGCGTCGTGGTCGGCTGCGACGAGCGCGGGCCGGGCGATGATGAGGACGTCCCAGCCGGGCTGGAACGAGGGCGCCATCACCCTGAGCGCCTCGCGGATCCGACGCCGGACGCGGTTCCGGACCACGGCTCCACCGAGCCGCTTGCCGGTCGCGAGCCCGAACCGGGTCTGGTCAAGGTCGGTTCGTGCGAACCGCCCGACGAGCAGCGGGTGCGTCCGGGTGACGCTTCCCTCCGCCAGCCTGGCGAAGTCGCCCGGGCGGGAGAGCATGACGAGCCGCAGCGAGTTCTGACTGCGCCCGCCGGTCAGGCCGAGAGCTTCTGCCGGCCCTTCGCGCGCCGCGTCGCGAGAACGCGCCGACCGCCCGCCGTCTTCATGCGGGCGCGGAACCCATGCTCCTTGGCGCGGTGTCGCTTCTTGGGCTGAAACGTCGGTTTGCCCATCGGGACTGTCCGTGATCCTCTCCATCCAGCCTTGGACCCGGAAGCTCCGACTCCTGGAGGCACGCAAACGCGCCGAGCGCCACAAAGCGCGACGGCGCGTGTTCGTCGCGGGGGATGATATGGCCGCCCTGGAACGAGTGTCAAACGTGCGACAGGCCGGCGAGGTGGGTCCGCTCGGGTTCAGCCGGGTCTCCGCGGCAGTCCGGCGTCCGTTCGTCGCGGGCAGGCCGGCGGGCCCCCGCACGATACCCCAGGGGAGTATGCGCGAATCGCCTTGCGACGGCCCCGAGCCGCGGTGTATTGTTCCCCAGCCTCAGGCGCCGGGACGCCGCGGGAGACCCTCCGAGAGGAAGCCCGACGGACGCCCATGTTGGTGCCAAGGATCCCTCGCGTGGGTTCGCCGCGACGTTCTCCCGGGTCCCCGCCCGTGGCCGGGCATTGTTATTGCGCACTCATCATCCATCGCAGCCCTCATCAACCCAGGATCACGATCGCCGGAATGGACGCGAAGCAAGTCTGGCGCGCCGCGCTCGGAGAGCTCCAGGTTTCGCTCTCGCCCGCCAACTACGAGACGTGGCTGCGTGAGACCCGTCTCGTCGACGTGGACGACCAGCGATTCCGGATCGCCGTGCCGAACGGCTTCGCGAAGGACTGGCTCGAGACCCGCTACCGCTCCCTGATCTCCCAGACGCTCGCCCGCGTGGTCGGCTACAGCGTCCAGGTCGAGTTCGTGGTCGTGGCCAACGGCGCCGCGGACGCCGACGGGGCGGCCCCGGTCGCCGAGGCCGTGTCCCAGCCGGTGCGGGTCGAGCCCACCCGGGTCGGCGCCCCAGAGGGCGCGGCTGCCGGCGCGACCAACCTCAACGCCCGCTACACCTTCTCGAACTTCATCGTCGGGTCCGCCAACCGGCTCGCGCACGCCGCATCGCTCTCGGTCGCGGAGCGCCCCGGCCACGCCTACAACCCGCTGTTCCTGTACGGGGGCGTGGGCCTCGGCAAGACCCACCTGATGCACGCCATCGGGAATGCGGTGGTCGCCAAGTTCCCGCGCAAGCGCGTGGTCTACGCGACCAGCGAGAAGTTCACCAACGAGTTCATCACCTCGATCCAGCAGGGCAAGATCGACGAGTTCCGTGCTCGCTACCGGCGGATCGACCTGCTCCTGATCGACGACATCCAGTTCATCGCCGACAAGGAGCGGACCCAGGAGGAGTTCTTCCACACCTTCAACGCGATCCACGAGGACGGCAAGCAGATCGTGCTCTCGTCCGACCGGCCGCCGAAGGCGATCCTCACCCTGGAGGAGCGGCTCCGCTCGCGGTTCGAGTGGGGCCTGATCGCGGACCTCACGGCCCCGGACCTCGAGACGCGGATCGCGATCCTGCGCGCGAAGGCCGAGGAGCAGGGCGTGCCGATCACGTCGGACGTCATCGAGTTCATCGCGCGCAAGGTCGTGTCCAACATCCGCGAGCTCGAGGGGGCGCTCAACCGGATCGTGGCCTACGCGTCGATGGGCGCCATGCCCGTCTCGATCGAGCTGGCCCAGGCGGTCCTCTCGAACGTCCTGTACAACCCCAAGAAGCGCCAGGTCACGCCGGAGCGGATCACGCAGGTCGTGTCCGACTACTACGGCGTCGGGATGGAGCAGCTGCGCGGCCAGAAGCGCGAGAAGAGCATCGTCGTGCCGCGCCAGATCGCGATGTTCCTGATGCGCGAAGAGACGGACGTCTCGCTGCTGCGGATCGGCGCCGAGCTGGGTGGACGGGACCACTCCACGGTCCTCCACGCGTGCGACAAGATCACCCGTGAGATGCAGGTCAACGACGAGATGCGCCGCGAGGTCGCGGCCGTCCGGGAGATGATCTACAGCGAGTAGGCCCGGTCCGCCCGGTCCGCCGGGGCCGCCGGGGCCGACGGGGCCGACGGGGCCGACGGGGCCGCCGGGGCCGCCGGGGCCGCCGGCCCGCCGCGTGCCGGGCCCTTCCCGCGCTCCCCCGAGCCCATTCGGCCGGCCGTGCGTGGGACGCACATTCCTGACGTAGCCGCCGTCCTGGCTGCTGATTTCGTGCTCCCGGCGCACGATCCTGACCACCGATGGCGCGGAAGTGTCGTATCCGTGAGCCACGAACACGAATCTTGCGTGTCGGGGTCGGGGCACCCGCCGTGAGGTCAAGAACGTGCGCAGGGCGCACACGAGTCAACAGCCGTGCGGTGCGCGGACTTCAGCCGCCCCGACGCAGCCATCGTCGCCCGGGCTTCCGCGCCGCGCCGCAGCCGCTCGCATGCTCGCATGCGGCATTGCCGTCCGGCAGGCCCGGATACGGGCGGTTTGGCGGCGGCGCCGACGGGCGGCCGGGCGGCGGTTTGGGGACGAGCCGGGGACAAGCCGCCGGGTCCGTGGACAAGCGGGCGCCTCCGCGGGGACGGGCTGGGGGACGAATCGGGCGGTCCGGCGCTCGGCGCGGGTCGCGCTCCAGGCAGGACCCGATTCGTCCACCGGCGGACCCGGGTCGCATCCCCGAGGAACGGCCCCACCCCCACCGCCATCGAGCGCTCGTCCACGGTCGGATTCCGCACGATCGAGCGTCGCGATCCACCGAATCCACGGCATGATGACGGTGATGACGGAGTGAGAAGATAGGCTGATCATTCCACCTGCCGGCGGCTCGTGGAGCCAGGCCCCTCGCCGTCACGCCGGGATCCGGACGACGGGCCGCGCGAGTCTTGCCCGCCCAGACAGCTGCTGGAGACAACCCACCGTGAAACTCTCGGTCATGCAGGAGAACCTGGCGCGCGGCCTGTCCGTGGTGTCGCGCGCGGTCTCCAGCCGGAGCACCCTGCCCGTGCTCGCGAACGTCCTCCTCCGGACGGAGGACGCCGGCCTCAAGCTGACGGCCACCAATCTCGAGATCGGGATCACCTACTGGGTGCCGGGCAAGATCGAGACCGACGGCGCGACCACCGTCCCGGCGCGCCTGCTGACCGACCTTGTCGGTTCGCTGCCCGCCTCCGAGCGCGTCGACCTCGAGCTCCAGGGCGCCGACACGCTCCACCTGCGGTGCGGCCGGTTCGCGACCCACGTCAAGGGCATCGACGCGGACGAGTTCCCGACGATCCAGACCGCCGGCGAGCGGCCGACGACGCGCGTGTCGCAGAAGGTCATGAAGCGCGCCCTCGAGGAGGTGATCTTCGCCGCCGCGAGCGACGAGGCCCGCCCGATCCTGACCGGCGTCCTCGCCAAGTTCGAGGGCAGCAAGCTCACGCTGGCGGCCGCGGACAACTACCGGATCGCCGTCCGCACGATCGACGTCCTCGACCCGGTCGAGGCCGCCTCGGTGGTGATTCCCGCCCGGGCGCTGGGCGAGCTGGCGCGGATCCTGTCCGACACCGACGACCCGGTCGAGCTCGTGCTCGCCCAGGCCCGCAACCAGGTCCTGTTCCACCTCGAGGGGATCGACCTCGTCTCGCGGCTGATCGACGGCCAGTTCCCGAACTACCAGACCGTGCTCCCGGCCACGCACGCCACGCGAGCGGAGCTCGACCGCGAGGAGCTGCTGAGGGCCGTCCGCCCGGCCGCGCTGATCGCGAGCTCGTCGGCCAACATCGTCAAGCTGCAGGTCGGCGGCGACGACAACGGGGTGGTCGTCACGGCCACGGCCGACGTCGGCGACTACACGGGCGACGTCGAGGCGGCGATCGAGGGCGACCCGACGACGATCGCGTTCAACGCGCGCTACCTCAACGACGTGCTGGGCAACGTGCAGGCCGACCGCTTCGCACTCGAGCTCAACGGCCCGCTGTCGCCGGGCGTGTTCCGACCGGTCGGCGACGACGCCTACGTCCACGTCGTGATGCCCGTCCGGACAACGTCCTGACCGGCGCCCTCGGGGCACCGGCCACGGACGCGCCGCCGGGCGCCGTCGAGGTCCACGGCGAGCGCGGCCGGGTCGCGCCGATCCTGCTCGGGCTGTCGATCCGCGACCTGCGCGGCTACGCGGAGCTCGACGCGGTGTTCACCTCCGGCCCGCAGCTCGTGTGGGGCCCCAACGCCGCTGGCAAGACGAGCCTGCTCGAGGCGATCGTCCTGGCGGCCTGGGGCCGCTCCCACCGCACGGCCGCCGACGGCGAGCTCGTCCGCTGGGGCCAGGAGCTGGCCCGCGTCGAGGCCCGGGTCGGCGAGCCCGGCACCGACGTGGGTGCGCGCGACGCCGTCGAGGTCGCGCTGGTCCGCACCGCGACCGGCGGCGCCCGGAAGCGGATCCGCGTCAACGGCGTCGCCCGGCGCGCGGCGGCCCTCGTTGGGGTCCTCCGGACCGTGATGTTCGCGCCCGAGGAGATGCTGCTGGTCGCCGGCTCACCGTCCCTGCGACGCGAGGCGCTCGACCGTCTGGCCGGCCAGCGATCGACGGCCTACCTCCGGGACCTGGCGACCTACGGCCGCGCCCTCCAGCAGCGCAACGGCCTGCTGCGGCTGATCCGCGAGGGGCAGGCGACGCGGGCCGAGCTGCGGTTCTGGGACGGCACGCTGCTCGACGCCGGCAGCGCGGTGCGCGCCGAGCGGCAGCGCCTGCTCGAGGCCCTGGCGGCCCCGCTGGCGGCCGCCCACGCCGAGATTGCCCCCGACGAGGCCGCGACGGGCCGCCTCGAGCTCGCCTATTCGACGAACGCGCCGCAGCAGCCCGGCGAGTCGGTGCGCGACGCCCTCGCCAGGCGGCTCGCCGAGACCGCCGAGAAGGAGGCCTGGAACGGCACGACGCTGATCGGCCCGCATCGCGACGACCTCGTGTTCGAGATGGGCGGTCGCCCGCTCGCGTCGTTCGCGTCGCGTGGCCAGCAGCGGACGGCGATCCTGGCGTTCAAGCTCGCCGAGCTCGACCTGCTGACCGCGCTCGACGGACGACCCCCGCTGCTCCTGCTCGACGACGTGTTCTCGGAGCTCGACCCGGAGCGGCGCGCGCACCTCGTCCGCCGGATCGCGGCGCTGCCCCAGGCCTTCGTGACGACGACCACCCTCGACGACCTCGACCCCGCGCTGCGCTCGGTGGGCACGACCTGGTCGGTCGAGATGGCGCCCGGCGACACGTCCCGCCTGCGTCGCGACGGGTAGCGTGGCGATGGGCGCCGGCGACTCGGACCTCTCCCGCCGCCGCCGGCCGGCGCGGGTCGGCGACCTGCTGCCCGACGCCGCGCGCCAGCTCGGGCTCGAGGAGGAGCTCCGCCTGGCCCGGGCGATCGCGACGTGGGACGCGATCGTCGCCGAACGCGTCCCGCCGGCGGCCGGCGCCTGCAGGCTCGAGCGGGTCGAGCCGGACGCGATCGTCGTGGTGGCCGACGAGCCGATCGTCGCGGCCGAGCTGCGCATGCGCGCGATCGAGCTGCTGGCGGCCTTCGCCGCCGCGCCGGGGGGCTCGCGAGCCCGCGAGCTGCGCCTCCGGATCGACCCCGGAGGGCCTCCCGGGCCCGGCGGGAGCCCACGCGTATAATCCGGTGTCCCGCCGACGGGCAGACGGGATCCCGAGCTCCCGTCACCCCCGCAGATCGACGCGCGTCGCTCCCACCATGAGGCTCGTTTCTTGGCCGTCCGCCTCCAGCTGAAGCTCGGTGCCGTCACCGAGCAGGACCAGCTCGCCGACTCGCCCGACGCCATCGTGGTCGTCGAGCCGTCCGTCGGCTCGGTCGCGCGGTCGAAGGGCAACCTGTACCTGCTGGTGACCTCGCGGATCACCGGCAATCGCGCCCGCGAGGCGACGCGGATGATCGCGGACACGATCCGCAATGAGTACTACTACGACGAGTCCGCGGGCATCCGGCAGTGCCTGACCAAGGTGATGGGCGTCGCCAACAAGCGCCTGGCCCACCAGCGAGATCGCTACGGGATGGGGCACCCGGGCGCCGACGGCGGGCCGATTGGCGTCGCCGTGGCGGTCGTCCGGGGCCGCGAGCTGTACGTCGCGACCGTCGGCCCCGCCGAGGCCTACCTCATCCGCCAGGCGCGCCTGTCGACGCTTCCCGACCCGAACCGCGACCGCGGCCTGCCCGTGGAGGACCTCGAACCGGAGGTCTGGCGCGGCGAGCTCTCGGTCGGCGACTCGCTGTGCCTGGTATCGGCCAACATCGTGGCCAAGATCGGCACGGACGCCCTCAAGGACGCGCTCGTCACGCTCCACCCGCAGTCGGCGATCGAGCACCTCCACGCGCGCTTCGTCGCCGCGGACGGCAAGGGCAGCGACGGGGCGCTGGCGTTCGAGGCCAACGAGGTGGGCGCGACGCACAAGGCGAAGACGCTGGTCCCGGTCCGGCCGGCCGAGCCGCTCGCCGGCGCCCCGGACAAGTCGCCGATCCCGCTCGCGGACACGGTGACCGCCAGCGCGGCCGCCATCGGGGCCGGCGCGACCAAGGCGCGCAGCGCCGCGGGCAACGGCTTCGAGCGGGCGATCTGGCGGATCCAGGACATGCTGCCCCGGCGCAGGACCGGCGCCCGCAAGGTGACCGGCACCGCCTCGCGGATGGAGATGCAGCGCCGGGCGGCCGTCGCCCTGATCGCGTTCGTCGCCGTCGCGGGCGCGCTGGTGTTCGGCGTGTACGTCGCCGCGGGGCAGCGTCAGCAGCCGGGGTCGGTCCCGTCGCTGACGGCCGCCAAGAGCGCGTTCGAGACCGCCCAGGAGGCCTTGAACAGCGTCAGCGGCCCGGGCGTCGACCTCATCACCGACGACCCGCGCCGGGCCCTGGAGCTGCTGAATTCGGCCTACCAGCAGCTCGACGCCGCCCAGGAGGCCGGCTACCCGCTCGAGCAGATCGCGCCGCTCCGCGCGACCGCGCTGGCCGGCCTCGACCGCCTGTACGGCGTGACCAAGGTCAAGTCGTCGCCGCTGTACACGTTCCCGAAGGACAAGCCGGTCGAGCTCACCGGGCTCGTCCGCGGCTCCGACGGGGCGCCGTACGTGCTCGACACGAAGAACAAGACGGTGTGGCGGATCGATCTCGCCAAGAAGCAGGCCTCGCCGATCCTCAAGTCCGGGCAGCGGGCGTCGGGCACCCGCGTCGCCGACCCGAAGCTGATCACCGTCGGCGGCCCCGACGTGCTGATCCTCGACAGCAAGAACACGCTCTGGCGCTGGCGGCCCGCGAACAACTCGGGCCGCGGAACGCTGGTCCGGATCCCGATCCGCAACTCGGCCTCGTGGGGCGACGACGTGAAGGACATCTCGACGTTCGTCGCCAACTTCGACGCCGCCTTCTACAAGCTCTACGTCGTCGACCCGTCGGAGCAGAACATCATGGTCCTCGACCCGGCCAACGACGGGTCCGGCTACCCGAGCCGCCCGAGCCGCCGGCTGCCCACGGACCGCCCGGTCGACGGGATGACCGACCTCATGATCGACGGCGACATCTTCGTCGCCGAGGACGGCAAGGTGGCCCGGGTGATCCCAGCCGCAGGCTGGTCACCGGAGCTGCCCGACGACACCCAGCTCCGACCGACCAGCGACTACACGCTGCTGTCCTCGCCGATCCTGTCCAACGGCAACCCGAGCCGGCGGATCGGCGCCCTGTACGCGTTCGACGCGACCAACCATCGGATCGTCGCGTTCAACAAGTCGGACGGCAAGTACCTGGGCCAGTACCAGCTCACCGGCGACGACGACCAGTGGTCCGACCTCAAGGGCCTCGACGTGCTGCCGACGGCCGAGGCCGACGCGCCGTCGACGCTGTGGTGGATCTCGAGCTCCGGGCTGAACAGCGCCCTGCTCGAGGAGGCGCCGCCCGAGACGCCGACCGCATCGCCGACGCCGGCCCCGACCAAGGCGCCGGCCACGCCCAAGCCCAAGCCGACCAAGAAGCCGCGGCGCTGACGGTCGGCGGTCGTCGGTGATCCCGCTCCGGGACGCGAACCCGACCCGGCGGACCCCGGTGGTCACGCTGTCGCTGATCCTGCTGTGCTTCGTCACGTTCGGCTGGGAGCTCGTGGTGCTCGCGCAGGGCGGGGACCAGCGCCTGGGCGACTTCCTGACCGTCCACGGCGTAGTCCCCGCTGACCTCACCGCCTCGGTGCGCGGCGGCGACTGGATCTCGCTCCCCGTGCTCGGCATCGTCACCAGCCTGTTCCTGCACGCCGACTGGTGGCACCTGCTGGGCAACATGCTCTACCTGTGGATCTTCGGCAACAACGTCGAGGACTGGCTGGGGCGGCCGGCGTTCCTCGCCCTCTACGTCATCGGCGGCGTGGCCGCGGTCGCGGGCCAGGTGGCGGTCGACACGACGTCGGACGGCGCGATGATCGGGGCCTCCGGCGCGATCTCGGCCGTGCTGGGCGCCTACCTCGTCCTGTTCCCCGGCGCCCGGATCCAGTCGCTGGTGTACCTCGGGCTGTTCTACCAGCTGATCGCCGTGCCGGCGGTGCTCGTGCTGGGGTTCTGGTTCGCGCTCAACCTGCTCGACGCGATCGGCTGGATCGGGGCCGGCGGCGAGACCGGGGTCGCGTTCTTCGCCCACGTGACGGGCTTCATCGCCGGCGTCCTGCTCGCGCTGCCGTTCCGCATCAAGCGCCAGCCGATCCCCGCCCTGGCGGCCTAGACCGCCTGCGACGAGCTCGCCTCGGCCCGCCGGGACGAGCGCGTGGGATAATCCCGCACATGGACCGCGATCGCGGCACCGAGATCGAGATGATCGTCGAGAGCGTGCGCGTGCACATGCCGACGGGCCGCCACGTCCTCGTCCTGCGCGAGGTCGACGCGGCGCGGCTGCTCATGGTCTGGGTCGGGCCGTGGGAGGCGAGCGCGATCGCGATGAAGCTCCAGGGCCTGACGCCCGAGCGCCCGCTGACCCACGACCTGTTCGCGACGGTGCTGACCACGCTCGACGTCATCGTCGAGCGGATCGTGATCACCGACCTGGCCGACGAGACGTACCACGCGCGCCTCGAGCTCAGCCGTCATGGCGATCGCCACGAGATCGATGCGCGGCCGTCGGACGCGATCGCGCTGGCCGTCCGGATGGGCGTGCCGGTGTTCGCCTCGTCCGACGTGCTGGACCGCGCGGCGACGGTGCCCGACGAGGACGATGACGACGACGAGGCCGAGGAGGGCGAAGAGGCCGGCGCGACGGCCACGCGGCGGCGCAAGGCCCTCGACCCCGAGACCACCGGCGAGGTCCTGGACCAGACCCGGCTGGCCATCTTCCGCGAGTTCGTCAACTCGCTCGACCCCGAGGGCGACCAGCGCGGCGGCCCGTCCACGAGCTAGCGGTCGCCAGGCGGCCCTGGGGCGGTGCCGAGGATCGGCCGGCCGCGCCGCGCCGCCCGCTCCCGGTTCGCCCACATCCGCAGCCGCAGGCCCCAGAAGTCCTTCACGGCGCGCCAGATCACCGACGGCTTGGCGCCCGTCGGCGAGCCCGCCGTGCGCGGGTAGTGCGGGACGCCCACCTGGGCGACGCTGCGGCCGGCCGCCTGGGCCTTGATCAGCAGCTCGGCCGAGAAGAACGCGCCGCCCGACTCGACGCGGACGCCCTCGAGGGCCTCGCGGCGGAACAGCTTGCACGCGCAGTCGACGTCCCGGACCTTGAGGCCGAAGAAGATCCGGTTGGCGAGCTTGTAGGTGCGCGCGTAGACGATCCGGATCAACGGGTCGGCCCGCTTGATCCGGTAGCCCACGACGACGTCCGGGTGGTCGTCCTGGCCGAGCCGGGCCGTGAGCCGGCCGAGGTCGGCGACCTTGAACTGGCGGTCGCCGTCGGTGAACGCGAGCAGCTCGTAGCGGGACGCCTCGAAGCCCGACCGGAGTGCGCCCCCGTAGCCGCGGTTGACCTCGTGGTGGACGACGCGCACGACGTCCGGGTGCTCGTCCGCCAGGCGCTGAGCGATCTCGAGCGTGCGGTCCTTCGAGCCGTCGTCGACGGCGATGATCTCGAACTGCGCGGCGATCCCCGGCAACGCCTCGAGCGCCTCGAGCACCAGCCCCTCGAGATTGGCCTCCTCGTTATGGGCCGGGAAGAAATACGACAGGCGCGGGACGAGGGCAGGGGCTGGGTCGCGGGCGTCGGCCGGCGCGGGGGCAGCGGTCATGTTGGCTCCATGCGGCGGACGACCCGGTACAGGTTGCCGGGGGTCTCGGCCTTCTCGATGACGTAGCGCTCGGACAGGGCCGCGATCTCCATCGGGGAGAGGCGGATGAGGTACACCGGCCGGGTGTCGAGGTTAGCCTCGATCACGTCGGCGAGCCCGCCCAGATCTTCGTCGAGGCGGGTCCGGTCGTCCACGACCCAGACGTCGGGCCGGCGGTGCTCCACGAGCTGGCCGTACCACAGCGGGGTCGAGTACGACCACCACGACAGCACGACCGCGTTCGGCTCGAGGGCGGCGAACGCCTCGTCGAGCCACCTGTGGACCCAGGTCTGGTGGGTCAGGTCGGCGGACCGCCAGCGCACCTGGAGCTGGGTGGCGGTCGGGACCAGCAGCGCGAGCCCGACCCCCAGGGCGACGAGCGCCCCGACGGCGCCGCTGCCGCGGGACGCCGGCTCGACGCCCTCGGGCGGCGCGAGCCTCGCCATGACGGCTTCCACGACCGCGCCGCCCAGGATCGCCAGCCACGTCCACGAGAAGAACACGGGCCCCACGTAGTAGCGCTCGATCGCTGCGTTCTGGTACGACGACGCGAAGAGGCACGTGGTCAGTACCGCCACGCCGGACAGGAGCGCGTAGCGCGGGTGGCGGACGACCGCCAGCAGCAGGCCCGACGGGACGAGGATCACGAGCAGGCCGAACTGGGCGAGTGCGAGATGGACGAGGTCATCCACCCTGCCCGACACGTCCGTCAGCGGTCGCGAGATGTCGCCCTGGAACTGGCGGGCCAGCACGACGTCCCAGAACCCGCTCCAGGTCTCGGGATATCCGTAGACGAGCGGCGCCCGGAACGGGCCGGCGCGCAGCGGCAGCTCGAGATACAGGAGCGCCGCCACGCCAAAGCAGGCGGCCAGCGCGGCCAGCACCACCCGCGGCCGGCGCACGATCCGCGGCTCGACCGCGAGCACGAACAGCCCGATCGCCGGGATCAGCAGCAGCGTCAGCGCATGGTTCGCGAGGGCCACGCCGAACACCGCGGCAGCCAGCACGATCCCGCGGTCGGCGCGTGCGCGGAGGCGCGGGTCGTCGGGCGCCTCGCGCCAGTCGCCCACCAGCCCCTCCCAGCGCAGCAGCAGCCCCACGATGGCGACGAGCAGCACCGCGTGCAGCGCGTGCACGTCGGCGGCCACGCCGACGCGCCACACCAGCGGGGTGAGCGCGAACCCGACCGCCGCCGCGACGCACACGAGCAGGGCGACTCCCAGCCGGCGGTTGACCAGCACCGTGAGGCCGGCCGCCGACGCGATCAGCAGGGCCGACATGAGGTTCATCAGGAACGCGGGCGACCCGAGCGGTGCCAGGACGACCGAGACGAGCCAGCCGACCAGCGCGTAGGCGGGGAACCCGGTGGGGTGCATCGTGCCCAGGATCGGCGGCACCGTCTGGGCCTCGCCCGTGTCCCAGGCGCTGAGACCGGGCAGGAGCGTGAAGCGGTAGACGACGAACGCCCCGATCCCCGTCGCCAGCGCCGCCAGGTACGCGGGGTCGATCCGGCGCAGCCGCCGGCCGGCGCCGCTACCAGCCAAGGAGCTGGCCCCAGACGACGCCCCACAGGTTGATGGCGGCGCCGGCGATCACGAGCGCGATCGCGACGCCGCGTGGACGCCCGTCCGCGTGCCCGGCGCCCAGCGCGACCAGTGGCAGCAGGAACGGGATGAAGTCCAGCGAGAAGCGGTAGCCCCACTGCACCCAGCCCTGGCTGAAGTGCGCGAGGTTGAACAGGGCGATCACGACGACCGTCAGGCCCACCCCGACGGTCAGTCTGGCCAGCGGGTGCCGCCGCACCGCGAACAGGGCGATCAGCAGGCCAGGGGCGCTGAGCAGGATGCTGGTGCCGATGTCGATCGGCATGACCAGCGGGCAGTCGGGGTCGAACAGCGACCGCTGCGCATCGGGCGCGGCGCACAGGACGACGGGATCGCCGAAACCCAGGGTGTTGGGCTTGATGTCCGGGGCGACCACGGGCAGCGCGCCGAACATGATGCCGAGGTTCTGGGGGATGTAGCGGAGGTCCTCGACCGACCAATCGGGGTGGTAGCCGAGCGTCGGGTAGCCGTTCGCCTCGAGCTGGTACTGGTAGTCGTAGCCGGGGTGCAGCCAGGAGCCCGTCGTGAGCTGCGTGTACAGCAGCAGCGCCGCCACCGGCAGCACGCCGCCGACCGCCGCGGACACGAGGCGTCGCGCGCGCGTGCCGCCCCCACCGACGAGGATGAAGAACGGCGCGGCGAACACGAGCGGCAGGCGCGCGGTGGCCGCGATCCCCAGCAGGAGCCCGGCCAGCACCTGCGAGCCGTCGAGCGGCCAGACGCTCGCGAGGACACCCGCTCGCGGCTCGGCGTCGCCGGGCGTGTCGTGCCTGGTGGTGTCGAACTCGGCGCGCGGATCGTGGCGCAGCGCGATGCCGACCGCGAGCAGGGCGGCGATCACCGCCACGATGTGGGCGAGGTACCAGGTGCTGCCGACGGCCGCCGCCCACCACCACACGGTGCCGGTCGCGAACAGGACCGTGGTCAGCGCGCGGACGGCGAGCCGGATCCGGAGGCCGCCGAGCATCCACCACGCGACGCCGACGCCGATCGCCGCCAGGGCGACCGCGATCGCCTCCTGGTCGACGGTCAGCCCGACGGCTGCCACGAATGGCAGAAGCACGAGCGCCGGGAGCGGCGGGAACGGCAGCAGGACCTGGCCCGTGGGCTGCCCGCTGGCGTCGAACAGCGGGTAGATGTCGTTGAAGTACCAGTTCGGCGGCCGATCGGCGCCGTCCGGGACCGGCCAGTCGAACGAAACCTTTCCGTGCAGGAAGGCGTCCGCCTGCCAGACGAAATGGTTGTACTGGTTGTAGTGCTCGGGGTTGGACCACGTGTACAGCGCGAGCGCGCCGAGCGCCAGCAACAGCCCGACCGCGACGGCCGCGAGGCGACCGGCGCCGGGCTGGGGCGAACGGGGCCCGTCAGGGCCCTCGGCTATACTCCGGTCCACCTTCAACGCTGCGTAGGAGGCTCCCCGTGTCCGGTCTGGGTTCGGGCGCGCCCGGCCGGGAAACGATGACGGACGAGACCCCCCGGCGAGGCATCGGCTGGCAGATCCTGGCGATCGTCGCGATCGGCCTGGTGCTGCGGCTGATCATGGCATATGGGGTCGTGGGGCTCCGCGGCTCCGGGTTCGACTCGGACCTCGGCCTGTTCCGGTTCTGGGCGGCGAACCTCGCCGACCAGGGCCCGTTCGGGTTCTACGACCGCGGCTTCTTCGCCGACTACACGCCGGGCTACCTGTACCCGCTGTGGCTGGTGGGCGTCGTCGGCCAGTTCCTCGGCGGCGTCGGCGACCTGATCAAGCTGCCGGCGATCCTGACCGACGTCGCGATGGGCTACATCGTCTACCGCATGGCCCGCGACCTCGGCGTCAGCGAGCGGCGGGCGACGATCGCGGGCGCGGTCGTCATCGTCAACCCGATCACCTGGTTCGACTCCGTGATCTGGGGACAGGTCGACAGCTTCGGGACGGTGTTCCTGCTGCTCTCGATCCGCGAGCTGTGGAAGGCACGCAGCGAGCGGGCGGCGATCCTCGCGGTCGTCGCCGCCCTGGTCAAGCCGCAGCTCGCGATCCTGGTCCCGATCGTCGCGTTCGTCACGATCCGGCGCGTGTTCTGGCCCAACGGCGCGTTCGGCTCCGAGTCCCCGCCCGAGCCGTCGGGGTTTGGCTGGGAGCGCCGGACGACCGGGTGGATCCGGATCGTGTCGACGGCGGTGGCGGGGTTCGCGACCGCCGTCGTGCTGTCGGCCCCGTTCGGCCTGTCGGTCATCTCGTTCACGAGCAGCGCGCCGTTCGTCGACTCGTCGCTCGTCCGCCTGATCTTCAGCACCGCCTCGACCTACTCCTACGTGACCGTCAACGCCTACAACCTGTGGGCGCTGTTCCCGGTCGACGGCCAGAGCATGGCCACCAACGGCGGCTGGATCTTCGACGCGCCCGTGCCCGACGCGACCAGCTGGGCATCGATCGGCCCGTTCCCGGCCGCGGCGGTCGGCGGCCTCCTGTTGGGCCTCCTGTTGTTCGTCGTCATCCCGTTCCTCGTCGCGCGCCGTCCCGACCGGCTCACGATCCTCGTCGGCGTCTCGGTCATGGCGCTCGCCTTCTTCGCCGTCCCGACCCGCGTCCACGAGCGCTACCTGTTTCCGCTGTTCGCGCTCGCCGCGATCCCGCTGGCGTTCTCGTGGCGCTGGCGGATCGCCTACGTCGTCGCCTCGCTGGCGACGTTCCTCAACATGTACGTCGTCCTCACCACGATCTACCCGGACAACCCGAGCATCCGGGACTGGCTGGGGATCGGCGAGGCGATCCGGTCCCAGGTCGGCGTGACGCTGATCGCGCTGCTCAACACCGGCGTGTTCCTGTGGGGCTTCGCGCAGCTCCGGCCGGCGGCCCGTCGCTCGCTCGAGGCGGAGCTCGAGCACGGGCGCGAGCCGGACGACTGGGACCGGGCGGCCGCAGCCCCGGCGGGCACCGCGCCGCTGGCGGGCGGCGTCGGCGGAGGGCAGCTCGCAGCGGGCGGCACCGGCGCGGCCGTGATGGCGGCGTCGTCGCCGAAGCGGCGGCTCGTGCCGGCGTGGTTCGATCGCCAGCCGTGGTCGGAGGTCGGCCCGATCGCGTGGTTCCGGGCGCGCATCGACGAGACGCCCATCCGCCCCGACCGGTCGGCGACCCTCGCCCACGAGGGCCGCGGCCGCCTCGACCGGCTGGACCTGTGGCTCCTGATCGTGCTGGTCGTGGCGGCGATGGGCCTGCGGATGTTCCGGCTCGCCGAGCCGGCCCGCATGCACTTCGACGAGGTGTACCACGCGCGGACGGCCGCCGAGTTCCTGCAGGACTGGCGCTACGGCATCTCGCACTACATCTACGAGTGGACGCACCCGCACCTCGCGAAGTACGCGATGGCGGGCGGCATCGTGCTGTTCGCGGGCCACGACACCCAGGCGACCAGCGACCTCGGCGTGCCGGTGCGCGACGCCGCCATCGAGCCACGCCGGCCCGGCCCGACGTCCTTGACCGCCCGGGACGGCGACCGCGTCTGGGTCGCGACGGGCACGGCGCTGACCGGCTACGACCTCCAGACGCGAAAGCCGGTCGCGTCGTGGAGCATCGACGGCGCCGCCGCCCTGGCCTATGACAGCGACCGGGATCGCCTGTACGTGGGCACGGACACGGGGGCATTGCTTGCCCTCGACCTCGCCAGCCTGGACGGGCTCGACGCCGGCGCCATCGACCAGGTCATCCAGCCGGAGCTCGTCGCCACGGTGGACGGCCCGATCAGCCGGCTGGCGCCGTTCGACGACGGCTCGCACGTCGCGGCGATCCTCCCCGACGACACGATCGCGATCATCGACCCGGACACGGGCACCGAGACGGGACGGGCGGTCGTGCCCGGCGCCGTCGACATGGCCGCCGCGGGCAGCTCGCAGGCGATCATCGGGGCGCCCGCCGACGTCGACGACCCCGCCTCCGTCGCGGCCGTGCTGGCGTCAATCCTGGGCGGCGAAGCGGCGTCGTACGAGGACCGGCTGGCGGACGTCGGCCAGGAGACGGTCGTCGTCGCGCCTGTGCCGACCGGCGACGTCCGCGCGCGCCTCCAGACGGCGATCGACGACGGGCAGCTGCCGGGGATCTCGGTGGACGCGGTCGCGCAGCTGGCGGTCGCGGGCACGGACGGAATCACGCTGCTCACCGGCGGCGGGTCGACGGCGGCCACGGTCGACCTCGCGGGTCCGGCGTCGGGTCTCGCGCTGGTGTCGAGCATCGAGGACGGCACGCAGCTCTACGTCACCACCCAGGACGCGTCCACGGGCGAGCCGCAGCTGGCGGTGGTCGGCGTGACTGGAACGGCGGCCGAGAAGGGCCCCACGGTCCTCCGGACGCTGCAGCTGCCCGGCCAGGGCACGCGCGTGGTGTTCGACTCGGCGGCCGAGATGGTCGAGATCCTCGGCACGAGGCCGGATGGCTCCGGGTCGACGGTCTACGTCATCGAGCCGCACAGCCCGAGCGTGTTCGCCGACCAGGACGTCCCGTTCCAGCCGACCGCCTGGGTGCTCGACCACAACCCCGACTACCCCACGCAGAACCGGGGCCAGATCCTGGCGTTCGGCGCCAACGGCGAGACGGCGTCGCTCGATGTCGGCGACTACGCGTTCGCCTGGCGGCTGCCGGGCGCGTTCATGGGCGCCCTGACCGTCGGCCTGCTGTTCCTGCTCACCCGCATCCTGTTCCGGCGCCGGACCATCGCGGTGCTGGTCGGCCTGTTCGCGCTGCTCGACGGGATGTTCTTCGTGCAGAGCCGCATCGCGATGAACGACGTGTACGTCGGCGCGTTCATCCTGGCCGCGTATTGCGTGTTCGCCTGGCTGTGGATCAAGCCCGACCGCCCGCGCTGGGCGTTCTGGACGCTGATGCCGATGATCGGCCTGTTCCTGGGCCTCGCGCTCGCGTCCAAGTGGGTGGCGGCCTACGCGATCGGCGCGTTGGGCATCCTGATCCTCGCGCGCTCCGCGCTCGGCCGGCTGATCCTGATCTTCGGGATGATCGGCCTCACCGGTGTGCTCGGCTGGATGGCCATGGCCGTGCCGTCCGGCAGCGAGGCGAACGGCAACCTGACGTTCACGCTGATCATGATCGCCCTCACGCTGGCGACCGTCGTCGTCACCGTGTACCACCCCATCGCCTGGTCCGACGAGGAGATGTGGCTGGCCGTCGCCGGGCCCGCGGCGATCGGGACCCTGATCGCGGTCGTCTCGATCACGCTGGGCAAAGCCGAGAAGAGCTACGTGGCCGGCCCGATCCAGGTGACGCCGCTCGAGCTCGCGTTCGCGCTCATCCTCGTCGGCCTCCTCGCCTACGCCGCGTTCCAGGTCGCCGCCCGGTTCGGATTCGGCCCGATGGCCAGGACGCCGGGGCCCGACGATCCGCGGCGCCTGCTGCCGTCCGCCTGGCCGCCGGCGACCGGCTGGCTCCGGCTCGGTTCCGGCCTGGGCATCCCGATCGTGTGGATGCTGGGGTCGCTGCTCGCGATCCCGCTGGTCGTCTACGTGATCACGTACATCCCGTGGGCGTTCGTCGAAGGGCACCAGATCGTGAAGGGCTGGCCGCCCGGCCACACCGGCCAGACCCTGCTCGACCTGACCGGTGAGATGTACCGCTACCACAACAACCTGACCGCGCCCCATCCGGCGAGCTCGCCGTGGTGGGCGTGGCCGCTGAACCTGAAGCCCGTGTGGTTCTACCAGGGCAGCTTCGCCAACTCGACCGCGGCCTCGATCTACGACGCCGGCAACGTGGTCCTGTGGTGGATGGGCATCCCGGCGATGGTGTTCGTGGCCGTGCAGGCGTTCCGCCGGCGCTCCCTGCCCCTGGCCCTGATCCTGGTCGGCTTCCTGTGCCAGTGGATCTCCTGGGCGCGGATCGACCGGGCCGCGTTCCAGTACCACTACTACACGAGCCTGCCGTTCCTGTTCATGGCGCTCGGCTACTTCATCGCCGAGCTGTGGCATGGCCCGTCGAGACGGACGTGGATGGTCGCGCGCGTTGCCGCCGTGTTCGCGCTGTTCGCACCGATCATCCTGTGGGTGCTCCGACAGCCGCTGTGCGGCATGGCCGACGTCGAAGCCGTGAACGCGGGCTCGCAGGCCTGCAACGGCAACCCCGGCAACATCGTCGTCACGCCGTCCGCGGCGGCCCTGGCCGTCGTGGGCGTGGTGACGCTGATCGTGCTCGTGAAGCTGCTGCTGGACCTCAGCCGCCCGCCCGAGGACGGCGGGTCGGTCGGCCCGCGCGACCTGCTGCCGCTCGCGATCACCGCGGTCGTCGGCGGGGTCGTCATCGCGCTGGCGCGTGGGCTGCCAACCGACGCCGTGCTGTTCTCGATCAACGCGATCGTGCCCGAGATCATCGCGCTGATCCTCGCGATCCCGCTCGCGCTGGTCGCCCTCCAGCTGATCACCGCGCGCGACTCGCGACGGTTCGCGGCCGGCTTCGTGCTGGCCGCGGGCGTGTGGTTCGTGGTCCTGTACCCGAACATCGCGGCCCTGCCGCTGCCCGACACGCTGGTCAACGCGTACCAGGGCATCCTGCCGACATACCTCTATGCGTTCCAGTTCGTGGTCAACACGCTCGATCGCAGCGGCGCCATCTCGTTCGCCGACGCCCGCTTCGTGCTGCTGATGGTGTTCCTCGCGATCGCCTGCGCCGTGGTCGCGTACTCGACGTGGGTGTGGCGAATGGCGTCCGTGGAGGGGGACGAGCCTGCGACGGGCGACACGGGCGGTCCTGAGGGTGCGCCCGGAGCCGTGTGACCGTGACCGGGGGACCGGGCAGTCAGCCGACCTCGACCGGGGCGTCGATCCGCTCGACCGGGGCGCCGGGGGGCGTGCGCGGCGACGGCGGCACCGCGGCGGTGAAGTGGGGCGGCAGGCTCCCCGTCGCGGCCAGACGGCGGATCGCGAACCCGTAGTACTCCTCGACCTTCGCGGTGACCCGCGGCCAGCTGAACTCCTCGGCCCGGGCCACGCCTGCCGCTGACATCGCCGCGGCCGTCTCCGGCTCGGCGAGGAGCCGCGCGATCGAGGCGGCGATGGCCTTCGGCTGGCGCGGCGGCACCAGCAGGGCCTCGCGGTCGCGACGCACGACGCCCTTGTAGCCGTGGATGTCCGAGGCCACGATCGGCGCCCCCGCGGCCATGGCCTCCAGGAGCACGATGCCGAACGATTCGCGGCCGGTCGCCGGCGAGACGTAGACGTCGGCTGTCCGGTACAGCTGAGCCTTCTCGTCGTCCGTGACCCGGCCCAGGAACTCGACGCCGTGGAGGCGGCGGGTCGCGATATAGCGGCGTGCCTCCCGTTCCTGCGGCCCGCCGCCGACGAGCAGCAGGCGGCAGTCGCAGCCGGTCTTGCGCAGGATCCGGTACGCCTGCAGGAGGTCGAGCACGCCCTTGCGCGGCTCGAACCGGCCCACGAACAGGATGTTCGCCGTCCCGTCCTGCCAGCGGGCCACCGGCACGGCGCGCCGGAAGCGGTCGACGTCGACGCCGTTGGGGATCACCTTGTAGTCGCCCGGGAAGTAGCGGTCGATGAAGTGGCGCGCCGCGGCCGACACCGCGATCCGGCCGTGGAGCCGCTCCGCGTACCCCCGCATCGCCCGCGAGCCGAACTCGTAGGCCGGCGACCAGCCGCCATAGGCGTGGAAGGTCCCGATGTTCACGCTCTTCGACTCGCGCAGGATCACCAGCGACAGGAACGGCACGAACGGCTCGTGGAAGTGCAGGACGTCGAACCGCTCGCGCTCGAGCAGCTCGCGGACCTGGGAGACGTAGCGCGGCGAGACCGTGATGGTCCCGACGGAGCCGTTGGCGGGCATCGAGAAGCCCTTGCCGAGCCGGATGACGTCGCCCTCGGACGTCCGCTGGAGGCCGTGGGACGAGGTCAGGATCCGGACGTCGTGGCCGCGCAGCCGGAGGTTCTCGTAGAGGTAGCGGACGTGCTGGGTCACGCCGCCAGGCAGCGGGTAGACGTACGGCGACACGAGCCCGATCTTCACCGGCCGCCCTCGCCCTCGGCATGCTGGAAGCGCGGCGGCCGGAGGTGCCCGCCGGGGTAGCCGTGGTCCCGTCCCGTGCCGTCCCGGCGCAGCCGGCCGCCGACCTCGGCCCGCGCGTCGCGGCCGTACTTGCGCAGCTGGCGCCCGAAGGTCCCGAGCTGGCCGGCGGTGCCGTGGAAGCTGCCGTGGTGGCGCGTGGTCCGGGCGATGATCGCGGCCCGGAGGTCGTCCTCCGTCCGCCCGGGGAACGTCGTCCAGCCGGTGCCGATCGCCTCGGACGCGTGGGCGTCGCTGTTGCCGATCTGGGCCAGCTCGTGCTCCGCGGCGAAGCGGACCACCCGCTCGTGCCAGTAGCGCCCGAATGCCGTGGGGTTGAACGTCTCGATCGCGTCGGGACGGAACGCAGAGTCGGGGTCGTCGAGCAGGCGGCGCAACAGGAACGCCTGCGCGCACAGCGGGTACGGGACGAGGGGGTGGGCGGGGATCGCGATGCCGCCCTGCTCGTGGACGGCGGCGATCGACCAGCGGAGGCTGCGCAGGGCGGGCACCGGGCGCTCCAGGAACAGGCCCAGCAGGTGGCCCCCGCGGGTGCTGATCTCCTCGGCCACGATCACCCGTGTCCGGAGCCCGCGATCGAGGGCGATCCGGCGGGCCGCGACCGCGGCGTCGATCCGCTCGTGGTCGGAGATCGCGATCATGTCGAGGACGCCGTCGCGCTCGACCCGCTCGAGGATCTCGGTCACCGGCGCCGTCCCGTCGGAGGCGAGGGTGTGGATATGGAGATCGGCGCGACCGAGCCGGTCGGTGGGGTCCGTGGAGCCGTGCGTGCCCGTCATCCCGCCGCACCCTGGTCGAGGTCCGGCCAGATCGGGTGGAAGGCGCCCCACCACTGCTCGGGCGCGTCGGCGAGCAGGGTCTCGAGCGTCGCCGCGACGGCCGCCGTCTGGGCGATCAGGCGCTCGCGGCGCCTGCCGGACTCCGGCTCGGGGACGCGGACCACGCGACAGCGGTAGCGGCCGCCGCGGACGCGGCGGGCGGCGGCGGCGTAGATCGGGGCGCCGGTCTCCTGGGCCAGCAGGGCCGGCCCGACGGCGATCGGCGCCGGGTGGCCGAAGAACGGGACCTCGACGCCGGTGCGGGTGAGGTCGCGGTCGACGACGATCCCGACCGAGTGGCCGCCGCGCAGGGCTCGCAGCATCGCGCGGCGGGCGTCGACGAGGGGGATGATGTTCACGCCGATGCGGCCGCGGGACGTCACGAACCAGCGCTGCAGCGCCGGGTCGGCGACCAGCTCCATCGGCGCGGTGACGCGCTCGCCGACGAGATGCGACAGGAGCACCACGGGCAGCTCGATCGCGCCGAAGTGCGCGCCGACGATCACGACCGGCCCGCCGTCCCGCAGCGCACGCCGGACCTCGTCCTCGTCGTCGACGTCCAGCCTGGCCAGGGCGGTCTCGAGGTCGTACGCGCCGGCCCGGGCCACCTCGAGGTAGTACCTGGCCGCGTGGCGGAAGGCGGCGCGGACGAGGCGCTCGAGGGCGTCGGGATCGGTCGCCGCGCGCCGCGCTGCCGCGCTGCCGCGGTCCGTCGCGGCGAGACCCTCGCAGACGCGGGCCAGGTTCGCGCGTGCCTGGGCGCGACGAGCCGGCGCGATCCGGTACCACAGCTCGCCCGCGGATTCGACGGCCGCGACCAGCGGGCGCTCCGGCAGCCGGGCGACCAGCGTCGCGCCGGCCATCACGAGCGACCCGCGGACCCCGGCTCGCGGGGCGGTCACGGGCGTGGGAGGGGCTTCCCCCGCGGCGGCAGGCTGCTCGGTGGCCGCCGTGCCGGTCACGGGGACGCGACCTCTGCGGCGCCGCCACCGGTCGCGCGCGCGCCCAGTGCGCGCGCCTCGAGGGCGCGCGACTCGGCGGGATCGTCGGGCCACATCGGCTTGAAGCTGTACCACTGCTCGGGCGCCGCAGCGATCGTCGCCTCCAGCGCGTCGGCGATCCGCTGCGTCGCGGCCTGCAGGTCGGCGGGGTCGGACGAGGGCACGGTGAACTCGAGGTTGGACTCGAGGCGGTAGCGGCCGTCGGCGTTGCGCCGGATGGCCAGCGGGGCGATCACGGCCCCGCTCTTGGCGGCGAGCGCGGCCGGACCCGCCGGCAGCGTCGTCCAGGCACCGAACAGGCGGACCGGGATGCCGTCGCTGCGATAGCCCCAGTCAACCAGCAGCGCGAGGATCTCGTTGCGTTTGAGCACGCTGTACAGGCCCCGCAGGTTGCGCCACGGGACAAGCCTGATCCCCCAGCTCTCGCGCTGCCGCTTGAGCAGGTCGAACAGCTCGGGGAACGCCGAATCGTCGGCGATCACCGTGACCGGGTAGCCGCGGACCGCCAGCGCGGCGCCGATCGCCTCGTTGCTGCCGACGTGGCCGGCGACGACGATCAACGGCCGTCCGGAGACGCGCCACCGGTCGATGAGCTCCACGATGCCCGCGTCCTCGACGGCGGCGATGAGCTCCGCCTGCGGCTGGGACGGCAGGCGCATCAGCTCGACGATGTAGCGCCCGTACTCGCGATAGGCGCGCAGCGCGAGCCGGCGCACGCGCGGATGGTTCGGCGGGAGGCCCAGGACGTGGCCGAAGTTGGCGTTCGAGAAGCGGCGCTTCTCGGGCCAGGCCAGGTAGCTGCCCTGGGCGGCCGTCCCGACGACCGCGCTGGACAGGCGCGGCGGAACGTGCGACAGCATGGCCGCGGTCGCCTTGTAGCCGACGATGGCCGCCCGTTCGACGATGCGGGGAGAGGATGCCTGGAGGCGCCGGTGGGGCGCCTCCAGCGGTCGCCCCTGGCTCACCGGGCGGCGGGTGCCTTGGTCTTCGCCACGCCGGCCAACGCCTTGGCGTCCTTGCGGGACACCTCGTTGCCGACGAGCGTCTCGTTGTCCTCGCCCCGGATGAACGCCTCCACGCGCTGGTGCGCGATGTCGTCGTGGATCTGGAGCGGCGGGCTCTTCATGAAGTAGCTGGACGGGGCCACGAGTGTGCCCTTGAGGCCGCGGTCGAGGCCGATCCGGAGGCAGCGGATGGCGTCGATGATGACCCCGGCGCTGTTGGGGCTGTCCCAGACCTCGAGCTTGAGCTCGGCGTTGAGCGGGACGTCGCCGAATGTCGTGCCCTCGATCCGGATGTGGCACCACTTGCGGTCCTTGAGCCACGGCACGTAGTCCGAGGGACCCACGTGGATGTTCTCGTCGGCGATCTCGTAGTCGAGCATCGAGGTGACGGCGTTGGTCTTGCTGATCTTCTTGGACTCGAGGCGCTCGCGCTCGAGCATGTTGAGGAAGTCGGTGTTGCCGCCGAAGTTCAGCTGGTAGGTGCGGTCGATGCGCACGCCACGGTCCATGAACAGGCGGGTCAGCACGCGGTGCGTGATCGTGGCGCCGACCTGGCTCTTGATGTCGTCGCCGATGACCGGCAGGCCTTCCTCGGCAAACCGGCGCTGCCAGTAGGGCTCACGGCCGATGAACACCGGGATGGCGTTGACGAACCCGACGCCGGCTTTAAGCGCCTGCTCGACGTACCACTTGGTGGCCTCCTCGCTCCCGACCGGGAGATACGAGACCACCATGTCGACCTCGCGTTCCCGGAGGATCCCGACGACGTCGGCCGTGGGCCCGGGGGCCTTCTCGATGATCTGGGACAGGTACTTGCCCAGGCCGTCGTGGGTCATGCCGCGGTCGACCTTCACGCCGAGGTGCGGCACGTCCATGAACTTGTAGGTGTTGTTCTGGCCCGAGAAGATCGCCTCGGACAGGTCCTTGCCGACCTTCTCCTTGTCGACGTCGAACGCCGCCACGAACTCCACGTCGCTGATGTGGTAGTCGCCCAGCTGGACGTGCATCAGGCCCGGGACGAAGTCGCCGGCCTTGGCATTCTCGTAGTAGTAGCGGCCCTGCACGAGGCTGCTCGCGCAGTTGCCGACGCCGACGATGGCGACGCGGATCTTCTTGCCCCGCGCCTTGGGCTCGCCGTGGCCGTTGTTCCCGTTGTTGCTCACGTGCTCCTGCTCCATGTGCTGCGATTACCCCTGTTCCTGCTTGGATGCCTGGTTGATGGTCGCGACGATGCGCTGGATGACAGTGATGGTGGCGAGGACCGCGATCAGCCCGAGCGCGAGCTCGAGCGCGAGCGCGCTCAGCGGATAGGCCAAGCCGCCCGGCTGGTCCGTGTCCGCCGGAAAGCCCGGCAACAGTCCGGCCGCGATGAGCCCGATCGTGAGGATGACGATGCGGACCTCGCGCGGGGCGAGCCCCACGTTGGCCATGCCGGTCCCGGGCGTGAAGCCCAGGCTCTCCGACTTGGCCCGGGTGTAGCTGACCATGAACGCCGAGACCATCGCGGCGCCGGTGAGGATGACGGGACGGGTCAGCCCGAGCTCGAGCGTGCCCCACAGGATGCCGAGGTAGACGACCCCCTCGCCCCACCGGTCGAACGTGGAGTCCATGAACGCGCCCAGCTTGCTGACCTTGCCGGTCGCCCGGGCGAGCGCGCCGTCGAACAGATCGAAGACGCCGCCGAACACGACCAGCAGGCCGGCGACGATCCAGGCCTGCAGACCAGCCGCGACGGCTGCGACGCAGGCGATCAGGAAGCCGATCACGGTCAGGGCGTTGGGTGACAGCCCGAGCCGGCCGAGGCCGACGGCGATCGGCGTCATGAGTCCGCGGACGCGCGCCCGGGTCTCGGGGGAGACGAGTGAGCCGCTCATCCGACCGCCTGCCTCGCCGCCGCGGCGTCCTCGAGGCCGAGGGCGCGCGCCTGGCGCGTCGCGAACGACTCGAACGCCTCGGGGACGATCGTGTGCACGGTCTCGCGGCCCTGCCGCCGCGACGTCACGAGCCCGACCTCGCGCAACTTGCCGAGGTGCCACGACACGAGCGGCTGCGACAGCCCCACGTGCTCGATCAGCTCGGTCACGGTGGCCGGGCCCTCCGACAGCCGGCGCACGATGCGCAGCCGGTTCGCGTCCGCGAGGACCTTGTGGAACCGTCGGAGCTCGCGCAGGTCGTCGGGGATGTCGACGACCGAGGCGATCGTGCTGCGGATTCGGGCGCGCGTGGGGGACACGGGTGATCGGGGACCTTCGACGTGCAGGGTGGTCCTCGCCGTCGGATCAACGGCGGTACATATCAATGGGGATTGATATTAGGCGTCGGCCGGTGCCCGTGTCAACGTCGATCGCGCAATCCCTGACCGATCAGGCGAGCACCTCCACGACATCCCCGTCGGCGACCTCGTGGTCGCGACCCACCCGCTGGCCGTCGAACCTCGCCGATGGGCCCCACACGCGGGCACCGGTACACGCGTCGGCCAGCTCGTGGTGGACGGCGTCGGCCACGTCGACGACCGTCGCCGGTGGATGGAGCGCCAGCGGCTCCTCGTCGACCGAACCGTTCGCGCGGAGGTAGACGCGGATCAGGCCGACGAGCCGCCATACCTCGTCGCGGAACGCCGCGAGCGAGGCCTCGTCGAGGACGGAGACCGACACCACGGTGAGGTCGGGGGCGGCGGTCGCCAGGGCCTGGATGGCGCCCGGGTCGGCCTCGTCCGCACGGGTCGCCGCGACGAACGCGGGCTTCTCGATCCCGGCCGCGGCGACCTCGGCGAGGACCACGCGCAGCTCGCGGGGATCCGCGCCGGCACGGGCGCAGTAGACGATCGCGTCGGCGGAGCGGAGCACGCCCAGCAGCGCCCGCCCGCCACCACGGTCCTCGTTCGCGCCTTCGATCAGGCCCGGGATCTCCACCAGCTGGACGAGCACGCCGCCGATGCGCGTCAGCGCCGGCACCGGACGGAGCGTCGTGAACGCGTAGTCGCCCGTCCGGATCTGGATCTCCGACAGCGCCTGGAGCAGCGACGACTTGCCGACGTTGGGCGGCCCGACGAGCGCGACCTGTGCCGCGCCCTCGCGACGGACGGCGATCGAGTCCCGGTGCACCGCGGACGAGCGCGTGCGGGTGTCCTCGATCTCCGCCAGGAGGGCCTTGCGCAGGTCCGCGTACGGCCCGTTCCTGTAGTCCGGCAGCTCGGCGAGGAGGGCATTGACCTCGCGGATCCGCTCCCGTCCTTCCTTGCCCACCAGCCTGCGCTTCGCGACCTGTGCGAACGTGCGATGCGGCATCGGCATCGCCATCTCCCTTCGACTGCGCGGGGACGCACCCACCCGCCGGGCCGAACGGCCCCGGCGACGACGGCGCGCGTCTGTCCCGCCCCTTCCTCCGACGCTGGGTGAGGAAGGGGCCGATCAGCCTGTCTGACAGGAGATCGTCGCGTACCAGGCGTTCACGGCTGTCGAAGGGCCTCCAGGCGATTTCAGGTGCTTGGGAACACCTGTTGCGGGAGCCTAGCGCACCGGTCTGCGCGTGGGAACCCCCGCTGCCCCGAACGCCGAGCGCAGCCGCCAACGCGGTCGACCGCGCGATCGCCCTACACTCCCCGGCGTGCAACCGGTCCCGCCTCCGCTCCCGCGCCGCGACCGCATCCTGCTGCTGGCCGTCATGGGTACCGGCGTGTTCCTCGCCGGCCTCGAGCTCATGGTCACGGCCGTCGCCCTGCCGGCGATCGTCGCTGACGTGGCGGGCTGGACGCGGCTCCGCGAGGCCTCGTGGATCATCAACGGCTACCTGCTGGTCGCGGTCGTCACGATGCCGCTGGCGGGGCGCATGGCCGACCTGTGGGGCACGCGACGGCTGTTCCTCGCGGCGCTCGTCGTGTTCACCGTCGGCAGCCTGCTGGCCGGCATGGCGCCGACGCTCGAGCTGCTGATCGCGGCGCGCCTCGTCCAGGCGGTCGGTGGCGGCGCGCTGGTCCCCGTCGCCACCTCGGCCGCGTCGCACCTGTTCCCGGGAGTTGGGCGCCCGCGCGCGCTCGGCCTCATCGCCGCGCTGACGTTCCTGGGCATGGCCGCCGGTCCGTTCCTCGGCGCCGCGATCCTGGGCGCGGTCCACCCGGCCGCTGCGCTGTCGCGGCTGGGCGCCGATCCGGGCTCGATGCCGGCCAGCCTGCTCGTGCCGGCCTGGCGATGGGTGTTCTACGTCAACGTGCCGATCGGGATCGTGGCCCTCGTGGTCGCGTGGGCCGCCAGCAGCGGCTGGGAGACGCCGCGACGGCCGGGTCACCTCGACGTCGTCGGCGCGATCCTGTTCTCGGCCTTCCTCGTGGGCGCGCTGGGGGCGCTGACGCTGCTGGGCAGCCGCGCGGAGCCCGACTCCGGCGGCCTCGATCCGGCGGTCGTCGCCGCGGTCCTCGCGGTGGTCGCCGTCGTCACGGGCGCGGTCTCGGTGATCCGCGGGCTACGGGTCCGCGACCCGTTCCTCGACCCGCGGCTGTTCCGCAACGCGGGCTTCGCGTCGGCGACCCTCGTCTCCCTGCTCACCGGCTACGCCCTGGCCACGGCGATCGTGGGTGGCGCGGTGTTCGTCGATCGCGTGCTCTACGGCGGCCCCGACGACCAGCGGCTGGCGCTGGGGGCGCTGGCCGGCGCGACGGCGGTCGGCGCGCTCGCGTCGGGGTTCATCGTCCGCGTGTTGTCGCTGCGCCTCGTGACGCTGATCGGGCTGCTGGCGTCGGTGGGCGCGCTGGTCGCGATGTCCGGCTGGACGACCTCGACCCCCGTCGCGTCCGCGGCGGTTGCGCTGGCGGTGTTCGGGTTGGGCTTCGGGGCGACGGTGACCCCGCGCTCGACCGCCGCCGTGACGGCGGTGGGCCGCGAGCTGTACGGCATGGCCGCCTCGACCGTGACCGTCGCCCGGATGGTCGGCATGGCCGTGGGTCTCGCGATCCTGACCGCCTACGGGTCGACGACCATCGACCGCCTGTACGACCAGGTCTACGCCACCCCGACCGCCTACAAGGCCTACGTCCCGGCGTCGCTCCAGGACCGTCCGCTCCGGGACGGCCTCGTGATCGAGGCGCTCGAGACATGGGCCGCCGGCGAGGCCGCCCAGATCATGGTCGGCGTGTTCCTCGTGGCGGCGGTCGTCACGGCCCTCGCGATCCCGCCCGCCCTGCTGCTCGATCGGCGGCGTATGCTCGGCGCGACCGGGCCCGTCTCGACTGCGGGCGGTGCCGCCCCGGCGCCGAACGGAGCCATCGACCCCGATGCAGGAAGCGACGCCGACCTCGAGCTCCCGGTCATCGGCGGCGCCTGACGCCCCGCGTTCGGCCGGCGACGGCGTCGCCACCGACGACCGGCTGGTCGTCCGGGGGTGCGCCTGGATCGACCACACGGCGCGCAAGTTCGAGGGCGTCGATGCGCTGAAGGCGATCCTTGCCGACCCCGAGGCCCGCGTGTGGGTCGACGTCGTCGCACCGGCGGACGTCCCCGTTGACTCGGTCACCCGCCTGCTCGACCTGCACCAGCTGATCGCCGACGACATCGCCGAGCGCAACCAGCGCGCCCGGATCACGATGGTCGAGGGCGCGATCCACATCGTGATGTTCTGGGTGACCTACGCGGGCGCCGTCAGCGAGCTCGAGGTGGACCTGGTGCTCGAGCGCCGGTCGCTGCTCACGGTCCACGAGCCGGGCTGGGACCCTTACGCGCTCCAGCAGCTGCGGGGAGATGCCCCGGCGCTGCTCAAGCGCGGGCCGGACTTCCTGCTGTATGCGATCACGGACGGTATCGTCGACGCGTACTTCCCGGTCCTCGACGCGATCGAGGACGAGATCGACCAGATCCAGGACGCCGTCATCCAGCGGCCGACGACCTGGACGCTGGAGCGCCTGTTCGCGACCAAGCGCGAGCTCATCGGCCTCCGGCGGGCGATCTCGCCGGCGCGCGAGATCTTCAACCAGCTCACGAACCGGGACGAGGTCCTGATCTCGGCCGAGCACATCGTCTATTTCCGCGACGTGTACGACCACCTGATCCGGGTGACGGACGAGCTGGACACCGACCGCGAGCTCGTCGGCGGCACCCTCGAGGTCTACCTCTCGACCGTCAACAACAACCTGTCGATCATCATGAAACGGCTGACGGGGGTGACCGTGATCCTCGCCGGCATCGGCGCGGTGGCCGGGATCTTCGGCATGAGCGAGGCCAGCGCCGCGCTCGGGTCCGGCGAGGGGGGCGGGTTCTGGGCGATCACCGCGTTCGTGATCCTGGGCGCCACGATGACCGCGCTGTTCCTGCGCCGGATCGACTGGATCTAGGCCGCCCGACGACGCCGGCGCCCGGGACCTGCCTGGCGACCGTCGTTCCGCCCGATCAGGCGCACCTGACGGGCTTGGCCTTGGGATGCGCGTCCGCGGGATCGGCGTCGCCCACCGACAGCAGGTGCGCCCGCAGCTGCGTCTTGCCCGGCGTGCCCTTCGGGCCCTCCGAGGTCTGCAGCCACAGCTGCTCGGTGTCCGCCGAGAACGCCGCGTCGAGGTTGAGCTGGTGCAGCAGGACCTTGTCGATCTCGAACAGGTACAGCTTGTCGTCGTCCGTGTAGACCTGGACGATCATCCCCAGCATCTTCTCGGGCTGGTGCTTGACGATCGCCTGCTCGTAGATCGGCCCGAACATCCCGTCGCGGGCGTGCGCGAACAGGTAGGTCGCGATGCCGCGGCCCGGCCGGCCGAGGTCCATGAGCGGCTTGCCGAGGCCGTCGATGTACATCGCGACGTTGCAGAACGGATAGCCGTTCGGCCCGCCGACGACCGGGAGGTCGATCTTGAGCGCCGGGATGACGACGCGCGTCGCGTGCGCCGCCGCGCCGGCCTTGGTGGGCTCCGGGGTCGGGGATGGGGTCGGGGCCTCCGACGCGCCCGCCGACGCGCTGGGTGCCTCGAGCGACGGCGATGGCGCGATGCTCGGCGACAGCTCGACCGAGGTGGGCGACTCCTCGACAAAGGTCCCGGCGGTCGTCGGGTCCGCGTACGACAGGAGCCCGGCCGTCAGCAGCACCACGCCCAGCGCGGTCAGCAGCGCGGGCAGCAGGCGCGTTCGGGCCGCGTTCACCGCGGCGGCGGGTCGTCCGGTCATGGCGGCGAATGGTAGTCGAGGGCGGAGGCGCGCGCCTTCGGCCGATTGGTACTGGTACGCTCGCGGGCGATGGGCGGGAAGACGGCAATCGCGGCGGGCCTCGTCATGGGCACCGTCGTCGGGGCGGCGCTGCTGGGCGGCGTGGTGCTGCTGGCACCCGGCCTGCCCGTGCCGACAACCCCGCCGCCGGCCACGCCCGTGGCGTCGGCCTCGGCCGCTCCCTCGCCGTCGCCGGTGGCCTCGCCGTCGCCGGTGGCCTCGCCGTCGGGCTCCGACGCGGCGCCCTCGGGTCCGACGTCGCCCTCGCCCGGTCTCCCTTCGGGCTCCCCCGTCGCTCCCTCGGCCTCCGCGGGCGCGGCGGACCTGTTCGGCGTGGGCTCCCCCTAGCCGCCGACCTGGCTGACCGCGGCGGCGGCACGGCCGACGAACCCGAGGACCGTCTCCGGGAACAGCCCGAGCGCGATCGTCATCACGGTCGCGACCGCGAGGCCCGTCCACACCAGGCGCCCATGCTGGAGGGCCGTCTGCTCGGTCGCCGGCTCGCGCATGAACATGTAGACCACGACCCGCAGGTAGTAGAAGGCGGCGATGGCGGCGTTGACCACCGCCAAAACAGCGAGGACGTTGAGCCAGCCGCCGACCTCGACAGCGGCCAGGATCACGTAGAACTTGCCGAAGAACCCGGCGGTCGGCGGGATGCCGGTCAGCGACAGCAGGAACAGCGTCATCAGCAGGGCGAGCGTCGGCTCGCGGCGGGCAAGCCCGGCGAACGTCGACAGGTTGCTGGTCACGCCGGTGCGCTTCTGGATCGCGGCGATGACTGCGAACGCGCCGAGGTTCATGAACGCGTACGCGACGCCGTAGTACAGCAGCCCCTGCATGCCCTGCTCCTCGCCCGCGCCGAACGCGGCGAAGCCGACCAGCATGTACCCGGTGTGCGCGATGGACGAGTAGGCGAGCATCCGCTTGACGTTGTCCTGGGCGAGCGCGACCAGGTTGCCGAGCGTCATCGTCAGGCCCGCGAGGACCATGATCACGATGTTCCAGTCGGCGGCCAGCGGCCCCAGCGCGTCGGCGAACAGCCGGATGATCAGCGCGAACGCGCCGATCTTGGGGCCCACCGAGAGGTAGCCCGTGACCGGCGTCGGCGAGCCCTGGTACGCGTCGGGCGTCCAGTAATGGAACGGGACGGCGGCGATCTTGAACGCCACGCCCGTGGTCAGGAACGCGAGCCCCAGGCCCAGCGCCGGCGCCAGCGGCGCGCCGCCGTTCGCGATCAGCAGCAGCTGGTCGGACACGCCCTGGATCCGCGTCGTGCCGGTGAGGCCCCACACGAACGCGAGCCCGAACAGGAGGATCGCGCTCGAGAACGACCCCAGCAGGAAGTACTTGATCGCGCCCTCGGTCGAGTAGCCGTCGGACTTGTGGTAGCCGGCCATCACGTAGCCCGGCAGCACCATCAGCTCGAGGCCCAGGAACATCACCAGCAGGTCGGCCGAGCCGGAGATCAGCATCGCGCCCGACATCGCGAAGATGAGCACCGCGGCGAACTCGGCGACCGGCAGGTCGCGCTCCTCGAGATAGTCGGGGGCGAACGCGATCGTCAGCGCGACGATCGAGACGAACAGGATGTCCAGGAACGTGGTCAGCGCGTCGACCACGTAGGCGCCGTCGAAGGCGCGCTTCGGGAGCGGGTCCTGGCCGACGAGCGCGGTCAGCAGCGCGACCAGGCCGAGACCGATGAACGCGACGGCCAGCGCCGGGCCGCGGCGCCCGGGCAGCGCGAAGTCGACGACGAGGATCGCCGCCGCGACGAGGATCGCGGCGATGAACGGGGAGATGACCGCGAGGTCGCTCATCGCGTGCCTACGGCCACGGCCCGAACGCGATCGGGGCGGCGTGGTTGACCGCCTCGAGCGTCACGTTCACGGACTGGTTGATGATCCCGAGGATGAGGCCCGGGAACAGCCCCAGCACGACGACCAGCGCCGCCAGCGGCACGAGCGTCATCGCCTCGGTCGGCCCCATGTCGGTCAGGTGGCCGCCGAGCCCCTTCAGGAAGTCCGACAGCTCGCCGAACGCGACCCGCTGGAACATCCACAGCAGGTAGCCGGCCGCGAGGATCATCACGAACGTGGCGATCGCGGCAGCGCCCGGGATCATGACGAAGGTCCCGACGAGGGTCAGGAACTCGCCCACGAACCCCGACAGGCCGGGCAGCCCGACCGAGGCGAAGATGAAGAACCCGAACGTCGCGGCGTAGACCGGCACCTTGGACGACAGGCCGCCCATCTTCGCGATCGTCCGGTCGTGGGTCCGCTCGTAGATCACGCCGACCAGCAGGAACAGGCCGCCCGTGATCAGGCCGTGGTTGACCATCTGGAGGATCGCGCCCTGCAGCGCCTGCTGCTGGAACACGAAGATGCCGAGCGTCACGAAGCCCATGTGGCTGACCGACGAGTAGGCGACCAGCTTCTTGAGGTCGGGCTGGACGAGCGCGACGATCGCGCCGTAGATGATCGCGATCAGGCTGAGCACGATGATCGCCGGCGCCCACGTGTGCGCGGCGTCGGGGAACAGCGGCAGCGCGAACCGGATGAACCCGTACCCGCCGAGCTTGAGCAGGACCCCCGCCAGGATCACGGAGCCCGCCGTCGGGGCCTCGACGTGCGCGTCGGGGAGCCAGGTGTGGAACGGGAACATCGGCACCTTGATCGCGAACGCGAGGAAGAACGCACCGAAGGCGAGGAACTGGAACGTCGGCGAGAAGCCGCCGGTGCCGGCGAACGCGGTCAGGACCTGGAGGTCGAAGGCGCCCTTCCAAGGGTCCACGGCGCCCGTGGCCGCCTGGGCCGCCTGGAACGTGAACGCCGTCGCCAGGATCGCGACCAGCATCAGCAGCGAGCCGACCAGCGTGTACAGGACGAACTTGATCGTGGCGTAGATCCGGTTCGAGCCGCCCCAGATCCCGATGATCAGGTACATCGGCACCAGGACCAGCTCCCAGAAGATGTAGAACAGGAACAGGTCGAGGGCGACGAACACGCCGAGCATGCCGACCTCGAGCACGAGGAAGGAGACCATGTACTCCTTCACCCGCGTCTGGATCGGCTTGAACGAGGCCAGCAGGCTGATCCAGGTCAGGGTCGTGGTCAGGACGACCAGCACCAGCGACAGGCCGTCGATGCCCACCTGGTAGTCGATCCCGAATAGCGGGATCCAGGGCTGCTCGTCGACGAACTGGTAGCCCACCTTGTTGGTCACGAACGCCGCCAGCAGGCCGAGCGACACGACCCACGCCGCCAGCGCGAACAGCAGCGCGACCCGCCGCACGGCGTCCGGCCGCGACGACGGCACGAACGCCACGACGATCGCACCCAGCAGCGGCAGGAAGACCACCAGCGTGACCGGGTGGATGTTCGCGACCCAGTCCCACGTCATCGCGGCTGCCCCGCGATCACCAGGAACGAGCCCGCCATGACCAGCAGGCCGATCGCGATGCCCAACGCGTAGTTCTGCACCCGGCCGGTCTGGATCCGGCGCAGGCCGCCGCCGGCATCCCGCGTGGCCGCGCCGATGCCGTTGACCGTGCCGTCGACGATCACCCGGTCGAACCACCACAGGCCAGCCGCGACCCGCCCGCCGATGACGATGAACAGGAGGTGGTTGAGGTCGTCGAACCACCATTTGTTCAGGGAGGCGCGATAGAGGAAGCGGGTCCCGCGGTTGGCGACCGTCATCCGCTCGACGAGGCGCGGGTGGCCGCCGTTGCGGAAGAACCCGAACAGCCAGATGCCGAACGACAGGCCGATCGCGGCCGCCGCGACGCTGATGACGATCAGCGCGCCGTCGATCCCGGCCAGCTCGAAGCCGCCGGCCGTCTCGCCCAGGTACGCGTTCGAGGCCGCGAAGACCGGCTCCAGCCAGCCCTCGAGGAGGCCGGTGCCGGTCGGATTGAGCGGCGGGCCGCCCCACGTCAGCACGATGCCCAGGATCACGGACGGGATCGCCAGCAGGACGAGGGGCAGCGTCATCTGCCACGGCGACTCGTGGATCTTGGGCTCTACGGCCGGGTCGACGTGCGACGGCCCGTAGAACGTCTTGCCCATCAGGCGCCACATGTAGAACGCGGTCATCACCGCGACCGTCAGGCCGATGATCCAGACCCAGTAGTCGCCTTCGTGGTAGGCGTCGCCGAGGATCTCGTCCTTGCTGAAGAAGCCCGCGAACGGCGGGATGCCCGCGATCGCGATCGCGCCGATCAGCATCGTCCAATGGGTGATCGGGATCTTGCGCCACAGGCCGCCCATGCGGTTCATGTCCTGCTCCTCGTGGACCGCATGGATCACCGATCCCGAGCCGAGGAACAGCAGACCCTTGAAGAAGCCGTGGGTCATGAGGTGGAAGATCGCGGCCACGAACGCCCCGACGCCCAGCGCGGCGAACATGTAGCCCAGCTGCGAAAGCGTCGAGTACGCGAGCACGCGCTTGATGTCCGTCTGGGTGAACGCGATCGAGGCCGCGAGGATGGCGGTGAAGATGCCGATCGCCGCCACGACGACCATCGTCTCCTGCGCGTGGGCGAACAGGAGGTTGGAGCGCGCGACGAGGTAGACGCCGGCGTTGACCATCGTCGCGGCGTGGATCAGGGCGGAGACCGGGGTGGGCCCCTCCATCGCGTCGGGCAGCCAGACGTGCAGCGGGAACTGGGCGCTCTTGCCCATCGCGCCCGCGAACACGAGCAGGGCGACGATGCCGATCGGGATGACGTTGCTGGCCGTCGCCCCGGTCATCGTCCCGATCGAGTCCTGGATGTTGAGCGTGCCGGTGTTCACGAAGATCGCCATGATCGCGAGCGCGAACCCGACGTCGCCGACCCGGTTGACGATGAACGCCTTCTTGGCCGCCAGGGCGGCCGTGCGCTTCGTGTACCAGTAGCCGATCAGCGCGTAGCTCGACAGCCCCACGAGCTCCCAGCCGGCGAACACCAGCAGCCAGCTGTTGGCCAGCACCAGCAGCAGCATCGAGAACATGAACAGGTTGAGGTACGCGAAGAAGCGCCACGTGCCGTTGTCGTGGGCCATGTACCCGATCGAGTACACGTGGACGAGCATGCCGATCGTGGTCACGACGATCAGGAGGCAGGCCGTCAGGGCGTCCACGTGGAAGCCGATGTCGACGTTGAAGCCGCCGGCCGGGATCCAGGTCCACAGCGTGACGTCGAGCCCCTTCTCGCCGAACGGCTGCGCGTGCTGGAGCGCGGGCGCGATCACGGCCAGCGCCACCAGCCAGGTGAGCACGATGATGCCGATCGGCACGATCTCCGCCGCCCAGCGGCCGAACCGCATCTGCAGCCGGCGCCCGAACAGCGCCGTGAACGCGAAGCCCAGGATCGGCAGCAGGACGATCAGCGGGATCAGGGCGTCGTAGATCCCGCCCGCGGATGCGGTGGCACCCTCGGCGGCGACGACGGTCGTCGGCAACAGCAGCATCGTGCCGCGCCTACTGCCGCATCGCGTCGTACTCGTCGACGAGCGGCGTCTTCTTGTTGCGGTAGATCGCGATGACGATCGCGAGGCCGATGGTCGCCTCGGCCGCCGCGGCGGCCATCACGACCAGCGCGATCACCGACGCGTTGGGGTTGAGCGGGTAGATGACCGTCCCGTCCGCGAGGACCTTCTGGGTGAAGGCCCCGAACGCGATGATCGAGAGGTTGACGCCGTTGAGCATCAGCTCGATCGACATCAGCATGCTGATCGCGTTCCGCCGGGCGAGGAAGCCGAACGCCCCGATGGCGAACAGGATCCCCGCCAGGACCAGGTAGGCGTCGAGCGACTGAGCGATGCCGTCGAGCGCGCTGAGCATCAGTCGACGCCCCCGTGCTCGCGCTTGGCCAGGAACACACCGCCGATCACCGCCGCCAGCAGCAGGACGCTGACGATCTCGAACGGCAGGACGTACGCCCCGAACAGGGCCGCCGCGACGCCCACGGTATCGGTGGGGATGAGGCCGGGCGCCAACGGCCAGGCGGTCGAGACCACCGCCAGCACGATGACGATCGCCAGCAGCACGCCCGCGACCAGCGCGGATCGGGCCTGTGTCTGGAACACCAGCCGGCTGGGTGCCGCCTTGGTCTCGGTGAGCATGATCGCGAACAGCACCAGCACGCTGATCGCGCCGATGTAGACCAGGACCTCGGCCGCGGCCACGAACGGCGCGCTGGCCATCACGTACAGCCCCGCCAGCGCGGCGAAGCACACGATCATCGCCAGGGCACAGCGGATGATGTCGCGCATCGTGACGACGAGCAGGCCCGCGACCAGCAGCACCAGGGCGAGCGTCATGAACAGGAGGTCGTCCCACCCGATCCCGACGAACGGGATCGTCTCAGGCAGCGTCACGCGAGCCTCTCAATGGTCGTGCGCGTGGGCCGACGAGCCCGCGGTCGCCGGGAGCGTCCCGGCGCCGCCGTGCGCGTGGCCGTTCCCGTTCCCATGGCCGTTGCCGTTGCCGTTGCCGTGCCCGTTGCCGCCGATCGACGGCGGGAGGACGGGCAGCAGCCGCGCCGGGTCGAGGAGCCGGCCCTCGGCCCGGGCCCGCTCGGCCCAGTCCCGTTCCTTGCGGATGTAGGTCATCTCGGTCTCGCGCTCGACCGCCGCCAGCGCGAGGAGGTCGATCATCGGCTCCTCGCGGGAGGTGTGGCTGAGCTCGAACTGGTCGCTGTCGCGGACGGCGTCGTAGGGGCAGGCGTCGACGCAGATGCCGCACAGGATGCAGCGGCTCTCGTCCACCTCGTACTTCTGCAGCACGCGCGGCTTGGGCATCAGGGCGCCGGTCGGACACGTCTCCGCGCACCGGCCGCAGGACACGCAGGGCGTGTCGTTGAGGCTCATGTCCAGCGGCGTCGTCACCAGCGTGTCGAAGCCGATGCGCATGAAGTCGTAGCAGGCCGCGCCCACGACCTCGGCGCACACGTTGGCGCAGCGTCCGCAGTCGATGCAGCGCGACGGCTCGCGCAGGATGAACGCATGGCTGTCGTCGCGGACGTAGTCGTGGTTGAGGCCGGTGAACCGGTTCTCGGTCACGCTGCGGTAGCCGGCCCCCTGGTGGAACGCGGGCTCGAGCGTCTGGAGCGTGGTCCCGTACTCGATCCCCAGGCGCCGCAGGTCGCAGAACCCGATCGCCTCGCAGGTGCACTGGAGGCAGCGCGTGGACTCGGCCATCGCCTCGCCGCGCGTGTACGGGATCTCGTACTCGATGTAGTTGTGGTTGCGCGACTCGGCCTCGAGCGCCTTAAGGCGGTAGCGCGGCTCCTTGATCTCGCCCGTGAACGGCACGATCGAGAGGAACTCGGGCTGCGGCTCGGCGAGCGTCTGGCGGGCGCGGATCGTCGACAGGTCGTTGCCCTTGAGGTAGGCGTCGACGGCGTACGCGGCCCGACGGCCCTCGGCGATCGCCTGGACGACCGTCGCCGCGCCGATCCGGACGTCGCCGGTGCCGAACACGCCGGGCCGGGCGGTCTCGAACGTGACGGCGTCGGCGCCGAGGCGCCGCTGCTTGGTCGCGACGGGGCCCTCGGAGCCGGGGCGGATCCAGTCGAGCTCCGGACCCTGGCCGATGGCCAGCAGCACGCGGTCGCAGGGGATCGTGAACTCGGTGCCGGCCGCAGGCTCGGGGCGGCGCCGGCCGGAGGCGTCGGGCGCGCCGGGCTGCATCCGGATGAACTCGATGCCGGTCAGCTTGCCCGTCTTCTCGTCGGTGATGACGCGCGTCGGGCCTGCCTGGAAGATGGCGGTGACGCCCTCCTCGATGGCCTCGTGGACCTCGTTGCTGGCCGGCATGTCCTTCATGTCGCGGCGATAGACGAGCGTCACCTCGCTGGCGCCCTGGCGGATCGACGTCCGCGAGCAGTCCATCGACGTGAAGCCGCCGCCGACGACGACGACCCGCGAGCCCTCGTGGCCCGGATAGGGCAGGCCCAGCGTGGCGGTCCGCAGGTACTCGAGGCCGTCGATGACGCCGTCGGCATCCTCGTTGGGGATGCCCAGCTTGTTGGTGTCGTAGCAGCCGATCGCGATGACGACCGCGTCGTAGCCCTGGTTCTGGAGGTCGTCGAGCGTGAAGTCGCGGCCCAGGCCCTTGTTGCACTCCATCCGCCCGCCGAGGCGGGTGACCGACTCGTACTCGGCCTCGAGGACCTCGACCTTGGGCAGCCGGTACTGCGGGATGCCGTAGCGCAGCATGCCGCCGGGCGACGGATCCCGCTCGAACACCGTCACGTCGTGCCCGTTGAGCAGCAAGTAGTAGGCCGCGGCCATGCCCGCGGGGCCCGAGCCGATGACGGCCACGGTCCGGCCGGAGGCCGCCTGGCGCTCGAACGGCAGCGGTGGATCGACGCCCTCGTCGAGCATCGCGCGGATGACCTGGTCACCGGCGTAGCGGTGGCTATCGCGGATCGCGATCGCCTCGTCCACCTCGTCGCGCCGGCAGTGCTCCTCGCACGGGGCGGGGCACACCCGGCCGAGCACGGAGGGGAACGGGATCGTGCGCTTGAAGATCCGCGTCGACTCGGTCCAGTTGGCCTCGGCGTTGGCCTTGAGGAAGCCCGGGATGTCGATGTGGCTCGGGCACTTGTTCTGGCACGGCGGCAGGCAGTACGCGTTGTGGTCGGAGAAGATCAGCTCGAGGTTGGTCCGGCGCAGCCGGCGCATTTCCTCTGTCTGGGTCTGGACGACCATCCCGGCCTCGGCCTGGCGCGAGCACGAGATGGGCGGGTTGTCCTCGCCCTCGACCTCGACGACGCACATCCGGCAGGCCCCGAAGCCCGGCAGCTTGGGTTCGTAGCACAGGGTGGGGATCTCGATCCCGTTGTCGCGACAGACCTCGAGGATCGTCTGGCCCTCGAGCCCCTCGACCACCCGCCCGTCGACCTCGATCCGGATCGCGGGGGTGTTCATCGGCCGCTGCGGCGACTGCGTGGTGATCAGCCGCTCGGCGTGCGTGTCGGCCTGGGGCGTGACGGTGTCGAGGACGGCGGGCCGGTCCGGGCGCGACTGGACGCGGTGCTCGGGCGGGCGTTCGGGACGGATGATCAGGTCAGCCATTCGCGGGTCCTAGTGGGCCGCGCCCGCCGCCACCGCGATCGGCTGACAGACGCCGGCGGGGCATGAGCTGCGCAGGATGTGGTCGTCGATCTCGGACCGGAAGTATCGCATCCCGGAGGTGAAGGCCAGGGTCGCCAGGCGCTCGTGGTCGCACAGGCCGCTGGCCGCGACGTCGTGCGCGAGGTCCGCCAGGAGCGCGTCGTCGGTTGGCTTGGGCCGGCCGGTGGCGATGCGGTCGCCGATCTCGTACAGGCGGCGCAGGCCGATCCGGCAGGGGATCGTCTTGCCGCACGCCTCGTCGGCCGAGAAGCGGGCGAGCAGGCGGGCGAGGTCGACGATGCACGCCCGATCGTCGGCGATGACCACCGAACCCGAGCCGAGGTGAGCCCCGGCCTCGCGCAGCGCGGCATAGGTGTACGGGATGTCGAGCTGGTCGGCCGGCAGCAGGCCGCCGGTCGGCCCGCCGACGAGGATCGCCTTCAAGCCGTGAGTCCCGGGTCCGCCCGCGAGGCGGACGAGCTGGCGAAGGCTCGTCCCGAGCGGTACCTCGGCGATGCCCCCCCCGGCCGGGCCGCGGAGCTGCACGAGCACGGTCCCGGGCGCGCCGGGGTCGCCGATCGCCGCGAACGCGGCGCCGCCCTGGCGCACGATCCACGGGACGGCGGCCAGCGTCTGGACGTTGTTGACCACCGTCGGCCGGCCGAACAGGCCGTGCTGCGTGGGGTAGGGCGGCTTCTGCTCGGGCTGGCCGCGCTTGCCCTCCAGCGCCTTCAGCAGCACCGTCTCCTCGCCGAGCATGAACGCGCCCTGGACCGGCCGGATCGTGACCACGACCCGCTGCCCGCTGTTGAGCACGTCGTCGCCCAGGAAGCCGGCCTCCTCCGCGGCCAGCGCCGCCCCCTGGAGGCGGGTCACCAGCGCCGGGTCGTCGGCCCGGACGGCGAGGATCGCCTCGGTCGCACCGGTGGCGAACGCCGCGATCGCGAGGCCCTCGAGGACCAGCCACGGATCGGCTCGCATCAGCGCGGCGTCGGTCTGGACGCCGGGGTCGGCGCCGTAGCCGTTGGCGACGACGTAGCGCTGCCCGGCCGGCTCGGAGGCCGCGGCGCGCCACTTGTCGCCGGTGGGGAACCCCGCCCCGCCCCGGCCGCGGAGGCCCGATGCGGCGACGGTCGCGATGGTGCCGGTTGCCCCGAGGTCGCGCACGGCGATCCGCAGGCCCTCGAACGCGCCCTCGCGCGTCGCGCGGTCCAGGTCGTCGGGATCGCCCTCGAGCGCGGCGACCCGGCCCGTGAGGACCGTCGGCCAGTCGCGCGGGGTGGACAGGAACGCGCTCATCGGCCGGCCGCCCCGGCGCCGTACCCCAGCGACGCGTCCAGCGCGGTGCGGTAGGCCGACTCGATCTCGAGGTGGGCCTTCCCGGCCGGCGCCGCCTCGATGACCGGCGGCTCGAACCGCAGGTGGCGGTAGTACGTCGCCGTGCCGTAGATCATCGCGTACCAGGTGCCGGTGATCCGCGAGATGTGCTTGAGCGCCCCGACCGGCAGGTAGCCGTACTCGGCCTGCGTCTCTTCGAGCATCTGGAGCAGCGCCTTGGGGTCGTAGTCGTGGCGCTCGAGGATCGCGTCGAGGACGGCCGTGTCGACGGGGTCGAACCGGGCGAACGCCGCGTCCGGGACGGGCCGGCCGGACCGCCGCAGCGCGGACTCCTCGCGCCGCTCGCCGTAGGTCTCTGGCGGGCCCCAGTGCACGTGGAAGCGACCCTTGGTGTCCATGCCGCCCATGTCGATGCACTCGATCGGGCACGCCTGGGCGCACTGGAAGCACGTCTCGCACTTGAGCGTGCCGTACTCGTCGTACAGCAGCTGCAGGCGCCCCCGGAACTTGGGCGCGACGTCGGCCGGCTGCTCGGGCCAGCGGACGGTGGCCTTGGGCGCGAAGAAGCGCTTCAGGGTGAACCCCATGCCGCGCACGAGGCCCATGCCGGGGACGGTGCTCACGCCGGCCCCTTGAGGATGTCGACGACCGCGATCGCCGCCGCCGTCAGGAACAGGTTGAGCAGCGACGCGGGCAGCAGCCACTTCCAGGCGAAGCCCATCAGCTGGTCGATCCGCACCCGCGGCAGGGTGCCGCGCATCCACACGAACACGTACACGAACAGGAACGACTTGAGCAGGAACCAGGCCAGGCCGGCGACCCAGTCGAGGCCGAGGTACGTGATCCCGAACAGCAGGCCGACCACGACCACGTTGAACGTGATGAAGCCGAGGACCAGCGCCTGCCAGGCCGGTCGCGCGCTGTTGACCAGGAAGAACGGCGCGGCGAAGAACAGGGTGAACACCACCGGCGCCACCGCGATCAGGATCGGCAGCCCGTTGCCCAGGGAGCCGGGGTCGAGGGCCAGCTGGATGTCCGGGAAGTCGAACGGCGCGTTCCACGCCCCGAAGTAGAGCGTGACCATCAGCGCCGAGATGATGAACACGTTGACGTACTCGGCGAAGAACAGGAACCCGAACCGCATCCCCGAGTACTCGGTGGCGAACCCGGCCACGATCTCGGAGTCGGCCTCGGTGAGGTCGAACGGGGTCCGGTTGGCCTCGGCCGTGGCGGCGATGAAGAAGATCAGCGCGCCCAGCGGCTGGCGGAACACGAACCAGTCGGTGATCCAGCCCGACTGCTGCACGGCGATCTGGTTGAGGCTCATCGTGCCGGCGAGGAGGATGAGGCCGACGACCGACAGCGTCAGCGGGATCTCGTAGCTCACGACCTGGGCCGCCGACCGGAGCCCGCCGAGCAGCGAGTACTTGTTGAAGCTCGACCAGCCGGCCATGAGCAGGCCGACCACGGTCATGCCGCCGACCGCGAACAGGTACAGCAGCCCGATGTTGAGGTCCTGGCCGACGAGGCCCGGCCCGAACGGGATGACCAGGAACGTCATCACCGCGGTCAGGAACACGACCACCGGGGCCCAGGTGAACACCAGGCTGTCCGCGCCCGTCGGGGTGAAATCCTCCTTCATCAGGACCTTGAGCCCGTGGACCACGGACAGCAGCGACCCGAACGGCCCGACCCGGTCCGGCCCGACGCGAAGGTTCATCAGGGCGATGACCTTCATCTCCATGTAGATGATGATGAAGGCGGCCGGGATGCTGAACAGCAGGATCGCCGTCACGGCGACCACGAACCGGACGATGTCGATGTTGGCGCCCAGCAGCTGCAGCAGCCAGGGCCCGATGAACACGCCCAGCAGCACGGTCACGACCGGCCCGACGACGAGCACCAGGAACAGCAGCGGCAGCAGGATCTTCCCCGTCAGGGTCAGATTGCTGAGCGCGCGATTGACCGCCGTCATCGGCACCGGTCCAGTGAGCGCTCAGGACGCGACGCCGCGAAGGCGCCGGAGAGGAGCGGAGCGAGCGCACTCCCAGGTGCGTGAGCGAGCACCGCAGCCGGCAACGCCCGCGACGGCCGTTCCTGGGTGCTCACTTGTCGACGCCGCCCATGATGGGGTCGAGGGATGCCATGACGGCCATGGTGTCGGCGATCAGGTTGTCGCGCATCAGCAGCCCGACGAGCTGGAGGTGCACGAACGACGGGTCGTGGATCTTCATCCGGAACGGCTGGTCGGTGCCGTCCGAGATCGCGTACGTGCCGTATAGGCCGCGCGGCCCCTCGATCCCGGCCCACGCACGGCCGGGGCGTGGCCGCAGGAGGCGCGGCAGCTTCGCGATCACCGGGCCGTCGGGCATGTTGTGCAGGCACTGGTCGATGATCCGCAGGCTCTGCTTGATCTCTTCGACGCGCAGCAGGTAGCGGTCGAGCGCGTCGCCGCCCTGCGGGCCGTGGCCGCGGGTGGGGATGTCGAAGTCGAGCTCCGGGTAGACCGAGTACGGGTGGGCCCGGCGGACGTCGAACGGGATCCCCGCCGCCCGCAGGTTCGGGCCGGTGACCGCCATCCGCAGCGCCAGCTCGCTGTCCAGCCGGCCGATGTCGCGCATCCGGCGGACGAAGATCTCGTTCTCGTTGAGCAGCTGCGTGTTCGCGTTGTGCTGCTCGGTCGCCCGGCTCATCCAGTCGCCGAGGCGCGACATGAACTCGTGGTTGACGTCGCCGTTGACGCCGCCGATCCGGAAGTAGTTGAACAGCATCCGCTGGCCGGTGATCGCGGCCAGCATCTCGCAGATCTCGTCGCGCTCGATGAAGCTGTACAGGATCGGCGTGAGGCCGCCCAGGTCGAGCGCCATCCAGCCCATGAACAGGGCGTGGCTCGCGATCCGGTTGAGCTCGCCGGTCAGCACGCGGATGTACTCGGCGCGCCGCGGCACCTCCACGTCGAGCAGCTTCTCGAACGCCATCACCGGCGACCACTCGCAGAACAGCGAGCTCACGTACTCGAGCGGGTCGACCTGGCTGATGACCTGGTGGTAGTCGGCGTTCTCGCACAGCTTCTCGACGCCGCGGTGGAGGTAGCCGAGGACCGGGTCGAGGTCGACGACGCGTTCGCCGCTGATCTTGAGGACCACGCGCAGCACGCCGTGGGTCGAGGGATGCTGGGGCCCCATGTTGAGGAACATCTCGCCGTCCCCGAGCGTGTAGAACTCGGCCTCGCGCTCCGTGCGCGGCGGGTACGGCGGGATGGGCTCGTAGTGCCCGGCGTCGTCGTCGAGCAGGACGCGCGGGTCGTCCTCGGAGGCGTGCTGGCCCGGCGCGGCGGGGGCGGCCATCCTCTAGGCCCTCACCGTCCGGCGCATCACGGACGGCGTCGCCTGGGCCGGCGCCTGGCTCTGCTCCATGTGCCGGACCCCGCCGCCCGGCGAGCGGGCCGCGTCGTCGGGCAGGTAGAAGTCCTTGCGCAGCGGGAAGCTCGTGTAGTCGGGCGGCATGTAGATCCGGCGCAGGTCGCGGTTGCCCTCGAAGATGATCCCGAACATGTCGTAGGCCTCGCGCTCCATCCACTCGGCGCCGGGCCACAGGCCGGTGAGCGAGGGGGCACGCGGGTCGTCGCGCGGCATCCCGTCGGCGATCACGCGCAGCCAGTCGGGCGAGCTCGCGGACCACAGGTGGTAGACGACCTGCATGTGGCTGCCGGTGTCCACGCCGGCGAGATCGGCCAGGACCGTGAACGCGAACCGCGGATCGTCGTGCACGGTGCGCATGACCTCGACCAGGTCGGCCGGGCTCACCCGGATCTCCGTCTGGTCGTGCCGCTGGCGGACCGGGCCCGTGAGCCGGTCGCCGAGGGCGGCCTCGAGCCGAACGCGCAGCTGCCGGTCCATCGTCAGACGTCCGTCGGCACGGTCGGCCCGATCGGGCGCTCGTGCCACTCGCCGCGGCGGTCCTTGACCAGCTGCTGGAGCTTCATCATTCCGTAGATCAGGCCCTCGGGCCGGGGCGGGCAGCCGGGCACGTAGACGTCCACCGGCATGACCCGGTCGATGCCCTCGATCGTCGAGTAGCTGCGCTTGTAGCGGCCGCCCGAGCACGTGCAATCGCCCATCGCGACGCACCACTTCGGCTCCGGCATCTGCTCCCACAGCCGGACGAGCGGCCCGGCCATCTTGGTCGTCAGCGTGCCGGCCACGATCAGCACGTCGGCCTGGCGCGGGCTGGCGCGGAACGGGAACATGCCCCAGCGGTCCATGTCGTTCTTGGACGTGGCCGCGGACATCATCTCGATCGCGCAGCAGGCGAGGCCCGACAGCAGCGGCCACAGGCTGTTCATCCGGATCAGGTCGAGGACCAGGTCGGCCTTGGTCGGGATGACCTCGAGCGCGCCCCAGCGGGCGTCGTCGCGGCGCACGAGGTCCGAGTGCTCGAGGCGGGCGAGGTGGGTGTGCTCCGTCGGCTGGCCGCCACCATACGCCTCCGGGCTCAGCGCGGACCACAGCGTGTTGGGGACGACGATGGGCTGGGTCAGGTCGCGCGGCTCGGCGGCGACGAGCGTCGCCGGACGGGTGCCCGGCTCGTCCGAGGGTGCCTCCGGGGCGTCGGACGGCTGGATGCCCTGGGCGTTCGTGCCCCCACCACCGGGCGTCGTCGCGTCGTCGCCCGTCAGCGCCACGTCAGCACCCCCTTGCGCCACGCATACGCGAGCCCGAGCAGGAGGATGCCGACGAACACGAGCATGCTCACGAACAGCAGGGCCGGGTCGAGCCCCAGCGCGCGGGCGTTCCGGAAGATCAGCGCCCACAGGAAGATGAACACGATCTCGATGTCGAACGCCACGAACAGCAGGGCGAAGATGTAGAACGAGATCCCGAAGCGCCCGTGGGTGTCGCCGTACGTGTCGATGCCCGACTCGTAGGGGTAACCCTTGTGCTCGTCCCCTTTCGTCCGATGCGAGATCGCCCACGCGAGCCCGATCGTCAGGAAGACGAACGAGACGCCCGCGACGGCGAACCCGACGACGTACCAGAGTTGGGTCACGAGGTCCTCGGTATCGGGCGCTCCGTGTACGCAGACGGGTCGCGCTCGAGAGTGATGACAGTGGGCGTGTCCGTGCGCCACCACGAGCAGCACGGCACCAGCATTCTAGCAGCGGTGCCGTGCTCGGGAGCCGATCGGAGCGGGGCTCGCGGCGACGTCGCGGCCCGATCGCCGCGTGCTCAACCGGTCGTTCCCGGCGGTGGCCCGGCGGTGGCCCGCAGCCGGCGCAGGCCGGGCAGCTGGATGCCCGCCGGCAGCCCGCGCCCGAAGACGAGGACCCGGTAGCCGCCCATGCCGCGGGGGTCGAGCAGCCGGGCGAGGGCGGACCGCAGCAGGAGGGCATCCTCGAGCGTGGCGCCCGGCCGGTGCAGGGTCGACGCGGCGAGGTCACCGGTCGTCGCCGCGAGCAGCTCGGCCTGGGTGGTCTCGCCGACCGGCTCGAGGCCGGCATGGACCGCGGCGGCGCGGACGGCGGCGAGGTCGACCGTGGCCGTGAGGTCCTGCCGCCCCACGTGGCGGAACGGGTCGCCGCCGACGCCGTGGCGGGCGAAGGCGCGCAGCGTGCCGTCGCGGCGCGTGGACGCATACAGCGACGGGGGCTCCTCCGCGTAGTCGACGAGGACGACGACGCCGCGCTCGAGGCCGACGGTCCCGCCGGCCAGCCACGCGTCGACCCCCAGGCAGATCTCGGCCGCCTGGCCGTCTTCGAGGTGGAGGCCCTCGGCCGCCAGGCGCTCGGCGAGTGCCGCGGTCGTCGGGTCAGCTTCGACCGCCGTGAAGCGGGCGGCCTCGTCGAGCCCGACCAGCAGCTCGCGCAGCCCGGCCGGCCGGCCGATGACGCGGTGAACCGGGAGCGCGTCCAGCACCTCGTTGGCCACGACGGCGTCGGCCCCCGCGTCGTCGTTCCGGTCCGCTTCCTCGAGGCGGTCCGCGAACCCCGCCGCGTCGAGCCGCGCCTGGAACGCCGCGACGCGCGCCGGCTCGATCTCCACCGGCCGGTACCGGATCGCGTCGAGCAGCGGCGACCCGGCGTCGCGCAGGCCGACGAGCAGACCCTCCGCGAGCGCGCCGGTGCCGGCGCCGGGCTCGCGGACGACGAACGGCTCGGGCCGGCCGAGCGCGGTCCAGGCCTGTTCGAGGAGGGCACCGACGGCGGCCCCGAAGATCGGGTGCGCCTCGGGCGCCGTGAGGAAGTCGCCCGCTCGACCCGGGCCGGGCTCGGGCCGCCGGTAGTAGCCGTGGCCGGACTCGTACAGCGCCCGCTCCATGAAGCGCGCGAACGTGATCGGTCCGGCCTCGCGGATCTCGGCCTGCAGCCGCTCGACGAGCACCTCGTCCTCGCCGACCGACTCGGGATCGGGGAAGCGGTCCCGGACGAGCGACGGCACGGGTCGCTCTCGATCGTCGTCCATCGCGGCGATCGTACGGGACGGTCGTCCGGCGACCTCGCCGCGAGGCGGGCCCATCGGACCCCGCCCTACGCCCGGAGCGCCAGCCGCACCCCCGGGCCAACGAGGCCGTGGCCGCCGAGCAGGATCGGCACCCCGGCGTCCCGGGCGGCCGCCGTCAGCTCGCGCAGCCACGGGTCGCCGACCCGCTCGGGGAGCAGGAGGTCCGACGCGAAGCGGTCCTCGGCGGGCGGCCAGGCGCCCTCGTCGGCCCCCAGCCGGTGGGCCAGGAGGACCCGGGAATCGATCAGGGCGCCATCGGAGATCGCCGCGACGTGGCGTCCCAGCGAGGCGGGGCCGTCCCGATCCAGCAGCTCGCCCAGCACGCTCCGGGGCGGGCGCCGGTTCGGGCGTCCGAGCTGGGCGCCGGCGGCCGACGTGCGCAGGCCCCGCTCCTCGACGAGGGCCCGCGTGCGCGAGCGGGTCTGGCGCTCGAGCCAGCGCAGGTCGCCGGCCGAGGTCCGTCCCGCGACGAGCAGCTCCGCGCCAGGGTCGGTCGCCAGCGAGCGCAGCGCCGCGAGACGGGAGCGGACGGCGTCGGCCGACGCCCCATCGGGGCCGGGCAGCCGCGGCGCGCCACGGACGCCGTCAAGGAGCACAAGGTCCAGCGGCGAATCGACGTCGACCGCCAGCCGCCGCCTCGACGCGAGGTCGCCGACGCGGATGGCGGCGGCCTCCGCGAGCCAACGCGGCAGCGCGTTGTCCGAGGCGAGGTCCGGCACCGCGGCCAGGACCTCGCCCGCCCGGGAAATCGCCACGACGTCGGCCGAGGAGCGGTGGTTCGCGAGCGCGCCCGGCTCGTCGGCCGCCGCGGCTCGGACGAACGCCTCGCGGTCGCCGGTCGTCGCCAGCGGGATCGACCCGGCGCCGAGGACGACCAGGCCCGCGGGCTGCAGCTCCGCGACGAGCCGCCGCAGGCGTCCGCCGAACGACGTCCCGTCGGCGAGCTCGCGCCGCACGACCGCTTCGGCGGCCCCGGCAGCGAGGAAGCCCAGCCGGTGATGCTCCGCGAGCGCGGTCCAGGCGGCGTCCAGGATCTGCACGAGCGGGCCGGCATCGAGCGCCGGCTCGGGTGCGAGGATGAGGACAGTGACCGGGGCCATGGCCCCGGAGTCTAGCGATGGGAGGCCGGCCGGCCGTGCGACGGGTACGGGCATTCGTCGGGCTGGGCGCGAACGTGGGGGACGCGGCGGCCACGCTCGCGGCCGCCGTGCGCGCGCTCGCCGGGCTCCCCGACACGACGGTCGCGGGCGTGTCGCGGCTGTACGCGACGGCGCCGGTCGGCGTGGTCGACCAGCCCGACTTCCGCAACGCGGTGGTCGCGCTCGACGTGCCGGCCGGTCCGGACGCCGGGACCGACGCGTCGGCGCTGCTGGTCGCGCTCAAGGGCCTCGAGCGGGCATTCGGCCGGCAGCCCCGCGAGCGCTGGGGTCCGCGCGAGGTGGATCTCGACATCCTCGTGTTCGGCGACGCCCGCGTCGAGGTCGAGCGACCGCGGGAGGGCCGCAGCGACGACCCGGCCAAGGCGTCGCTCCCACTGACGGTCCCCCACGCCGAGGCCCGGAACCGCCTGTTCGTCCTGGCGCCCCTCGCCGACCTTGCCCCGAATCTCGTCCCGCCCGGCTGGGACGAGACGGTCGCACGGGCCGCCGCGCGCCGCCGGGCGGAGGAGGGCGAGGACGCCGTCCGCCCGGTCGCGACCTGGGACGGCGACGGCTGGCGCCCCATCGATCCGGCCGCAGCCCGGGAGCCGGATCGGTCGCTCGGGTAGCGGACGGGCGCGCTCGGGTCAGCGCGATCCTGTCGCGAGGGCCTCCGCGGCCTCGGGCGCCGCCCGGACGAACCGGGCCTTGGCGACGTTCGAGGCGACCATCCGGCCGACGTCCGGACCGCCGGGTTCGCGCGCGGGCCGGGCAGTCTCGAGCCCGCGAGGAGGTAGGCCTCGCGATCGTCCGCCGCCAGCAGCGCCTGCCCGCTCGGCCTCGCGCCGCCCCGCCATCGAGCCCCGTTTGCCCTAGAGGCGGACGGCCGGCGGCCGGTCCCGATCGAACATGTGGACCGTGTCCACGAACCGCACCTGCTTGCTCTGGTAGGCCATCACCAGCGAATGCGTCCGGGCGCCGCCGCCGAAGAAGCGCACGCCCTGCAGCAGCTCGCCGGGCGTGACGCCGGTGGCCGCGAACACGAGCTGGTCGCCCGAGGCCAGGTCCTCCGTCCGGTAGACCCGGTCCTCGTCGGCGTGGCCGAGCATCTTCGACGCTCGGGCGCGCTCGCGCTCCTCGTCGTTGCGGAACCGGAACCGCGCCTGGATCTCGCCGCCGAGGCAGCGCAGCGCGGCGGCCGTGATCACGCCCTCCGGTGCGCCGCCGATGCCCATCACCGCGTGCACGCCGGTCCCCTGGACGGCGCACGAGATGGCGGCCGACAGGTCGCCGTCGCTGATCAGCTTGATCCGCGCGCCGGTCGAGCGGACCTCGGCGATCAGCTGGTCGTGGCGCGGCCGGTCGAGGATGATCACCGTGATGTCCTGGACGCGACGCCGGAGGGCCTCCGCGATCCGGTGGCAGTTCTCGGCGGGCGGCCGTGTGATGTCCACGCAGCCGGCCGCGACGGGGCCCACGCACAGCTTCTCGAGGTAGGTGTCGGGCGCATGGGTCAGGCCGCCCTTCTCCGAGGCGGCGAGCACCGTGATCGCGTCGCCCTGCCCGGTCGCGACAAGGTTCGTGCCCTCCAGCGGGTCGACCGCGATGTCGACACCGACGGCGTCCCCGTCGCCGTCGTGGCGCCCGACCTGCTCGCCGATGTACAGCATCGGCGCATCGTCGCGCTCCCCCTCCCCGATCACGATCGTCCCGGCGATGTCGGTCTCGTCCATCGTCCGGCGCATGGCCTCGGTGGCCGCGCGGTCCGCCTCGACCCGATCGCCGCGACCCATGTACCGCGCGGACGCGATCGCGGCGGCCTCGGTGACCCGGACCATCTCGAGGGCGAGCAGCTGTTCCATGTGGGCCTCCCCGCCCCGCTTAGTGCCGGAAGTGACGCCGCCCCGTGAACACCATGGCAAGGTGATGCCGGTCGGCGACCTCGATCGCCATCTCGTCGCGGATCGAGCCGCCGGGCTGGATGATCGCCGTGACCCCGGCGTTGGCGGCGACCTGGATCCCGTCGGGGAACGGGAAGTAGGCGTCGGATGCCATGACCGAGAGCTTCGCGCGGTCGCCCGCCTTGCGCAGCGCGATGTCCACCGAGACGTTGCGGCTGGACTGCGCGGCGCCGATGCCGACGGTCGACCCGTTCCGCGCGAGCACGATCGCGTTGGACCGCACGTGGCGCACCGCCCGCCAGGCGAACAGCAGGTCGGTCAGCTCGCCCAGCGTCGGGTGGCGGCGGGTCACGACCTGGAGCTGGCCCCTGTCGAGGTCGACGGCGTCGAGCGCCTCGACCAGCAGGCCGCCCGCGACGCGCTTGAAGTCGAGGTTCGCGATGCCGTAGTCGCGCATGCCCTCGGTCGGCGACTCCGGGACGGCGAGCAGCTCGAGGCCGGGCTTTGCCTCCAGGATGCCGCGGGCCGCCTGCGAATAGCCGGGGGCGATGACCGCCTCGTACGAGTTGCCGGCGATCTCGCGCGCGGTCGCGCCGTCGAGCTCCCGGTTGACGCCGACGATGCCGCCGAACGAGGCGACGGGGTCCGTGTCGAGCGCCCGGCGGTAGGCCTCGACCAGCTCCTCCGCCGATGCCACGCCGACCGGGTCGGTGTGCTTGGCGATCACCACCGTCGGGGCCGTGTAGTCCGCGGCGATCCGGTACGCGGCGTCGAGGTCGAGCAGGTTGTTGAACGTCGGCGGCGAGCCGTGGAGCTGCATCGCGTCGGCGAGCGTGCCCGACCGGTGGGTGGTCTCGCGGTAGAAGGCCGCCCGCTGGTGCGGGTTCTCGCCGTAGGGCAGGTCGGCGACCTTCTCGAGCACCATCGCGAAGCGCTTCGGATAGCTGTTGCCGCCGATCGTGTTGAGGTATGCCGCGATCTCGGCGTAGTAGGCAGCGACCGTCGAGAACGCGTCGGCGGCGAGCCGGTAGCGCGTGTCGGCCGACACCTGGCCGAGGGTGCGCATCTCGTCGAGGACGAGGCCGTAGTGCCCCGGGTCGCAGACCGCCACCACGCCCGCCGCATTGCGGGCGCCGGCGCCGAGCAGCGCCGCGCCGGCGACGTCGATCATCTCGATCGCCTCGTCGATGCTCACGTGGCCGCGACCGACCTCGGGCGCGAACGGCTTGACGTTGACGACGACGAGGTCGAGCAGCTCGAGGCCGTGGTCGCGCAGCTGGTTGAGCTGCTCGGGGATGTCGCGCCGGGCGAGGATCCCGGCGTAGATCGCCGGGTGGAAGGTGCGGACCTGCCCGCCGACGAGCGGCGGCACGGCCGTCAGGTCGGAGACCGAGGCGACCTCGATCCCGTCAGCCGCGAGGTGATCGCGGGTCCCGTCGGTCGCGAAGACCTCGACCTCGAGCCGAAGCAGCTCGCGCGCGAAGGACGAGATGCCCTCGCGGTTGGCCACCGAGAGCAGCGCACGCACCTGCTCGGGTTCCTCCTCCGGCGTTCGGGTGGGCGCTCCGTTTCGGGTCAGGATCGGGGGACGGATCCAGGCCGCTCCGGGCGGGCACGTCAGGCGGGGAGTATAGCGTGACGCCGTGGCATACTCGGACGGCCCAACTCGCCCGCAGGCCTCGTCCGGCCGACTCGGAGACTAGCGCGCGTGGACTTGCTCCCCTGGGAATACCTGTTCAAGCCGTTCGACGAGGCAAACTTCCCGGACCTGTTCCTGCCGCTTACCGTTGCCTCGCTGGTCGCCCTGATCGCGACCGTCGTGTTCTACAACGTCCGGACGCGGCAGCTCCACCGTCACAGCGTGTACCTGCAGATGTACGAGTGGCTGCTGTGGACCGGCGTCGTCGCCTTCGGGCTGATGCTCGTGTATTTCGTGTTCCACTTCGACTGGATCATCGTGATCTCCACGCTGGTGGCCGGCCTCGCCACCATGGTGTGGGTCCGGTTCGTGCGCTTCCCGCCCTACTTCCGGGCATACGAGCGCCAGCTGGCCAAGCAGCGCTACTTCTCGCGCGAGCGGTTTACGCGGCCCGAGACGACCATCCGCTCCCGCTCCTCGCGGCGTCGGCGGCGTCGCTGACCGCGCGCCGCGGCCAGGGTCGGGCGCCAGGCTGAGGGTGCGTCGATGCCGATCGATGTCCGACGGTTCGGGGTCGGCCACCGGCGACCCGACGGCCCGCCCGGGACGACGGGGATCGAGGGCCAGGTCATCGAGAGCGGGCGGCAGGGGATCGTCGCCGAGCTCGCGTTCAGCCGCCGGGCGCGGATCACCCCGCACAGCAACCCGAACTGGACCTACTTCCTCGTGATCGAGGGCGGCGGCTGGGTCGGCGTGGGGGAGGAACGGACCCGGGTGGCCGCCGGCGAGGCGGTGGTCTGGCCGCCGGACGTCATCCACGCCGCCTGGACCGACGGGTCGCCGATGCGCGCGATCGTGGTCGAGTTCAACGCGCAGGCGCTCGCGCTGCCCGACGTGAGCGAGGGCGTGGCGGTGCGGATCGAGGCGGGCGACCCGGGCGACACCGGGGTCGCGGTCGCCGGCCCGCCGCGGCGACGCGCGACCAGGGGCGAGGGGAGCCTCGCGCCACGGCCCGTCCACCGGCTGCCCGACGAGCCGAACCCGGAGGGCGAGCCCGACTGAGCGCGGGATCGGGCCGTACGCTCGCGCGGTCAGCGCGGCTGTGCGGCGTGAAGGGCGGGCTCGGACGCGGACGGCTTCGGCGCGGGGGCCAGCCGCCGGACGGCGGCGGCGATCGTGGACGCCACCCCGTGGTGCTCAGGCCGGACCGACGTGCCCCGGGCGAGCCGCTCGGCGGCGGCGAGCGTCCTGGCGTCGGCGATCCGGCGGTTGGCCTCGGAGAAGGTGAAGGTGGGGTCGGGCATCATGGCGGCGGTCCTTCTGGCGGTGTGGTCGTCGCCCGTTCGGGATCGATCGACATCCACCACGCTAGGGCCCGGGCGGCCGCAGGACATCGGGGAGGCTGGGTATTTCCCCGTGGCCCGACCCCTTAGTTCCGGCAGACAGCGCGCCCCACGTGCCCGTTCGCCTAAAGGTGCGACGCCGAGCCGGCTGCTCGGAGCCGGGCCGCCTAACGGTCCGGTGTCGGGCTCGCGGCCAGGTGCGCGCCGAGCCCGCCGAGGACCATCGCGGTCATGCCCCAGACCGCAAGCCCGTCGACCGGGTAGGCCGCATAGCGGAGCTGCCAGCCGCGGATGTCGCGCTCGACCGTCACCATCTCGGCGCCGGGCAGGAACGCCGCCACCGGCGGCTCGAGGATGGCGGCGACCTCGGCGGGCTGCGCGACCAGCACGGGCCGACGCTCCGCGACCGCGATGACCGGGGTCACGGCGAAGTTGGAGACGGGGATCCAGCGGACCGGGAGCGTGGCCAGCACGCGGACCCCCTCGCGCGCCGCGTCGAGCCCGACCTCCTCGTTCGCCTCCCGGAGCGCCGTCGCGACCAGGTCCGCATCCACGGCCTCGGCCCGCCCGCCCGGGAACGACACCTCGCCCGAGTGGTGGCCGCCGCGGTCCGCGCGTTCGGTGAGCACGACGCGCGCCTCGCCGTCGGCGCCGGGGTAGAACAGGACCAGCACCGCCGCCGGGCGCCCGGTCCCCGCCGCCTCGTCCCACGGCGGCCGCGGACGCGGCGCGCCGGTCTCGGCGAACACCGGGATCAGCGCCCCGGGCGGGTCGGGCAGCTCGGCCGGCACGCGCTCGAGGAGCCGGACGACGTCCTCGAACCGCATCTGTGGGCCGGCCGGTTGCGCGCGGCGGGCTAGTTGACGAGCTCGCCGCCGCCGTCCGGCCGCTCCGGCTCGTCGAGCGGAGGCAGGTCCAACGTGGATCGCTTCTTCCGCGACCCGGCGCCCGCTGCGGCCGGCTCGCGGCTCGCCGAACGGGCGTCGCGCCGGTCGGACGCGTCGGCGACGATCGTGTTCGACTCGCTCGAGAACACCAGCGTCCCCGACACGGGGTCCGCGTCCGCGACGATCCGGTCGCCCGGCTTGAACGACCCGGACAGGAGCGCGCGCGCGAACGGGTTCTCGACCAGCCGCTGGATGGTCCGCTTGAGCGGCCGCGCCCCGTACGCCGGGTCGGTGCCCTCGCGCACGATCAGCGCCCGCGCGGCGGGCGTCAGCTCGAGCACGAGGTCGTTGGCCGCGATCCGCCGCTGCAGGTCGGCCAGCTGGAGGTCCGCGATCGCGGCCAGCTCGGCGTCGCCCAGCGCGTGGAACACGATGACCTCGTCGATCCGGTTCAGGAACTCCGGCCGGAACTGAATCCGCAGCTGGTCAGTGACCTGGCGCTTCATCGACTCGTACCCGTCGCCGTCGGGCTGGCCGGCGAACGACTGGATCTGCTGGCTGCCGACGTTGCTGGTCATGATCACGACCGTGTTCTTGAAGTCCACCGTCCGCCCCTGGGAGTCGGTCAGGCGGCCGTCGTCGAGCACCTGGAGCAGCACGTTGAACACGTCCGGGTGGGCCTTCTCGATCTCGTCCAGCAGCACCACCTGGTACGGCCGCCGCCGGACGGCCTCGGTCAGCTGGCCGCCCTCCTCGTAGCCGACGTAGCCCGGAGGGGCGCCGACCAGCCGCGACACGGCGAACTTCTCCATGTACTCGCTCATGTCGATCCGGACCATCGCCTGGTCGTCGTCGAACAGGAACTGCGCGAGCGCTCGCGCGAGCTCGGTCTTGCCGACGCCCGTGGGCCCGAGGAACAGGAACGACCCGATCGGCCGTCGCGGGTCCTTGAGCCCCGCCCGCGCGCGGCGCACGGCGTCGGACACGGCCTCGATGGCCTCGTCCTGGCCGATCACGCGGTCGTGCAGGCGCTCCTCCATGTGGACGAGCTTCTGGAGCTCGCCCTCCATCAGGCGGGTGACCGGGATGCCGGTCCAGGCCGCGACGATCTCGGCGACGTCGTCCGCCGTGACCTCCTCCTTCAGCAGCGCGCCCGGGCCCTGGAGCGCAGCGATCGCCGCCTCCTGCTCGGCCAGCCGGTCGGCCAGCTCGCGAGCCTTGCCGTATTTCAGCTCAGCGGCTCGCCCGTAGTCGGCCTCGCGCTCGGCCTGGTCGACCCGGACCTGGAGCTGCTCCTGCTCGGACTTGGTCGAGCGCAACGCGGCGATGGCCGACTTCTCGGCCTCCCAGCGCTGCTTCATGGCCCCCGCCTCCTCACCGATCTCGGCGAGCTCCTTCTCGAGCGCCTCGAGGCGGGCCTTCGAGGCGTCGTCGGACTCCTTGCGCAGGGCCTCGCGCTCGATCTCCAGCTGGATCCGGCGCCGCTCGAGCTCGTCCAGCTCGATCGGCATCGAGTCGATCTCCATCCGCAGCCGCGACGCCGCCTCGTCCACGAGGTCGATCGCCTTGTCGGGCAGGAAGCGCTCGGTGATGTAACGGTCGGACAGGGTGGCCGCCGCCACCAGCGCGGAGTCGGTGATCCGGACGCCGTGATGGACCTCGTACCGCTCGCGCAGGCCGCGCAGGATCGAGATCGTCTCCTCGACTGTCGGCTGGTCCACGACCACCGGCTGGAAGCGCCGCTCGAGCGCGGCGTCCTTCTCGATGTGCTTGCGGTACTCGTCGAGGGTCGTGGCGCCGATCGTGTGCAGCTCGCCCCGCGCCAGCATCGGCTTGAGCAGGTTCGAGGCGTCCATCGCCCCCTCGGCCGCCCCCGCCCCGACGACCGTGTGCAGCTCGTCGATGAACAGGATCACGCGGCCCTCGGAGTCCTTGATCTCCTTGAGCACCGCCTTGAGGCGCTCCTCGAACTCGCCGCGGAACTTCGAGCCGGCGATGATCGCGCCGAGGTCGAGCGCGATCACGCGCTTGTCCTTGAGCGTCTCGGGCACGTCGCCACGCACGATCCGCTGGGCGAGGCCCTCGGCGATGGCCGTCTTGCCGACGCCCGGCTCGCCGATCAGCACCGGGTTGTTCTTGGTGCGCCGGCTGAGGACCTGGATGACCCGCCGGATCTCCTCGTCCCGCCCGATGACCGGGTCGAGCTTGCCGGCGCGCGCCTCGGCCGTCAGGTCGCGGCCGTACTTCTCGAGCGCCTGGTAGGTGCCCTCGGGGTTGGCGTTGGTCACCCGCTGGCCGCCGCGGACCGTCTGGAGCGCGCCCAGCACCGCCTCGCGGCCGGCGCCGTGGCGCTCGAGCAGCTGCTGCACCTCGCCGCCGGCCTCGGCCGTGCCCAGCAGCAGGTGCTCGGTGGAGGTGTACTCGTCGCCCAGCCGCCGGGCCTCCTCCTGTGCCCGCTCGATGACGCGCTTCGCGCGCGGGTCGAGGCTCAGCGTGCCGCCCTGGATGTGGGCCCGGCGCGCGAGCAGCGCGGCGAGCTCGCCTCGGAAGCCGGCGAGGTCGACGCCCAGCCGGCGCAGCGTCTCCGCGGGGATGCCGTCGTCGGGCTCGACGAGCGCGGCCAGCAGGTGCTCCGCGTCGAGCACGGGGCTCTGCATCCGCTCGGCGAGCTGCTGGGCGGCGACGATGGCCTCCTGGGCCTTCTCGGTGAATTGGTCGAGCTGCATGTGTCGGTCTCTGTGCGTTTCGGTTTCGGGCCTGGGAGCGAGGTGGTGGTCGGTGGATCAGGTGGTGGCGCGCGGGTCGCGCTGGTCGACGAGGTCGAGGAACGGCTTCGCCGCCTCGCGCGCCTCGCCGCTGAGCGAGGTCGGCAGCACGACCTTGACCTTGAGGTACAGGTCGCCGGTGCCGTCGCCCTTCAGCCGGGGCATCCCCTGGCCGGTCAGCCGGAAGGTTCGCCCGGTCTGCGTGCCGGACGGGATCGTCAGCAGGATGCGGCCCTTGAGCGTGGTCACCGGCACCTCGGCGCCGAGCAGCGCCTCGGCCAGGGTGACGGGCAATTCGCGCTCCAGGTCGGCGCCGCGCCGCGTGTAGAGCGGGTGGGCCGCGAGCTTCACGGTGACGACGACGTCGCGCCCGTCCGGGCCCTTGCCCGACAGGCGGACGCGGCTGCCGGTGTCGGCGCCGCGCGGGATCTGCACCTCGTACCGCTTTCCTTCGATCTCCACCACGCGCTTGGTGCCGTGGAACGCCTCCTCGAGGGTGAGCTCGGCGGGTGCCTCGATCTCGGTGGCCCGGCGCCCCGCCGTTCCGGAGCTGCGTCCCGTGCCCGACGATCGCCTGCCGGCGCCCCCGGCCGCGTCGCCGTCCAGGCCCATGTCGCCGAGGATGTCCTCGAACGTGGGTCCCGGGCCGGCCCGCCGGCGTGCGGCGCGCTCCGCGGCGAAGTCGCGCTTGCCGGTCGCCGCGCTCGCCCCGGCCGCGGCGCCCGAGAAGAACATGCGGAAGAAATCGGAGAAGCCGGCCTCGCCGCCGCCCGTCGTGCGGAACTCGTAGCGGATGCCGCCGGACTGACCCGCCTGGCCGGCGCCAGTGGCAGAGCCGGCCGAGCCGAACCCCGCGAACGGCCCGCCTGGACCGAACGGATCGCCTGCCGGCGAGCCACCCCCCGCGCGCTGGAACTGGTCCCAGTTCGACCCGAGGAGGTCGTACTGCTTGCGCTTGTCGGGGTCGGACAGGACGGCGTTGGCCTCGTTGACGTCCTTGAACCGCTTCTCGGCGGCCGCGTCGCCCGGGTTGCGGTCCGGGTGATGGTCGCGCGCGAGCTTGCGGAAGGCCTTCTTGATGTCGGCCTGCGTGGCGCTCCGCGGCACGCCCAGGATCTCGTAGTAGTCGCGGTACTCCACGGTCAGGTCCCCCGGCGGGCAGGCGAAGACGGGGCGGTCGTCGTCGACCGCCCCGAGATCAGTCCGAGCCCGTGGACCGGCGCCATCGGTCAGGCCGTGGAGCCGCCGGTGGCGGGCCGGGCGCGCCGCGAGGACCGCGGTCCCGGCTCGACGGGGATGGCGATGGCCTCGTCGGGGACCGAGAGGCCCTGCACGACGACCGGCGGCTGCTCGGTCGGCGGGAACGGGCTCCGCCGGACGCGGGAGTCGGGGGCCGGCTTGCGCTGGCCGCCGCCGCCCTCGCCCACCGGGGTCGGGCGGACGGCCAGGGCCTTCGGGCGACGCCGGAGCGCCGCCCCCAGGACCTCGTCCATCGTCTCGACCGTGACGAGCTTGAGCTGCTTGCGGATCTCCTCGGGGATGTCCCGCAGGTCCTTCTCGTTGCGCTTGGGCAGGATGACCATGCCGGCGCCCGCGAGATGGGCCGCGAGGATCTTCGACTTGAGGCCGCCGATCGGCAGCACCCGGCCACGGAGCGTGATCTCGCCGGTCATCGCGACGTCCTTGCGGACGGGGATGCCCGTGAGGGCGCTGACCATCGCCGTCGCCATCGTGACGCCCGCGGACGGTCCGTCCTTGGGGATCGCCCCGGCGGGGACGTGGATGTGCAGCGTGTGCTTCTCGAACACCTCGCGCTCGATGCCGAGGTCCGCCGCGTTGGATCGGATCCAGGACAGGGCGGCCCGGGCCGACTCGCGCATGACGTCGCCCAGCTGGCCGGTGAGGATGAACTCCTCCTTGCCTTCCATCAGCGTGACCTCGACCGCGACCACGTCGCCACCGACCTCGGTCACGACCAGGCCCGTCGCGGAGCCGGTCTGGTCCTCGGCCTCCAGCTCGCCGTACTCGAAGCGCGGCGGCCCCAGGTACTCCTCGAGCTTCTTGAGGTCGACGACGGTCTTGCGCTTGCGGCCTTCGGCGACCTGCCGGGCGACCTTGCGCATGATGCCGGCGAGCTCGCGCTCGAGGTTGCGGACGCCCGCCTCCTTCGTGTACGCCTGCACGAGCTCGGTCAGGACCTCCTCCGTGATCTCCACGTGCTTGGCGGTGAGGCCGTGGTTCTCCATCTGCTTGGGGACGAGGAAGCGCTTGGCGATCTCGACCTTCTCCTGCTGGGTGTAGCCCGGCAGCTGGATGACCTCCATCCGGTCGCGCAGGGCGGCCGGGATGGGGTCGAGCAGGTTCGCCGTCGCGACGAACAGCACCCGGCGCAGGTCGAACGGCACCTCGAGGTAGTTGTCCTGGAAGCTGAAGTTCTGCTCCGGGTCAAGGACCTCGAGCAGCGCGGACGACGGGTCGCCACGGAAGTCCATGCCGATCTTGTCGACCTCGTCGAGCATGAACACGGGGTTGTTCGTCCCCGCGGTCTTGATGCTCTGGATGATCCGGCCGGGCAGCGCGCCGATGTAGGTGCGCCGGTGACCGCGGATCTCCGCCTCGTCGTGGATGCCGCCGAGGCTCATCCGGGTGAACTTGCGGCCCATCGCCTTGGCGATGCTCTTGCCCAGGCTCGTCTTGCCGACGCCGGGAGGCCCGACGAACAGCAGGATCGGGCTGCGGATCGTGTCCGCGAGCGTGCGCACCGAGAGGTACTCGAGGATGCGCTCCTTGATCTTCTCGAGGCCGTAGTGGTCCTCGTCGAGGATCTGGGCGGCCTCGCGGATGTCCAGCCGGTCGTCGGTCGAGACGTTCCACGGCAGCGACACGAGCCAGTCCACGTAGGTGCGGATGACGCCGACCTCGGGCGAGGCGGACGGGATCCGGCTCATCCGGTCGATCTCCTTGATCGCCCGGGCGCGGATCTCCTCGGGCATGCCCGAGGACTCGACCTTGTCGCGCAGCTCGTTGATCTCGGCCTGCTGCGGGTCGTCCTCGCCGAGCTCGCGCTGGATCGCCTTGAGCTGCTCGCGGAGGATGTACTCCCGCTGGGTCTTGTCCATCTCGGACTTGACCTCGTTCTGGATCTTGCCCTTGAGCTCGAGGATCTCGATCTGGCGGGCGAGGAACGCGGACACGAGCTTGAGGCGCTGCTCGACGTCGATCGTCTCGAGCAGCTCCTGGCGCTGCTCGGTCGACATGTCGGGGCTGTAGGCCACCATGTCGGCGAGGAGGCCGGGCTCGGTGATGTTGCGGGCGGCGACGGCCGCCTCGGGCGGCACGGGGGCGCCGTTGGCGACGTACTGCTCGATCTGGGCCTGGACGCTGCGGACCAACGCCTGGATCTCGACACCCGTCGGGACGTCGTCGGACAGCTCCTCGATCTCGGCGGAGAGGTACGGGGAGGTGCCGGCGAAGCCATTGACGCGGATGCGCCCCTGGCCCTGGACGATGGCCCGGACGGTGCCGTCCTGGAGCTGCACGACCTGGGCGATCTTGGCCAGCGTGCCGATGGCGTAGAGCTCGGAGGGGTCGGCGATCTCCTCCTGCTCGGGCTGCCGCTGGGTGACGAGCGCGATCGGGCCGCCGTTCTCGACGGCGGCGTTGAGCGCCGCGACGCTCTTCTCGCGCCCGACCTGGAGCGGGACGATCATCTCCGGGAAGATGACCGTCTCCCGGAGCGCGACGAGCGGCAGCTCACGCGGTGTGGCTGCGGGCTTCTCGGCCGGGGTCGACGGTCGCTTGGCCATCAGGGTCTCCTTGAGTGCCGGCTCATGGACCGGCGCGCTGGTGCGTGGGTTCGGGTGGTTGACGTCATGAGCGGGTGGCGGGATCCGGGACCGCGTCGGGCGCGGCCTCGCTGGTCGGGCTGGCTGGTTCGCCGGCATGCATGGCCGCCGCCGCCTCGTCGGCTTCGTCGGCCTTGTCGCGCATGCCTTCGTCGTACAGGACCTCGAGGATGCGCTTGCCGAGGCGCTCCTCCAGCTCGAACAGGGTCCGGACGCCGGCGAGGTTCACGCCCCGGTCCCGGGTGAGGTGTCGGATCCACAGGATCCGGCGGATGTCCTCCTCCGAGTAGAGGCGGATGTTGGTCGTGGTGCGAGCGGGACAGACGAGGCCCTCGTCTTCGTAGATCCGGAGTGTCCTCGGATGCGCGGAGACGAGCGTCGCGGCGACGCTGATCACGTAGACCGGCCGGGTGGGATCCCGTTCCGGTCGTCGAAGGGCCATCGGTCAGGCCTCGTAGCGGGTCATGCGACAGGCTAGAACCCTGACAATGGCGTTGTCAAGATAAGTGTCCATAATCTTGCAGGCTTCGAACCGCCGATCCCATCCCGCCCGGGCGTCAGCCGAGGGCGTCGTCCGCCGCGAGCGCGGACTCGACCTGGCCGCCGGGCTCGAAGTTGGACGCGAACAGGTCGAGCGAGTAGCCGCGCGTCTCCGCGCCGGCGTCGGGGTCGAAGAGCACCCGCCGGGCGAAGTCCGCGAGGTCCTGGACGGCCCAGTCGATCCGGTACCACGCGATGAGCAGGGGGTCCGCCTCGCCCGACCCGTAGCCGGTCTCGAAGGCCGTCGCCTGGGCGTCGGTGACCCGGCCGGCGACGACCGACCCCCGGACGAACATCAGGTCGCGCTCGGGCGGCGCGAGCATGACCTCGTCCCAGTCGATGATCGCCAGGCCGCCGTCGGCCGCCACCAGGACGTTGTTCGCGTGGAGGTCGGCATGACAGGTGACGAAACGGCTCGAGCCGGCGTCCGCCTCGCGGTCGCGGATCCGCTGCCCGAGCGCCTCGCTGCGGTCGACGAGGTGGGCGATCACGGGCCGATGTCGCGGCCACATGTCCACGACGCGCCGCGCGGTCTCGTCGAGGTCGGGACCGCCCTCCGACACGACGGCGGCGACGTGGGCGGCCACCCGGCGCGCGAGGTCGTTCGACCGGGGCCTGAAGTCCTCGCGCGGGACGATGGCCGCGAGATCGCGCGGGAGTGGCAGCGCGTGCAGCCGCGCCGCGAACGCGCCGAGCCGCCGCCAGCCGTCGTCGCCCAACCCGACCCGCATCGCGCTCGCGGCGTCGACGAACGGGTAGACGAGGATGTGCCATACGCCGAGCTCCGCCCACGGCTCCCCGTCCAGCGTCTGCCGCGCCGCCACGACCTCCGTCAGCCCGTGGGCGCGGAGGAAGCGCGGCACCAGGATCCCCGCGGTCCGCGGGTCGCGAAGGACCTTGACGAACCACGCGCCCGTGCCGGAATCGGCGCGGTAGGTCCAGGCACCCGAGTCGTTGCCGAGCGCGACGAACGCCAGGCGGTCTACCGGGAGGCCAAACCGCTCTCGGAGGCCGCCGATCAGGGTCTCGTCGTCGATCGCCGGTCGTTCGAGCATCGCGCCCAGTCTGCCGGGGATCCGGCGCCCTGCGCGGCGCGCCGTCCGCGGGCACGGCGTGCAACCCGCGCCGTCCTGGCTCAACCATGTGCCGGCACGGTGAATCCCACGCTCGCAAGTCCGTGGATCCGCCGTTTCGCGGGACTGGCCACGCTCCGGGACCGGCCGCTTGGCACGAGCGCGTGCCATCGGCCCGTGCAGACGACCGGGTCTGGGTCTGGGCCCGGGTCGGGCGTCGGGCAGCGGCGATCCGGTGAGCCGCGCTCAGGCCTCGGCGGGGTTCCCGATGAGCTGCTCCCGGAGCACGACCTCGCAGTCCGGCCGCCCGATGGCGATGACCTTGTCGCCCTCGGCGAGGACCGTGTCCGTCCGGAGCGGCGTCGGCACGCCCTCGCGGATGACGCCGAACAGCGAGCAGCCGCTGGGCACGGACAGGTCGAGCGCGATCTTGCCGATCGCCGGCGACCCCGGCTGGAGGTGCGCCTCGATGATCTCGAGCTCCCCCACGCCCAGGGCGGCGAGGTGGAGCAGCTCGTGGACCGGGATGTCCTGCTCGATCGAGCCCAGCACCATGCGGGTCGGGCTGATGATCTCGTCCACGCCGAGGTGCCGGAACAACGCCTCGTTCTTGGGGTTGTTCACCCGCGCGATCGTCCGCGGCACGTCGAAGTGGTGCTTGGCCATCTGGCAGATGACGAGGTTGTCCTCGTCGTCGCCGGTGACGGCGGCCACGATGTCCGCGCGGTTCGCGCCGGCCTCGTTGAGGTACTTGCCCTCGCAGCCGTCCTGCGGGATGACCACCGACCCGATCTCGTCGGTGATCTGCTGCGCGCGGCCGCGGTCCTTCTCCATCAGGGCCACCTCGTGGCCCGATTCGATCAGCTCCTTGGTCAGGTAGTAGCCGACCTTGCCACCCCCGACGACCAGCACGAACATCGATCAGCCCTCCGAGCCGGTCGGTCCGGCGCCTGGCGTGGGTGCGGTCTCCGTGGGTGCGGTCGCCGTGGTAGCGCCCGCTGTCCCCGCCGCACCCGTCGCCGTGCCGGCAGCGCCGGCCGGCGCGTTCGCGAGCGCGACCGGCGACGGCTCGGCGCCCTCGCCCACGTGGACGTGCGGGTTCTCCGGGGCGTAGATCCCGGGCCGGACGGGCGCCGCCTGGCCGGCGTAGCCCAGGACGGCGGTCGTCATGAGGTTGGTGCGGCACAGCGCCGCGATCCCGAGGTGCGCGTAGGCCTCCGCGCGGACCGGGTCGTTGATCTTGGCGACGACGCGCCGGGCGCCCAGCGCCTCGATCGCGAGCTGGGCCGCCATGACGTTCCGGTTGTCGCCCTCGGTGAGGGCCAGGAACAGGTCGGCGTCGCTTGCGCCGTACTGGCGCAGCGTGTCCTCGTCGGTGCCGTCACCTCGCTGGGCGGTCCCCTTGAATGCCGACGGCAGCCGATCGAAGGCCGACGTCGAGACATCGATGATCAGGACCTGCCAGCCGGCGTGGTCGAGCTCGGTGGCGAGCGCGGCCCCGACACGGCCGCAGCCGACGATCACGGCGTTCATGCTTGCTCCTCGGGCATCGCCTCGCGGATCACCCACACGGCGCATGGGGCGTTCTTCAGGATGTAGGGAATGGTGCGCCCAATGGCGAAGTCGCCGCCGAACCGCCGGCGGAACGGCAGCCCGGCGATCACCAGGTCGGCCGCTCGCTCGGACGCCTCGTCGATGATGGCCGCCCCGACGTCGCGCGCCTGCAGGAGCACCGTGTCCAACTTGAACTTGTGGGCCTCGGCGGTCGCCTCGGCGATGTCGAGCACGCGCTGGGCATCTTCCGACTGGCCGGCGACGTCTGCGTCGAGCGGCAGCGTCCAGTCGATCTCAACGACATGAATCCCCACCAGCTCCGCCTGCCCGAGCCGTGCAAGCTCCGCCGCGAGGGCGACGATGGGCCGGTCCGTGCGACCGCCGGACAGCGCCACGACGGCGCGCCGGAACTGTGGTGCCGCCGATTCGGCCACGAAAGTGGAGCCTCCCTCAACAGGGCTGGGGACGATCTCAGGCAGAGGTCAGGACGTGGGCCCTCGGCCGGTCGTCGCGCCGCGCCACGATACCACCGCACCCAGTAGGGCTGGCCTGTCCGTGATCAACCCTTGGGCGGCGTCAGCCGGCATCGCCGGGCGGCTCGACCTTCCCAAGGCCGCGCGGCTCGTCGTCCGCCTCACCCAGGCTGAACCTCCCGCGATCGTCGCGCCGGTACGGAACGTCGACCACAACGGTGTGCGGACGTCCCAGCAGCACCGAGCGAAGTCGCCGCGCCGACTGGTTGTACAAGATCCGCTCCCACCAGTGGCGTGCCACGTACTCCGGGATCACCACGAAGGTGATCGGCGCGGACTTGTCTGGCGGCCAGGAGCGATCGACGACGTCGAGGTAGGCGAGAAGCGGTCCGACCAGGGCGCGGTACGGCGACTCGACAACCACGAGGGAGACCGTGGGGATCTGCTTCTCCCACAACGTTCGAACCGCTTGTGCCTCGTCCGGATCGTCCGAGATCAGCACGGCACGGACGTCGTCGGCGATGGAGCGTCCGACGTTCACCGCCTGCACCACTGCCCGGTTGATGCCAGGCACCGGAACGATGACTCGCTCTTCGCGACGTGGCTCCGTCGCAACGTATTCCGGTCGCAGGGCGAGCGCCTCGGCCGACCGGCGGTATTGCTGATGGATGAACAGCATCATCGCGACGAGGATCGGGATCACGAAGGCAATGAGGAGGGACGTCGGAGCTTTGGCGGTCGTGACCACGACGGCGACGAGCGCGGTGAGGGCGCAGCCAAAGCCATTGAGACTGATCTTCCAACGCCAGCCCGGCGACCGCTCGTTCAGCCAATGCCGCACCATGCCGCCCTGGCTGATCGTGAAGGACACGAACACCCCGACGGAATAGAGAGGGATGAGAGCACTGGTGTTGCCGCCGAAGATCACGAGCAGGCCGATCGCGATGGCGCTGAGGATGACGATCCCCGACGTGAATGCGAGGCGATCACCGCGAAAGCTGAACTGCCTGGGCATGTAGCCGTCCCGGGCCAGGATGGCCGCCAGTCGAGGAAAGGCGTTGTAGCTGGTGTTCGCGGCGAGGAACAGGATGAGCGCCGTGAATGTCTGGAACAGGTAGAACGCGATTGAGCCATCGCCGTAGACGATGGCCGCGACCTGGCTGATGACGGTCCGCGGCGCGGGCTCGTCGATCGGAACCACGCCGAAGCTATCGGCAACGTACGTGATCCCGATGAACAGAATGGCCAGAAGGATGGCCACGATGGTCAGGGTCTTCGCCGCATTTTGCGGCTCCGGTGGCTTGAAGGCTGGCACACCATTGGCGATGGCCTCGGTGCCCGTCAGGGCCACGGATCCGGACGAGAACGCCCGCAGGATCAGGAGCAGCCCGACACTCTGGAGCGGCGATGGTGCGCCAGGGAGCGGGTCGGGAGGAGGGCTGCTCTCGCCGAGGACAACGATCCGGTACACGCCTATGGCGATCATGAGCAGCGTGGATCCGACGAACAGGTACGTCGGGATCGCGAACAGGTTGCCGGACTCCCGGAGCCCTCGCAGGTTGCCGAGGGTGATCAGCACGATGGCCATCGCCCCGACCAGGACGCGGACATCCTCGACAGCCGGCACCGCCGAGATGATCTGCTCGACGGCGGACGAGGTGGAGACCGCGACGGTCATGATGTAGTCGACGAGCAGGGCACCGGCGGCGATGAGGGAGGCCATGGCCGGCAGATTTGCTCGAGCGACCGCGTACGCCCCCCCGCCGGATGGATAGGCGTAACCGATCTGGCGGTAGCTCGTGGATACGACTGCTAGAAGGAGGGCGATCGCAATCGCGATCGGGAGGCTCAGGATCAGTGCGCCCGCCCCGGCAAGGACAAGGACTCTGAGGATCTCCTCGGTGGCGTATGCAGAGGAGCTGATCGGGTCCGAGCTGAAGATGGCAAGCGCCTTCTTCTTGGGCAGGCGCTCCTCGATCTCCTCGTGGATCGATAGCGGGCGCCCGAACAGGAACCCACGCAGTCGGGCGAACGCCTGACCCACTGGAGTTCGGGGTGCGGACGCCGCGGCCTTCGCGACCAGCTGGTTGGGACCGGTATACCGGAAGTAGGCAGAGTGGGGCCGCTCGACGCGGACGCGCCGATCCGCGGGCTTCCGGCCCTTGATGGGCCGCCGTCCTCCGATCATGGGTTTGGGCTGGGAGACCTCGTGCTGCGCCGCGTCAGGCGTGCGGGTGATCGCTCCGTCGATAGGGTACGTCGGCGATGACCGTGTGCTCGCGGCCCACCAGCGCGGCCTTGAGCCGCTTGGCCGTCTGGTTGTACAGCACCCGGTCCCACCAGTGCCGGGCGACGTACTCGGGCAGGACGACGATGGTCGTGGGCGTCGGGCGGTCCGGCGGCCACGCGCGGTCGAGGACGTCGAGGTAGGTCACCACCGGCCCCACCAGCGCCCGGTAGGGCGACTCGACGATGACCAGCGGGATGCCCGGCAGCTGCCGCTCCCAGCGCACGCGGAGCGCGTCGGCCTCCTCGGGCTCGGTGGTCACGAACATCGCCTGGATCATCGACGGGTCGGTCGCCAGCGAGCGGCCGAACATCACGGCCTGGACGACCGAGCGGTTGATGCCGTTGACGGGGATCACGACCCGCTGCTCGCGGTGCGGCTTGTCGAACACGAGGTCCGAGCGGACGTCGAGCTCCCGCGCCTGGCCGTCGTACTCGCGCCGGACGAACAGCATCCCGCCGACCAGCGTCGGGATCAGCAGCATCACGAGCCACGCCCCGTCGATGAACTTGACGGAGGTGACGACGATCGCGATCACCCCCGTGAGCACGCAGCCCACGGCGTTGATGGTGAGGCGCCGCCGCCAGCCCGAATCCTTGGTCCGGATCCAGTGGCGGACCATGCCGGCCTGCGAGATCGTGAAGTCGATGAACACGCCGACCGCGTACAGCGGGATCAGCGCGTGGGTCGAGGCGCCACCGGCGATGACCACGGCGCCCGCGACCGAGCCCAGCAGGATGATCCCGGTCGAGAACGCCAGGCGGTCGCCGCGGAACGCGAACTGGCGGGGGATGAAGCCGTCCTCGGCGAGCACCGCGGCCAGCCGCGGAAAGGCGGCGAACGACGTGTTGGCGGCGAGGAACAGCAGCAGCGCGGTGAACGCCTGGAACAGGTAGAAGCCGACGCTCCCGCTGCCGTACACGTGGCTGGCGATCTGGGCGATGACCGTGGTCTTCGGCTCCTCGATCGGCATGATGTGGAAGCTCGTGGCCAGGAACGTGATGCCGACGAACAGGATGGCGAGGATGCTCGCCATCACCATCAGCGTCCGGGCCGCGTTCTGGGCTTCGGGCGGCTTGAACGCCGGCACGCCGGTGGCGATCGCCTCAGTGCCGGTGAGCGCGACCGCGCCGGCGGCGAACGCGCGCAGCAGGATCAGGATCGTCACGTCCCTGGCCGTCTGGGTGGTGGCGGCGATGACCTCGGGCGTGGGCGCAGGGCCGGTGTCGCCCTGGAACACGATCCGGAACGTCCCGGCGGCGATCATCAGGAACGCCGAGCCAAGGAACAGGTAGGTCGGGATCGCGAAGATGTTGCCGGCTTCCCGGAGGCCCCGGAGGTTGCCCAGCGTGATCAGCCCGATCGCGAGCAGCGCCACCTCCACCCGGTACGGGTCGAGGGCCGGGATCGCCGACGACAGCTGCTCGACGGCCGACGACGTCGACACCGCGACGGTCAGCGTGTAGTCGATCATCAGCGCCGAGGCGGCGACCAGCGACGCCATCCGGCCGAAGTTGGCCTTCGACACCGAGTACGACCCGCCCCCGCTCGGGTAGGCGAGGCAGACCTGGCGGTAGCTGAAGGCCACGATCCCGAGCAGCGCGGCGATCGCGATCGCGACCGGCACCGCGAAGTCGAACGCGAGGCCTGCCACCCCGGCAAGGATGAACGCGAGGATGATCTCCTCGGTCGCGTAGGCCGACGACGAGATCGCGTCCGAGCTGAAGATCGCGAGCGCCTTCGTCTTGGACAGGCGCTGGCCGATCTCCTCCTCGTTGGCCAGCGGTCGCCCGAGCAGCGCGCCCTTCACCCGGACGCGGATGACGCCGAGCGTGGTCGTCGGGGCGCTCGCGGCGGCCTTGGCCGTCAGCTGCCCGGGGCCGGTGTAGCGGAAGAAGGGCGCGTGATGGCGTTCGACGCGGACCCGCTTGTCGCCGAGCTTGCGCCCGCCGATCGGACGGCGGCCGCCGATCACGGGCGCCCCGCCCTACAGGCCATACGACAGGCGGGCGACCAGCCGTTCGGGCAGGCCCTGGGCCTCCATCGCCGCCTGCACGGACGCGACGTCGTAGGCGGTCCGCTGCCACGTCGCCAGCCCCGTGTCGGTCTCGAGGAGCATCCAGGACGCAGCCGGGATTCCGTCGCGCGGCTGCCCGACGCTGCCCGGGTTGAGCAGGACGCGCCGCCCGTCGAGCGTCATCCGCGAGCCCGCGCCCGGGCTCATCGTCTCGAGGCGCCCGTCGTCCTCGACGAACGCGACCGGGACGTGGGTATGCCCATGCAGCCCGCTCGTCGTCGGCATCGCGGCGATTCCCGCGCGGGCGACCGGCGTCGTGGTCACGTACTCCCAGGTCGGGTCGCGCGGGCTGCCGTGCACGAGCAGGAAGTCCTCACGCTCGAGGCGCTCGGGCAGGGCCTCGAGCCACTCGCGGGTGTCGGCCGCGATCGTCGCCTGCGTCCACACCATCGCCTGGCGCGCGTCGACGTTGAACGCGCCGATGTCGAGCCGCCCCACGGCGGCGGCGTCGTGGTTGCCCCGCACGCCGCGCGCCCCGATCTCGCGCAGCCGGGCCACGACGGCGTCGGGCTCGGGCCCGTAGCCCACCACGTCGCCCAGCTGCCAGACCTCGTCCACCGAGGGGATCACCGCCAGCACCGCCTCGAGAGCCGCGACGTTGGCATGGATGTCCGACAGGACGGCGACGCGCACCGGGGGAGCGTAGCGCAGCGAGGTTGGCCGGGACGCTTGGGAGCGCGCCTCACAACGGGCGCTGACGGCGCTCCCCGGGGTCCCGTGGATAGCGCGGATCGATCGGCCCGGCGCGCTCGACGACGATCAGCCGGTGGGCCTCCAGGCCCGGCACGGCGGGGTCCACCACCTCAACTCGGCCGGCCCGCAGGGCCTCGAGCGCCGGTCCCGCCGCCTCGAGCTCTCCGTCCAGCGGCAGGCGCTTCCAGGCGACGAGGATCCCGCCCGGCGCGACGAGCGGCAGCCCCACCTCCACCAGCTCGGACAGCGCGGCCACGGCCCGCGAGGTCACCGCCGGCCAGGCCTCCCGGTCACGCGGGTCGTGGGCCAGCGCCTCGGCGCGGACGGCCTCCGCCGCCACGGTCCGCCCCAGGCCGGTGGCGTCGATGACGGTGGCGAGGAAGCCGACCTTCTTGGCGACGGAGTCGACCAGCAACACCCGGTCGGCGGGCAACGCGGCCGCGATCGTGAGGCCGGGGAAGCCGCCGCCGCTGCCGAGGTCGAGGAGCGAGGTGATCCCGCGCGACCGGAGCAGCGGGACGACGGCGAGGCTGTCGACGACGTGGCTGAGGGCGACCGCGGCCGGCTCGCGGATCGCGGTCAGGTTGATCGCTGTCGTCCAGGCCAGGAGCAGTCGGACGTGGCCGTCGATGGCGGCCTTCGCCTCGGCGTCGATCCGCAGCTCGAGGGCGTCGAGGCCCGCGGCGAGGGCGTCCCGGTAGGCGTCGGGCAGCTCTGGGAGGTCCGAAACGCGCGTCGGGAGCGGACCTCTCGGCCGGTCCAGGGCACCCTCCTGAAGTCGTGCACCGGGCCGTCCGGGAGCCGCTCCCGGCGTCGTTCGTTCGCGGCGGCCTGCGTCCGTGCCGGTCTCGCGCCGTCCGTTCGGTTCCGGCCCGGGTTTCCCCGTGACCCTCCCGGACGACGATCCCCGGTGGTTTCGCGCACGCCGCGCGGAGTGCGGACGTTAGGGTGGCCTCGGGCGAGCGTCAAGGGTGGTTATCCACGAATCCGCGGCGTCGCGCGAAGCTGTGGACAAGCGCGCCGGCTGTCCACGCCGCGGGGACGGGAATCGGCAGGTCCGGATGACCGCCGGAGCATCAGCCGGTGCGGGCGCTCCCGCGGACGGGGCGGCCGAGCGTGCGCCGCACGACGTCGATGACCTCGTCCACGTACTGGTCGGCCTCGCCGCGCTCCGCGGCCGTCCGGACGCAGCCCTGGACGTGATCCTCGAGCACCATGATCGACACGGCGTCGACCGCGGCCCGCAGCGCGGCGGTCTGCTGGAGGATGTCGACGCAGTACTCCTCGCGCTCGATCATCCGCGCGATTCCCCGGACCTGGCCCTCGATCCGGGACAGGCGCCGCACCAGCTGTGCCTTGTCCTTGGTGTAGCTGTGACGGAAGCTGTCGTGGTCGGTCGCGTGCGTCGAGGCTGCGTGCCCGGTCGGTTCGCCCATGGCCGCATGATACCCCATGGGAGTATCCGGCCCGCCCCGGAACCACGCCAGCCGAACGCGGCCACCTTCGCTAGACTGACCGCCGATGGACCATCGCGGACTCCGGGCACGACTCTCCGGGGCCGGCTGCACGTCGTGCGGAGCGGCCGTGTCCATCGACCGGATCTCCGTCCTGGCAGACCGCGGGGACCTGGCGTTCGTCGAGCTCGACTGCGTCGGGTGCGGCAGCCGCACGATGAGCCTCGTCCTCCGGGACGGCGCCAACGCCGGCGAGCCCGTTCTCGACACCGCCGTCCATCCTGAGCTCGGGCCGCTCGTGGACGCGCGCCTGGCCGGGCGGCCCGCGATCGGCGAGGACGACGTGCGCGCCGTCGCGCGCCTCCTCGCGGGCTGGGACGGCGACCTCCGGACGCTGCTCGAGGGCCGCCGCGACGCCCCACCGGAGCCGGCGGGTTGACGGATGCCGCGGGGTCCGATCGGGCCGGATCGGCCGGGCCGTCGTTCGCCCATGCCAGCGAGGCGGAGCTGGCGCGGATCCTGGACTTCTACGAGGTCCGCTGGGCATACGAGCCGGACACCTTCCCGATCGGCTGGAACCTCGATGGCGACGTCGTCGAGAGCTTCTCGCCGGACTTCTACCTGCCTGACCTCGACCTGTACGTCGAGCTGACGACGCTCAAGCAGAAGCTCGTGCGCAAGAAGAACCGCAAGCTGCGGCGCCTGCGCGAGCTGTACCCGGACGTGCGCATCAAGCTGTTCTACGCCCGCGACTTCCGGGCGCTCCTGCTCAAGTTCGGCCGGATGGCGCTCGTCGACGAGCTCACCGGGACCACCGGCCAGGCGACGCCGCCGCGCGTCGCCGTCGGCGTCGTGGCCGACGGCCCGGACGCCGCGGTCGATCCCGCGATCGCGGCGCTGCTCGCGGTGCGCAAGGCGGACGCGGAGCTCGAGGGGGAGCCCGTCGACCCCGTGATGCCGGCCGGGACCCCGGTGGCCACGCCCGTCGCCGCCGTCCTCGCCGCGGACGGCACATCCGGGCACGGCGCCGTCGCCGGTCGGGGTCGACGCCGCGGACGCCGGCGACGACGGCCCGCCGGGTGACCCGTCCCATCGCCGTGCGCGCCGGCCGTCGAGGCGCGATCATCGACACCATCCCGCCTGACCCGGAGGCATCGTCGAGCCACCCATGACCCGCACCGCTGACCTGACCGCCGACGTCGGCGACATCCTGCTCACGGAGGAGCAGATCGCCGACAAGGTCGCCGAGCTCGGCCGGCGGATCGGCGAGGACTACGCCGGCCGCAACCTCACGCTGGTCAGCGTGCTGAAGGGCTCGCTCCCGTTCATGGCCGACCTGATGCGCCAGATCCCCCTGCCGCTCCGCATCGACCTCATGGAGGTGAGCTCCTACGGCGGCGCGCAGACCGAGTCGTCGGGCCTGGTCCGGATCATCAAGGACCTGTCGGCGAGCATCGCCGACGAGGACGTGCTGCTGGTCGAGGACATCATCGACACCGGCCTCACGCTCAACTACCTCGTCCGCTACCTGCGCGGCAAGAGCCCGGCGTCGCTCCGGATCTGCACGCTGCTCGACAAGCCAGCCCGGCGGCTGGTCGACATCCCGGTGGACTACGTCGGTTTCGAGATCCCCGACCAGTTCGTGGTCGGCTACGGCCTCGACTACGGGGAGCGATACCGGAACCTGCGCTTCGTGGGCGTGCTGCGCCCCGAGGTGTACACCGACAGCGACTGATGCATCGGCGACCGCTCGGCAATGGGCGCCGGCTCGCGATCCTGGGCGCCATCGTCCTGATCGTGGGCTGCGTGCTGCCGTGGTACTCCGTGGGCGGGGACGGCGGCCTGCCGCAGATCGTGCTCCGTGCGTTCGACGGGACCGGGATCGTCTCGTTCTTCGCCGCCCTGGCGACGCTGGCGCTCGTGGCGCTGCCGTACGCCGCCGGCGAGCGACCGGTGTCGATCGATCGCGGGATCTCGTACGCGATCCTGGCCGCCGCGGCGGTCGGCGGTGTCGTGCTGTTCGTGTTCACCTCGCCCGGCGTGTTCGACGCGCTCGAGGGCCTCCTGCCGGACCGCGCCTACGGGTTCTGGATCTCGGCGCTGGGCGCGATCATCCTGGCCCGCGCGGCATACGACATCTGGCTGGAGCCGCCCCGCCGCTGAGGCCGATGCCTGGGGCCCGATGCCTCGGGCAGGCCGCGTCCGCGCCCGCTACCCGTGTCCGCGGACGACGAGCCCGACGAACCACCCGGCGACCCGACCGCCAGCAGGCTCGCCGGCCCCCTGCGGGTCGCGTCCCGTCGAGGCGTCCGCGAGCCCGACCGGCGCCACCTCCAGCACGAACTCGCCGGCCGGCCAGGCGGCCGGCACGTCCGTCGGCTTGTGCCTCGCGCCCACGGGGCTGTACAGGGTCGCGACGCCGGGGATCAGCTCGTCCCGGCGCATGGCCAGCGAGACCGGCGTCGCCCGGCCCGCGTCGATGCGCCACGCCCCGACGAGCTGGGCCGGTCCGCCGGGCAGGCCGCTCCCGGCGCCGTCGGCCGTCGCCGGCGAGCAGGCGCCGATCGCGAGGACCTCCGGGCTCTCCAGCGTGACCGGCCGGATCGAGGGATCGAGCGGCCCATCGGCTCGGACCGCCTCGGCGGGGATCCAGCTGCGGACCGTCCAGGTCCCGAGGTGATCGAGCGACACGAGCTGCCAGGCGGCGGCGGAGCAGGCGATCTGGTCCGACGCGAGGGACGGCGCCGGCGATGCGGTCGCCGCCGCGATGTCGCCCGCGCCCGCCGTCATCGGCGACGCTTGTCCTGCCTCCGGGCGCGGTGCCGGAGCGGTCGAATTGCCCCACGGACGCAGGATCGACACGCCGACGACCAGCGCGGCGGCGATCGCGACGCGGATGGCCGCGGGTCGCCGGCGGGCGACGGGTGTCGTGGCAACCGGATGGGGAGCGTTCACGCTACGTGCGCGAACCATACGCCCGCCTCGGCCGACCGGATGCGCGGGCCGAGCGGCGCACGCGCGCCGCTCGATTTGTCGTAATGTTCGTAGACGATGAACGACCATTACCAGCAGGGACCGGGCATGGGCACCCGGGCAAAGGTTGCCGCGCTGCTGATCGGAGCCGTGCTCCTGACCGGATGCGGGGCGAGCGTCGAGCCGTCGTCCCCAGCGACGGGCGCACCGGGTGCCGTGGCCCCCACGATCGCGTCCGGGCCGGGCTCGTGGGCATCGGCGGACGTCGTGCAGCCGGACGTGGTGACCCAGGCACCGTCGCTGGAGCCCGGCTATCACTGCTCGCCCTGCCACCCGGCGGCCGCCGGCCAGCTGTTCGGGATCGCGCCGACGGCTGACGGCTTCGTCGCGGTGGGCGTGCAACAGCCCCCTGCCGAGGCGATCCTGCTGGCGTCGACCGACGGCGTGCGCTGGGCGCCGGACGCCGCCTGGGCTCCCGTCGAAGGGACGGCCGCGATCGCGGCCGCATCCGACGGGGCACGGACCGTCGTCGTCGGCAGCGGCCAGAGCGGCGCGGCCGCATGGACCGGGACGCACGGGACGTGGACGATGGCCGACCAGGGTGGCGACCTCGCCGGCTCACCGGGCGCCACGGCCATGACCGCCGTCACTGCGTACGACGGCGGGTTCGTCGCCGTCGGCTATCGCGACGACCCCGCGAATGCCGCCGCCGCCGCGGCTGCCTGGCGGTCGCCGGACGGGCGCAGCTGGCGGGTCGACGGGCCGCCGACCGCCTTCGCCGGCGGGCGGATGTGGGGCGTGGCTGCCCGCGGCAGCACGCTCGTCGCCGTGGGCACCGACGGCGATCCGACCTACGGCCCGGCGGCGGCATGGGTGTCCACGGACGGGACCTGGCGGCGCGCGGAGGTGGCGAGCCCGGACGGCGTGATGCGGGCGGTGACCGCGACGGCGGACGGGTTCGTGGCGGTCGGGTACGCGGCCAGCGACGACGGTGCCCGGGTCTGGCGCTCCACGGATGGGACGACGTGGACCGCCGTCGGCGACCAGCCGTCGCTGGACAACGACGCGTCGCCGATGCGGATGCTGTCCGTCGCCGCCGACGACCGCGGGCTGGTCGCGGGCGGATGGCGTGCGGACGCCGCAAACGGCTCGTCGGCCGCCTGGACGTCGCCGGACGGCGAGCACTGGACGGCCGCCCCGTGGGTGCCGGCCTTCTCCGGCGCCCAGATCCCGGGCGTCGCCCTCGCGGGGGATCTCGCCCTCGGCGTCGGCCGGTCGGGCTACCCCGACAACAATCAGGCCGCCGCCTGGGTCAGCCGCCGGCCATGAGCCGGATGGGGCCGCGCGGCCCGTCCGCGGTGTCCCTCGTCTCCGAGGTGAGCCTCAACGACCTGCTGTGGGTCGTGAACACCCAGCACGGGCCCGCGGGTCACTGGCACGCCCGGGTGCGTGGCCGGCAGGCGGACCACGATCACCTGGCCGATCCCGCGGCCGCCCGGGCGTACCTCGCCGACCACGGCGTGCCCGTGCCGCCCGGGCCGCCGGACGCCGGGAGCATCGCGCAGCTGCGGCTGGTCCGCGAGGTGGTCCAGCGGCTGCTGGTTCCGGGCGCCGAGCCGTGGACGCCCGCCACGCGAGCACTGCTCGACGCCGCGAGGTTCCGGATCGACGCGACGGGCCGGATTCTCGCCGACGCTGGCGGCTGGCCGGCCTTCGTGGCGAACCTCGTCCCCGGGCTGATCGCCCTCGCCGGGCAGCGCGAGCGGCTCGGCCGGTGCGGCAACCCGGGCTGCCGGCTCACGTTCCTCGACGACACCCGGAACCACGGGCGCCGCTGGTGCGACCCGAAGGGCTGCGGTAACCGCGCGCGCGTCGGGCGGGCGCGCGGCCGGACGCCCTGGGACGTTGGCGGCGCCGGGTCGCGCGGCCGGTCTCCGCGGACGTCGGCAGTTCAGCCGCCGAGGTAGGCCCGCTGGACCTCGGGGTCGTCGAGCAGCGCCTTGGCGTCGCCCGAGCGGACGATGCGGCCGGTCTGGAGCACGTAGCCGCGATCGGCGATGCCGAGCGCCATCAGGGCGTTCTGCTCGACCAGCAGGATCGTGGTCCCCTGGCGGTTGATGTCCTGGATGATCGCGAAGATCTGCTCCACGAGGATCGGCGCCAGGCCCATCGAGGGCTCGTCGAGCAGGAGCAGCGTCGGGCGGGTCATCAGCGCTCGGCCGATGGCCAGCATCTGCTGCTCGCCGCCGGACAGGGTCCCGCCCGGCTGGCTCTTGCGCTCGAGGAGGCGCGGGAAGAGCTCGAAGACCCGCTTGTAGTCGTCCGGCAGCGCAGCCTTGTCCGTCCGGCTGTAGCCGCCCATCTGGAGGTTCTCGAGGACGGTCATCCGCGAGAAGATCCGCCGGCCCTCGGGCGACTGGCCGATGCCGTGCTTCACGTGCTCGTGGGCGGGCATCGTGGTGATGTCCTTGCCCTCGAACTCGATCGTGCCCTGGCGCGGGTGCAGCAGGCCGTGGATGGTCCGCAGCGTCGTCGTCTTGCCCGCCCCGTTGGCGCCGAGGAGGGTCACGATCTCGCCCGCCCGGACCTCGAGGGAGATGCCCTGGAGGGCGTGGATGTTGCCGTAGTAGCTGTGGACGTCGGTCAGCCGCAGCACGGCGTCGGCGGTCGCCTGGTCGGTCACGGGCTCGGTCGGGGCGGTCATGTCGCGCTCGCGGCTCCCTTGCCGAGGTACGCCTCGATGACGCGCGGATCGGCCCGCACCACCTCTGGCCGTCCCTCGGCGATCTTCTCGCCGTGGTCCAGCACCGTGACCCGATCGCTGACGCCCATCACGACCCGCATGTCGTGCTCGATGAGCAGGATCGTGATGCCCAGGTCGCTGCGGACCCGGCTGATGAGGTCGGTCATCTGGCGCGTCTCCACCGGGTTCATCCCGGCCGTCGGCTCGTCGAGCAGGAGCAGTCGGGGGTTGCTGGCGAGCGCGCGCGCGATCTCGAGCCGCCGCTGGTCGCCGTACGGGAGGTTGCGGGCCATCTCCTCGTCGCGACCCTTGAGGCCCACGTAGGCGAGCCACCCGCGGGCCTTGTCGACCGCGGCCTTCTCCTCGCGGTTGTGCCTGGGGAGGCGGAACGCGGCGTCGATCGGCGAGGCATCCATGCGGCTGTGCATGCCCACCTGCACGTTCTCGAGGGCCGACATGTTCGCGAACAGCCGGATGTTCTGGAACGTCCGGCCGATGCCGAAGCGGACCATCTCGTTGGGCCGCGCGCTGCGGAAGATCCCGGCTCGCTGCAGGAGGTGCACGTACCACGGCGGCCGGATGATCGCGACGACGAGGGAGGCGATCAGGAGCCCGATCGCCACCAGCACCAGCAGCTCGCCGCCGATCTCGAGGCGAGCCGCGATGCTGACCGCCGCGAAGACGCCGAACACCAGCGGAAAGGCGAACCAGAAGAACGGCTCGGCCCAGGTCCGGCGGGGGCGCGAGACGACCGGCTCGCCGGCGAACGAGATCGTGCCTTCGCTCGGCTCGAGCAGGCCGGCGATGACGTTGAAGAAGGTCGTCTTGCCCGCCCCGTTGGGACCGATCAGGCTCACGATGGCGCCCTCGGGGATGTCGAAGTCGATCGTGCGCACCGCGACCAGGCCGCCGAATTGCTTCGTGATCCCGCGGGCGTCGAGCAGCAGGCCGCCGCCCTCGGTCGCGGGTGCGGCCGCCGCGACCGGCGGTACGACGGGGGCGACGGGCTCCACGGCCCCGCTCATCGGTCGCGTCCTCCCTCTTCGGGCTCGATGCGGGCCGTCGGATCCGCCGAGGTCAGCTCGTCGTCGGCCGGTGTCTCGTGGAGCTCGCGGCGTCTCCGGCGGCTCGGGAACAGGCCCTCGGGCCTGACCAGCATCATCACCACCAGCGCCAGCCCGTACAGCAGGTACTGGTAGTTCAGGAAGTCGATCTTCGCGACGTCGATGGTCACCGGTCCCAGCGAAACGGCCGACACGTTGAGGGTCTGTACGAAGTTGCCGAGCTGCTTCAGCCCCTGGCTCTGCAGCTCGTAGATGATGAACGCGCCGGCGGCCACGCCCCAGATGTTGCCCATGCCGCCGAGGACGACCATCGCGAGGGCCGTGAACGATACCGTGAAGCCGAACTGGTCCGGCGTCACAGTCGACAGCTTCGCGGCGTAGAAGACGCCGGCGAGGCCTGCCGTCGAGGCGCCGATCGAGAACGCCAGCAGCTTCGTGGTGATCGTATTGATGCCCATGCTCGCCGCCGCCAGCTCGTCCTCGCGCAGTGCGACCCAGGCGCGACCGAGGCGCGAATCCTGCAGCCGGTACAGCAGGATGACGACGACCGTGATGATGACCATGACCGTGAGGTAGTAGAGCCACGGGTTCGTGAACCCGAAGCCGTTGATGCCGAACAGCCCCAGCAGGTTCGGCTGGGCGATGCCGGTGATGCCGTTGGTGCCGTTGGTGTACTTGTCGGCGTTGAGGAACACGACCGGCACGATCTCGCCGAAGCCGAGGGTGACGATCGCGAGGTAGTCGCCGCGCAGGCGGAGGGTCGGGGCACCGAGCAGGACGCCGAACACGGCCGCCACGAGGGCGCCCACGAGGAGCATCGGCCAGAACGGGATGCTCAGCCCGGTGAAGCCCGACGCGCTGTAGGCGTAGGTGTACGCGCCGATCGCGAAGAAGGCGGCATACCCGAGGTCGAGCAGGCCGGCGAAGCCCACCACGACGTTCAAGCCGAGCGCCAGCAGGACGAACACGCCCGCGGCCGCGAAGCCGGCGACGAAGTCGTTCTGGGTGCCGAATCCGCTGAACGGCGGGAGGCTCGCGATGATCGGCAGCAGCACCGTGATGACGATCACGATGAGGATGATCGAGATCGACTGGTGCCGGATGCTGAACGCGTTGGCCGCCCTGAAGCGGCCGGCCCGGGCGGTCATGCCCGGTCCGCCAGCTGCTGGCCGAGGATGCCCGTCGGCCGGAAGATGAGCACGAGGACGAGGGTCGTGAACACGGCCGCCTCGCTCCAGCGGCCCACCCCGAAGATCGAGGCGAGGACCTCGATGAAGCCGATCACGAACCCGCCGATCGCGGCGCCGGTGATGTTGCCGATGCCGCCCAGCACGGCCGCCGTGAACGCCTTGAGGCCGGCCTGGAAGCCGATGTTGAACACGGTCACGCCGAAATAGAGGCCCTGGACGACGCCGGCCGCGCCCGCGAGCGCGGAGCCGATGAAGAACACCAGGGCGATCGTGGAGTTGACGTTCACGCCCATGATCTGGGCGGCGTCACGGTCGATCGCCGTCGATCGCATCGCCCGGCCCGTCTTGGTGCGTTGGATGAACAGCTGCAGGGCGGTCATCAGGACCAGCGACAGCACGATCACGAACAGGTTGATCTGGCGGATCGAGATCGGCCCGATCGTGATCACGGGGTTGGGGATGATCTGGGGGATCGTGACGATCGAGTTGCTGATCAGCACGAACACGAGGTTCTGCAGGATGAAGCTCACGCCGATGGCCGTGATCAGGGGCGCGAGTCGGGGAGCGTTGCGCAGCGGTCGATAGGCCAGTCGCTCGATGACGACGCCGACCACCCCCATGACGGACATGGACACGAAGAACGTCAGGGCCAGCACCGCGATCAGCAGTGCTGGATCCTGGATGGCGCCCGTGAAGCCGAGCGTAGTCAGCAGCCACCAGCACACGAACGAGCCGACCATGAAGATCTCGCCGTGGGCGAAGTTGATCAGCTCGATGATGCCGTAGACCATCGTGTAGCCGATCGCGATCAGGGCGTAGATCGCCCCGATCGTGAGCGCGTTGACGAACTGCTCCTGCGCCTGCGGGCCGGATCCGATGACCATCAGCACGTAGGCGACGACGAGCGAGACGGCGACCCCGATCGGCACCGTCCAGCGCGGGTCGATCTGCAGGCGAGCGGGTCGAGGCTCTGAGACCGCGGTTGTCATCGGCTGATCACCCTTGGCAGCGTCAAGAACGGGTGGATCTTCCGCGGGTACATGGAAGGCCGGCGCCTCGTCTCCGGGGCGTCCGGCCTTCCTTCAGTGCGTGCGCTTACTTGACGGGGTCAGCCGTGAAGTCGCGCTGCTTGAGGAACTTCCAGTTCTTGGCCGTCGGGTCGTACTGGTAGTACGAGATCGTGTGCTGGGTCGTGTCGCCGTTGGCGTCGAAGCCGACCTTGCCGAGCACGGTGTCATAGGTGTTCTTGGTATCCGCGACGTAGGCGCGGATCTTCTCGCGCAGCTGTCCCATGTCCGTCACGCCGCTCCCGACCGCCTTGAGGGCCGCGAGGAAGATCTGCGTGCAGGCGTATCCCGGAGCGCTGTAGGAGCCCGGATCCGCGTTGAACTTGGCCTTGTAGTCGGCCGCGAACTTCGCCGGGTCGGGGATGTCGTGGATGGCCGCGACGGTGCTGTAGCTGTTGGCCGCCCCGTCGCCGGCGATGTTCAGGTACGAGCTGGCCGTGTCGGCCGAGCCATCGTTGATGCCGTCGCCGCCGACGATCGGGATGTCGAGGCCCTGCTGCGCCATCTGCTTGCGGAACAGGCCCAGGCCGGAGGTCGTGACGCCGCCGTACATGATGACGTCGGGGTTGAGGCCCTTCGCCTTGGTCACGTAGCTGGTGAAGTCGGTGGTGGTGTCCGGGACGCCATCCGTGCCGACGATCTGTCCGCCGAACGTGGTGTAGGCGTCCGTGAAGCCCTTGGCCAGGCCCTTGCCGTACGTCTGCGTGTCGTCGAGGACGTAGGCGGTCTTGGCGCCGATGGTGTTGTACGCGATGTCGGCCGTGCCGGCGCCCTGGTTGTCATCGGTGGTCGCGACGCGGACGTACGCGATCTTGTCGGGGTTCGTGGCCCGGAGCGCCTTCGCCGGATCGCCCTTCGTGAGGTCGACCGCGGTGTTGGCCGGGCTGCATTGCATCAGCCCCGCCGCGTTGCTGACGGGGATCTCCGCCTGCGCGACGCTCGAGTTGTAGGGACCGACGATGAACTGGACCGCGGGGTCGTTGGCCAGGGTCGTGATGTTCTTCGCGCCCTGGTCGGCGTTGTGCTTGCCGGCGACCGCGTCGTCCTGCTGGTTGATCGAGACGTCGAACCCGTCAACCTTGTTCTGTTCCAGCGCAAGCGCGACGCCCTTGGCGGTCGGCACGCCGTTCGGGGCTTCCCCGCCGGTCATCGGCAGCTCGATCCCGACCTTGATCGGGGTTCCGCCTGCCGCGCCACCGCTGGCGCTCGGCGTGCTGCTGCACGCAGTGACGATGATGGCGACGGCCCCAACGGCCGCGCCAACTCGTACGAACTTCATGAACGCCTCCTCCTACGCCCTCGCTACCGAGAGCTGTACGCCTCGGGAATCGCGGTCCGTCCCAGGTGGATCGGTTGTGGCCCGAATCCGGCGGTGACGGGAGCGCGAGCGAGGGACCAACCAACGCTCGCCGCAAGGGCGGTCGAGCGATGCCGTATGATAGACGTCGGCGACGCGGATGCAAGGCGTCGCCATCGCTCCCCGGGATGGCTGTCGAGCCTCGAGTTGCTCGCCTCCCGGGCCCCTGATCCGGCGGCAAGCGTGGCCGCCCCCTCCGATCCAGGTCTGGACGGGAGCACAAGCGCACCGGCTGCCCTTGCTAATGAGGTCCGACCTTCGGCGTGGAGTACCTGGTTCGACAGGCTCGCATCACGGATATCGACCGCCTGGCCACGATCGGCCGGGCGTCGATCCCGCGATCCGGCCCCGGATCCCTCGACGCCGCGGACCTGATGCGCCAGCTCGTCTACCTGCCCAACGCGAGCATGCTCGTCGCGGAAGTGCGACGCGAGCTCGCTGGCGGCGCGCTCCTCGTCCTCCGTCCGTCGGTTGTCGCCGGCGGCTACGTGGGCACCGTCGACCTCCTGGTCGTCTCGCCCGATCATGACGCGGACCGCGTGACCGATGCGCTCCTGGAGGAGGTCCTCCGCTCCGCGAGCAACAAGGGTTGCTCGTGGGTCGAGGCGACCCAGCCCTCCGATCCCGCGGACCTCGCCCGCCTCGAGCGGTCCGGGTTCGCCCCCGCCGGGCCAACGCTCCGGCGCCCCGTCGCGGCGGCCGGTGCGGTCGCCCGTCGAACCTAGCGCCCCGGGCGGCCGGGAAGGCCGGACCGCCCCACCACCATAGGAGTCACTGTGGGCAAGAACGTCGCCGTCTTCGTGGACGTGGCGAACATCTTCTACGCGGCCAAGGCGGCCGGCGTGGACATCGACTACGTCACGCTGCTGAAGTCGGCCACGGCCGGACGCGATTTCGTCCGAGCCTACGCGTACACCGGGCTCGACCCGGACAACGAGAACCAGCGCAACTTCCACCAGTTCCTCGCCCGCAACCAGTACAAGGTTGTCAGCAAGGACATCCGCAAGTACGGCGACGGCAAGGTCAAGGCCAACCTCGACATCGAGCTCGTGGTCGACCTGATGAAGACCGCGCGCAACCTCGACATCGCCGTCATCGTGTCGGGCGACGGCGACTTCGCCTCGGCCATCCGCGCCGTCCAGGAGATGGGCGTCCGGTGCGAGGTCATCAGCTTCCGCGGCAACACTTCGTCGGACCTGATCGAGGTCGCCGACCTGTTCACCGACATCACGCACATCGCTCGCGTCGACAAGAGCTCGACCCGTTCCGGCCGCCGCGTGGCGGGGGACGAGGAGGACCTGTCGATGACCGAGGTTCCCGAGAAGCAGTCCGAGGGCACGGGTCGTGGCCGTGGCCGCGGTCGTGGCCGTGGCCGCGAGCGCGAGGAGGCGCCGGTGGCGGCGGCTCGCGGGGGTCGCTCATCCAGCTCCCGTTCGACGCCCGTCGTCGCGGTCGCGGCGTCCGCGGCGGCGTCGGGCAACGGCGCTCCGATGGGGCTCGTGGCGCTGCCCGGCGAGAAGCTCTCGCGTGCGGCGTCCCGACCGGCGTCGGGGGCCGCCGCCGACATCGATGAGCCCGAGGATCTCGAGGAGCTCGACCTGATCGAGGCGCCCGAGGGCGCCGAAGGTGCCGAGGGTGCCGAAGGCGAGCAGCTGGGGACCGACGCGGACGGTCGCCGGCGCCGCCGGCGACGCGGTGGACGCGGTCGTGGCCGCGGCCGGCGCGACGAGGAGGCGGGCGTCGAAGGCGCCGCTCAGGTCGAGGCCGATGTCGAGCTCGAGGCCGCCGAGCCCGAGGCCGCCGAGCCCGTAGCCGCCGCCGAGGCGCCGCGCGCCCCGCGCACGCGGTCCGGCGAGCTGCCGACACCGTTCGACGACCTCGACGCGCTCGAGGCCGCGCCTCGTACCCCGCGCCCGACGCCGTTCGGGTCCGTGTGGGACAAGCAGCTCGGCACCGGGTCGCCGCCCCGTCCGGCGGCGAGCGGCCTCGCGCCGCTCCCCGACGACGAGGAGGACCTCGAGGAGCCCGAGATCCCCGAGTACCTGATCGCCGAGCGCCGGCGCGCCCAGAGTGGCGGCCGGGGCGGTGGCGGCGGCGCCCGTGGCGGCGCCCGTGGTGGTGGTGCGCGCAGCGCGTACGCGGCCGCGATCGATCGCGAGCGGTACGGCGGCGGCCGAGGCGCCAGCCCGAATCGGTACGCCGAGCCGCCGCGTCGCACCGGCGGGGGAAGCGGCGGCAGCGGCGGGGGCGGAACCGGCAGCGGCCGGGGCGGCGGGCAGCCGTCGCGCGGCCCTCGCCAGGACCGGCCCGAGCGGTTCGACCGCGCCCCTCGCGGAACGAGCAGCAGCGAGCCATGGAGCGAGGTGCCCCCGGAGCTCGAGGAGCTGCTCCGCGCCCAGATGGGCCAGGGCCGCCCGGCGGCCGGGTCCTCTGCGCCCTCGCGCCAGCCGAGCCGCGCCGAGGCGTCGGCCGATGCCGTCCTCGAGGAGGCCCCGGCGCCCAAGGCTCGCACCACGCGGAGCCGTACGACCAGGGCGACCACCGAGGCCGCGTCGGCCGAGGCCGTCGGGACCGAGGCTCCGGCTGCGAAGCCGCGCACCACCCGTCGGCGGACGACCGCCACGTCGGCGGCCGAGGGGTCGACCGATGCCGGTGAGGCCGCGACTGCGGCCGCGCCGGCCGACGCGGAGCCGAAGAAGCGCACGACCCGTCGCAAGACGGCCGACGCGGCCCCCGCCGCCGACGCCGTGGCGACGGACGTTGCCGAGGCCGCGCCCAAGAAGCGCGCGCCGCGCAAGCCGAAGGCCGTCGAGGCCGCGGAGGGCTGACCCCCAACGCGGTCCCGGCGATCGCCATGAACGGGTACGCCACCATCGGGCAGCCGGCCGCGGTTGCGGCGGTCCGGGCGATGCTCGCGACGCGGGTCCCGCACGCCATCCTGCTGGCGGGACCGGCGTCGGTCGGCAAGCTGCCGCTCGCGATGGACCTGGCTGCTGCGCTCCTGTGCACGGGTGCCCAGGGTGCCGACCGGCCGTGCCGGACGTGTCGCGGCTGCCGGATGGTCGAGCACGGCAACCACCCGGACCTGCACCGACTGGAGCCCGATGGCGCCGGCGGCCAGATCCGCATCGGCGACCGCCTCCATCCGGAGCCGGGCACCGTCCGCGGGCTGGCCGTCGAGCTCACGCTGCTCCCCGTTGAGGGCGGCGCGCGGGTCGCCGTCGTCCGCGACGCGCACCGCATGAACGACGACGCACAGTCGGCGCTGCTCAAGACCCTGGAGGAGCCGCCCGCCGGGACCACGCTGATCCTGTGCGCGGACGACGAGGAGCGGCTGCTGCCGACCGTCCGGTCGCGCTGCGCCCGGATCCGGCTCGGGCCGGTGGGCGTGCGCGACATCGAGCGCCTCCTCGCCGACCGCGAGCTCGCCGATCCGCCGACCGCGGCGCGGCTGGCCCGGATCGCCGGCGGCCGCGCGGGTCTCGCGGTTGCCTACGCCGCGGCGCCCGAGGCCGAGGCCGTCCGGGGAGAGATCGGCCGGGTGCTGCTCGACCTGGTCGGGGCGACGCGCTCGGTCCGGCTGCGCGCGGCGAAGGAGCTGCTTGCGCGCGCGAGCACCCTGGCCGCGATGGCGGATCCGCAGCCGGTCAAGGCGACGCCCGCCAGGCGCGGGCGGGCTGGAGCCAAGGGCGGCTCCTTGCCGTCGGAGCCGGACGCGGCGGCGATCCCCAGGGGCGATCCAACGCCCGCCGACGGCGTGGCAGGCCCGGCGGCGGAGGACGTGCCGGGCGCTGACGCCGAGCCGGAACGCAAGGCGTCGGCCGCCGAGCGGCGACGCGCGCTGGGCGTGCTGCTCGACACCTGGCGCGGGCTCGCTCGCGACCTCGCCCTCGCCCAGCTCGGCGCCGTCCGGTCGATCCGCGACGTCGGGCTGCTGGAGGAGCTGCAGGCGACCGCGGCGGTCGCGCCCCCGGAGGCCTTCGCCTCGTTCCTCGGGCGGCTCGCCCGCGCCGGGGAGCTGCTCGACGCCAACGTGAGCCCGGAGCTCGTGCTCGACGTGCTCCTCGTTCGCTGGCCGACAGCCGGGCCCGGCGCCTCCATCGCCCGGAACGGGCGGTGAGCGATCCGCGCCGGTCGCCCGTATCGGCGATCGAGCGCCTCGACGCGACCGTCCGCGGCCGCGTGCAGGGCGTGGGCTACCGGGTCTGGGCGCTGCGCGAGGCGAGGCACCTCGAGCTCGACGGCTTCGTCCTCAACGACGGCGACGGCAGCGTCCGGGTCGTCGCGGAAGGCCCCCGCGCGGGCCTCGAGGCGCTCGTCGACCGGCTCGAGGATGGGCCACCCGGCGCGTTGGTCGAGCGTGTCGCCGTGCGCTGGGAGCCTGCCCGGGGCCTGCCACCCGGCTTCCGGATCGAGAGCCGGGGCCACCGCGGCGATTGACCCGCGCCGTACAGCCGGTGGTGCGTGCAGACACCATTCGGGACTGATGCCCGGATCAACCCTGACGACGCTCCCATTCCACTCGGCGCCCCGCCGGGGCACGGTTCACGTCATGGACGACCAGACCCCCGCCGAGGTCCTGCCCAGCCTGTATCGCGAGGTCCTCGAGACCGTCTCCCGCCTCGAGCGGGCGGGCCAGCGCGACGTCGCCTGGGAGATCCGGCGCAAGGCCCTGGTCGCCTACTCGACGCACTGGGACACGCAGGGACGCAAGGCGCTCGAGAAGCTCAACAAGGAGGCCCGTCAGGTGCTGGCCTCGAAGCGCGTGGCCGCCGCGGCCGGCGCGCTCGCGACCGGGACCGAGACCGCCTGACGGCCCGCGCCGCCGACTAGACGCCACACCGCCGGGGGGCACGGGGGCACGGGGCCGGAGACCTTGTGGCCGGGCGGTCGCCGCCGGCCCTGTCGTACGCTGGCGGCGATGCCGTCCACGATCGCCGACCTCGTCGAGCGCGCCCTCGCCGGCTTCGACGCCCTCGCCCTGACCGCCGAGCCCGTCGACGACGAGGTCCAGTACGTGGCGGACCTGGGGACGGTCTGGCGCGGCAGACTGCGCGCCGTCGCGGACGCCCGTGGCCTCGAGCCGGCTCCGCCCGGTGCCGAGGCGGCGGTTGATGGCCTGGTCGCCGAGGCCGCACGGATCGACGACCCGCACCGCGCGATCGACTGGCTGTCGACGCTGCCCCAGGTCGCGCTGGCGGCCCTGGGCGAGGCCGCCTGATGCGGTTCGCCGACGCGCGGCCCGACGGGCGTGCCGTCGTCTACGCCCACATCCAGGCCGACCCGCTGGTCGCCGAGGCCGCAGCGCTGCTGGCGCCGGCGTCGACCACCCAGCGCCTCCTGGCTCGCGCCGTGATGAACGGGATGTCGGCCGACGCGGCGGGCTGGCGGGCGATGTTCCCGACGCTGTTCGGTCAAGGCGCGCCCGCCCTGGGCGAGGCCGAGCGCGACCGCTCGGAGGCCATCCTCGACGTCTCGCTGCGGGTCGCCGAGCGCGGTGAGCAGGCGAGGAGCCAGTATCGGGGCGCGATCGTGGAGGCGTTGACGGAGCAGCTCCTCGCGGCCCGGACCGGCCCCGTGCGTCGCGAGCGCCGGATCCTGTTCGACGGCCGGCCGGCCGAGATCCACCCGTACGACGTCACGGTCGAGGGCGAGACGTCGGCCGAGGCATGGGACTGCAAGTGGGGTGCGCGCGGCATCAGGGCCGACGTCATCCACCAGCTGGACGACGCGCGGCGCGGCGCGGCCGAGGACGAGGCGAGGCTGCTGGTCGGCCTCGTCGTGTTCGACGCCCGGCGCTCGTGCGAGGTCCGGCTCGTCCGGGAGCGCGGGCCCGTCGCGCTGGAGGGCATCCGGCTGATCGCGCTCGAGTCGCTGGACCGGCTGGCCGGGCGGAAGCCCACGTGACCGATCCGGCGCGGGACCCGGCCGCGAACCGGACGGCGACGGTCGCGTACCGCGTCCGGTTCGACGAGTGCGCGGCCGACGGGCTCGTCCGGACGTCTGCGCTCCTCCGGTACGCGCAGGACGTCGCCTGGATCCACTCGGAGCGGCTGGGCTTCGACCGCGCCTGGTACGCGGCCCGCCGGCTGACCTGGCTGGTCCGGGCTGCGCGGCTCGTGGTGCTCCGTGCCGTACCGCTGGGGACGACGCTGGACGTGTCGACCACCGTCGACGGATTCCGCAAGGTCTGGGCCCGCCGGCGGACCGACGGGCGGCTGGCCGACGGCACCCTCGCGTTCTGGGCCCACACCGACTGGGTCATCGTCGACGCCCGGGGGCGGCCGACCCGCGTGCCCGCGGAGTTCCCGGCCGTCTACGGCACGATGCCGGGCCCGTTCGAGCCCGGTCGGGTGGCGCTGCCGCCGACGCCGCCCGATGCGGCGGTCCACCGCGGCCGCGTCCGGCCGCAGGACCTGGACCCGCTGGGCCACGTCAACAACGCGGCGTACCTCGACTACCTGGAGGAGGCGCTGCTCGACGCCGGGTCGTCGTCGGCGGCCGCGGTCGCGGTCGTGCCGCGGACGGTGCGCGTCGAGTACCTGGTCCAGGCCGCTCCGGGCGCCATCGTCACGGGTTCAACCTGGCCGGCCGAGCCGGCCGCGGGCGGCAAGATGACCTGGGCCTGGCGGCTGGCCGACGACGCGGGCGCCGACCTGGCCCGCGGCATGCTCGACGGCACCGGCGGTTCCGGCGACCAACGCGATGTCCCAGGGGCAGCAGACAGGAGCGCTCGATGACGCGAACGGTGTTCCGCGGCGGTTCCGTGTTCGACGGCACGGGGTCTGATCCCCAACCTGCCGACGTAGTCGTCGAGGACGACCGGATCGTCGACGTCGGGACCGGACTCGACGGCGACGACGCCGTCGACATCGCGGGCAAGACGCTGCTCCCGGGCCTGTTCGACTGCCACGTCCACGTCACCACCAGCCACGTCGACCTGTGGCGGCAGGCCAACACGCCGTTCTCGTACCAGTTCTACGAGGCGGCGAGGAACCTCGCGGCGACGCTGCGGGCCGGCGTGACGTCGGTGCGCGACGCGGGCGGCGCCGACCTCGGCATCCAGCAGGCGCTCGCCGACGGCCTGATCGACGGCCCGCGGATGCAGATCAGCCTCGCGATGATCAGCCAGACCGGCGGACACGCGGACGACTGGCTGGTGTCCGGCATCCGGGTGCCGCTGCTGTCGGCGTACCCGGGGGTCCCGTCGGGGATCGTCGACGGGCCGGACGAGATGCGGCGCAAGGTCCGCGAGCTCCATCGCATGGGCGCGAACGTCATCAAGGTCGCGACGTCGGGCGGCGTGCTGTCGCCCCGCGACAACCCTGCCCACGCGCACTTCCGGCCCGAGGAGCTGGACGTGCTCGTGGCAGAGGCGACCGCGGCCGGGATGTTCGTGATGGCCCACGCCCAGGCGGCCGACGGCATCAAGAACGCGGTGCGGGCCGGGATCCGCTCGATCGAGCATGGGATCTTCCTCGACGACGAGGGGATCCAGCTCATGCTCGACCACGGCACGTGGCTCGTGCCCACCCTCGTCGCCCCGCAAGCGGTCATCGACGCGGGCGAGGCCGGTGTCGTGTTCCCGCCGGGCGTGCTCGACAAGGCGATCAACCTCGCGGACGTCCACCGTCGGAACGTCGCGCGCGCGATCGAGGCCGGCGTCCGGGTCGCGATGGGGACCGACTCGGGTGTCGCGCCGCATGGTCGCAACCTGCGCGAGCTCGAGCTGATGGCCGGCCTGGGGATGGCGCCTGCGGCGGTGCTGGAGGCGACGACGCGGAGCGCCGCGCAGCTCCTGGGCGTCGACCGGGACCTCGGCACGATCGAGCCGGGCAAGCTCGCCGACCTCGTGCTCGTCGACGGCGACCCGTACGCGTTCGACAGCCTGCCGGGGCGGATCGAAGGCGTCTGGCTCGGCGGGCGGCGGGCCATCTAGCCCCGGGCCCCTGGCGACCGGCGCGCCAGCGATCGGCCGGGACAATAGCGCGCCGTTGCCGGACATAGGACTATCGGGCCATGACTCGGGGGCGCTCGACAGGTGCGCGCGGGAACCGGGGGTGAGGTTGGCCTCGATGGCGGGACCATCGCGCCATGGAGTTCGGCCCAGCCCTACGTAGCCTCTTGGTACGGGGCGCCGAACAGCGGGCGCATGCCGCAGCCGAACGCTCGCGAGAGGTCCGTTGGACGTCCAGATTGCCGCTGCTGCCGTGCTGCTCGTGGCCGCCCTCATCGGGGCGCTCGCCGGATCCGCCGGGTATGCGCTGGTGGTCGAGCGTCACCAGAACCGCCGCGTCGCGAAGCTCGCAGAGCGCCTCGCCCGGGCCGCGGACGAAGGGTCGCTCGTGGCCCTCGAGGCCGAGCGCATCGCCGATCCGCGCCTCCGCCACGCCTTCAGCCAGCTGGCGGACCGCGTCGCCGACACCTGGAGCCTCGCGACCGTCGATCCGCTGACGGGCATCGCCAACCGCCAGTCCGTCCTCGCGCGACTCGACGAGGAGCTCACCCGCGCGAACCGCTACCGGCGCCAGCTGTCGGTGATCATCATCGACCTCGACCACTTCAAGCGGCTCAACGACGCGCACGGCCACGCGGCGGGGGACGCCGTCCTGCGCCACGTCGGGCAGCGGCTCGCGGCGAGCGTCCGCTCCGTCGATGTCGCCGGGCGCTATGGCGGCGAGGAGTTCCTGGTCGTCCTCCCCGAGACGGGGCCCGACGCGGCCGCGTCGCTGGCCGAGAAGCTGCGGCGGGTCGTCGGCGGCGCCGAGGTCCGGCTGCCCGACGGCGAGCTGGTCAGCGTGACGCTGTCGGCCGGGGTCGCCGGCGGCCAGGGCGACGTGCTGGACCTCGACGCGCTGGTGCGCGACGCGGACGCGGCGCTGTATTCCGCGAAGGCGCTCGGCCGCGACCAGGTCTACGTGTTCCGCGAGACCGGCGACGACGGCACGGTGCGCCGCGCGCCGATCAGCTCGGAGGCGCGGACCCGGGCCCTCGACGTCGGCCGGTCCGCGATGGACGCCGCGCAGGACGCGCTCATCGCCGCGCTCGCGGGCCGCGAGGCCTGGTCGGGCAAGCCGTCCACGATGATCGCGGAGGCGTCCGTGGCGCTCGGTCGCGCGCTGGACCTGCCCACCGGCGAGCTCGACCGGATCCGGACCGCCAGCCTGCTCCACGACCTCGGCAAGCTCGCGATCCCGGACGACATCCTGGGCCGGCCCGGCGACCTCGCGATCTCCGAGTGGCGGGTCGTGACCGAGCATCCCAAGATCGGCCAGGTCGTGCTGGAGCAGGCTGGCGCGCTGCGTGACGCCGCCACGATCGTGCTGCACCACCACGAGTGGTACGACGGCCGGGGCTACCCGCACGGGCTGACCGCCGCGGACATCCCGATCGGCGCCCGGATCGTGTCCATCGTCGACGCGTACGAGGCGATGATCTCGGGCCGGCCTTACCGGGCGGCGATCTCGCACCAGGCCGCGCTCACCGAGCTCCGGCGCCAGGCGGGCATCCAGTTCGACCCGGACCTGGTCGAGGTGTTCGCCGCGCTGTTCGCGGACGGCCTGCCGTGGGACCTCGATGGCCACGTCGTGCTCCGCGACGGGGACCACGGCGACGACCCGGACTCCGGTGGCCTGCCGGTGCCGGCCGGCCGTGGGTCGAGAGGCGGCGGCCGACGCGGCGGCGCGGTGCTGCCCGGCGGGTCCAGGCGCCGGACCACGGCCGAGATCCACGACTCGGTGCACGACCGCCGCCGTCGCGCCGGCTAAGGGCTGCGCTCGGGCCGCGCCAGCCGTCCTGACGGAATCGGGTCCTGTCGCCCGTCCGCCGCTAGGTTGGGGACCCGCCGTACAGCTGGACAGACATCGGTGCGAACGGGCGCCGGCTGAAGATCGCCTCCACGGGGAGGCCGAAGTACTCGGCGGCGCGCAGGGCAAGGTCGAGGCTCGGGTTGTACTCGCCCCGCTCGAGGTAGCCGATCGTCTGGTAGTTCACGCCCAGCGCGTCGGCGAGCTCCTGGCGGGACAGACCCCGCTCCGCGCGCAGCACCGCGAGGCGGTTGTGCAGGACGGGTTCGACGCGCTCGGTGGGTCGCGCCATCACGCCTCCTCGGCGATCGGGTCGGGCTCGATCCAGGCCAGCGCCGCCACCGGCAGGACCGGTAGCAGGACCGCGTTGGAGAGGACCAGCGCGTTCGCGAGGTCCGCGTCGATCGTGACCGGGTTGCCGAACAGCCAGACCTGCAGCGCGGCGTAGGCGACGCCCAGGATCACGACCGTCGACAGGACCTGGTAGCTCAGGATCCACGCCTGGTCGCGGAGCGACCGCTGGCGCTCGTCCAGGTCAGGCCCCGGCAGGTCGGCCCGGCGGCGGACGTACGCATACAGGACGAATGCCCCCGAGATCGTCGTGCCGAACAGCACGAACGTGATCGGGCCCCACAGCAGGTTGCTGGCGGTCGTGGTGAGCCAGTAGGTCGACCAGGCGAAGGCGGCAGGCATGCCGAGCAGCGTGACGACGGCGACGACGCGGCGGGTGCGGCGCGGGAGGTGGGCGATGCGATCGAGCCGCAGGGCAATCCAGCGGGGCGGTTGGCTGACCATGCGAGTACTCCAGACTGTTTTCAATGTGCGAGTGAATATAGTACAGATACAACAGTCTGTCAAGCATGATGACTGGCTGCCATGCGCTCGCGTTCCGGCTGTCGCGACGGAAGCTGGATGCGCGCAGCCCACGGGTACGGCACGATGGTCGCGTGGACGGAGGCAGGCCCAGCCGCGACGTCGTGCTGCTGTTCGCGACCCGGAGCCTGCGGATGTTCGGCTATGGCTTCCTCGCGGTCGTGCTCGTGCTGTACCTCGAGGCGATCGGCTTCAACGGGGCCGAGGTCGGGCTGCTCCTCGGCCTGACGCTGCTCGGCGATGCCGCGATCTCGCTCCTGCTGACGACGCGCGCCGACCGCTTCGGCCGTCGCCGGACGCTGTTCCTCGGATCGCTGCTGATGGTCGGCGCCGGGGTCGTGTTCGCAGGCAGCAGCGCCTTTCCCGTGCTCCTCGTCGCGGCGACGCTGGGCGTGTTGAGCCCGAGCGGCAACGAGGTGGGGCCGTTCCTTGCCATCGAGCAGGCCTCGCTCTCGCAGCTCGTCGATGCGCGCGGCCGCACCACGCTGTTCGCGCGCTACCAGGTCGTCGGGTCGGTCGCGACGGCCTGCGGGTCGCTTGCCGCGGGCGTCGTCACGCAGGCGGCCCTCCAGGCCGGGTTCGTGCCGGTGGATTCGTTCCGAGTCGTGATCATCGGGTACGCGATCGTGGGCGTGGCGATGGCGTTCGTGTTCCCGCTGCTGTCGAGGGCGGTCGAGGTCCCGGCCACCGCCGCCGGCATCGTCGTCCCCACGACCCGGCTGGGCCTGCACAAGTCGCGCGGGATCGTGGCCCGGCTGTCGGCGCTGTTCGCGCTCGACGCGTTCGGCGGCGGCTTCGTCATGCAGGGGTTCATCGCCTTCTGGCTGACCGCGCAGTTCGGGGCCGATCCCGCCCAGGTGGGCGCGATCCTGTTCGCTGCCAACATCCTGGCCGCGGTGTCGGCCCTCGCCGCGGGGCCGCTCGCGGCGCGCTTCGGGCTGATCCGGACCATGGTGTATACGCACCTGCCCTCGAACGTCCTGCTGATCCTGGTGCCGTTCATGCCCACGCTCGAGCTCGCCGTCGCGCTCCTGCTGGTCCGGTTCAGCATCAGCCAGATGGACGTCCCGACCCGCCAGTCGTACACGATCGCGGTCGTCGACCCCGACGAGCGGTCCGCGGCGGCCGGGGTGACCGGCATCGCGCGCAGCCTGGGCGTCGCGGCCTCGCCGCTGATCGCCGGGCCGCTGTACCTGGGCGCGAGCTTCGCAGGGGCGCCGTTCGTCATCGGCGGCAGCATCAAGATCGTCTACGACCTGCTCCTGTACCGCGCGTTCAGCAGCGTGCCCCCGCCCGAGGAGCGCCCGCCGGGGAGAACTTGATGCCCCGCGGCCCTGCGAGGTCGCCGCTCATCGCCGCCCGCTGGGCGGAAGTCGAGGCCTGACGGGCGGGCGGGCGTGCCGGCCGTGCGTCAGGCTCACATTCCTGACGTGCTGGCCGGCCGGGTCTGCGAGATCTCGTCGGATGTGTGCCTCGGGCGCACGGATTCGACGCGATAGGCGTAACCCACGTTGAACCGCCCTGACTTTGATGGAGACTCCACGTGCACAAGGAGGATCTGACATGGGCCAGGCGCGGGCAGTACGCCCGGCACCCAGGACATACACGGCGGAGTTCCGGGAGCGGGCCATGCGGCTCGTCACGGAGACGATCGAGGCCGAGGGCCGTTCGCAGGGGGTCGTGTCCCGGATCGCGCGGCAGCTTGACGTGCGGCCCGAGACGCTGCACAGCTGGCTCCGCCGGTCGGGCCGGGACCTGCGCCACCGGCCGGGCATCGCGCCCGACCTCGAGCTGCGGGTGAGCGAGCTCGAGCGCGAGAACCGGGAGCTCCGGCGGGCCAACGAGATCCTCAAGGCGGCATCGGCTTTCTTCGCGGCGGAGCTCGACCGCCCCGAGACGCGATGACCCGCTTCATCGACGAGCACCGTGCCACGTTCGGAGTCGAGCCGATCTGCCGAACCCTGGGGATCGCTCCGTCGTCGTACTACGCGGCACGGGCACGGCGGCCATCGACCCGGGCGGTCCGGGACGCGCAGCTCGCGGTCGAGGTCCGGCGCATCCACGCCGTCAACTTCGGCGTGTACGGGGTGCGCAGGATGTGGGCCGCGCTCGCCCGCGAGGGCATCGAGGCCGGGCGGGACCGGGTCGCTCGGCTGATGCGGGCCGAGGGCCTGGCGGGCATCCGTCGCGATCGCCGGACGACGACCACCCGGCCGGTCCGCACCACGCCGTCGGTGGACGACCTCGTCGGGCGCCACTTCCGGGCGCCGGCACCCGACCGGCTGTGGGTCGCCGACATCACCTACGTCCCGCTCACATCGGGCGGGTTCTGCTACACCGCCTTCATCACCGACGTGTTCGCCCGTCGGATCGTCGGCTGGAAGGTCGCGGGCTCGCTCGGCGCGGACCTCGCGCTCGACGCGCTCGGCATGGCGCTCGCGGCGCGGGGCGGCCGGCTGCCGGGCCTCGTCCACCACTCCGACCGCGGCACCCAGTACGTCGCGATCCGCTACACCGAGCACCTGGCCGCGGCCGGGGCCGCCCCCTCCGTCGGCTCCCGGGGCGACAGCTACGACAACGCACTCGCCGAGTCGGTCAACAGCCTCTACAAGGCCGAGCTCATCCGGCGCCGGACCTGGCCCACGACCCGCGAGGTCGAGCGGGCAACGGCTGCCTGGGTCGGCTGGTGGAACGTCAGCCGCCTCCACGGCGCCTGCGGCCAGATCCCCCCGGTCGAATTCGAGGCGGCCTACCATCGCGCAAGAGCAGCTCCAGCCGACGCCGCCTAACCCCCATCGAAGGTCTCCACGAAACTCAGGGCGAACCACGACGCATGTTTGCGCCACGCGCACGGATCAGACACCGATGGCGTGGCATCGGTCAGGAATGTGCGTCCTGCGCACGCGGATGCCGGCCGCGTGACGGCGTTGCCGGATCACAGGGGCGGCGGCTGCCACCCGCCGGTCGCGGCCTCGACGACCCGCGCCGCGGCAAGCGCGACGTCCTCGCGCCACGGCTTGGCGACCAGCTGCACGCCGATCGGCAGGCCGTCCGGCGACGACCCGGCGCGCACCACCACCGCGGGCCAGCCGGTGAGGTTGTGGATTTCGCTGTACGTGTCGCCGTAGGCGGGCGTGCGGCTCTCTCCGTGACGGAGCGCCGGCAGCGGCAGCACCGGGCAGACCAGCAGGTCGTACGGCCGCATCCAGCGGAGCAGGCGGGCGCGGACGTCGTCGGCGTGCTCGACCGCGGCGGTCAGCGCGTCGCCTGCCAGCGGCTCACCCGGGCGGGGGACCACCCAGCCGAACGTGTCGAACGAGCCGTGTCCTGGCGTGCCCGCCTGCGCGATCAGCCGCCACAGCCAGGCGAAGCCGTCCGCCCGGATCACCGCCTCCCACGCGGGCCGCGCCGCGGCGATGTCGGGCGGGACCTGGGCCTCGAGGTGCGCCCCCGTCGCGGCGATCGCGGCGACGGCCGCCTCCACCGCCGTCACCGTCTCGGGCGTCGGCGTCCGGATCCCGTTGTCGCCGAACCACGCCACGCGCAGCCGGCCGACGTCGACCTTCGCCGGGTCGCCGAGCGGGGCCGGGGCGACGTGCGGGTCCTCCCCGTCGGGGCCGGCGATGATCGGCAGGACGAGCTCGAGGTCCTCGACGCGGCGCGCGATCGGCCCGAGCTGGGTGAACGACTGGAACAGGCCTTCGAAGCCGGGCCAGTGGCCGGTCCTGGGCACCCGCCCGCTGGTCGGCTTGATGCCGGCGACCCCGCACAGGTGGGCGGGCTGCCGGATGCTGTTGCCGCTGTCGCTGCCGATGTCGAAAGGCACCCCGCCCGCGGCGACCATCGAGGCCGCCCCGCCGCTGCTGCCGCCCGGCGTCCGCTCGAGGTCGTAGGGGTTCGACGTCCGGCCGTAGACCTCGTTGTCGGTCTCGTTGGCCCACGTGAACTCGGGCGTGTTCGACTTGCCCAGCAGGATCCCGCCGGCCGCTCGCAGGCGGGCGACGACGGTCCCGTCGCGGGCCGGCACGCGGTCGCGCCAGCCGACGGTGCCGGCCGTGGTGACGACGCTGGCGGTGTCGAGGGAGTCCTTGATCGCGAACGGGACGCCGTGGAGCGGGCCGGGCGGCGCGCCAGCGGCGAGGTCTGCATCGGCCCGCCGGGCGCGTTCGCGAGCATCGTCGGCCAGGCGGACGATGGCGTTGATCCGGGGGTTGACCTCCTCGATCCGGGCGAGGCACGCCTCCACGGTCTCGACCGAGCTGATCTCGCGGGCCGCGATCGCGCGTGCCATCCAGGCGGCCGACCGGGACCACAGGGGCGTCGTCACGCGCTCAGCATCGCCGAAACCGGACGCGCGTCGAACCGATCTGGGCCGCGCACCAGGCGGCGGCCCCGAGCAGGCGTCCGAGCCCGCTGGGCGCCCCGGTGAGCTGGAGCGCGAGGGGCAGGCCCGAATCGTCGAGGCCGGTGGGGATGGAGATCGACGGCACGCCGGCCGTGCTCCACGGTGCGCACAGCGAGAAGTCTCCGGTGCCGACGCGGCGCAGCGGCGCCGGCCCAGGGGAAACGGGCGACAGCAGGGCGTCGACGCCCTCCAGCAGCGGGATGACCGCCGCCCGGAAGTTGTCGCGCACCGCCCGGGCGCGCTCGACGGCGTCGGGCCTCCGTTCGAGCCCAGCGCGTACGAGCGCCGCGATCTGTGGTCCGTACTCGGTCGAATGCGCATGGAACATCGACTCGTGGATCGCCGCCGCCTCGGCCTCGAGGATCACCTGCCCCGCGTCGCGAAGCGGCTCGAAGGCGGCCGGCATCGCCGCCTCGACGATCTCGGCGCCCGCGTCCGCCAGGCGGCCGACCAGCGTGTCGAGATGGGCACGGAGGACGGGCTGGGCCAGCGCGAACAGCTCGCGGCTCACGGCGAGCCGCGGCCGCCGCATCGGGTCCGCGGCGACGGGAACGCCGGCGAGCACCGACTCCACGAGCGCGGCGTCGGCGACGGAGCGCGCGATCGACCCGGCGTGATCGAGCGATGGTGCCAGCGGCATGACGCCGTCGAGCGGCACTGCCCCGTGCGTCCCCTTGAGCCCGACCACGCCACAGAACGCCGATGGCCGCAGGATCGAGCCCACGGTCTGCGTCCCGATCGCGACCGGCACCTGGCGCGCCGCGACGGCGGCGGCCGATCCCGACGACGACCCACCCGGCGTGTGGTCTTCCGACCAGGGGTTCCGGGTCGCCGCCGGGTCCTTGTAGGCGAACTCGGTCGCGACGGTCTTGCCGACGATCACCGCGCCCGCCTCGCGCAACCGCGCGACCAGCACGGCGTCCCGCTCGGGGCGACGGTGCGCGAACGCCGCCGCGCCGGCCGTCGTCGGCAGCCCGGCGACGTCGATGATGTCCTTGATCCCGATCGGCACCCCGTGGAGCGGCCCGGCCGGCCGCCCCGCCGCGCGGTCCTCGTCGCGTTCGCGCGCCTGCGCCCGTGCCCCCTCCGCGTCAACGGTCACCCAGGCCAGCAGGGCTTCATCGGTGGCGGCGATCCGCGCGAGCGCCGCCTCGACGACCTCGGCGGCGGATGCATCGCCATTCGAGATGACAGCGACCGTCTCGATCGCGCCCAGGTCGCCGAGGTCCACGCGTGGAGTCTAGTGGCGGCCAATCGGCGCTGGGTTGACCGCCGCAGCGATCGCCTGAAGACTCTGTGCAACGGCGCCGCCGAAGCACCTGGAGGACACCCATGGTCGACCAGGACGTCCGACACATCGACACGCCACGGCTGCGGGCGTTCCGCGAGCGGTTCAGCGGCGAGGTCGTCCTGCCGGGCGACGAGACCTACGACGCGTCGCGCGCCGTGTGGAACGGCATGATCGACCGGCGGCCGGCGCTGATCGTGCGACCGACCAGCGCCGCCGAGGTCGCCACGGCGCTGCGCTTCGCGCGGGACGAGGACCTCGCCATCGCCGTCCGGAGCGGCGGCCACAGCCTGCCCGGGCTCTCGACCTGCGACGACGGCGTGATCATCGACCTGGCGCGGCTGAACGGCGTCGTGGTCGATGCCGAGCGCCGGATCGCGCGCTGCAACGGCGGCGCCAAGCTCGGCGAGCTCGACGACGCGGCCCAGGCCGTCGGGCTCGCATGTACCTCGGGCACCGTCTCGCACACGGGCATCGCCGGGCTCACGCTGGGCGGCGGCATGGGCCGCCTCCAGCGCAAGCTGGGCCTCGCCATCGACTGCCTGCGCGCGGTGGAGCTCGTGACGGCCGACGGACGCCACGTCCGCACCAGCGCCGACGAGAACGCGGACCTGTTCTGGGGCATGCGCGGCGCCGGCCCGAACTTCGGCATCGTCACCGCGCTCGAGTTCGACCTCGTGCCCATCGGACCGCAGATCGCCCGCGGCTTCCTGATCTACCCGGCGGCGCGCGCCCGGGACGTCGTCGGCGCGTTCCGCGAGTTCGTCCCGACCGCGCCCGACGACGTCTTCGCCTCGGTCATCATCGGCCAGGCCGAGGCATCCGACGGCGTGCCGGAGGCGATGGTCGGCGAGCCGATCGCCCTCCTGTCGCTGGCCTACGTCGGCCCGCCGGCCGAGACCGACCGGGTCCTGGCGCCGCTGCTCGCACTCGGCGAGCCGCTCACCGGTGGCGTCAACCCGATGGCCTACCTGGACTCGCAGCATGCCAACGACGAGGCGATGGCCTGGGGTCACCGGATCTACACCAAGAGCGGGTTCGTGACGGACCTGCCCGACGAGCTGGTCGACGCCCTGGTCGACCATGTGGCCAGCTCGCCGCCGGGCGAGGACGTGTTCTCGATCTGGGCCTTCGGCGGCGCCATCGGCCGGGTGCCCGAGGACGCGACCGCCTTCGCCGGCCGCTCGGCGCCGTTCTGGATCGGTGCGGAGTCGATGTGGGACGACGCCGGCGCCGACGACGCGCACCGGGCGTGGGGACGGTCGGGCATCGACCTCACCGCCCCGTGGCGTCTCACCGGCAGCTACGTGAACGACGTGACCGAGTCCGGCGACGAGTCGGTCGTCCGCGACGTCTACGGCAACGCCAAGTACGACCGGCTGGTCGCGCTGAAGGGCGCCTGGGACCCGGACAACGTGTTCCGGCTGAACCAGAACATCCGACCCTGACCGGCGCCATCGCCCGACGATGAGCCCGACCGTCCGCTCGCCCGACGGTCTCGAGATCCGGTTCGACGTCGCCGGATCGGGCACGCCGGCCATCGTCTTCGTCCACGGCTGGTCGTGCGACCGGACCTACTGGCGCGAGCAGATGACCGCGTTCGCCGCCCGCCACGTCGTCGTGGCGGTCGACCTTGCCGGTCACGGCGAGTCGGGGATCGGGCGCACCTCCTGGACGATGCCGGCCTTCGGCGAGGACACGGTCGCGGTGGTCGAGGAGCTCGGCCTCGAGCACGTGGTCCTCGTGGGCCACTCGATGGGCGGCGACGTGGTGACCGAGGCGGCGTTGCGGCTCGGCGACCGGGTTGCCGGGGTCGTCTGGGTCGACACCTATCCGTCGCTGGAGGAGGTGAGCACGGCCGAGGAGCTGGAGGCGTTCGCCGAGCCGTTTCGACGCGATTTCCCCGGCCACACCCTGCAGTTCGTCCGGGACACGTTCCCTGCGACGGCGGATCCCGCCCTCGTCGAGTGGGTAGCCGAGGACATGGCCTCGGCGCCGCCCGACATCGCGCTGGACGCGGCCGTCCACGCGTGGGGCAACGATGGGCCGGCCATTGCCGCCCTCGAACGCCTGTCCGTGCCTGTCGTGCAGATCAGGCCCGACGACGAGCCGACCGATGTCGAATCCCTGGCACGCCACGGGGTGGCGACGGTGATCGTGCATGGCGTCGGTCACTTCCCGATGCTCGAGGACCCGGCCCAGTTCGATGCGGCGCTCGGCGAGGTCATCGCCGGCTTCGCATGAAGTCTCCCGGCGGGCTCAGGGCCGGAGTCTCTCACGACGCCCGTGCGGGTCGCTCTCCTGGGCTCTGCAGGCCTTCAACAAAACGCGAGCCAGCGCGACTATCGTGTCCGCATGACTGGGGATGCACCGGCAGGCTCCAGTTCCGGAGCCGCGGTCGGCGGCCCGCCGGCGCATCCAAGCCCGACGCGCCGCCAGGTCGTGGTGCGTGCCGCGCTCCTGATCGGCATCATCGCGTTCGTCTTCGTCGGCGTCCTTCCACGGCTCGTCGACTACGACGCCGTCCGAGCGGCCCTGGCCAGCCTGACCCCGACGCAGCTCGCCGTCCTTGTTTCGGTCACCGGGATCGCGTATGTCGCGAACGCAGGCCCGTGCCGGATGCTCGTCGACGGGCTCTCGTGGCCACACGCCGTCGGTGCCGACCTTGCCGCCCGGGCCGTGGTGAGCACGATCCCAGGCCCGACCGACATCGCGACGAAGTACGTGCTCTACCGGCAATGGGGGATCCCGGCCGAGACGGCCACCGCCGGCATCGTCTTCGCCGCGTTCTTCGAGCCCTTGTCCGCGCTCGTCCTGCCGCTGATCGCGGTGATCGGCGTCATCGTCACGGGGCATACGACGCAGCCCAACGTGATCTGGGTCGCCGTCATCGGCACGGTCATCTTCATCGTCGCGGCGCTCGTGCTCGCGGCGATCGTCCGCTCAGAATCCCTTGCCCGGCGCTTCGGTCACGGGCTGGACTGGCTCGCGCGGCACCTGTGGACGCTCGTGCGCAAGGAACCACCCGCCGGGATCGTCCAGGGGATCCTCGACTTCCGCGAGCAGTCGAAGGACATCCTCTCGCGGCACGGCCTGCTGGCGTTCGCGGCCGCCGTCGTGGCCAAGCTGGCCTGGTTCGTGGTGCTCGAGGTGTCGCTGTGGGCCGTCGGCATCACGCCCGACGTCCTCCCACCGGCCGTCGTGCTTGCCGCGATGGCCGTTGTCACGATCATCTCGCTCGTGCCGATCACGCCCGGCGCGGTGGGTGTCAGCGAGGTGGCCTATATCGGCCTGCTCAGCGCGGTCGCCGGAGCCGGTGCCACCGGTCAGATCACCGCGGCCGTCACCCTGTTCCGGATCGCCCAGTGGCTGGCGCCGATCATCATCGGCTGGATCCTGCTGGCCATCATGCGGCGAGGTCACTGGGGGGAGCTGTTGGGCGGCGGCGGTGCATCGACGCCGTCGGCCGACGGGCAGCAGGCCCCCGCCGCCCCATGACGCCCGGTCAGGCTTCCTGGACAGGGTTGGGCTGCGAGGGGCTGCCGGACATGGGCGCCGGGTCGGCCGGTGCGATCGCCGCCAGCGCCGCCGACGACGGCACGAAGTAGTACGAGCCGGTGAGCGGGTGCGTGAACCGGGTGAGCTCGTCGCGCGGGCCACCGCGGCCGACCATGCTGTCGAGCATCGCGGCGAGGATCGGCTGGTTCGCGCAGAAGCCGACGAAGATCGTCCCGTGCTCCGCCATCGAGCCGTACGCGATGTTGCGCCGGAAGATCTTGCCGAAGGCATCCTGGTCGGTCCGGCTGACGTGGGAGGTCGCCGGCTTCGGGTCGAGCTCGGTGCTGTCGGCCTTGCGCCGGCCGATGGCGGCCTCCTGGCGCTCCACGCCCAGGCCCTCCCACGCCTGCACGTCGTGCGCCCACTGCTGGAGCAGGAGGACCGATCCCCCGGCACCGGGCAGGCCGTCCGCGACCAGGGCGACCTCACTCGCCTCGACCAGCGTCGGGTTCTCCGTGCCGTCGATGAACCCGGTCAGGTCGAGGTCGTGGTGGTAGGGCCAGCCGACCAGCTCATGGGTCAGCACGGCGGACCCAGCGAGGGCCGCGGCGACGCCGCGCGACAGGTCGAACACGACGTCGTACGAGGCGCCGCTCAGCCAGACGACGATGTCGTGCTGGGTCGCCGGCAGCACGTACCCGTCAGGCCCCACGATGGGTTCGTTGAAGCCGGCGAGGCTCGGCGGGGCGTCGCCGGGCGCGAGGGATCGCCACAGCTCCGGCCGGAAGCCGGCGACGAGGTTCACCCCACCGATGGTGGTCCGTGGCTCGCGGAGGCCGGCGACGAGCCCGCAGGTCGCGACCGGATCGGCGTTGGCCGCGACGTCGAACTCCAGGTAGGCGTGGGAGTTCGTTCCGAGGGCGAAGATGCCCGACTGCGGCGACGTGTACATCGCTCGCGCGCCTCCTTCATGGCAGGCGCGCGGCGGCGCCCTCGCCGCCGCCCATCTTCACATGCCAGCCGGGGGCTCCCTGAGCGCCGCTCGCGGGTCCTCTCGATCAGGCGGACTGGTCGCGGCGGCGCCGGAGCTCGGCGACCCATTCGCGGAGCCGGTCGAGGTGTTCGAGATAGTGCTCGACACCGGACTTGCGGACCCACCAGTCCGCCTCGTCGCTCGTGTCGCGGCAGGCCGCCCAGACGTCGAGCATCCGCGCCCGGCCGGCGTTCGCCTGGAGCCAGGCCACTTCCCACGGCTGGTCCGCCAGCGCCTCGAGGAACGCCGCGTTGAGGGCGTCGACGTCGACGTCGTGCCCCTCGTACGTGCCGGCGCCGATGCGCTCCAGCTGGACCTCGGCCTCCGCGAGCCACGTCCCCAGATGGCCCATCACGTCGCGGACGCTCCAGTCGGGATCTCGCTGATAGCCGGGCTGGAGGCGCTCGCCCGGGCTCAGCGCGCGCACGAGCGCGAGGATCTCGTCCCAGGCGCGCCGCTCCGCCTCGTCGTGGCCGGGGTGCGTCGGTGCGTGACCGGTCAATTCGCGATGGGGATCCGTCATCTCGACCTCTATCTTCGCGGTCCCGTCTACCCGGCCGTCGTTGAGGCGAGGCCGGGCGCCGCGGAATCGCCGGGGAGCCCGTCACCACGCTGCGTGCCGGGTCCGCGGCTCGGGTCCCCGGTTCGATTCTCCCCGGGGGCGGGCGCGCCGCTCGGTCAGCCGCCGGCGGCCATCGTGGCGAGCTTCGTCACCGTGTTCCAGTTGCGGTCCGTCGCCGCGGCCCCGACCTTGCGCCACGCGCCGTCCCCGAGCTTCGACCCGGCCATGCCGTGCCGGTACCACACGAAGATCTCGCGCCCGGCGAACCGGACCTGGTCGGGTTCGATCGCCTCGTGGTCGGAGGCCCGGACGAACGCGGGATCCGGCTCATGGTCGAGGAACACGACGTGGAGGTTGGCGGGCGTGTCGAGCGCATCGGGAAACGGGTTGGCGGCGATCACCGCGTCGAGCGCCTTCGCCGACCGGACGACGACGCGGACCGGGAGGCCGAGCTCGGTGTCCAGCGCACGCTCGAGCGCGGCGGCGAGCTTCGCCTCGTCGCGCGCCGTGGCGTCGAACACGACGTTACCGCTGCGCAGGTGCGTGCGCACCTCGGCGTGCCCGACGCCCTCGACGACCCGCCTGAGGTCGGCCATTGCGACCTGGTTGTTGCGCCCGACGTTTATCCCGCGTAGGAGCGCGACGTAGGCCGGCATCGGCGCATCGTGGCACAGGTCTCCCCGGTGGAGACGGGGCCAGGCCCTTCCCCCGCCTATCCGCCAGGCTGACCGGCGGGCGGGATGTTCTGGTTCACGTGGAAGACGTTGCCGGGGTCGTAGCGGTGCTTGACCCGGGCCAGGCGTTCGTAGTTGCCACGGTAGGACGCTCGGATCCGGTCCTCGCCCTCGTCCATCATGAAGTTGATGTACGCGCCGCCGGCCGAGGTCGGGTGCAGCTCCCGCCAGTACTCCCTGGCCCAGTGCGAGATGCGGCCGGCGTTGGCCGGGTCGGGGTCGACGCCCGCGATGATGCCCGCCCAGCCGCCGTCCCGGTAGGCGAAGGCCGTCGCGCCCGGTGCCACGCGGCGGACGGCGCCGTCGACGGGATACAGGTGCATGGTCGAGTGGTCGGTGGGCAGCTGCGCGCCGTACTTGAGGTGCACGTCGATCGCCGCGTCGGAGATCTCGTCGAAGAAGTCCGTCCGCCAGGACCATTGCAGCCCCGCCGGGTACAGCCCATCGAACGCGCCCTGGAGCATGTCGAACGGCATGGCCTGCAAGCCCACGAGCAGGGGCGAGCCGTGGGTCCTGACCGGCTCGATCACCGCGTCGGCCCGGTCGTGCGCTCCCGTGTAGCACCAGACGATGACGCACGCCTTGCGGCCCCACAGGTCGTCGGGAAACGTCGGCGCGGGCGGGATGGTCATCAGCCCGATCCAGCCGCTCAGCTCCTCGGGCAGCGATGGCAGGAGCTCCCGATACCGGTGCATCACGTCGGCGGTGTCGGCGAAGTCGTACAGGACCGGTCCGCCGATGATCGTGCCGTGCTCGCCGATGTCGTGGCAGCGGAACGTGAACGAGGTGACGATGCCGAAGTTCCCGCCGCCGCCGCGCAGCGCCCAGAACAGGTCCGGGTGGGCGTCCTCGCTGGCGGTGACGAAGGTCCCGTCGGCCAGCACGACGTCGGCGGACAGCAGGTTGTCAACGGTGAGGCCGAAGCGGCGGGAGAGGTAGCCGATGCCGCCGCCGAGCGTGAGGCCGGCCACGCCGGTGGACCCGATGAACCCGGACGGAGTGGCCATGCCGAACTCGACGGTCGCGTGGTCGACGTCGCCCCAGGTGCAGCCGGCATCGACGCGGACGGTGCGGGCGGCCGGGTCGACGGTCGTGCTCCGCAGCAGCGACAGGTCGATGACCAGGGCGCCGTCGGCGACCCCGAGCCCGGCCCCGCTGTGGCCGCCGCCGCGCACGGCGATCTCGGCGCCGTGGCGCTGGGCGAACCGGACGCTGGTGACGACGTCGGCGGTGTCCCGGCAGCGCACGATCGCGGCCGGATGCTTGTCGATCATGCCGTTGTACACGGCGCGTGCGTCGTCGTAACCCGGATCTCCGGGCAGGATCAGGTCACCGCGAATGGCGGCGGCCAGCTCGTTGTAGGGCGTGGTGTCGACGTCGGCTGCTGTGGTGGTCACTGGGTACCTCTCGGATGTCTCTGGAGATAGCACGATCGTTCGCTCTAACTAGAAAGTACGATCGACCGTGCTATCTTGTCAACATGACGAGCAGCGACGTGGAACGGCGCGACCGAGCGCCGCGACGGACCCGCGCGGACGGGGAACGAACCCGCGGCGCGATCCTTCGTGCTGCCGCCTCACTGGCCACGGTCGACGGGCTGGAGGGCCTGTCGATCGGGAACCTGGCCGCAGCGATCGGCATGAGCAAGAGCGGCCTGTACGCACACTTCGGCTCGAAGGAGGAGCTCCAGCTGGCCACCGTCGAGGCGGCGGACAGGATCTTCCAGGACGTCGTCGTGCAACCCGCGATGCAGGCTCCGCCGGGTCTGCCCCGGCTGGTGGCGCTGTGCGACGCGTACTTCGACTACCTGGAGCGCGGCACCTTTCCGGGCGGCTGCTTCTTCGCGGCCGCGGCCCTGGAGATGGGCACCCGGCCGGGGCCGGTCAAGGCACGGGTCGCCGCGTGGGAGTCCGGGTTCGCGGCGCTGCTCTCGGGCCTCGTGGCCACCGCCATCGAGCGGCACGAGCTCCCTGCCACCGAGGACCCCGACCGGCTGGCCTTCGAGCTGCACGGGATCATGCTTGCCGCCGACACCAACTTGGTCCTCCACGACAACGCCACGGCCCCGACCCTGGCCCGGCAGATCGTCCGCCAGCGGCTGGGACTCACCAACGGCTGAGTCGCCGATTTAGGAACATTCGACGGCTGGCGCCCCTCCGGGTGGATCATGACGGCAGTCGTTCCGTCGCGCCGAAACCAGCGCCCGCGGCCGACCCCCGGCGAAAGGAGCTGCCAGATGTCCCTGACGCAGCCGAACCCGGCCTCCGCGGCCGCGGCCGGCCCCGAAGCGATCCGCCCGTTCCGCATCGAGGTCTCGGACGAAGAGCTCACCGACCTGCGCCGCCGCATCAAGGCGACCCGGTGGCCCGACCGCGAGACGGACCCCTCGCAGGGCGTCCGGCTCGAGACCATCCAGGCGCTGGCCGACTACTGGGGATCGGGCTACGACTGGCGCCAGTTCGAGCGGCGCTTCGCGGCCCTGCCGCACTTCGTGACCCGGATCGACGGCGTCGACATCCACTTCATCCACGTTCGGTCCGCGTACGAGGACGCGTTGCCGCTGATCGTCACGCACGGCTGGCCCGGCTCGACGATCGAGCAGCTGAAGATCATCGAGCCGCTCACCGATCCCACGAAGCACGGCGCCAGCGCGGCGGACGCCTTCCACCTCGTGGTTCCGTCGTTGCCGGGGCACGGGTTCTCCGGCAAGCCGACGGAGACCGGCTGGGACCCGATCCGCATGGCGCATGCCTGGGTCGTGCTGATGCAGCGCCTCGGATACGCGAAGTTCGTGGCCCAGGGCGGCGACTGGGGGAACGCCGTGACCGAGCAGATGGCCCTGTTGAAGCCCGATGGCCTGCTCGGAATCCACACCAACATGCCCGCGACGGTTCCGCCCGATGTCTCGAAGGCACTCGCGACCGGCGGTCCCAAGCCGGAGGGCCTCGCGGCCGACGAGGACCGGGCCTACGAGATCCTCAAGCACTTCTTCGCGACCGGCACCGGGTACGCCGGGGAGATGGGCAATCGCCCGCAGACCCTGTACGGCATCGAGGACTCGCCGGTCGGCCTGGCGGCCTGGATGATCGATCACGACGAGGCCAGCTACGCGCTGATCGCCCGCGCGTTCGCGGGGCAGCCGGGTGGGCTCACGCGGGACGACGTCCTCGACAACGTCACCCATTACTGGCTCACGAAGTCGGGGATCTCGTCGGCCCGCCTGTACTGGGAGAGCCACCTGGCGTTCTTCGACATCAAGGGCGTCGACATCCCGGTCGGCGTCACCGTCTTCCCGGATGAGCTGTACCCGGCTCCCCGGAGCTGGGCGGAGCAGGCGTACCCGAAGCTCATCCACTACAACAGGGTGGACGTCGGAGGCCACTTCGCGGCCTGGGAACAGCCCGAGCTGCTGGCTTCGGAGCTGCGCTCCACGTTCAGATCGCTTCGCTGACCGGTCGGGCAGGGAATCGCCATGGCGACGATCGCCACGCCGGCGTTCGGGGCCGTCAGGCAGGTCGAGGCGGGCGTGCTGGACGTCGGCTACGTGGATGCCGGCCCGCGGGACGGACCCGCGGTGCTCCTGCTCCACGGCTGGCCGTACGACATCCACAGCTACGCGGAGGTCACGCCGTTGCTCACCGCCGCGGGGTACCGGGTGATCGTCCCGCATCTCCGCGGCTACGGCACGACGCGCTTCTTGTCCGGCGGGGCGTTTCGCAACGGCCAGCCGGCAGCCCTCGCGGTCGACGCGATCGCCCTGCTCGACGCGCTGTCGATCCGCAGCCCCCTCATCGCGGGCTTCGACTGGGGCGCCCGGAGCGCCGCGGTCGTCGCCGCGCTGTGGCCCGGGCGATGCCGTGCGCTCGTGTCCGTCAGCGGGTACCTGATCGGCAACCGTGACGCCAACCGGATGCCGTTGCCGCCGGCCGCCGAGCTCGCCTGGTGGTACCAGTTCTACTTCGCGACCGAGCGTGGTCGAGCCGGCTACGAGGCACATCGCAACGACTTCGCCAGGCTGATCTGGCGGACGGCCTCGCCGAACTGGGCCTTCGACGATGCCACCTTCGATCGAAGCGCACGGTCGTTCGACAATCCCGACCACGTCAGCATCGTCGTCCACAACTACCGCTGGCGGCTCGGCGTCGCCGATGGCGAGGAGACCTACGACGACGTGGAGGCGCGCCTCGACGAAGGCCCGACGATCGCCGTCCCGACGATCACGCTCGAAGGTGATGCGAACGGCGCGCCGCATCCGGACGCCACCGCGTATCGCGCGAAGTTCACGGGTCCGTACGCTCATCGCGTGATCACCGGTGGCATCGGGCACAACCTTCCCCAGGAAGCGCCGGAGGCATTCGCCCAGGCCATCGTCGACGTGGACGCCGGCTGACGAGGCCGAACAATGCCCCCGCGAGGAGATCGTCCGATGACGCAGAACCCAGCCCCCACGGCATCCCGAGCCTCGGGTCTGCTGAGATCGCTCGCTCATCGGCTGGCGGACGACGATGCCGTCCTGCCGGTCGAGGGCCAGCTCGCATCGTTCGCCGGTGCAACCGGCTGGCTCAACTCCGAGCCGCTGACGCCCGACGGCCTGCGCGGGCGCGTCGTGCTGGTCGACTTCTGGACTTATACCTGCGTCAACTGGCTCCGCACGGCGCCCTACATCCGGGCCTGGGTCAGCAAGTACGCCGACCAGGGCCTGACGGTCGTCGGCGTCCACACGCCGGAGTTCGGGTTCGAGCACGCCGTCGACAACGTCACCTCGCAGGTCCGCGAGCTTGGCGTCGAGTTCCCGGTCGCGCTGGACAACGACTACGGCGTCTGGCGGGCGTTCAGCAACCACTTCTGGCCCGCGATCTACATCGCCGATGCCCAGGGTCGCATCCGTTTTCACCACTTCGGCGAGGGCGAGTACGCGATGACCGAGATGGTCATCCAGCAGCTGCTGATGGACGCCGGCGCCGACGGCGTGGGTCAGGACCTCGTCGACGTGGACCCGCAGGGACTCGAGGTGGCCGCCGACTGGCGGACCCTGCAGTCGCCCGAGACGTATGTCGGTTACGGGCAGGCCAGCGGCTTCGCCTCGGAGCGCGACGCCGCGCTCGACCGGCCGCACGCCTACTTGCTCCCCCCGCTGCGACTCAACCAGTGGGGGCTCGCCGGGACCTGGACCGTGGCGCACCACGCCGGGGTGCTGGACGAGCCCAAGGGACGAATTGCGTTCCGCTTCCACGCCCGCGACGTGAACCTGGTGATGGGACCGGCGTTGCAGGGAGGCTCGGTCGGGTTCCGCGTGTTCCTCGACGGCGAGCCTGCGGGCGCCGTCCGCGGGGCGGACGTCGACGCAGCCGGCGGCGGAATTGTCGATGCGCAGCGGACCTATCAGCTCATCCGGCAATCCGGGCCGATCGAGGACCGTCTGTTCGAGATCGAGTTCCTCGGCGCCGGCGTCGAGGCGTACTGCTTCACGTTCGGCTGATCGGCGATCGTCGTCGGGCATGGTTCCGGCCCGCACCGGAAATATTTCGCGCCCGGTTGCCTCGAACACGAGTGTGGAGTACGTTCGGGCCCCATCGAGGTAGCTCGGATGTACCACCCGCAGGACGAGGGCCTCGGGCAGCCCACTCCCGAGGCACCCAACCAGCACGAACCCGTCGCTTCGGCCGCCGGCGATAGCGCGCAGGCCGCGCAGGGCGCTGCCCCGGGCGTCGGACGCCGGCAGACGCACGTCTCCTTCCTGGCGGAGATCGCCCGCGCGATGCAGGCCGCGGCCGCCCAGGAGCGCGAACGGATCCACGCCGGCCTGGGCGAGGAGGAGTCGTCCCAGATCGAGAAGGTCCACGTTCGGGCGACGGCCGAAGCGGCCGCGCTCAGGCAGGGCGCGGACGACGACATGCGGCTCGTCGACTCCTGGTGCGAGGAGCAGATCCGGCAGATCCACCTGGAGGCCAGCCGCCGGATCGATGATCGCCGGCGCGAGCTCGAGCAGTCGGTCACGCAACATGGCTCGCTCATCGAGACGGAGGTCGAGTCGGTCCACGGCGCGGTGCGGGACTATCGGGACTCGCTCGACGCGTTCTTCGCGCGAATGGCCCAGGAGGGTGATCCCAGCGCGATCGCGGGCCTTGCCGGAACGTTGCCCGATCCCCCGGATCTCGACGTGGTCAGGGCGGATGCCCGTTCCCGCGCGATGAGGGAGCTCGAGGAGCAGGAGTCGGCACAGGCAGACTCGTCGACCGACGAGGGTCCCACCGACGGGGGTCCGACCAGCGCGGGTCCGACCGAAGAGTTCACGACCGGCGAGGTCACCACCGGCGAGGCCACGACCGACGAGAGCCCGACCGGCGAGGTCACGACCAGCGAGGCGCCGACCGGCGAGGTCACGACGGACGAGAGCCCAACCAGCGAGGCGCCGACCGGCGAGGTCACGACCAGCGAAGCGCCGACCGGCGAGGTCACGACCAGCGAAGCGCCGACCGGCGAGAGCCCGACCGAAGAGGTGACGACCGACGAGGGCCCGACCGATGCAGCTGGCACGCTCCCGCCCAGCGTGGAGGAGCTCGTGCCCGTGATGGAGCCGGAGTCCGTGGCGGAGCCGTTGCCCGTGATGGATCCGGAAGCCGCCGAGGCGTCGCACGAGAACGTGGCCTTCCGGATGCTCCATTCCCTGACGGGCCGGACGTCGCCTACCGGTGCACCCGAGGACAAGGGGTCCAGCGACCGACCCTGACGCTCTCGCGGACTCGGTGCAGGACAGCGGCGGCGAAGATCATAGGACTTGACTTATATAAGTCACACTTTATAACGTGTCCGGCGTGCACGCGTTCGACGTCCTCGGAGACCCGGTCCGCCGCCGCATCCTCGAGCTCCTCGCACACACGGAGCTGACCTCGGGAGCGATCACCGAGACCGTCCAGGCCGAGTTCGGCATCTCCCAGCCGGCCGTGTCCCAGCACCTCAAGGTCCTCCGCGACAGCGGCTTCGCGACCGTGCGCCCCGACGGCACGCGACGGCTCTACGCGGTCGGCGCGACGCCGTTCCACGAGCTGGACGACTGGCTCGATCCGTTCCGCCGGTTCTGGGACCAGCGGCTCGACTCGCTCGCGACCGAGCTCGCCCGCGGCAAGCGCGAACGCCGCCTCCGTGGCGAGGCCCCCAACAGCCCGAAGGAGACGCCCCGATGATTGACATCGTCCGCGAGATCGACGCCGTCCAGCGCGAGGTCGGCAGCGGCCGGCTGGCGGCCGGCGAGGCCCGCACCATCCGGCTCCGCCGGACCTACGATGCGCCGATCGAGGACGTCTGGGACGCGCTGACGAACCCCGAGCGGATCGGCCGCTGGTTCCTGCCGGTCAGTGGCGACTACCGTGTCGGCGGACGGTTCCAGTTCGAAGGCAACGCCGGCGGTCAGATCGTCGCCTGCGACCGGCCGAACCGGCTCCTCGTGACGTGGGGATATGCCGAGATGGGCGGCGACGCGGCGGCGTCCGAGCTGGAGCTGCGGCTCGTGCCGGATGGCGACGAGGCGACGGTCTTCGAGCTCGAGCATACGGCGATCGTGCCCGACGACGCGTGGGCCCTGTTCGGGCCCGGCGCCGTCGGCGTCGGCTGGGACCAGGGCCTGCTCGGGCTGGCGCTCCACCTGCGCGGCGGCTCGGTGGACGATCCGACAGCCTGGCAGCTGTCCGACGAGGGGCGCGCGTTCGCGACCCGCAGCAGCGAGGCCTGGGGCGCCGCGAGCGCGGCCGCGGAGCGCGGATCCGGACACTGTCGCCCGCAACGTCGCGAGCACCAACGGCTTCTACGCGCCCGAGCCCGAAGCGCCGGCCTGACGGTGATCGCGGTCAGTCCTTGAGCAGGTCCTGCATCTGGTTGGCGATGAACCCCGCCGCGCGCCTCGGGTTGAATCGGTAGAGGCCGTCCATCAGCCTCGCGTCCCGGCCGATCAGCACCCGGAAGGCGTCCTTCTCCATGCCGTCGAGGATGATCGTCGCCGCCTTGTCCGGCGGCGTGGTCCGATGCGCCTGTGCCGCGGCGTCCTCGGGCGACATCGGGATCTCGACCCCCGAATTCGTCGTGATGTTGGTGGCGACCGCGCCCGGAAACACAACGGTCACGTGGACGTTCGTGCCCTGGCACTCGGCGTGGAGGCCCTCGGTGAGCAGCTTGACCGCCGCCTTCGACGCGCCGTAGATCGTCTGGCCCGGCACCGGCAGGAAGCCACCCAATGGCGACCTCGCGGAACTCCCGGCATCTCCGAGTAGGGTAGGACGATGATGCAGACACGAATGCTTGGTACGAGCGGCCTCGAGGTCTCCGCGATCGGCCTCGGGTGCATGGGGATGAGCCAGTCCTACCCGCCGTTCCCGGATCGAGGCTCGATGGTCGCGTTCCTGCGGTCCGCAGTGGCGCGCGGGGTCACCTTCTTCGACACCGCGGAGGCCTACGGGCCGTTCCACAACGAGGACCTCGTCGGCGAGGCACTGGAGCCATACCGCGGCCAGGTGGTGATCGCGACGAAGTTCGGGTTCGCTGCCGACTCGTCGGCCGACGGGAAGTGGACGGCGCTCGACAGCCGCCCCGAACACGTTCGGGAGGTCGCCGAGGCCTCGCTCCGCCGGCTCCGGGTCGACGCCATCGACCTCTTCTACCAGCACCGGGTCGACCCCCGCGTGCCGATCGAGGACGTCGCGGGCGCCGTGAAGGACCTGATCGCCGAGGGCAAGGTGCGCCACTTCGGCCTGTCGGAGGCCGCCGCCGGAACGATCCGCCGGGCGCACGCCGTGCAGCTTGTGACCGCCGTCCAAAGCGAGTACTCGTTGTGGACGCGAGGTCCCGAGCAGGAGGTGCTGCCGACCCTGGAGGAGCTCGGCATCGGTTTCGTGCCGTTCAGCCCGCTCGGCAAGGGGTTCCTCACCGGCGCCATCACCCAGACGGCCACCTTCGAGCGTACGGACATCCGCGCTGTGATCCCGCGGTTCGAGCCCGACGCGGTCGAGGCCAACCAGGCCCTCGTCGAGCTGCTGCGCGACGTGGGCGGCCGCAAGGGCGCGACGCCGGCGCAGGTCGCGCTCGCCTGGCTCCTCGCCCAGCGGCCGTGGATCGTCCCGATCCCGGGCACCCGGCGGCTGGATCGCCTCGACGAGAACCTGGCGGCCGCGGCCCTGGAGCTCTCGCGCGACGACCTGCGACAAATCGACGAGGCCGCGGCGCGGATCGACGTGCAGGGCGCACGCTACCCCGAACACCTCGAGGCCATGACGGGCCGCTGACACGGAGGCACGAATGGAGATCCTGCGCAGCCCGGCGACCGCGAAGGCGCCGGCGGAGACGTTCACCGGCGACGCGTGGGTCGACGTGATCGCTCGCGGCGAAGGCCCGTCGCGGGTCCGCGTCAACGTCGTCCGGTTCGCGCCTGGCGCGCGCAACGCCTGGCACGCGCATGCCGTCGGCCAGGTGGTCCACGTGACCGAAGGCGTCGGGCGGATCCAGGCCCGAGGCGGCGCGGTGCTCGAGATCCGGCCGGGCGACTCGATCCACACCCCGCCCGGAGAGTGGCACTGGCACGGCGCGGCGCCCGACCGGTTCATGACCCACCTCGCGATCTGGGAGGCGCCCGCGGAGGGGCCGGAGAGCGAGTGGGGCGCCCAGGTGACCGACGACGAATACCTGGCGACGCCGGCCGAGAGCATCCGATGACGGCGTGGAACCGCGACGAGCTCGAGCGCATCGGGCGCGCGGATGAGCTCCGCATCGCCTCGCGAAGGTCCGACGGCAGCCTCCGCCCATACATCACGATCTGGGTCGTCCGCCACGGCGACGACCTGTACATCCGGTCCGCCCACGGCTGGGACAACCCGTGGTTCCAGCGAGCGCTCCACTCGGGCGAGGGGCGGATCCAGGCGGGAGGCGTCGAGCGCGACGTCTCGTTCCAGCAGGCTGGCTCCGAGCTCGTCGACACGCTCCACGCCGCCTACCACGCAAAGTACGACCGGTACGGTCCCGCGACCGTCGGCACCGTCGTCTCGCCCGAGGCGGCCCGGTCGACCCTGCGGCTGGTGCCCCGCTGAGGGCAGCCAGGTCGCGCGCGTACCGCTAGGTGCGCTCGGTCCGGGCGGGGTTCGCGCGCTTGGCCGCGGGCGGCGCCTCGACCGTGGGTTGCGACAGCGTGTGCATCACGAGGGCGTCCGCGATGTCGCCGCCGCCCACCTGGACCATGGCCCGCGTGTTGGTGGCGAGCGCGCGAGCGACGGCGAGCCGCTCCGTCTCGACGTCGTACTGCACCGCGTGCGGATACGCCGCCATGCGCTCCTCGAGATGCTTCAGCCGGAGGGCCTCGTTCGCCGCCTCGAGCTCGATGTGCTCGCGCTGGGCCGTGACCTGCTGGCGCTCGAGCGCCTGGCGGTCCGAGAGCAGCCGTTCCTCGAGGGCGTGCCGGTCGGTCTGCTCGTCGCGCTGGACGCTCGCCAGCCGACGCGATTCGCGCGACGCCATGAACTCGACTGGCGGGTGGATGCCGGTGACGACCACCCGCCCGATCTCGACGCCGTACCCGGCGAGCGCGTCGCCGATCGACGACCGCAGGGCGGCCATGTCGTCCTCGCCGAGGTCGAGGATCTCGTCCGAGCGCTTGCGCCGCACCAGGACCCGCGACGCGTCGAGCGTCGCCGCGAGGCACACCTCGTCGAAGTCGGGGGCCGAGATCGCGAACACGAACCGGTCGGGGGTGGTGATCCGGAACGTCAGCAGCAGGACGAGGTCGACCCGGACGTCGTCGCTGGTGGGGGTCCCAATGGCCGCCGAGGCGAACGGGATCTCGCGGATGGTGACCAGGTGCGACACGATGTTCCACGGCGGGACGACGTGCCTCCCGGCGCCCACCGTCCGCCAGTAGCGGCCGGACTTCAGGAGCAGGGCCTGCGCGCCCTCGGGCACCGCGACGATGAACGCCTGGAACACGCCCAGGAACACCAGGATGACGCCGAGCGCGACGAGGCCGCCGCGGAGCGCGATCTCCAGGTCGAGCACGAACCCGACAACCCCGAGGATGACGCCGACGATGACGAGCTCGTTGCGGATGCGGAACGGCTGGTCGGGCAGGACCACGATCGGGAGGCGCCCGCTCGCGTCGGGGACGGAGAACGCCTCGCCGGCGCGGTCGAGGGGATAGCGGACCTGCGTGAGCTGGGCGTCGATGGGCACCGGGGCGGCGACGACGGGCGCAGGGACGGCCTGGGCGGCCGGATCGTCGGTCATCAGGCGGGCACCTCACGGGTATCGGCGGAACGGATGACGTCAGGTGCGGGTTGGGCGGCCAGGGACATCGACGGGGCGGTCGTCGCCGGCCTGGCGGTCGCCACAGCGGGCGGGCGACGCACGAGGACGCGCCGCGCGACCGGCACGACAGGCACCGGGAGCGGTTCGTCCGGGAGGAGCCCGGCCGGCCGCGGCGGCTCGGAGAACCGGCCGTGGAGGTACCGGACGAGGTCTGACCCGAACGCGATGATCGGGCCCGAGAGCAGGAGCGCGATGATGCCGATGTTGCCGAGGATCACGACACCCGGCACGAGGATCGCGGGGTGCACCCGCAGCCGCTCGTCGCCGTAGCGGCGTCCCACCAGGCGTCCGGTGAGCCAGCGCGCCAGGAGGTAGACCACCACGTAGACCCCGGCCCGCGCCGGGTCGATCGCGAGCAGCAGGACCGCGGGGAGGAATCCCAGGATCGGCCCAACCTCGGGGATCACCTGCGTGGCGCCGGCGAAGACCGCTAGCACGAGCGGTCCCTGGTAGGTCGGCCCGCCCAGTCGCGGCGACGCGGTGAAGCCGATCCAGGCGAGGGTGCCGACAACAAACGCCACGACGACGTACCCGCGGAGGTAGGTCCCGGCGGCCCGGTCGGCCATGCGGACGACGGCCCAGAAGTCCGGCCGCAGCCAGCCGGCGAGCTCGCGATCGACCGCCTGCCGCCCATGGTGGCGATGGGTCATGACGGTCAGCATCCAGGTCGGCAGCACCAGCAGGCCGAGGATGGCGCCGACGACGCCCAACGCCGCCTGCAGGATCGCGGGGGCGGCGTTGTCCAGGCCCGACGCGGCACCCTCGAGCCCGTCCGTGACGACCTTGAGGACGGCCAGCGCGAGAGGACTGGCGATCTCCCGGGCACTCGGCGGCAGGCCCGCCAGGACGTCGTCGATGTCCTTCGTGAGCTGCGCGGCGCTCGGCAGGCTCGCGGTCAGGGCGATGGTTGCGGTGACGAGCGGCGGGACGACCACCAGGACGACCCCGACCAGGACGCCGACCGCCGTGAGCATCGCGAGCCCCGCGGCGAGCGCGCGGGGCATGACCCGATCCAGGGTGTCGACGAGCGGCAGGACGACGTAGGCCAGGAGACCGCCAAGCGCGAACGGCAGGAGCGTCGGCCACGTCCCGGCGATCAGGGCCAGGACGACCAGGACGACCGTGCCGCCGAGGACGGCCCGTCCGACCGCCGCCGGGGTGACGGTCTCGAGGCGATCGGCCAGGCGCGACCACTCCGTCCGAGCCCGCGCCTTGGCTCGGACCAGGTCCTCGTCAGCCGGGGCCGCGCTCGTGCGCGACGGCTCGGTCAATCGCTCCTCCCGCGATCCATCGAGTCATGCCGCGCCAAAGCGGCGGGCGGAAACGCTCGTGGCCAGCATCGCGGTTGGATGGGCGTGGGTCAACACGGAGCGGCCGCACGGGTGCGGCCGATGCTCGCATCAGGCATGACTGGCCGCTTCCGCGGCCTCGGCGTCGGCTCGGGTGTGATGAACCGTACCCGCGGCATGCTCGGCCGGCGCGTAGATCGTGTACAGGCGAAGATCATCCGGCCCAAGGCTTACGACGTTGTGTCGTGTTCCGGCCGGCACATGGACGAGACGCCCTGCTGCAACGCGGCTGCGCTCGCCGTTCAAGATCGCCTCGCCTTCGCCCGCCGTGAAGACGAGGATCTGGTCGACTTGCTCATGCGTCTCCTCGCCGATCTCGCCCCCGCGGGGGATCCTCATCACGACGATCTGGCTGTGCGGCCCCGTCGAGAGAACCTCGCGAAAGTGGGTGTTGCGCGACGCTCGCTCGATGATGTCTTCATTGAAGGTCATGTCAGCCTCCCTCGTTCCTGACACTGGGGCGACGCCAGGCCATCGCACAAGGGCCGAAGGTCACGCCACCTGGCTCCTCGATGCTCAACCGGAGCCCACTGCTCGCGGCCCCGCCACGGCCTCGGGCGGCCGAGTCAGCTTGCCATGCTCGGACGGCTCGGCGAGCGGCAACCGCAAGGTGAAACGGGCGCCTCGCTCGACCCCGTCACAGGTGAGATCGCCCTGGTGCTGACGCGCGATGCCGCGTGCAATCGACAGGCCGAGGCCGCTTCCGGTCGGTCCGCCGGGCGCCAGCCGGACGAATCGGTCGAAGATCCGTTCGCGTTCCGTGGCGGGCACTCCGGGACCGTCGTCCTCGACACTCAGCCGAGCCTCACGGGCATCGATCGCAATGCGCACCCGCACGTGGCCCGCTGGCCCGGCGGCGGCGACTGCGTTCTCCAGCAGGTTGCGAATGATCCGCGAGATCGCATCCGGGTCGCCTTCGACCGCAGCCGCTCCGGATTCCTCGAGTGAGATGTCGACGCCGAGCGCGCGAGTGTTGGCGTCCGCGATCGCGGCCTCGGCGAGCCCGATCAGTTCGACGGTCGCGGATCGGGCGCGGGCCGGCGCATCGAGTCGGGCCAGGCTGAGCAGGTCGTCGACGAGCCTGCCCAATCTCGCCGCATCGCCGGCTAGACGGGCTTCCAGCGCATCGCGCGTCGGGCGGCGGGGCTGCTCGCGGAGCAATGTCTCGGCATTGGCCTGCACGGCGGCGATCGGCCCGCGGAGCTCGTGCGAGGCGTCGGCGAGAAACCTGCCCATGGTTTCCTCGGAGTCCCTGGCTTGGCCGACGGCCGCTTCGAGGGCGTCGACCATGTCGTCGAACGCGGCCGCCATGCTGCCGAGCTCGGTGTCCGAGCGTATCGGACGCAGCCGCTCTGACGTGTTTCCGCCCGCAATCCGCGCCGCCGTCCGCGAGACGTCTCCCAGCGGCCTGAGCGCCGCACCAGTCACGCGTCGGATCAGAAGCGCCGCCAGCAGGAGCGCGACGAAGGCGACCAGAATCTCGATCGTCAGCAGTTGCCGCACGTCGCCGTCGATGGCCGCGTTGCTCGCGCTCAGGGTGACATGCGTTCCGTCGGGGAGCACCTGATCGAGCATCACGAGCGAGCCGCTCAGCTCGCCTGGGTTGACGGCGCCCTGGCCGGACGCCGCCGGGGTGTCGGCGGCACCGGCCGGCGAGCCTGGCCTAACGTCGATTGCGATGCCCTGTCTGGCGACGTTCCCGATGAGGATCTTCGTCGCGGCACCTGGCGCCGTGTCGCGGAATTGATCGGCGGCTGCGTGGAGCTGACGGGTGAGGTCGTCCTGGCGGCCGGATCGATAGGCGATCGTCACCGCTGCGATGACACCGGCGAGGACGACGACGAGCAAGGCCAGGGTCGTGACCGTGACGCGCGTTCGGAGCGAATCGGTCTTCACCCGACGACCAGTCGGTAGCCCAGCCCGCGGACCGTCTCCACCACGCGCGGCCCCTGTTCTTCCAGCTTGTGCCGGAGCGCGCTGACGTGGACTTCGACGACGTTCGGGTCGTAGGCGTCGTAGCCCCACACCTGGCTCAGCAGTTGGCTCTTCGAGAGGACGAGGCCCCGGTGCCGAACGAAGAACGCCAGCAGACGGAGCTCGGTCGGCGTCAGTCCAAGGGGTTGCCCGTTCCGGAACGCGAGCCCCGCGTGCTCGTCCACGAGGACGTCGCCGGCCTCGAGCGGCTCGGTGTGGCGACCCGCACGACGCAGGACGACTCGGACTCGAGCCAGCAACTCCTCGATCGCGAATGGCTTGACGAGGTAGTCGTCAGCCCCGATCCGGAAGCCTGTCAGTCGGTCCGCGACGGCGTCGCGGGCGGTCAGGAAGACGATCGGCACGTCGCGCCGGGCGCGCAGGCGGCCGGCGAGCTCGAAACCGTCTCCCCCGGGCAGGCCAACATCGAGCACGACCAGGTCGGGCATGACTGCCTCGATCGTCTCGATGTCGACGTAATCGGCGAAGACCGAGACCGTCAGGCCCTCACCTTCCAGCGCCGTCCCGACCCCGGCGCGGACCGCGGATTCGTCCTCGATCACGACGACACGCGCGCGCTGCTTCACCGAGTGAGTATCGCTTCCCGTTGCTGAGCAGTACCTGAAGACCGTCGCCTGTTCAGTCCCAGTTCAGGCAAGAGGGCTAGCGTGACGTGACCGGTCCCGTCGAGGGCCGCATCGGGAACGCTGACCAAGGAGGCCACGATGAGGCAGGATGTCCGCCACCGCTAGCCGGGATGAGGCCGTGCTCCCCGGCCGTGCCGAGTGGGCCGGGCCAGGCGCGAGACGCGGCGTTCTCGCGTTCGCGGAAGCGGCGCTCGCTGCCGGTGCGTTCGCAGCACTGTGCCTCGCGGTCCTGTCCGTCGGGCCTCAGATCGCTGAGCCCGATGACGGTGCTTACCACCATTCGATCGTGGCGATCACCATGGGTGATTTCGTCACGTTGTCTCGCCCGCAGCTGGATGCCGTGGACGCACGACTGGGCGGCCGGTCCGGGGTCCCGAATCAATGGGTCGCGCTGCCCGACGGGCGGTACATCAGCGAGAAGAACGCCGGGTATCCATACCTCGCGGCGCCGTTCGAGGCGGTGGGCATCATCCGGTTGGCGCCGCTCCTCTACGGTGCCCTGGCCTGCCTCGGTCTGTTCATCGGCGCCCGGCGCTGGCTCGGGCCCTTCGGCGGCCTGGCCGCGGTTGGCCTGTACTGCTCGTCCGGAGCAGCGCTGGCGTTTGCCTGGCGCGATTACATGCCGACGTTTACCGGGGCCTCGCTGATCGCGGCGGGCTCCGGGGTCGTGCTGTGGGCGGTGCTGGCAACCGATGCCACCCCCGGGCGACGCACCTGGGCGGGCCTCGCGGGGTTCGCGGCGATCGAGATCGCGACCTTCGTCCGCTACACCAATATCGTGATCCTTGGCGGCGCTGTCGTGGCCGTCATCGTGGCGTGGCGCCTGATGGCCGTGGGGCTGCCCCGTCGCACGCTGGGGTTGTGGCTGGCATCGGTGGCTGTCTTCGGCGCTGCCGTGGCCATCTTCGATGATCTCGTCTACGGCGGCCCGCTGACGACAGGGTACGGGTCGGGTGAGATCACGTTCGACCTGGGCGCGATCGTGCCGAATCTGCGACTGATGCCCGCGCACCTGATGGAGGCCATGCCGATGCTCGTGTTGGGGCTCGTGGCGCTGGCGTGGATCGGTGCACGGGCGCTCGCGGCGCGCAGGACCAGCGGCCCGGCTGCCGTGGCGGCTCGCCGGGACCTGTGGATCGGGCTCGCCCTGGCGTTGTCGTGGTTCGCGGTCTGGGGCCTGTACTCCGCGTACTCGTGGACGGCCGACCCAACCAATGTCACCGTCCAGGTCGTCCGGTTCTACGTGCCAGCAATCGGCGCGATCGCCCTGCTCGGCGCATGGCTGGTGACCCGGATCCGCGGCCCTGCATGGCTGGCCGGCCTGACCGCGGCCGCCGTGATCACCGCGATGTTCGGCCTGGGCGTGTCGTCCTTCTACGCCATGTACGCTGCGTTCGGCGTCCCTCTCGGCGGCTAGTCCAGCACGGGTCGGTGTTCGGGACTTGGCTCCCGCTGCACCCCGGGGCCAGGCGCCCGATCAGGCCCGTGGCGGATAGAGCGGCCGAGATGGCCGGAGCGGATGACATCGACCTTGGCGTTGGCGCGCCCGACAGGTGTCGGGCGCGCGTTAGCAACCTACGAGGTCCCGATCGAGGGCCGTGACGAGTGGCTGGCCGCGGCGAGGCGGCTGGCGTGAAGCACACGCTGCGCGGCGAGCCCCCCTGCACACGGACTGCCCGCCAGGTCGATGTCTTGGCCGCCTTCGTCGCGGCCGGAGGATCCGTCTCGGGGGCGGCGACGCTCGTTGGCGTGCGGCCGAGTACCGCGAAGCGCCACCTGGCGGACCTGCGTGCCCGATCGGGCCTCACCACCGAGCAGCTGATCTACCGTGGCCGGCCGAGGGGTGGCTGGTAGTGCCGAGTCTCGACACAGCCGCAGAGCCTCTCGAAGCCCGCTCGTCGTAGGGCGCCGCTCCGAGATATGTCATCACCGCCAGCCGCTCACCCTCCCTCCTCAGGCTGACTTGGCCTTGGACAGGGCGCGTTCCACGCCTGCCCGAGCGAGTGCTTTCAGCGCGGGTTCGTTGAGCGGGTCGCTCTCGTAGAAATCGATCGCCCGTGACTTACCGGCCAGTTGAGCGTTGAAGAGATGGGCTGGGTCGGGCAGGCTCGCACCGGCAAAGAAGCTCAGCCGGACCCTTCCTTTCAGCAGGATGGCTGCACACACGATGCCGTTGTGCTCCCATACCGCCACCCCCTGCGGATTGCTGGGTTTGCGCCACTTCACGTTCTCGACGATGTCAGGGTCCGCCGCGCGGATGAGTTCGCGCAGCCTGGCGATGGCCGCGCCGCGCCAGCCGGGGGTCTGAGCGATCAGGTCATCGACGGCCGCAGAACGTTCCACGGAGCGCATCATCCCACTGTCCACATCAAAGGACACCTGTCCCTCGAGGACTCTCAAGATTCTCCTGAGATCGACCTACCGCCAACGATGGCTCCCCGGACGTAGCACCCGGGGCGAATAGGAATCACGGCGCTCCGCCGCCACCCTTGAGCGCATGACGGCGCGCTGGTGCGATCCAGGTCGACTCCCGGTTCCCCCCACCGGGTACGTCCGCGCCGTCAACACCTCTGGCATTCGATGAACGGCCTCGAGCTGGTGGTGGCTTTCCTCGCCGGCGTGCTCATGGGTGGCGCGCTCGACTTCTTCGTGCTGCCGCTCCTCGTCGACGCCTGGATCGACCGACGACGTCGGCATGGGCGATGAGCGCAGGGACGATGCGGACCAGCGAAGGGCCGACGTCTACAGCTCGGCCCGGATCGGCGCGGCAACCGCTCTCACGCTCGTCCTCGTCGTGCTGCTCGTCCTCGACGTCGTTGTCCCGGGGTACGACGTCAGCCCCGGCATCCTCCTGCCCCTGCTCGGCGCGATCTGTGCGCTCCTGGGACTCGAGGCCTCGGCCGTCTGGCGGAGCGTGAGGTGAGCCCGGTCACCGCACTCCTGACGAACAAGGCCTACGGCTACCCGACCCGAGGCTCCAAGCGGCGCCGGAAGCCGACCATCCTCGCCTGCCTGCACCAGACCGCCAACGCGAAGGCGACCGCGCTGCAGGAGCGCAACTACGCCAATCGGACGGGCTCCTGGGGGCCGTCGGCGACGGCGTACATCGACCGCGACGGGACGGTCATCCGCGCCATCGATCCAGCCAAGTTCGCGGCTTGGAGCCAGGGCGACGTGGCGCACCCCAACACCAAGATCCTGACGATCGCCGCGGCGGTCGCCTCGGGGGTGAACATGAATGAGTGGGTGCACGAGTCAATCGAGTGCTCGGGGGCAGGCACCGAGCCCCACACCGACGCTTAGTTCGAGGCCGTCGCCCACCTGGTCGCCACTGCATCACGGGCGCTGGGGATCCCAGTCAACCGCAGCACCGTGGTCACCCATGCCGACATCAATAGCGTGAGCCGGCGCAGCGACCCCTGGCCGCCGGTCACAAGGGAGGCCCGGGTCAAGCGGGTCATCGCCCGCGCGAACGCGATGCTCCGGCCGCCGATCGTGACGGTCACCGTGAAGGCGGGCGACACGCTCAGCGGGATCGCCGAGTCGCACAAGCTGACGCTCCAGACCCTCGTGGCCTTCCCCGAGAACGCGAGGTACCGCGCCAACCCCGGGTTCATCCATCCCGGCGACATCGTCCGCGTGAAGTGACGGGACGAGCCGTGGAGACTCGGGCGGGCACGATCTGGGGACGCGAATCGGCGATGGTCCTCGCCCTCGTCCTCGTCCAGGCGGTGATCGCCCTCGTCGTGGCGTTCCGCCTACAGCTCGCACCCGATCAGATCGGGGCCATCCTCACCGTCACGGCGGTGGTCCTCACGGCTCATCACCCGCAGCCGGGTGAGCCCGGCGTGACCCTCACCCGATGAGGGACGGGTACCTGCGAGGCTCGATCCCGCGGACGCCGACCGCCCGGCAGGTAGACGTGCTCGCGGCATTCGTCGCCGCCGGTGGATCCGTAGCGGACGCGGCGGCGCGCGTCGGCGTCCGGCCGAGCACCGCGAAGCGGCACCTCGCCGATCTGCGAGCCCGCTTCGGTCTCACCGCCGAGCAGCTGATCTACCGCGGGCGGGCCGAGGGGTGGCTGGTGGTCTCGAGTCTGGAGCCTGAGTGAGCCTGTCGAGGCGTCGCCTGGCGGCATCTCGAGAAAGACTTCAGGATCGGCAGGCTCCGCACACTTGCATCGTAGAGTCAGCTCCGCACCTTCCGTGCACCGCAGCGTCTAAGAGGCTCCGATGAATGCAACCGTCCAGGACGACCACGCTCGTCCACCAGCGTCGAAGCTCAGCTGCTTGATGCAACCGCTGGAGCGCCGAGCCATCAACGACGTCGTCTGGGCATGACTCCGAGACTCAGAACCGCAGACGGCCTCGCCGTCGGCGCGCTCCTGTTCGCCGCCATCGCCGCAGCCGTAGGCCTCGTGGCGACGGGTCTCTACCGCGATACGGCCGAGATGGTCCGCGAGGCGCGCGCGGCCGATCTCGTCACGTTGATCGCCGCCGTACCAGCACTCGGACTCGGCTTGTGGCGGGCCAGATCGGGGTCGGCGAAGGGACGTCTGATCGCGATCGGTGCCCTGGGCTACCTGTCGTACTCCTACGCGATCTACGCGTTCTCGGTCGTCATCAACCCGCTGACGCCGGTCCACATTGCGATCCTCGGACTCGCGACCTGGTCGTTCGTGCTCGCCGTCTTCGGCCTCGACCCGGCGACGATCGACGGTGCAACCGAGATTCGGCTGCCACGCGGGACAGCCGGCGGCTTCCTCCTCGTGGTGGTCGTCCTGTTCGCCCTGACCTGGCTGGGCCAGATCATGACCGCGATCACGACCGGCACGTTGCCCGTGTCCGTCAGTGATCTGAACCTGCCGACGAACGCTGTCTACGCGCTCGACCTTGCCTTCGCTCTCCCGCTGCTCGCCATCGCCGGCGCCTGGCTGATCCGGCGTGACCAAAGGGGTCCGGCGGCCGCCCTGGCAGCGCTCGGCTTCACCGCGCTCATGGGGTTGTCGGTCCTTGCGATCTTCGCCGTTGATGCCGCGGTGGGCATCACCATCGAACCCGTGCCGGTCGTGATCTTCGGGATGGTCACGATGATCGCCGCCGTGCTCGCGGGCATGGCGCTGTTCTCGTCGCCTCGGCAGAGCGCCTGATGATCCAGACCATCGCGGCCGTCCTGCTCGCGCTCCACGGCAGCATCCATCTCATCGGCTTCGTCACGCCGTGGCGGATCGCGGCGCTCGAGGGCTTCACCTACAAGACGACGGCCCTCAACGGCGCCCTGGAGGTGGGTGACTCCGGCGCCCGGCTGATCGGCCTGGTCTGGCTGGCTCTTGCGATCGGTTTCGTGGCAGCCGGCTACGGTGTCTGGCGGGGCGAGCCGTGGGCGCTCGCGCTGACTGGCGTTCTCGCCGCGGTCTCGCTGGTCGTCTGCGTCCTGGGGCTGCCGGAGGCCTTCGCCGGCATCGCCATCAACGTCGTGATCCTCGTCGGCGTTGCCTACGTTGCATTCATCCGGCCTGCCTGAGCGGCGGCGGAGCGAGCGCTCCCCAGCCCGGCGTGCTGTCCGACCAAGCATTCGGAGCGCGCCGGCAGGTGTTGGGTGCGCGATAGCAACCTACGAGATCCCGATCGAGGGCCGCGACCAGTGGCTGGCCGCGGCAAGCCTGCTGGCGTGAGAGCACGCCGCTCCCCCGGACGCGCCACTGATCGCGAGGTCGTCGTGGTCGCCGCGGTCCTCGCTGCTGGGTCGGAGAAGGCTGCCGCCCACCGGCTCGGCCTGTCGCACCCGACCGTGAAGCACCACCTGGCCAACGCGCGGTTCAAGGTTGGCGCGGAGACGACCGCGCAGCTCGTCTGGATCCTGGCTGAGCGACTGCCTGAACCCGATGGCATTGCCCGACCGGACGAATAGCAGATTGCTCGCTGCCGAGCGCGATCTCACTGGTGGGCACTGCGGGGCGCGGGTCAATGGATGTCGTCAGCGACAGGAGGACAATCTGCGGTGACCGGCCGAGCGACACGAATCGCGCGTTCCAGGCGTCACGTCTCGCGCCGGGCCCGAAGGGGTCGACCTCAATGAATGCAAGAGCTCGACGGACACCGATCGCCGCGGTCGCGGTCGCCCTCATCGCGCCGGCCGCGGCCTTCTTCCTGTCAGCTATCGGCCGCTCGCTTCAGCCGACGAATCATGAACCATCCCGGGCGCTCGATGCGATCGTCACGTGGTTTGGCATGCTGCCCGACGCTGCGATCGTGCTCGTGCTGATCGTCCTTCCGTTCGTCGGGTTCCTTCTTGCCGCTGGCTACCTGTCGCGCATGTGGATCGCCGACCCCGCTATTCGTGCGGACACCCTTGCCCTCGTGCACGCCGCTCGCCGCGTCGCCCGTCACATCTCGGTCGTCTCCGCGGTGCTGGTGGTCCTGTTCGGCCTGCTCTATTTCGCGGCGGTCACCATTCACACCGTCGCCGGCTGATGGCTATGCGGTCCGGCGTCGCCATCGCCCTGGGCGTTGTGCTCGGGTTCCTTGGGTCCCGGCTGCTCGTCCTCCAGTGGGCCACCCTCATCCCGTGGGGCATCGCCGCCCTCGTGGTGGGCGCGACCTGCCAGGACCGGCGTCAGGCGCTCGTCGCCGGAGCCGGGTATGGCTTCGCGCTCGGCTTCACCTTCATGGCGGCCGGCTATGCCGGTGCCGATCCGCTGCCCGGCAAGGTCTGGTTCTTCGCGATCATCGGCGGTGTCAGCGCCGCGTTCGGCGTGGCGTTGAGTGTCGCCGGGCAATGGCTGATGCCGCGGTTGCGGACCCGATGACCGGGCGGGGTCGCGGCGACAGCCTTGACCCACAGCTCGCGAAGCGATCGAGGGCGCCTCCCATGATCACGCCGGCGAGGAAGGCGAGAAGGAGCTCGCCCTCGCTCGTGCTCCCGCTCCTCGTCGATGCCTGGATTGACCGACTGCGCCGGCATGGGCGATGAGCGTCGTGACGATGTGGACCAGCGCCGGGCCGACGTCTACTCGTCGGCCCGGAACGGTGCGGCTGCGGCGCTCACGATCGTCCTGGTCGTCCTCCTCGTCCTTGCAGACCTGCGGGCGCGCTCGGGCCTGACGACCGAGCAGCTGATCTACCGCGGACGGGCGGAGGGGTGGCTGGTGGTGCCGACTCTGGAGTCCGACTGAGGCGTATCCCGGAGGCGGGGGCTCGTTGGGGTCAGAGCGGCTTCAACAGCCGGTCACCAGTCGCGTACACGAGCGCGTGATACACGACGGAGATCAACGCCAGGAGGAGGCCAACCACAGGCTGGCCGACGCTCCAGAGGGCCAGCGGGACCAGACCGGAGATCGCCAGCTCCTGCACGAGGCGCAGCGGCTCGGCGGCCCGACCGGCCTGGCGAAAATCGACGAGGCCCCAGAAGCCGAAGCCCACCAAGGGTGCTGCGACAGCCAGCCCGATCTTCGCGATCGTGCCCGAAGCTGTCTGCCACCCCCAGTACGCGAGCCCGACCACGACCCCGGTCTCCATGATTGCTCGGAGCGCGAGGATGAGCCATTGCATCGGTGACATTTGGGCCGCCGCCGCTGGCGCGCGTCCCGATTGCTCAACGCGTGAGTCACGAGCTGCCATGGCGGACCTCCTTGGCGTCCAGCACCCTCGTGTCGCCCCGTGCGTGACCAGCCCGTGCAGCTCGATCGTCTTGACCTCCCGGGCCTGCCGGGGTACCGGACCGGCGCGGCGTCTCGAGCTCAGCCATGGGTCGGTGTCTGGCCGGGCATGGGATGAAAGCGACTCCAGTAGCCGCCTGCCACCAGCACAGCGCCGGGCACGATGCCGGCCACGACGGCGATCAGGGCTGCGGAGCGATCCAGCCCCGCCGCCACCAACCCGAGTGTGCCGCAGACGCTGATCGCTGCCCCGATCCAGACCATGACCGGCAGGCGCCATATGACGTAGAAGCCGAAGAAGTGGACGCCGACGACGACCGAGATCCAGGCGATCGACGCGTCGTGGATCCCGAGCAGGTCGTTGAGGACGATCAATCCGCCGATGCCGGCGATGATCTCCGCGACGACGATCAGCCAGTACCCGCGGCTGAATCCGACGCCGGGCGGATCCGGTCGATCGGGGCGCGGGAGCGAGATCAGCAGACCGGCGGCGGCGAGGATGCCGATCACCCTGACCGCGGTGGCCTCGGCCGCAGGGAGCAGCTGCGCGTTCGCCACGATGTAGATGATCCCGAAGACCGTCGTGATGACGATGGAGATCCGCTTGTGGCGAGTCATCCCGCCTCCCTTTGGCTCACTTCGGGACGCTGCCGATCGTCGGCTGCTCGACTGCTGGCCGGTGAGCTGCCTCCGGCTCCGACGCCTGTACCTGGCGGACGGCCTCGGCCATGCCCAGTGTCCAGGGCTCACCATGACCGGGCAGCACGACCCCGGCCCGGCTGTCGGCGATCCGGGCCAGGGAGTCAAGCGCCTGGGCACGATCAGCCGTGAACGGCGCGATCCGGGGACCGCTCTGGCCCGTTGTGACCGCGTAGGTGGCGAACGCGTCGCCCACGAACAGCGCATCACGGGCCGGCATCAAGAGCGCCGCGCTCCCCGGCGTGTGCCCTGGTACGAGCGTGACCTGCGGGCTGCCCGGCACGTCGAGCGTGGCCCCATCACCGTACGTGGACACCACCTTGACCACCGGCCGCTTGAGGCCGCCGTTTCGCAGCCCCAGCCACAGGAAGCCCAGCAGCGGCGCGAGGCGGATCCTGCCCATCGGGTTGTCGGGATCCGTCTCGGCCCGGGCCAATCCTGCATCGGCCTCGTGGATCCACACAGGGACCCTGCGTTCAGTTCGTACGCGCTCGGCGAAGCCCAGGTGGTCCGAGTGGCCATGGGTCAGTACGACGGCCCGAACGTCCTCCACGGCGCGGCCCATGGCGGCCAGCTCCTTCGGGATGTCGTCGTAGAAGCCCGGCATGGCGGCATCGATGATCGTCACCTCGCCAGCCTCCTCGACGAGGTACGCGTTGACCCGCGGGTCGTCGCCGATGCGGTGGATTCCGTCCGCGATCCTCATGCCCGGTCCTCCTGGGCCCGACGCGGCCAGACCGCCCACGCCAGCACCGACGCGCCGATGAGGATGAGGACGCCGTGGGCGATCCGGAGCGGCTGGCCGGCGGCGAACTGCGGGATGTAGAGGGCGAATGCGACCGCCAGCACGATGCCGGACCAGCGGGTCAGGCGGCCCGAGCGCCAGATCGCGATCGCGAACAGGATCACGCCGACGCCGAGCGCAATGAGTCCGGCCAGGATCCAGAAGATCCCGACCTCCCAGCGGATGTTGTTGACGATCGACATGAGGTCCGGGTCGTTGCGGTCGACGACCGCCTGTCCGACCGCGTGCAGTCCGAAGACCTCGGCGCCGTAATAGGGCAGGGTCAGGCCGATGCCAATCCAACTGAGCACGATGCCCCAGCTGGCCAGGCGCTCTCCAGCCGTTCCCCGGACGCACTCATGGACCCCGAGTAGGCCCAGGCCCAGCAGAATGAAGCCGGCCATCGCGAGCGAATGGGCAATGATCCAGTTGGTCGAGGCAAAGGCCTGCGCACCCTCAAGGCCGGTCTCCGAAGAGAACGGCCGCAGGGCCGGGTAGGCGACAAGCAACACGCCGGCGACGACGAGCGAGAACGCCGTCAGGATGGGCACAGCCATCGGGATCGTTCGGGTGTTCAGCGCAGCCCTTACGAGACGGGAGCGCTCATAGTCAGTCGTGGCCATCGCAACCTCCATGGCGGGACGCGACGCACGGTCGCGCATGGAACTGGTCGCGGGCGGAACGACGAGGGCGGCACCTGGGGCCGATGGGCGGCCGCGCAACCGAAGTGTGGTCGCGTTCGGCACGGGCTCGCGTCGCCTCGTCCACGCGTGCATGTGAATTGTAGCCCCGTGGCAAGTAATTGTCGCGCGCGGACGCTGCAGTTGGTCTTCGGTGGGTAGCACCGCAGGCGAATAGAACAACCTACCGACGGTTCACGCGTGAAGCTGTGCACGGTCTGCACGCGGGCCTTGGCAACACCTCAGCGGCCGCGTGCTCCGTGCCTGGCGCGGCGAGCATGGCGACTGGTGCCCGGGCTACGACCGCGACGCCCACCCCTGAGGCTGACCTGACCGTCGACCACGTCGTACCGATCGCCTCTGGCGGTGCGCCGTTCGACATCGGCCACACCGCGGGCGCTCGCGCTGCCGGAACAGCTTGAAATGGCGCGCCCGACAGGTGTTGGGCGCGCGTTCGCAACCTACGAGATCCCGATCGAGGACCGGGATGAGTGGCTCGCGTCAGCGAGGCGGCTGGCGTGAGGGACGGGTACCTGCGAGGCGCGCTACCGAGGACTTCTACCGCCCGCCGGGTTCACCGCTGTCTCGTCCGCGGGCGCGGCCGCCGATGTGGAGCCGCGAACGAGGCGTTGGCCGGACATGCGGCATTGTTGATTCCGGTGGACGTCGTCATCCTCGACGCAGGCTCAAGTCAGGCGAATGGAGGGGCGATGGCAGGACCAACACACGCATCACCGACCCGCCGGATCGTCTCCCGACCCGTCGCCGCCGCGATCCTGAGCTGGCTTGCGATGCTTGGGGTGGACCTCTTCCTCCAGGGCGGCCTGCTGGCTCCGTTGTACGACTGGGACAGCCCGTTCCTGCTGCGGCCGGACGAGGCCTTCGTCCGGATCCCGATCGGGTATCTGGGCTTCCTCATCCTTGCGGTTGCGCTTGTTTGGCTGTTGACGCGGCTCCATGTCGAACGGGGTCGCGATGGAGCGCTGATCAGCGCCGCGGCGGGGGCGGTCGCATGGGGCGCGTTTTCGCTCGGCCTCTGGTCCATCTCGGCGATCGACACCGTGCTTCTGACGAGCTGGTGGGTCGCGCAGACGGTCGAGCTCGCGATCGCCGGCCTCATCATCGGTTCGATCCTCGGTGGATCAAGGATCCGGACCATGGCCTCTAGGGTTGTCGCGCTCCTCGTCGCGGGCGTCGCGTCGGCGGTGTTACTCCAGACGATCGGTTACGCCGCATCGCCGGTCGGGCTCCGCTGACTTCTCCTCGTTGGTCGGCGAAACGTACCTGGTGCGCCGGAGGGCGCTCCGCGGGCAGCGTGACGCATCGTTGTGGCTGGACCCGAGATCGTCGGCGTCTGGCTGACCGCGGCGGCCTACCCGCGCGCGGGTGCGGGCGCTGCCGGAAGAGGTTGTGATGGCGCGCCCGACAGGATTCGAGTGCGCGGGCACCCGCATCCGCGGTCGTCCCCTCCTCGAAGGCGTGTCGGGAGTCCTCGAAGGCATCGTCGTATGGCCCGCCCCGCGAGTTCAACGACACCGTGGGCCTGCCGGATCAAGGTGATCACGAGCGCTGCGTCTTGTCGGAGCCAGCTACTTGGTGGTCGCAGTGTCATCGCCGCTGCTTAGTCTAGGAAAGCCTCGCCTTCGCGGGACAACCGGGGCAGGCCCGCCAGGCTCCGAGGGGTGGTCGCCGACGGCCATGACCGCGCCGAGCTGCGCCCTTGTCGTGATCCCGAGCTTCCGGTAGACGCGTCCCAGGACGTTGCCCACGGTCTTGGGCGAGAGGAACGCCGCGCTCGCTGCCTGGCGGTTCGTCAGGCCGCTCGCCACGAGTTCGGCGACCCGACGCTCGGTTTCGGTGAGCTCGGCCGGTGCCCTGGGGCGCAACCCGATCCGGGCGAGCTCGGCCCTGGCCCGGGCGGTCCAGGCGGGTGCCCCGAGCGCCTCGAACGTGCGCAATCCCTCGCTCAGCGCGTCGTGGGCCAGCCGCTTCTCCTTGCGCCGCCGATGGACCTGGCCCTTGACCAACAGCGTCCGGGCCCGCTCGAACGGCATCGTGAGGCGGTCGTGCTGGGCGATGGCTTCGTCAGCTGCGACGACTGCCGACGCGAGGTCGCCATCCGCGGCGGCGATGATCGCGCGGCCGCGGGCCGCCGCCGCCAGGGCCCATGGCCGATCGAGCCTTCGACCGCCCTGCTCGAGCCATGCCGTGTAGCGGGCAGCGCGGGTGTGGTCACCAAGCTCCGCGACCGCCTCGATCTCGTCAGGCAGCACGATTCCCAGGATCGGGTCCGCGACGGGCACCGCCACGACGCCCTCGGCCAGCGGCCGGAGGAGCTCGTCGACGCGGGCCGCGTTGCCGAGCGAGAGTTCGACCAGACCGAGGGCCCACAGTGGCCACGTCGCATATATGGTCCAGTGGCTGGTGTGGAACATCGCCAGGGCCTCAGAGGCCTCTTGGCGGGCTCGCTCCGCAGGACCACCGAGTGCGTCGACGAGCGCCTGCGTCGAGAGCGCCAGGGCGCGTGCAACCGGCTCGCCGTTGAGTGCCGCCGTTTCGGCCGATTCCTCGGCAACGCGCCCCGCGTGCGGGAGGTCGCCGCGCCAGAGCAGGGCCACCACGAGGAACAGCGATAGGAACGGCAGTGCGGTGTCCTCGCCGCGTTCGACCAGTTCGCCCCGAAGCGTCGAAAGGAGGGCGATCGATGCCTCGATGTCCCCCGTCCAGAGGAGTAACAGCGCCTCGACGAATCGGGGCCGCATCTCGAGGGGGCCCTGACGCCCCGGGTCCTCCAGGGCCAGCGCCTCCGCCATCTGCTCCTTGGCCCGGCCGCGGCCCATCCAGAACTCGGCCATGGAGACGCAGGCCAGCGCCTCGGCCCGGACCCACCCCAGCCCCGCGCCGTCCGCGAGCGGCAGGGCCTCGCGGGCGTGGGTCACGGCACTGCCGAGGTCATTGATGCAAAATGAATAGAACGCGATGTCGAGCTCAAGCCCGGCCGCCGTGAGCGCGTCCTCGCCCGCTTCGCGGCGTGCCCCGACGGCGATCGTCAGGGCTTCGCCGAAGCTGGTCGAGCGGGCCCGGACCTGCCCCAGCATCTGAAGCGACCGAGCACGTTCGATCCCGGCGGGCGTCGCGGCGATCACCTGCTCAAGCAGGGCGGCGGCCCGAGTCGCCTCGCCGGCCCGGAAGTAGCATTCGGCGGCCCGACTGAGTCGGCCGGTCGCGCGATCCGCCTGATCCGACGGCGTCAGGACCGACGCCAGCTCGAGCAGCTCGCCGGCTGCGATGGGTGCGCCGCGCAGCCGGATCGTGCCGGCGACCGCCTCGAGCCGGTCCGCCGTAGCCGAGTCGGGCTCGCTCAATGCTAGGGCCTGGTGCCGGGCGTGGGCTTCTTCGGAGCCCACGACCCCAGCGAGCGTGCGATGCGCCCGACGGACCTCTTCGGGGCCGCCACCTGCGACGACAGCCGTCGCCAGCAGGGGGTGGGCAAATCGAACGTCGTCGCCTTCAATGGCGACCACGCCCTCGGCAACCGCGGGGGCCAGGGCTTCTCGCGGATCCACGACGCCGGCATTCGACAGCAGCGCCAAGGTCGGCGGCTCCAGCGAGAGGGCAGCCACGATCAAGGCATCGCGCGCCGCCCGCGGCAGGGCCGCGACGCGGTCGGTCGTCAGCTCGGCCAAGGTCTCCGGCACGGGCAGGGGGATCCCCGGCGTGGCGGGCTGCCGGACGCGCAGCAGGGCCCTGGCGATCTCGAGGGCGAAGAACGGGTTGCCGCCAGATGCGGCATGAATCCGGACGATTGCCAGGCGCGAGAACGACGTTCCGGTCCGAGCCGCCAGCAGGCGGTGCAGCGCGGCGACCGACAGGGGTCCGAGGTTCAGACGCTCGACCCGATCCGGCTCTTCCCACGCGTCCGGGTCGAGGGTCACCAGTCTCGCGTCCCCGGGCTCGTCGGTTCCGCGCGCCGTGGCGATGACGCCGATCCGGGCGCCCTGGAGCCGCCGCAGTGCGTACGACAAGAGATCGACTGAAGTTCGGTCGAGCCATTGGATGTCGTCGATCGCGATCAGGATCGGGCGCTCCTCGGCGAGCATCCGCAGCAGCGTCGTCGTCGCCACGGCCACGGTACGTTGGTCGGCCGGGGCGTCCAACGGCTCGCGCAGGAGGAGCGCGACCTCGAGGGCCGCGCGCTGGGGGCCCGGGAGCAGACGGGACCCACCGGCCGCCGCGTCGAGGAGCAGGTCACCGAAGCCGCTGAGGGGGAAGCCCGATTCAGACGGGGCGCCGCGCGCCGAGAGCACCTGGTAGCCGCGGTCGAGGCCCACTCGGCGCGCAGCCTCCCAGAGCGTCGTCTTGCCGATGCCCGCTTCGCCTTCGAACACCAGGCACGCTCGGCGGTCCTGGGCGTGCTCCACGAGCCGGTCGATCGCCGCGATCTCGGCCGCGCGCCCGACGATCTCTGGCTGCATGGCGTCCCCGTCCAAGCGCCGGAGCGCCGTGGCTCGGAGTCCATCGCGCACCCGCAACCGAACGACACGGGCCCGCGGTGGTCGAACGTCGGCGCCACTCATAGGGGCGGTTGTCTCTTTCCCCGGTCGCAGGCCCGCCCTAGCCTCGACCCCATGGTAGGACACGTTGATCCGCCAAGAGCAGACCCGGACCGGGCCGTTGCATGACCCTGCCGGCCAGCGGCGGCTACGTTGCCGAGTGCTTCTGGGCCGGGGTGACCCGGAGCAACGTGCGCGAGCTCGATGAGCGAGCAAAGGCAACCGTCGCGGAACTTTCGCGACGCGGCGCGGACGTCCGCTACCTGGGTTCGATCCTGATGCCCGACGACGAGGTCGTGCTGTGCCTGTTCGAGGGCTCGGTCGACGCGGTCCGTCGGGCGATCGAGGACGCGCAGATCCCCTTCGAGCGCGTCGTCGAAGGTGTCCACGCCGGAATTGACCGACGCCGACGCTAGCCGCCGTCGCCCTGCGACATGTCAGGAGGAGCGATCCGATGGGAATCGATTCGGGGCCGGAGCCCCGCCACACGCCGGGCCATGGCCGCATGACGGCCGGTTGCGCTGGTTCCTCGCCTGTCCGTCTCGTGCGCGGTCACACGGCGTGGGCCGCCGGATTGATCCTGATCGCGGTGGTGGTCGCCGCGTGCGGCGCGACAACGCCCGGCAGCGACGATCGGCCCACGGTCGGGCCGGTCAGCAGTTCGGCGGCGACCGTCGGAGCAGTCGCATCGACCGGTGACGGGGCGGTTGGCGGATCGGACGGGAGTCCATGCGAACTGGTCACACCGCCCCAGATCGCGAATGCCCTCGGCGTTCCGGCGACCACGATCGGCCCAGGGGACGACAGTCTCGATTCCCAAGATTGCACGTGGGCGTACACCGACCCCGCCGACCAGTTCGGCGGCTACACCGTCTCCATCAGCACCGGTGGAGACCTGACCGGGCTGACACCCGGGACCGTCCTCGACGTGACGACGACTGCCGTCAGCGGGGTCGGAGACGAGGCGTACTTCGTCACGGATACCGGGACTGGCCTCCCCGGTTCATTCCTCATCTTCCGGATTGGGCAGGAGGCCTTCACGGTTGGACTCTCGACGGGCAACGTGACGATCCCGACGGCCACGCAACAGGCCATCGACACGACCCTGGCTCAAGACATCCTGGCCGGCCGCTGACGGCGACCCCACTGGGGCGGTATCGCATCGCCCGTACACTTCACCGATGGATCGGAGACGTCGGCCGAACCTCCTGTTCATCATGGCCGATGATCATGCGACCCAGGCCGTGAGTGCCTATGGGTCGCATCTCAATGAAACCCCCCAGATCGATCGCATCGCAGCCGGCGGGATCCGCTTCGACTCGTGCTTCTGCACGAACTCGCTCTGTACCCCGTCGCGGGCGACGATCCTGACCGGGACCTACAGCCACCTCAACGGTGCCACGACGCTGGACACCCCGTGGGACGCCCGCCAACCAACGTTCGTCACCGCCCTGGCATCGGTCGGCTACCGATCGGCGGTGATCGGCAAGTGGCATCTCGGCCACGGCGGGATCCATGATCCCCGCGGCTTCGATGACTGGATCGTCCTGCCAGACCAGGGTGAATACTCCGACCCGCAATTCCTGACAGCAGGTGGCGCGCGACGCATCAGCGGTTACGTGACCGACATCGTCACCGATCTCGCGATCGACTGGCTCGAGCGCCGAGACCCAGAGCGACCGTTCTGTCTCCTCGTCCACCACAAGGCGCCGCATCGATCATGGGAGCCCGACGAGCGCCACGACGGGATGTACGACGAGGCGACGCTCGAAGTGCCGGCGAGCTTCGGTGACGACCACGCTGGTCAGGCGCTCGCGGCGTCGGAGGCACGGATGACGATGGGCGACCTCGGTCCGGCGGATCTGAAGGTCCCGATCCCGCCCGGCCTGGAGCCCGCCGCCGAAGATCGCTGGCGCTGGCGACGGTTCATCGAGGATTACCTCGCCTGCGTGGCGAGCATCGACGACAACGTCGGTCGCCTGCTCGACTGGCTCGATGCGGCCGGGATCGCGGACGACACGATCGTCGTGTACACGAGCGACCAGGCGTTCTTCCTCGGCGAACACGGCTGGTTCGACAAGCGGTTCATGTACGAGGAATCGATCCGGATGCCGCTCGTCATCCGCTACCCGCGCGAGATCCCGGCCGCAACGGCACGGACGCGATGGTCCTCAACCTCGATTTCGCCCCGACGCTGTGCGACCTGGCGGGTGTCCCGATCACGGCTTCGATGCAGGGCCGCTCGATGCGCCCCCTTCTCCAGGGAGGACGTCCGGACGATTGGCGTACGAGCATGTACTACCGATACTGGATGCACCTCGACTCGGTGCACCGGGTCCAGGCGCACTACGGCGTTCGGACGACACGCTTCAAGCTGGTGCGTTATCCGGGGACCGGCGCGGGCGTCCCGGGCGCATCGCCCGAAATGCGCACGCCGGAGTGGGAGCTCTTCGACCTCGAAGAAGACCCCTTCGAGCTCAAGAGCGTCTACGAGGATTCCGCCTATGCCGGCGTCGTCCACGAGCTGACAGCGGAGCTTGGCCGACTCCAGGCCGAATTTCTGGACGATCCGCCGAGCTGACAGCCCTCAGCGGTGCGGCGAGCCGCTGGGCAGACCCGAGCGCGCGCCGGAGGTGTGACGTCGCCCGTCGCTTGGGCAAGCGCTACCTGACCCCACGGGGTCCATGGGAAATAGAACAGGTGTTCTGGCGCGCCCGACAGGAGTCGCACATTCGCGTACCCACCGGATGGGCTGGTCCAATTGAAGGAACCGGAAGTGTGCGCGCTGACGATCGGGACAGCGCATAGCTCATGACGCTGTCGCGCACATTCCGGCACCGCGCCACTCCCCAGGTGAGCGACACCGTCCAGTCCGCTTCAATGTCCTGCTCCGTAATGTGACCGGAACGACAGTCAGCCAGCCGTCGCGCCGACTGCCTGCTCGATGAGCTCGGGTCCGGCTGGCGTGACCTGGATCACGACTTTGCCGCGGCGGCGCGCTGTCCGTCCGAATTCGTAGGCAGCTGCGGCGTCTTCAAGGGGGAACACCTCGGCCACCTCGATGCGTAGGCTGCCGTCGTCCACGAGCCGGGCGAGCTCGATGAGTTGCGAGCGCTCGGGCTCGACGATGAAGAATCGAGCGCTCAGATCGCGCCCCTCCGGCAGCGTCACCGTGGGCGGGCCAGCGAGGCTGATCACGCTGCCACCGTCGTTCAGCACGCCGAGCGATGCCTCGGTGGTCCGCCCTCCGATTGGGTCGAGGACGACGTCGACGTCGCTGACGACCTCCTCGAACGGAGCGGCCTTGTAGTCGACGACCACGTCAGCACCGAGCGAGCGCACGTAGTCGATGTCCCCGGCCGAGGCAGTCGCCGTTACGCGAGCGCCGAGCACTTTCGCGATTTGGACGGCGAAGGCGCCGACCCCACCGGCTCCTCCATGCACGAGCACGTGCTGCCCGGGACGGACGCGCGCCTGCTCGGTGAACGCCTGCCACGCCGTCAACGCCGACAACGGCAACGCCGCTGCCCGAACGTGATCGAGTTTGACAGGCTTCGGCGCCAGGTCGCGAGCCCGCACCGCGACGTAGTCCGCGGCCGCCCCGTCGTTGTCGAACGGGACCAGTCCATAGACCTCCTCGCCGGCGACGACGTGAGTGACGCCGTGCCCCAACTCCTCGACCACGCCCGAGACCTCGTGCGATGGAATCATTGGCGTCCGCTCGTGTCCCTGGCGGTCGACCCATGTCTCGTCCCACTCCAACTCCGTCGGTGTGATTCCTGCGGCGTGGACGCGGACCAGTGCCTCGCCGGCTCGCGGGTCCGGCCTCGGGACATCCTCGAGCCGCAGCAGTTCGGCCCCACCACGAGCATGCGCCCGCACGGCCCGCATGGTTGTCATTGACACTCCTCCTTCCCTTATCCGGGTCGATCCCGGCGGCTCACTGGTGGGATCTGACCCTGACTTCGTCACCTGCCTGGGCGTCGGCCGCTCGCCGCTCGCGCGAGCCCCGGGGCTCTGCCTCAGCCGGGGCAGCGTCGAGCACCTCAGCCGCCATGTCCCCGGGACCCGTTCGGTCCGTTCTCTCTCGCAGGGATGACCACCCGCGCGCCTCCGCTTCCGCCGCGGGTTGCCTGGTCGAGTGCCGAGGCGGCCTCCGCGAGGGCGTAGGTGCCGGCGATCTCGATCCCCAAGTCTCGCGCCGCCAGTCTGGCGGCCGCCGTCTCGAGCGCCCCGCCGTCGGGCGCGACGTAGAGGTCCGTGGTGGCGATGCCGCGCTCGCTTGCGGGCGGGTCGCCGGTGATGGTCACAAGCCTGCCCCCATCGGCAACCAGATCAATCAGCCCGGCAGCCGCGCCGCGAACGGCGTTGACCACGACGCTGAACCCGAGCGGCGATGCGCGCTTCGCCAATGCTCGCCACGCGGGATCGTGGTAGTCGATGACCTCGTCGGCTCCGTAGCTCGCGGACCCGCTGTGTGCCCTCGGCGGAGCTCGTCGCGATGATCCTCGCTCCGGTCGGCGCCGCCATCGCCACGATCATCCTGCCCGTAACCCCGCCCGCGCCATTGACGAGGACCGTGTCATTGGGCCCGCAGGCGGTCGCAGCAACGACTTGCAAGCCGGTGAGGAGCGGCACCGGCAGTGCTCCGGCGACGGCCCATCCCAACTCGGTCGGCATCCTCGCCACGTCGGCCGCGTCTGCCAGGAACAGCTCGGCCCATGCCCCCTGGTAGCGGAGCGGCGCACTGTGGACGATGACCCTGTCGCCGGGTACGAAACTGGTCACATTCGTCCCAACGTCCCGCACGATCCCCGCCGCCTCCACACCCAGAGCCATCGGCGGTCTGATGCCCACGTCCCAGTCGCCGGTCCGCACGAGGTCGTCCCAGTTGGCGACCCCGGCTGCCTGAACCTCGATCAGGACCTCGTCAGCGGACAGGGCGGGCGGCTCCGGAAGCACGATGAATTCAATCGGAGCTCCAAGCGTACGCACGCCGGCAGCTCGCATCAGGCGTCTCTCGCCCGATCGGAATCCATGGAAGAAGGCTACGCCACTTCGGCCCTGTCGGCCGTCCTCGTGATGGCCCCGCGCGAGGAAACAGACCATCCGTTCTGGCGCGCCCGACAGGATTCGAACCTGCGACCTTCGGCTCCGGAGGCCGACGCTCTATCCACTGAGCTACAGGCGCGCGGGCGACGATGATACCGGCTCGGCCGCTGCGGGGAACCTGGCAGGCCGGGCGGCGCCGTCGTCAGATCCGGCCGAGCCGCGGCGGGCGGATACCTGAACGCCTATGCGCATTGTCCGACAGCGGCGAGTGTCGGCGCTCGTCCGGTCGGGCCAATCCCCGGTCCCAGCAGTATCGCCGCGCCGGCCAAAGGCGGTGATGCCGCAGCGGGTCATCGTCCCGTCACGACCTTGGGACACAGTGCGCGGAACCACCCACCTACAGGAGGCCAGGATGCGCCCAACGATTCGGAAACCGATCCTGTTGTCCGTCGCACTCGGCGCGGCTCTCGCGCTCGGTGCCTGCAGCAATCCCAGCGGCGGCTCCACCGCCCAGCCGAGCGCGAGCGACCAGATGATGGAGCACCCGAGCGCCAGCGACCAGATGATGGAGCACCCGAGCGCCAGCGACCAGATGATGGAGCACCCGAGCGCGTCGCCCGCCGGCTAGGATCGTCTGGGGCGGCACCCGGTCTACAAACGTATGACCGCATGCGTGCGTGCTACGCTGCCCGCGTGGGAGAGGGGAGCGACACCAACGATGGGGGCGGGGCCGGCGCGCATGCCGCGAGTCAGGCCCAGGGGCCTATCGCGATCGACGCGCACCCCGCTCCCGAGCTCGCCCCCGACCCGTATCCGAGTCCCGTTCGACGCAAGGCCGTGCCTACGATGCGCGACATCGCGGCCGCGGCGAAGGTCTCCCAGAGCACCGTCTCGCGCGTCCTGAACAACGCACCGACACGGGTGCCGATCGCCGAGGAGACCCGGGAACGCGTCACGCTCGCGGCCCGCAAGCTCGGCTACCGGCCCAACCCGCTCGCCCGCGGCCTGCGCGGCGCCCCCACGATGCTGCTCGGGGCGGTCGTGCGCGATATCACCGACCCGTTCTTCGCGGGCGCCATCGAGGCCCTCTCGATCCAGGCGATGGCCCGCGGCTACAACGTGGTCCTCGGCCATGCGCAGGGCCGGACGGACCAGGCGCTCGCCCTCACCGCGGTCCTCGAGACGCGGCATTGCGACGCCATCGTCCTGCTCGGCGACATGCAGGACCAGCCGCGGCTCCTCGCCGACCTCCGCACGTCGCTCGTCCCGGTCGTCGCGCTGTGGCAGGGCTCGAGCCTGCTGGAAGTGCCGACGGTCGACGTCGACAACGTCGCGGGCGTCCGCGACGGCCTCGAGCACCTCGTCGGCCTCGGCCATACCAGGATCGCCTTCGTCAGCGGCCGCCACCTCGGCGACATCCGCGAGCGCGAGGCGGCGTTCATCGGCTTCATGACTGAGCGGTTCGGCGGCGTGGACCCCGCGTTCGTGCGCCAGGTGCCGAACACGCCGTCGGGGGGCGAGAGCGCGCTGACCGCCCTGCTCGACCTGCCCGACCCGCCGACGGCGATCATGACCTCGACCGACACCCTCGCGGTCGGGGTGCTCCACGCGGCCTACAGCCTGGGCCGCACCGTCCCCGACTCGCTGTCGGTGGTGGGCTTCGACGACATCCTGCTCGCGAGCCACACCGTCCCCGCGCTGACGACCCTGCGCATGCCGACGGCCGAGATCGTCGCCGAGGGCGTCCAGCTGGCGATCGAGTACGCCCGCGACGCCAGCGCGGCGCGACCGCCGGTGGTCCATGTGATCAAGGCGTCGCTGATCGTCCGCCAGTCGACGGCACCGCCGGCTCGCTGACCGCGTCCCCCGGCCGGGTCCCTGCGGCCGCCTCGTCGCGGATCGCCCGCAGGCGCTTCATCACGTCGTTGCCGCCGCGGCCGAAGTAGTCGTGCAGGCCCACGTACTCGCGGTAGAGGCGGTCGTATGTGCCCGCCGTCGCGCCGTCGGGGCGGAAGGTCCGGGCGTGCGGGCGGGCCATGGTCCCGGCGGCGGCCTCGATCGTGTCGTACCCGCCGCGCGCCGAGCCGGCCGCGACCGCCCCGTACATCGCCGAGCCCACGGCCGGCGCCTGGGTCGACGCAGCCACGTCCACCTCGCGGCCCGTGATGTCGGCGGTGAGCTGCATCAGCAGGGCGTTGCGCTCGGGCAGGCCGCCGCAGGCCACGATCCGGTCCACGGCGACGCCGGCCGCGTCGAGCGACTCGATGATGCGCCGCGTCCCGAAGGCCGTCGCCTCGAGCAGCGCCCGGTAGATGTCCGCGGGCCCCGTCGCGAGCGTCGCGCCGAGCAGCAGTCCGCTGAGGTCGGCGTCCACGAGGATCGAGCGGTTGCCGTTCCACCAATCGAGGGCGACCAGGCCGGTCTCGCCCGGCCGGCGATCGGCCGCGTCGCGCTCGAGGACGCGGTGGACGTCCGTGCCGTCCCGGCGCGCCTGCTCGTGGACGTCGGGCGGGACGCCGGTGCGGATGAACCAGCCGAAGATGTCGCCCACCGCCGACTGGCCGGCCTCGTAGCCGAAGAACCCCGGGATGATCCCGTCCTCGACGACGCCGCACATGCCCTCGGCGAGCGCGAGCCGCTCGCCCAGCACCAGCTGGCAGGTGCTGGTGCCCATCACCGCGACCATCGTCCCGGGCGCCGTCACGCCGACGGCCGGGACGGAGACGTGCGCGTCGACGTTGGCAACCGCGACCGGCGTGCCGGGCCGCAGGCCCGTCCAGCCGGCGGCGGCGTCCGACAGGCCGCCGGCCATCGCGCCCAGCCGGTCGATGCGGCGCGACATCTTGGCGTCGACGATCGAGGCGAGGTCGGGCTCAAGGCCGCCGAAGAACGCGGCGTCCGGAAAGCCGTCGCGCTTCGACCACTGCGCCTTGTAGCCAGCGGTGCAGGCGTTGCGCGTCTCGGACCCGGTGAGCTGCCACACGATCCAGTCGGCCGCCTCGATGAGCCGGTCCGCGGCGCGGTAGACGCGCGGCGCCTCGACGAGGATCTGGAGGCTCTTGGCATAGAACCACTCCGACGAGATCCTTCCCCCGTAGCGTGGCAGCCACACCTCGCCGCGCGACGCGGCCAGCGCGTTGATCCGGTCTGCCTCGGGCTGGGCGGCGTGGTGCTTCCACAGCTTGACCCAGGCGTGGGGCTCGCGACGCAGCTCGGGCAGCTGGCACAGCGGGGTGCCGTCGGCCGTGGTCGGCAGCATGGTGCACGAGGTGAAGTCGATGCCGATGCCGATGACGTCCTCCGGGTTGATCCCGGTGGTCGCCAGCATCTCGCGCACCGTCGCCCCGACCGTCGCGACGTAGTCGGCCGGGTCCTGGAGCGCCCAGTCCGCCTCGAGCGCGACGTCGTCGTCGGGCGCCGGCAGGCGGCGGTCGATCACCCCGTTGGCGTACGCGTGGACGGCCGTGGCCAGCTCCGCCCCGGTCGCGACGTCGACCATGACCGCGCGCCCGGACTCGGTGCCGAAGTCGATGCCGATCGAGACCGTCATCGGACGCGGTCTCCGTCGCCGCCCTCGCCGCGGTTGTTGTTGCCGCCGTCGCCGCCCTCGGTCCCGGCCGCGTCGGCCGGCTGCCCGTAGTACGCGGCCGGTCCGTGCTTGCGGTCGAAGTGCCGGGCCAGGAGCTCCGGGTCGAGCTCCCCGATCGTGGCGTCGATGAGCAGCGTGCGGGTCGCCATCGCCGCGACCGCCTCGAGCGCGACCGCCGTGTCCACGGCGCCTGCGGGCGAGTCGCCCCAGCAGAACGGGCCGTGCGCGTTGACCAGCACCGCCGGCGAGTCCGCCGCCGTCCGCCCCGCGCTCGCCAGCGTCTCGACGATGACGCGCCCGGTCTCCGCCTCGTACTCGCCGCCGATCTCGGCGGAGCGGAGCGGCCGGCTCACCGGCACCGACCCACGGAAGTGGTCCGCGTGCGTCGTGCCGAGGCACGGGATCGCGCGCCCGGCCTGGGCCCACGCGGTCGCATCCCGGGAGTGGGTGTGGACCACGCCACCGATGCCGGGCAGCTCGCGGTACAGGAGCCGGTGCGTGGGCGTGTCGGTCGACGGACGGAGGTCGCCCTCGACCACCGACCCGTCGTCCAGACGCACGACCACCATGTCGTCGGCGGTCAGGCCCTCGTACGGCACGCCCGAGGGCTTGATGACCAGGACGCCGGCCTCGCGATCGACGCCGCTGACGTTGCCGAACGACAGGATGACGAGGCCGGACCGCCCGAGGGCGACATTGGCAGCGGCGACGGACGCCTTGAGGTCGGCGATGGACATGGCGTCAGCTCCGGGGCCGCGGCGCGTCGTCGGGCAGGTCGGCGCGCGGGATCCAGACCCGCATCGCCTCGACCGACCGGTTGGCCCACGCGTGGTACGGGATCGCCGCTGGGTCGAACGCGTCGCCGCCCGTGGTCGTGGCTCGGACGGCGAGGCCCACGACCCCCGTCATGGCCTGCCCGCCCAGCGGGCGCAGGCGGGCGATGGCCGCGGGCGTCGGCAGCACGGGCGCGACGGGAACGGAGACCCGGGTCGCCCGTCCCCCGCGGGCATGCTCACGGGCCCCGATCGAGGAAGTAGAACGCCTGATTCCAGCGGAGCTCGCGCCGGAACGCGGCGGTGGTCGTCGCGGCGTCGATGGTCACGAGCTCGATGCCCGCCATCTCCGCGAAGTCCGTCAGCGCCTCGGTCGCCAGCGTCGTCGTCAGCGCGGTGTGATGCGGGCCGCCGGCCGTGAGCCAGGCCTCGGCGGCGGTCGGGAGGTCGGGGCGCGGGCGCCAGACCGCGCGCGCCACCGGGAGCCTGGGCAGCGGCGCGTCGGGCTCGACCACGTCCACCTCGTTGGCGATGAGCCGGAAGCGGTCGCCGAGGTCGGCGAGGCCGACGACCACGGCGGGCCCCGGGGCGGCGTCGAACACCAGCCGGACCGGGTCCGCGCGGCCGCCGATCGACAGCGGGTGGATCTCGCACGACGGCTTGCCGGCGGCGATCGACGGACAGACCTCGAGCATGTGGGCGCCCAGGACCTCGGGAACCGGATCGCCCAGGTGGTACGTGTAGTCCTCCATGAACGACGTGCCACCGGGCAGCCCGTCGCCCGCCACCTTGAGGATCCGCACCAGGGCGGCCGCCTTCCAGTCGCCTTCGGCGCCGAAGCCGTAGCCCTCGGCCATCAGCCGCTGGACGCCGATGCCTGGCAGCTGGGCGAGCGCGCCCAGGTCCTCGAACGTGTCAGTGAACGCGCCGAAGCCGCCCTCGCCCAGGAAGGATCGAAGCCCGCCCTCGATCCGCGCGGCGGTCCGCAGCTCCGCATGCCGGTCGCCCCCCGGGCGCAGCGCCGGCGCGAGCTCGTACTCGCTGGCGTACGCGTCGACCAGCGTGTCCACCGCGGCCTCGGGGACCGCCGCGACCCGTTCCGCCAGGTCGGCGAGGCCGTAGCCGTTGACCGAGAAGCCGAGGCGGGCCTGGGCCTCGACCTTGTCGCCGTCCGTGACCGCGACCTCGCGCATGTTGTCGCCGAACCGCGCGATCCGGAGCCGGTGCGACTCGTGCCAGCCGGCCGCCGCTCGCGTCCACCAGCCGAGCCGGGCCGAGACCTGCGGGTCCTGCCAGTGCCCGACGACCGTCTTGCGGCCCCGCCGGAGCCGGGTCTGGATGAATGCGAACTCCCGGTCGCCGTGCGCGGCCTGGTGGAGGTTCATGAAGTCCATGTCGATCTCCGCCCACGGGAGATCGCGGTTGTATTGGGTGTGGAGGTGGACCAGCGGCTTGCGCAGGTCCGACAGGCCGGCGATCCACATCTTGGCCGGCGAGAACGTGTGCATCCAGGCGACGACGCCGATGCAGTCGGGCGAGCTGTCGGCCTCGCGCAGGACCGCCGCGATGGCCTCGGGCGTGGTGACGACCGGCTTGGCGACGACGGTCACCGGGATCTCGGGCGCCTCGTCGAGGCACGCGGCGATCGCCCGCGCGTGCTCGCCGACGCGGTCGAGGACCGCCTCGCCGTACAGGTGCTGGCTGCCCGTCACGAACCACGCCTCGAGATGTCCAAGACCGGTGTTCACGGCGTGGTGTCTCCCATCGCTGGACCGCCCCGCTCAGCAGGCTCGAGACGAAGGGGACACTACCACGTTTGCAGGCCAAGAAATCGAGTGCATACATTCGTTTGCACCCAAGCGACCGGCGGATGTTCGGACAACGACTCGTGGGCGTAGACGGGTACGCCCGAGCTTCATCGTCGAGCTGCCCGCGCCCTACGACGCGGAGACGATGGACAGCCTGATGACCGTCGTGAAGCCGATGGTCAGTCTCGTGGCTCGCTGAGCCCGAACGCCTCGGCGAGCCGCTTCGTGGCGGCCCACGAGCCACGATCCTGGTTGCAGACCACCGAAAGGTGATGCCCTGGGCGAGGTGGTGCGTGAGCATCGCCGACACGCCCGGGTCGCCACCGCCATGGCCGATGACTGTGACCGCCCCGTCCACCACGACGAGCTGATCGGTCGCAGCCGATAGGATTCGGCCATGACGGCATCGCGGGGACTGCTCGTCGTGCGCGCGGCGTCGGCTGCGCTCGTGATCCTGGCGATGGTGGTCCAGGCTGCTGCGCTGGCCCAGGCGGGCCGGTTCGACCCGACGCGGTTCTTCGCGTTCTTTACGATCCAGAGCAACCTGATCGGCGTCGCCGCCTTCGCGTTACTGGTCGCCAACGGGGATCGGCCGCGGTCCAGGGCCCTCGAGCTGCTCCGGGGCGCGGCGGCCGTCTACCTGACGGTCACGTTCGTGGTCGTGATCCTGCTGCTCTCGGACGTCGACGTGCAGCTGCAGGTGGACTGGGCCGAGTTCACGCTGCACAAGCTGTTCCCCGTCATCGTCGTGCTCGACTGGCTCGTCGACCCGCCGCGGGTCTCGCTGCGCTACCGGGACGCCCTCATCTGGCTCGTGTATCCGCTGGTCTGGACGGCGCTGACGATGGTCCGCGGGGCCGCCGACGGCTGGTACCCGTACCCCTTCCTCGACCCGGCCAACGGCGGCTACCCGACGGTCGCGGTGACGATCGTCACGATCACCGCTGGGTTCCTGGTCCTGTCGGCGTTGATGGTCGCGCTCGGCCGGTGGCGCGCCGGGGCCGATCGACCGACGATGCCGGCATGAACGGAGGCGCCATGGGCTCGCGAATCGTCGACCTCAGCCACCCGATCGAGGCCGGCATGGTCACCTACCCGGGCCTGCCGGTCCCGGAGATCCACGCGGTCCTCGACCGTGCCACGAGCGCGGGGCGGTATGCGCCGGGCGTGACGTTCCAGATCGATCTCATCACCCTGTGCGGCAACACGGGCACCTACATGGACAGCCCGTTCCACCGTTGGGAGGACGGGGTGGACCTGGCGGGCATGCCGCTCCAGCGCCTCGTCGACCTGCCGGCGGTCCGGGTCGACGTCACCGGGAGCGACTCGCCCGCGGTCGACGCCGACGCGTTCCGCCCGCACGAGCTGGCCGGCCGGGCCGTCCTCGTCCACACCGGCTTCGACCGGTTCTGGCGCACGGACGCCTACCTGCACGACAACCCGTTCCTGACCCTCGACGCCGTCGAGCTGCTGGCCGCCGCCGGCGTCGCGCTGGTGGGCATCGACTCGCTGAACATCGACTCGACCGTCGATCCGGAGCGCCCGGCCCACTCGATCCTGTTGCGCGCCGGGATCCCGATCGTCGAGCACATGACGAACCTCGCGGCGATGCCGGTGGATGGTGCGCGGTTCTCCGCGATCCCGCCGCCGGTCCGGGGCACGGGCACGTTCCCGGTCCGGGCCATCGCGGTGGTGCCAGGACGCGCCTGAGGCGACGACCATGGTTTGGCGCACGCCGGTACCGATGGCCCTTGGAGGCCGGCGGGTCCGCCTGCTAGGTTCGCTGCCACTCCCGCACGAAGGACCGTCACGCCCGATGCCGAGCCTCCGCCGATCCAGCGTGCCTCGATCCGGTCTCGCCGTCCTCGTCGCCGCCTGGCTGCTCGCGATGGCGCTGCCGGCGAGCGTGATGGCGGGGTCGGGCCGGTTCGTCGATGACGACAAGTCGCGATTCGAGAGCTCGATCGAGGCGGTGGCCAGGGCCGGCATCATGACCGCCTGCAACCCGCCGAAGGACAACCGGTTCTGTCCCAAGGCCAACGTCAGCCGCGGCGCCATGGCCGTCTACCTCGTCCGGACGTTCCACCTCACGGCGACCAGCGGCGTCCGGTTCCGGGACGTCCCGAAGCACGGGGCGCGGGCGAAGGCCATCGACAAGGTGGTCACGGCCGGGATCGCCGCCGGCTGCTCCAAGCGGCGGTTCTGCCCCGACGCCGCCGTCACGCGCGGCCGCATGGCCGCCTTCGTGACCAGGGCGCTGAAGCTGTCGGCCACCAGCGGCCGCCGGTTCGACGACGTGCCGGCCCACCACCGGTTCGCCACCGCGATCGACCGGCTGGCCACCGCGGGCCTGGCGATCTCGTGCGGCAGCCACAAGTTCTGCCCGAACCGCGACATCAGCCGCGCCGAGACCGCCGGCTTCCTCCAGCGCGGCCCGGACCATCACCCGAATCACCGCGGCGCAACCGGCGCCGGGCAACCCGGACGGCAGCGCGCCGGTACCGCCCGGCGCCGGTGCCGCCGATTCGTCCTCGCCGGATCGCGTGATCGGCAACGGGACGCCGATGAGCTGCACCTCCGCCGCGGTCGTCAGCGCCGTCGCCAAGGGCGGCGTCATCACCTTCGACTGCGGCCCGCAGCCGGTCACGATCAAGATGGCCGCCACCGCCAAGGTGTTCAACGACAAGCCCGACGTCGTCATCGACGGCGGCGGCCTGGTCACGCTCGACGGCCAGGACGCCCGGCGGATCCTGTACATGAACACCTGCGACCAGAGCCTGGTCTGGACGACCAGCCACTGCCAGAACCAGGACCACCCCACGCTCACCGTGCAGAACATCACGTTCGTGCACGGGCGCTCGAGCGGCCACGAGACGGAGGACGGCGGCGGCGCGATCTTCGTCCGCGGCGGGCGGTTCCGGGTCGTCAACGCGGGCTTCTACGGCAACCGGTGCGCGTCGACCGGGCCCGACATCGGCGGCGCGTCGCTGCAGGTGTTCTCGCAGTACAACGGCCTGCCGGTCTACGTCGTCAACAGCACGTTCGGCGGGTCGGGCAGCCGCCGCAACGAGTGCTCCAACGCCGGCGGCATCTCGAGCATCGGGGTGTCGTGGACGATCCTGAACAGCGTGTTCACGGGCAACCGGGCGATCGGCAGCGGCGCGAATCCGCCCAAGGACGGCAAGCCCGGCGGCGGCAACGGCGGCGCCATCTACAACGACGGCAACGAGATGACGCTCCGGGTGCTGGGGACCCGGATCGAGGGCAACTGGTCGAACCACGAGGGCGGCAGCGGGATCTTCTTCGTCAGCAACGACCGCAGCGGGTCCGTGGAGATCACCCATTCCGTCCTGCGCAACAACACCGGCGACGGGTTCTCGACCTACCCCGGGATCTTCTTCCTCGGCGACTCGATCACGTTCACGAACTCGACGGTGGAATAGTCGCCGCCCTCAGCCCGGGTCAGATCAGCGCCAGCAGGTTGCCCGAGTACGCGGCCACGAACGCCAGGGCGATCGCGCCGGCACACACGCCGCACAGCAGGGTGGCCGACGGCGACCGCGTCCGTGCGCCGACCCAGGCGACGGCGACAACGCCGACGATGGCCTGCCCGATCCAGTACCGGACGTCGGTGGTGTCCGCGACGACCGTGACGCCGTAGACCGCCTCGCCGATCAGGATCCCCGCCAGCGGCGCCACCCCCAGCGCGACCCGCCGCGGCTCCGCGCCACGGGCCCACGCCGCTCCGACGCCGAGCACCGGCCCGACCACCACCACCGCCAGGCCCCAGAACACGATCGTTGACGACGACACGGCGAAGCCCCGGGCGAGGGTCGCGAGGTCGTAGCCCGCGAGCATCGCCGCGAGGGCGATCGGGCCGAGGAGGAGGCCCAGTCGCGGCCGCCGGTTCGGCAGGGCGAGCAGGAACGCGGCGGCGGTCCATGCCCCGGCGGAGTTCGCGAGCGATGCGATCGCGGCTGGCAGGACGCCGCCCTGAGCGAGGGAGGTCAAGACGCCGACGGCCGCGCCGCCGACGGCGCACAGGAGCACGCAGGCGCCCGCCCCCCAGCCGGTCGAGCGCACCCCGCCTAGCCGCTCTGCCTGGTTGCCCGCGCGGCGGCCAGCGCCTCGAACGGCTCGAGCGAGCGCGGGTCCGCGAGGGCGTCCTTCGACGCGGCGGCGTCCGGCGGCATGCCGGCCAGGATCCGCTTGACCGGGACCTCGAGCTTCTTGCCGGACAGGGTTCGCGGGATCGCGGGGACGGCGAGGATCTCGTCGGGCGCGTGGCGCGGCGAGAGGCCCGTCCGGAGCGCCGACGCGACCCGCGACCGGAGCCCGTCGTCGAGCGCCGCGCCGTCGCGCAGGACCACGAACAGCAGCAGCTCGCCGGGGCCGCCCGCGGTGTCCTCGAGGTGCACGACCAGGCTGTCGGCCACCTCGGGCAGCGCCTCCACGACCGCGTACAGCTCCGCGGTCCCGATGCGGACGCCGCCCCGGTTGAGGGTCGCGTCGCTGCGGCCGGTGATCACGCACGATCCGCGGTCGGTGATCGTCAGCCAGTCGCCGTGACGCCACACGCCCGGCCACGGCTCGAAGTAGGCAGCCCGCATCCGCGAGCCGTCGGCGTCGTCCCACAGCCCGACGGGCATCGAGGGCATCGGCGCCGTGATCACCAGCTCGCCCTGCTCGCCGACCAGCGATCGCCCCTGCAGATCGAACGCCTCCACCCGTGCCCCGAGCATGCGGCAGCTGATCTCGCCCGCCCAGACCGGCACCAGCGGCGCCGGGCCGAGGAACCCGGTGCACAGGTCCGTGCCGCCGCTCAACGAGCCGAGCGGGATCGCGCTCGACACCGCCTCGCTGACCCATCGGTATCCCGCCGCCGGCAGCGGCGCCCCGGTGGAGCCGATGCCGCGCAGCGGCGCGAGGTCGAGGTCCCGGCGAGGTCGCAGCCCCGCGGCCCGGCAGGCCATGAGGAACGGGGCGCTCAGGCCGAGATAGGTCGTCCTCGTGTCCGCCGCCAGGCGCCACAGCGTGGACAGGTCGGGCCAGGCGGGGTTGCCGTCGAACAGCACCAGGGTCGACCCGACCGCGAGCCCCGAGACGAGGTAGTTCCACATCATCCAGCCGGTCGTCGTGAACCAGCAGAACCGGTCGGCCGGCCCGAGGTCCGTGTGGAGCGCCAGGGCCTTGAGGTGTTCGAGGAGGATGCCGCCGTGGCCGTGGACGATCGGCTTGGGCAGGCCGGTGGTCCCCGACGAGAACAGCACGTACAGCGGATGGTCGAACGGGACGGGATCGACGGCGAGGCCCGCGGCTTCGGCCAGCAGCGCCGACCACGCGATGGCCCCGGGAATCGTCTCGACAACGTCTGCCTCGGAGCGGAGGTACGGGACGACGACGGTCGACTGGAGGCTGGGCAGCGCAGCGCGGATCTCCGCGACCGGCGCCGACCGGTCGATGGCCTTGTCGCCGTAGCGATAGCCGTCGATCGCCAGCAGCACCGTCGGCTCGATCTGGGCGAACCGGTCCACGACGGCCCTGGTCCCGAACTCGGGCGCGCAGGACGCCCAGGTGGCGCCGAGCGACGCCGTCGCCAGCAGGCCGATCAGCGCCTCCGGGACGTTGGGCAGGTACGCGGCGACGCGGTCCCCGCGCCTGACGCCGAGGCGCTCCAGGCCCGCCCGGCAGCGCGCCACGGCGTCGCGCAGCCCCGCAGCCGTCAGCTCGACGGGCTCACGCGTCTGCGACCGCGCGACGACCACCACGTCGTCCGGGGACCGGCCGGACATCGACAGGGCGTGCTGCGCGTAGTTGATGCCGGCGTTCGGGAACCAGCGGGCGCCCGGCATCCGCGGCTCGGCGAGGGCCGGCCCCGGCGTCGTCGCGGAGCTGACGCCGAAATGGTCCCAGATCGACTGCCAGAATGCGCCCGGCTCGTCGACGGACCAGCGCCAGGCGTCGGCGTAGGCGTCGAACGCGATACCACGCTCGGCCTGGAGCCAGGCGAGGTAGCGGCCCATGCGCGAGGCCGTGCGGGCGTCGGGGGGTGGCGACCACAGGATCTCGGGGACGGCGATGGCGTCGTGCGTCACGGGGGGACGGTAGCGCAGCGGTCGGCCCGAGCGGCGGGACGGCACGTCGGCGACCCCAGACCGAGGATCTGAAGGAAGTCCTTGACAACTCCGTCATCGATCCGGGCTAGGTGGGTCGCCGCGCTTCCCGCGATCGCAGCGCCGCCCAGACGCGCGGTGCCGACATCGGCAGCTCGCGCAGGCGCACACCGGTCGCGGCCGCGATGGCGTTGGCGATGGCCGCCGGACCGGCGAGGATCGGTGCCTCGCCAATCCCCTTCGCCCCAAATGGGCCCTCCGGCGCGGGCACCTCGACGATGATCGTCTCGATCGGTGGGAGCATCGTCGCCCTCGGGACGGCGTAATCGAGAAACGTCCCGGTCAGCAACTGTCCCTGGTCGTCGTGCACGAGCTCCTCCCATAGCGCTCGGCCGATCGACTGCGCCGCGCCCCCCTGCATCTGGCCCTCGACGAGGTCGGGGTTGAGCGCCCGCCCGACGTCCTGCGCGATGACGTAGCCGAGCAGCTCGACCTCACCCGTGTCCTCGTCGACGCGGACGTGGGCGAGGTGCGCTGCCGCCGAGGGTGCAAGGACCGAGTGGGCGATGGATGCGTGGCTCTCGATGGGCGGCCACGGCGCGTCGAAGGACTCGCTCAGGTTCCGGGCGATGTCGGCCACCAGGCGTCCGGCGTGAGGTGACCCCCTTGGCCGCACGACCCCCTCAACGATCTCGAGGTCCTGGGGCGCGATCTCGAGCTCGACTGCCGCGACGGCGAGGAGCCGGCCGCGCGCTTCGGCCGCAGCCTCCTGGACCGCCCGCCCGGACGCGTAGATGATCGAGCTCGCGTTCGTGGGCGGCGACTGGGGCGCCGTGCTGGTGTCTGCCGTGACGACCGTGACGTGCCCAACCGGAACGCCGAATGCCTCGGCGGCGATGATCGCGAACCCGGTCGCGGTACCGGAGATGTCGACGGCGCCGGTGACGACCGTGAGCGTGCCATCCGGCTCGAGGCGGCACGTCGCGGCGGCCGGCTGCATCGAGCCGGGCCACACGCCGATCGCGAGTCCGATTCCCTCGCCGCGCGGACGTCGGTCCCGGCCAGCCCAGGAGGGATGCTCCCTCAGTCTGTAGAGGCACTCGTTGGCGCCGATCGCCGGCCAGGGGGCGCCATTGGCCTGCGGATCGCCCTCGTTCACGAGGTTCGCAGCGCGGAGATCGATCGGATCGACGCCGAGGCGCTCGGCGAGCTCGTCGATGAGCGACTCGAGCGCGAATATGCCCTGGGGGCCCGACGGGGCCCGGTAGTTGCCGGCGCCGAACCTGTTCGTCCGGACCCCCAGCGCCTCGACGTGGAAGGTGGCCCAGCGATACGGTCCGGTGATCAGCCGTGGGGCGAACCACTGCCACGAATTGTCGGGGTACGCCCCACCGTCGTAGGCGATCAGCGCCTCGAGCGCTGTGAGCAGCCCAGACGGGCCGGCGCCGATGCGCACGTCGAGGACCATCGCTTGGGAGGGGTTGCCGGCAGCGATGTCATCGTGCCGGTCGAGCACGAGCCCGACCGGGCGGCGAAGGCGAAGCGCCGCACCGGCGACGAGCGGCTCGATGACCACCTGTTTCGCGCCGAACGCGCCCCCGATGGGCGGCGCGGTGACGCGGATCCGCGACGACGGGAGCCCGAACAGCTTCGCCAGCTCGTTCCGGACGGAGAAGGTTCCCTGCGTCGCACTCGCTATCGCGAGCGCGCCGTCCGGTTCGAGCCAAGCCATCGCCACCTGCGGCTCGACGGCCGCCTGATAGGCCCAGGGCACGTGGAACCGGCCGCCGACGACGGCTGCGCAGCCTGCGAACGCCGCTTCCACGTTGCCACGGCGCTCGTGCACGCGATCGAAGACGTTGCCGTCGGGTGGTTCGGCGTCACCGCCGGATGGCGTGACACGTGCCATCGGCGCGTCCGGCCGGGAAGCGGCCAGCAGGTCGATGACCGGCTCGAGCGGCTCGAGCTCGACCTCGACCAGGGCGACCGCATCGGCGGCTGCGGCTTCGGTCTCGGCGACGACGAGGGCCACGGGCTGCCCCGCGAAGACGGCCTCGTCACGGGCGAGCGGCTCGAACCTGCGCTCCGGTCCGTGCGGCGTCGTCTGCAGGTCCGCCGCCGTGAGCACGGCCACGACGCCCGGGACATCCAGCGCGGCATGCGCGTCGATCCCACGGATCATCGCGTGTGCATAGATGCTCGGGACGATGCGCGCGTGCAGGAGGCCCGGCAGGCCCAGGTCGCCCCCGTACCGGGTCGCTCCAAGCACCTTGTCGCGGGCGTCGGTGCGCGGCCGACGGACCCCGACGTATCGCGTCGACTCCGCCATGACGGGGCCTCCTCGCCGCGGAGTCTACTGCTCGGGAGGCCAGACAAACTACGAGGCGGCTCCCTGAGGAGCCGCCTCGTTGCTGTCCCGGTGAAGGTGTCCACCTTGCGGCGGACCTTCTGCCACGCTTCAGGATCATCTATCGCGTCGGCTGAACCGACTACCCTTACCCAACCTACCCATGATCCTGATGCTGGGGCAGCGCTCGCTGACTGGCAGCACGGATATCCTACCGAGCGGGTCAGGTTTGGGGAAGGTCCTGAGTCGTCGCTTGGGTGAATAACTCTTAACGATTGTGTGTCAATCGAGCGAGTTTCAGGCCTCGTCGAAGATCGTGACGGTCGTCATCGCCACCGGCGAATTGGGCAGGTCACGCGAGTTCCGGGGCGCGTTCGCGATCTGGTCGACGACGTCCATGCCCTTCGTCACCTGGCCGAAGATCGTGTAGCTCTTGGGCAGCTTGCCCACGAGATCCTGGTGGACGATGAAGAACTGCGAGCCGTTGGTGTTCGGCCCCGCGTTCGCCATCGCCAGCGTGCCCCGGTAGTAGTCGCCGGTGATCGGCTCGTCGGCGAACTTGTAGCCCGGCCCGCCGGTCCCGACGCGCGACGAGTTGAGCGACGACTTCTTGCCGTGCTCGCCGTCGCCGCCCTGGATCACGAAGCCCGGGATGACGCGGTGGAAGATCACGTCGTCGTAGAAGCCCTTGTTCGCGAGGTCGACGAAGTTCTGGGCGGCCTTCGGGGCCCCGTCGGTGAACAGGTCGACGTCGATGTCGCCGATCTCGGTCGCGATGACGGCTCGGGTCATGGGCCTGGCTCCTTGGTGCGGTCGTTGACGTTGTTGCCGAGGTTCAGGGGTTGGCGACGGTCGCCGTGGCGATGGCGACGGGATTGGCCGGGAGCTCCTGCCCACCGGACGCGACGAAGATCGCGTCCGCGACCTCCATCCCCGACGTCACCTCGCCGATGATCTGGTAGGTGTTGGCGGACTCGAGCGGCGGCCGGGCCGCGTCGTCCAGGACGATGAAGAACTGCGACCCCACCGAGTCCGGCTGCGCCGTCCGGGCCATGGCCACCGTACCCCGATGGTAGGTGGTCGTGACGGGCTCGTCCTTGATCGTGTAGCCGGGGCCCCCGGTCCCGGTGCCGGTCGGGTCGCCGCCCTGGATGACGAACGGTGTGCCGTCCTGGAGCGCCGCGGTCCGGTGAAAGACCGTCCCGTCGTAGTACCCGCACTCGGCGAGCGCGACGAAGTTCCCGGCGGCGATCGGGGACAGCGAGCCCTTGACCCCGATCACGATGTTCCCCTTGGCCGTGGTGAGCGTCACGGTCCGGGTCTGGTCCGCGCCCAGCGGCGCGGGCTGGCTCGTCGGGCACTCGGTCGCCGCGGTTGACGGCGCAGCGGTCGCAGCCGGGGTCGAGCCGCCGCCGCTGGAGCAGGCGGCGAGCAGCAGCGCCAGCGAGGCGATCGGGAGCGAGAGACGAGCGTTCATGCGGCGGCCTCCAGGGCACGTGGGAAGTCGATGGCACCGGACAGCAGCGCCTGTCCGAGGATCACGCCGGTCACGCCGGCATCGCGCAGGCGCCGGACGCCGTCCAGGTCGGCGATGCCGCCCGCGACGACGATGTCGGCATCGTGGCGGCGGACGAGCGTGTCGATCAGGTCCGGGTCGGGCTCGGCGCCACCGTGGCTCAGGACCAGGCGATGGACGCCGCGAGCCACCAGCTCCTCGACGATCGCCTCCAGGGTCGGCGCCGCGCCGCGCCGCCAGGGGAAGGCCGCGAGGCGGTCCGGCCGCGGGTCCAGGCCGATGGCGAGCCAGTCGCCCGCGATCGCGAGGCAGCCGGCGAGCGCGTCGGGCCGCTCGACGATCGCGATCGAGAGCACCACCCGCGTGGCACCGGCGGCGAACGCCAGGCGCACGTGGTCGGGCTCTTCGAGGCCGCCCGCGACCTGGAGTGGCACGGCGACCCTGGCGGCGACCGCCCCGACGGCCTCGAGGTTGGCGGGCGCGGCCCGCTGGGCGCCGTCGAAGTCGACGAGGTGCAGGATCCGCGCGCCCTGGGCGACGAACTGCTCGGCGATGCGGTCGGGCCGGTCGGTCGGCGCGCCGATGCCGGCCGACGCGCCGGGCCAGTAGACGACCCGCGAACGCCCCGCCTCGACGTCGATCGCCGGGATGACGTCCATGGGTGTCAGCCTTCGCCCCGCAGCAGGCGGCGGTGGAAGCTGATCGGGATGGAGCCGTTGCGCATGAGCGTGTCGTGGAACGCCTTGAGCGAGAAGTCGGCGCCCTGGCGTCGCCGCTCGTCCTCCCGCAGGCCGAGGATCAGCACCTTCCCCAGGAGGTAGCTCAGCTGGTAGCCCGGCGTGTACGTGTAGCGCCGGATCTCCGCCTTGGCGTTCGCGACCTCGAACCCCGTGTGCTCGACCAGGAAGTCGGTGGCCTCCTCGGGCGTCAGCTCGCCGCGGTGCATCCGGACGTCGAGGATGATCCGGCAGGCGCGCCAGACGGCGTCCGTGTACATCGCGACGCGGAACGCGGGCCCCGCATCGAAGCCCTGCTCGCGCATCAGCTGCTCGGAGTACATGCCCCAGCCCTCGGTGAACTCGGGGGCGTCGGTCAGCATCCGCGTCAGCGACGGGTGGTGCGAGGCAACCGCGAGCTGGAGGTGGTGACCCGGGTAGGCCTCGTGGATGCTCGTGTTCGAGATCGCCGCCCAGTAGTGCTCGCGCATCGCGTTGGGGTCGTTGTCGACGGCCGGCGTCACCACGTACAGCCCGCGCGTGTCGGCGTCGAACCGGGCGGGCGCGAAGTAGGCGGCGAAGGGCATGACCGAGCGCAGGTACTCGGGCGTCGCCAGGACCTCGATCGTCTCGCCGCCCGGGATCGACACGATGTCGTGGTCGATCAGGTACGCCCGGGCCCGGCTCATGACGTCGCGGTAGCCCTCGAGCGCCTGCTCGAACGTCGCCGGGCCATCGGACTTGACCCGATCGATGACGCTCGGCAGGTCGGCATCCGGGTCCAGCTCGCGAGCCGCGGCCCGCCGGGCCTCGAGGTTCACCTGCAGCTGCTCGTTCCCGATCTGCAGGATCGCGTCGGCGTCGAGGTCCTCGAACGCGCGCAGCCGGACGAGCTCGTCGTAGCGCTCGGCGCCGATCGGCCACGCGTCGTTCGCGTCGGCGAGGGAGTCGGTCACCCAGCGGCCGTAGGCCTCGAGGGCGGCGTTGGCGCCGGCGATCGCGCGCTCGAGGTGGGCGAGCGCCGCTCCCTCCAGCACCCCGTCCGCGGCGGCACGGACCTCCGCGAACAGCCCCGGGAGGTCCGCCGCGTAACGCGCCTCCGTGCGCTGCCAGAGGGCGACCTGCGGGCCAGCCGCGCGCGTCTTCGACCGGTCCAGGAACGCCGGCGCCTCGTCGAGCCGGTCGGCGATGCGCTCGATCCGCTCGCCCAGCGGTGCGGCGCCTCGGGCGAACAGCAGGAACACGGCGTCGCCGAGCTCGCCGGCCGCGGTGGATCGCCGCTCCCAGCGCCGGATCTGGTCGCTGTCGAACAGCCCGAGGCGCACGTTGTGCAGCTCGAGGTCGCGCTCGAACCGCGCCGAGGGTGAGAGGCCGGCGGGGTCGAGGGCGTCGACGGCCGTGAGGTGCGCCCGGTCTGCGGCGATCTCGGCGAGCACGGCGTCGCGGCTCGGGTCGCCGAGCCGGTGATCCTCGGTGTGGATGCCCAGGAACGTCGCGACGATCGGGTTGTCGACGAGAAGGCGACGCACCCTCGTCTCGACGAGGTCGTACAGCCGGTCGTCCAGGGGGCCGGCATCGGCGGCGGGCGCGGGTCGGGGGAGCTCGACGTCGGGGAGCTGCTTGGTCATCGTTCCTCCGGCGCCCACGCGATGGTCGGGCGCCCGTGGTGGGCCGGCGGCATCGGCTCGCGGCGGCTCGCCGGAGCGGTGCCCCCGGGTCAGGCGGCGCTGGTCGCGGGGTCACCCGCCGGCTGGGGAGCGGTCTCGCGCAGGGCCGCGCCGACCGCGTCGATCGTCCGGGCGATGTCGTCGGCGGTGATCCCGTAGTGGGTGACGGCCCGGATCTGGCCGTGGGGATAGGCAACCATGCGCACGCCGCGCGCCTCGAGCGCCGCGAGGAATGCGGCCCGGTCGCGGTCCACCTTGAACAGCACGAAGTCGGTGACCACGCGCCCGGGATCGAAGGGTCCGTCGCCCGGCTGGGCGATCCCGCCGGGGGAGCGGATGCCGTCGAGGCCGGCGATTCCCTCGGCGAGCCGCCGAGCGTTCGCGTGATCCTCCGCCAGCCGCGTGATCATCCCGGCGTCGCCGTCGCGCAGGGCGATCAGCCCCGCCGCGGCGAGCACGCCCGCCTGGCGCATGCCGCCGCCGAGCAGCTTGCGCGCGCGGCGTGCGCGCGCGACGAACGGTCCGTTCCCGACCACCACCGATCCGACCGGTGCGGACAGGCCCTTGGACAGGCAGAAGGTCACGCTGTCGGCGGGGGCCGCGAGCTCGGCGGGCGTGACGCCCAGCGCGACCACCGCGTTGAAGAACCGGGCGCCGTCGACGTGCAGCGGAACGCCCCGATCGTGGGCGAGCGTGGCCACCATCCGGGTGTACTCGACTGTCAGCGGCCGGCCGCCCGTGTGTGCGCTCGTGTTCTCGAGCGCGACCAGGCCGGTGATGGGCTCGTGGAGGTCGGTCGGGTCGCGGAAGGCGTCGACGATCTCGGCGGGATCGAACGTCCCGTCGGCACGTTCCTGGAGCGGTCGCACGGTCGCGCCGACGACCACCGCGTGGCCACCCGCCTCGTCGAGGACGGTGTGGGACGACGCGCCGGCGATGGCCTCGTAGCCACGCGGGAGGTGCGCCATGAGTGAGACGAGGTTGCCCTGCGTGCCGCTCGAGACGAACAGGCCCGCGTCCTTGCCCAGCAGCTCGGCGGCGCGGGCCTCGAGCGCGTTCACCGTCGGGTCGTCGCCGAACACGTCGTCGCCAACCTCGGCGGCCGCCATCGCCCGCCGCATCTCGTCCGTCGGGTGGGTCACCGTGTCGGAGCGCAGGTCGATCATCGTCATCGCCGGCCGAGCATAGCGCGGGTCGTGATGCCGGGCGATGTCCGGCGATCGCCCGCGGGCGGGGCGGGCGGAAGGCGCGGCCCGGGGTGCTCAGCGCATGCCTCGCGACGGCTCGCGATGGCCGTCCGGGGCGCCCGACCACGCTCCGGATCGCTGGCGGCTCCAGGGGGTCCCTGTTATCATCCGCCACCGGCCGAGGACCCGTGGTGTAGCGGCCCAACATGCCAGCCTGTCACGCTGGAGATCGCCGGTTCGAATCCGGTCGGGTCCGCCACCGATCTTCTTCTTGCTTCCTCTCGCGCCCCGTCCGCCCGCCCGGACGGGGCGCCGCTCTTTTCCACGCGTCTTGTACGCTGCCCCCGTGAGCGTCCGCGACCCGGACTTCGACCCGCGTCGAAAGCACGTGCCGTCGAGATACGGTGCCCATCCCGTGCGTCCCGAGCGCCGGCGGCCGGCCTGGCTGATCCCGGCGGCGCTGGTGGGCGTGCTCGCCGTTGCGCCCCTGGTCATCGGGGTCGGCGTGTTCGCCGCCGGATCCGGGGGAACGCCGACGGCCGCGCCGAGCGCCATCGCGGCCGTGCCGACGCCGTCGAATGCCCCGATCGCGAGCGAGGCAGTCTCCCCGTCCCCGACGGACGCCGGTTCGAGCGCCTCGCCGGGTTCCTCTGAGGCGCCGACCGACGCGCCTGCCTCTCCCTCGGCGCCGGCGCCCCTGGTCGACGGCGACGTCGCGATCGTCCCGGTGACGAGCTTCCGCTCCGCGGCCACCGCGGTGAGCGGCTCGGACGTGCGGCAGATGGCCGACGGTGGCCAGGCGTTCGACCACCTCGTGCTCACCGAGGCGGACGCGGACGGCATGCTCGCGGCCCTGAAGGTCGACCGGGCCGGGCTGGGCGACCGGCTCAAGATCGTCAAGTCGCCCGATGCGCTCGCCAAGCGCCTGTCCAGCCAGCGGGGGGACCTCGGGTTCCTGCGGGCGGACGACGTCGGGCCGTCGGTGCGTGCCATCTCGTGGGGCAATGACGACCTGTTCGGGGTCGACCGGGTCAAGTCGCTCGCGGCCTGGCCGCTCCACGCGACGCTGCAGGTCCCCGACCGCCAGGCGCCCGCGTACGACCCCAAGGAGGCATGGACGATGGTCGCGGGCGGCGACATCCTGCTCGACCGGGGCGTCAAGCTCGCGATCGACGGCCACGCCGCGGGCACGGACTTCCCGTTCAACGGCGGCTTCGCCGACATCACCGGCACGTGCAAGGACTGCTCCCCGTTCGGCTGGGACACGCCGTACACCAAGCGCGCCGGCCAGGCGGGCGCGGTCCGCGACCTGTTCAAGGGCGCCGACGTCGCGATTGCCAACTTCGAGAACCCCGCCCCCAACGACTGGCGGTTCCATGCGTCGGGAACCGTGTTCTCGGCCAACCGCGCCAACATCGCCGCGCTCGAGGACGCCGGCTTCGACTGGGTCTCGATGGCCAACAACCACATCGGGGACGCCGGCGACTCCGGGATCCTCCAGACGATGAAGAACCTCGACGAGCACGACATCGCGCACTCCGGCGCCGGTCGCAACACCACGGCCGCGCACAAGGCGGCACTCGTGAAGGCCGGCGACGTGACGGTCGGCCTGCTGGGCTACGACACCATCGCGCCCTCGTACTGGTCCGCGGCCGACAGCCCCGGCAGCGCGCACATGACGGTCAAGGCGCTCAAGCACGACGTCGCCGCCGCGCGGGCCGCCGGCGCGGACGTGGTCGTCGTCATGCCGCACTGGGGCGTCGAATACACGGCCAAGCCCACGGCGCTGCAGCAGAAGCTCGGCCGGGCCGCGATCGACGCCGGCGCCGATATGGTCGTCGGCAACCACCCGCACTGGGTGGGCGCGATGGAGGTCTACAAGGGCAAGCCGATCTGGTACGCGCTCGGCAACCTCGTGTTCGACCAGACCTGGTCCATCCCGACGGAAGAGGGGATCACGGTCGAATCGACCTTCGACGGCACGAAGCTCGTCCAGGCCCGGATGCGGCCGCACCTGATCCTGGACCGGGCGCAGCCCAACTTCCTCCAGCCGGCCGGCGACGGCAAGCCGGTCCTCAACCAGCTGTACCGGGCGTCGGGCGACCTGCTGCCCTGGTAGCCCGCGCTCGGCGCGCCCGAGCGGGTCGACGACCTGGCTAGGAGGCGCCGACCGCGGCCGGCTGCTCGGCGCCCTCGCCCCAGCCGCTCGGTCCGGGAGCCAGGTCATCGAGCCCCGCGAACACGTCGGTCTCGGCGTCGGGCGCCGCCACGCGCGACTCGCGCCGGATGAACGCCTCGCGACCCCAGAACTCCTTCCACGCGTCGCGCCCGAACCGCACGAACGGGTTGTCCTCGGAGATCTGGGTGCGGTGCTCGCGGATCGCGGCCCACCGCTCGTCGAGCACGGACGACACGTCGACCCAGGTGGTGATCGACTCGTCGGGGACCAGCATCTTCGCGGCGAATGTCTCGAACTCCGCGATCTGCTCGGGGGTCGCGTCGTCGGGCGGCGTCCACCACGAGCGCTCGCCGACCTCCTCCATCTTCTTGCTCAGCGCGGTCCGGATCGACGCGGGCATCGCCTGGATGTAGAGCTTGGCGGGCGACCAGGGCCGGAGCCCACCCTCGCCCTCGGGCGCACCGGTGCCGCCGTGCTCGGGCGCCAGCTGCTCCGGGTACCAGGCCGGGTCGCCCGCCCGCGCGAACGCGCCGACGGCGACGAGGTGGGTGCGGATGTGGTCGGGATGGCCGTAGCCGCCGAACTCGTTGTACGTCGTCATGACGTCGGGCTGGTACGTCCGCACGAGGTAGACGAGCCGGCCGATCGCCTCGTCGATGTCCGCCTGCCAGAAGCACCGGGCATCGTGGTTCCCGGCCCGACCCATCATGTCCGAGTCCTTGTAGCCGAGGTTCTCCCACTCGGTCACGCCCAGGGCGCCCATCGCCCGCTCGAGCTCGCCCGCCCGGATCTCGCCCAGCCGTCGGTGGTTCTCGGGCGTGTCCATGTCCGGGACGACGATCTCGCCCATCTCGCCGCGAGTGCAGGTCACCAGCACGACGCGCCGGCCGGCACGGACCGCCAGGGCCATGGTGCCGCCGGTCCCGATCGTCTCGTCGTCGGGGTGGGCGTGCACGGTCATCAGCGTGGGCACGTGGCCGGGCGTCGAATCGGGGTCTGGCTGGGGGGATGTCGCTTCGCTCATGCCGAGATCGTACGCTGAAGCCGTGACCGAGCCGCCGACCACCCCCGCGATCGCCGCCCTCGAGGCCGCGGGCGTGCCGTTCCGGGTCGTGCGCACCGAGATCGCCGGCAGCGCGGAGGAGAGCGCTGGATTCCAGGGCATCGAGCTGGGGGCGCTGTTGCGCTCGATCCTCGTCCGGCGCGCGACCGATGACTACGTGTTCGTCCTGGTTCCCGGCGGGCGCCGGTTCGACTGGCCGAAGCTGCGCGCCCACCTCGGCACCAACCGGCTGTCGATGCCGGACGCCGAGGAGGCCCGGGCGATCACGGGCTACGAGCGCGGGGCGATCACCCCGTTCGGGGCGCTCCGGCCATGGCCGGTGATCGCGGATGCGTCGATCCGGGAGCGGAATCTGGTCGCGATCGGGGGCGGTGCACGCGGGGTCAACGTGCACCTCGCGCCCGTCGACCTCATCAAGGTCACGGGCGCGGACGTGGTCGATATCAGCGTGCCGGAGGCACCCGGCGGGTAGCCGGGCGACCCGGCCGAGGGTCGGGTTCAGGCACCCGCGCCGTACGGCGCGAAACCATCGCGGGTGTCGTTGCCGGAGAGCGCCGCGACCGCGCCGACCATCGCCAGCAGGGCGACGAACTCGAGGATCGCGAACAGGGAGGCTTCCATGGGTCATTCCTTCATGTGGCACCGGGCCGGTTCGCCCGGTGCTGCCCAGTAGGCCGCACGACCCGTCGCTGGGCCACCGGCAATCGTCCATGGCCCGCGGCCACGGACGTCACGAACCGCTGGCGCCCCGGGCTACCATCGCTCGATGGCAGGCCTGCGGGGCCAGGGGGGCCCACCCACCGCCGCGTCCGGCCCGCTGGCCGGCATTCGGGTCGCAGACTGCTCGACCGTCCTGGCGGGCCCGTACTGCACGATGCTGCTGGCGGACCTCGGCGCCGACGTGGTCAAGGTGGAACCGCCGGAGGGCGACGCCACGCGTGGCTGGGGCCCGCCGTGGGTGGGTGACGAGGCGGCCGGAACCCGGACGGCCGCCTACTTCCTCGCCGTCAACCGCAACAAGCGATCGATCCGCCTGGACCTGCGCGCAGATCCGGGCCGCGAGGTGCTGCGGCGCCTGATCGCCGGCTCGGACGTCCTGGTCGAGAACTTCCGGGTCGGGGCGCTGGACCGGCTCGGTTTCGGGGACGCGGCGCTGACCAGGCTGAACCCCGGCCTGGTCCACCTCGCGATCTCCGGCTTCGGCAACGACGGGCCGGACGCCGCGAAGCCCGGCTACGACTTCGTCATGCAGGCCGTCGGCGGGCTGATGTCGATCACGGGCGCGACCGACGAGGATGGCGGGCAGCCGACGAAGGTCGGGGTGGCCATCAGCGACGTCGTCAGCGGGCTGTTCGGGGCGGTCTCGGTGCTGGCCGGGCTGCTCGCACGAGCCGGCGAGTCGGGCGCCGGCCAGCGGATCGACGTGTCGTTGCTCGAGTCCACGCTCGCCGTGCTGGTTAACCAGGCGCAGAACGCGTTCGTCGGCGGCCGGGCGCCGCAGCGAATGGGCAACGCCCACCCGAACCTGGTGCCCTATGAGACGTTCCGGACGGCGGACGGCGAGCTCGCGGTCGCCGTCGGGAGCGAGCGCCAGTGGCCGCGCCTGTGCGAGGCGATCGGGCTGCCGGGCCTGGCGCAGGACCCGTGGTACGCGACGAACGGCGACCGCGTCGTCCACCGGGCCGACCTCCGGCCGATCCTGGCGTCGCGGTTCGCGAGCCACTCGACCGCCGACTGGGCGGCGATCCTCGACCGCGCCGACATCCCGTGGGGCCCCATCAACGACGTGAGCGCGGCGTTCGCGTCGCCGCAGGCCGTGGCCCGCGAGATGGTCGTGGAGGTCGAGCATCCCGTGCTCGGCGCCGTGCGCCAGGTCGGCCTGCCCTTCCGGCTATCGGCGACCCCGGCGTCGATCCGGAGCGCGCCGCCGCTGCTGGGCGAGCACGCGGCGGAGATCCTGGCCGAGCTCGGCTACCGGCGCGCCGACGTCGAGACGCTGCGCGACCTGGGAGCGATCTGACGTGCCAGGAGCCTGAGCATGCCGTCGCGGCCGATCATCACCTACCCCACCCAGCGCCTCCTGGCGGTGATCGACGACCCTGCGCGGGCCAGCGAGGCGGCGGCGGCGCTGAGCCAGGCCGGCGTCGCACCCGGCGACGTCGAGGTGCTGGCCGGGGCCGACGGTCGCGCGCAGCTCGCGGGGCTGGGCTCGCGGCCCAACCCGCTGTCGCGCCTCGTGCGCGCGTTCCAGTTCCTGTCGATGGACCAGCTGCCCGACTTCCTCGTCTACGAGCGGGCGATCGAGGACGGTCGAGCGGTGCTCGCCGTCAGGGTGACGGATCGGAACCGGATCGCCACGATCCGCCCGCTGCTCGAACGGTTCGGCGCCCACTTCATGAACTACTTCGGCCGGCTGTCGACCGAGGAGCTCTCACTGTGGCAGGGCGACGAGCCGAAGATCCCCGACGTCCTGCGGCGCTGAGACCGAGGGTCAGTTCAGCGGGTCGCCATCGAGCTCGAGGCGCATCGTCCGAGTATGGGCCGCACGGCGAATGGCATGCCGTCGCGCGACCCGGCGGCGCCCGATGGGGCTAACCCCACCCCAGGGACGCCCGCTGGCCGGATGGGCGCGCGACGGCGGCGAGCCTAGCCTCGTCTCGACACCCGGGCGACGTGCCTGGTGCCCGGCCCGCCCACAGCGAGGGCCGCATTCCAGACCGGGTCGAAGGCGACCCGGCCACCACGAGGTCTGATCACATGTCGCGCATCCTGCTCATCGTCGCCGCCGTCGCGGTCCTGCTCGGCCTGGCGGCGCCTGTCGCGCTTGCCGCCGAGCCCACATCGAGCTCCCGGAGCTTCGTCCTGTCGGTCGACCGTGACGTCGACGTCCCCGCCGGCGATCACGTCGACACGCTCGTCGTCGTCCGCGCCGACGCGACCGTCGAGGGTTCCGTGGACACCATCGTGGTCGTCGACGGCACGGCGACCCTCACCGCCGCGACGGCCGGCTCGCTGGTCGTGATGAACGGCACGGCCGACCTCCAGGCGGGGTCGCACGTCACGGGCGACGTCCGCACGTACGACGGCACGGTCAACCGGGCCGCCGACGCGGTCGTGACCGGCACCGTCCGGTCGTTCGAGGCCAACGTCGCGGCGTTCGCGCTGCTCCTGATCCCGCTCATCCTCGTCCTGTTCGTCGGCATCGGCGTGGCGGCCATCGCGGTCGCCCTGTTGGTCGCCGCCTTCGGCGCGCGCCAGGTCCGCCACGCGGAGTCGCTGATCTCGAACGAGCCGGGCACGGTGCTCGTCGCGGGCCTGATCGGGTCGGTGGCGCTGCCGATCCTGGCCGTGCTCCTGACCATCACCGTCATCGGCGCGCCGTTCGGCCTGGGCGCCCTGTTGCTGGTGCTGCCCGCGCTCGCCTTCATCGGCTGGATCGTGGCCGCGATCTGGGTCGGCGACTGGATCCTCGGCCGATCGGGCGGCCCGCGGGCCGAGCGACCCTACGCCGCGGCGGTCGTCGGGGTCATCGTGCTCGCGCTCGCCGGCATCGTCCCCTTCGTCAGCGCCATCGCGACGCTGTTCGGGTTCGGCGCCCTGCTCGTGATCGCCTGGCGGATCCTCCGCCCGCCCACGACGTCCGTGAGCTCGGCCGGCTCGACCCAGCCGCTGCCCAGCGCGAGCTAGGTTGGTCCCGGCCGGCGCGCCGGATCCTCTCCCGATGCGACGCTCGTCGGTGCCCCGGTCGTCGATGCGACCGCCGTGCCGCCGGGCGTCGCCTCGCGTCCCGGTCCCGGTGATAGGGTCGCGGCGATGAGCGGGACGGCTGGCTTCCAGGACCCGGCCCCGACCGTCGCCCGACCGGCCGACCTACTGCGCGCCTTCATCCGGTCGCCGCTCCAGCCGGCGACGTGGCTGGCGACGGTCGCGATCGTCATCGGCCTCGGGGTCGCGATCCTGTCGGCGGCCGCGCTCAGCGTGTGCTTCTCCACCGGCGGCTCGCTGCTGATCTGGCTGATCGGGATCCCGATCATCGCGCTCGGCATCGAGGTCAGCCGGCTGTTCGCGCGGGTGGAGCGCTGGCGGATGACGCTCGCGGACCCGCGGCCGCTCGTCCCCCACGCTTACCAGCCGCTCAACGGCTGGCCGCGGTCGCCGTACGGCCCGTGGCTGCGGACCTGGGCCGAGGCGCAGTTCCTGGACGCGAACCGCTGGCGCGACGTGGTCTACGTCCTGGTCCTGCTGCCGCTCGGAATCCTCGAGTTCCTCGTGGCCATCGGCCTGTGGCTGGCGGCGTTCGCGCTGCTGGCGGCCCCGCTCATCGACCGCATCATCCGCTCGGTGGGATCGCCGGAGCTGCTGGCCCGCGTGCCGGAGTCCGCACCCGGCGTGCTCCCGATCGCGTTCCTCGTCGGGCTGGTGCTGGTGCCGGTCGCGGCCGTCGTCTCGCGCGGGCTGATGATCCTCCACAGGGCGGTCGTCCAGGGGCTGCTGTGTGTCGACCCGACGGCGGCCCTTCGCCAGGACGTCGAGCGCCTCCGGGGCAGCCGCTCCGCGGCGCTCGAGCTCGAGGCCACGGAGCTGCGGCGCATCGAGCGCGACCTCCACGACGGCGCCCAGCAGCGGCTGGTGTCGCTCGCGATCGACCTCGGGCGGGCAGAGGAGCGGATCGACACCGATCCCGTTTTGGCGAAGGAGATCGTCGCCGACGCGCGGGCGCAGGCCCGGCTTGCGCTGGCCGAGCTGCGGGACCTGGTCCGCGGCACGATGCCGGCGATCCTCGTCGACCGCGGGCTCGACGCGGCCCTGGCGGCGGTCGCCGCAGGCTGTCCCGTGCCGACCACCGTCATCAGCACGCTCGGACCGGGCGAGCGGCTGCCGCCGGTCGTCGAGCGCGCCGCCTACTTCGTGGTCGTCGAGGCGCTCGCGAACGTGGCCAAGCACAGCCGCGCGACCCGCTGCGAGGTCGCGGTCCGCCGCGACCCGTGGGCCCTCGTAGTCGAGGTGCGGGACGACGGGGTCGGCGGCGCCACACCGGCGTCGGGCGGCGGGCTGGCCGGCCTGCGCGATCGGGCGCAGGCGCTCGACGGGAATCTCGCGGTCACGAGCCCCGCCGGCGGCCCGACGGTCGTGCGCATCGACCTGCCGTTGGGGCCGCACTGAGGGTCGCTCGCCGTCGGTCGCGCCGTCGCCGTCGGTCGCGCCGTCGCCGTCGGCCGCGCCATCGTTCGTCGGCCGGCCGGCCCCGAATTCGGCAGATGCTCACGCGGCGGACCGTAGTTGCGTTGGTGGCGCCCGCGCCGGTCTCGGCGGGCCCGGTCGAGCGTGCCGACGACCACCACTGGTGTCAGCGGGCCATCTCGCGGACCGTGGTCACGACCATCGTGACCAACGCCCGCACCGCGGACCGCCGGCACGAACTGGCGGTCGTCATGTCGGTTGCGCTCGCGGGGCGGGCGCGTGGCATGGCCGCGTGCGGTAGCGCCCGCACCGCGGACATGTGACTCGAACGCCTGGTCCCCGGAGCGGGCGGGCATCGGCCGGTCTCGCGAACCCGACGCAGGCCGACCGCCGGGCCGGCTCGGAGCCGAAGGTTCTCGCGTCTTACGCCTGGGTGGAGTGCTGTGACCCGCCGATACGCCGATCCACCTCGCGGCACCATCGGGAGGCGTATCCAAGGCGGGATGGCCGGATCGCCCGGCTCCAACACCACACGCAGGCGTGACGCGAGGCGCCCGGGTCGGCCGGCGGCGCGGCTGGACGCCCGGGTCGGGGCGCCCGGGTCGGCCGGCGTGCGGCTAGGCGCCCGGGTTGGGACCCGCAGGCGCGAGCTCGGCCGGCGGCGCGGATGGCGTCCGGCGGCGCGGCTAGGCGCCCGGGGTCGGACCCGGCGGCGCGGCCTGGCTCCGCTTCGGGACCCGGCGGCACGGGCTAGGCGCCCGGGTCGGGACCCCCCTCCGCGTCGAGGTAGGCGAGCACGGCGAGCACCCGCCGGTTGTCGTTCTCGGTGTCGGGCAGGTCGAGCTTGCCGAGGATGCTCGTGATGTGCTTCTCCGCGGCGCCCTCGCTGATCACGAGCGCCGCGGCGATCCCGACGTTGGTCTTGCCCTCGGCCATCGCGGCCAGGACCTCCCGCTCGCGCGGCGTCAGGGCCGCCAGCCGGTCGTCGCGCCGGCGGCTGACCATGAGCTGGGCGACGACCTCCGGATCGAGCGCGGTCCCGCCGGCCGCCACGCGGGCGAGCGCGTCCATGAACTCGCGGACGTCCGCGACGCGGTCCTTGAGGAGGTAGCCCACGCCACCGCCCCGGTCCGCGAGCAGCTCGCTCGCGTACTGGCGCTCGACGTACTGGCTGAGCACGAGGACCGGCGAGCCCGGCACGCGGCGGCGCGCCTCGATCGCCGCCCGCAGCCCCTCGTCGCGCTGGGTCGGGGGCATCCGGACGTCGACCACCGACACGTCCGGCCGGTGCTCGACGACCGCGTCGACGAGCGACGGGCCGTCGCCGACCTTGGCAACGACCGACGCCCCGGCGTCCTCGAGCAGTCGGACCAGGCCCTCGCGCAGCAGCACGGAGTCCTCGGCGATCACCACCCGTAGCCCGGCACCCTTCACGCGCCGATCATGCACTCCGCGTGGGCCGGGCGCGGGGCCCCGCCACGGTGCCCCCGCCACGTGCGCCGGCGTCGGTGCCCAGGACCATCGGGCCGTCGGTCCCCGCACGAACCACCCGGTAGACTGGCCTGAGTGTCACCCTCTCGTGTGTCCGACGGCTTGGCTCCTAGACTGCCTGCCCACCGCCTTGGTGTGGCATCCATGCGTTGTGCCGGCCGTCGGACGCGTCGGACCGGCCGACGTGACTTCATAGGAGCGTGGCAACGCCCCCACTCAGGCGTGTCCGTCGACCGGTCCTCAGCTGTCGCCCCTGGTTGGGAGGAGACACGGGATATGGTCGTCATTGGCGCCGATCTGCACAAGCGCAGCCACACCCTGGTCGCGGTCGACGCGGCGGGCCGCCCGATCGCCGAGAAGACCGCCAGCGCCACCCCGGCCGGTCATCTCGAGCTCCGCCGCTGGCTCGGCCGGTGGCCGGACCGGATGATCGCCCTCGAGGACTGCCGCCACCTGTCAAGGACGTTCGAGCGCGACCTCGTGCGCGCCGGTGAGCGCGTCGTCCGGGTGCCGCCCAAGCTGATGGCCGGAGCCAGGCGCTCGACCCGCGAGCCCGGCAAGAGTGACCCGATCGACGCGCTTGCGGTCGCCCGGGCCGCTCTTCGCGAACCTGACCTGCCGGTTGCGACCCTCGACGGCCCCGAGCGCGAGGTGCGCCTCCTGGTCGACCATCGCGAGGACCTCGTGGCGACCCGGACCCGCGATCAGAACCGGCTCCGCTGGCACCTCCACGAGCTCATGCCCGGCGAGGAGCCAGGGCCGCGCTCGCTGGATCGGGCCCATGTCCTCGCCGAGCTCGAGATCCGTCTCGTCGACGAGCCAGGCGTCGTTGCCCGACTGGCCCGCGACCTTGTCGCGCGCATCCGCGAGCTAAGCGTCGCGATTGATCGGCTCGAGCGCGAGATCGGCCACCTGGTCGAGGGCCTCTGCCCCAGCCTGCTGGCGCTGACCGGCTGCGGCCGACTCACCGCGGCCAAGCTCCTCGGCGAGTCGGCGGGCATCGGCCGCTTCCGCTCGAAGGCGGCCTTCGCCCGCCACAACGGCACCGCACCGGTCCCGGTCTGGTCGGGCAACGTCGTTCGCCACCGGCTCAGCCGCGGCGGCAACCGCCAGCTCAACCTCGCCCTCCATCGGATCGCCATCACCCAGCTGCAGCGGCCCGGACCCGGTCGCGAGTACATCGAGCATCGGCGCTCCGCTGGCGACACCAAAACGGAGGCGATTCGTGCCCTCCGCCGCCGGATCAGCGACGAGGTCTTCCGCCGGATGCGCGACGATGAAGCCGGTCAGGCAGCCGGACGAGCACCGCTCGTCATGGCCGCTTGACATAGGAGCAACGCATGCCCCGCTTCAACTACGGCGGCCAGGCGCTCATCGAGGGCGTCATGATGCGCGGCCGCGACGCGATCGCCGTCGCGCTTCGTCACCCCGACGGCCGAATCGTGTTCGCCACGGAGCGCCTCGACTCCGGCTTCCACGGCAACCGCCTGTCCCGCGCGCCGTTCGTGCGCGGGCTCGTCGTCCTGTACGAGACGCTGATCGTCGGCACCCGCTGGCTCATCCGGTCCGCCGGCCTCCAGGCGGAGGACGAGGGCGTCGAGCTGGGCAAGGGCAGCGTCGCGCTGATGCTGGGGATCACGGCCGTCGTGGGCATCGGCATCTTCTTCATCCTGCCCCTCGCGATCGCCACGTTCACCGTCGGCAACGCGGAGGCGAGCTGGGTCCAGCACCTCGTCGAGGGCCTGATCCGGGTCGCGCTGTTCCTCGGCTATCTCGCGCTGATCGCGCGCACGCCCGACATCAAGCGCGTGTTCCAGTACCACGGCGCCGAGCACATGACCATCCACGCGCTCGAGCACGACGACCCGCTCGACACCGAGCACGTCCGCCAGTACCCGACGGCCCACCCGCGCTGCGGCACGGAGTTCCTGGTGGTCGTGATCCTGTTGTCGATCCTCATGTTCAGCCTCGTTGGACGCCAGCCGCCGCTGATCATGATCGCGAGCCGGATCCTGCTGATCCCGGTGATCGCCTCCGTGGGCTACGAGCTGCTGCGGCTGGGCGCCCGGCACCGGTCCAACCCCGTGGTGCGCGTGATCATGTGGCCCGGGATCCTGGTCCAGAAGATCACGACCAAGCAGCCCACCGACGACATGATCGAGGTCGCGATCGTGGCCATGGAGGAAGCGATCCTGGCCGATGGCTCAGAGGTCCCGGCCGGCAGCCTCGACCTCCCGCGCGACCCGATGCCATTGCCGGGCGAGACGGCCGCGGGCGTGCGTGCCGCCGCCGAGCTCGCCGAGGGCACGGTCGCGGATCCCGCCGCGTCGACCGCCGCGAGCCGCACGCCCGTCGTCGACGCCGACGGCATCGGGCCGGTGTCCGCGGACCCGCCGCTGCCCGGCTGACGCCGGGATGACGGCACCGATGACCGACGAACACGGCCTCGACGCCAAGCTCGAGGACCTCGCCCGCCAGTACGACGACGTGTCGACCCAGCTCGCCACCCCGGAGGTGCTGGGCGACCCGGCCGCGATGCGCCGCCTCGGCCGCGAGCTGTCCAGGCTCGAGCCGGTCGTCGGCGCCTACCGCGAGCTCGTCGACGTCCGTTCGCAGCTCGAGGGCGCCCGGCACATGCGCGACGCCGAGTCGGACGAGGAGCTGAAGACGCTCGCGCGCGAGGAGATCGCCTCGCTGGAGACACGTGAGACGGCGTTGGTCGACGACCTCCGCGTCTCCCTCCTGCCGCGCGACCCCAACGACGACCGCAACGTCATCGTCGAGATTCGTGCCGGCGCCGGCGGCGAGGAGGCCGCGCTGTTCGCGACCGAGCTGCTCCGCATGTACAGCCGCTACGCGCAGGAGCACCGCTTCCAGACCGACCTGATGAGCGTCAACGAGACCGGCATCGGCGGGACCAAGGAGGCGATCCTCGAGGTGGCCGGCGACGGCGCCTACAGCCGGCTCAAGTTCGAGGGCGGCGTCCATCGCGTCCAGCGCGTGCCCAGCACGGAGTCGAGCGGCCGGATCCACACGAGCACGGCGACCGTGATCGTCCTGCCCGAGGCCGACGAGGTCGAGGTCGACATCGACGAGGCGCGGGACCTCCGGATCGACGTCAAGCGCAGCTCCGGGCCGCGGCGGCCAGTCGGTCAACACCACGGACTCCGCGGTCCGGATCACGCACCTGCCGACCGGCCTCGTGGTCGAGATCCAGGACGAGAAGAGCCAGCACAAGAACAAGGCCAAGGCGATGTCCGTGCTGCGCTCCCGGCTATACGACATGGAGCTCGCGAAGCAGCGCGAGGCGCAGAGCGCGGAACGCAAGGTGATGGTGGGTGGGGGCGACCGGTCCGAGAAGATCCGGACCTACAACTTCCCCGACAACCGGGTCACCGACCACCGGATCGGGGTCACGATCCACAACGTGCCGGGCGTGCTCGAGGGCCAGCTCGACCCCCTCATCGACGCCCTCGTCATGGCCGACCAGGCCGACCGCCTGAGCCATCTGACCGACTCGGACGGCCGGGCCGGCGCCGACGGGACCGACCGTGGCTGAGGCGCCGAACCCCGCCTCGACCGCGGCGCCGGCGCAACCTCGACCCCGCTCGCGGGGGGCGAAGGCGGAGGCGACCCGGTTCTTCGACCCGGTCGTCCGGCCGATCGTGAAGGCCACCGACCTCGGCTCGGTGCAGGTCCTCAAGCAGGGCAACGTGTACCTGCTTTCGGACCCGTTCGGCGACGTCCACCCCGACAGCCGCGGGCTGGGCCTGTACGACGGCGACACCCGCCGCCTGTCGGCCTCGATCCTGCGCGTGAACGGCGAGCGCCCGGTGCTGCTCCAGGCGTCGGCCGGCGGCAACTACCACGGCGCGATCCAGCTCACGAACCCGCGCCTCGAGCGCAACGTCGCCGACAAGGTGCGGCCCGAGGACGCCCTCGCCTCGCAGAAGCTCGGCATCGGGCGCAAGCGCCTGATCGCCGGCGGGATGCTCGAGGAGCGCGTCCGGGTCGTGAACTACGCCGAGGTCGACGAACAGGTCGAGGTCACGCTCGAGCTGGCCGCCGACGCCGCCGACATCTTCGAGGTCCGCGGCTGGACGCGCGTCGAGCGCGGCCGGCAGCTGCCGATCGCCACCCGGCGCGACCGGGTCACGTTCCGCTACGCCGGCCTCGACGGGCGCCGCACGTCCACCCACGTCGCGTTCAGCGAGCGCGCGGACTCCGTCGAGGCGGTGGAACCCGACGTCGCGGGCTCCGTCAACGCCGGCTGGGTGCGGCTCACCTGGCACTGGCCGCTGAACTCGGGCGATGCGCGGGAGCTGCGCTGGGTCACCTGGTCGGCCGAGGAGCGGCCGACGGCGAAGGGCGCCAAGGCCGGCGACGGCGTCGACCCCGACGACGCGCTGTTCCCGCCCGAGCCGGCTGTGCCGTCCGACGAGGTCGCCGCCTCGTACCACGCGTGGAATCGCAGCGTCTCCGAGATCCGGACGGACAACGAGCTGGTCAACCTCGCGATCAACCGCTCGACCAGCGACCTGCGGCTGCTCATCAACGACGGCCCGGGCGAGTCCGAGCGATACCTGGCCGCGGGCGTCCCGTGGTTCACGACGCTGTTCGGCCGGGACGCGCTGATCGCCTCGTTCCAGGCGCTGTGCGTGCGGCCCCAGGTCGCCGTCGAGACCCTCGAGGTCCTCGCGTCGCTCCAGGCGGCCGACGAGGATCCGGACCGGGACGCCGAGCCCGGCAAGATCCTGCACGAGCTGCGGACCGGCGAGATGGCGCGCACCGGTGAGCTGCCGTTCCGCCCGTACTACGGCTCGGTCGACGCCACACCCCTGTGGCTGATCCTGTTCGCCGCGACGTACGACTGGACCGGCGACCGCGCGCTGGTCGACCGCCTGTGGCCCAACGCGCTGCGGGCCCTGGACTGGATCGACCACTACGGCGACCGCGATGGCGACGGGTTCATCGAGTACGAGCGGCGGACGCCGCGAGGGCTGGTCAACCAGGGCTGGAAGGACTCCAGCGACGGCATTCGCGACCGGCAGGGGAAGCTCGCGCCGACCCCGATCGCGCTGGCCGAGGTCCAGGGCTACGTGTTCGACGCGAAGACCCGGCTGGCGGCGCTCGCGCGGATGCGCGGCGACGAGGACCTCGCGCGACGCCTCGAGGCCGACGCGGAGACCCTGCGCCGGCGGTTCGAGGAGTCGTTCTGGTCCGACGAGCAGGGGTTCTACGTCATGGCGCTCGACGGGGAGAAGCGGCAGGCCAACGCGATCGCCTCCAACGCGGGCCACTGCCTGTGGTCGGGGATCGTCTCGCCCGACCGGGCCCGGCGGGTCGTGGACCGGCTCATGGCGCCCGACATGTTCAGCGGCTGGGGGATCCGCACCTACGCCTCCGGCCAGCCGGGCTACAACCCGATCGGCTACCACTCGGGCACCGTGTGGCCGCACGACGTCTCGCTGATCGCCGCCGGCTTCAAGCGGTACGGCCGCCACGAGGACGCGAACCGCCTCGTCGGGCGGATCTTCGAGGCCGCCCAGCACTTCGACGACTTCCGGCTGCCCGAGCTGTTCTGCGGCTTCGACCGCGACCACTCGCCGGTCCCCGTCCCGTACCCGGTCGCCTGCTCCCCGCAGGCCTGGGCCGCCGGCTCCCTGTTCCTGTTCATCGAGACGATGCTGGGCCTCCGCCCGCATGCCGATCGGCACGAGCTCGAGCTCGAGCGCCCCGAGCTGCCGGAGTGGCTCCAGAAGGTCACGATCTCGAACCTGCGTGTCGGCGACGGCGCGGTGGACCTGCTGTTCCACCGCTGGCGCGGCGGCACGTCGGCGGAGGTGCTGCGCAAGAGCCGCGACCTCGACGTCACCATCCGGATGTAGCGCGATGGCCGACGCCGCATCGACCGTGTCCGAGCTCGTCCGCGTGGCGACCGAGCGCATCGCCGCATCGGGCTCCGGATCCGCGCGGCTCGACGCGGAGCTGCTGCTGGGCCAGACGCTGGGCATGGACCGCACGGGGATCCTCGCCCACCCGGACGCGCCCGTCGGGCCCGACGCCCGGCTGGCGTTCGAGGCCGCCGTCGAGCGCCGCGAGCGGGGCGAGCCGGTCGCCTACATCCGCGGCTTCCGGGAGTTCCACGGGCTCGCGTTCGCGACCGACTCGCGCGCCCTCATCCCGCGGCCCGAGACGGAGCTGCTCGTCGACGCCGCGCTGGCCGAGATCACGACGCGGCTGACGACCACTCCCCGGGCCCACGGCGCGCCGGCGCTCCGGGTCGTGGACGTCGGTACCGGGACCGGGGCCATCGCGATCTCGCTGCTCGCCGCCCTGCGGCGCCGGAAGATGGCGGACCAGGTGCTGGTCATCGCCGTCGACGTGTCGGCGGAGGCCCTCCAGCTGGCTCGCGAGAACGCCGTCGGGCACGGCGTGGCCGATCGGATGGTGTTCGTCGCCGCCGACCTGCTGCCGTACCACGTCGAGCCGCCGTACGCCGTCGTGTGCGCGAACCTCCCGTACGTCCCGACCGACGAGCTGCCGCGCCTGTCGCCCGAGATCGCGTTCGAGCCGACGTCCGCGCTGGACGGCGGGCCGGACGGCCTCGACGTCGTGCGCCGCCTGATCGACCGCCTGCCGACCGTCACCGAGATCGGCGGGGTCGCGTTCCTCGAGATCGGCGCCGACCAGGGCGACGCGACCGTGCGCGCGGTCGCGGACCGGATCCCGAGGGCGCGATGCACCGTGACGCCGGACCTGGCGGGTCGCCCGAGGCTCGTGCGGATCGACCTGTCACCGGCGTGAGCGCGAGCGCCCGCCCGGACCGGATGGACGGGCTGCCCTTGGCCGACCGGCCCGCCCCGGCGTTCCCGGTCCGGCTCATCGCCCTCGATCTCGACGGGACGGTGATCGGCCCCGACTTCCGGGTGTCCGAGCGCACGGCCGAGGCGATCCGCGAGGCAGTCCGGCGCGGCGTCCACGTCTCGATCGCGACCGGCCGCATGGCGAGCTCGGCGGCGGTCTACGCGCACCAGCTGGGGTTGACGGACCCGATCATCGGCCACCAGGGCGCCGTCATCCGCGCGATGCCGGTCGCTGCCGCCGTCATCGACGCCGCCGACCTCCCGTTCCGGGCGCCCGTGGGCCGGATCCTGCACCACACCCCGATGGCCGCCGACGTGGCGCGGGCCGCGATCGCGTGGTGCCTGGAACGCGGCCTCGATCCGCATGTCAACGACCTGGAGCGGATCGTGGTGTGGCGCGGCGACTCGAGGTTCGAGGACTACTCGGGCTACCTCGGGCCGGAGGCGGACATCGTGGGCGACCTCGCGGCCGCGATCCGGAAGCCGGTGTCCAAGGTCATCGCGGTCGGGGATCCGCCGAGGCCGATGGAGCTGATCGAGGAGGCGCGGCGGACGTTCGCCGGGCGAGCCGGGGCCACGGTCTCGCACCCGCGGTTCCTCGAGTTCGTCGCGCCGGGGGTGTCGAAGGGCCGGGCGGTCGCCTGGCTGGCGAACCGCGCGCGGGTCCCGATGGGCCAGGTGATGACCGTCGGCGACGCGCTGAACGACATCGAGATGATCGGCGACGCCGGGCATGGGGCGGCGATGGCCACGGCCCCCGCCGTGGTCCGGGCGGCCGGGCGGTACGTGGCCGCGCCCGTCGAGGCGGACGGCGTCGGGGCCCTCATCGAGGCGCTGGTCCTCGCGTCGCCCGAGGAGGCGGCGCGCAGCGGCGAGCGGCTCGCGGAGGCCGCCCGCGTCGCGGTGGCGTCGGCCTCGTGACGGCGACCCGGGTCCTCCCCGACGGGGACGCGGCACGCGCCGAGGCGATCGAGCACCTCCGGGCCGGGCGGATCGTCGCCATCCCCACCGACACCGTCTACGGGATCGCCGCCGACCTCGCGCTGCCCGACGCGATCGAGCGCCTGTTCGCCGCCAAGCGGCGGCCTCCCGAGAAGGCGGTCGCGGTGCTGCTCGCCGACGCGGCACAGGCCTGGACGCTGGGCGTCTCGGTCGCCGGCCGCGGCAGCTCCTCGCCGATCGCTTCTGGCCGGGCGGCCTGACCCTCGTGCTGCCGGTTCACCCCGACGCCCGGCTGCCGCGCGTCCTCGCCGCGGGCGCGCCCACGATCGGCGTCCGCGTCCCTGACCACCCGGCGCCGCGGGCGCTGGCCGCGGCCCTCGGCCCGCTGCCGACGACCTCGGCCAACCTGTCGGGGCAGCCCGACGCCGCGGACGCGAGCGAGGTGGCGGAGACGCTCGGCGACGCGATCGCGCTGGTCATCGACGGCGGCCCGATCCGCGGCGGCCCGGCCTCGACCGTCGTGGACTGCACGACCGATCGCCCCGCGATCCTGCGATCGGGGGCGATCGATGCATCGCTCCTGGCAGCGGCGCTCGACGAGGCGGGGATCCCGCACCAGGTCGAGGCTCAGCGGTAGCGCGGCCGTCCGCCGTCAGCGAGCCAGCCGCCGCCAGGCCGGCCCGCCGACGTACGACTAGTCCAGCTGCCGCCCGGGGCCGCCGGCCGCATCGAGCAGCCAGGACGAGCCGTCCTGCTTGGCGTCACGATCGCCCCGCATCGCTCGCTCGAGGAGCTCTCGCTGGTCCAAGGTCCACCTTCGGTACCGGCGCGACATGGTCGTCGCGCCATCGCGGTGAATTGGTAAACGGTTCCCGCCCGTCGAAGGCTCCGGACGTGGGAAGATAGGACGACCCGCGCGGGCCTCGCCGCGGAGCCTCGCGCGCGCCAACCGAGCGCCCGCGCGCCACCCGAGCCCGCGCCGACTCGCCAGGAGGTCCGTCCGTGCCCGACGCCATCGCCTCGCCGGAGACCTCCTCCCCTCGGACGACCGCGCCGGCCGCCGCCTGGGCGCCGATCTCGGACCTCGACCCCGAGCTGTGGGCGGCGATGGAGGCCGAGCGGCACCGCCAGGCCGACAAGATCGAGCTGATCGCCAGCGAGAACTACGTCTACGCCGCGGTGCTCGAGGCGCAGGGGTCGTGGCTCACCAACAAGTACGCCGAGGGCCTGCCGGGAAAGCGCTACTACGGTGGCTGCGAGTACGTGGACATCGCCGAGAACCTCGCGCGCGAGCGCGCGCTGGCCCTGTTCCCGGGCGCCGACCACGTCAACGTCCAGCCGCACTCCGGGGCCCAGGCGAACATGGCGGCCTACTTCGCGGTGCTCCGGCCGGGCGACCGGATCCTGGGCATGAACCTCGCCCACGGCGGTCACCTCACCCATGGCTCGCCCGTGAACTTCTCGGGCCGCCTGTACGAGGTCCACGCCTACGGGGTCAGGCGCGACGACGAGCTGATCGACTACGACGCCCTCGCCGCGCAGGCCGTGGAGGTCCGGCCCAAGGTCATCGTCGCCGGCGCTTCGGCCTACCCGCGCACGTGGGACTTCGCGCGGCTGGCGACGATCGCCCACGGCGTCGGCGCCCTGCTGTTCGTCGACATGGCCCACGTCGCCGGGCTCGTCGCGGCCGGGCTGCACCCCAGCCCGTTCCCGCACGCCGACCTCGTCACCACGACCACCCACAAGACCCTGCGCGGACCGCGCGGCGGCATCGTGTTCGCGCGCGCGGACCTGCCCGACGGCGTCGACCGCGCCGACTTCCCGGCCCTCGGCAAGAGCACGCTCGCGCAGGCCATCGACAAGTCGGTGTTCCCGGGCGTCCAGGGCGGCCCGCTGATGCACGTGGTCGCGGCCAAGGCGGTCGCGTTCCGCCTCGCCGCCTCCGGCGAGTTCCGGCGCGACCAGGCCCGGACCATCGAGAACGCCGGCGTCCTCGCCCGGACGCTGGCCGACGCCGGCGCACGGCTGGTCAGCGGCGGGACCGACAACCACCTCGCGCTCGTCGACGTGACGCCGCTGGGGGTCACCGGACGAGAGGCCGAGACGCTGCTCGACGACGTCGGCATCACCGTCAACAAGAACGCGATCCCGTTCGACGCCAACCCGCCCAACGTCGCGTCCGGGATCCGGGTCGGGACGCCCGCCACCACGACGCGCGGCATGGGACCCGCCGAGATGACGCAGATCGGCCGCTGGATCGTCGACGCCATCCGCCATCGCGACGACGAGGCCGTCCACGAGCGGATCCGGGGTGAGGTGCGCGAGCTGGTCGCCGGCTTCCCCGTCCCGGGTCTGCCGAGGGGCGGCTCCTGACCGGCCGATGCGCCTGATCGCGTCGTTCGGCGAGGTGCTCCCGCTCCTCGTCTTCGCGTTCGCGTCCGCGGCGCTGATCTCGCTGCTGATCACGCCGCTGGTCCGGCGCCTCGCCATCCGCCTCGACAACGTCGACCTTCCCGATCACCGCCGGGTCAACAAGCGACCGATCCCGCGCGGCGGCGGCATCGCCGTGGCGACCGCGTTCATCGTGGTGGCGATCGGGATCGTGATCGCGAACGAGCGGGTCGCCCTGGTGACGATCCCTCGCTCGATCGGGGCCCCCGAGCTGTTCGGCCTCCTCGTCGGCGGTGCCGTGGCGACGATCCTCGGCGTCCTCGACGACACGCTCCAGCTCCGAGCCCGGTGGCAGCTGCTCGGCCAGGTCGCGCTGGCCGCCCTTGCGGTCGTGGCCGGGATCACCGTGACCTTCATCAACAACCCGTTCGGCACCGGGAACATCACCCTCGACGGCCCCTACGCGATCGGATTCACGATGGTCTGGATCATCGGGATGATCAACAGCATCAACTTCATCGACGGCCTGGACGGGCTGTCCTCGGGCATCGCGCTGATCGCGGCGGTCACCCTCGGGCTGATCTCGATGACGACGGCGACCAACCAGCCGTTCGTCGGCGTCCTGTGCTTCGCGCTGGCGGGGTCGCTGCTCGGGTTCCTGCGCTGGAACTTCCACCCGGCGTCGATCTTCATCGGCACCAGCGGCGTGATGTTCGTCGGCTACACGCTGGCGGTGCTGTCGATCCTGGGCTCGGCCAAGGTCGCCGTCGCCCTGCTCGTCCTGGGCGTCCCGATCATCGACACCTTCTGGATCATCGTCCGGCGCCTGGCGACGGGGCACTCGCCGTTCACGCCGGACCGGGGCCACATCCACCACCGCCTGCTCGATCTTGGCCTTTCGCACGGCCAGACCGTGCTCGTGATCTACGGCATCTGCATCCTGCTCGCCGTCATGTCCTTCGTCCTGTCGGGGACCGGGCAGGTGTACGCGTTCATGGGCCTCGCGGTGGCGTTCGGCCTCGGGCCTGTTCCTGCTGACCCGCGGCGAAAGCGTCGATGCCCTCGAGGCCGAGTCGTACGAGCCGGATGACCCGTCCCTGTCCACGGCAAGTCCGCCCGTGCAGCAGGGCCAGCCGGCCAAGCCGGTGGCCGTGATGGCCACGCAGGCCGAGCTGGATCGGAGCCGGGCCGAGACGAAGACGCCCACCGGGTGAGCGCTCGGGCGCACCGACGGCGGCTCGTGGACCGTTGACGGCAGCGAGAGGGCCCCACACCGCACCCGACCACATCCGTCCGCACCGGACCCTGGGGTGACCATCGACCCGCCGGGCAGAACCGCCGCCGATGCTAGGATCGGCCGGCCGGCCGGATGCCTGCCGACCGGCTCCGAGGGGTCATGCCGCCGCTACTCCTGATCGCCCTGATCGCCGTCATCGTCGTCGTTACGACGGTGGCGGTTGTGTTCGTACGGCGCCGTCGCAGCCGGGCCGCCGAGGCCCGGATCGCGGTCGCGTCCACGCCCGTCCCGAGCCTGTCCGAGGACGACATCGCGTGGCGGATCGGCGTGCTCGGCACCGAGCGCCCGGGGCTCCTGGCGGCGTACTTGGAGGACGCCGAAACGGAGGCCGCCGCCGCGGCAGCGGCGGAGGTCGGGCGGCCCCAACCCGCCGACCATCCGCTCCGGCCCGCCACCGCACCCGACCCCCTGTTCACGGCCTTCGCGGCCGCCCGCGCGCCCACGGCCGCCGACGACCTGCCGCTCGAGCCCGCCAAGGCCGACGAGCCGGACCGCCCCGAGCCTGTCGCGCCAGGGGCGTCGCTCACGCTGGGCGCCGCGATGGCATCGCCCACGCCCTTCATGCCACTCGCGCCGACTGCGCCGAGGCCCCTGGTCACCGAGCTCACGCCGGTCACGCCGGGCAGGCCGACCGGTCGCGCGGCGGCGGCCGACCCGAGGGTCCCGATCTCCCGCCGCTACCGCCTGTGGCGAGACTCGGCGACCGTGCTCCTGGGCGCAATCGTCGTGGTCCTGGTCGTCACCACCGTCAGCCCCGCGTTCGAACCCGGTCCGCCGTTGCCCACGGACGAGCGCGGGACCTCGGCGGCGATCGCCGTCGTCATCACCGAGCCGCCGTCCGACGCCCCAACGGATGGCTCCGTCCCGGTCGCGTCCGGGCTGCCCGCCGCAACCACCACCCCGAGCGTGACGCCCAAGCCGACCCCCAGGCCCACCCGTAAGCCGACCAAGCCGGAGCCGCGCTCGACCCCGCGCCCGACGCCCCGGCCCACGCCGCAGCCGACCCCCCGCCCGACCCCCAGGCCCACGCCCAAGCCGACCCCGAAGCCCACGCCCAAGCCGACCCCCAAGCCCCATCCGTCGGGTTCGATTGCCGCGAGCTGTTCGCCCGGCTCAACAACCTATTCGTTCAACGTTTCGAACGCCCAGAACGTCTTCAGCCAAGCGAACGGCGGCTACTCCTGGGATGTCGACGGAAAGACCTCGAGCCAGCGATCCTTCGGCTTCGACTATGCCTCCGATCCCGGCTACGACCCGGGCACGAGCCACAACGTCATCCTGATTCTTCGCGGGCCTGGCGGAACGACGAACAAGTCCACTACGGTCGTCGCGCCGTGTTGAGGGGACCTGAATGAAGCGCTTCCTGGGCGTCGTATTCGCATCCGCGCTCCTCTTCCTCGGGCTCGTGCCCGCGCACGTCCTCGCCATCGATCCTGTCGCATTGGCGACCCCGATCACGACGGATGAGGACGCGGCAATGGAGATCGAGCTGTCGGCCACCGACCCCGACGGCGGCACCATCACCTCGTTCGACATCGTCGATGGGCCAGCGAAGGGCTCCCTCGGATCGGTATCGGCGATCGACTGCGTCAGCACGGCTCCGGCCTGCACGGCGACCGTGACGTTCACGCCAGCCGCAAACCTCAACGGCGCCGACGAGTTCGATTTCACCGCCACGGACTCCGATGACGAGACGTCGTCGGTTGCCACGGCCTCAATCTCGATCACGGCCGTCAACGACGAGCCGACGTTCACAAAGGGCGGGAATCAGACCGACAACGAGGACGCCGGGCCCCAGACGATCAACGGCTGGGCGACGGCCGTCAGCGAGGGGGCGGCCAACGAGTCCGGGCAGGTGGTCACCTTCGACGTCAGCGCCGACGACACCAGCCTGTTCGCGGTCCAGCCCGCCGTGTCCGCCAACGGCAACCTGACCTACACCCCGGCCGACGAAGCCAACGGCTCCGCCACCGTGTCGGTGACGCCGACGGACGACGGCGGGACGTCGAGCGGCGGCGACGACACCGGCGCGACCCAGACCTTCACGATCACCATCAACCCGGTCAACGACGCGCCGTCGTTCACGGCCGGCGCGGACGAGTCTCTGCTCGAGGACGCCGGTCCGCAGAGCACGTCCAGCTGGGCGACGGGCATCTCGACTGGACCCGCCAACGAGAGCGGCCAGGACGTGACGTTCCAGATGGTCACGAACTCGAACCCCGGCCTGTTCGCGGTCCTTCCGTCGGTGTCCGCCGGCGGCACGCTCGACTACACCCCCGCTGATGATGCACACGGCGTCGCGAACCTCTCGGTCCGGATCACGGACGACGGTGGCACGACCGCTGGCGGCGACAACACCAGCGACCCGCAGTCGTTCTCGATCACGATCGGCTCGGTCAACGACGCGCCGTCGTTTACCGGCGGCGGCGACGTCGGCGCGTCCGAGGACGCGGGCCCGCAGACCGTCATGGGCTGGGCCTCGGCGATCTCGGCGGGCGCCGCGGACGAGAGCGGCCAGGCCCTGACCTTCGTCGTCACGAACAACGACAACCCGACGCTGTTCCAGGCACTGGGCCAGCCCGCCGTCGACGCGAGCGGCGACCTGACCTTCCGGCCGGGGTCCAACAAGAACGGGATCGCGAACGTGACGGTGCACCTCGAGGACGATGGCGGGACCGCCAACGGGGGCGCCGACACGAGCTCCGACGTGACCTTCGCGATCGACGTCTCCGGGGTCGACGACGCGCCGGTCGCGGCGAACGACCTGTTCACCGTCCGCCTGCCAAGCGCGACGGCCATCGACGTTCGTGCCAACGACCTCGGCGGGCCCAATGAGCAGGGCGACCCGACCCACATTACGTCCGTGTCCGGCGCCGCGCGCGGCTTCGTGACGATCACCGGCGGCGGCACGGGCATCACCTATGACCCGTTCGGCTGCGGGTCGGGCACCGACACGCTGACGTACACGCTGGCCGATGCCGGCGGCCAGACGGATACCGCGACGGTGCTGATCACCGTCAGCGGCCCGAGCACCTTCCCCGCCGCCGATGGCGCGCGCCCGTCCTTCGTCACCGGCAGCACGATCGGCTCGACGACGCCGGTCAGGCTCTCGTGGTGCGGCTCCGCGAGCGGCACCTCGGTCAAGGCCTACCGGCTCTACGAGAGCAAGAACGGCGGCTCGTTCAAGACGCTCACCAAGTCGACCACGGCGACCGCGACCACCCGCAACCTGCCCCTCTCGCCGACGACCGAGCAGTTTCGCATCCGGGTGACCGACAAGAAGGGCCACACCGGGACGGGCACCGGGCCGAGGTTCCGGGTCGTCCGGACCCAGGACTCGAGCTCCGCGATCGTGTACTCGGCCGGCTGGTCGAAGACGACGGCGGGCTCCCCGTCGGGCGGCAGCGCCAAGGCCGCCTCGGGCACCGGACGGACCGCGACGTTCACGTTCACCGGCCGGTCGTTCGCGATCGTCGGCACGGAGGCGAAGAAGCACGGCAGCTTCAACGTCTTCGTCGACGGCGTGAAGGTCACCTCGTCCGCGATCAGCACGAAGTCGAAGAAGACCCACTACCGCCAGGTGCTCTACAGCCGATCGACAACGGCCGGCAGCCACACGATCCAGGTGGTGACCGCGAGCGGCCGCCGGGTTGATCTCGACGCGATCCTGACGATCGCGATCCCGTAACGGCGCGCCGCCCACGGGCGGGCGCAACCGGCCATCACGCGCCATCCGCGTTTACGAATCGAGAAGGCCCTCTGGTATAGTCGCCGCGCGGTGATGGGTCGGCCATGAACACCGGTTTCGGAGCGTATTTCGCACTCTTCTCCGAGATCGGAATGATCCTCCTGGTGACGTCCCTCGCCGGTGTGGCAGCGGGCTACTGGTTGGACCAGCGGCTCGGGACCCTGCCGATCTTCGTCCTCGTCGGCTTCCTCGCCGGCGCCGGGATCGGGACGGCCGGGATCTACCGCTTGATCACACGGTTCCTGAAGCGGTTCGACTAAACCGGCCACGGAACGGGCACGGGAGAGCGTGGCCGAGGCCGCGCGGCTGCTTGGAGGAAACGTGACGGGCGACACGGGCCAGAAGGCGCGCGGCATCAGCAACCCCGTTGCCATCGGGCTGCTGCTGATCTTCGTGATCGTCATCGACGTGTTCGCGTTCCTGCTGTTCCCGCCGTTCGACCGCGAGGTTCCGGACAGCCTCACCTGCGAGTTCCCGGTCTGCTACATCAACGGGAACCTCGAGTTCCCCGCGCCGCACATCGTCTGGAGCCTCGATGGCGCGCCGCAGAGCGCCGACCTCATCACGTTCCAGCCGAGCATCACCTCGACGCTGCTCACGATGGTCATCATCACGATCATCGTGATCGTGCTGCTGTGGGCGCTGAGCCGGCCACGAAAGCTGGTCCCCGGGCGCGGGCAGAACGCGATCGAGCACGTGTACGAGCTGCTCGAGAACTTCGCGATGTCCCTGGGCGGACCCGCGGCCAAGCCCTACATCATGCTGTTCGCCGGCTTCTTCCTGCTGATCCTGTTCTTCAACTGGAGCGGCCTCGTGCCGCCGATCGGCAAGGTGGACCAGCTGCGCGCGCCGACGAGCGACCTGAACGTCACCATCGGCCTCGCGCTGGTCGCGTTCGTGTTCATCGAGTACCAGGGCTTCAAGCACCTGGGCTTCGGGTATCTCGGCAAGTTCTTCCCGTTCGGCGAGTTCAGGAACGGCCTCGGCGCCGGCTTGATCGCCATGTTCGTCGGCCTGACGGAGCTCCTGCTCGAGTTCGTCAAGCCCGTCACGCTGTCCATGCGCCTGTTCGGCAACATCTACGGCGGCGAGGTCGCGCTCGGCGTCCTGACGGCCCTCACCCTCGCCATCATCCCCATGGCCATGCTCGCCCTCGAGGTCCTGCTCAACCTCGTCCAGGCGCTGATCTTCGCCACCCTGACCCTCATGTTCACGCTCGTCGCGATCGAGGGTCATGGCCAGGAGCACGAGGCGGCGGAATCCGCCGAGTCCACCATCCACGCCGTCGAAGCGGCCCACTGACCACCCCGACCACGGGACCAAGACCGGGCCGCGAGCCCGGACCACGGAGGGAACACGGAACATGGAAAACCTTGGCGCCCTTGCGGCCCTCGGCGTGATCGGGCCGGGCATCGGCATCGGCATCCTCGCCGGCCTGGCCGCGGCCGCGATCGGGCGCAACCCCGACGCCGCCGGCGAGATCCGGGGCCTCGCGATCATCCTCGCGGCGTTCGCCGAGGGCCTCGGCGTCCTCGCGGTCGTCGTCGGCCTGCTCGCGATCTTCATCAAGCCCGCCGCAGGCTGACCCAGCGGAACAGGTGACGCCCATGGACACCCTCGCCGTCGTCGGGGAGGTCTTGCGCCAGGTCGCCGTGCCGGCGGCCGCGGAAACGAAGTTCCAGATCAACGTGTTCTGGATCATCGTCGCCGCGGCCAACTTCGTCGTGTTCTTCCTGATCGTCCAGCGCATCGCGTTCGGCGGTCTGGTGAAGACGCTCAACGACCGGCGCGCCCGGATCGAGCAGGGGCTGCAGGACGCGGAGCAGGCCCGGCGCGATCGGGAATCGGCCGAGCAGGAACGCCAGGCCGCCCTCCAGGAGGCCCGCCGCGAGGCCAACGAGATCCTCAACCGAGCCCAGAAGGCCGCGTCCGAGACGCGTGAGCAGGAGGTCGCGGCCACCCGCGACGAGATCGCCCGGCTGCGCGAGCGCGCGACCAGCGAGATCGAGGCCGAGCGCCAGCGCGCGGTCGCCGAGCTCCGGGGAGAGGTCACCGATCTCGCCCTCGCGGCCGCCGGCCGCGTCGTCGGCGAATCCATGACGGGCGACCGCCAGCGCAAGCTCGTGGCCGAGTTCCTCGCGGATCCGGCCGCCGGCGGGTCCGCCGGCTGATGGCACGATCCACCACCGGAGCCCGCCGGTACGCGGAGGCGGCCTTCCAGGTCGCCCTGCGCGACGGCGAGCTCGACGGCTGGCGCGACGATCTCGCGACGGCGGCCGACATGCTCGGGCGTCCCGAGGTCGAGCCTGTCGTCGACAGCCCGGCCATCCCCTCGGCCGAGCGCCTGGCGGTGGTGGCGAAGCTGCTCGAGGGCCGGGTTCGCCCCGGCGCCCTGCGGCTGGTCAGCCTGCTCGTGGAACGAGGCCGGGCGCGCGAGCTGCGCGCCGTGAGCGAGCAGTACGAGCGCCAGCTCAACGCCCATCGCGGCATCGTCGTGGCCACGGTCACGAGCGCCGCGGCCCTGACCAAAGACGAGACCGCCGAGATCCGCACGCGGGTCGAGGCGATGGCCGGATCGGCGGTCGACCTCCGGACCGAGGTCGACCCGGCGCTGCTGGGCGGGCTGACCGTCCAGATCGGCGACCGGCTCCTCGATGCCTCCATCCGCGGCCGCCTCGAGCGGCTGCGCGACCAGCTCCACACGGGGACCCGCCCCCGCTAGCCCCCGCCCGAACGGAGACGCCATGGCCATCCGGTCAGACGAGATCATCAGCATCATCAAGAGCCAGATCGAGTCGTTCGACGCGACCACCGAGACCCGCAGCGTCGGGACCGTGGTCGAGGTCGGCGACGGGATCGCGCAGATCTACGGCCTCGACGCGGCCCTCGCGTCCGAGATGCTCGAGTTCCCCGGCGGGGTGATGGGCATGGCCCTCAACCTCGAGGAGGAGACGGTCGGCGCGGTCATCCTCGGCGACCCGTCGGCGATCAAGGAGGGCGACCAGGTCCGGACCACGGGCCGCGTCGTCGAGGTCCCGGTCGGCGAGGCGCTCCTCGGCCGGGTCGTGGACCCGCTGGGCAACGCGCTCGACGGCAAGGGCGACATCCCGCGCACGACCACCCGCCCGGTCGAGCGGATCGCCCCGGGCGTCATCACCCGCCAGGGCGTTGACACCCCGGTCCAGACCGGGATCAAGGCGATCGACGCGCTCATCCCCATCGGCCGCGGCCAGCGCGAGCTGATCATCGGCGACCGCCAGACGGGCAAGACCGCGATCGCGATCGACACGATCATCAACCAGAAGGACGGCGACCTCGTCTGCATCTACGTCGCGATCGGCCAGAAGCTCTCGACCGTGGCGACGACGGTGGCCATCCTCGAGAAATACGGCGCGATGGAGCACACGATCGTCGTCGTCGCCGGCGCCGAGGACCCCGCCCCGCTCCAGTACCTCGCCCCGTACGCGGGCGTGGCGATGGGCGAGGAGATCATGGAGAACGGCGTCCAGGTGGGCGACCGCGTGATCAAGGACGCCCTGTGCGTGTACGACGACCTGTCCAAGCACGCGTGGGCGTACCGCGAGATGTCGCTGCTGCTGCGCCGGCCGCCCGGCCGCGAGGCCTACCCGGGCGACGTGTTCTACCTCCACAGCCGGCTCCTCGAGCGCGCCGCGCGCATGAGCGACGAGAACGGCGGCGGCTCGCTGACGGCCCTGCCGATCATCGAGACGCAGGCGAACGACGTGTCCGCCTACATCCCGACCAACGTGATCTCGATCACCGACGGCCAGATCTTCCTCGAGACCGACCTGTTCAACGCCGGCCAGCGGCCCGCGATGAACATCGGCATCTCGGTCTCGCGGGTGGGTTCCGCCGCGCAGACCAAGGCGATGAAGAAGGTCGCGGGACCGCTCAAGCTCGACCTCGCCCAGTACCGCGCTCTGGCGGCCTTCGCCCAGTTCGCGAGCGACCTGGACAAGGCGACCCGCGACCAGCTGAACCGGGGCGAGAAGCTGTCGGAGATCGTCAAGCAGCCGCAGTACCAGCCGCTGCCGGTCGAGAAGCAGGTCGCGATCCTGGTCGCGGCGACGAGCGGCAAGCTCGACGACGTCCCGACGGCCAAGGTCAAGGACTTCGAGACCGGGCTCTACCGCTTCCTCGAGACCGAGCGGCCCCAGATCCTCGACGAGCTGGGCAAGACCAAGGCCCTGACCGACGACCTCAACAAGGCCCTCGAGTCGGCGATCGACGACTTCAAGCAGCAGTTCCTCGCATGACGGTGGTCGCGTCCGGCTCCGCCGCCCGGCTCGTCCGCCCCCGCGGGTGGCGAGTCGTTGGTGCGCGCGCCGCGCGTCCGCTTCTCGGGTTGCCGCGCGCCGCCCAACCCGCCGCCCAACCCGCCGCCCAACCCGCCGCCCAACCCGCCGCCCAACCCGCCGCCCAACCCGCCGCCCAACCCGCCGCCCAACCCGCCGCCCAACGTGCCTCGTTTACGCCTGGGCGTGGTGTTGTGGCCGGAACCGGCTCGAACGACGCCCGTCTACGCCTTGCGGTGGTGACGTGGGATCTGCGGGTGCCGCATCGCGCTCAAACACTCCAGAGGGGCGTAGGAGAGCCGTCGTGGGCGAGCCGCCGCGCGCCGGCCGGGCGGCGGCCGACGAGGGCGGAGACTCGCGATGGCTAGCCAGCGCGAGATCCGGCGCCGGATCAGCTCGGCCACGAACATCAAGCAGATCACGCGGGCGATGCAGTTCGTCGCCGCGTCCAAGCTGCGGCGCGCGCAGGATGCGACGCTCGCCGCGCGGCCCTACCGCGACACGCTCGACGAGGTCATCGCCGACCTCGCGATCGTGCTCAGCGGGGAGGACCACCCCCTGCTCGCCAAGCGCGATCTCGAGGGCAACCACAACCGCCTGATCGTGATCATGACCAGCGACCGCGGCCTCGCGGGCGCGCTCAACACCAACACCGTCCGCTTCATCGCCCGCGAGATCACCGAGCACGGTGGCGACCTCAAGGTCGCCACGGTCGGCCGCAAGGGCCGCGACGCGATGCGCCGCGCCCGGGTCCCGATCGCCGCCCACTTCGAGGGGTTCGGCGACCGGCCGGCCTTCGCCGACGTCCTGCCGCTCGCGCGGCTCATCACCGACGACTACATCGCGGGCGTCTACGACCGGGTGGACATCGTCTACTCGCGCTTCGTGTCGACGCTGGTCCAGAAGCCCGTCCTCGACCGGCTCCTGCCGGTCGAGCCGGCCGAGGACACCAACGGCATCCCCGGCAACCAGTTCCTGTTCGAGCCCAACCCCGCGGACTTCCTGCGGGCGCTCCTCCCGCGCTACATCGCGACCCGCCTGTTCCAGGCGGTGCTCGAGTCGAAGGCGAGCGAGGAGTCGTCCCGGATGGTCGCGATGAAGAACGCCACCGAGAACGCCCAGGAGCTCATCGAGGACCTGACGCTCTCGTACAACAAGGTCCGTCAGGCCAACATCACTCGCGAGATGGTCGAGATCGCGACCGGCGCCCAGGCCCGCTAGGCCGGCGCACAGAGGAGGCACTCCCCACCATGGCGACCGCCGCGCCTTCCACGAACGGCCGGGTGATCCAGATCACCGGGCCGGTCGTCGACATCGAGTTCCCCGCCGGGCAGCTGCCCGCGATCTTCAACGCCGTCGAGATCCTGCGCGAAGGCCAGCAGCCGCTCGTGTGCGAGGTGCAGCAGCACCTGGGCAACAACTGGGTCCGCGCGGTCGCCATGACCACCACCGACGGGCTCGCCCGCGGGACCGAGGTCCGGGATACCGGCGCCGCGATCTCCGTGCCGGTGGGCGACGTGACGCTCGGGCGCGTGTTCGACGTGCTCGGCCACGCCATCGACGGCAAGGGCGACGTCAACGCGGACAAGATGCTGCCGATCCATCGTGCGCCGCCCGCGTTCGAGGACCAGACGACCGAGATCGAGGTGTTCGAGACCGGCCTCAAGGTCATCGACCTCATCTGCCCGTTCAAGAAGGGCGGCAAGATCGGGATCTTCGGCGGCGCCGGCGTCGGCAAGACCGTCATCATCCAGGAGCTGATCAACAACGTCGCGACGCAGCACTCGGGCGTGTCGGTGTTCGCCGGTGTCGGCGAGCGGTCGCGCGAGGGCAACGACCTCATCCGCGAGATGACGGAGTCGGGCGTCATCAAGAGCACGGCGTTCGTGTTCGGCCAGATGAACGAGCCGCCCGGCGCGCGCCAGCGGGTCGGCCTGACCGCCCTGACGATGGCCGAGTACTTCCGCGACGAGGAGGGCCGCGACGTCCTCCTGTTCATCGACAACATCTTCCGCTTCACCCAGGCGGGGTCCGAGGTGTCGGCGCTGCTGGGCCGGATGCCGTCGGCGGTCGGTTACCAGCCCAACCTCGCCACCGAGATGGCCGGCCTCCAGGAGCGGATCACGTCGACCCGCAAGGGCTCGATCACCTCGCTCCAGGCCGTGTTCGTCCCGGCGGACGACTACACGGACCCGGCGCCCGCGACCACCTTCGCCCACCTCGACTCGACGATCCGCCTCGAGCGCTCGATCTCCGAGCTCGGCATCTACCCGGCGGTCGACCCGCTGACCTCGACCTCGCGCGTCCTCGACCCGCTGGTCGTGGGCAACGAGCACTACGACGTGGCGCAGGAGACCAAGCGCGTCCTCCAGCGCTACCGCGACCTCCAGGACATCATCGCGATCCTGGGCATCGACGAGCTGTCCGAGGACGACAAGGCGACCGTCGCCCGCGCACGCCGCCTGCAGCGGTTCATGAGCCAGCCGTTCACCGTCGCCGAGGTGTTCACCGGACGGCCCGGCAAGTACGTCCCGATTCGCGACGCCGTCGCCTCGTTCAAGGAGATCCTCGAGGGCAAGGCCGACACGCTGCCGGAGCAGGCGTTCTTCCTCGCCGGCACGCTCGACGACGTCCGCGAAAACGCCGCCAAGCTCGAAGGGTGAGTGCCGTGGTCTTCGCCTCCGCTTTCGCCGGCCGGCCGGCCGTCCGATTCCAGTCGCCATTGGCGGCTGCGCGCGCCTCGGCGACTGAGATCGGCTGCCGTCCAACCGGCTACGCGGAGGCGGGTGCCTTCTGCCCTCCCCCCACGTGGACGCCACGTTTCGGGCGCGTCGATCTCGCGTTGAGGGGTTTGGGGGTGCTGCCAAGCGGCCGCGTAGGCGGCAGGATGGCCGGCGATCTCAGTGGCCGAGCCGCGCGAAGCCGGCGACGGCAACTGGAATTGGCCGGACAGCCTGACGCCGAGAGCGGCCGCTGGAACGGGGCACGCACATGACACTCCACCTCGAGATCGTGACGCCGGAGCGGCTGGCGTACGAAGATGATGTCGACATGGTGCTCGTGCCCGGTGCCGAGGGCGAGCTGGGGATCCTGCCGCATCACACGCCGCTGGTGAGCCTGCTCGGGGTGGGGGAGCTCAAGATCCGGAAGGGCGGCGAGGAGGAGAGCTTCGCGATCGCGGGCGGCTTCCTCCAGGTCCGGCCGGACAAGGTCGTGGTCATGGCGGAGACGGCCGACCTGGCCTCCGAGATCGACCTAGAGCGTGCCCAGGAGGCCCGTCGCGAGGCGGAGCGGGCGCTCGAGTCCGGTTACGTCGAGGGTGCCGACCTGGCCGCCGCGCGCGCCCAGCTCCAGTCGGCCCTGCTCCGGATCCGGGTGGCGGAGCGTCGGCATCGAGAGGGCCCCAGGCGCGGCGCCTAGTCCATGGCCGACGCAACGTCCTCGCGCCGATGGCTCGCAGGAGCGTCGCCTCGGCTCTCGGAGAGTTAATTGGCAGACGCAAGACCTTTCCATTGGGAGTTCAACCCCGAGGTCCCACCGCCTGAGGCGTTCCGCATCGAGGGCGGGCGGCCCCTGCGCGGCACGGTCCACGTGAGCGGCGCCAAGAACGCCGCCCTCAAGCTGCTCGCCGCCGCGACGCTCACGGGCGAGCGGTGCCGCTTCGAGAACGTGCCCGAGATCGAGGACGTCCGCGTGATGGCGGAGGTGCTCAGGGACCTCGGCGTCGTCGTGGACCACCCGGCCGACGGCGTGTACGAGGTCGCCGCGGGCGACGTCGACTGGCTGTTCGTCCCGCTCGAGGCCGCTGCCAAGATGCGGGCGTCGTTCATCCTGCTCGGGCCGCTCCTGTCGCGCTTCGGGCGGGTGATCATCAGCAACCCCGGCGGCGACCGGATCGGGCGCCGGCCGGTGAACCTGCACGTCGACGCCATGCGGGCGCTGGGCGCCGAGATCGCCTATCGCGACGGCTACTACTTCGCCCAGGCGCCGGGTCGCCTCCACGGCGGGGAGGTGACGTTCCCGCAGGTGACCGTGATGGGCACCGAGAACGCGATGCTCGCCGCGACCCTCGCGGAGGGCCACACCGTGATCCGGCCGGCGGCGCAGGAGCCGGAGGTCGACGACCTCATCGACTTCCTGCACAAGATGGGCGCCGACGTGAAGCGCACGAGCCCGGACACGATCGAGGTCCACGGCAAGCGCCGGCTCCGGGGCGCCGACCACACCGTCATCTCCGACCGGATCGAGACCGGCACGTTCCTGGTCGCGGCCGCCGTCACCGGCGGCAGGATCACGCTCGAGAACGCCCCCTGCGAGCACGTCGAGTCGCTGGTCGAGCTGCTGGGCCGGGTCGGCGTCCCGGTGGCCTGCGGGCAGCGCTCGATCGAGATCGACGCCACGGGCGTGCGCCCGGGCGACCTGCGGGCGTGCGACATCGAGACCGCGCCCTACCCGGGCCTGGCGACCGACCTCCAGCCACCCGCCTGCGTCCTGCTGACGCAGGCGAACGGCACCTCCCGGGTGTACGAGGCGATCTTCGAGGACCGCCTCGAATGGCTCGCGGAGCTCGGCAAGCTCGGCGCCCGGATCGAGATCGAGGACGCCCACCATGCGGCGATCCTCGGCCCCGCGACCCTGCGCGGCGCCGAGGCCGACATCTCGGACCTGCGCGCCGGCGCGTCCCTGATCCTGGCCGCGCTGGCCGCCGAGGGCACCTCGCTGATTCACGGCGCGCATCACGTTCAGCGGGGGTATGAGAACATCGACCGCAAGTTCCAGCAGCTGGGTGCGAGCATCACCCGTTCGGCCGACATGGCCTGACACCGCCCGCGACGGAGGCCCAGCCGTCGCCCCGGCCCCCCACCGATCCATCACCTCCCCGGTCGCCGTCCCGGGCGACCACGCCACCCGGAGTAGCATTCACCGCCCCATGAAGATTGGAATCGACCTCGGTACCGCGAACGTCATCGTCTACGTCAAGGGCAAGGGAATCGTCATCACCGAGCCCTCGGTCGTCGCGGTCGGCGAGGACAACCGCATCGTCGCCGTGGGCGAAGAGGCCCGCGAGATGATCGGCCGCACCCCCGGCAACATCCAGGCCATCCGGCCGATGAAGGACGGCGTCATCGCCGACTACGTCATCACGGAGGCCATGCTCCGGTTCTTCATCGGCAAGGCCACCAAGGGGCGCATCGGCGTCGGCCGGCCCGAGGTCATGATCAGCGTCCCCGCGGGCGTCACCTCGGTGGAGAAGCGCGCGGTCCGCGATGCGGCGCTGAAGGCGGGCGCCAAGGAGGCGTTCCTGATCGAGGAGCCGCTGGCGGCGGCGATCGGGGCCAACGTGCCGATCAGCGGGCCGTCGGGGAACATGATCATCGACATCGGCGGCGGCACGTCCGAGATCGCGGTGATCGCGCTCGGCGGCATCGTGGTCTCCAACAGCCTCCGCGTCGGCGGCAACAAGTTCGATGAGGCGATCGCGACCTACATCCGCAAGAAGTACAACCTGATGGTCGGCGAGCGGACCGCCGAGGAGGTCAAGATCGCGATCGGGGCCGCGCTGCCGCTCGAGCGCGAGCTGACGATGGAGGTCCGGGGCCGCGACCTGATCGCGGGCCTGCCGCGCACGATCCCGATCACCTCGTCCGAGGTCATGGAGGCGATCGAGGTCCCGCTCCAGCAGCTGGTGGCCGCGGTCCGCACGGTCCTCGAGCAGACCCCGCCCGAGCTGTCCTCGGACATCATCGACAAGGGCATGGTCATGTCCGGCGGCGGCTCCCTGCTGCGCAACATCGACAAGCTGCTGACCCAGGTGACCGGCGTCCCGTGCCACGTCGCCGAGAACAGCCTCAACTGCGTCGCCCTCGGCACGGGCCTCGCCCTCGAGCACTTCGACTTCTTCAAGAAGTCCCTGGTGCAGCAGATCTGAGGCCCGTGGTTCAGGGCGGGCTGGCGACGTGGGCATCCTCCGCGATTCCAGTCCCTGGGGGGACTGAGATCGCGTCCGGTAGCCCGCGCCACCTCCCCTGCGAGGTCAACGCGTCTGCTGCCGTCGAGGGACGTTCTCTCATCGGGGGGTTGGCGTGAGGGCGTTCGTCGACCTGCACTGCCACACGTCGGTGTCGTTCGACAGCCTCGCCAATCCCGAGAGCGTGGTGAAGGCCGCGGCGACGCGGGGACTGACGCATCTCGCGATCACCGACCATGACCGGATCGAGGGGGCGCTCCGGGCACGTGACGCGGCGCCCGCGGACCTCACGATCATCGTCGGCGAGGAGATCAAGACCCTCGACGGCGACTTGATCGGGCTGTTCCTCGAGCGCGCCGTGGCCCCCGGGCTGCCCGCGCGGGACACGATCGACGAGATTCGGTCGCAGGGCGGCCTGGTCGGGATCCCGCACCCGTTCGACCGGTTCCGGGGCTCGATGCTCAAGGACCCGCGGCTGGAGGCCATGGCGCCGCTCGTCGATTGGGTCGAATCCCACAACGCGCGCGTGGTGGGTGGATCGGGCAACGAGCAGGCCGCCGCGTTCGCGCTCGAGATGGGCCTGCCGGGGATCGCGGTGTCCGACGCCCACAGCGTCGTGGAGGTCGGCGTCGCGTACACCGTGCTCGAGGGCAATCCCTCCACCGCCGAAGGGTTGATGGCAGCCCTGACCAACGTCTCGCTTGTACCCGGCCGTGCCTCGTATATCGTCCGGACGCTCACGCCGATTGCCAAGCTCGTCAATCGCGCCCGGGGGAACAGGCGGGTCTCCAACGACCCGTCCGGAAACGCGGGTGCCAGCACATGAGTGAACCGCCCGTGTCCGACGCCGACGCCACCCCTGCGATCCCCGCAGCCAACCCGCTGGCCCGCCAGGCCGGATCGACCCGCACGCCGCGCCCCACCGAGGGTGGCAACGGCCGCGCCGACGACGATGGCGGCCAGATCTCGCTCGGTGCCCGGTTGCGGCAGCCGCGGACGATCATCTCCCTCGGCGTCCCGCTGGTCCTGCTGGTCCTGATCTTCCGGGTCGCGCTGAACGTCGACTTCGCGGAGCTGGCCAACAGCGTCGCCAGCGCGAACAAGCTGCTCCTGATCGCCGCCTTCCTCGTGTTCTACGCCGGCTTCCCGATCCGCGGCGCGCGCTGGGCGCTCCTGCTGAAGGGCGCCGGCATGCGCGTGGGGACGAAGGACGCGACCGAGATCCTGTTCCTGTCGTGGACGGTGAACTGCCTGGTGCCGGCCAAGCTCGGCGATCTCTACCGCGCGTTCCTGCTCAAGATCAACGCCGATGTGTCGGGCTCCCGCACGCTGGGCACGATCTTCATCGAGCGGATCTTCGACCTGTTCGCGATCGCGATCCTGGGCCTGCTGGCCGGCTTCTGGAGCTTCCGGACCGGCTTCCCGCCCGAGATCCAGTTCGTCGCCGTCCTGGGCATCGGCGTCATCGTCGTGCTCGCGGGCTTCCTGTTCGCCGTGCGCAACTTCGGCCGGGCGATCCTCGGCAAGCTCCCGCTCCCGGAGCGGGCGCTCGAGTTCTACGACCGGTTCGAGGAGGGTCTGTTCTCGATCAACCGGCGGACGCTCGGGCCCCTCGCGATCCTGACCGTCCTCATCTGGGTGACCGAGGGCCTGCGCCTGTGGCTGGTGATCCAGGCGCTGGGCCTGCCGGGCGTCTCGATGGGCATCTCCGGCGCGTTCTTCGTCGCCTTCATCGGGTCCCTGCTGACCGCCGTGCCGCTCAGCCCTGCGGGCCTCGGGACGGTCGAGCTCGGCGTGGTCGGGGTGCTGACCCTCGCCTACGGGCTCCCGACCCAGGAGGCGACGACCATCGTCCTGGTGGACCGCCTGATCAGCGTGTTCTCGATCATCGTCATCGGCTCGATCCTGTACCTGGTGTCGCCGATCCGCCGCGGCGTGGGCCTCTCGCAGCCGATCGAGGCCACCGCGCCGACGGCCTGAACGGGACTCTCGGGGCGCCGCGATCGGGCCGCCGCAGGGCCGCGATCCGGGGTACCGCCGGGGGGCCATCCGAACGGGTCACGCCCGCACCGCACGCGACCCCACAAGACCTCTCGGGGCCACACGGGCATCCGATCAGGCGTCCCGTACGAACGGGTGATTGGGCCTGCAAGGTTCACATCCGACACTCCAATCGATCCCGCGCACCGGGCGTCGGGAGCCTAGCCCAAGGCGAGCATGACGACCGATAACGGCCGCGCGTTCAACGAATGGCTGCGAGCCCAGCTCAAGGCCAAGAAGATGTCGCAGCGCCAGCTGGCGCAGCAGTCGGGTGTCGACCATTCGACGATCTCCCGACTGATCCGCGGCGACCGGATGCCCTCCCTCGGCACGGCGACCAAGCTCGCTCGCGGCCTGCGTGAGATTCGCGACGACTCCGACACGTCCACCGCGCTCGGCGTGGTGTCCGTGGGGCCCCAGAACCCGACCGCGCGCGTCGAGTACGCGCTGCGGGCGGACGAGGCGCTCTCCGAGCCGCAGGTCCGGCAGATCATGGAGTACTACCTGGCAGTTCGGGTGCGCCGGTTCGCGCGGACCTACTCCAGCGTCGGGGCCGCCGAGCCGGGCTCGAACGGCAACGGCTCGATGAGCTCCGGCTCCGTCTACGGGCGCCAGAACGGCGTCGCCGGCGTCGCCGCGGCTCCCGCGGTCCGCGCCCTCCCGCCGCGCTACGGCGTCCAGCGGCCGCCCGCGCGGCCACCGACCCGCACGCCGGGTCGACCATAGAACACCTCCAGGGCACGACCTGAACGTCCCTCCACGTTCGGGTCTCGGGGACAGCGAACGCCGGTCTGCAGGGGCCGGCGTTCGCATTTGAGGGGTTCGGCGCGGGCGCGGCCTCTCGGGCCACGCGCCGCCCCGCCCCTCGACTCGGCCGGCCCTCGACTCCGCTCTACGCCTGGCCGACCTCGGCCCGGCCGCATCGGGCCCCGCGCCGCCCCGCCCCTCGACTCGGCCGGCCCTCGACTCCGCTCTACGCCTGGCCGGCCTCGGCCCGGCCGCATCGGGCCCCGCCGTATGCGTGCCAGGTTTAGCGAAGCGCCTGTTGGGCCGGTGTGAGGCGTCACGCGACCGCGAATCGCGCCCGAATCGACCGTGGTATGCGTCCCAGGTCTGCGGGGAGCATCCGGGGCCCCGCGGGCCCGTGGATCCGCCGCCGGTAAACGTGGTGCGCATACGAGCGCGGGGACGCGAGGCGGCGCGGAGCGAGCGCGAGACGTGGTAAGGCGTGTGGGCGGCGCGGGCGGCGGAGCGGTGCGCGGCGGCGGGCCACGCGGCAAGACGCCGCGCGCGCGGGGCTACGGAGCGGTGCCGTATACCGAGATCACGCGCCGCGGGCCGGCATCGAAGCGGTCCAGGAGGCCGAGCCCTGCGGCGCCTCGCTCGGCCAGCAGCGCATCCTCCGCGGGACCACCACAGGCGGCGCCGACGACGTCGGCGAACAGCGGGTCGCACACGACGACGAGCGTGCCCGTGGCGGCCACCGAAGCGTCATCCGGCAGCGGGGTCGCGCCGCGATGCACCAGCGGGAAGCGCATCGCGTTGGCGTTCTTGAACGACGGGATCCCGACCAGGACCAGCGGCCCATCCCCGGTCGCCCCGATCGTCCGAGCCGCGGCCTCGTCGGCCAGCCGCCAGCCGCCATCGGGAGACGTCGCCGGTGGCCACGCGACGACGGACACCGCGATCAGCAGGACGCCGAGTCCCGCGGCGGCGACGGTCCGCACGGCGGGCACCGGATCCGGCGGCGGCGCCTCGCCCGCACCGGTCGCACGCCCGGCCAGGTGGGCGAGGCCGGCGCCCAGCAATGCGAGGACGAGAGGGTCCAGGAACGAGTGGTAGTGGTCGTTGGCCAAGCCCGGCGTGATGACCGCGAGGCTCGGTGCGAAGAGGGCCAGCGCGACGATCGCCCACGCGACGGACCCCGCGAGCCACGCCGCGGCGCGCCGGCCAGTCCCACGGCCTGCGACCACCGCGATGACCGCCAGGACGCAGGCGGCGACCACGGCCAGCGTCGCGAGCAGCGGTCGATCGGTGAACAGGCCGGACACCGGCCACGCGATCGACCGGGCGCCGACGATCCCGATCCGCGCGAGGGCGCCCGACGCGGCGCTGCTGCCGCTGCCGCCGAGATAGCCGAGGATCGCTCGCGTCTCCGCGAAGTCGTGCTGGAGCTCGAAGGCGAGCAGCGGCAGGTAGCCCGCCGCGAGGATCGCCAGGGCCCCGACGCCCGCGCCGATCGCCGGCCCGAGGCGCTCGTCCCGGCGCCGCCGCCCCCGGACGTCGGCCAGCCACGCCACGAGGAGCGGCGGCACCACGACGACACCGAGCACGTGGCACTGCATCACGACCATCGCCCCGAGCGCCGACAGGAGCCACCAGCGGGCGTGGCGCGACCGGATCGCGTACAACGCGGCCCCGAACGCGACGGCCGACGCAAGCGGGATCAGGTTCGGGTTCCAGATGAACGTCGACGCCTCGATGCCGGCCGGGGAGACCGCCGCCAGCAGGCCTGCCGCGAGCCCCGCGACCGGTCCCGCGACGAGCCGGGCGAGCCACCACACCGCGACGACGGCGCCGATCCCGAACAGGGCGATCTCGGCCGTCACGGCGACCGGATCGGCACCCGAGAGGTAGGCCGCCGGCGCGAGCAGGTAGTAGTAGACGGCCCCGTGATGGAACGTGCCGATCGACGTCCGCGGGCCGAGCAGCGGCACCTCGCCGCGGTCGACCAGGCCCTGGAGCACCAGCATGTCCGTGCCCTGGTCGGCGTCCCACGCCCCGCGCTGGTCGAGGCCGGGGAGCCGCAGGAGCGCGGCGAGGGCGACGATCGCCACGAGCAGGCCGACCTCGCGCCAGGTCGGCCGGGTGGGGCGTGACGGCGCCTCCCGGGCGCTCGCCTCGTCGTCGGTCACGCGCCGCCTCGTGGCTCGTCGTCGTCGGCCTCGGCCGGGCGCGCTCCGGCCCTTGGCGCTGCGGGTCTCGAACGCCTCGGGCGGCAGCGCCGCCAGCGCTCGCCCCGCCGCGAGGTCGCGGGCGCGATCGAGGTTGACCTCGTCGTAGCCCTCGTCCATGCCCGGCGTCTCGAGGTAGAACGCGACGTGGCCGAGGTCCGGATGCGTCAGCACCCGCGCCAGGCCCGCGGCGCCGATCAGCCCCGCGCCAAGGTGCTCGTGGCGGTCGGCGCGCGAGCCTCGTTCCGAGCGCGAATCGTTGAGGTGGACCATACGTAGGCGATCCAGCCCCACCGCGCCGTCGAACGCCGCCACCAGCTCGTCGACGCCGGCCGGCCGGTCCATCGCGTAGCCCGCCCCCCACAGGTGGGCGACGTCGAGGCAGAACCCGAATCGCTCGTGCCCCACGCCGGCGTCCACCGCGGCCGCGTCGATCCGGGCCAGCTGCTCGACGCTCGACCCCATCCCGAACCCGCCGCCCGTGCCGTTCTCGAGCACCAGGGTGACGCCGGGCGCGGCATCGCCGACGGCCTCGAGAACGCGGCACAGGCCGTCCGCGAACCGCCGGATCCCCGCGTCCACGCCGGCGCCTCGATGGGAGCCCAGGTGGACGTTGACAACGGCGGCGCCCCAGGCCGCGGCCACCCGCATCTCGTTCGCCAGGAGCGAGACGCAGCGATCGAAGACCTCGGGCTCGGGCGCGGCCAGGTTGACGAGGTAGGGGGCGTGGACGACGAGCGGCTCGATGCCGGCGGCCGCGAGCCGGTCCCGGAAGCCCGGCAGCTCGCCCGGGAGCGTGGACCGCCGGCGCCATGACGTCGGGTTGTCCGTGAACACCTGCATCGCGTCCACGCCGATCTCGGCGGCCCGGTCCGCGGCCCGGAGCATGCCGTGGCCGAGAGGGAGGTGGGCGCCGAGGCGCCGGCCGTTCGCGAGCATTGGCCGGAAGCGTACCGGAGCCGGGTGGGCCGCCACCTCCCTACACTGGCGACGTGGATACGGACCTGCTGGCGGGACTTCGGGCCCTCGTCGACACCAATCGGCTCCGGATCGTCGCGCGGGTCGGCGCTCGACCGGCGTCGCTCGACGACCTCGCGATGGAGCTGCGGCAGCCCGTGCCGTCCGTGGCCCGCCAGGTCGACGTCCTGCTCGCCGCGGGCCTCGTGGAACGCACCGGCGACCGCCACGACACCCTGCGCGCCCGCTGGGACCGGGTGGGGGAGCTGGCCAAGGCCCTCGCGACGCTCGAGGCCGACGGCTCGGCCGGGGCAGCCCCTGGAGCGGACGGGGCGTGGCCACACGACGGCGAGACCCTGGCCGAGACGCTCGACCGGATGGGTGCGACGCCCGAAGAGGCCCGCGTCGTCCGCTCGTTCTTCATCGACGGCCGCCTCGAGACGATCCCCGCCCAGCACCGCAAGCGCCAGGTCGTGCTGCGGTTCCTGCTCGAGCGCGTCTTCGTCGAGGACCGCGAGTACCCCGAGAAGGAGGTCAACCAGCGGCTCGCGCTGTTCAACCCGGACGTCGCCGCGCTGCGGCGCTATCTCGTCGACGACGGGTACGTGACGCGGGACGCGGGCCTGTACCGGCGGGTGTTCGCTGGAACCTCGCCCGGCGGACCGGCGCCCGAGGAGCGCGCGCCCTGAGGGATCAGCCCTGGGCTCGACCCGCCTTTGCCGCGCCCTTCGAGCCGGCTTTCGTCCCGCCCTTGCTGCCGCTCCGCCGGTCCGGCGTGTAGTCGCCGCCCATCATCGGCTCGATCAGCCCGTAGTGGCCGTCGCGCCGTCGGTAGAGGACGCTGATCCGCTCGTTCTCGGCGTTCACGAACACGTAGAAGTCGTGCCCGAGCTCCTCCATCGCGGTGACCGCGTCCTCCTCGAACATCGGCTCGATCGCGAATCGCTTGGTCTTGACGATCTCGCGATCGTTGCCGGGCTCGGCCGTGCCGTCGGCGATCCGGCGCAGGATCGCCTTCTCCTCCTCGGGCCGGGCGCGGACCCGCGGCTTCTCCTTGTGGTCGATCGCCTGCCGCTCGACCTTGTCCACGACCGTGTCGAGCGCGGCCTGGTACGAGCCGGCGGCGGCCCGGCTGCGCATGGTGCGGCCGTCGACGACCATCGTGACGTCGGCGATGTGGGCGTCGGAGGCGCTGCGGTGGGCCTCGTTGGAGAGCTCCACGACCGCGTCGGTGTTGTCGTCGAACAGCCGGTCCAGGCGCGAGAACTTGCGCTCGGCGTACAGCCGGACCCGGTCGGGAACCTCGAGGTTCTTGCCCCTGACGATCGTCCTCAACGGCAAACCTTCCCGGCGCGGACTCGGCACCTGGCTGCGGGGGGCGACGGGCCGGCGGACCGGGCCCGCTGGGAGGTCGAGTATAGACGGGGCAGGCGCGGCCACCGATGACTCGACCGGCCCGCGACGTCATCGCTCGCGGGCGACCGCGATCGCGCTGACCGCCAGCGCGCCGGCGTCGAGCAACGCCTCCGCCGCGGCACTCAGCGTGGCGCCGGTCGTCACGACGTCGTCGACGAGCACGATCCAGCGCCCATGCACCGCCTGGCGAGCGCCCGCCCGCACGACGAACGCCTCGGCGACGTTCGCCGCCCGGTGGCGTCGGTCGAGGTGGTACTGGGCGGTCGTCGCGCGGACGCGGTCGAGGGCCGGCGACACACGGCAGCGGGAGCGCGAGGCCGGCCGCCGCCGCGATCAGCTCGGCCTGGTCGTAGCCCCGCTCGCGGCGTCGGGTGGCATGGACCGGGATCGGGACGAACAGGTCGCCGCCGGCGCCCGCCCGGCGCCATCGGTCGGCCACGGCCTGGCCCAGCGGCTCGGCGAGCCGGCGCTCGCCCGCGTACTTCAGCGCGTGGAGCGCCCGCCGGAGCGTGCCGCTGAACGGCGCACACCACTCGAGCTGGAGGAGCGGCTCCGGCGGGCCGTCGGCGAGCCCGAGCGGCGTCCCGGCCGGCAGCGCCAGACGGCCGTCGAGGGCGACCCGGCATGACGCACAGATCGGCGGGCCCTCCGCCCCACAGCCCGGGCAGGTCGCGGGCAGCGCGAGATCGAGGAGCCGGTCGAGCGGCCTGCGCAGCGTCGTCGCCATGGCGCGAGTGTGTCGATCGCCACTTCACGGCGACTCACCCGGCTCCTCGCCTACGAGCGCTCCACGATCTCCACGCGGTCGCCCACGACGGTCCCGGTCGCGGCGATGGTCCCGACCGGCAGCTCCAGGACCCCGTCGGCGCCCCGGATCAAGGGCACGAGGCCCGTCCACGCGGCCAGCGACGGGTGCACGGAGCGGACGCGCCGCACGCCGGACGGATCCGCGCGCGTCACGAACACGGCGTCGATCGGGAAGCGCATGAACATCATGTGGATCCCGTTGCTGGCCGGCAGCCACAGCCCGTCGCCGGGCGGCAGGTTCGGCCGCCCCATCAACCCCATGAACTTGGCCCACAGCGAGCCGGCCGTCTCCAGCCGCTCGGCGAGCAGCGTCGATCGCTCGACGTTGCGCGCGACACCGGTGGCGGCGGTGGTCGCCATCGGACGGGAGGCCTAGGTGTGGAGGTTGATCATGATCAGGATGATCGCCGGGCCGAGGATGACGATGAACAGCGACGGGAAGATGCACCCGACGAGCGGGAACAGCATCTTGATCGGCGCCTTGGCCGCCATCTCCTCTGCGCGCTGCCGGCGCTCGATGCGCAGCTGCTCCGACTGGACCTGGAGCACCTTGCTGATCGACACGCCGAGCTGCTCGGCCTGGATGATCGCCCCGATGAAGTTGGTGAGGGCCGGGACCTCGGTCCGCGGGACGATGTCCCGGAGCGCGTCGCGCCGGGCCTTGCCGACGCGGATCTCCGCCAGCGCCCGCCGGAACTCCTCGGTGAGGGGTCCCTTGAGCTTCTCGACGACCTTGCCCAGCGCCCCGTCGAAGCCGAGGCCCGCGCGGACGGAGATCGTCAGCAGGTCCAGGGCGTCCGGGATCATGAGCAGGATGGCCTTCTGGCGCTTGCGGACGCGGCCGCCGAGCCAGAACTCGGGGATCGTGTAGCCGAACGCCAATCCCGATCGGGATCATCGCCAGCCGCAGGATGAGCGGCAGGTTCATGAACCCGACGACGAAGAACAACAGGCCGAAGATCACGCCGCCGACGATCGCGCCGACCGCCTTGATGCCCAGCCAGTCCGCGACGCGCAGGCCGCCCGGGTTGCCGGCGAGCGCGAGACGCTTCTCGGTGGTCGCGGTGAACGAGGTGCTCGCCATGCGCGAGGTCGCACCCGAGAACCGTTGCGCCAGCGGACGCAGCGTGCGCTCGATGAATGGCTGCTGGAGCTCGAGCTCCTCGAGGTTCTTGGCCTGCATCGTGCCCAGCTGGGTCAGGCGCGCCTGGACGGGATCCACGGGCGAGCCGCCGGCCAGGCCGACGAAGATCAGGAGGATCGCGATCGCCGCGACGCCGGCGATGAGAAAGGGCAACAGGGATTCCATCGGCTAGACCTCGATGTCCACGATCTTGCGGATGAGCATGAACCCGATGAACATCGCGAACCCGCCGAGGAACAGGATGAGCACGCCACCAGGCAGGCCGAGCAGGGAGACCCGGTTGTCGAACATCGGCGACATGAAGCCGGGCGCCGCGATGAACAGGAAGCCGGCGAGGCCGATGGGCAGGAAGCCGACGACGTAGCCCGACAGGCGCTGCTGCGCCGTCAGGGTCCTGATCTCGCCCTTGATCCGGACCCGTTCGCGGATGGTGAAGGCGATCGAGTCGAGGATCTCGGCGAGGTTGCCGCCGACCGTGTGCTGGATCGAGATGGCGGTCGCCATCAGCTCGAGGTCGTCCGACCTCACGCGCCGGACCATGTTCTCCAGCGCGACCTCGAACGACAGGCCGAGGTTGACCTCGCGGATGACTCGCCCGAACTCCGTGGAGATCGGGGGCCGCGACTCGCGGACGACGAGCTCGATCGCCTGGAGGAACGACGAGCCCGCGCGGAGCGCGTTCGCGATCAGCGTGATCGTGTCCGGCAGCTGCTTGTTGAACGAGTTCAGCCGGCTCGACTTGCGGCGGTTGAGCCAGAAGCGCGGGAGCATGAACCCGATCAGCGCGCCGATCAGGAGCGCGATCGGGTTGCGCAGGGCGGGGAACGCCACCGACAGCGACGACCATGAGGATCGGCACGCCGATGATGCAGGCGGCCCAGATCACGAGGTACTCGCTGACCTTCAGCCGCAGGTCGGCGCGGGCGATCTCGCGGGCGAGGTTCGCCCCGAAGTCGCGCTGCTCGACGACCTTGTTGAGCTGGGCCATGGCCTGGCTGGACTGGAGGGCCTCCTGGAGGCCGCCCTGCCCGGAGGCGCCGGCCGCGGGCTTCGCTTCCCGGCCCGAGGCGTAGCGCTCGAGGCGCGCGTTGACGCCCGAGCCGCCACCGGACATCGCGATGCCCACGGCGATCACGAGGATCGCGAGGGCGGCGATGCCGGCGATGAGGATGGTCGTGGGCTCCACGGCGATGTCTCCCTCTCCAGCCTGGTTAGTAGCTGAAGCCGAACAGGCCCGGCGGCAGGTGGATGCCCTGGACCTCGAACTTCTCGACGAACTTGGGCCGGATGCCGGTCGGCTTCAGGCGGCCCTGGATCTTGCCTTCGACGACGCCCGTCTGCTCGAACACGAACACGTCCTGCATGACGATGACATCACCCTCCATGCCCTGGACCTCGGTGATGTTCGTGATGCGGCGCGTGCCGTCCTTGAGCCGCGACTGGTGGACGATGACGTCCACCGCGGAGGCGATCTGCTCGCGGATGGCGCGGACCGGCAGGTCGACGCCCGCCATCAGCACCATCGTCTCGAGCCGGGCGAGCATGTCGCGCGGGCTGTTCGCGTGGCCGGTGGACATCGAGCCATCGTGGCCGGTGTTCATGGCCTGGAGCATGTCCAGGGCCTCGCCGGAGCGGCACTCGCCGACGATGATGCGGTCGGGCCGCATCCGCAGCGAGTTGCGGACGAGCTCACGGATCGGGATCTGGCCCTTGCCCTCGATGTTGGGGGGCCGGGACTCGAGCGTCACCACGTGCTCCTGGCGGAGCTGCAGCTCGGCGGCGTCCTCGATCGTGACGATGCGCTCGTCGTTCGGGATGAACGAGGACAGGACGTTGAGCGTGGTGGTCTTGCCCGAGCCGGTGCCGCCGCTGACGAAGACGTTCAGGCGGGCCTCGACCGCGGCGCGCAGGAACTCGAACATGTCCGGCGTGGCCGTGCCGAACCGGATGAGGTCGTCGACCGTGAAGGGGGAGGCCGAGAACTTCCGGATGGTGATGACCGGGCCGACCAGGGACAGGGGCGGGATGATGGCGTTCACGCGGGAGCCGTCGGTGAGGCGAGCGTCGACCATCGGCGACGACTCGTCAACGCGGCGACCGATCGGAGCGATGATCCGATCGATGATGCGCATGACGTGGTCGTCGTTCTGGAACACGACGTTCGTGAGCTCGAGGCGGCCGCTGCGCTCGATGTAGACCTGGCGCGGCCCGTTGACCATGACCTCCGAGATCGACTCGTCGCGGAGCAGGGGCTCCAACGGGCCGAGGCCGATGATCTCGTCGGTGATCTGCTCCAGCATCCGGACGCGCTCGGCGCGGGTCAGCGCGAGGCCTTCCTCGTCGATGACCTTGCCGAAGATCTCCTCGATCTGCCGGCGCACCTCGACCTGGTTGGACAGGTCGAGCTTCGGGTCCAGGTCCTGGATGACGCGGCTCTGGATCCGGAACTTGACGTCCCGGAACGACTCGCGAACAGGTGCCTGACTCATGAGGCGACCCTGCGGCGCGGCCGGCGTCTGGCTCCCGCCGCCACCCGGCGCCGGGGCAGGAACGTTGGATCCGTCCGGCGCCGGACCCGTGCCGGGTCGAGCGCTTTCGATCCGCTTCAAGAGGGACATCGGTTACACCCCTTCAGCCGTGTGCGGCCATTGTGCGCGCTGTCGCATTCATCGCCACGCGAACAGCGATTTCTTCTGACCGGCCTTCCGGCTGGGCTCTTCGGCGTCTGCCGGAGTCGCGCCAACCACGGCCGAGGCGAGACGCAGCACGTCCTGTGAGACCTGCGCCTCCCGATTGGAGAGGAAGAACGGCACGCCCCGGTTGAGGGCGTAGACGACGCTCCGGCCATCGGAGACGATCGTGTGGTCCACGCGCCGCCCGATCGAGTGCTCCACGTCGGCGACGCGGATGCCCAGGGACGAATCGGCGCGATTGAGGACGAGCCGGACCTTGTCCTGGCTGTACCCCAGCTGGTCCGCCACCTCGAGGAAGAGGCGGATGTTCTTGATCGACGTGATCTCGAGCGAGAGCATCGTGAGCACGGTATCGGCCTGGTCGAGGATGGCCAGCGTCGTGTCGTTGAAGGTCGACGGGCAGTCGACGACGACCAGGTCGTTCTGGGCGCGGAGGGCTTCCACCATGCGCTTCGCGCCGGCGGGGGTGATGAGCTCGGCCATCTCCGGCGACGGGGGCGCCAGCAGGACCTTGATCCCGGCCGAGTGACTGATGACGAAGGCGTCGAGCGACTCGATGTCCCCGTGCTCGAGCTCCGGGATGACGTCCGCGATGGACTTGTTCTTGGGGTTGAGGTTGAGCAGGACGCCGATGTCCCCGAACTGGAACGACGCGTCCACGAGACAGGTCCGCTGGCCGAGCTCGGTCGCCGCGGCAACCGCGAGGTTGACCGCCAGCGTCGTGCGCCCGACGCCCCCCTTGGGGCCGAACACCGCGACCACGCGGCCGGGCTCGCCGCTCTCGCGTTCCACGACCGGCCGGACCGCGACGGCGGTGCCGCCGGCGCTGCTGGCCACGGGTGGTGCGAGCGCGATGCGCGACAGCTTTTCCTGCTCGCGCGTGTAGACCTGCCGGATCGACGAGGTGAGCTCGTCCGAGGAGAACGGCTTGACGAGGAACTCGCGAGCCCCGGCCAGCATCGACCGGCGGAGGTAGTCCGCCTCGCCCTGGACCGACATCATCACGACGGCGGCCGTCGGCACCTCGGCGGACAGGCGTTCCGTCGCCGAGATGCCGTCCATGTCGGGCATGTTGATGTCCATCAGGACGACGTCCGGCGTGAGCTTCGCCGCCATCTCGATGGCTTCGCGCCCGGACGCCGCCGATCCCACGACCTCGATGTCCGCCTCGAAGCCCAGGAGCTTCGAGAGGTGATCGCGGGTCTCCGGGATGTCGTCGACGATCAGGACGCGGATCTGGTCTGCCATGGGTCTCGGATTCAGGTGGCCGGGATGTCAGATGGATCGGACGTCGATGGGCCGGTGGTGTACCGGCCCATCGGGTCGCGGGAGCGGGTCGTGGACCCGCGGTGGAGGCGCGCTTACGGTGCGAACTGCGGGTACGGGGTCGGCTGGATGACCTCGATCACCTGCGGAGGCAGGACGCCGAAGTCGTCGACCAGCTTGCGAAGGGTGACGCCGGTCGTCGGGAAGGCCGGGCAGGGCGAGAGCGGAGCCAGGCTGGGGCCGGGCGACGCGGACGGGCTGGCGCTCGGCGAGGGCGACGGGCTCTCGAGGGGCTGGCAGTCATCGGTGGACCGCAGGACCAGCGAGATGTTGCCGTCGATCTGGGCGAACTTGATGACCTCGACGTCCTGCGACGTGACCGAGAGGACCACGATCTGCTGCTGGCCGTTGAGGGTCGTCTCGGCGCCCGTGCCGGGCGACGCCTGCGCGTTGCCGTTGCTGGACGAGCTGGGCGGCGGGAGCAGCGTGCCGAGCACCTGGACACCCTGGATGAGCGTCTTGACGGTCGTCGGGTTGTAGGGCAGGACCTCGGGCGCGAAGCCGCCGCGCGGGGCCGGCGTCGCGTTGCCGCCGCCACCACCGGGTCGGATCGTCGGGGACACCACGAGCGGCACCTTGTCGGTCCCGGTGATGCCGGTGACGAGGTCGACGTAGTCGCCGGCCTTGATGATCGTGCCGACGCCCGTGACCTGGTCCACCTGGACGGCCATCGCGACGTGGCCGACGGGGACCTGGATGTTCTGGATGCTGCCGGAGGCGCCCTGCAGGACGTCGGTGGTCACCGCCTGGCCGGAGGTCACCGGCTGGCGCGCGAGCTGGCCGACGACCAGGCTGGTGAGCTTGATCCCGTTGGGCGGGAAGTCGGTGATCGCGACGTCGTTGGTCGTGACGTCGGTCGACTGGATGATGGCGCCGAGGTCGATGGCCTTCGTGGCCACGACCAACGTCGTCGTCGTCGGCTTCTCGGTGGTCGTTTTGTTTCCACCGCCGCTGACGGTCACCAGGATCAAGACGAACGCGATGAGTGCGAGGAAGATCCCGATAAGCAGGACCAACCGGTTCGAGCGCTTCAACAGAACCTCCCCGTGCCGGATGTGACAGGTGGCACCACTCTAGCAGCGGTGTTTTGGCCGGATACCAGCCAATAGGCCTAGGACCATTGGCAGGAAATGGTGGGAACCGCCGCACATCGTAAGGTCCGCTGCAAGGCTGCGTGCGTCGATGTCAACAGCCCGACACTGGGCGCGCACCACCCGCTCGAGGACGCGCGCGATCAGGCCCGGAGCTGCCGGTCCCGGAGCTGTCCGTGGTGCCGGACACGAAACGACCCGCCGGCTAGGCCAGCGGGTCGTCGCTGTGGTGCGTTGGTTGAGTGGAGCGCCCCTTCAGGGTGCCACCGAGTCGATCGTGTCGCCGATGACGCTGAGCTTGTCGCTGACCTGGCTTCCCAGGAAGAACAGGGCGACGATGGCGATGACGGCGATGAGAGCAAGGATGAGTGCGTACTCGGCCAGCCCCTGGCCGTTGTCGTCGTCACGATCGGTGAACCGCTGAATGAGCGCCTTGAACGCCAAGACGATCATGCTCGAGTCACCTCCATTCGATCCAACTCTACGCGGAGCGTCCAGCCCCCCGGTAGCAACGCGCCGGCCGCCTTGGTCGGCAGCCGGCGCTTCGCTACTCTGGCTGTCGACCTGGTTAGATCGAGTCGCCGACCGTCGAGAGGATCGTGGAGACCTGGTTGCCCAGGAAGATCAGCGCCACGATGGCGACGATCGCGATGAGGGCGAGGATCAGCGCGTACTCGGCGAGACCCTGGCCTTCCTCGTCACGATTGATGAGAGCGATCAGTGCATTGAACATGGATGGTTCACCTCCTTTCCACAAAGCTCGCGGACCCAGCCGCGGCGAGGGCGAACAATAGGTTGCCTTGCTCAACTGCGTCAACCCTGACCATCAGGCCACTGTTGCACGCCGGCACCCTGAGCTTGGTGCCTGGATGCGCGAAGGCCGCCGAACACCTCGGCGGCCTTCAGGCTGCGTTTCGGTGAGCGACTAGATCGAGTCGCCGACCGTCGACAGGATCGACGAGACCTGGTTGCCCAGGAAGATGAGGGCAACGATCGCGACGATCGCGATGAGGGCGAGGATCAGCGCGTACTCGGCGAGACCCTGGCCTTCCTCGTCCTTCTGGAACGAGGCGAGCAGCGAGGTGATGAGCGCCATGTAGATGTGCCTCCCGAATGAGAGCCACCCTGAGGTCCAGGGCCGCGATAACGTAGCCCGCGCTCTCACGCTCCAGCAATGGGACGATGGTCATATTCGTGACCGGCCGGAGGACCCTCCCGGTGCGGCCGGTCAACCCGGTCAGGAGCCGCCGTGGGCCGCGTCCACGAGCAGGCCGATCGTGTCCGCCAGCGCGCCGCCGAAGAACACGACGATGACGGCGGCCAGCAGCAGGGCCAGGCCGAGCACGATCGAGGTCTCGAGGATCCCGGGGCCGGTCTCGCCGCCGCTGCCGGGCACGCGCCGGTCGATCATGACGCCCGGATCGCGCCCCCACCGGTCGTCGCGGCCGTCTCCCGCGGCAGCGGAACCAGCAGGCGCAGCTCGCCGCCGCCCGCCAGGAGCTCCACGCGTCCGCCGATCGACGAGGCACGATCGGTCACGTCCTTGAGGGCGCCGGCCGGCAGCTCCACGATCGCGGCGTGCTCGGCCGCCTCCACGGCGGCCTGGTGGGCGTCGTGGCGGTCCTGGATCATCTGCTTGATCGCGTCGGGCACGTCCCCGGTCGGGACCTCGGGCAGCGCCTCGCCGTCGCCCGGCATCGCCGCCGAGCGCTCGGCGACCACGCGGGCCTCGAGCTCGTCCGTCCAGTCCAGATGCACCAGCACGCGATCGGGGAGCAGGCCGAGGTAGGCCGCCAGGGCCTCGTCGAGGATCCGGAAGATCGTGCTCTCCATGTCCATCGGCAGCCGCCGGTCCTGGCCGAGCGAGTCGAACTCCACTGGGATCTTTGCCTTCCGGCCCCGGTCGCGCGCCATGCGCCGGAGCGTCGGGACCACGCCCAGGTCGTCGAGCACCATCGGGCGGACGTCGAAGATGAAGTTCTTGGTCGCGTCGAGGGTCTGCTGGACCATCGCCACCAGCAGCCGCAGCTCGCCCCTCGCGCTGTCGGGCTCGCGGTCCATCAGCCGCTCGACGATCGCGGCCTGGAGCACGATGTTGGTCAGCGACTGCGCGGGGCCGTCGTGCATCGCGCGGGCGATGTCGCGTCGCAGGTCCTCCTGGGCGCTCATCACCACCCGCGACAGGGACGCGGAGGCCGCCGCGGCACCGGCCACGTCGGACGGGGCCCCCTCGGCAGCCGGCAAGGCGTCGAGGGCGTCCACGAGCGACGCGATGGCGTCGCGATGACGGGCGAGCGCGCGGCGCTTGCCCTCGAGGACGTCGACCTGCGCCTCCATCAGCACGGATCGCCGCGTCAGCGTGACGAGCTGCGCCCAGGCCTCGGTGCCCTCGCGCCGACTCGGCGGACGACAGCTTCTCGGCCAGCTGCGCGCGCTTCTGCTCGTGGCGGACGGCCTCGGCCTTCGCCTGTCCGACGAGCATGTCGATCTCGGTCAGCTCGCGGTCGAGGCCGACGACATCCGCGCCCAGGACGACGGCTAGCTGGGCCCCGGAGGCGGGCGGCGGGTCGGCGGGCGTGGTCATCGCGTGACGCTTCCCCCGCTCGGGCGCTTCCCCTCAGTCCTCCGGCATCCGGATCCAGCCCTGGCGCATCGCGTACACGACCGCCTGGGTCCGATCGTTGACGGACAGCTTCCGGAGGATGGAGCTCATGTGGTTCTTGACGGTCTGCTCGGAGATCGACAGGGCGTAGGCGACCTGCTTGTTGGTCATGCCCTGCGCGATGTTGTCCAGGATCTCGACCTCGCGCGGCGACAGCGGCGCGAAGATCGGGGCGGCCTCCTGGCCGTAGACGGCGAGCTCGCGGAACTCCTTGAGCACGCGCGAGGCGACCGCGGGCCGGGCGAACACCTTGTCGTTGATCAGGTACTCGCCGGCGACGACGCGGCGGATGATCATCACGAGGTCTTCGGGCGCGATGTCCTTGAGGATGAACGCGGCCGCGCCGGCCTTGATGGCGTCGAACAGCGCGTCCTCGTCCTCTTCCGTCGACAGGACGACGATCGCCGCCGCCGGGAGCTCGCGCTTGACCCGCTGGGTCGTCTCGATGCCGCCGGGCGAGGGCAGCGAGAGGTCCATCAGGATCACGTCGGGGTTGGTCGCGAACGCCGCATCCATCGCCGACCGGGCGTCATCGGCCTCGGCGACGATCTCGAAGTCGGGCTCCCGCTCGAGGATCTGGCGGATGCCGACCCGGAACAGGGCGTGGTCGTCGACGATGACGATCCGCACCCGTTCGTACGACTGGTTGCGCCGGTCCGAATTGCCCCTTCGGCGCTCGGGGCCCTGGTACTCGGTCATCCGCTCTCCTTTCGCGTCATCGGAATCGCCAGCCGGACGACCGTGCCCGCCTCTGGCCGCGAACGTACTTCAAAGCGTGCGCCGACAAGCTCGGCCCGCTCGCGCATGAACTGGAGCCCGAAGTTGCGACGACCTCGCGCCGCGACCGCTCCGGTATCGAACCCGCGACCGTCGTCGCGGACCTCCAACACCCATTCTCCACCGTCCAGCAGCGTGGCGACCACCACGTTCGTCGCGCCCGCGTGCTTGCGGACATTCTGCAGGGCCTCCTGCACGACGCGAAGTACGACGGTTTGCGTAGCCTCGGGGATGTCGCCCGCGGGGGCCACCAACTGGGTCGTGATGCGCAGGCCCGACAGCGCCGCCTGGTTGGCGACCGTGTCGGCGATCGACCCATCGAGGCCGAGCTCGACCAGCACGGGCGGCCGCAGCTGGCCGATGAAGGTGCGAAGGTCGCCGAGCTCGCGCCGCAGCAGCTCGCGCAGGAACCGCAGCTCGGTCCGGGCCATGTCGCGATCCGAGTCGAAGACCCGGTCGATGAACTCGACCTGGAAGATCGCGTTCGACAGCGCCTGCGCCGGTCCGTCGTGGATCTCCTGGGCGAGGCGGACGCGCTCGCCCTCCTGTGCCTCGACGATCCGCATCTGCAGCTCGCTGGGCAGCCTGGGCATGTCCTGGTCGGTGACGAGCGACGCGTCGCCCCGCTCCACGAACAGCCAGGTCGTCTCGAGGTTGCGGATGGCGAGCTCGAGGCGCGACAGCTCGGCCTCGTGGCGGCCGAGGGCGTCGGTCGACTCCACGGCATCGGTGCGGGCCATGCGGAGCTGCGCGTCGGCGGCGCCCGCCTCCGCGGCCACGGCCGCGCCATCGCTGGGGGCGACGGAGGCAAGGTCGGCCTCTGCAGTCAGGAGCCCGCCGGCTCGCTCGAGCCCCACGAGGTCCTGGTCCAGGTCCTCCCAGCGCGCCATCTCGTCGATGTACGCCTGGCGGTAGCGATCGCGGATGCCGCGCAGCGTGTTCGCGGCGAAGCCCAAGGCGTCGGCGGCCTGTGCGTGGAGCTCGTCGTAGCGGCTCGCCGCGGGCTCCCCCCTGGGTGCATCCATCGCGCGGAGTGTATCGGCCGCGGCCATCACGGCGAGGGCCTCGCCGGCGCCGCGGTGCGTGCCGTCCACGCGGTCGCGCCCGTTCGTGGTCGCAACGCCCGCGCACGCGATCCGGAACACGCGGATGCCCTCGATCGCCTCCGCGTCCGCTGGGTCGGCGGGGATCGGCAGCAGGACCTCCTCGAAGCAGGACGCGTCGGGGTCCGGCCCGTCGAGGACCGCCGGCCACTGGCCGTGCTCGGCCTTGGCGACGATCAGCCACTTGGCGCCGAAGTGGGTCGCGAGGTCGAGGACGTCCGACGGGGCCTCGTCGGGCAGCGCGAGGGTGGGGACGCGCTCGGTCTCGGCGAGCCAGATCGGGAAGTCGTGGATGACGGGGGCGCTGCCGTCGAGCGGGGCCCCGATGGACGCCATCTGCTCGGCCAGTACCCGATAGGTGCGAGCCGTAGGCATCGCGCGCTGCCGCCGAAGCCTGGCAGGAGCGCGACCGAGAACAGCGCCGACGCGAAGATCGCCAGCAGCGGGCCCGAGCCACGCCACGGGCCGCGTCCAGCCCAGTCGCCGCCCCAGCGCGGCGATGCCCGCGTCGAGCGCGCCGAGCGCGGACACGATCAGCAGCACCGCGACCGGCGCCGAGGCGTGCAGGAACGTGCCCCACGTCGTCGCGACCGGGAACAGCAGGCTGGTGGCGAGGAACGTCAGCACGGCCACGCAGCAGGACTGGTCGGAGGGCCCGGTCGCGCCCCTGCCAGGGCACGCGACAGCCCGATGAGGGACACCGGGATGCCCAGGAACAGCAGGACGTTGAACAGGTTGTGGCCGAGGCCGGTGACGCGCATCTCGAGCAGGCCCCCGGGTCCGGCGGCGAGGTAGCGGGCGAGGGTCGGCGGCTGGTTCCAGGCGAAGATGTCGAACCCGCTCAGCGACAGCGCGTTGGTCGCGGCCTGCCCCGGGAGCGGGTTCCCGAACACGGCCCAGTCGCGGATCGCCCACGGCGCGAACACGAGCAGGCTCACGACCGCGACGATGCCGATGAGGCGGATCCGCACGCCACGCGGCGCGCCTCTGGCGCGCCAGGCCAGCCACGCCCACGTCAGCGCGAGCCAGACGGCCTCGTTGCGCGTGAGGGCCGCGAGGCCGATGAGCACGCCGATCCCGAGCAGCCGGGCATCCAGCGCTCGCCCGCCGCGCGGGTCGCGCAGGACGCGGGTCATCAGCAGCGCGGCGCCGAGGACCAGCGCGCCGAACAGCATCGTGGAGTCGGGCAGCGAGGAGTGGAGCAGGAGCGGCAGGTACACCGCCGCGGTGAGCCCGGCTCCGGCCGCGAGCGTTCGCGCCCGGCCGACGGGAAGGCCGCGCTCCGCCGCGACGTCGGCGGCGAGGCGCCAGGCGAGGACGGCCACGATCGCGCCGGCGACGACGGAGACCACCTGGCCCGCCCGCATCGCCGCCTCGAGCGGGATGGGGCGCGGCCCGCCCGCCAGAGGCCATCGGGATGGCCGCGAGCAGCGACGGCAGCGGCAGCCAGACCTCGAACGCCGGCCGCGGAAACACGAGCGGCGGCGTGCCGTAGCTCCACAGGGCGTCGGACACGAGGCCGCGGCCCTCGACGAGGTTCCGCGCGACGCCGACGTAGTAGGCCGTGTCCTCGGGCTTGGGGAACGTGATGACCGATGCGGCGACGACGCGCACGGCGATCGCGACCGCGAACACGACCAGGGCCGTGACCCACGCCTCGCGCCGGCTCATCGGCTGGTGCCCGCGAGGGCGGTGGCGCACCGGGTGTCACCGGCGTCGAGGCAGACGGGATAGAGCGAGACGCCGTCGCGCTCGAGGATCGGCGGGCCGACCCACGGCGGCCGCTGGTCGTCGACCAGGATCTCGCGCACCGCCTCGACGCTGTCCTTCGGCTCGAGGACGAGCCACCGGATCCCGTACGCGCGCGCGACCCGCTCCACGGTGTCGAGCGGGTCGTTGACCAGCACCACGCCCGGATGACCCGTCCAGTAGCGGTAGCCGGAGGCGTCGATGGACATCACGCGGTCGGTCGCGGGCGCGCCCGCGGCGTCGAGCGCCGTCGCGACGGCCTGCATGTTCTGGCGCTTGGCGTCCCAGCTCCGGTGCACCGCGCTCGCGCCCACGACCGCGGCGAGGACGCCGAACGCGACGGCCCCGCCGACGAACACGCGTGCCGCCGAGGTCGAGTCCCAGCCCCGCCGTCGTGCCGCGAGCCAGGCCGCGCCGGCGACGATCCCCTCGAGCGCGAGCACGTACCCCTGCGGGGCCAGCGCGACGGCCGAGTGGATGAACGTCCCGCCCGGGACGTGGACCGCCGACACGATCGCGCTGAACGCGAACAGCAGCACGACGTAGCCCAGGAACGGCCCGAACAGCGCGTCGCGCCGCCGGCGCCACGCCCCGATGACCATGAACGGGACGAACACGAGCACGCCGACCAGGATCGAGAAGATGAACGCCGCGGCGACCAGGCCACCGACCCGGGTCAGCAGCAGCGGGCCGATGCCCATCCCGAGGAGGTGGTCCAGCGTGGCCGGGATCGTGATGCTGTTCCACTCGCTGATGTCGCGGATGAACAGCACGCGGCCCGACGAGGTCGATGGCGAGAGCTGGCCGAACACCGCCAGCTGGCGCGCGTACCAGGGGACGACCGCGAGCACGAACAGGCCCACCGAGCCGGCGGCCGCGGCGAGGGGGATCCGGGGCGGCCGGGCCGGCTTCCCGCCGGACGCCCAGCGGGCACGGACCCGGTCCCACAGCACGGTCGCGACGATGACGGCCAGCACGAGCACGCCGTCGTTGCGCGACAGCGTCGCGACGCCGGCGAGGAGCCCGGCGAGGACGAAGTCGCGCGGGTGGCCACGCAGACCGCGTCCGGCCAGCCACAGCGAGCCCGGCGACCAGCGGCTGGTACAGCGAGAAGTTGTCCGGCTGGGCCATGTACACGAACGACAGCGCCGGGAAGGCGGTCAGGATCCCGGCGCCGATCGAGACGAACCGCGGCGCGCCGGCGTCCCGCCCGATCGCCCACGCGAGCGGCGCGGCCAGCGCCCCGATGAACGCGAACGGCAGGGCCGACGCCATCGCCGTCGGGCCGAGCAGCCAGATGAACGGCACCTGGACGATCGAGGCGAGCGGCATCCAGTGCGCGTTGGACGGGATCGGCAGGATGGGATTGGCGGGGATCGCACCGCCGACCTCGGGGAAGATCCAGATGAAGTCGACGTTGAATCCGTGCCCCGCGGCGAGCTGGCGCGCGACGTCCACGTAGTAGAAGGAATCGGGGTACGCGGGGTCGGGGAACAGGGCCGCGACGGCGAGCCGGGCCACGAGCGCGAGCAGGTACAGGGCCACGGGGATCCGCACGGCCGGTGCAGCCTAGCACCGGACCCGGGCCATTCATGGGGGTACGAATTGGCTACCCGGACCCACCTGCCGTCGCCTCGCGCAGGGGCGCGGACGCGGCGTATCGTGCGCGGGTGCTGACCGCCGAATCGATGCCGCTGTCGCCGGGCGGCCGCCGCCTGCTGCGCTACTTCGCCATCGTCGTCGCGCTGTTCGGGCTGGCCATCGGCCTGCAGGCGATGGTGCTCCACCTCACCACCGACCCGTTCGCGGACACCCGCCTGTACTACGACGCCGGCACCCGCCTGAACGAGGGCCTGCCCCTGTACGTCCCATCGACGACGCGAGGGCGTCGGCCCGTACGTCAACCCGCCGCTGCTCGCCATCCTGTTCCGCCCGCTCGCCCTGCTGCCGTTCCCGGTCGCCGCGGCGATCTGGCAGGTGGTGATCACGGCAGCGTTCGTGCTGACCGTCCGGCGGATCGGCCTCCGCGAGCCGGTGCTGATCGCCATCGGCTGCCTCGCGCTCCCGATCCTGTGGGCGTTCAGCGTCGGCCAGGCCGAGCTGGTCGTGATGCTGATGCTGACCGCTCGGCACGCCCGCCAGCGTCGCGGTCGCCGGCAGCCTCAAGCTCCTGCCCGTGCTGGTCGCGGTCTACTGGATCGGTCGGCGGGAGCTTCGCCCGCTGCTGCACCTCGTGGCGTGGCTGCTCGCGCTCGGCCTGGTCCAGCTCGTGCTGGAGCCGGCGGCGACGCATCGCGTACGTCCGCCTCGAGTGGCTCAACGGCGCGTTCGCGTTCCGCAACATCTCGCCGTTCGCCATCCACCCGGCCCTGTGGCTCGCCACCGTCGTCGTGCTGGCGTTCCTGGCGCTTGCGCTACGCCCCGACCCGGTACGGCTGGCCACTCGCGGTCGTGCTGTCGGTGTTCGCCTATCCCCGGCTCCTCGTCTACCAGCTGCTGACGCTGCTGGCGGCGTTCGGCGGCCCACGGCACGAAGCGACCGCCCCGGCCGTCGCCGCTCGGCCCGGGGTGCCGGCCGATCGCTAGGCTGGGTGCCGTGGCGGATGGCACGCGCACCACCGATCGCCGGCTCCGCGCCGACAGCCTCGGGCCGTGGGTCGTGGCCGGCCTCGTGGTCTGGCTGGGCGTCGCCTGGATCGGCTGGACGCTGTGGCAGAGCGAGCCCGCCGAAGGCCGGCTTCGACCTGGCCCTGCTGCTCGAGGGCGCGCGGCGCGTGCTCGCAGGCGAGACCCCGTACGACCCGGCGATGCTCGCCGGGCGCCTCGCCCGACGCCGTCGAGCTGTTCTACTCGTACCCGCCGCCCGTCGCCCAGGCGATGACGCTGGTCGTCGTGGCTGCCCGAACGGCGTCGTGCTGGTGCTGTGGGGCGTCGGCGCGACGCTCGGGTTCGCGCTGGGTCGCGGCCCGCCTGGCGGTCGGCGCCGGCCATCCGGCGCTTCCCGATGGCGGTCCGGGCGATCGCCGTCGCGCCGCTGGTGCTGCCGTTCGCGATCGCGGTGCTGTTCGGCAACCTCGACGCGTGGTACCCGCTGGCCTATGGGGCTGCTGCTCGCGGCGCTGCCGGGAGCCTCGAGCCGGACGCAGGTGGGCGCCGGCATCGCCGTCGCGATCGTCTCGACCGTGGACCGGGCACTCGGCGGCCGGCCCTATCTGTTTGCCCTGGCCGTGCTGAACGGGATCATGGGCATCGTCGCGCTGGCGATCCTCGCGCCCCTGACGTTCGGGGGCGACGTCGACATCTTCCGACGCGGCGCCGAAGGCATCGCGAAGGGCGTCATCGCCACCGACTTCCTCTACGCCCCGCTCGCGGGCGTGATCGCGCTCCCGTTGACCTGGCTGCCGTTCCCCGCCGCCGCCGCGGTGATGTCGGGCATCGGCCTCGTCCTGCTGCTGGCCGGCCTCGTCATCGAGACCAGGCACCTCGACCCCATCGACCGCGTCCTCATCGCCATCGCCGCGCTGGGCTTCATCCCCGTCGTGTACGAGCTGGTCGTGGGGCAGGTCACGATGCTGCTCGCGGCGTCGGTGTTCCTCGTGCGCGACCGCGACGGCGCGGCTCGCGGGATCCCGCTCGGGATCATGCTCGCGCTCACGCCCAAGCCGGTCCTCGGCCTCGTGCTGCTGTGGATGCTTGTCCGGCGCCGCCGGGCCCTCGCGGGCACGATCCTCGCCGGCCTCGCGCACCCTGATCGGCGTGGCGCTGCTGGGCGTCGACCTGTATCGCGCCTGGATCGACGCGCTGATCGCGACCGGGCAGATCACGCGGTCCGGCAACCTCTCGCTGACGGTCCTCGAATCGACGCCGCTGATCGTCGGGCTGTCAGCGTTGGCCGTGGTGGCGGCGGTCTGGGCGATCCTCGCCGACGAGCGGCGCGGGTTCGTGGCCGCGATGCTGGCGGCGCTGCTCGTCGCGCCGTTCACGCTCATGTACCAGGTGTCGATCCTGCTCGTCGTCGTGCGGCCCGCGCTCGCGGTCGCCCCGCGCGCGACGCGCGTGCCGCGCTCGTGGCGAACCCCGCGGTGCTCGTCGCGTTCCTGCGTGGACCGGCGTCCTGGGCGGTCTCGCGGCACGCGCGCCGCCGCGCCGGCCGCGAGCCCGACCTCCCGACCTTCACGCGCCTAGTCGCGCCCGCAGACGATCTGCGGCATCCCGCTGAGCAGCAGGGCGTTGGGCGTCGGCCGGCGGTACGTGTAGATCCCATACGGCGCCCACACGGCCCCGGCGATGCCCTGCGGCGGGCGGACCTCGCGTGACCACGGCGACCTCCCTGCCCTCGTCACCGGCGCTCGGGGTCTGCATGTCCGCGAGGAACCGGTACTGGACGGCCGTGTCGGGATCGCCCGCGCGATCGGCCACCCGCGAACCCCAGGCCAGCAAGGCGAGATCGCGCGGCGAGGCGATCGCCTGGGCGTCGAGCGTCGCTCGGGCGTCCGGGTCCCCACCCCAAGCGTCGATCACCAGCCGCAGCATCGCCTCGTCGGCGGGATCGGTCACGTCCACGAGGGCTTCGTTGGCAAGCTCCGGCTCCCCCGCCGAGAGATACAGGTCCACGCGCTCCTCCGGGGCCAGCCGGTCCGCGGTCTCGGCTTCGATGCCCGCCCCATCGGTCCTTGCGGGCCGGGTCCCGCCAGTAGGGGTCGGCGGCCAGCCTGGGCAGCTGCGCGATCGCGGTCGCGTACCAGTGGTCCGCCGACGCCGGATCCCCGAGGCGCTCGAACACCCCGCCGGCGGCCAGCGTGAGGGCCGCCTGCTGGCGTCCGAGTCGCAGGCCTTCGCCGATGGCGGCCTGGGCGCCCGCCGCGTCGCCGGCCCCGGCACGGAGCCACGCCAGGTCGATCCAGGCGGCCGGGAGGCCGTCCGCGCCGACGACGGCCTCCAGCGCCGGGCCGACGGTGGCGATGTCGCCCGCCTGGGCGGCCGCCAGCGCGAGGACCAGCTGGTTGGGCGGGATCGACTGGTCGACGGCGAGCGCGTCATCGGCCAGCGCGACGGCCCGGGCGGCGTCGCCCGCGTCGAGGGCGCTCTTGGCGGCGTCGAGCTGCAGGGCGGACCGCTCGCTCGCCAGGCTCCAGCCCATGGCCACGACGACGGCCAGCGCGCCCGCCGCGAGGACGGCGCGCCGCGAGCCGAGCGCGGCCGGCCACCGGGCAGGTGAGGCTTCGCCGGCCCCGGCCGCATCGAGCCAGGCGATCGGAAAGGCGAACGCGAAGATCGCGGCGGGCATGTTCACGAACACGTCGAACAGCTGGTGCGCGCCGAAGTAGACGGCGGCCAGCACCCCGGCCACGGCCCAGCGCCGGACGGCCGGGTCGCCGGACCGGAGCGACGCCCACACGAGGCGCGCCACCAGGAGGAACACGACCACGCCGGCGACGATCCCGACCAGCCCGCTGTCGGCGGCGGTCTGGAGATACACGTTGTGGGCATGGGGGATGTAGAAGTCGATCTCGCCCTCGGCCGTGTGCAGGATCCGCTGCGGCGCCCACATGCCCGGCCCCACGCCGGTGATCGGCGCGTCGCTGAACATGCGCAAGGCGGCCGTCCAGTACGAGATCCGCCCACCGTCGTTGCCGAACAGGACGCGATCGGCGACGGTAGGCCCGAAGACGATGATCCCGGCGACGCCCACGATCGCGATGCCTGCGAGCGCGACCCGCCCGGGCGTCGTCCCGACGAGCGCACCGAGTCGCGTCCGCGCCCGGCCACCGGCGATCCACATGGCCAGCGCGACCACTCCCGTCAACGCGAGCGCCAACCAGGCACCGCGTGTCCCCGACACGATCACGACGGTCGTCGTGAGCGCCCACAGGACGGCGATCGCGGCCTGTGACCGACGGGTCGCGCCGCCGAGCTGCGCGCTCGCCGAGACCGAGACGAGCACCGCCATCGCCGCCACGAGCCCCGGGTTGCCGTAGGTGAGGCCTTCGAAGAACGGGCGCAGCGGCGGGATCGAGAACCGGCCGAGCACCTGCCAGTACTCGCGCCAGTCGGAGACGACGACCGCGAGGTAGGCAACGTCCAGGACGAACGCGAGGATCACCATTGCGGCTCCGAGGCGGACCCGGAGCTCGGGGTGGACGAGGATCGAGCGGAGCAACAGGTACAGCGCGGCCAGCAGGACGCCGTACGCGAGGAAGTCGAGCGAGATCCGCGGGTTGCGCGAGAACACCGTGTCGATCGCGAGGACACCGACCCCGATCGCGAGCGCCGGCCAGAGCCGCGACGCCGGGAACCAGCTCGGCGACCGCCAGGCGGCGACGAGGTACAGGGCGAGGACGACGCCGACGATGACGAGGCTCGAGATCCGGACCCGGACGTCATAGATGCCGAAGTAGGCGCCGGCGAAGAAGACGAGGTACGCGGTGCCGACGATGAGCAGGGGCCCGACGATCGACGTCGAGCGGGTCGGTGCGGCCGTCACCGTGCCGCCGTCACGCGGACCCGGCGCCGAGCGACGTCCACAGCGCGAGGTAGGCGTCCGTCACCGCGTCCCACGAGTAGTTGACTGCCGCGCGCTTGCGTGCCGACGAGCGGAACGCGTCGTACAGCGGCGAGTCGGGCGCATCGACGACGCCCTGGAGCAAGTTCGTGAGCTCGCCCTCCGTGGCGAACACGAGGCCGGTCCCGGCGACCACCTCGCGGTTCTCGGGCGTCCCGAAGGCGAGCACGAGGTTGCCGGCGGCCATCGCCTCGACGAGCGCCGGGTGCGTGCCGCCCACCGACGTGGCCTGGATGTACGCGAGCGCCGAGCGCTGGAGGTCGCGATACCCGTCGCCGTAGATCGCGCCGGTCAGGCGGACGCGGGGGTCGCCTGCCGCCAGCTCGCGCAGGCCGGCCTTGAAGGTCTCGGCGTACGGCGCGTCGCCGACGATGAGCAGCGGGATGTCGCCCGTGACCTCGCGATAGGCGCGGATCACGAGGTCGGCCTGGTTCTCGGGCTCGAGCCTGCTCACGTAGAGCAGGAAGCGTCCGGGCTCGATGTCGGGTCGATGCCGTGACGGGTGAGGTCGGGCACGGGCTCGCGGTCCAGCAGCGGCGCACCGTAGGCGATGACGGTCGACGGCTTGCCGTAGCGCTCCAGGTAGTAGTCGCGGATCACGTCGGCGTCGGAGACGATCGCGTTCGGGTAGACGAGCGCGAACCGTTCGCCGATCGCGTACCACGCCCTGCCGACCGGCCCCCACTTCGCCCGCTGGCGCTCGATCCCGTCGACGTTGAGCACGACCTTGTGCCCCGCAACCTCGGAACCGCGCAGCAGACCGCGTTGGCGACGTTGCCGACCCACATGGCGTCGTAGCCGCGGAACAGGCTGTCGATGACGGCAGGCCGGTGTGGCTCACGGTCTCCGGGTACTTGCCCGGCAGATACGGCAGGAACCGACGCCTGACGCCGGCCGGCACGGGGATCGACTCGTCCGTGCGCCCGCGGCGGCAGTAGACGGTCACCTCGTGGCCGCGCTGGGCGAGCCGCGTCGACAGCTCCCACGCGAGCGTCTCGAAGCCTCCGTACGCGGCCGGGATCCCCCGGGTGCCGACGATCGCGATCCTCACTGATTCCGCCCTCGGGTCGCGATCGGTATGGCCCACGTTCGCCGCGTCCGAACCTGCAATTCGGCACAATGAACAAGGAAGGCGATTCCGATATACGGCCAGCGTGCCAGCATCTCAACCAGACTACGAGAGGTCCGTTCGGTTCGTGGCTACAGGTGGAGAGACATGTCCGGCCTGTCGGGCCAACACGCTGTCTCGCGCGTTGGTTCGCGGCTACCCACACGCCAAGTGTGGTCGATGCGGCCTACGGTGGCTGATTGATCCTCCCGAGGGCGATGACCTCGCCCGGCTATACGCCACGGGCTTCTACTCTGGCGCAGCACGTGGTCGGTCGGCCGCCGCCATTCTCCACACGATCAACAACACAGTCAGGCTTCGGGCGCTCTCCGGGATCACGCCAGGGCGCCTTCTCGATGTCGGCTGTGGCAAAGGGCGGTTCCTCTCGGCTGCGCGGGACGCCGGCTGGCACGTGACTGGCGTTGAGTTCTCAGAGGCGGCCGCATCCTTTGCCCGAAACGCGTACGGCCTGAGAGTCGTGGTCGGGGATTACCTCACCACCCCGCTTGAGCGAGGCTATGACGCCATCACGATTTGGCATACGCTCGAGCACTTTCCGGATCCCGGCGCCGCTATTGAGCGCGCACGTGAACAGCTTCGTCCGGGAGGTCGCCTGGTGGTCTCCGTCCCAAATTCAAGGAGTCTCCAGGCTCGCCTCGGAGGTGATGCGTGGTTTCACCTCGACCTGCCGAGGCACTTCTTCCAGTTCACGCCGCGATCGCTGGTTGCGCTGCTCGAATCCCGAGGCCTCGCAGTCGACCACATCGACTCCTTCTATCCAGAGATGGAGGTGCTCGGCTTGGTGCAGACCGCACTCAGCCGTTCAGGCTTTGGCCAAGATGAGCTGTACAGCTTCATCAAGCGCGACCCAAGCGTCGGATTTGGGCCCAGGATCGGCGCCTCCGCGGCGCTCGCCCTGCTCCTCAGCCCGGCTGCGGTGGCGTGGTCGCTCCTTGCGGGACCGTTGGGCACTGGCGCCAGCATCCAGGTGCATGCACATCGGCGCTAGGGCATGAGGAGGCCGCCGACGATCCGAGCCGTGCGCCGATCGCTCGTACGCTGAGGAGCGCGACCGGAGATCCCTCGTGCCAAGTTCAGCCTCGGCGTGAGACGTTGGTCGTCGCTGTCCGCCGAATTCGTACCAATGGTCGGGGCGTGGCGATCACGTAGCATGGCCGCCGTTGAGGTGCCGAGGGATGACGTTGACACCAAACTCGAAGCGCGCCGGGTTCTTCTCCCGCATGCGGGGTGCCGCTCTTGGCCATCTGCCGGGGAGCGTCTACTGGTCGATCCGGGCGAGCCGCCATGGCGAGCGCGGTGTGCTCAACCTCGCCCACTCGGGGGAGGACGGTCCAACGGTCCTTGTCCGTCAGCTCTCGGTACTCGAGCCCCTGCTCGATGAGCAACTCAGAGCTTCAGACAAGATCGCGTTGGACTTTGGCTGTGGGCCTGGCCGCTTCACCCCGGTCTTGGCATCCAAGGTGGGCCAGGCGATAGGCGTCGATCCAATCGAGAGGTTTCTCGACATGGCGCCGCCTGGCAAGGGTGTTCAGTACCGGCGGATCAGAGGGCACGTGATCCCCGTTGCCGACTCCAGCGTTGACGTTGTGTGGGTCTGCCTCGTGCTCGGGAACATCAAGCGACAGCAGGACCTCAACGCCGCGACCTCTGAGATCAACCGCGTGCTTCGGCCGGGCGGCCTTTTGTTCTTGGTCGAGAACACCACGGCTCATGGCGTCGCGGGCCCCGCGCAGGTGTTTCGTTCCGAGGACGATTACCGTCGCATGATGTCGTTTGCTGATCTGGTCGCAATCGGTAGCTATGAAGATCTTGGGGAGACGATGACGATTCTGGCAGGGCGGAAGCCAGCCTGATCTGATGTACAGCGACGAGTACTTCGAAAAGTGGTACGGATGCAGGTCCCCGGAGGCCTACCTTGCTGTGCTGGGCGAGGTGATCGTGTTCGGGCGACCGGGGCTTCTGGTTGACCTCGGGGCCGGAACGGGCCTGCTAGCCGAATTGGCATGGCGCTGGGGGATCGCCGTGCGGGCTTTTGAGGGATCGCAGTTTGCCGTCGACACGGCTAAGGAGCGTTGTCCCGATCTCCCCATCCAGCAGCACCAGTTGACGGATCCCCTTCCCCTGGACGACGGCTGTGCCGAGAGCGTCGTCCTCAACCAGGTCATTGAGCACCTCGACCAGGGGACGGCGCAACGAGTGCTTGCCGAGGCTCATCGGGTCCTGGGACCCAGTGGTCGGTTGATCATCCTGTCGCCTTCGCGCCGGAATCAGGTCGAGAGGGACGCCGACCCGACCCATATCCATCTCTACCTGCCCTCGGAGCTTGATGCTCTGCTGAAGGCGGCTTCCTTTCGAATTGTTCGTCACCTCAACGCCGGCTTCTGGTTTCTTCCCCGCTCGCGCGCTGGAATGCATCTTGGCCGGCTTGCCCTTCGCTTCCTCCCGCAGGACGCGTTCAGTGCGACTGCCAACGTCGTCGCCGAGCCGGACCACGGAGAGCTCCAACGATGACGATTGGCGGACGGTCACGCCGCGAGCGGGCGGTATAGCATCCCGCCCATGGCCCACCGTCAAATGCGAGAGAACCTGCCCGTCAGGAGTCGGGACCGTTTCTTGGTTTTCGGTGCGCCACAGATCGAGGACGCCGAGATCGATGAGGTCGTCTCCTCGATGCGTGCAGCGTGGCTTGGAACGGGACCTAAGGTCGCGCGGTTTGAGGAAGCGTTTCGCGAGTACCGCCGAGCGCCGCACGCAGTCGCCGTCAATTCCTGCACAGCGGCATTGCATCTAAGCCTCATCGCCGCGGGCGTCGGGCCTGGGGATGAGGTCATCACATCCGCTCTGACCTTTTGCGCGACCGTCAACGTCATCCTTCATGCGGGCGCGACGCCAGTGGTTGTTGACGTTGATCCGGAAGGGATGAACCTCGCCCTGTCAGCAGTCGAAGCTGCCGTCACGTCAAAGACGAAGGCGGTGATTCCGGTCCACTTCGCTGGCCGGCCCGTCGATATGACGGCTCTCACTGCTCTTGCTGCCCGACATTCGCTGGCCGTGATCGAGGACTGCGCCCATGGTGTCGAGTCGGAGTGGGATGGGCGGCCGTGCGGGACATTCGGAGAGTTCGGCTGCTTCAGCTTCTACGCAACCAAGAACGTCACTACCGGCGAAGGTGGAATGGTCCTTGCGAAGAACCAGCAAGACACTGATCGCCTAAAGGTTCTCGCCCTACACGGGATGTCTAAAGACGCCTGGAAACGCTTCAGCGACGACGGTTATAAGCACTATGAGGTCGTGGAAGCCGGATTCAAGTACAACATGATGGACCTGCAAGCTGCCATCGGCCTGCATCAACTGGCGCGCGTCGAAAACAACTGGCTGCGGCGCCGAGCAGTCTGGTCCACGTATCAGGGCGCGCTTGCCGCAAGCGGACTCATCCTCCCTCTGGAGCCGACGCCCGAGATGCGTCACGGCTATCACCTGTACACCGTGCTCGTCGATCCGGCGCGCGCGGGCGTGGATCGCGACGCGTTCCTTGACGGTATGACTCGCCAGGGCATTGGAGTCGGTGTCCACTACGTAGCGTTGACTGAGCAGCCCTTCTATAGAACGACTCTCGGGTGGCGTGCCGATGACGCACCAAATGCGCTCCGGATCGGGCGCCAGACAGTGAGCCTCCCACTGTCACCGGCCTTAACCGATGACGACGTTGCCGACGTCGTCGAGGCGGTTCACCGCGTGCTCGCGGCCATATGAGTCGTTGTGGCATGAACCGGGCACCGGTCGTGCCGCTGTGCCCTCGTCAGCGTCGGGCCCAGGACCTGTGACACTCGACCCCAGCGTTGATGGGGCCGAGCCAACAAAGGGAACACGGCGGCGGCTCAATGAGGCAGTGCGTTGGACGGCGCTGAGCCAAGCGATCAGGGCCGGAACTCAATTGGCGACAGCCGTCGTTCTCGCACGGTTTCTCTCGTCAGCCGACTTCGGGCTCATGGCAATGGCCGTCGTTGTCACGGGCTTCATCGCCGTATTCAGAGACCTCGGTCTCGGTGCCGAAATCATCCGACGTTCGGATGCAGATCTAACACAGTCATACGCCTCGAGCCAGTTCTGGCTGGCGATCGCCCTTGGATGCCTTGCTGCGGCTGTCTGCCTCGGTCTGGCACCAATAGCCGCCCTGTTCTACCGGGAACCCCGGGTCGTGCCCGTGATCGCGGTGCTTGCGATCCCCTTTGTCGTGACGTCTGCCGGGGTGATCCATCAGGCGCAGCTCGAACGACACCTTCGCTTCCGAACGATCGCGGCGATTGACCTCCTCGCTGCCGGGATCGGGATCAGCGCTGCGCTTGCCTTGGCCCTGAATGACCGGGGAGTGTGGAGCCTGGTCGGTCAGGTTGTTGCCGTGTCGCTCGTCACGACGATTGCGCTTTGGACGGCATCGGGGTGGCGTCCATCCGTGCGCGTCTCGGCGGAGGCCCTTCGCAACTCCGTTGGTTTTGGGGCGCCCCTCACTGGGTTCAGCGCCGTGAACTACCTGTCGCGCAACGCTGACTACGCGCTGATTGGGCGGGTGTCGGGGGAAGCGGCGCTTGGGTTCTACACCGTGGCCTACCGCCTGATGTTCTTTCCTCAGCAGATCATTACGAGCTCGGTGAACCGAGTGCTGTATCCGGCGATGGCCGCCGCCACAAGCACAGGGTCACGCGCGCGCATCTATCTAGCTGCGATGGGCGGAAGCGTCTTTCTTGCGCTCCCAATTTGCACCCTCGTCGGCGTAACAGCAGACAACCTGGTCCCGGTCCTGCTTGGTCCGGGCTGGGAAGAGGCGGTTCCGATGTTGCGGGTGCTGACAATTGCTGGTGTTGTCCAAGTGGCAACGAGTGGGGTCGGGACAATCTATCTCGCGGCTGGAAAGACGGATCTCCTCTTCCGTTGGGGTCTTCTGAGTGCGGCCGTCACGGTGACGCTCTTTCTGGTTGGAGTCCAATGGGGCGCGCTCGGTGTCGCCACTGCCTACGCCGTTGCGATGTGTGTCTTGTTTGTACCTTGCCTTGCTCTGGCGTTCCCATTGCTTGATCTGGCGGTGAAGGACGCAGTGGTGACAATGGCCCGACCGCTTCTGATTGCTTTGGTCGCAGGTGGCTCGGCGTTGATGGTTGATCGGTTCCTTACCGAGGCTGGGAGCGCAGTCACTCTCATCGTCCAGCTAGCGATTGGCGGTGCGGTGTACCTTGCCTTGAGCCTCATTGCGAACCGCGGCCAATTGACGAACGCCATGGCAGTCATGACGCCGACCCGCACGGCATAACGCGCACCTTGATCGCGGTGGATCAATCGCCGACCCTGCCGGTGGCAAAGGTGGTCGAACATGTTGTCGATCCTGCGGCGCGTCCCAGGCAGCCGACATGCCCTCGGGTTGCTCGCGCGACTCGAGTGGACGATGAGCCCGTGGCTGGGCGTCCCCACGGGTGGCTACGCCGACTGCGTGATCATCGCGAGCCGTAAGCGGCAGACGATCCCGCTGGCGCCGATCGCTGCCGCC